>NZ_JAADJI010000006.1:0-414043 GCF_036283065.1 Pseudomonas moraviensis subsp. stanleyae
CGGGGCGAATTATAGACCTCTGGAATCTGCCGTCAACCCCTAATTCCAACTTTATTCAGATTTCAGCGTGATACGCGCAAAAGCCTTCTTACCAGCCTGGCAAACATGATTCGCACCCACTACATATATAAAGGAGCGATCAACCACCTCACCATCAACACGCACCCCGCCCGCCGCCAGCAGATCGCGCGCAGCAGCCGAGTTCTTCACCAAGCCAGCCTTATTAAGCACAGCTGCGATCGGCATGTCCTCAGCCGAAGCCAGTTCGATCTCAGGCAAATCGTCCGGAAGCTCGCCATCCTTCATGCGGTTGCCAGCGCCACGATGAGCATTTGCCGCCGCCTCTTCACCATGGAAACGCGCAACGATCTCTTCAGCCAGTTTGATCTTGATGTCACGCGGGTTCGCGCCTGCTTCAACATCAGCCCGGAATGCGTTGATCTCGTCCATCGAGCGGAAACTGAGCAGTTCGAAGTAACGCCACATCAGCACATCCGGAATAGAAACCAGCTTGCTGTACATGACACCTGGTGCTTCCTGGATACCGACGTAGTTGCCCAGCGACTTGGACATCTTCTTCACGCCATCCAGACCTTCCAGCAATGGCATGGTCAGAATGCACTGAGCCTCCTGGCCATACCCACGCTGCAGCTCACGCCCCATCAGCAAATTGAATTTCTGATCGGTACCACCCAGTTCGACATCCGCGCGCAGTGCGACCGAGTCGTAGCCCTGCACCAGCGGATAGAGAAATTCGTGAATAGCGATTGGCTGATTGGTGGTGTAGCGCTTGTCGAAGTCATCGCGCTCGAGCATGCGGGCGACGGTGTATTGCGACGTCAGACGAATGAAATCCGCCGGACCCATCTTGTCCATCCAGGTGGAGTTGAACGCAACTTCGGTTTTCGCCGGATCAAGAATCTTGAAAACCTGAGTCTTGTAGGTCTCGGCATTCTCCAGCACCTGCTCACGCGTCAGCGGTGGACGCGTAGCGCTCTTGCCGCTCGGGTCACCGATCATCCCGGTGAAGTCACCTATAAGGAAGATCACCTGATGCCCCAGTTCCTGGAACTGGCGCAGCTTATTAATAAGCACGGTATGACCCAGATGCAGATCCGGAGCGGTCGGATCGAAACCAGCCTTGATACGCAGCGGTTGGCCGCGTTTGAGCTTCTCGACCAGCTCGGACTCGACCAATAGTTCTTCCGCACCACGTTTAATCAGCGCTAGCTGCTCTTCAACCGACTTCATAACAGACCCGCAAGGCTCAGATTCAAAGGGAACCAACCATACAAGAACGCGCACCAATTACAAGTTTTGCCCGGCGCACGGACACCAATCCACGGACCTTGGGTCCGTAGACTTGCTTAAGAGATGATTTGGTTATATTTTATACAGTTATTTCATCTTCATCATGTCATTCATCTTTTCCAATTCATCTATTTCAAAGTCAAAATTACCTATGACCACAGAACCGTCTAAAGCGCCCCCGCTTTACCCGAAGACCCACCTGCTCGCCGCAAGTGGAATCGCCGCCCTTCTCAGTCTGGCGCTGCTGGTATTTCCCTCCAGCGATGTCGAAGCCAAAAAGACGACTCTGAGTCTTGAACTGGAAAGTCCCGCTGAACAACTGACACAAGATCAAGACGCTGTCGACGCGGCTCAAGCCACAAACGAACCGACAGCTTCCCCGTTCGCGCAAATCGAAAACAGCGACGAAAACGCCGCGCAAACCGCTGAAACCGCGCCGGCGCCTGTTGCGCCTGCCGAGAAACCAAAAGAGCCTGGCCACCGTGAAGTCGTGGTTTCCAAAGGCGATACGCTGTCTACCCTGTTTGAAAAGGTCGGCCTGCCAGCAACCTCTGTGCACGAAGTACTGGCAAGCGACAAACAGGCCAAACAGTTCAGCCAGCTCAAGCGCGGCCAGAAACTCGAATTCGAACTGAATCCGGAAGGCCAGTTGACCAGCCTGCACAGCAAGGTCAGCGACGTTGAAACCATCACCCTGACCAGGAACGACAAGGGTTACTCGTTCAACCGGGTCACCGCCAAGCCAACCGTTCGCACTGCCTACGTCCACGGCGTCATCAACAGTTCGCTGTCGCAGTCCGCTGCGCGCGCCGGGCTTTCTCACAGCCTGACGATGGATATGGCCAGCGTCTTCGGCTACGACGTCGATTTCGCGCAGGATATTCGTCAGGGCGACGAATTCGATGTGATCTACGAGCAGAAAGTCATCAACGGCAAGGCTGTCGGCACCGGCCCGATCCTGTCCGCGCGCTTCACCAACCGCGGCAAGACCTACACCGCCGTGCGCTACACCAACAAACAAGGCAACAGCAGCTATTACACCGCCGATGGCAATAGCATGCGCAAGGCCTTCATCCGCACACCGGTTGACTTCGCCCGTATCAGCTCGAAGTTCTCCATGGGCCGCAAGCACCCGATTCTCAACAAGATCCGCGCCCATAAAGGCGTCGACTACGCAGCACCACGGGGTACGCCGATCAAGGCCGCCGGTGACGGCAAGGTATTGTTGGCCGGGCGTCGTGGTGGTTACGGCAATACCGTGATCATTCAGCATGGCAACACCTACCGCACGCTGTACGGCCACATGCAGGGTTTCGCCAAAGGCGTGAAAACCGGCGGCACCGTCAAGCAGGGTCAAGTGATTGGCTACATCGGCACCACAGGGCTCTCGACCGGTCCGCATTTGCATTACGAATTCCAGGTCAACGGCGTTCACGTCGATCCGCTGGGCCAGAAGTTGCCGATGGCCGATCCGATCGCCAAGTCCGAACGTGCGCGCTTCCTCGCGCAGAGCCAACCACTGATGGCGCGCATGGATCAAGAGAAGGCCACCATGCTGGCTTCGAGCAAGCGTTAAGCCATGGCCCTGTATATCGGTGTGATGTCCGGAACCAGTCTCGACGGGCTGGACATCGCCCTGATCGAGCAGACCTCGGCGATCAAACTGATCGCCACCCACTACCTGCCAATGCCTGATTCCCTGCGCGCCGAGCTGCTTGGCCTGTGCGCCAGCGGCCCCGACGAGATCGCCCGTTCGGCGATTGCCCAGCACCACTGGGTCGAGCTCGCAGCCTCAGGTATTCATGCCCTCCTCGCTCAACAACAGCTCAAATCCGATGCCATCCGCGCCATCGGCAGCCACGGCCAGACCATTCGCCATGAGCCGGCACGCGGCTTCACCGTGCAGATCGGTAACCCAGCCCTGCTGACTGAGTTGACCGGCATTACCGTCGTCAGTGATTTCCGCAGCCGCGATGTCGCTGCCGGCGGCCAGGGTGCGCCTCTGGTGCCAGCCTTTCACGAAGCTTTGTTTGAAGAGCGTAGCGGCAATGAGGCGGTCTTGAATGTAGGCGGATTCAGCAATCTCAGCCTGATTGAGCCGAACAAACCTGTAGCCGGTTTCGACTGCGGTCCGGGAAATGTTCTGATGGACGCCTGGATTCACCGGCAACGCGGCGAAAACTACGACCGGAACGGTCAATGGGCCGCGACCGGCAAGGTTGAGCCAACCCTGCTCAAAGCGCTGCTCAGTGACCCGTTTTTCGTCACCAGAGGCCCGAAAAGTACGGGACGTGAAGTCTTCAATCTGCCTTGGCTGGAACAGCATCTTTCACGCCTGCCGAGCTTCGCAGCCGAAGACGTTCAGGCCACGCTACTCGAACTGACGGCGCTGACCATCGTCGAGTCGCTACAAAGCGCTCAATCGGACACTCAGGAACTGCTGGTCTGTGGCGGCGGCGCGCACAACGCCACGCTGATGAAACGTCTGGCGGATCTGCTGCCAGACACCAGGGTGGCCAGTACTGCGTCTCACGGCGTTGATCCGGATTGGGTGGAAGCGATGGCCTTCGCCTGGCTTGCTCATTGCTGCCTCGAAGGCATCGCCGCCAACCGGCCAAGCGTCACTGGTGCTCGCGGCCTGCGCGTACTCGGCGCTATCTACCCGGCATAAGCTTCAGACACAAAAACGCCGCAGAACCGAAAGGCTCTGCGGCGTTTTGTTGTGTGCGGTGAAGTGCGATCAGATCGAGAACGAAGACCCGCAACCACAAGTAGTCGTGGCATTCGGGTTCTTGATCACGAAGCGCGAACCTTCCAGACCTTCCTGATAATCCACCTCGGCACCGGCCAGGTACTGGAAGCTCATCGGATCGACCACCAGACTCACGCCTTCGCGCTCGACGATGGTGTCGTCATCGGCCACGTCTTCATCGAAGGTGAAACCGTATTGAAACCCTGAACAACCGCCGCCCGTAACGAATACGCGCAGCTTCAAGCGATCATTCCCCTCTTCATCGACCAGGCTCTTCACCTTGTGCGCAGCACCTTGAGTGAATTGCAAAGCCGTGGGGGTGAAGGATTCGACGCTCATGCTGACTATCTCCCGGCGTTACGCCGCCATAATGCGTGATGACGCGCATTATCCGCTTGTCCTAGAAAATTGGTCAACTATTAGAAAGGCAGCTGCAAGCCTCAAGCGGTGAGCTTCAAGCTTGCGGCTTACAGGTTGTGGCTGACTTTAAGGCAGCATGCCGGCGTGTGACAGACCGAAGCGCTCGTCCAGTCCGAACAGGATGTTCATGTTCTGCACCGCCTGGCCCGAGGCGCCCTTGACCAGATTGTCGATCACCGAAAGTACCACCACAAGATCGCCATCCTGCGGACGATGCACAGCAATGCGGCAGACGTTGGCGCCGCGCACGCTGCGAGTTTCCGGGTGGCTACCGGCTGGCATTACATCGACGAACGGTTCGTTGGCGTAACGCTTTTCAAACAGCGCCTGCAGGTCCACCGAACGATCGACCACGGTCGCGTAGAGCGTGGAGTGAATACCGCGAATCATCGGCGTCAGGTGCGGTACGAAGGTCAGGCCGACATCTTTGCCCGCTGCCCGACGCAGGCCCTGGCGAATTTCCGGCAAATGGCGATGACCTTTTACCGCATAGGCCTTCATGCTTTCCGACGTCTCGGAGTACAAAGAACCTACCGCCGCGCCCCGCCCGGCGCCGCTGACGCCGGATTTGCAGTCGGCGATCAGGCGCGAAGCGTCGGCCAGACCCGCTTCAAGCAAGGGCAGGAAACCCAACTGCGTGGCGGTTGGATAGCAACCCGGCACAGCGATCAGGCGCGCATTCCTGATCTGCTCGCGATTGACTTCCGGCAGTCCATAAACAGCTTCGTCCAGCAGTTCTGGCGCGCCGTGCGGCTGGCCGTACCACTTGGCCCATTCATCAGCGTCTTGCAGACGGAAGTCAGCCGACAGATCAATGACCTTGGTCCCCGCTGCCAGCAGTTCGCCTGCGAGTGCGTGAGCCACACCGTGCGGCGTGGCGAAGAACACCACATCGCAAGCGCCGAGGGTTTTGGTGTCCGGCACGCTGAACGCCAGGCCGTCATAGTGGCCGCGCAGGTTCGGGTACATGTCAGCCACGGCCAGACCGGCCTCGGATCGGGAAGTGATGACGACCACTTCTGCCTGCGGATGCTGTGCCAACAGACGCAGCAGTTCGACACCGGTGTAACCCGTGCCGCCGACGATACCGACCTTGACCATAAACCTGCCCTCAACGAACCACTGGAAAGCCGTCGATAATAGGGGCCGCGCGCGCCTGCGACAACCGCCAAGGTGACGTGCGGACGCTCAAGCCTCTACTATCTGGCTACCGTGAATGAGGGAATAACCAAAAATGCTCTATCTATGGCTCAAAGCGTTTCACATTGTCAGCGTCGTCTGCTGGTTTGCCGGGCTGTTCTACTTGCCGCGCCTGTTCGTTTACCACGCGCAAAGCGCAGACACGATCAGTAAAGAACGCTTCAGCGTCATGGAGCGCAAGCTGTATCGCGGCATCATGGGCCCGGCGATGATCGCCACGCTGATCTTCGGTGGCTGGCTGATCTACCTTAATCCGTCAATCTTCAGCCAGGGCGGCTGGATTCACGCAAAACTGACTCTGGTCGTATTGCTGATCGGCTACCACCACATGTGCGGCGCGCAGGTAAAACGCTTTGCCCGTGGCGAAAACACCCGCAGCCATGTCTTTTATCGCTGGTTCAATGAAGTGCCGGTTCTGATATTGCTGGCTATCGTAATTCTGGTCGTGGTCAAGCCGTTCTAACTTCAATCAATACAGATCTTCGGGGTGTTCTCAATGTCGCTGCCCGCTCTGCTCGAACAACGCCTGCGTCTGCCCGTCGTGGCGGCGCCGATGTTTCTGATTTCCAATCCGGAGCTGGTACTCGCCTGCTGCCGCAATGGCGTGGTTGGCAGCTTTCCGGCGCTGAACCAGCGTGAGAGCAGCGGATTCAAAGCCTGGCTGGAACAGATCGAGGCGGGCCTGGCGACGCTGGATAATCCGGCCCCTTACGCAGTGAACCTGATTGTCCACCACAGCAACCCGCGCCTGCAGGCAGATCTGGACATCTGCGTCGAGCACAAGGTGCCGATCGTTATCACCAGCCTCGGCGCGGTGAAGGAACTGGTCGATGCTGTGCACAGCTATGGCGGTCTGGTATTCCACGACGTGACCACGCGGCGCCATGCCGAGAAAGCCGCCGAAGCCGGTGTCGACGGCCTGATTGCTGTCGCGGCCGGCGCTGGCGGGCATGCCGGCACCTGGAGTCCGTTTGCGCTGATCGCCGAGATTCGTCAGTTCTTCAATAAAACGCTGTTGCTTGCAGGATGTTTGAACCACGGCCATGAGATTCTCGCTGCACAGTTGCTCGGTGCGGATTTGGCCTACTTCGGTACGCGATTTATCGGCACCACCGAAAGTCATGCGCCTGACGCCTACAAAGACATGCTGCTGACAGCCAAGGCTGCGGACATCATTCATACTCCAGCGGTGTCGGGAGTGCCGGCCAGTTTCATGCGTCAGAGTCTGGAGGCGGCCGGTTTCGACATGGCTGCACTGCAAGGCAAGGGCGAAGTGAACTTCGGCGACAAACTCAAGCCGATCAACGACGAGGCCAAAGCCTGGAAGACCGTGTGGTCGGCGGGCCAGGGTGTTGGCCAGATTGACGATCTGCCAGGCGTGGACCAGTTGATTGCGCGGCTGGACGCGGAATATCGTCAAGCCCAAACGCGCGCTGCACAGCTGCCACAACGCTGGCCGCGCTGAACAATATATCTGGCCAGTCCCGATGAGACTGGCTGCCAAACGAATCGCGACAAGGATGCCTCGGCCATGAGCGACCCCCGTTACAAGATCGTCTTCGACGGCGCGCTGCAGCCCGGCGTCGACCTCACCACCGCCAAACTGAATCTGGCGGATCTGTTCAAAAGCGATGTGGCTGCCATCGAGCGTCTGTTCAGTGGCCGCGCCGTCGCACTCAAGCGTGACTTGTCCCACAGCGATGCCCAGACGTACCTGCAAGCGCTGAGCAAAACCGGGATCGATGCGCGGATCGAAGCGGAAACCGCCATCGAGCTGAATCTGGCGGACGTCCACGAAAACCCCGCAGCGGTGGCCGAACCGGACTCACCCTATGCCCCTCCGCGGGCGAACGTCGGCGAGAGCCTGCCAGCATTTGCCACGCTCAAGCCGTTCAGCGTCGAAGGCCGGATCGGCCGTCTGCGCTTTCTGGCGTGGACCATGGTCTTGAGTCTGGTGACCCTGCCCATCGTCGGCGTATTCGCCTTGATTGCACTGGGCCTGGTCAGCGGCGACTCGACCACCGGCCTGATCCTCGGCGGCATTCTGGCGGTCTTCCTGTTCATCGGCTTCATGATCGTCAGCATCCTGTTCAGCGTTCAGCGCCTGCACGATATCGGCTGGTCAGGCTGGCTGTGGTTGCTGAATCTGGTGCCGTTCGTGGGCAGCTTCTTCCCACTGGTGATCATGGTCGTCCCCGGCAATACCGGCGCCAACCGCTACGGCCCGCCGCCACCGCCCAACAGCACAGCAGTCAAAGTGCTGTGCTCATTGTGGATTGTGTTCTTCGCGCTGATTTTTGCCGGCGGTCTGCTCGGCGGGTTCTCGGCTGTGCAGGAGGAGTACGAAAGCAATCTGGAGAGCAGCTATGACAGTGGTTCGGTGACCACCGATGAGGTCGAGGTCGTCGAACCGCCAGCGATTTCCGCCGACGAGGCAGCCGAACCGGCGCAGGCCCCTGTAGACTCTGCGCAAGAATGAACAGCGCTCCTCGCCGTGACAACCGCGTCGCCGGCGCGGAGCTGTTGCGATGGAGAACTGCATGACCCGTTACGCTCTGATCACTGGCGCCTCGAGCGGCATCGGCCTAGCCATGGCCGAAGCGCTGGCCAGGCGCGGCCGCAGCCTGATTCTGGTGGCACGACAGCGTGATCAGCTGGAAAGCATTGCCATCGAGCTGACCCAGCGCTTCGATGTCGAAGTATTGTTTCGCGCCTGCGACCTCGGTGAACCGTTGCGTCTGTCCGGCTTTTTGCTGGAGCTTGAAGAAGGCGACCGGCAGATCGATTTGCTGGTCAATTGCGCCGGCATCGGCACGTGCGGGCCGTTTCTCGCGCAGGACTGGATGACCGAGCAGGACCTCATCGAGGTCAACATACTGGCCCTCACCCGCCTGTGTCATGCGGTGGGCAACAGCATGGCGCTACTGGGTGGCGGGCAGATTCTGAATGTCGCCTCGGTGGCCGCTTACAGCCCCGGCCCGTGGATGAGCACCTATTACGCCAGCAAAGCCTATGTGCTGCATTTTTCCGAAGCCTTGCGCGTTGAACTCAAACAGAGCGGCGTGAAAGTCTCGGTGCTGTGCCCTGGCCCGACACGCACACCGTTCTTCCGTACCGCACAGATGAGCAGCGAAAAGATCGAAAGCAACCATTCGCTGATGAGCCCGGAGGAAGTGGCGCTGCACGCCGTGCGAGCGCTGGATAAAAACCGCGCGATCATCATTCCGGGACGACGCAACCGCTGGCTGGCGTTCCTGCCGCGACTGGGTTCGCGCTGGCTTAACCGGACGATTGTCGGCATGGTCAACAAAGCTTACTGCCCCCGCTAGGAAGACGACTTCAAAGCGGTACACTCGATTCAGCCCAACTCAACGGAGAAACAGCAGTGGATACTCTGTTCACCAAGATCATCAACCGGGAAATCCCGGCAAAGATCATTTACGAGGACGACCAGGTTCTGGCCTTCCACGACATCGCCCCACAGGCTCCGGTGCACTTTCTGGTAATCCCGAAGAAACCGGTGCGCACGCTCAATGACCTGACCGAAGACGACAAGGCGCTGGCCGGGCACATCCTGATCACCGCACAGCGTCTGGCGCTGGAGCTGGGTTGCGAAGAAGGCTTTCGCGTGGTGATGAACTGCAATGAACTTGGCGGGCAGACTGTCTATCACATTCATATGCACGTGCTGGGTCAGCGCCAGATGAACTGGCCGCCGGGCTGATTGGCGGCATCCGACCGTGGGAGCGAGCCTGCTCGCGAAGGCGTCGATACATTCAACAGTTCAGTATCCGATAATCCGCTTTCGCGAGCAGGCTCGCTCCCACAAAAAAGCCTGACCGCCCCGCAAGTGACCCAGCGCAAACCCTCGCCGGCCGATTCGGTTAAACTGGCCGCCGAGATTCTTCCCGGAGGTCAGCATGACTACCCAACGTCACTACTCGCCCATAGACCGCCTGCTGCTGCAGGCCGATGCCGCGATGCGCACGCTGTTGCCCTTCAGTGGCCAGCCGTACCGTCCATCGCCAGCGATTCTGCAGCCGGATACGCAAATGAGCGATGAAGACACCCGCCACGTCGCCGGTCTGATGCGCATCAACCATACCGGCGAAGTCTGTGCTCAGGCGCTGTATCAGGGTCAGGCGCTGACCGCCAGGTTGCCGCAGGTGCGCGAGGCCATGGAGCACGCAGCTGAAGAAGAAATCGATCATCTGGTCTGGTGCGAGCAACGTATCCATCAACTGGGCAGCCACACCAGCGTGTTGAATCCACTCTTTTATGGTATGTCCTTCGGCATCGGCGCGGTCGCCGGCCTGATCAGCGACAAGGTCAGTCTGGGTTTCGTAGCAGCAACCGAGCATCAGGTGTGCAAACACCTGAATGAGCATCTGGAGCAATTGCCGGCCGAGGACGAGAAATCCCGGGCGATTCTTGAGCAGATGCGCATCGACGAAGAACATCACGCGGAAAGTGCGCTGGATGCGGGCGGGTTTCGTTTTCCGGCGCCGGTGAAGTTCGGCATGAGTTTGTTGGCGAAGGTGATGACCAAGAGTACTTATCGGATCTGAGATCTGGGTCGATGCTGATGACCTATTCGCGAGCAGGCTCGCTCCCACAGGGGGTTTGTGTGAGGCATGAAAAAGGCGACCACGAGGTCGCCTTTTTTTGTCCGGCAATCTTAGGTCGGCATGTTGCGCGCGTAGAAGATTTCCAGCATTTCGTGTTTCACACGGTCGGTCACCTGGGCACGTTGCTCAGGCGAGAGGTTGCTGGTGGCGTCGCCGAACAGGTAGTTGTCCAGTTCGAAGTTCTTCAGCAGCATTTTGGTGTGGAACAGGTTTTCCTGATACACGTTCACGTCGGTCATCTGGTACGCGTCGCGGGTGTCTTCGGACAGGTAGTTCTGGATCGAGTTGATCTCGTGGTCGATGAAGTGCTTGTTGCCTTCAACGTCACGGGTGAAGCCACGCACACGATAATCCACGGTCACGATGTCCGAATCGAACTGGTGAATGAGGAAGTTGAGCGCTTTGAGCGGTGAAATGACACCACAGGTCGACACGTCGATATCCACACGGAACGTTGCAATACCGTCGTCCGGATGGATTTCCGGATAGGTGTGCACCGTGATGTGGCTCTTGTCGAGGTGGGCCAGAATGATTTCGGGCAACGGGCCCGGCGATTCTTCGATCTGGCTGTCAGTCGGGGTCACCGGCTCTTCCGAAATCAGAATCGTGACGCTGGCGCCCTGGGGTTCATAGTCCTGACTGGCGATGTTCAGGATGTTGGCACCAATGATCTCGACAACTTCTGTGAGAATCTGCGTCAGGCGTTTCGCGTTGTACTCTTGATTGATGTACTCGACGTAAGCCTGCTGGTCTTGCGGGGTTTCCGCGTAGCAGATGTCATAGATGTTGAAGCTCAAGGTCTTTGTCAGGTTATTGAACCCGTGGAGCTTGAGTTTGCTTTTCACCGTTAAAAACTCTCTATGTATGCGGCGCGGCCGCGTGATCAAGCATGCCCGTCAAGTGCGAACGACGCACCTGCGTAGGACGGTTAACACCTCTTCGCGATGGCGATTTTGGTTATCTGTTCAGGCGGATGAGCTGTCGGCTGACCGATCACTGCCCTGAAAAAAGTGGCGCATTATGCAGACGTCAGCGGGGGATCGCCAGAGTCTGCACTGCTTTTATGATAGTTGAATGTCGGTTCAGCCGAGTTCAACGATTTCATAGTCGTGGGTAATCGCCACGCCAGCCGCGCCGAGCATGATCGACGCCGAGCAATACTTCTCGGCTGACAGCTCGATGGCGCGCTTGACCTGGGCTTCCTTCAGGCCCCGGCCCTTGACCACGAAATGCATGTGGATCCTGGTGAAAACCTTGGGATCTTCAGTCGCACGCTCGGCGTCGAGGAAGGCTTCGCAGCTTTCCACGGCCTGTCGCGACTTCTTCAGGATGCTGACCACGTCGAAGTTGCTGCAGCCGCCGACGCCCAGCAAAAGCATTTCCATCGGGCGAACCCCGAGGTTACGGCCGCCGGCGTCCGGCGGGCCGTCCATCACCACGACATGACCGCTACCGGATTCGCCGAGGAACATGGCTTCGCCAGCCCATTGGATGCGTGCCTTCATCGCCCAGACTCCACTGTAAAAAAAGGGTCGCCAGCTTAGCACAGCGCTTTGCCCCGACAGGAACGACGTCCTAGGACGGATGCTTTCTGGCTGTAGGTAATTTCTCGAATTTTCGACGAAGTGTCTGGTAAGCTGGCGCCAATTCGCTGGCGCCAATTCGTCAGCCCTGTAGCGACCGCCTTCAGCGCCTCATAAAAACTCAAACATCACCGTGCAGTCTTTTCGGGATACAACCATGGTTGCTATTACCCCCACACCCAAAATCAAGAACATCGACAAACTACTGATGCATTGCCAGCGCCGTCGTCATGCGGCCAAGAGCAATATCATCTGCGCCGGCGATCGCTCGGACACGCTGTACTTCATCATCAAGGGCTCGGTCACCATCCTCATCGAAGACGACGATGGTCGCGAGATGATCATCGCCTATCTGAACGCCGGGGATTTTTTCGGCGAACTGGGTCTGTTCGAACAAGCGGGCCACGAACAGGAGCGCAGCGCCTGGGTGCGGGCCAAGGTCGAATGCGAAACCGCGGAAATCAGTTACGCCAAGTTCCGCGAACTGTCGCAGCAGGACCCAGACATTCTCTACGCGCTCAGCGGACAAATCGCACAACGCCTGCGCAACACCACGCGCAAAGTCGGCGACCTGGCGTTTTTCGACGTCACCGGTCGAGTCGCTCGGTGCCTGCTGGAACTGTGCAAACAGCCGGACGCCATGACGCACCCGGATGGCATGCAGATCAAAGTCACCCGTCAGGAGATCGGCCGGATTGTCGGTTGTTCGCGAGAGATGGTCGGCCGCGTGCTCAAGGATCTGGAAGAACGCAATCTGGTCGATGTAAAGGGCAAGACCATGGTGGTTTTCGGCACACGCTAAGCCTGTCAATCAGGCGCTGTAGATCTGCGCCAGCATCAAACGAAACAGCTCATCGAGACGCGCCAACGCTTGTGGCGCGTTGAATTTCTCATGCAAGGCGATGTGGCTTTGCGCCCTCACCCGCTGCTCCAGGCCGCAGGCTTCATTGAAGCGATTGACCGCAGCGACCATTGACTCGCGTTCGTCATCCATCAGCATCGCCCCGTGCACCAGACCCACCGGACGTTGTCCGCCCTGACTCTGCCGCCAGCGCTGGGCGGTGCCGACCATCTTGCGACCATCGAGATTGACGTTGAAGCGGCCATCGCAGAATGCACCGTCGATTTCCCCCACAGACGATGTGCCACCCAATTCATCCAGCAACTGACAGATCGGATCGCACAGGCGGCGGTAGCCGGTTTCAATGCGGTTCAAGTCGCCCTCGCTGCGAGGCGGCGCATAGACCAGAGCAATGTTGATGGTTGCAGCAGATTGCGGCACCGGCTCGCCGCCGGTTTCTCGCAGCAGCACCGGCCAGCCGGCGGCAGCGGAGACTGCGCAGGCGTGGTCGAATTGCGGGAGACGGTTGAGGCGGCGCGGCATGACCAGCGCGCGGTCGGTGGGTTGCCAGAACAGCAGGCCGAATTCGGCGTCGCCGGCGCAGACCGAGGCCAACAAGTCCTGTTCGGCTTGCAGGCCGGATTCGATGGTCAAGGGAGTTGGCAGCGACATGGGGGCTCCGGCAGATTGAATCTCTTTAGCGGAATTCAGGGCCTCTTCGCGAGCAGGCTCGCTCCCACACTGGAATGCATTTACCTGTGGGAGCGAGCCTGCTCGCGAATGAGGTCGACTCGGTCAGTCGAGGGTCGAACCGCTTACTACTGGACCGCCGCGCTCCGGGAAGAACAAGCGCTGCAATTCAATGCCGGGATTTTCCGCACGCATGAACGCTTCGCCGACCAGGAACGAGTACACGTCGCTGATTTCCATCAGCTCGACGTCGGCCCGATTGAGGATGCCGCTTTCGGTGATCACCAGGCGATCGCGCGGGATGCGCGGCAACAGGTCGAGGGTGGTTTCCAGGCTGACATCAAAAGTATGCAGGTTGCGGTTGTTGACCCCGACCAACGGCGTGTCGAGGGATTTCAACGCGCGCTCCAGTTCGTCACCGTCGTGCACTTCCACCAATACGTCGAGACCGACGCCTTTGGCTACGGCGGCCAGCTCGGCCATTTTCACGTCATCGAGTGCGGAAACGATCAACAACACGCAATCGGCGCCAAGCGCGCGGGCTTCAACGATCTGGTACGGATCGATCATGAAGTCCTTGCGGATCACCGGCAGCTTGCACGCAGCGCGCGCCTGTTGCAGGTACGCATCGGCGCCCTGGAAGTAGTCGATATCGGTCAGCACCGACAGACAGGTCGCCCCGCCCTTCTCGTAGCTCTTGGCGATGTCCGCCGGTACGAAGTCTTCGCGGATCACGCCTTTGCTTGGCGAAGCCTTCTTGATTTCGGCAATCACGGCCGGTTGTTTCTTCTTCGCTTGCGCCAGCAATGCCTGGGCGAAACCACGGGGTGCATCGGCCGCCTTGGCCAGACCTTCCAGCTCGCTCAGGCTGACCCGAGCGCGGCGCTCGGCGACTTCCTCAACCTTGCGCGCCAGAATGTTTTCCAGAACCGTCGGTACACTCATCCCTCATTCTCCACTTTGAATACCGCGGTAAAGGCACCCAGCTCCTCGAGTTTTTCCCGAGCGAGGCCGGTGTGCAGCGCGTCATGCGCCAGCTCCACACCTTGTTTCAGACTGCTTGCCAGGTCGGCGGCGTACAGCGCCGCACCGGCATTGAGCACAATCATCTCGGCCGCTTTCTGGCCGTTTTCGGTTTTTCGCTTGCCGAGGGCATCGCGGATCAGCGCCAGCGACGCTTCCGGGCCTTCGACCGACAGGCCGTGCAGGCTCTGGCTCTTCATGCCGAGGTCTTCCGGTTCGACCCAATATTCAGTGATTTCGTTGTTCTTAAGTTCGGCGACGAAGGTCGGCGCGGCGAGGCTGAATTCATCCAGACCGTCCTTCGAATGCACCACCAGCACGTGTTTGCTGCCGAGGCGCTGCAAGACTTCGGCCAATGGCCGGCACAGCGCTTGGGTGAATACGCCAACTACCTGATGTTTCACACCGGCCGGATTCGTAAGCGGGCCGAGCATGTTGAACAGCGTGCGCAGGCCGAGTTCGCGGCGCGGGCCGGCGGCGTACTTCATCGCTTTGTGATGGGTCTGGGCGAACATGAAACCGATGCCGACGTTGTCGATGCAGCGCGCAACTTGCACTGGAGTCAGGTTCAGGTAGATGCCGGCCGCTTCCAGCAGGTCGGCGCTGCCGCTCTTGCCGGAGACTGCGCGGTTGCCGTGCTTGGCCACGGTGCAACCGGCTGCGGCGACAACAAAGGAAGAGGCGGTCGAGACGTTGAAGATGTTCGCACCGTCACCGCCGGTGCCGACCACATCGACCACGCCGTCGAGGGTTTTCAGCTCGACCTGATCGGCCAGCTCACGCATCACCGACACGGCGCCGACAATTTCGTCGATGCTCTCGCTCTTCATGCGCATGGCCATCATGAACGCGCCGATCTGCGCTTCGCTGCACTGGCCGGTCATGATTTCGCGCATCACATCGCGCATTTCATCGGTGCTGAGGTCGAGGTGATCGACGATACGGCTCAGGGCTGTCTTGATATTCATGGGAAGTCCTTAGCGCGTGCCGCCGGTTTGTTTGAGGAAATTGGCAAACAGTTCATGACCCTGCTCGGTGAGGATCGACTCGGGGTGGAACTGTACACCCTCGATGTTCAGGGTCTTGTGACGCAGGCCCATGATCTCGTCGACCGAGCCGTCGTCGTGCTGGGTCCACGCGGTCAGCTCCAGGCAATCGGGCAGGCTCTCGTGCTTGACGATCAGCGAGTGATAGCGGGTAACGGTCAGCGGGTGATTGAGGCCGGCAAACACGCCCTTGTCCTCGTGGAATACCGGGCTAGTCTTACCGTGCATGACCTGGCGGGCACGCACCACATCACCGCCGAAGGCCTGGCCGATGGACTGGTGGCCTAGGCAGACGCCAAGGATCGGCAGTTTGCCGGCGAAGTGCTTGATCGCGTCGATGGAAACGCCCGCTTCAGTGGGCGTGCACGGCCCGGGGGAAACCACGATGCGCTCGGGATTCAGCGCTTCGATTTCGGCGATGGTCAGTTCGTCGTTGCGCACCACTTTGACCTCGGCACCGAGCTCGCCGAGGTATTGCACAACGTTGTAGGTAAAGGAGTCGTAGTTGTCGATCATCAGCAACATGGCGTTTCGAACCTCTTGAATTCTGACTTGATGACAGCCTTCAGATGACTTGCCCGCAGGGCGCTGCGCGATGTCGGACGCGCAGAGGGCGCCAGCACAGCGGCATTTCAAACAGACAAGGAAGGCAAAGCGATACAGATCCGGCGGAGCCGGCAGAGAAGATTCAGGCGCGCCAACGCCAGCGGGCGTGTGCCTTGATGACTTGATCCAGAAGTTTGCTGGTGATCAACACGGGGAAGGTCTCGTTCATACGTTCCGGCACAGTAACTTAGCTGGGCGGAGCGTGCAATATGGCGGGGCCTGCGGCTTATAAAACGGCAGAAGGATTCGCGACCGATGGCAAAACGCCGAACGTTTTTGGTACTGTCGTTTCGTTCACCTACAACAATAAATAAACGGACTTGCCCATGATCAGACAGACGTTGTTTGTACCGCTGGCCAGCTGCTTGCTCGCAATGGCCTGCGCTCAGGCCAATGCAGCGCCCAATCCTTATTCGAGTTTCATCGTCTTCGGCGACAGCCTCAACGACGCCGGCACCTTCGCCGACTCGGGCGGCCCGGCGGGCTCCACCGAGCGTTATACCAACCGTACCGGGCCGGTATATCGGGATGGCAGCGGCGAAGTTTATTCATTGAATTCCACACAGTTGCTTGGCGGTCGCCTGGGCTTTTCCCCCGACCAGACTGCCTCGTCCAGCTCCGCGGTGCGCGCGGAAAACGGCCAGCCCGACGGCAACAACTGGGCGGTCGGCGGCTATCGCACTGACCAGATTCTCGATTCGATCACCACCCAATCGGCCACCGGCGAACGCACCCGCGCCGGTTACCTGCCGTCGAACGGCTTTCGCGCCGACCCGAATGCGCTGTATTACATTTCCGGTGGCGGCAACGATTTCCTCCAGGGCCGCATTCTCAGTCTGCCCCAGGCCAACGCCGCAGCCGATCGACTGGCCGACAGCGTGCAGACCCTGCAGACCGCCGGCGCCAAATACGTGATGGTCTGGCTGCTGCCCGACGTGGGCCTGACCCCGGCGCTCAATGGCACGCCGCTGCAAGCGTTCAGCAGCACCCTCGCCAATCAGTTCAACAGTCAGTTGGTGACGCGCCTGCAGGGCATCAACGCCGAAGTCATTCCGCTGAACATTCCGGTGCTGCTCTCGGAAGTCTTCGCCGACCCGGGACGCTTCGGTCTGGCCACCGATCAGAACCTCACCGCGACCTGCTTCAGTGGCAGCGGCTGCCCGGAAAACGCCCGCTATGGCATCAACAGCGCCACGCCGGACCCGACCAAACTGATCTACAACGATGGCGTACACCCGACCGAATCCGGGCAGAAACTGATCGCCGATTACGCTTACTCCCTCCTGGCAGCACCGTGGGAATTGAGCCTGCTGCCGGAAATGGCCCACGGCACCGTCCGTGCTCATCAGGATGAATTGCGTAACCAGTGGCAGGCGGATTGGGAAAACTGGCAAGCGGTCGGCCAATGGCGCGCCATCGTCTCGGCCGGCGGACAGCATCTGGATGTCGACAGCCAAAGCAGCGCCGCCAGCGCCGATGGCAGCGGTTACAACCTCAACCTCGGCGGCAGCTATCGCTTGAACGAAGCCTGGCGCGTGGGGGTGGCGGCCGGTTTGTATCGGCAGAATCTCGAGGCCGGGCACAACGATTCCGACTACAAACTCAACAGCTACATGGCCACCGCGTTCGCCCAGTTCCAGCAGAACCGCTGGTGGGCCGACGCCGCGCTGACCGGTGGCAAACTCGACTACGACAACCTCAAGCGCAAGTTCGACCTCGGCGCCAGCGAGGGTGCGGAGAAAGGCGATACCGATGGCAGCCTGTGGGCGTTCAGCACCCGCCTTGGCTATGACATTGCCCAACCGGGCAGCCAATGGCATCTGTCGCCGTTTGTCAGCGCCGATTACGCCAGTGTCGATGTCGATGGTTACTCGGAGAAGAGCAACCGCGCCACGGCGCTGACCTTCGATGACCAGAGTCGCGATTCGAAACGCCTGGGCCTGGGCATTCAGGGCAAGTACAACTTCACCGCGCAAACCCAGGTGTACGGCGAATACGCCCACGAGCGTGAGTACGAAGATGACGTGCAGAAGGTCAACATCGCCCTTAACACCCTGCCGGCGAATGACTTCACCCTTGAAGGCTATACACCGGCAAGTCACCTGAACCGCTTGAGCCTGGGGGTCAGTCACAAGCTGACGGCGGATCTGGCGCTGCGTGGCGGTTATACCTTCCGCAAGGATGATGACTTCAAACAGCAGGGACTGAATGTCGGGGTTGTGCTGGATTTCTGAGTGACGGATGCAAAAAAAGCGGCGCCCTGACAGGCGCCGCTTTTTTATGCCTCAACACAAAACCCAATGTGGGAGCGAGCCTGCTCGCGAAAGCGCTGGGTCAGTCAATATCAACGGTGACTGACACACCTCTTCGCGAGCAGGCTCGCTCCCACATGGGAAATTGCGTGGCTCAAATTTCCGGGGTCTGCTCGGCCAGGGCCACGGCGCGGAACATCGCGCGGCGTTTGTTCAGGGTTTCTTCCCATTCCAGCGCCGGTACCGAGTCGGCGACGATGCCGCCGCCGGCCTGCACGTGCAGTTCGCCGTTCTTGATCACCGCCGTACGGATGGCAATGGCGGTGTCCATGTTGCCGTTCCAGGCAAAGTAACCGACCGCGCCGCCATATACGCCACGCTTGACCGGCTCGAGTTCGTCGATGATTTCCATCGCGCGAATCTTCGGCGCGCCGGACAAAGTCCCCGCCGGCAGAATCGCCCGCAGCGCGTCCATCGCGGTCAGGCCCGACTTCAACTGGCCGGTGACGTTGGAGACGATGTGCATGACGTTGGAATAACGCTCGATGACCATTTTCTCGGTGAGCTTCACCGAACCGATTTCCGAGACGCGCCCGGTATCGTTGCGGCCCAGATCGATCAGCATGAGATGCTCGGCGATCTCCTTGTCATCCGAGAGCAGATCCTGCTCCAGCGCCACATCGGCCTCTTCGGTCGCGCCGCGTGGGCGCGTGCCGGCGATCGGGCGCACGGTGATCAGGTTGTCTTCAACGCGCACCAACACTTCCGGTGAACTGCCGACGACGTGGAAATCGCCGAAGTTGAAGAAGTACATATACGGCGTCGGGTTGAAGCAACGCAGCGCGCGGTACAGATCGATCGGCGCAGCCTTGAAGTCGATCGACATGCGCTGCGACGGCACCACCTGCATGCAGTCGCCGGCAAGGATGTATTCCTTGATGGTGTCGACGGCTTTTTCGTAATCGTCCTGAGTGAAGCTCGAACGGAACACCGGATCAGCGGATTGCTGTTTGCTGAAATCCAGGCCACGACGCGGGGTGATCGGCTGGCGCAGTTGCTCGAGCAGTTCCTGCAACCGCGCTTGGCCTTGCTCGAAGGCATCAGCCTGGGCCGGGTCGGCAAGGACAATCGCGTGCATTTTGCCGGCCAGGTTGTCGAACACCACGACGGCGTCGGAAACCATCAGCAGAATGTCCGGCACGCCCAGCGGATCAGGGTTCGAGCACTTGCCCAGACGCTTCTCCACATAGCGCACGCAGTCGTAACCGAAGTAACCGACCAGGCCACCGTTGAAACGTGGCAGACCGGCGATGGTCGGCACGTTGTAGCGCGCCTTGAAGGTTTCGACGAAGGCCAGCGGATCTTCGACGTCGTGGCTTTCAGTCTCGACGCCATCAACGCTGATGCTGACGTGATGGTCGTGCACCCGCAGCACGGTGCGGCACGGCAGGCCGATGATCGAATAACGGCCCCACTTCTCGCCGCCCTGCACCGATTCGAGCAGGTAGGAGTTGGGCTGGTCGGCCAGTTTCAGGTAGATCGACAGCGGCGTGTCGAAGTCGGCCAGGGTTTCGCAGGCCAGCGGGATGCGGTTATAGCCGTCAGCGGCCAGACGCAGGAATTCTTCGCGATTCATAAGGTGCCTCGTGGTGTGAGGTGCAATCAGTCAGGTATGCAAACGCGCCGGCAGGGCCGGCCAGAATCAGTCAGGCGCGCCAACGCCAACGGGCCAGGGCCTTGATGACTTTCATCCAGAGTTTGCGGGTGACCACCACGATGGCGTTTCCAGAAGGGGGTTGGACAGCGTCGGGCAACGTTATCCCACCGGCCAGATCCAGGCAACCGGGAATTAGTTTGCGCAAATCGTCGATCACCAGAGCCGGGGATTCCTCGGCAATCGGCCGGCCATGGTTGTAGCCGTAGCTCAGCGCCACGCACTTGACCCCAGCCGCTTTCGCCGCCTGCACATCGCTGCGCGAGTCGCCGACGAACAACGATTGCGAGGCCGGAATGTTGGCCATTTTCATCACGAAAAACAGCGCCGCCGGGTCAGGTTTCTTCTGCGGCAGGGTATCGCCGCCGATGATCCACTTGAAGTAGCGGCCGATCTTCATCTGATCGAGCAGCGGCGCGACGAAGCGCTCGGGCTTGTTGGTGATCAGCGCCATGGCCACGCCTTGCTTGTGCAGCCACTTGAGCGTGTCGCGCACACCGGGATAGACCACGGTCAGCTCATGGCTGGCGCCGTACGCCTCCATGAAAATCTCCAGTGCGCGATCGGCTTCAGCGTCGTCCACTGCCGAGTGATCGATGCCACCCGCCAAGGCCCGACGCACCAGCACTGGCGCGCCATTGCCGACCCATTCGCGTACCGCTTCGATACCCGCCGGCGGACGGCCGAGGGAGAGCAGCATGGTGTCCACCGCCGCTGCCAGATCGGGAACCGAATCGATCAGCGTGCCATCCAGATCGAACATCACCAACCGTGGCAGTTGCCCCGGGAACAACTGCTCAAAACCGCTCATGGGCGCGCCAGTGCCAGTTCGGAACGCATCTTGTCGATGACTTCCTGATAGTTCGGCGCGTTGAAAATGGCCGAGCCGGCGACAAAGGTGTCAGCGCCAGCGGCGGCGATTTCGCGGATGTTGTTGACGTTGACGCCGCCGTCGATCTCCAGGCGGATATCGCGCCCCGAAGCGTCGATGATCGCCCGCGCCTCTCGCAGTTTGTCGAGGGTGCCGGGAATGAACTTCTGCCCGCCGAAGCCCGGGTTGACGCTCATCAGCAGGACCATGTCGACCTTGTCGATCACGTACTTGAGCACGTCCAGCGGAGTCGCGGGGTTGAACACCAGGCCGGATTTGCAACCGCCTTCACGGATCAGCTGCAGCGAGCGATCGACGTGCAAAGTGGCTTCCGGATGGAAGGTGATGTAGGTCGCGCCGGCTTCGATGAAGTCGCCGACGATGCGGTCCACCGGGCTGACCATCAGGTGCGCGTCGATCGGCGCGGTGACGCCGTACTTGCGCAGCGCCGCGCAGACCATCGGGCCGATCGTCAGGTTCGGCACGTAGTGGTTGTCCATGACGTCGAAATGGACGAAGTCGGCGCCGGCGGCGAGGACGTTGTCCACTTCCTCGCCGAGGCGGGCGAAGTCGGCGGAGAGGATCGACGGAGCAATTACGAAGGGCTGCATGACGCACCTGTGCTGAGCTAAATCACGATGGCGCGCATTGTATACCTCAAGTTTCCACGCGCGCACCGGGACCGCGATGATTGGGTTGTGCCATGAGCCCTCGGCATCTCCGCCTCAGTAGGCCGCGCGGTAGATTTTCTCGATGTCGGCGGCGCTGAGTTTGCGTGGGTTGTTGCGCATCAGGCGCTCGATGCCGGCGGCCTCCACGGCCATGGCCGGGATCGCTTCTTCCGGCACACCGAAACTGCGCAGCCCGGCTGGAATTTCCACCGCCGCGCACAAGTCGCTCATGGCCTGCACGGCTTTGTCCGCCGCTTCGCTGGCACTCAGATGAGCGGTCTTCACGCCCATGGCTTCGGCAATATCCTGCATGCGTTCGATGCAGGCCATCTTGTTCCAGGTCATCACATAGGGCAGCAGCAAGGCGTTGCTGACACCGTGGGCAATGTTGAAACGCCCGCCCAGCGGATACGCCAGCGCATGCACCGCGCCGACCCCGGCGTTACCGAACGCCATGCCGGCCATCAGGCTGGCGGTGGCCATGTCTTCGCGCGCTTGCAGGTTGGCGCCGTTGGCGTAGGCCTTGGGCAGAGCCTTGGCGATCAGCTTGATTGCGCCGATGGCGAGGGAGTCGGTGATCGGCGAGGCGTTCACTGACAGGTAGGATTCGATGGCGTGCACCAGCGCATCGACACCACTGGCGGCGGTGACGCTGCGCGGACAGGTCAGGGTCATTTGCGGACTGACCAGCGCCACGTCCGGCAACAGATAGTCGCTGACGATGCCTTTCTTCAACTGCGCAACCTTGTCCGAAAGGATCGCCACGTTGGTGACTTCCGAGCCGGTGCCGGCGGTGGTCGGGATGGCGATCAGCGGCGGGCCCTTGCGCGGCACCTGATCGACGCCGAACAGGTCTTCCAGCGCGCCGTGATAACCGGCGTAGGCGGCGACGCTCTTGGCGATGTCGATGGCGCTGCCACCGCCGAGGCCGATCAAACCGTCATGCCCGCCCTCACGGTAGGCGCGCATGCAGTCTTCGACGATGGCGATTTCCGGGTCGGGCAGCACCCGATCGAAAATCTCGTATTCGCGCCCGCCCAGTTGCACCAGTGCCAGCTCGACAGTGCCGGATTTGACCAGCGCCGCGTCAGTGACGATCAGCGGGTTGTCGACATCAAGACGCGTGAGCTCCGCCGCCAGTTGCTCGATGGCTGCGGCGCCAGTGATCAGTTTGTGAGCGATTTTGAACTGGGACAGACTCATGGTGCGCAGCCTCTTATAGATGTGGGAGCTGGGCACAAGATTAGCTTGAGATTTGGGGTTGTCTGCTATTCAGGTGGTGAATGACGCATTGAGGGTAAGAGCAAGAGCCCCTCACCCTAGCCCTCTCCCAGAGGGAGAGGGGACTGACCGAGGTGTACTCTCGCAATACACCGACCTGAATTACCGAGTCGAACTCAGGCCTTGAAAACCACAACGATCTGCTCCCTTTCCCCCTCGCCCCCCTGGGGGAGAGGGCTGGGGTGAGGGGGTAAGCTTTTGATCTGGCCTTTAAACGTGAGCCGTACGCAGTTTCTCGCTACGCCCCCGCAGCCATTCCAGCGTCAGCAACAGAACGACGGAGAAGGCAATCAGCAACGTCGCCGCCGCCGCAATCGTCGGGCTGAGGTTCTCGCGAATCCCGCTGAACATCTGCCGAGGCAATGTCGCCTGCTCGGGCCCAGCGAGAAACAGCGTCACCACCACCTCGTCAAACGACGTCGCAAAGGCAAACAGCGCTCCGGAAATCACTCCGGGCGCGATCAGCGGCAAGGTCACCCGGCGGAACGCCGTCAGCGGTGAAGCGCCCAGGCTGGCCGCTGCGCGTACCAGATTGTGATTGAAGCCCTGCAACGTCGCCGACACGGTGATGATCACAAACGGCACACCCAGCACCGCATGCACCACGATCAGTGAGAAGAAGCTGTTGCCCAGCCCCAGCGGTGCGAAGAACAGATAACTCGCCACGCCGATAATCACCACCGGCACCACCATCGGCGAAATCACCAGCGCCATCACCAGCGACTTGCCGGGGAAGTCGCCGCGGGTCAGGCCGATCGCCGCCAGGGTGCCGAAGATCATCGCCAGCACGGTCGCGGCCGGGGCGACGATGATGCTGTTCTTCAGCGCACGCATCCATTCCGCCGAAGCAAAGAAGTCGTGGTACCACTGCAGCGAGAAACCCTGCAGCGGATAGACCAGGAAACTTCCCGAGTTGAACGACAGCGGCACGATCACCAGCACCGGCAGGATCAGGAACAACAGGATCAGGCCGCAGAGGATCCGCAGGCTGTAGAACCACACCCGTTCGATGGGCGACATGTAAGGACTCAGCATCGCAAATTCCCCTTAGCTCAGGCGCAGGCGACTGGCGCCGACCAGCCAGCTGTAGATCAGATAAAGCACCACGGTCGCCAGCAACAGCAGGCCGCCGAGCGCAGTGGCCATGCCCCAGTTGATGCTGGTGTTGGTGTAGAAAGCGACGAAGTAGCTGACCATTTGGTCGTTCGGGCTGCCGAGCAGCGCCGGGGTGATGTAGTAGCCGATGGCGAGGATGAACACCAACAGGCAGCCGGCGCCGACACCGGCATAGGTCTGCGGGAAGTACACGCGCCAGAAACTGGCGAACGGATGACAGCCGAGGGAAATCGCCGCACGCATGTAGGTTGGCGAGATGCCTTTCATCACGCTGTAGATCGGCAGAATCATGAACGGCAGGAGGATGTGCACCATCGAGATGTACACGCCGGTGCGGTTGAACACCAGTTCCAGCGGTTTATCGATGATGCCCATGGCCAGCAGCGCGCTGTTGATCAGGCCGCCGGATTGCAGCAGCACGATCCACGCCGCGACCCGCACCAGAATCGAGGTCCAGAACGGCAGCAGCACCAGAATCATCAGCAGGTTGCTCTGCCGCGAAGGCAGGTTCGCCAGCAGGTAGGCCAGTGGGTAGGCGAGCAACAGGCAGATCACGGTGATGACCAGGCCCATCCAGAAGGTACGGGCGAAGATGTCGAGGTAGATCGCCTGATCCGGGGTGGCCGGGGCCAGTTCGCCGAGGTCGTCGATGCGGTGATCGACTGCCGCCAGCAGGTAATAAGGAGTGATACTGCTGGTGTTGCGTTTCACCGCTTGCCAGTAGGCCGGGTCGCCCCAACGCTCGTCGAGCGCTTCCAGGGCTTCTTTATAGGAGGCCGGTTCGCTGGCAAACGGCAGCGCCCGGGCGGTTTTGGTCAGCAGGCTGCGATAGCCGGCCAACTCCATGTTCAAGCGCTTGGACAGATCGCCCAGCGTCTGGTTTTTGCGGGCTTCGGCGAGGTCTTCGCTGGCCGCCTTGTACACCGGCTCGGCGGGCAGACCACGGCCGTCCCAACCCGCGATGGCAGTGACAGTGCGCGGCATGCCGCCAACCACTTCCGGGTTGCCGACGCTTTTATAGAGCAGCGCCACGATCGGCACCAGAAACACCAGCAGCAGAAACAGCACCAGCGGCGCAATCAGCGCCTGGGCCTTCCAGCGGTTGACCCGCTCGGCGTGCTTGAGCTTCTGCTTCAAGGTGGGGCTGGCGCCCTCGTTCAGGGGAACGGCGATGGCCATGACGTACTCCGCAAATCTTTGATCGTTACAGAGGTGGCGAACCACCGCTGTTGTGTTGAACCACAGCAACCTGTGGGAGCGAGCCTGCTCGCGAAGAGGCCAGCACATTCAACATTTATGCTGGCTGATCTACCGCTTTCGCGAGCAGGCTCGCTCCCACAGGAGGGCGAGCCCTCGGTTATTTCGCCGCCCAGGAATTGAAGCGCTGCTCCAGTTGTTCGCCGTTGTCAGCCCAGAAGCTGACGTCGATCTGCACCTGGTTGGCGATGTTTTCCGGGGTGGTCGGCATGTCTTTCAGAACATCCTTGGCCAGCAGCGGTACGGCTTGGGTATTGGCCGGGCCGTAAGCGATGTTTTCCGAGTAGGTCTTCTGCTGCTGCGGCTGCACCGAGAAAGCGATGAATTTTTTTGCCGCTTCCGCGCGCTTGGCGTCCAGACCTTTCGGGATGGCCCAGGCGTCGAAGTCGTAGATGCCGCCGTTCCACACCACTTTCAGGTTGGACTCTTTCTGCACCGCCGCGATGCGACCGTTGTAGGCCGAGCTCATGACCACGTCACCGGAAGCGAGGTACTGCGGCGGTTGTGCGCCGGCTTCCCACCACTGAATGCTTGGTTTCAGCTCATCAAGCTTTTTGAAGGCGCGATCCTGACCGCCCTTGCTCGCCAGTTCCTTGTAGACGTCTTTCGGCGCCACACCATCGGCCATCAGGGCGAATTCGAGGGTGTACTTGGCACCTTTGCGCAGGCCACGCTTGCCGGGGAATTTCTTCGTGTCCCAGAAATCCGCCCAGCTGGTCGGTGCAGTTTTCAGCTTGTCAGCGTTGTAAGCCAATACGGTCGACCAAACGAAAAAGCCCACGCCACACGGCTGAATGGCGCCCTTGACGTAGTCTTCGCTCTTGCCGAACAGCGCCGGGTCGAGTTGCTCGAACATGTCTTCGTCGCAACCACGGGACAGCTCTGGCGATTCAACCTCAACCAGGTCCCACGACACGCTCTTGGTGTCGACCATGGCTTTGACCTTGGCCATTTCGCCGTTGTATTCGCCGGCAACGATCTTGCCGTTGCCCGCCGCTTCCCACGGTGCATAGAAGGCTTTGACTTGCGCCGCCTTGTTCGCCCCGCCAAACGACACCACGGTCAAGTCCGGGCCGGCAGCCATCGCGCCGGTCGCACCCATCAGGCCCAGAGTCAGGGCGGTGAACTTCAGGGATCTCAACATTTATTGTTCTCTCCACGTGCAGGGTTGGTGTTGGTATTGCCGGGGCGCTTAGTGCGCCTCTGAAAGCGGATCGAGCGCACGAACGTGCTCGACCTGCCAGCCAAGCGGTACCACGTCACCGACAGCGAGCGCGGGATCAAGCTCGGCAATCGGCTGTTTCACGAAGAAGTCGGTCTTGCCGCAGACTTCCAGGCGCACCCGGACGTGGTCGCCCAGATAGATGAATTCCGCCACCCTCCCTGAGAAGCGGTTGACACATTGATCGCTCGAACCATTGAGGCTGACGCGCTCCGGACGGATCGACAGGGTCACCGGCTCGCCGGTCTGGCCGACGTTGACTGCCAGCGCCTCGACCTTTTCGCCACGGCCCAACTCGACCACACAACGCTCGCCGCTGTGGCTGAGCAGGCGTCCGTTGAGGCGGTTGTTCTCGCCGATGAAGTTGGCGACAAAAGTGTTCTTCGGCTCTTCATAGAGCGTGCGTGGCGGCGCGATCTGCTGGATCTCGCCTTGATGGAACACGGCAACGCGGTCGGACATGGTCAGCGCTTCGCCCTGATCGTGGGTCACGTAGACCACGGTCACGCCGAGCCGCTGGTGCAGGTGCTTGATCTCCATTTGCATATGTTCACGCAACTGCTTGTCGAGGGCGCCCAGCGGTTCGTCCATCAACACCAGTTGCGGTTCGAACACCAAGGCGCGGGCCAACGCCACACGCTGCTGCTGACCACCGGACAACTGTGCCGGGTAGCGCGAAGCGAAGGCATCGAGCTGGACCATGCTGAGGACTTTCTTCACCCGCTCGCTGACGTCGCTTTTGTTCAGGCCACGCACGGTCAACGGGAAGGCGAGGTTTTCGGCGACGGTCATGTGCGGGAACAGCGCGTAGTTCTGAAACACCATGCCGATGTCACGCTTGTGCGGCGGTACGTTGTTGATCGAACGCCCGGCCAGCAGAATCTCGCCGGCGGTCGGCGTTTCGAATCCGGCGAGCATCATCAGGCTGGTGGTCTTGCCGGAACCGGACGGCCCGAGCAGGGTGAGAAATTCGCCTTTGCGAATGTCCAGATTGAGGTCTTTGACGATCAGGTTCTCGCCGTCGTAGCTCTTCTGCACACCACGAAAGCTGACCAGCACATCACTGGCCCCTGCGCTTGTATCGACCTGGCTCATACCCGCACCTTTGTTGTTGATGACTGCTTGTTCATCAAGCCTAGTGGCTGGCGCCAGCCACGCAAATCGGGGCGCAGGAGAGAATCGCTTAAGCGCAATGGAAGGTTGGGGGTAGGGATTGCCCTACAAGGATGGCGCTATTGGATAAAGCAGTGGCGAGCGGTGAGCTGCAAGCCGCAAGCAAAGGCAAAAGCGCTTGTCGCTAATGGATATGCCAACTCGGAACTTGTGGGAGCGAGCCTGCTCGCGAATGCGGTGGGTCATCAAACTGAATGGCTGACTGTTACGCCGCTTTCGCGAGCAGGCTCGCTCCCACATGAGGGCGGTGACGGTCAGAGGAGTTTGTGTTCCATAGCGTATTTCACCAGTTCAGCCAGCGAGGTGATGTTGAGCTTTTGCATCAGCCGCGCCTTGTGGGTGCTGATGGTCTTGCTGCTCAAGGCCAGTTGCTGGGCGATGTCGTTGACATTGGCGCCCTGGGCCAGGCGCTCGAACACCGAGAATTCGCGTTCGGACAGCAGCGAATGCAGCGGCCGGGTATCGGTCAGGCCGACTTCGAAGACCATGCGGTCGGCCAGTTCCGGATCAATGTAGCGCCCACCCGCCGCGACCTTGCGGATCGCCGTGAGCAGCAGCGCCGGATCGCTGTCCTTGGTCGCATACCCGGCCGCGCCGACCTTCAATGCGCGAGCGGCCATTTGCGCCTCGTCGTGCATCGACAGCACCAGGATCGCCGGCGGATTGTTCAGCGCACGGATGCGCGGGATCGCTTCCAGACCGTTGACACCGGGCATGGAGATGTCCAGCAACACCACTTCGCAAGGCACGTTGCGCAGGGTTTCGAGCAGTTGCTCACCATTGCTCGCCTCCCCCACCACTTGCAGATCCTTGGCCAGGCCGATCAATTGCTTGATGCCCTCGCGGACGATGGTGTGGTCTTCGGCTACCAGTACACGGATCACATTCTTCTCCTTAGCCAAAATATTTCGCGAGCGGGCTCGCTCCCACCCTGGAATGCATTCTCCCCGGTGGGAGCGAGCCTGCTCGCGAAGGCGTCAGCACTCACAACACAAACCTTCAGACCTCACTCACCGGCACCCATACTTGAAGACTGGTGCCCTCCCCCGGCTCACTCACCAGCTCCAGCCGGCCGCCCATGATCAGCACCCGCTCACGCATGCCGACCAGACCAAACGAAGTCGGCCGACCTTCAGCGGCGACAAATCCTACGCCGTCATCGCTGACGGTCAGACACAATTCATCGTCATCCAATGCCAGGGTCAATTCCACCGTATGCGCCTGGGCATGGCGCATCACGTTGGTCAGCGCCTCCTGCAAAATCCGGAACAGCCCTACCGCTTTGGCATCGCTGAGCGCCGGCAGGTTGTCCGGCACCTGCACCAGACACGGAATCTGCGTGCGCGCCTCGAAGCGTCGCGCCTGCCACTCGATCGCCGAGGCAATCCCGGCATCGAGGATCGGCGGGCGCAACGCCGTCGCCACATCGCGCACCAGCTGAAATAGTTGTGCGATCAGGCGCTTCATGCTGTTGAGCCGCTCGTTCAGACCCGGATCAAGTTGCGCGTAGGCCAGTTCGCACATCGATGTCTCCAGTTTCAGTACGGTGAGCATCTGCCCCAGCTCATCATGAACTTCCCGGGCGATGCGCGCCTTCTCTTCTTCGCGCACGCTCTCCAGGTGCGCCGACAGTTCACGCAACTGCTCGCGGGAGGCCGCCAGTTCCAGCTCGATACGTTTGCTTTCGCTGATGTCCCAGACGATGCCGTCCCAGACGTAGGCGCCGTCCTCCAGTTGCCGGGTGATCGCCTTGATCTCGGCCCAGCGCTGCTCGCCCTGGCGTGTGACGATGCGGCCCTGCCACGACCAGTCGCTGTCGGTGTCCAGCGCCTGATCCTGAGTGCGGTGATAACTGGCCTTGTCGTCGGGGTGCACCAGACTGCGCAGGCCCATGTCGCGATGCGCGATGGCCGCCGGCGCATAACCCACCAGCGTTTCGCTGCCCTCGCTGATGTAGGCAAAGTCGATCTGCCCGGTGACCGGCGCCCGTTCCAGACGAAACACCAGACCCGGCACGTTCGCGGCGATGCCTTGCAGGCGCGCTTCACTCTCCTGCAAAGCGGCCAGTGCGCGGCGGCGGTCGGTGACATCGGTGAGGTAGACCACCAGATATTCACTGTCGCGAAAACGCACGAAGCTCAGGGAGACGTCCGCCGGCAGGACAGTGCCGTCGGCGCGCAGACAACTGGTCTCGAAGCTCAGCGGCCCTTCTTCACTGGCCCGCGCGCGCTTCCACAGATTGAGCCAGCGATCCATGTGCAGGCCGGGCTCGAAGTCGATCAGCGGCCGCTCGATCAGCCCGCCCGAGGGATAACCGAGCATGTTTTCCGCCGCGCGATTGGCGTAGCGCACATGGCTGTCCCAATTGACCCAGAGAATGCCGACGGTGCTTTGGTCGATGGAAAACTGCGTCAGCCGCAGTGCTTCTTCACTGGCCGCGCGCAGGGCGATATCCTCGCGCGCGCTGAGCAGGCGCTGTTCGAGACTGTGCTGCTGGCGCCGCTGCCAGACCACGATCGCCACGCAACTGAGCAGCAGCACCGCGAACAACAGGCTGAGGTTCTGCCAGAACCCCGGCGATTCAGCCAGCCGTGGATATTTCGGTTGCAGCCATTGGTTGTGCAGTTGTTCCAGATCCTTGGCCGGAATCGCACGCAAGGCGCTCTGGACGATGCCGGCCAGCTCCGGCCAATCGCGCCGCGAGGCCACACGCAGCAACTGCGGCAGGCCGATATCGCCGACCACCACCAATTCGGCGAACTCCGGTTCCACCGACAGCCGCCCCAACTGCGCTTCGTCGACCACCGCGTAGGAGGCTTGCTGACTCAACAGCAACTGCAACGCCTGACGTTCCAGCGGCACGCCTTGCAGATTCAGGTGCGGATAGTTGCTGCGCAGGTAATCAGCGGTGCTGCTCGGCATGCGTACGGCGACCCGAGTCTGGCTGTCGAGTTTTTCCAGATCGACTGCGCTGCTGCTTTTCCGGTCGCTGACCACCAGTTGCGGCACACGCATGTACGGGTCGGAAAACTGCCAGAGGCGCAGCGCGCCTGGTGTCTGGCTCAGGCCCGGGGCGATGTCGATTTCACCCTCGCGCAGAGCGCTTTCCAATGCCCCGAGATCCTGGAAGTTGCGCCAGCTCAATTCCACTCCGAGGGTTTTGCCGAGCAGTTTCATCAACTCGACATTGGCCCCGGACAATCGCTGCAAGCGCCGATCGTAAGTCGCGTAGGGCGCCTGCAGGACCAGGCCGACGCGCAATTCAGTGTGCTGCGCCAGCCAGTGCTGCTGGCTCGACGTCAGTTGTGCGGCATGGGCCGATGGCGCAGGCGCCGCCCAGCCCATCAAGGGAAACCACAACCAGCCGATAACCCACAGGCAGCAAAATCGCTTCATTGAAGTCTCATACACTGACAAATTCTGACCAACCCATTAGGCTGCCGGGATACTTTCTGGCCTGGAATAACCGATGCCCTTTGTCTACCGCCTGGCACTGCCAGCATTGTGCCTGTCGCTGATCCTGCCTTGTGCGTTTTCCGTCGAAGCCGCCGACCCGGCGCCCGCCGCCACGGACAAGCCCGCCGAAGAAAAACCGGCCGAGCGCCAGCCACTGCTTGAGCGTAGCCAGGAAGAGGCCGCCGCACTGCAACGTAAACTGCCGGCGCAAGAGCAGCAACAACTGCAGGCCGGCAGCGACACTTTCCTCGCCTTGTGGAAACCGGCCAACAACCCCGAACCCAAAGGTGCAGTGATCATTGTTCCGGGTGCCGGCGAAACCGCTGACTGGCCGCAGGCAGTCGGCCCGTTGCGGCGCAAGTTGCCTGACGCCGAGTGGAGCAGCCTGAGTATCACCCTGCCCGATCTGCAAGGCGACGCTATCGCCCCACGCGTGATCGAACCGGCCGCCGCGCCGAAAGCCCCGGAAACCGCGAGCAAGGACGCCACCACCGCGCAGCCGATCGAACAAGCCGCTGGCGGTGAAGCGGAAGTCGCTGAACAGGTGGTGGCCGAGACCAGCGAAGAACAAGCCAAGGCCGACGCTGATCGCATCTTCGGACGGATCGACGCGGCGATTGCCTACGCCGAACAACAGAGCGCACGCAGCATTGTCGTGCTCGGCCACGGCACCGGCGCCTATTGGGCGGCACGCTTTCTCAGCGAGCGGCAGACACCGCAGGTGGAAAAACTGGTGATGGTTGATGCGCAGGCACCGGTCAAGGCCCTGCCTCCACTCGCCGAACTGACCCCGACGCTGAAGCTGCCGACGGTGGACATTTTCTACATGGACAGAGCGCTGGATCGCAACGCGGCGCTGGAGCGCATGCAGGCGAGCAAACGCCTGAAGACCTCGGCGTTCAGCCAGGTGGCGCTGAAGGTGTTGCCGGACAAAAAGGCCGAGCAGGAACAATTGTTTCGGCGGGTGCGGGGTTGGTTGAATCCTCAGGCTGTTGACTGACTGTCACATCGAGTCGCCCCTCTTCGCGAGCAGGCTCGCTCCCACATTGGATCTATGCAAAATTCATTGTGGGAGCGAGCCTGCTCGCGAAGAGGCCCGCGCAAACAACACCTCTCTAACGCCTAGCGAAAATCCCGCCGCTCGCGAATCAACGTATAGGCGTTATGCAGTTCCCGCGTACGCTCGGTTGCTTCGCGCACCTGTGCCGGGGTCGCGCCACTGCCGGCGATCTTGTCCGGGTGATGGCGACTGAGCAAACGTCGGTAAGCGCGCTTGATCTGCGCCGGCTCGCTGCTCGCCGACACCCCGAGCAACTTCATCGCCTCCTGATAACTCACCGCCGCGCTGACGATCGGCCGCTTGCCCGGCTCGTAATCGCCGGCCAGCGCCTGGACCTGCTGCGACGTCCAGCCCAGCCACTTGCCCCACTGCGCCAGCAACTCGCGTTCGCTGACCCCGGCCCGACCGTCAGCCCAGACCATTCGCCAACAGGCGCGCAACACGCCTTCGGCTGCATGCGGTTGCGTACTCAAACGGCGCAGATAGCCGCGCAGATTGTCGCCGCCGGACTTGCCGCGATTGAACGCGGCAATGGCCCGTCGTGTCGCCGGCTCGCTCATTTCCAGCGCGCGCATTTCATTGCGCGCCTGCTGGATATGCCCGTCAGTGACGCGCCCGTCGCTCTTGGCCAGACGCCCGAGCAAGACGAACAGCAGTTCGTCGTTGCGTAGCATCGGCCGGCCGCCGAGCTTCTCGCGTAAGTGTCCCCAGCTCTGCAAGTGCAAGCGCCGATCCAGCGCCTGCCCCAACAACGCCCCAAGCATGGCCCCCGGAATGCTGGCAATCGCGTACCCCACTCCGGCTCCAATCAGAGTCCCTGGCCACAGCATCTCAGCGACTCGCTTCTATCAAGGCTTCGGCTTCGGCCAGACGCTCGTGGGTACCGACATCCACCCAATGCCCCTTCAAGCGTTCGCCCGTCACTTCGCCGGCGGCCATGGCCTGGCGCAGCAGCGGCGCGAGCTTGAACGCGCCATCGCTGCAACCGTCGAACAGCTGCGGATGCAGCACGGCGATACCGCTGTAGGTCAGCGTCTGCGCACCAGGTTCGCCGTCCCTGACTTTGCCATCGACCAGACTGAAATCGCCGTTCGGGTGATGCGCCGGATTGTCCGCCAGCACCAGATGCGCCAGGCCATTGATCGGCTGGTGCAGCACACTGAAGTCATAATCGGTCCAGATGTCGCCATTGACCACCACAAACGCATCGTCACCGAGCAACGGCAGCGCACGGAAAATCCCGCCGCCGGTTTCCAGCGGCTCGCCCTCCGGCGAGTACTGAATGCTCAGACCGAAACGCGAACCGTCGCCCAGATGATCTTCGATCTGCTGACCGAGCCAGGCGTGGTTGATGACGATTTCATCGAAGCCTGCGGCCGCGAGGGCGTGCAGGTGATACTCGATCAACGGTACACCGCCGGCACGCACCAGCGGTTTCGGCGTGGTCAGGGTCAGCGGACGCATGCGCTCGCCTTTGCCCGCGGCCAGAATCATTGCCTTCATGCCGTCGCTCCAGCACGCAAGCTGCTGAACAGCGCTTGCAGTTCCGCCAGTTCAGGACGGCGGGCGATTACCGCGTCTATATAAGAGAAGAAGCGCGGCACATCGGCCAGATAACGTGGCTTGCCGTCGCGATGGCAGATACGCGCGAAGATGCCGATGACTTTCAGGTGACGCTGCACGCCCATCAGGTCGCTGGCGCGCAGGAAGTCTTCGAAATCCGCCTGCACCGGAATGTCCAGCGCCGAGGCCTGCTGCCAATAACTTTCCAGCCAGCCGCGCACGCGTTCTTCCGGCCAGCTGAGGAAGGCGTCCTTGAACAGGCAGGTGACGTCGTAGGTCACCGGGCCGTACACCGCGTCCTGGAAATCCAGCACGCCGGGGTTGGGCTCGCTGAGCATCAGGTTGCGCGGCATGTAGTCGCGGTGCACCAGCACTTTCGGCTGGGCCAGGGCGCTGTCGATCAGCAGCTCACTGATGTGCTGCCACTGTTGCTGCTGGGCTGCATCGAACTCGACGCCCAGCTCGCGCTTGACGTACCACTCGGGGAAGAGTTCCAACTCACGACGCAACAGGGCGACGTCGTAACTGGGCAACGGCGCAACCATCGGCAACTGCTGAAAAGCCAACAGCGCTTGCAGGGCATCGTGGAATAACGCGTCGGCATTTTCGCCATCGATCACGTCGAGATAGGTCTTGTTGCCCAGGTCATTGAGCAGAAGAAAGCCGCGCTCGAGGTCTTCGGCGTAAATTTTCGGCACATTAATTCCGGATTTCGCCAGCAAAAAGGCGATATCCACGAACGGTTTGCAGTTTTCCTGCGGTGGCGGCGCGTCCATCACGACGAAGCTGCGACCATCACCCTCCCAGCGGAAGTAGCGGCGGAAACTCGCGTCGCTGCTGGCCGCAGTCAACGTGGCCGGGGGCACGGTGCCCCAGCCCTGCTCGGCAAACAACTTTGCCAACTGCTCATCGAGCCAAACTTTCAGGTGTTGCAAGCGTACATCTTGGTCAGGCATTGCAAGGGTCTCCGACGGCGCTAGCCGTCAAGCGGGTCATGCTTTATTATCCAGCATCTTTTTCAGACCATCGAGAGGCGTGCGGCCCACACCGCGGGCAGATGGCACGCAGGAAGCCCGGACTAATAAGATGGCATTGAAATCCCCCGCGTTTCGTAAAAAATTTCCGTTGTTGGTAACCGGCAGTCTGCTGGCTATGCAACCTCTGGCCAGTCAATTCGTTGTTGCCGCCGAGCAGTATGACTGCTCCGTCTCGGCTACGGGTGGCTGGGACTGTGCGCCCAAGTCGCCCGCCGCGGCATTGCCGCCGCGTCCGGTGCATGACGGCAGTGCCGTCAGCTCTGTTGGCGAGGCCCCGGCCGACAACGGTTCCGGCACAGAGACCGGTGCGAAAACCGCACTGGTCACCGAAGCCAAGGGCCGTGGCCTGAAATCCCGTAGCGAAGACTACAGTCACCTCGACTGGGTTCCGCGCGAGAAGCTCACTGCCGCGCAGCTGGCCGAGACCGGTCCTTACTGCTCTGGTTCCTATATCGAACCGATTCGTCCTGGCATGAATGACAAGACGAATAAAAGTGACGCGCCGACCTTCATCGGTGCCAAAGCGTCGCGTTACGAACAGGACACACAGGTCGCCAGCCTTGCCGGTGACGTGGTCATGCGTCAGGGCAGCATGCAGGTTGAGGCCGACGAGGCGAACCTGTATCAGGCCGAAAGCCGTGGCGAACTGGCCGGCAACGTGCGCATCCGCGACAACGGCGCGCTGATCGTCGGCGACCACGCCGATGTGCAGCTCGACACCGGTGAAGCCAAGGTCGACAACGCCGAATACGTGATGCACAAATCGCGCATCCGCGGTAACGCGCTGTACGCCAAGCGTGCCGAAAACGCGATCATCCGCTTGAAGGACGGCACGTACACCACGTGCGAACCGAACAGCAACGCCTGGCAGCTCAAGGGCAACAACATCACCTTGAATCCGGCCACCGGTTTCGGTACCGCGACCAACGTGACCTTGCGCGTCAAAGACATTCCGATCCTGTACACGCCGTACATCTACTTCCCGATCGACGACCGTCGCCAATCGGGCTTCCTGCCGCCGACCATCGGCTCGGGTAGCGACACCGGCTTCATGCTGGTCACGCCGTACTACTTCAACCTGGCGCCGAACTACGACGCCACGTTGTACCCGCGCTATATGAGCAAGCGCGGCATGCTGGTCGAGGGTGAGTTCCGCTACCTGACCAAGTCGAGTGAAGGTCAGTTTGGTGCCTCGTACCTCAACGACGAGAATGATGATCGCAAGCGTCAGTCCGACTACAACGAGACTCGCTACATGTACAACTGGCAGCACAAGGGCGGTCTCGACTCCCGCGTGCTGACCCAGGTTGACTACACCAAGATCAGCGACCCTTATTACTTCCAGGACCTGCAAACCGACCAGATCGGCGTCAAGAGCGACGACTTCGTCAACCAGCAGGGCTCGGTCACCTATCGTGGCGACAGCTACACCGCACGCCTCAACGCACAGCAGTATCAACTGGCAACCGTTTCGAACATCACACCGTATGGCCGTCTGCCGCAGATCACTTTCAATGGTCAGCTGCCGTACCATCCGGAAGGCCTGAATTTCGATTACGAGACCGAGCTGGTGCGTTTTGACCGCGACCTGCGCAGCGGCACGTTTGTTCAGGAAGACGGCATCACTACCGAGTCGCGCCTGGATAACAACATCACCGGCCTCGACCGCGCCAATGGCGATCGTCTGAACCTGAAACCAGGTGTCAGCCTGCCGATGAACTGGACGTATGGTTTCCTGAAGCCATCGCTCAAGTACCAATACACTCAGTACCAACTCGATCTGGACAGTACTGGCAAACAGGACATCATTGCTCAAAAAGCTGCTGCCGCAAGCGCTGGCACCAAATACATCGGTGGCAATTTCGACAGCAACCAGAACCGCGGTGTGCCAATCGCCAGCATTGATGGCGGCCTGTACTTCGACCGCAACACCTCGTATTTCGGCAAGAACTATCGTCAGACCTTGGAACCACGCCTCTTCTACCTCTACGTGCCGGAGAAGGATCAGGAAGACATTCCAGTCTTCGACACCAGTGAATACACCTTCAGCTACGCCTCGCTGTTCCGCGACAACCGCTTCTCCGGCGCCGACCGTGTCGGTGACGAGAACAAGCTGTCGCTGGGCGTGACCAGTCGCTGGATTGAAGACAACGGTTTCGAGCGTCAGCGCATCAGCGTCGGCCAGGCTCTGTACTTCAAGGATCGCAAGGTTCAACTGCCGGGTATCGCCTTCAACGATCGTGACGACGCAAAATCCGACGTTTCGCCGTACGCGCTGGAATACGAATACCGCTGGAACCGCGATTGGCGCACCACCGCCGATTACAACTGGGACCCGGACAGCCGCAGCCCACGCTCCGGCAGTGCGATGTTCCACTATCAGCCGGAAGACAACCCGAACAAGGTGGTCAACGTCGGTTATCGCTATCGTAACGACCAGGTTCGTTATGACCAGAACACCGGTAAATGGCAGGTGGGCGGCGGCGACTACGGCACCCCGGGTCAGCCTGGCTACGTGAAGGACTACTACAAGATCCAGCAGCATGACTTCTCGGTCATCTGGCCGATCGTTCCGCAGTGGAACGCCATCAGCCGCTGGCAGTACGACTACAACCGCAATCGCACGCTGGAAGCTTTCGGTGGTTTCGAATACGACAACTGCTGCTGGAAACTGCGCCTGATCAACCGTTACTGGGTTTCCTATGACGAGTTCAGCCAGGAAGCTCCGCAAAACGAAAAAGGCGACCATGGCGTCTTCCTCCAAATTGTTCTGAAGGGACTCGGCGGCCTGACTGGCGCCAAGGTAGAGAGCTTCCTCGACAAAGGCATTCAAGGTTATCGTGAACGTGAAGACCAAGCTTTCTGATTGTCTGCGCCCGCTGCTGCTGGGCGCGCTGTTCCTGGGTACGGCGGCCAACGCCGCCGTACAGTCCATCGATAAAGTGGTGGCGATCGTCGACAACGACGTAGTCATGCAGAGCCAACTGGACCAGCGCGTTCACGAAGTTCAGCAGACCATCGCCAAGCGCGGCGGTGGCCTGCCGCCTCCGGGCGTGCTGGACCAACAGGTGCTTGAGCGCCTGATCGTCGAAAACCTGCAACTGCAGATCGGCGAACGTTCCGGTATCCGCATCACTGACGAAGAACTCAACCAGGCTGTTGGCACCATCGCCCAGCGCAACAACATGACGGTCGATCAGTTTCGTGCTGCGCTGGCTCGTGATGGCCTGAACTATGACGATGCCCGTGATCAGATCAAGCGCGAGATGATCATCAGTCGAGTGCGTCAGCGTCGCGTGGCCGAGCGTATTCAGGTGTCCGAACAGGAAGTGAAGAACTTCCTCGCCTCGGACCTCGGCAAAATGCAGCTGTCTGAAGAATTGCACTTGGCCAACATCCTGATTCCGACCCCGGAAAGCGCCAACTCTGAAGCCATTCAGAGCGCCGCGCGTCAGGCCATGGAGGTTTACCAGCAGCTCAAGCAAGGCGCTGACTTCGGTCAGATGGCCGTGGCCAAATCCGGCAGCGACAACGCCCTGGAAGGCGGCGATATGGGCTGGCGTAAAGCCGCACAACTGCCACCTCCGTTCGATCGCGAACTGAGCAGCATGGCCGTCGGCGACATTACTCAGCCTGCACGTACGCCGGGCGGCTTCATCATTCTGAAGCTGCTGGGCAAACGTGGCGGCGAAACGCAGATGCGCGACGAAGTTCATGTGCGCCACATCCTGGTCAAGCCAAGCCCGATCCGCGACGAGGCCAAGACCAAGGCACTGGTGCAATCGTTGTATGACCGCATCACTGCCGGCGAAGACTTTGCCGAGTTAGCGAAGAATTATTCGGAAGACCCGGGTTCCGCCCTCAACGGCGGCGACCTGAACTGGATCGACCCGAACGCACTGGTTCCGGAATTCCGCGAAGTGATGGCCAAGACCCCACAAGGTCAGCTGTCCAAGCCATTCCAGACCCAATACGGCTGGCACGTGCTGGAAGTCCTTGGCCGCCGCGCCACTGACAGCACCGAACAGGCCCGTGAGCAGCAAGCCATGACCGTACTGCGTAACCGCAAATACGACGAAGAGCTGCAAACCTGGCTGCGTCAGATCCGTGACGAAGCATACGTAGAGATCAAACTCCCTGGTGCAGACCAGGCAGCGCAGTGAAACCCAAGCGTTTCGCGCTGACACCCGGCGAACCGGCCGGCATCGGTCCTGACCTGTGCCTGCTGCTCGCCTCGCAAGCCCAGCCACACCCCCTAATTGCCATCACCAGCCGCGACCTGCTCCTTGAGCGGGCCGCGCAGCTGGGGCTGGCTGTCACGTTGCTGGATGTCGCGCCTGATCACTGGCCGGACGCTCCGGCGCCGGCCGGCAGCCTGTATGTCTGGGATACGCCGCTCAGCGCCCCCGTGGTTGCCGGGCAACTGGACAAGGCCAACGCCGCGTTTGTCCTCGAAACCCTGACCCGTGCCGGCAACGGCTGCCTCAACGGCGACTTCGCCGGGATGATCACTGCACCGGTGCATAAAGGCGTGATCAACGAATCGGGCATCGCCTTCTCCGGACACACTGAATTTCTCGCCGACCTGACGCACACCGCGCAAGTGGTAATGATGCTTGCGACTCGCGGATTGCGCGTGGCTCTGGTCACTACGCATCTGCCTCTGCGCGAGATTGCCGACGCAATCACCCCGGAACGGCTGGAGCGAGTGACGCGGATTCTGCATAGCGACCTGCAAGAAAAATTCGGCATCGCCCAGCCACGCATCCTGGTCTGCGGGCTCAACCCGCACGCCGGTGAAGGCGGACATCTGGGCCATGAAGAAATCGACATCATCGAACCAACATTAGAGCGCCTGCGCGGCGAGGGCATGGACCTTCGTGGCCCGCTGCCCGCCGACACTCTGTTTACCCCAAAATATCTGGAGCACTGCGACGCAGTGCTGGCGATGTACCACGACCAGGGCCTGCCCGTGCTCAAGTACAAAGGCTTCGGCGCTGCGGTCAACGTGACGCTGGGCCTGCCGATCATTCGCACCTCGGTCGACCATGGCACCGCCCTGGATCTGGCCGGCAGCGGCAGGATCGACACCGGTAGCCTGCAAGTCGCCCTGGAAACCGCCTACCAGATGGCCGAGACCCGTTTATGAACGAGCAATACCAACACAAGGCGCGCAAGCGCTTTGGCCAGAACTTCCTGCACGATGCCGGCGTTATCGACCGCATCCTGCGCTCTATCCACGCCAGACCCGACGATCGCCTGCTGGAAATCGGCCCGGGCCAGGGTGCCCTGACCCAAGGCCTGCTTGGCTCTGGCGCGCAACTCGACGTGGTGGAACTGGACAAGGATCTGATCCCGATCCTCAACCAGCAGTTTGCCGGCATGAGCAATTTCAACCTGCATCAGGGTGATGCGCTGAAATTCGACTTCAACACGCTGAATGCCGCGCCGAACAGCCTGCGGGTAGTCGGCAACCTGCCGTACAACATCTCCACGCCACTGATTTTTCACTTGCTGAACAACGCCGGCATCATTCGTGACATGCACTTCATGCTGCAGAAGGAAGTGGTCGAGCGTCTGGCGGCGGGTCCGGGTGGTGGTGACTGGGGCCGTTTGTCGATCATGGTTCAATACCATTGCCGCGTGGAACATCTGTTCAACGTCGGCCCGGGCGCATTCAATCCGCCGCCGAAAGTCGACTCGGCGATCGTTCGTCTGGTGCCGCACGCGGTACTGCCGCACCCGGCCAAGGATCACAAGTTGCTGGAGCGCGTTGTCCGCGAAGCTTTCAATCAGCGCCGCAAAACCCTGCGCAATACCCTCAAGCAATTGCTCAGCAACGCTGAAATCGAAGCCGCTGGCGTCGATGGCAGCCTGCGTCCCGAGCAACTGGATCTGGCCGCGTTCGTGCGCCTGGCTGACCAGCTCGCGATACAGGTCCCGGCAGCTCCCGCCGCCGACTGACTGGCGATGAACGCTATCGGGCAGCACACCACTCTGGTTTACTGCCCGATACTTGCCTAGACTGATTCCCCATCAGCTACGCCCCGCGTTCCGCTTCATAAGGCCTTCTTGCATGTCCGATTCCCGTTATCAGGTCGATGTCAGCGTCGTCACCCACTATCTGGCAGACCAATCGCAACCCGAGCACGACCGTTTCGCCTTCGCCTACACCATTACCGTGAACAACAACGGCGATCTTCCGGCCAAGCTTCTGTCCCGGCACTGGGTTATTACCGATGGCAACGGCCATGTCGAAGAAGTACGCGGCGAAGGTGTTGTCGGGCAAAAGCCGTTGATCGCCCCTGGTGATAGCCACACATACACCAGCGGCACCGTGATGACGACCAAGGTCGGCACCATGCAGGGCACTTATCAAATGCTCGCCGACGACGGCGAACGTTTCGATGCGATCATCAAACCGTTTCGCCTCGCCGTGCCCGGAGCCCTGCACTGATGACGACGTACGCCGTCGGTGACCTGCAAGGCTGCCTCGAACCGCTCAAGTGCCTGCTCAAACAAGTTGCCTTCGACCCGGCGCTTGACCGACTGTGGCTGGTCGGCGATCTGGTCAACCGTGGTCCGCAGTCGCTGGAAACCCTGCGCTTTCTCTACGAGATGCGGGAATCACTGGTCTGTGTGCTCGGCAATCACGATCTGCATCTGCTGGCCGCCGCGAAGAAGATCGAGCGCTTGAAGAAAAGCGACACACTGCGCGAAATCATCGAGGCGCCGGATGGCCCGCAACTGATGGAATGGCTGCGCCAGCAGAAGCTGATGCATTACGACGAAATGCGCGATGTTGCCATGGTCCACGCTGGCATCCCGCCGCAATGGTCGCTGCGCCGCGCCTTGAAGTGCGCCGCCGAGGTCGAGACCGCACTGCGCGACGACAACGTGTTCCCCGCCTACCTCGACGGCATGTACGGCAACGAGCCGGCGAAATGGGACAGCGACCTCAAAGGCATCGATCGCCTGCGGGTGATCACCAATTACTTCACGCGCATGCGCTTTTGCACCGCCGAAGGCAAGCTTGACCTCAAGAGCAAGGAAGGCCTCGACAGCGCCCCGCCCGGCTACAAGCCGTGGTTTCAGCACAAGGAGCGCAAAACCAAAGGCCTGCGTATCATTTTTGGCCACTGGGCGGCGCTCGAAGGCAATATCCACGAGCCGGGGATTTCGGCGCTGGATACCGGATGTGTATGGGGCGGCAGCCTGACGCTGATGAACGTCGACAGCGGCGAACGCCTGTCATGCAAATGCGATGAACACGGCGGGCTTGCGTCCTCGGTCGTGCCGCTTATCCCCGAACCTTCGCCAGTCGGCGCACCGCGTTAGACTGCATTTTCAGTTGAGCTACAGGAACCCGCCATGAGCGAATTCAAACGAATCCCCCCGGAACAGGCCCAGGCCCTGCGTGAACAAGGCGCCATTGTGGTCGACGTGCGCGATCCGGCGACCTTCGCCGCGCTGCACATCAGCGGTTCGAAGCATCTCGATAACCATTCACTGCACGCTTTCATTCAAGGCGCCGACCTTGATGCACCGACCGTCGTGGTCTGCTACCACGGCAATTCCAGTCAGGGCGCAGCCGCCTATCTGGTCAGTCAGGGCTTCTCCGACGTTTACAGCATGGACGGCGGCTTCGAGTTGTGGCGTACGACTTATCCGTCGGAAACCGCGCAAGGCAGCGCCGAATAATTTTTTTGCACGGCGCAGGCCCCGGCAGCCGTGGGCCTGCGCACGGCAGACGAACGGTCTGCCACAACTAATTACGTATCTCGCCTTTACCTCTCGAATTCCCAACTATCCTTAAGCGCAGGCCATCCAAATCAGGGGAGAGCCGGTACACCGGCGCGCGGGTCATCGGGAGTAGCTTTCGCGGTTTGTCGACCGTGGAAGAATTCTGGGGGGTAAACAGCAGCTGCCACAGCGACTGCTGCCAGCATCGACTGAGTGATCCGGCGTCGGCTCCACGTATCGAGCGAGGTGACGTCATGAGTATCTTTAGCCACTTCCAACAACGCTTCGAGTCCACACGCCAGGAAGAACTCTCGCTGCAAGAGTACCTGGAGCTGTGCAAGAAAGACCGTAGCGCCTACGTTTCCGCCGCCGAGCGTCTATTGATGGCCATCGGCGAACCGGAACTGCTCGACACTTCGACCAATTCGAGGCTGTCGCGCATCTTCTCCAACAAGGTGATCCGCCGCTATCCGGCCTTTGAAGACTTTCACGGGATGGAAGAATGCATCGACCAGATCGTCTCGTATTTCCGCCACGCCGCCCAAGGCCTGGAAGAGAAGAAACAGATCCTCTATCTGCTCGGCCCCGTTGGCGGCGGTAAATCGTCCCTGGCCGAGAAGCTCAAACAACTGATGGAAAAAGTGCCCTTCTACGCCATCAAGGGCTCGCCGGTTTTCGAATCGCCTCTGGGTCTGTTCAACGCCACCGAAGATGGCGCGATCCTCGAGGAAGATTTCGGTATTCCACGGCGCTACCTGAACACCATCATGTCGCCTTGGGCGACCAAGCGCCTGGCCGAATTCGGCGGCGACATCAGTCAGTTCCGCGTGGTCAAGCTGTACCCCTCGATCCTCAATCAGATCGCCGTAGCCAAGACCGAACCCGGTGACGAGAACAACCAGGACATCTCGGCGCTGGTCGGCAAGGTCGATATCCGCAAGCTCGAAGAATTCCCGCAGAACGACGCCGACGCCTACAGCTATTCCGGTGCGCTGTGCCGCGCCAACCAGGGCCTGATGGAATTCGTCGAAATGTTCAAGGCACCGATCAAGGTGCTGCACCCGCTGCTGACCGCTACGCAGGAGGGTAACTACAACAGTACCGAAGGCCTCGGCGCGATTCCGTTCACCGGGATCCTGCTGGCTCACTCCAACGAATCGGAGTGGCACACCTTCCGCAACAACAAGAACAACGAGGCGTTCATCGACCGGATCTACATCGTCAAGGTGCCGTACTGCCTGCGCGTCAGCGATGAAGTGAAGATCTACGACAAACTGTTGTTCAACAGCTCCCTGTCCAAGGCGCACTGCGCACCGGACACCTTGAAGATGCTTGCGCAGTTCACCGTGCTGTCGCGCCTCAAGGAGCCGGAGAACTCCAACATCTACTCGAAGATGCGTGTTTACGATGGCGAAAACCTCAAGGACACCGATCCAAAGGCCAAGTCGATTCAGGAGTACCGCGATTCGGCCGGTGTCGACGAAGGCATGAACGGTCTGTCGACCCGCTTCGCCTTCAAGATCCTCTCCAAGGTGTTCAACTTCGACCCGCATGAAATCGCCGCCAACCCGGTGCACCTGCTCTATGTACTGGAGCAGCAGATCGAACAGGAGCAGTTCCAGGCCGAAACCCGCGAGCGCTATCTGCGTTATCTGAAGGAATACCTGGCTCCGCGGTACATTGAGTTCATCGGCAAGGAAATCCAGACTGCCTATCTGGAGTCCTACAGCGAGTACGGCCAGAACATCTTCGATCGCTACGTGCTGTACGCGGATTTCTGGATTCAGGACCAGGAGTATCGCGACCCGGAAACCGGCGAAATCCTCAACCGCGTGGCCTTGAACGAAGAACTGGAGAAAATCGAGAAACCCGCCGGCATCAGCAATCCGAAGGATTTCCGCAACGAGATCGTCAACTTCGTCCTGCGCGCCCGGGCCAACAACAACGGCAAGAACCCGACCTGGCTCAGCTACGAAAAACTGCGGGTGGTCATCGAGAAGAAAATGTTCTCCAACACCGAAGACCTGCTGCCCGTCATCAGCTTCAACGCCAAGGCCAGCAAGGAGGATCAGCAGAAGCACAACGACTTCGTTACGCGAATGGTTGAACGTGGCTATACCGATAAACAGGTACGCCTGCTGTCCGAATGGTACCTGCGGGTCCGCAAGTCGCAGTGAGGCAGCTGCAAGCTATAAGCCACAAGCTGCAAGAACGAAGCGCGTGAGCCGGAAAACACCGGCATTCGCTTCTACTTGCAGCTTGCAGCTCGAAACTTGAAGCTCCCCGGAGGGGCCTTATGAGCTATGTGATCGACCGACGCCTCAATGGCAAGAACAAGAGCACGGTAAACCGTCAGCGGTTTCTGCGGCGTTACCGTGACCACATCAAGAAGGCTGTCGAAGAGGCAGTCAGCCGCCGCTCCATTACCGATATGGAGCACGGGGAACAGATCAGTATTCCCGGTCGCGATATCGACGAGCCGGTGCTTCACCATGGTCGCGGCGGCAAACAGACCGTGGTGCATCCCGGCAACAAGGAATTTACTGCCGGCGAACACATCGCCCGCCCACCGGGAGGCGGTGGTGGACGCGGTCCGGGCAAGGCGGGCAACTCCGGCGAAGGCATGGACGAGTTCGTCTTCCAGATCACTCAGGAAGAATTCCTCGAGTTCATGTTCGAAGACCTCGAACTGCCGAACCTGGTCAAACGCAACCTGACCGGCACCGACACTTTCAAAACCGTACGCGCCGGGATCAGCAACGAAGGCAATCCGTCGCGGATCAACATCATCCGCACATTGCGTTCCGCTCATGCGCGGCGCATTGCCCTGTCTGGCAGCAGCCGCGCGAAACTGCGCGAGGCCAAGGAAGAGCTGGCGCGGCTCAAGCGCGAAGAACCGGACAATTTCGGTGATATCCAGGAACTCGAAGCCGAAATCGAGAAACTCAGCGCGCGTATCCATCGGGTACCGTTCCTCGATACCTTCGACTTGAAATACAACCTGCTGGTCAAACAACCCAACCCCAGCTCGAAAGCGGTGATGTTCTGCCTCATGGACGTTTCCGGCTCGATGACGCAGGCGACCAAGGACATCGCCAAGCGCTTTTTCATCCTGCTGTACCTGTTCCTCAAGCGTAACTACGACAAGATCGACGTGGTGTTCATCCGTCACCACACCAGCGCCCGGGAAGTCGACGAAGAGGAGTTTTTCTATTCTCGTGAGACCGGCGGCACCATTGTTTCCAGCGCTTTGAAACTGATGCAGGAAATCATGGCCGAGCGCTATCCGAGCAACGAGTGGAATATCTATGCCGCACAGGCATCCGACGGCGACAACTGGAACGACGATTCGCCGATCTGCCGCGACATCCTGATCAATCAGATCATGCCGTTTGTGCAGTACTACACTTACGTGGAGATCACCCCGCGCGAACATCAGGCCCTGTGGTACGAGTACGAACGCATCGCCGAAGCCTTTTCTGACACTTTTGCCCAGCAGCAACTGGTCTCGGCCGGAGATATCTATCCGGTCTTCCGTGAACTCTTCCAGCGCAGGTTAGTGACATGACCGCCAAAGAGCAGAAGCGCCAACCTATTTCCACCGGCTCCGAATGGACATTTGAGCTGATCCAGACCTACGACCGCGAGATTGCCCGGATCGCGGCCCGCTACGCACTGGATACTTATCCCAACCAGATCGAAGTGATCACCGCCGAGCAGATGATGGACGCCTATGCCTCAGTGGGCATGCCGCTGGGTTACCACCATTGGTCCTATGGCAAACACTTCCTCAGTACCGAGAAGTCCTACAGTCGCGGGCAGATGGGCCTGGCCTACGAGATCGTGATCAACTCCGATCCGTGTATTGCTTACCTGATGGAAGAAAACACCATCTGCATGCAGGCGCTGGTGGTGGCCCACGCCTGCTACGGGCACAACAGCTTCTTCAAGGGTAACTACCTGTTCCGCACCTGGACGGATGCCAGCTCGATCATCGACTATCTGGTGTTCGCCAAGCAGTACATCATGCAGTGCGAAGAACGCCACGGCATCGACGCCGTGGAAGATCTGCTCGATTCCTGCCACGCCCTGATGAATTACGGCGTCGACCGCTACAAGCGCCCCTATCCGATTTCTGCCGAAGAAGAACGCCGGCGGCAGAAGGACCGTGAAGAGCACATGCAGAAGCAGATCAATGATCTGTGGCGCACCATTCCCAAGGGCGCGGACAAATACAGCGACAAGGACAACGCCCGTTTCCCGGCCGAGCCGCAGGAAAACATCCTCTATTTCATCGAGAAGCATGCGCCGCTGCTGGAACCATGGCAGCGCGAGATCGTGCGCATCGTGCGCAAGATCGCCCAGTATTTCTATCCGCAGCGCCAGACTCAGGTCATGAACGAAGGCTGGGCGACGTTCTGGCATTACACGCTGATGAATGACCTGTATGACGAAGGCCTGGTCACCGACGGCTTCATGATGGAGTTCCTTACCTCGCACACCAGCGTGGTGTTCCAGCCGGGCTTCGACAGCCCGTACTACAGCGGCATCAACCCCTACGCTCTGGGTTTCGCCATGTACCGCGACATCCGCCGCATGTGCGAAGAGCCTACCGAAGAAGACCGCCGCTGGTTCCCGGACATCGCAGGGTCCGATTGGCTGTCGACCATCAAGTTCGCCATGAGCAGCTTCAAGGACGAGAGCTTCATTCTGCAGTACCTCTCGCCGAAGGTGATCCGCGATCTGAAGCTGTTCAGCATTCTTGATGACGACCAGAAAGATGATCTGCTGGTGCCCGCCATTCATGACGAGGGCGGCTACCGCATCATCCGCGAAACCCTGGCAGCGCAGTACAACCTCGGCAATCGTGAACCGAACGTGCAGATCTACAGCATCGACCGACGCGGTGATCGCTCGCTGACGCTGCGTCATCAGCAGCACGACCGCAAACCGTTGGGGGATTCTACCGAAGAAGTGCTCAAGCACTTGCACCGGTTATGGGGCTTCGACATTCATCTGGAAACCCTGCAAGGCGACCAGATCATGAAAACCCATCATGTGCCGCCGCGCAGCGAGCACAGCGAAGGTGATTACGGCCGGCTCGATTTGGCCGTGATTCATCTTTGATCCGGTTCTGGCCTCCGCAAGTCTGACGCAAGGGTTATCCTGTCGGACTGACGGAGGTTTTTTATGCAGGTTTACAAGGTTGGCGGCGCGGTACGCGATCGCTTGTTGGGATTACCGGTCACTGATGTCGACCGGGTCGTGGTGGGCGCCACCACTGAAGAAATGCTAGCCAAGGGATTTCGCCCGGTGGGCGCGGATTTCCCGGTGTTTCTGCACCCGAAAACCGGCGAGGAATACGCCCTCGCCCGCACGGAACGCAAGAGCGGCCGCGGTTATGGCGGCTTCACTTTCCATGCAAGTCCCGAAGTCACGCTGGAAGAAGACCTGATCCGCCGGGACCTGACCATCAATGCCATGGCCGAGGATGATGAGCTCAACCTGACCGATCCGTATCATGGCCAGCGCGACCTCGAAGCGCGCATTCTGCGCCATGTTTCCCCGGCATTCGCCGAAGATCCCCTGAGGGTACTCCGCGTTGCCCGTTTTGCTGCGCGCTATGCCGGCCTCGGCTTTACGGTCGCGGAGGAGACCATGGAGCTGATGCGTCAGCTCAGCGAGTCCGGAGAATTGCAGGCACTGACTGCCGAACGCAGCTGGAAGGAAATTTCCCGGGCCCTGATGGAAAACCACCCTAAGATATTCATTCAAGTGTTGCGCGACTGTGGCGCACTCAAAGTGCTGATGCCGGAAGTTGACGCGTTGTTCGGCGTACCGCAGCCGCTGGCCCATCACCCGGAAATCGACACAGGCTTGCACACCTTGAGCGTGCTGGAGCAATCAGCCCTGCACAAGCAACCGCTGACAGTGCGCTGGGCGTGCCTGCTGCACGACTTGGGCAAGAGCCTGACGCCGGAAGAAGAATGGCCTCGGCATATCGCTCATGAGCACACCGGATTGAAGCTGATCAAAGCGGTCAACGAGCGCTTTAAGGCACCCAAGGACTGTCAGGAACTGGCACTGCTGGTCGGGCAGTATCACACCCATGGGCACCGGGCTCTGGAGCTGAAAGCCTCGACTTTGCTGGAGTTGCTGCAGAGTTTCGATGTCTATCGGCGGCCGCAGCGCTTCGAGGAATTCATCGCCGCGTGCGAGATGGATGCCCGTGGCCGTAAAGGTCTGGAGCAGCGCAGTTATCCACAGGCGGATTATTTGCGCGGAGCGGCGAAGGCTGCGCAAGCGGTGGCGGTGCAGCCATTGCTGGAAAAGGGCTTCAAGGGGCCGGAACTGGGTGAAGCGCTAAAGCAGGAACGACTGAAGGCGTTGAAAGCCTATAAAGACGCGGCGACAGCCTAGAAAGCTTCGCGAGCAGGCTCGCTCCCACAGGAGACCTCGATCCAATGTGGGAGCGAGCCTGCTCGCGAAAGCGCAATTTGATATCACCGCAAATCCGAAGGTGTGAGCTGCTCGCCGCGCCACTCAAATCCCACCGGCGCCAACACCTGATCAATCTGCGCCTCCGCCCACAACGTCGCAAAGCTTTTGCCCACACCCGGATGCACCCGCTGCGGCGCAATCAACGACAGCGGCCATAACACGAAAGCGTTTTTCAGTATTTCCGCCCGCGGCAGGATCAAGCCGTCGAAATTACCCACCAGATCGCCATACAGCAGCACGTCGATATCCAGCGGCAGCCCCTTGCGATCCGGCGCATAACGACCGTTATCCGCCTCGATGAATTTCAAACGGCGGTCCAGCTCCATCAACGGCAGGTCGGTGTAGGCCGAGATCACGAAATTGAAGAACGGCCCGCTCTTGATGCCCACCGGCTGGCTCTCGAACACCGCTGAACAACGGATATCCACCAGAAATTTGGCCAGTGCATCGAGACCGGCGCGCAAATGGGTTTCGCGCTCGATATTGCTACCGAGCCCGAGATAGACCTGAGTCAGCGACATCCGCGCTCAATCTCCACACCCACACCGCCCTTGGCCGCCGGCACGGCGCCCGGCTTGGTCAGTTTCAGTCGCACCCAAGTGATGTTGAATTCGGCCATGAGCACCTCGACCAGACGCTCGGCAAAGGTCTCGACCAACTGGAACTGCGCCTGCTCGGCAAAAGCCTGGATGCGCGTGGAAACGCTGGCGTAATCGAGCGCCAGGGTCAGGTCGTCACCGGCGGCGGCCGGGCGATTGTCCCAGGCGAAGCTCAGATCAAGCCGCAGACACTGACGGATGCCGCGCTCCCAGTCGTAGGCACCAATCACGGTGTCGACTTCCAGGCCCTCGATAAACACTCTGTCCAAGCACTTCTCTCCGCTGCACGACAAGGGCGCGATGCGCCGTTAGAATCAGGGCGTCCTCGCCCGGAATAGTTAGCATGTTTTGGTTACTGGCGATTCTCGCCTACCTGCTCGGCTCGCTGTCCTTCGCCATCTTGCTCAGCCGCCTGACCGGAAATCCGGATCCGCGAATGAGTGGCTCGGGTAATGCCGGCGCCACCAACATGCTGCGCCTGGCCGGTCGCAAACTGGCGATCCTGACCCTGCTCGGTGATCTGTGCAAAGGCCTGCTGCCGGTGCTGATCGCCTCCAGCGCGGGCCTTTCTTTGCAGGATCAGGCCTGGATTGGCGTGTGCGCCGTGATCGGTCACCTGTTCCCGCTGTACTTCCGTTTTCGTGGCGGCAAAGGCGTTGCCACTGCTGCCGGCATGCTGCTCGGCCTGTATCCGCCCGCCGCGCTGCTGGCGGTATGCGCCTGGCTGCTGACGTTCTACTTGACCCGCACCAGCTCGCTAGCGGCGCTGATTGCCACGCCATTGACCCTGCCGTTGCTGGCCTGGCAGGAGCCAGAAGCCTTGCTGCCAATGAGCGCACTGACCTTGCTGATTGTCTGGCGTCATCGCGGCAATCTACGCGACCTGTTTGCCGGGCGCGAACGGCATTTCTAACTGCCGTCCGTGGCAACGCTCATCACAACGCCGACAACTGCTCCATCGGCCAGCGTGCCTGCACAGTGATTGCCAGACTTTCCTGCTGACCGGCCTTCAGGCGCTGGCAACCGGCGAACGCGATCATCGCGCCATTGTCGGTGCAGAACTCCGGGCGCGCATAGAACACATCGCCCTTCATATCGCCGAGCATCTTTTCCAGGGAAATCCGCAACGCCTTGTTGGCGCTGACGCCGCCGGCGATCACCAGCCGCTTCATGCCCGCCTGCTTCAGGGCGCGCTTGCACTTGATGGTCAAAGTCTCCACCACGGCCTGCTGGAACGCCAGCGCGATGTCGCAACGGGCTTGCTCGCCGTCGTCCCCGGCGCTGACGCATTGCTGCCAGGTGTTGAGGGCGAAGGTTTTCAGGCCGCTGAAGCTGAAATCCAGACCCGGGCGATCGCACATCGGCCGTGGAAAGGTGAAACGTCCTGCGACGCCCTTCTCGGCCAGTTTGGCGATTTCCGGCCCGCCGGGGTAATTGAGGCCCATCATCTTCGCGGTTTTGTCGAAAGCTTCGCCGGCCGCATCGTCGAGCGTCTCGCCGAGCAGGCTGTATTGGCCAATGCCATCAACCTGAACCAGCTGCGTATGCCCACCGGAAACCAACAAAGCGACGAACGGGAATTGCGGCGGTTTCGGCTCCAGCATCGGTGCCAGCAGGTGGCCTTCCATGTGGTGCACACCAAGAGCCGGAATGCCCCAGGCAAACGCCAGTGCCTGCGCGCAAGACGCACCGACCAGCAGCGCACCGACCAGGCCAGGACCCGCGGTGTAGGCGATCGCATCGATCTCGGTCGGCACGCAGTCGGCCTCGGCCAACACCTGACGGATCAAGGGCAGCATGCGTTTGACGTGGTCACGCGAAGCCAGCTCCGGCACCACACCGCCATAGACGCGGTGCAGGTCGATCTGACTGAACAGCGCATCGGCCAGCAGGCCGCGCTCGCTGTCATACAATGCGACGCCGGTTTCGTCGCAGGAGGTTTCTAATCCCAGTACTAGCATGGGTTTGCGCCTTGTTTAGGCTGAATTCGAAGGCGCGCATAATAGTCGCCATGTGATGCCCCGACTAGCGGTTTTCGATCAGAGGCTTTGCATTCCGAGCGATGAGGGGTTAACATCCGCAACCCTTAAAAACCGACGTCTTCAAGTGCTCTTTTGCCGCGAGGATGTTGACCCCGGTAATGAATGAAGGTAGCTCTGGATGCCAGCCGTCAAAGTAAAAGAGAACGAACCCTTCGACGTAGCTCTGCGTCGTTTCAAGCGCTCCTGCGAAAAAGCCGGTGTACTGGCTGAAGTTCGTAGCCGCGAATTTTACGAGAAGCCAACTTCTGAGCGTAAGCGCAAGGCAGCAGCCGCTGTTAAGCGTCACGCCAAGAAAGTTCAGCGCGAACAGCGCCGCGCCGTTCGTCTGTACTAATACACAGACGTTCGTAGCAAGCTTCTTGCCTAAGCCCGGCCCTCAGCCGGGCTAATGGCATTTGCGTAAAACGCTTGATGCTTCACCGTCGACGCCGCCGATGCGACCGAGACAAATCTGCTTCACCGCGTCAGGCCTGGCTTTTTTGCCAGCGGTGCACGTCTTTTCTGACGAGCCTTTCAAGGCTACTGACGAGCACACCCACTGATTCCTCTTACGACGATCAGCCCAAGGCACCTGCATGCGTGCCCGCTTTATTGAGCTATCCGAGGCCGACAACCGGCCGTCAGCGGATTCAGCGCAACACTTTCACATAGTCGAAGACTGATAGGTACTAACGTCAGTGGATTTTCGGCAGATACACTTCCCGACAGCGATCACGCAGACGACACCGGTCGAACCGTACTTTTTGTGCGTTTCCAGCAATGGCCCGCGTCCGACAGCCCGTCGCAACGGATTTATTGCAGCGCAGACGACGAGAACGCCATGGCCGGGCTGATTCCCCAGAGCTTCATTGACGACCTGCTGAACCGCACCGACATCGTCGACGTGGTCAGCTCGCGCGTGCAATTGAAGAAGGCCGGCAAGAACTACACCGCCTGTTGCCCGTTCCACAAAGAGAAAACTCCGTCGTTCAGCGTCAGCCCCGACAAGCAGTTCTATTACTGCTTCGGCTGCGGCGCTGGTGGCAACGCCCTCGGCTTTCTCATGGATCACGACAACCTGGATTTCCCCCAGGCCGTCGAAGATCTGGCCAAAGCCGCCGGCATGGAAATCCCCCGCGAAGAGAGCGGCCGTGAGCGCAAGCCGCGCCAGCCGACCGATTCGCCGCTGTACCCGCTGCTCACTGCCGCCGCCGACTTCTATCGGCAAGCGCTCAAGAGTCATCCATCGCGCAAGGCTGCGGTGGATTACCTCAAGGGTCGCGGCCTGACCGGCGAGATTGCCCGGGATTTCGGCCTCGGTTTTGCGCCACCGGGCTGGGACAATCTGCTCAAGCATCTGAGCAGCGACACCCTGCAACAGAAGGCCATGATCGAAGCCGGTCTGCTGATCGAGAACGCCGAAACCGGCAAACGCTATGACCGCTTCCGTGATCGCGTAATGTTCCCGATCCGCGACACCCGTGGACGGATCATCGCCTTCGGCGGTCGCGTACTGGGCGACGACAAGCCCAAGTACCTGAACTCACCGGAAACCCCGGTATTCCATAAAGGCCAGGAACTCTACGGCCTCTATGAAGCGCGCAAGAACAACCGCAACCTCGACGAAATCATCGTCGTTGAAGGCTATATGGACGTCATTGCCCTCGCCCAGCAAGGCTTGCGCAATGCCGTCGCCACGCTGGGTACCGCGACCAGCGAAGAACACCTCAAGCGCCTGTTCCGCGTCGTGCCGAACGTATTGTTCTGCTTCGACGGCGACCAGGCCGGTCGCAACGCCGCATGGCGCGCTCTGGAAGCGACATTGCCGTGCCTGCAGGACGGTCGCCGCGCACGATTTCTGTTTCTGCCCGAAGGCGAAGACCCGGACACCTTGGTTCGCGCCGAAGGCACCGACGCTTTCAAGGCGCGCATCAATCAGCACGCGCAGCCGCTGGCCGATTATTTTTTCCAGCAGTTGACCGAAGAGGCCGACCCGCGCTCGCTCGAGGGCAAGGCGCACATGGCCACCCTCGCTGCGCCGCTGATCGACAAGGTGCCGGGCGCAAACCTGCGCATTCTCATGCGTCAGCGCCTGACCGAAATCACTGGCCTGAGCAGCGAAACCGTCAGCCAACTGGTCCAGAGTGCGCCGCAGGAAGCGCCGCCCGCCTACGATCCTGGCATCGATTACGACGCCATGCCGGACTACAGCGACTACCATCAGCCGCAGGCACAGGACATGTACGCGCCGCAGCAGGAATGGACGCCGAAGAAACCCGGCGCCGGCGGCAAGAAGTGGGACAAGAAGCCCTGGGACAAGAACGGCAAGCGTGGTGGCGATCGCGAACAGCAGCGCCCGCGTACGCCGATTGGCGTTGAATCGCCCACCCTGACGGCCCTCAGAACATTGCTCCATCATCCGCAACTGGCCAAGCGGGTTGAAGACGCCGGGCACATTGCCGATGAAAATCAGACCAACGCCCAGTTGCTTGTGGCGCTGCTTGAAGCCGTACAGAAGAATCCCAAGCTAAACTCATTTCAGTTGATCGCGCGATGGCACGGTACTGAACAGGGTCGCTTGCTCAAGGCGCTGGCAGAAAAGGAATGGCTGATTGACGGAGATAACCTTGAACAACAGTTTTTCGACACCATTACTAGCTTGTCAGCCCGCCAACGCGAGCGAAATCTCGAACAGTTACTCAGGAAAGCGCGGCAAAGCGAACTGAGCGTCGAAGAGAAAAATCAACTGCGCGACCTTTTGAGTCGCAATGTTTCCGCATCAAACCCGACCTCAACTGGCGCGTGAGGTCATAGCTCAGGTATAATCCTCGGCTTGTTTTTTGCCCGCCAAGACCTTCAGTGGATAGGGTGTTATGTCCGGAAAAGCGCAACAGCAGTCTCGTATTATTGAGTTGATCAAACTGGGTCGTGAGCAGAAGTATCTGACTTACGCCGAGGTCAACGACCACCTGCCCGAGGATATTTCAGATCCGGAGCAGGTGGAAGACATCATCCGCATGATTAACGACATGGGGATCCCCGTACACGAGAGTGCTCCGGATGCGGACGCCCTTATGTTGGCCGACGCCGATACCGACGAGGCCGCTGCGGAAGAAGCAGCCGCTGCGTTGGCGGCGGTGGAGACCGATATCGGTCGCACCACTGACCCGGTGCGCATGTACATGCGTGAAATGGGTACGGTCGAGCTTCTGACCCGTGAAGGCGAAATCGAAATCGCCAAGCGGATCGAAGAAGGCATTCGTGAAGTGATGAGCGCAATCGCGCACTTCCCAGGCACGGTTGACCACATTCTCTCCGAGTACACCCGCGTCACCACCGAAGGTGGTCGCCTGTCCGACGTTCTGAGCGGTTATATCGACCCGGACGACGGCATCGCGCCGCCTGCGGCAGAAGTTCCGCCGCCGGTCGATCCGAAAGCCGTCAAGGCCGACGACGACACCGACGACGATGAAGCCGAATCTTCCGATGACGAAGAAGAAGCCGAAAGCGGTCCGGACCCGGTCATTGCTGCGCAGCGCTTCGGCGCCGTGGCCGACCAGATGGAAATCACCCGCAAGGCCCTGAAAAAGCACGGTCGTCACAACAAGGCAGCGGTTGCCGAGTTGCTGGCCCTGGCCGAGCTGTTCATGCCGATCAAACTGGTTCCGAAGCAATTCGAAGCCCTGGTCGAGCGTGTGCGCAGTGCCCTGGATCGTCTGCGTCAGCAAGAGCGCGCGATCATGCAGCTGTGCGTACGTGATGCACGTATGCCACGCGCCGATTTCCTGCGTCAGTTCCCGGGTAACGAAGTCGACGAAAGCTGGTCCGACGCCCTGGCCAAAGGCAAGAGTAAGTACGCCGAAGCCATCGGTCGCGTGCAGCCGGACATCATCCGTTGCCAGCAGAAGCTGATCGCGCTGGAAACCGAGACCGGTCTGACCATCGCCGAAATCAAGGACATCAACCGTCGCATGTCGATCGGTGAGGCCAAGGCCCGCCGCGCGAAGAAAGAGATGGTTGAAGCCAACCTGCGTCTGGTGATCTCGATCGCCAAGAAGTACACCAACCGCGGCCTGCAATTCCTCGATCTGATCCAGGAAGGCAACATCGGTCTGATGAAAGCGGTGGACAAGTTCGAATACCGTCGTGGTTACAAGTTCTCGACTTATGCCACCTGGTGGATCCGTCAGGCGATCACTCGCTCGATCGCCGACCAGGCCCGCACCATCCGTATTCCGGTGCACATGATCGAGACGATCAACAAGCTCAACCGTATTTCCCGGCAGATGCTGCAGGAAATGGGTCGCGAACCGACCCCGGAAGAGCTGGGCGAACGCATGGAAATGCCTGAGGACAAGATCCGCAAGGTACTGAAGATCGCCAAAGAGCCGATCTCCATGGAAACCCCGATCGGTGATGACGAAGACTCCCATCTGGGCGACTTCATCGAAGACTCGACCATGCAGTCGCCAATCGATGTCGCCACGGTGGAAAGTCTGAAGGAAGCGACTCGCGAAGTGCTGTCCGGCCTCACTGCCCGTGAAGCAAAGGTCCTGCGCATGCGTTTCGGTATCGACATGAACACCGACCATACGCTCGAAGAAGTGGGCAAACAGTTTGACGTAACGCGTGAGCGGATCCGTCAGATCGAAGCCAAGGCGCTGCGCAAGCTGCGCCACCCGACACGAAGCGAGCATCTGCGCTCCTTCCTCGACGAGTGATACCAGAACCCCCGGCCCAGGCCGGGGGTTTTGTTTTATGGCAGATTAAATTCCCCGCCCCACCCTCCCCGCCGCATACCCCGTCTACACTCGAAACAATCACCCCCAAGCCCTGACGAGAGCGTTATGCCCAGACTGGCGCCCGTGCTTTTTCTGCTGTCATTGATGATCTGCACCGCCACGGCTGACGCGCTGACTCTCACCGATGAAGAACGCAGCTGGCTGGCGGCTCACCCTGACTTGCGCCTGGGTGTCGACGCGTCGTGGCCGCCCTTTGAATTTCGCGACGACCAGAACCGTTATCAGGGTCTGGCTGCCGACTATATCGACGTGATCCGTCAACGCTTGGCAATCAAACTTACGCCTATCGAACCATTGAGCTGGACGGTGGTGCTGGAGCAGGTGAAGAAGGGCAAGATCGATTTGCTACCGGGGATCATGTCTACGCCGGAACGCCAGAACTATCTGTCATTCACCCGGCCGTACCTCGACTTTCCGATCGTCATCCTCGCCCATGTCGGCGGCGCCCAGCCGCGCAAACTCGATGACCTGTACGGGCTGAAAATCGCCGTGGTGGACAACTACGCCCCCCACGAACTACTACGCACTCACCACCCCGACCTGAATCTGGTCGCCATGCCCAACGTCAGTTCGACGCTGCAAGCCTTGGCGACTGATGAAGTGGACGCGGTGGTCGGTGACCTGGCTTCCAGCGTCTGGAGCCTGCGCCAGCTCAAACTCGACGGCCTCTACGTCAGTGGCGAAACCCCGTACCGCTATCAGCTGGCGATGGCCGTGCCCCGCGACAACAAGGTACTGGTGGGGATTCTCGACAAGGTCCTCGCCGACATGACGCCGGCGGAAATCAGCAGCATCCAGGAGCATTGGGTCGGCAATGTGCTCGACCATCGCTCGTTCTGGTCAGACCTGCTGGTGTATGGCCTGCCCGGTCTGCTACTGCTGATCACCGTCCTCGCCGTGGTGATTCGCATCAACCGCCGCCTGAGCTCGGAAATCACCCGGCGCATCGACCTCGAGCAGGAATTGCGCAGCAGCGAATATCACTACCGCGGTCTGGTGGAAAGTCTGTCGGCCATCGCCTGGGAAGCGCGGATGAGCGACTTCACCTACAGCTATGTTTCGCCCCATGCCGAAGACTTGCTCGGTTATCCACAGTCCCATTGGCTGATTCCCGGCTTCTGGCACAACATCATCCACCCCGCCGACCTGACCCGCACGCAGAACTATTGCAAGGACGCCCTGCGCCAGGGCCTCGATCACATTGTCGATTACCGCGTGATAACCGCTGACGGCCGCTGCCTGTGGGTACGCGATATCGTCAGCCTGATCGAGCATGGCCACGAACCGGTGATGCGCGGGTTGATGATCGATATCAGCGAGATCAAGCGCACCGAGGAGGCGCTGCGCCTGTCCGAGCAAAAGTTCGCGTCAGTGTTCGAGCAATGCCCGGACATTCTGGTGATTGCGCGCCTGTCCGACGGCTGCCTGCTGGAGGTCAACGAAGCCTTCGAGGAGCAGATCGGCCTCCGGGCCGAGGACGTCATCGGCCAAACCGCCACCAACCTCAATATCTGGGGCATTCCCGGGGTCGGCCCGGGCCTGTTGCAGCGCTTGCAGGCCGGCAGCATCCGCAATCTGGAGATGCCCTTTCGCCGCAACAACGGCCAGGTATTCACCGGGCTGATTTCCGCTGAACCTTTCGACCTCGACACCACGCCGGCGCTGGTGGTTGTGGTGCGCGACATCAGTCAGCTCAAGGAAACCCAGCAGCAACTGCAAACCTCCGAAGAGAAGTTTGCCAAAGCGTTTCATGCGTCGCCGGACGGTCTTCTGCTGTCGCGCCAAAGCGACGGCCTGTTGTTGGAGGTCAACGAAGGTTTCAGCCGCATCACCGGCTTCAACAGCGCCATGTCAGTGGATCGGTCAACGCTGGATCTCGGGATCTGGGTCAACCTCAACGAACGCAAACAGATGCTCGACCTGTTGCACCGCGACGGTTTTGTCCGTGACTTCACCTGCCATATCCGTCGCAGTGACGGGCAGATTCGCCTGTGCGAGGTCTCCAGTCGCCCGCTGCCGATCGGCGACGAGGACTGCATGCTTACCATCGCCCGCGACATCACCGAACGCCATCTCATGCAGGAAAAACTGCAACAGGCCGCGACCGTTTTCGAGAGCACCGCCGAAGGCGTGTTGATCACCGATACCCAACAACACATCAGCGCCGTCAACCGCGCCTTCACCGAAATCACCGGCTACAGCGAAAGCGAAGCGCTGGGCCACACGCCAAGGCTATTGGCGTCTGGGCTGCATGACAGCGCGTTCTACGCAGCGATGTGGCACCAGTTGACCGACGAAGGCCACTGGCAAGGCGAGATTTCCAACCGGCGCAAGAACGGCGAGCTGTACCCGAGCTGGCTGACCATCAGCGCCGTGCGTAACCGCGACAAGTTCATTACTCACTTCGTCGCGGTGTTTGCCGATATTTCCAGCCTCAAGCACGCCCAGGCCAAGCTCGATTACCAGGCTCACCACGACCCGCTCACCGGCCTGCCCAATCGCACCTTGTTCGAAAGCCGCCTGCAAATGGCTCTGACAAGCCAACAGGAAAATGGCGGCCAGGGCGCGGTGCTGTTTCTCGATCTCGACCGCTTCAAGCACATCAACGACAGCCTCGGTCACCCGGTCGGCGACCTGTTGCTCAAGGGCATCGCCGTGCGTTTGAAGGAGCAACTAAGGGATATCGACACCGTCGCGCGGTTGGGCGGTGACGAATTCATCATTTTGCTGCCGGGCTTGCAGCAAGCCAGCGACGCCGACAACATCGCGACGAAACTGCTTAACTGCTTCGGTGCGCCGTTCCAGGCTGGCGAACACGAATTCTTTATCAGCGCCAGCATCGGCACCAGCCTCTACCCGCGCGACGGTTGCGATGTGGCCACATTGGTGAAAAACGCTGACGCGGCGATGTACCGATCCAAAGCCAAGGGGCGCAACCGGGTCGAGAGCTACACCCGCGACCTCACCGCCCAGGCCAGCGAACGCATAGCACTGGAACACGAACTGCGCCGCGCCATCGAGCGCGATGAGCTGTTTCTCTGCTACCAACCGAAAATCAGCCTGGTCGACCACAGCCTGGTCGGTGCAGAAGCATTGATACGCTGGCGCCACCCGACCTTCGGCGAAGTACCGCCCGAGCACTTCATCCCACTGGCCGAAGAGAACGGCATGATCCTGCAGATCGGCGATTGGGTGCTGGACACCGCTTGCCGGCAGATGTTCGAGTGGAACCAGATCTACCAACCGCTGGGGCCACTGTCGGTAAACCTCGCCGGCGCGCAGTTGCGTCAACCGAACCTGCTGGTGCGCATCGAACAACTGCTCAAGGAAAACCGCCTCAGGCCGGATTTACTGCAACTGGAAATTACCGAGAATTTCATCATGAGTCAGGCCGAAGAGGCGCTGGCGGTGCTGCACCAGCTCAAACACCTCGGCGTACAACTGGCCATCGATGACTTCGGCACCGGCTATTCCTCGCTCAGCTACCTCAAGCGCCTGCCACTGGACATTCTCAAAATCGACCAGTCCTTCGTCCGCGGACTGCCCGACGATCCGCACGATGCGGCGATCGTACGCGCCATCATCGCGCTCGGCCGCAGCATGCAATTCACCGTGATTGCCGAAGGCGTGGAAACCCAGGCGCAACAACAATTCCTCGCCTCTGAGGGCTGTGAACAGATCCAGGGCTACATCGTCAGCCTGCCGCTGCCGCCGGACGAATTCGCCGCGACATTTCTGCATGTAACCGTATCGGATTTTTCGGATAGCACAGCCGCGAAACCGTCGCTATAATCCGCGGCCTACTGAGGGCCTATAGCTCAGTTGGTTAGAGCAGAGGACTCATAATCCTTTGGTCCACGGTTCGAGTCCGTGTGGGCCCACCAAATTGAAAAGCCGCGCCGAATGCGCGGCTTTTTTGTGGGCTGATGATTTCTCAGTCTTACCAAGCTCGACGCTCGGAACATGGCCGAGTTCTCTGTAGGAACATTCTGAAGCGATGTTTCCAGGACGTTTACAGCCTTGTTAGGCATTCCTGCCAGCAATTAATCTCCTGACGCCCTCGCCGCCCAGGATCGTTTCAATGCTCAGGAATGCTGCTCCAACAACAAAGGAAGCAGCCGACCAGGCAAACTGGATCGAACTTGCTCTACCCGATTTGAGAACACTTTCGAAGGAGCTTCGATCAGCCGCAATCGAGGAAATAAAAAGGGCTGACGATGCAGCAGGGGCCTTGCGAATACTCCTGGAATACTTTGGATTCATCGATGAGTCGGTCATGGCCGTTACCATCTTGACGCCTATTGGAAACGTTGCGGTTGCGAGAGACAAACTGGCGCATATCGTTGAGAAACGCCCGGACTCCCGCGAGCGCTATGTTCGACACGCGATCGATACCTTAACGGGCCCCTTTGAAATATGGAAAGTCCGATACGACAACGGCGGACACCGCGTGGCATTCATCAATGCCTATGAGGCGAAGAATGACATGCTCGTGGTTGTGGATATTCGCGATGGACACGTTCTCTGGAATTTCATGCACGCTCCGGCGAGAGCCATGAACAGGCATCGAAAAGGCGAACTTTTGTATAAGCGGTACATTCTTACGGAAAAAAAATGGCAGCCATCGGGCTGCCCATAACATCTGAATCCTGATATTTGCATCCTCAGGAAATGGGATGAAGAGGTCTCACCTGACACCGATGTTGCAGCATCGCTGAGGTACCTACATCTGCTGATGCCCTGCAAGGCAGCAGATTTCGCGCTCTTGCTGGCATTCTTTGGAAATAGGGCAGACAAGTCAAATCAATTGTCAGAACATTTGTTTCAGCAAAAACATCCGCGTCCACTTTGCTATGGCGCAAAAGCCTATCGTTGTTTGCCTGTAAAGTGCGCCTCCCTCCAACTCAACGCCAATGGAGCCCCCCCTTGCCAGACACCCGCCACCCCATCCTCGACGAAATCGACCGCCAGCTGATCGCCGCGCTGCAAATCAACGCCCGCGAAAGCGTGGCCATGCTCGCTCGGCAATTGGGGATTGCGCGTACGACAGTCACGTCGCGCCTGGCCCGGCTGGAAAAAGCCAAGGTGATCACCGGTTATGGCGTGCGCCTCGGTCAGCGTGTGGTCGATGGCGGGTTGCAGGCCTACGTCGGGATCAAGGTGCAGCCACGCTCCGGCAAGGATGTGCTGCGGCGCTTGAGTGCGATGGCGCAGGTGCAGCAGCTGTGTGCGGTGAGTGGCGAGTTTGATTATGTAGCGTGGCTGCGCACTGATTCGCCGGAGCAGCTGGATCAGTTGCTGGATCAGATTGGCAGCGTCGATGGGGTGGAGAAGACCACGACGTCGATCATTTTGAGCAGCAAGATTGATCGTGGGCAGCCGGTCTGAGCATTGGCCGGGCATTCTGGCTGAGCCGCTTCGCGAGCAGGCTCGCTCCCACTTTTTTGGTCGGTATGCAGCCCGCAATCGTCAGTCTGTACAACAATCAGGCAAAACGACGACACATTGCGCCTTATTAACGCGCTCCACGCTCCCTAGAATGGCTGGCATCTTTTCCTATACTCAGACGCGAATCCTGCGTCGGGTCGCCAACAAGGTCAGCCATGAACACGAACAATCGCCACCCTGCAGACGGGAAAAAACCAGTCACCATTTTCGGTCCGGACTTTCCGTTCGCGTTTGACGACTGGATCGAGCATCCCGCGGGTCTGGGCAGCATTCCTGAAGAACACCATGGCGCTGAAGTGGCAATTGTCGGCGCGGGCATCGCCGGTCTGGTGGCTGCGTATGAACTGATGAAACTCGGTTTGAAGCCGGTGGTGTACGAGGCGTCCAAACTCGGCGGCCGTCTGCGCTCGCAGGCCTTCAACGGCACCGATGCCATCGTCGCTGAGCTCGGTGGCATGCGCTTTCCAGTGTCCTCCACGGCGTTCTATCACTACGTCGACAAGCTCGGCCTGGAAACCAAGCCTTTTCCCAATCCGTTGACCGGCGCTTCGGGCAGCACGGTGATCGATCTGGAAGGCGAAACCTATTACGCCGAAAGCCTGAAGGATCTTCCTGCATTGTTCCAGGAAGTTGCCGACGCCTGGGCGGATGCGCTGGAAGCCGGTTCGCAGTTCTCCGAGATTCAACAAGCCATTCGCGAGCGTGATGTACCGCGTTTGAAAGAGCTGTGGAACAAGTTGGTGCCGCTGTGGGACGACCGGACCTTTTACGACTTCGTCGCCACTTCGAAAGCCTTCGCCAAACTGTCGTTCCAACACCGTGAAGTGTTCGGCCAGGTCGGCTTCGGCACTGGCGGCTGGGATTCGGACTTCCCCAATTCGATGCTGGAAATCTTCCGCGTTGTAATGACCAATTGCGACGATCACCAGCATCTGGTGGTCGGCGGCGTCGAGCAGGTGCCGCAGGGCATCTGGCGCCACGTGCCGGAACGCTGCGTGCACTGGCCGGCCGGTACCAGCCTGAAATCCCTGCACCGTGGCGCTCCGCGCTCGGGCGTGAAAAAAATCGCCCACGCGCCTGAGGGCCGTTTCGCCGTTACCGACAACAACGGTGACACCCGTGAATACGCCGCTGTGCTGACGACTTGCCAGAGCTGGTTGCTGACCACGCAGATCGAATGCGACGAAACCCTGTTTTCGCAAAAGATGTGGATGGCCCTCGACCGCACGCGCTACATGCAGTCGTCAAAAACCTTTGTGATGGTCGACCGGCCGTTCTGGAAGGACAAAGACCCGGAAACCGGTCGCGACGTAATGAGCATGACCCTCACCGATCGCCTGACTCGTGGCACTTATCTGTTCGACAACGGTGACGATAAGCCTGGGGTGATCTGCCTGTCGTACTCGTGGATGAGCGACGCGCTGAAAATGCTCCCGCATCCGGTGGAAAAACGCGTCGAACTGGCCTTGAACGCGTTGAAAAAGATCTACCCGAAAGTTGACATCGCCGCACGCATCATCGGTGATCCGATCACCGTGTCGTGGGAAGCCGATCCGTATTTCCTTGGAGCCTTCAAAGGCGCCCTGCCCGGCCATTACCGCTACAACCAGCGCATGTACGCGCACTTCATGCAGGACGCCATGCCGGCCGAGCAGCGCGGAATCTTCATCGCCGGCGACGATGTCTCGTGGACACCGGCATGGGTCGAAGGCGCGGTGCAGACTTCGCTCAACGCGGTGTGGGGCATCATGAAACATTTCGGCGGCTCGACACATAAAGAGAACCCGGGCCCGGGTGATGTGTTCAAAGACATCGGCCCTATCGCCCTGCCCGAGTAAGAGGATTCCCCGATGCGCGTAGCCGTTTACCAATGTCCACCGCTGCCACTGGACCCCGCCGCCAATCTGCAGCGCCTGCACCAGGTGGCGATGGAGGCCAAAGGCGCTGATCTGCTGGTGCTGCCGGAGATGTTCATCACCGGCTACAACATCGGCGCCGAAGCGGTCAGCACCTTGGCCGAGGTTTATAACGGTGAATGGGCGCAGCAGATCGGCCGGATTGCCAAGGCTGCTGGCCTGGCGATCGTCTACGGCTACCCCGAGCGCACCGCCGAGGGGCAGATCTACAACGCTGTGCAACTGATCGACGCCCATGGCGAGCGCCTGTGCAATTACCGCAAATCGCATCTGTTCGGCGACCTTGACCGGTCGATGTTCAGCCCCGGCGAAGCGGAGTTACCGGTGGTTGAACTGAACGGCTGGAAGCTCGGCTTTCTGATCTGCTATGACCTGGAGTTTCCGGAAAACGCGCGGCGTCTGGCCTTGGCCGGCGCCGAGCTGATTGTGGTGCCGACGGCCAACATGATTCCGTTCGACTTCGTCGCCGACGTCACCGTGCGCGCCCGCGCCTTCGAAAACCAGTGCTACGTGGCTTACGCCAATTACTGCGGGCATGAAGGCGAGATTCAGTACTGCGGGCAAAGCAGCGTTGCCGCACCGGACGGCAGCCGTATCGCCCTGGCAGGTCTGGACGAAGCGTTGATCGTCGGTGAACTGGACCGCCAGCTGATGAACAATTCACGCGCAGCAAACCGCTATCTCAGCGATCGTCGGCCAGAGCTTTACGGCGCGCTCAACCGTCGCTAATCCGCTAGCATGGGCACTCCACTGTTCTGGAAGTGCCCATGCCCGCGCCGACTCATCCTCGCCCTAACACAGAAACCCTGGCCAACGGCTTGCGCGTAACCCTGCGCCACGTACCCGGCCTCAAGCGCAGCGCAGCCGCGTTGCGCGTGGCGGCCGGCAGCCATGACGTGCCGTTGGCCTGGCCGGGGCTGGCGCATTTTCTTGAGCACTTGCTGTTTCTCGGCACCGAGCGTTTTCCCACAGACGAAGGGCTGATGGCCTACGTGCAACGTCACGGCGGGCAGGTCAACGCCAGCACTCGCGAACGCACCACGGATTTTTTCTTCGAGCTGCCGGTGCCTTTGTTCAACGCGGGGCTTGAGCGCCTGTCAGACATGCTCGCCCGGCCACGTATGAATCTGGACGATCAACGGCGTGAACGGGAAGTGCTACACGCAGAATTTGTCGCTTGGTCGCAGGATCCGACAGCGCAACAGCAGTTTGCCTTGTATGAAGGTTTACCAGCGCTGCACCCGTTGCGCGGTTTTCATGCGGGCAATCGGGACAGTTTGCAGGTCGAGTCGCCAGAGTTTCAAACGGCGCTGCAAGACTTCCATCACAGGTTTTATCGAACCGGGCAAATGAGCCTGAGTCTGGTTGGGCCGCAGAGTATCGATGAGCTGCGCGAGTTGGCGCTGCAATTCGCAGCGGTATTGCCGATTGGCGATAAAGTTGCCCAGGTCGCGCCGCCACCGCTGACAGTGAAAAGTTATCAACAGGTCGGCGCTCACGCGAACCTGGTGTTTGCCTTCGACGGCTTACCCGAATCATCCGCCGAGGCGATGGCCTTTATCTGTCACTGGTTGAACGGCGCCAGACCCGGAGGATTGCTTGCGTATCTGCAACAACAGAACCTGGCTGAAAGCCTGAAAGCCGCGGCGGTCTATCAGTTCGCCGGGCAAGCGCTGCTGCATCTCCAATTCAATGCCGCCGGCGACCGGCTAGATGCCATTTACGAACAACTGTTGGACTGGCTGAGTTTCTTCGCTCGACAGGACTGGACCCGGTTGCGCGAGGAATACGCCGCCCTGCTGCAGCGCCAGCAACAAGCCAGCGGCGCGTTGCGACTGGCGCGCATTGACGTCGAACAGCAAGCATTTGGCCTGTCCGAATCAGGCGCTGCCGCGCTTGAACACATCCTTCGCGAAATCGGTGTTGTGGATAACTTCAGCGATCACTGGCATCTGCCCGCCGCCAATCCTTTCTTGTGCGGAAGTGAACCGCTGGCCAACGCCGGTCTGATTCGCGGCCAGACCAGCGCTCACCGTGGCCTGCGCACGTTCGCCCAGGATCGCTCGCGCAGCCGCCGGGAACGCTCGCCGATGCATTTCAGTCAGGCGCTGCCGGACGGCAGCAATGAGGGTGCCGTTTATCTGCGTTGGCAGGTCGAGGCGGCGGCCAGCGCAGATCTGCGTTCAAGATTGCAGCGCAGTCTGCGCCGGACACGACAGGACGCGGCCGAGGCCGGAGTGGATGTGTCTTTCAGCGCCGCGGGTAACCAGTGGCTGCTGAAAATGACCGGCCTGCAAGAATCCATGCCGTGCATCCTGGAACATGCGCTGAAATGTCTGACGACAATCGACGCCGATTCGCCTCGCGACGAGGCGCAGACACCCTCGATGCCGATCCGCCAATTACTCGAGGCGTTGCCGGAAAAATGCCTGCCAGCGACTGCACCCAACGACGACGCCAAACAGCTGTGGACAACTTCGCGCTGGGACGGACTCGCTCTTGGGCTCAACCAACAAACCCAATCAGCCATGGGCCTGGCGTTCAGCCGCATTCCCGGCACACCGGACAATCAGCTGCCGGTTATGCCGGTCACTCAAGGCCAGTACCGATGGAGCCAGATCAACACGGCCTCCAGCGAACACGCCTTGCTGCTGATCTGCCCGACTGCCAGCCGCGACATCGCTGACGAAGCGGCTTGGCGCGCGCTGGCCCAGCTGTGCCAGACGCCTTTCTACCAGCGCCTGCGCGTCGAACTGCAATTGGGATACGCCGTGTTCAGTGCGCTGCGTCAGTTGCATGGCAAGACTGCGATTGTCTTTGGCGTGCAATCGCCGACGACTTCGGCTTTCGAGTCACTCGAATATATTCAAGAGTTCCTCAAGAGCATCCCCACGTTGATCGAAATGCTCGATGAAGCAAGCCTCAAGCAGCAGCGCCAAAGCCTCGCCGATCAGTTCGACGACGCCACACTGTCCACCAAGGACGCCGCCGATCTCCTGTGGCAGAGCAAACTTGCCGGTCATTCGTCGGATTACCATGAGCACTTGGTCACGGCGATTCGGCAGCTCAATCGCCAGGCTTTAATAGCCGCTGCGCAACGTCTGATCAATGCCGAGGGCGGCTACCTCTGCCTGGCCAACGAACCAGTGCCGGGCGCGCCATGGCAAGCGACAAACTGATCATTACCGAGGCTGCAAGGAGCTTTCTCAAAGATTCACGGGTCACGCCGTTGAAATTTTGAGTAACATAGCCGCCTAACTAATTGGAACATCATCGCGCTGCCGTGGACTATACCTATGGATAGCGCTATCCCAACCCACAGAAGGAGACACCTCATGGCCTGGACCAAACCTGCTTACACCGACCTGCGTATCGGCTTCGAAGTCACCATGTACTTCGCCAGCCGCTGAGTTCTGCTTACGCAGAATCGCAGTGCAACGCCTCGGCTCGCCGAGGCGTTTTATTTTCCGCGTTGAAATGATGGAGCGTTCATGTTCGTCCAGATTCTGGGTTCGGCCGCCGGTGGCGGTTTTCCGCAGTGGAACTGCAACTGCGTCAACTGCGCAGGCTTTCGCGACGGCAGCCTGAATGCCAAGGCCCGCACCCAATCGTCCATCGCCATTTCCGATGACGGTGTGAACTGGGTGCTGTGCAATGCCTCGCCGGACATCCGCGCGCAACTGCAAAGCTTCGCCCCGATGCAACCGGGCCGCGCCCTGCGCGACACCGGCATCAGCGCGATCATCCTGATGGACAGCCAGATCGACCACACCACCGGCCTGCTCAGCCTGCGCGAAGGCTGCCCGCATCAGGTCTGGTGCACGGACATGGTTCACGAAGACCTCAGCACCGGTTTCCCCCTGTTCAAGATGCTCACCCACTGGAACGGCGGGCTGGAATGGAACCGCATCGAACTCGACCAGAGTTTCACCGTAGCGGCCTGCCCGAACCTGCGTTTCACGCCGTTGCCGTTGCGCAGCGCCGCACCGCCGTATTCGCCGCACCGTTTCGATCCGCATCCGGGCGACAACATCGGCTTGATCGTTGAAGACCTCAACACCGGCGGCAAGCTGTTCTATGCGCCGGGGCTGGGCAAGGTCGACGCGGCGCTGCTGGAAATCATGGCGGGCAGCGATTGCCTGCTGGTCGACGGCACGATGTGGAACGACGATGAAATGCAGCGCCGTGGCGTCGGCACCCGCACCGGTCGCGAAATGGGCCACTTGGCGCAGAGCGGCCCCGGCGGCATGCTCGAAGTGCTGGAGCAATTGCCCGAGCAGCGCAAAGTGCTTATCCACATCAACAACACCAACCCGATCCTCGACGAGGATTCGCCGGAGCGCGCGGAGCTGGCGCGGCGTAATGTTGAAGTGGCGTTTGATGGCATGAGTATTGTGCTGTAAGCCGTAGATACCGATGCGCGGCCCTTCGCGAGCAGGCTCGCTCCCACATTTGGAATGCGATCAACCTGTAGGAGCGAGCCTGCTCGCGAAGAGGCCAGTGCAATCAGAAAAGATTTCTAGGGTTGTTCCCCGGAGAACAAACATGACTGACACGCCAATGTCCCCCGCAGAATTCGAGGCGGCGCTGCGCGCCAAAGGCGCCTACTACCACATCTACCACCCGTACCACGTGGCGATGTACGAAGGCCGTGCGACCCGCGAGCAGATTCAGGGCTGGGTCGCCAATCGCTTCTACTATCAGGTGAACATTCCCCTGAAAGACGCGGCGATCCTCGCCAACTGCCCGGACCGCGAGATTCGTCGCGAGTGGATTCAGCGCCTGCTCGACCACGACGGCGCCCCGGGTGAAGACGGCGGCATCGAAGCCTGGCTGCGTCTGGGCCAGGCTGTCGGCCTCGACCCGGATCAATTGCGTTCCCAGGAACTGGTGCTGCCCGGCGTGCGCTTCGCCGTCGATGCCTACGTCAACTTCGCCCGTCGCGCCAGTTGGCAGGAGGCCGCCAGCAGCTCGCTGACCGAACTGTTCGCGCCGCAGATCCACCAGTCGCGCCTCAACAGCTGGCCGCAGCATTACCCATGGATCGACCCGGCCGGTTATGAATATTTCCGCACCCGCCTCGGCCAGGCGCGACGTGATGTCGAGCATGGGCTGGCAATCACCCTTGAGCACTACAAGACTCGCGAAGGGCAGGAGCGCATGCTGGAAATTCTCCAGTTCAAACTGGACATTCTTTGGAGCATGCTCGATGCCATGAGCATGGCCTACGAACTGAACCGTCCGCCGTATCACAGCGTGACCGAACAACGGGTCTGGCATAAAGGAATCACCTTATGAGTTTCGACCGCAGCCAAGTGCCGAAATGGCGTCCCGGCTACCGCTTCCAGTACGAGCCGGCGCAAAAAGGCCATGTGTTGCTGTACCCGGAAGGCATGATCAAGCTCAACGAAACGGCTGCGCTGATCGGTGGCTCGATTGATGGCGAGCGCGATGTCGCGGCGATCATTGCCAAACTCGATGAGCAGTTCCCCGGCGTGCCCGAGCTTGGTGACGACATCGAGCAATTCATGGAGGTTGCCCGTGCACAGCACTGGATCGAACTTGCCTGATTCGACAGTGCAAGTGCCGCCAAAACCGGAAGTCGGCCTGCCGCTGTGGCTGCTCGCCGAGTTGACCTACCGCTGCCCGCTGCAATGCCCGTACTGCTCCAATCCGCTGGATTTCGCCGAGCAGGGCAAAGAGCTGACGACCGAACAATGGATCAAGGTGTTCCGCGAAGCGCGGGAGATGGGCGCGGCGCAACTGGGCTTTTCCGGCGGCGAACCATTGGTGCGTCAAGATCTCGCCGAACTGATTCATGAAGCGCGGCAGTTGGGTTTCTATACCAACCTGATCACCTCGGGCATTGGCCTGACCGAGCAGAAGATCAGCGACTTCAAGAAGGCCGGACTCGACCACATCCAGATCAGCTTCCAGGCCAGTGACGAGCAGGTGAACAACCTCCTCGCCGGCTCGAAAAAAGCCTTTGCGCAGAAGCTGGAAATGGCTCGTGCGGTGAAGGCCCACGGCTATCCGATGGTGCTGAATTTCGTCACCCACCGGCACAATATCGACAAGATCGACCGCATCATCGAGCTGTGCATTGCACTTGAGGCCGACTTCGTCGAACTCGCCACTTGCCAGTTCTACGGCTGGGCGCAGCTCAACCGTGTCGGCCTGTTGCCGACCCAGGAACAACTGGTGCGCGCCGAACGCATCACCAACGAATACCGGGCCAGGCTGGAAGCCGAAGGGCATCCATGCAAGCTGATTTTCGTCACCCCGGACTACTACGAAGAACGCCCGAAAGCCTGCATGAACGGCTGGGGCAGCATCTTTCTGACCGTCACTCCAGACGGCACCGCCCTGCCCTGCCATGGCGCCCGCCAGATGCCGGTGCAGTTTCCCAACGTGCGCGATCACAGCATGCAGCACATCTGGTACGACTCGTTCGGCTTCAATCGCTTTCGCGGTTACGACTGGATGCCCGAGCCCTGCCGCTCTTGCGACGAGAAAGAAAAAGACTTCGGCGGCTGCCGCTGCCAAGCGTTCATGCTCACTGGCGACGCGAGTAATGCCGATCCGGTGTGCAGCAAGTCCGAACATCACGGTGTGATCCTCAAGGCCCGCGAAGAAGCCGAGACCGCCACTCAAACCATCGAACAATTGGCCTTTCGCAATGAACGAAACTCACGCCTCATCGCCAAGGGCTGAGCCTTTCAGCGCCGCCCAGGCCGTCGCCGCCGGAACCGACTTCGCCGAGCTGCAATTCGGCGTCCACGGCCTGTTCTGGAATGAATATCGCCCCGAGGATGCCGCGTGCCGAATCTGGCATTGGCGCGATGGCGTGGCGAAACGTCTGACGCCGGACGGTTTCAGCGTGCGTAGCCGCGTGTACGAATATGGCGGTGGCGCGTTTTGTCTCACGCCTGACGGGGTAGTTTTCGTCAATGAAGCGGATCAGCAGATGTATCGGCAGGCGCTCGATGGCGCGCCGGTCTTGCTGACGTCGACTGACTGCCGCTATGGCGATCTGCAATTTGCCGGTGGCCAGGTGTTGGCGGTTGAAGAGCAGCAGGATCGGCATCGACTGGTGGCGATTGATCTGGACACCGGAACGCGACAGGTGCTGGCCGCAGGCGCGGATTTCTATGCGTCGCCAACGTTGAGCCCGGGCGGCCAGCGGTTGGCATGGATCGAGTGGAGCCGACCGCATCAACCGTGGACCTCGACGCGATTGATGGTTGCCGAAGGTGATTTTTCTATGCCTCGTTGTGTTGCCGGTGAGCAGATGGAAGAGTCAATCCAGCAGCCGCGTTTCGACGCCGATGGCCGTTTGTATTGCCTGACGGATCGCGGCGGTTACTGGCAGCCGTGGATCGAAACGTCCGAAGGCTTGCAAGCGCTGCCCAGCGTCGCGGCCGATCACGCGCCTGCGCCCTGGCAGCTGGGCGGCTGCACTTGGCTGCCTGTCGGTGATCAGTTTTTAGCCAGCTGGAGCGAAGATGGTTTCGGTCGTCTGGCCCTTGGCAATGAAGATTTCAGTGGCGACTACAGCCGCTTCCGCCACCTGGCGATGGATCAGCAATTTATCTATTGCATCGCTGCATCGCCGGTCAGCCCGTCGGCAGTGATTGCCATTGATCGCGTCTCTCACTCAGCAAAGGTACTGGCCGGCGGCGTGGCTCCGTTGCCTGCCGAACGCATCAGCCGTCCGCAGACCTTGCGCTATCCAAGCGGCTCAAGCGAGGCTCACGGTTTCTTCTACCCGGCCATGAACGGTGAAGCGAAACCGCCACTGGTGGTGTTTATCCACGGTGGCCCGACGTCGGCGTGCTATCCGATACTCGACCCGCGCATCCAGTACTGGACGCAGCGCGGATTCGCTGTCGCCGACCTCAACTATCGCGGCAGCAGTGGTTATGGTCGCGAATATCGACAAGCGCTGCATCTGCGCTGGGGCGAGGTGGATGTCGAGGATGCCTGCGCGGTGGTCAGCTATCTAGCCGGAAAGGGCTTGATCGATGGCGACCGAGCGTTCATTCGCGGCGGCAGTGCAGGTGGCTACACCACCCTCTGCGCATTGGCGTTCAGGCAGGTGTTCCGCGCAGGCGCCAGCCTCTACGGCGTCAGCGATCCGCTCGCTTTGGCCCGCGCAACGCACAAGTTCGAAGGCGACTATCTGGACTGGCTGATCGGCCATCCCGAGCAGGACGCCGACCGTTACGCTGCGCGCACTCCATTGCTGCACGCGGACAACATCCGTGTGCCGGTGATTTTTTTCCAAGGGGAACTGGACGCGGTGGTCGTGCCGCAACAGACCCGGGACATGGTCGCGGCGCTGGAGCACAACGGCATCCCGGTCGAAGCGCATTATTACCCCGACGAACGCCACGGCTTTCGCCGCGCGGCCAATCAGGCGCATGCGCTGGAGCAGGAGTGGGCATTTTATCGGCGGGTGATGGCCCCAGCAGACCAGGACCTCCCTTAAAGGAGCTGCGGTGCGCTGCGATCTCATGATTCTCCAATCAAGATCAAAAGATCGCAGCGTGCCGCAGCTCCTACAGGATATGCCGCCGGACTCAACGCTTGGCGATGATATACACCGCATGCACGATCCCCGGAATGTAGCCGCACAGCGTCAGCAGAATATTCAGCCAGAACGCCCCGCCAAACCCGACCTGCAGAAACACGCCCAGTGGCGGCAACAGAATAGCGATGATGATACGAATGAAATCCATGGGGCAGCTCCTGAATGGGGGTTGGCTCACTTGAGCCATACAAGCTAATCGACCTGCGCCGTTCGTCAGGGTTCACTACGGTTGCTATTTGATCGCCAGCACCACAAAAAAACGCCCCACGCCAAAAGAATCAGGCGTGGGGCGTGCGTTATACCGCGAGACGGTTCGGGTAATCGGTGGGGCAGTTCAGCTCAGACGGCAATGCCCTTGCGGCATTGCAACTGGGCAGTGCGCACTCGCGAGAAGGCGCGGCCCAGGCGCAGGAGCATTTCGTCGATGTTGGCTTTGCTGACAGTGAGGGCCGGGGTGAAGCGCAGGCAGTCGGCGTGCGCGGCGTTGAGTATCAAGCCTTCGTGCAGCGCGGCGTGGATTACAGCGTCGGCGCACTGCGCGGATAGCGTCAGCCCGTAAAACAGGCCCTGCCCGCGCAACTCGCCATGGCCGTAGCGGTGCGCCAATCGTGCGAGACCTTCGTGCAGATGCTGGCCGTTGTCGTTGACCTGTTGGAGAAAGCTGCGGTCATGCACGCTGTCGAGCACCACCAGACCGGCAGCAGTCATCAACGCGTTGCCATGATGGGTGCCGCCCATTTCGCCGACGGTGAAACAGCAGGCCTTGCCCCGAGCCAGCAATGCCGCCAGTGGCAAGCCGCCGCCGAGGCCTTTGCCGAGCACGACGATATCGCCGCGAATGCCGTAGGACTGTTCGGCGAGCAGGGTGCCGCAGCGGCCGATGCCGGTCTGCACTTCGTCGAGGATCAGCAGAATGCCCAACTCGCGGCACAGTCGCTCGACGCCTTTGAGGTAGTGCTCGGTCGCGGGAATAACCCCGGCGTCGCTCTGGATCGGCTCAAGCATGATCGCGACGGTCTGCGCGTCGACCGCCGCGTGCAGGGCCGGCAAATCGTTGAATGGCACTCGATCGATCGTCGACGGACTGCGGTCGTAATAGCCCTGCGTCGCTGCGATGATCCGCGAAGCGCCGCCGCGATGCAGTTGCCCCCATTTGCGCGCAAGTTTGATTGCTGCCTCGCAGGCTTCGCTGCCGCTGTTGAGCAAGTACGCCTGATCGCTGCCGGTGCTGGCGCACAGACGCTCGGCGAGGCTGAGCATGCCGCGATTGCGCAGATCGAAACCGGGATTGATCAGGGCCTGGGCTTGGTTGGCGATGGCTTTGACCAACGCCGTGGGGCTGTGGCCGAGGCTGTTGGCGCCGCCGGCCTGGGAAAAGTCGAGGTAGGCGCGATCGTTGCTGTCCCACAGCCAGGAACCCTGGCCGCGGACGAACACATGTTGCGGCCGCTCAACACTGGCCATCAGGGCTTGGGCGTTGAGATAGCCGGTCATTGCGGATGGCCCTGCCTCGAATGCGAGGTCATCAAGACTCGGCGCCTGGCGCCGCAAACTGAACAGATTCATGTGGATAAACCTCGCTTGAGGTTTTTTGAACTGCCTATGTAACCGATAACGAAGCAGACGGAATTCATCGCACTTTCTGGCCCTGTCAGCCTTGTGAATGCGGTTAGACTAGGCCCGTATACGGCTTCCGGCCATTTCGATTTCCCAGCCATTTCGATAAGCCTTACTTATGGATTTCAAACAACTGCGTTATTTCGTCGCGGTCTACGAAGAGGGCCATGTCGGCCGTGCGGCGGAACGGCTGTCGATTTCGCAACCGGCACTGTCGCAGCAGATTCGTCAGTTGGAGCAGAACCTCGACGTCACCCTGTTCGAACGCAGCAGTAAACGCCTGCTGCCGACCCTCGCTGCGCACACGCTGTACAACCACGCGTTGCCGCTGCTCGATGGCTTGCAGCGGGCGCGCGAGGCATTGGGTAATTTCAAGGGGCAGGCGTTGCGCACTCTGGCGATCGGTGTGCTGCAAACGGTGCACACCAGCCTTGTGCCGCAAATGCTCGAGCGTGTGCGCAAGGCGCAGCCGCATCTGGTGGTGCAGATCTATGAGCTGACCGGGCTGGAGATCGAACGGCGCCTGCTCAATGGTTCGCTGGACATCGGTATCAGCTATCTGCCGCCGCGCCAACCTGGCCTGCACGGCGTGTTGCTGTATGAAGACGAACTGACGCTGGTGATCCCGGCGGATCATCCCTTGCGCGAGTTCAAGAAAGTCTCGATGCGCCAGGCTGCTGAGCTACCTATGTTGCTGCTCGGCGAAGAATTTCAGATCCGGCAGATCTGGCAGGCACAACTGACCAGCCTCGGACGACGCCCGCATGTGCAGGCCGAGCTGAACAATATGTTGGGGATTCTCGACAGCCTGCCGCACACCAGGCTGGCGACGGTGCTACCGGGACGTTCACAGCAGCAATACGACGATGAGGATCTACTGTGGAAACCGCTGAGCGAACCACGCGTGCCGTTGAAAGTCGGCTTGGTGTGCCGCGATGTACAACGCCAGCAGGCTTCGTTGGCGCTACTGCAGACATTGCTTGAAGAAGTGATCAACCGCGAAGTGAAGGTACCGCTTGATCCACTGGCCTGAAACTTTTCTGCAGGCAAAAGAAAACCCCGCCGAAGCGGGGCTTTGCAGACTGTTTCCCTGACATCCATTTCAATCCGCCACCCTGGCAGAATCCTACGTGTCCGTGTTGTTTACTTTGCGCTTCCTGCGCGACGTCCATGAAATGTAGATTAGCCGTGGATCCAATGTACGCATATGGGAAAACAGCAGCACGTCACGTAAGCAAATGCTTACATGACGCGCACAGGATCAGAACTGCGCTGCATCAAGCAGAAACAGCGACTCGCTACCGGCCTTGACCGACGCGCTCAACGAATGAATCCGCGGCAGCAAACGGGCGAAATAGAAGCGTGCGGTGCCCAGCTTGCTCGCATAGAAATCGTCCTGCGCTTCCTTGCCCAGCGATGCTTTGGCCATCAACGCCCACATGTAGGCATAAGCGGTGTAGCCGAACGCTTGCAAATATTCGACCGAGGCCGCGCCGATTTCGTTCGGATTGTTTTTCGCCCGGTCGAGCAGCCACGCGGTCAGCTCGTCGAGGGTGTCGACGGCATCGTTCAGCGGCTTGGTGAACTCGCTCAGATCGGCACTGGCGGTTGCGGTGAAATGGCGGATCTCATCAGCGAACAGCTGATAGAACGCGCCGCCGCTGCCGACGATCTTGCGCCCGACCAGGTCGAGCGCCTGAATGCCGTTGGTGCCTTCGTAGATCTGGGTGATGCGCACGTCACGCACCAGTTGCTCCTGGCCCCACTCACGGATGTAGCCGTGGCCGCCGAAGATCTGCTGGCCGTGGACGGTGGTTTCCAGCCCCAGATCGGTGAGGAAGGCTTTCGCCACCGGAGTCAGCAACGCCACCAGATCTTCCGCGCGCTTGCGGGTGGGCGCGTCTTCGCTGAACTTGGCGGTGTCGAGTTGCATCGCCACATACGTGGAGAATGCGCGGCCGCCTTCGTTCGAAGCTTTCATGGTCAGCAGCATGCGCCGCACGTCCGGATGGACGATGATCGGGTCAGCGACTTTGTCCTTGTTCTGCGCGCCGGTCGGCGAACGGCTCTGCAGACGGTCGCGCGCGTATTCGACGGCATTCTGATAGGAGCGCTCGCCAGTGGCCAGGCCCTGAATACCGACGCCCAGACGCTCGTAGTTCATCATGGTGAACATCGCGGCCAAGCCTTTGTTCGGCTCGCCAACCAGATAACCCACGGCTTCGTCGAAGTTCATCACGCAGGTCGCCGAGGCCTGGATGCCCATTTTGTGTTCGATCGAACCGCAGTTGGCCGGGTTGCGCGCGCCCAGACTGCCGTCGGCATTGACCATGAACTTCGGCACCAGGAACAGCGAAATGCCTTTCGGCCCTGCGGGGGCGTCCGGCAGCTTGGCCAATACCAGGTGGATGATGTTTTCGGTGAGATCGTGCTCGCCACCGGTGATGAAGATCTTGGTGCCGCTGACCTTGTAGGAACCGTCGGCCTGAGGTTCGGCTTTGGTGCGAATGATCCCCAGATCGGTGCCGGCATGCGGCTCGGTCAGGCACATGGAACCGGCCCAGATGCCGGCGTACATGTTCGGCAGGTACGCGGCTTTCAGCTCTTCGCTGGCATGGGCATTGATCGACAGACAGGCACCGGCGGTCAGCATCGGGTACAGACCGAACGCCAGGCTGGCGGAGTTGACCATTTCTTCGACCTGCGCCGACACGGCTTTGGGCATGCCCATGCCACCGTAGGCCGGATCACCGCCGACGCCGACCCATCCGCCTTCGGCATAAGTCTGATAAGCCTGTGGGAAACCGGCCGGCGTGGTGACGGCACCGTCCGCCCAATGGCAACCTTCCTCGTCAGCGGCACGGCTCAGCGGCGCGATGCTTTTGCTGGTGACCTTGCCGGCCTCTTCGAGAATCGCTTCAACGGTTTCGGCGTCGACGGTCTCGGCCAGCGCCGGCAGCTCGGCCCAGAGTTTGGCGACCTCGAACACTTCATTGAGGACGAAGCGCATATCGCGCAGCGGCGCTTTGTAGTCAGCCATGGCAAACCTCGCAAGATCTAAACAGGTGATTCGTGGAATGGTGTTTTCGTTGAGCCGGAGTGTACCTCAACAACTTTTGCGACACATAGGGTCAGCCGGTGACTGTTTTGTTATTTTTAGTCACCATAAAAAATCTCAGCCTTTAGCGGGTCCTACAGATAAAACGCGATGCCCTGTAGGAACTGCCGCAGGTTGCGACCTTTTGCTTTTACCTAAAGCGCAAACGCCTGCGCCGGCAGATTCATCAAACAATCACTCCCCGCCTCGATCGCCGCCCGATGCGCAGCCGTACGTGGCAGCAAGCGCTTGAAGTAAAACTCGCACGTCGCCAGTTTGCCCTTGAGGAAATCAGACTCACCCTCGCCTGCGTCCAGCTGTGCCTGCGCGACCAGCGCCATGCGCAGCCACAGGTAGCCAAGGATGATGTAGCCGCTGTACATCAGGTAATCCACGGACGCGGCGCCGACTTCATCCGGGTTTTTCATGGCGGCCATGCCGACCTTCATGGTCAGGTCGCCCCACTGTTGATTGAGCCCGCTGAGTTGCGCGACGAAGCTGCCCAACTGCGCATGGTCGGCGTTCGCTGCGCAGAACTTGTGGACGATTTTGGTGAAGCCGCGCAGCAGCTTGCCCTGACTGCCCAGCACTTTGCGCCCGAGCAGGTCGAGCGCTTGAATGCCGTTGGTGCCTTCGTAGATCGGCGCAATCCGGCAATCACGCACCAGTTGCTCCATGCCCCACTCACGAATGAAACCGTGGCCGCCGAACACCTGCATGCCGTGGTTGGTGACTTCCAGCCCGGTGTCGGTCATGAACGCCTTGCAGATCGGCGTGAGGAACGCCAACAGGTCTTCGGCCTCCTGACGCGCCTCGGCATCGCTGCTCAAATGCGCGACATCGAGCATCTGCGCGGTGAAATAGGTCAGCGCCCGATTGCCTTCGTTGAAGGCTTTCATGGTCAGCAACATACGCCGCACATCCGGGTGGACGATGATCGGGTCGGCGGGTTTTTCCGGGGCCTTGGCACCGGTCAGGGCGCGCATCTGCAGGCGGTCATTGGCGTATTTTATTGCGCCCTGAAAACTTGCCTCGCCCAGACACAGGCCCTGCATGCCGGTGCCCAGCCGCGCGTGGTTCATCATGGTGAACATGCAGTTGAGGCCCTTGTTCGGCTCGCCGATCAGGTAACCCGTGGCGGCATCGAAATTCAGCACGCAGGTGGCCGAGGCCTTGATGCCCATCTTGTGCTCGATCGAGCCGCAGGAAACGCCGTTGCGCTCACCCGCCTCGCCTGCTCCATCAGGCATGAACTTGGGCACGATAAACAGAGAAATGCCCTTGGTCCCGGCCGGTGCGTCCGGCAGCTTCGCCAGGACCAGATGGATGATGTTGTCGCTCAGATCATGCTCGCCAGCGGAAATGAAGATCTTGCTGCCGGTGATCGCGTAGCTGCCATCGGCCCGGGGCACCGCGCGGGTCTTGATGATGCCCAGATCGGTGCCGCAGTGGGCTTCGGTCAGGCACATGGTGCCGGTCCACTGGCCAGCGGTGAGTTTGCTCAGGTAAATGTCTTTCTGCTCGGCGGTGCCGTGGGCGTGGATCGCCGACATCGCGCCGTGGGTCAGGCCCGGGTACATGCCCCAGGACGTGTTGCTGGAGCCGACCATCTCGCTGATCACCAGCCCCAGCGAGCTCGGCAGCCCTTGACCACCGTAAGCCGGATCGGCCGCCAACCCGTGCCAGCCGCCCTCGACATATTGTGCGAAGGCCTGCTTGAAGCCTGTAGGCGTTGTCACCACGCCGTTGTCGAAATGGCAGCCCTCTTCGTCACCGCTGCGATTGAGCGGGGCCAGTACGTTCTCGCAGAACTTCGCGCCCTCTTCGAGGATCGCGCTGATCATGTCCGGGCTGGCGTCATGCGCGCCGAGCTTGGCGTAGCTGGTGTGGAAGTCGAAGACGTGATCGATCAGAAAGCGCATGTCGCGCAGGGGAGCTTTGTACTCGGGCATGGTGGCTTCTCCGTCAGCAGATTCCTCCAAGCTACTGCTGGCCACCACGGGCGACAATCACTGTGCGGGCGCTGAATGCGCCGTCATCACTCAACCCGTAGCGGCGTCCATGCGCACCGCGCCACGGCGGTTCTGCCCGAACGCCATGACGCAGTTACGCCCGGCGCCCTTGGCGCTGTACAACGCCTGGTCAGCGGACTTGAGCACGTCTTCCGGAGTCCGCTGCTCGACGCGTTCGGCGACGCCGATACTCACGGTCACCGACACCGCCGAGGCGCCGGAACCGCTGCGGCGCTGGCGACCTTGCTGGTCATCCTGCGGGCGGTTTTCCTGGTTGCGCAGCTGAATGCTGTAGGAAGCGATCGATTCACGGATCACTTCCAGATGCGGCATGCACTCTTCAAGGGTTTTGCCTGCGAAGACCAGGGCAAATTCCTCACCGCCGTAGCGATACGCCCTACCGCCGCCACTGATTTTCGACAGTTTGCTGGCGACCAGACGCAAGACCTGATCACCGACATCGTGGCCGTGGGTATCGTTGAATTTCTTGAAGTGATCGACGTCGCTCATCGCCAGCACATAGTTGCGCCCCAGGCGTTGCATGCGTTCGTTGAGCGCGCGTCGTCCCGGCAGGCCGGTGAGCTCGTCGCGGAAGGCCATTTGATAGGCCTCATGCGCAACCGCCGCGGCAATCATCAACATCACCTGGCTGCACATGATGTTGAGGGTGAACGGCAGAATGAAAGTCTTCGGCAGCATCCAGAACACCCCGAGCAAGCCGACCAGTTGCGCCGCGTGCAACGGGCGCGGGTTGCGCCAGTATTGCCAGGCCAGAAGCAGAAACGCCGAGATGAACACCGGGTAGGACAACTGGATCAGGCTCATCCATGCCCCATGCAGCGCCGGCCAGCGGATCTCCGACAGCCACAGCAGCAGCGCCTGGGGGTAACTTTGTTCCAGGCCCAGCGCCACACTGCCAAACGCCAGCAGCACAGCGAACCGCGCGACCATGTCCTGAAACAGATGGGTACGTTCCTGCCATGCGGCGAACAGCCCGAACAATAACGGCAGAAGCAGGCAGACCAGATGGAACACCACCGCAGCGTCTTCGCGCACCTTGCCGTTGTCGCGATAAAAATCGGTCTGGGTGTCGAGCAAAAAATAGGCGATGTACACCGTCAGCATCAGAAAGAGTTCGCGCTGACGCCGGTACACCGCGCAATACGCCCCGCCGAGGAGCAGGACCAGGGTCGGCAAGACGTTGAACAGGGACGTGAAGAACACGCTGAGGTCTTTGACGTACGCAGCCGCCAGCCCCGCGAGCAATAACAGCAGTGATGGCAGGAAATGGCTGAAACGTACAGCGGAAGAACGCGGCAAGGGTAAGCTCCGACCCGTCATAGCAAAGAGATAGCATTGTGCCTGCAAAGTGCAGCCAAGCCCATACAATGTGATCCAGATCACACACTGTCTCTGTAACGGCCGGAAGCTCGACTATCTGAGCCATGCGCAAACAAAAAAACCGCTGCCCCCTAACGGGAGCAGCGGTTTTCGTCAGACTGCGGTGAGGCTTAGTAGCCCAGTGCGAAGTCTTCTTCTTTCATGTCCATCAGGTTGCCAGCGCCCGACAGCATAGTGGCCACGTGAGTACGAGTACGCGGCAGGATGCGCTGGAAGTAGAAGCGCGCGGTTTGCAGCTTGGCGGTGTAGAACGCCTCGTCCGTGGTGCCGGCAGCCAGTTTTTCCGCAGCCAGACGCGCCATGTCAGCCCAGAAGTAGGCCAGGCAGGCATAACCGGAGTACATGAGGTAGTCCACGGAGGCCGCGCCGACTTCTTCGCGGTCTTTCATGGCAGCCATACCGACCTTCATGGTCAGCTCGCCCCACTCTTTATTCAGTGCCGCCAGTGGCGCGACGAATTCCTGGACGGCTTCGTTGCCTTCGTTGGTCTGGCAGAACTTGTGGACGATCTTGGTGAAGCCTTTCAGAGCTTCGCCTTGAGTCATCAGCACTTTACGGCCGAGCAGGTCGAGGGCCTGGATACCGGTGGTGCCTTCGTACAGCATCGAAATGCGGCTGTCGCGAACGTTCTGCTCCATGCCCCACTCGGCGATGAAGCCGTGGCCGCCGTAGATCTGCACGCCGTGGTTGGCGGCTTCGAAACCGACTTCGGTCATGAACGCCTTGGCGATCGGAGTCATGAACGCCAGCAGTGCGTCGGCCTTCTTCTTCTCTTCTTCATCGACGCCATACTTGACGATGTCGACCTGTTTGGCGGTGAAGTACACCATCGCGCGGTTGCCCTCGGCGAACGCCTTCATGGTCAACAGCATGCGGCGTACGTCTGGGTGAACGATGATCGGGTCAGCCGCTTTGTCCGGCGCTTTCGGGCCAGTCAGCGAGCGCATCTGCAGGCGATCACGAGCGTATTTCAGACCGCCCTGGAAGCCGATTTCGGCGTGGGCCAGACCTTGCAGTGCGGTGCCCAGACGTGCGGTGTTCATAAAGGTGAACATGCAGTTCAGGCCTTTGTTCGCCGGGCCGATCAGGTAACCGGTGGCGCCGTCGAAGTTCATCACGCAGGTGGCGTTGCCGTGGATGCCCATCTTGTGTTCCAGCGAACCGCAGCTCACTGCGTTGCGCGCGCCGATGGTGCCGTCAGCGTTCGGCAGGAATTTCGGCACGATGAACAGGGAGATGCCTTTGGTGCCAGCCGGTGCATCCGGCAGGCGCGCCAGAACGATGTGGACGATGTTGTCGGCCATGTCGTGCTCACCGGCCGAGATGAAGATTTTGGTGCCGGAAACTTTGTAGGAACCGTCGGCCTGAGGCTCGGCCTTGGTGCGCAGCATGCCCAGGTCGGTGCCGCAGTGCGGTTCGGTCAGGCACATGGTGCCGGTCCATTCGCCGGAGACCAGTTTGGTCAGATAGGCTTCCTGCTGCTCAGGGGTGCCGTGCTCGGAGATGGTGTTCATCGCGCCGTGCGACAGGCCCGGGTACATGCCCCACGACCAGTTGGCTTCACCGACCATTTCGCTGACTGCCAGGCCCAGCGACTCAGGCAGACCTTGACCGCCGTGCTCGACGTCGTGCGCCAGGCTTGGCCAGCCGCCTTCGACGAACTGCTTGTACGCCTCTTTGAAGCCAGTCGGGGTTTTCACGCCGGACTCGCTCCAGGTGCAACCTTCCAGATCGCCCACGCGGTTCAGCGGCGCCAGTACCTGCTCACAAAACTTGGCGCCTTCCTCGAGGATGGCGTCAACCATGTCCGGCGTGGCGTCTGCGCACGCTGGCAGGCTCTGATAGTGCGCTTCGTAGCCGAGCAGCTCGTCACGAACGAAGCGAATATCACGCAAGGGGGCCTTGTAGTCAGGCATAGCGATAAACCTCTGCTGATGTAACCGGGAATGAACGACCGTGTTGAGTTGTTGTGACGGTCAAACAGTTGTTTGAAACATACGTTTACGCCGAAATCTTGTCAAGCATCGATCTTTTGCCGTTCGTCATCAGCTTTTCCAAACGCCGGAAACGAAATATCGCCGCGACTTCATATAGGCCACGGGCGTTGAAGAAAAGATTAGTTGAGCAAGAAGGACTTAAACGAAAAACGCCGCGACAAGGCGCGGCGTTTCGGGGTTAAAGCAAATTCAATCAGGCGAAGGTGTCGATGATCGTCCCCAGCACTTCGTCGGACGCCTTGGCCACCTTCACGCCCAGCTCTGCCTGGATCCTGCCCTGCGACAGCTCGACGATGTTGCTCGTCAGATCCGACTCCTGTGCGCGATCCACGCCGCGCAGGCGATTGACCTGCACTTCGGACGACTGGCTGGTCACCGAGCGTTCGATGGTGTTATTGGCGATCTGGCTGGCAGCCTGATCGACGCGGTTCTGCCCCGACTGAATCGAGCTCAGCCCAGCATAGAAAGCTGTGTTGCCGGAGATTTCCATAGTCACTCTCATCCCTGCAAAGGATCAATAGTCGCCATTGAAACAGACGAGCCTGCAAAACACCCGTCAAAAACACTAATGGCACAGTGCCTGTTCATAGGCAAAAACTTAGTCGAGCAAATCCAACTGCAAATGCTCGGCTACCGCTTCGGCACTCAACGCCTTGAGTTTTGGCACGCGGCCCAGGCACGGCGCGGGGATGCGCTCGGCGAGGGTTGCAAGATTTTCCTCAAGGCGCGAGGTCTTCGGATCGATGATGTTCGCCACCCATCCCGCCAATTGCAGGCCATCCCGGGCAATCGCCTCGGCGGTCAGCAACGCGTGACTGATGCAGCCCAGCCTCACGCCGACCACCAGAATCACCGGCAGCTTCAGCGCAATCGCCAGGTCCGAGAGATTATCCTGATCGGCCAAAGGCACCCGCCAGCCGCCCGCGCCTTCGATGAGGGTGAAATCGGCGTTCATCGCCAGAATCCCGCGCATCGGCGCCAGCAACGATTGCACCGTCAGCGCCACACCCGCTTCGCGCGCCGCCAGATGCGGAGCGATCGCCGGTTCGAACGCCACCGGGTTGACCTGTTGATACGTCAGCGGCAAAGAACATTCGGCCAGCAGCGCCAACGCATCGGAGTTGCGCAAGCCTTTGGGCGTGACGTCGCAACCGGAAGCCACCGGTTTGCCCGCCGCCGTGCTCAAGCCTGCCGACCGCGCCGCATGGAGCAATCCGGCAGCGACGGTGGTCTTGCCGACATCAGTGTCGGTACCGGTGATGAAATAGGCTGCGCTCATAGAGGTTTCTCCAACACGGCGTACACCACCTGATACGTTGCCGGCAGTCCCGACGCCTGACGGAACCGCTCATACGCGTCGATCAATCCGAGGATACGCGCGCGCCCGGTCAGACCGCCCGGCCGCCCGGGATTCAGATTATGCGCGCCCAACGCCTTCAGCTCATGAGTCAGGCTGCGCACATCCGGGTAATGCAACACGTGCGGCCGATTCTCTAGAGCCATGATGCGCATGCCACTGGCAGCACATAACTGTTCATAGCAGGCGAATTCGCGGAAGCGGTTGACGTGCACCAGCCCGTCGACCTGCTGCCAACTCTCACGCAACTCGAACAGCGTCCCTGTACACAGACTAGCAAACGCAAAAATCCCGCCCGGTTTCAGCACGCGCAAGGCTTCGCGCAGCACCGCATCGAAGTCGGCGCACCACTGCACGGCAAGACTGGAAAAAATCAGGTCGAAACTCGCATCCTGCAACGGCAGCCGCTCGGCATCGCCCGCAATGAAATGCTCAGCACCAGCCAGCGGCCGTGCGTGATTGAGCATGCCCTCGGCAATGTCCAGCGCGACCCCGCTGCTCGGGGTAAAACGCGAGGCCAGCGCTCGGGAGAAATAGCCAGTCCCGCAACCGAGATCCAGCCATCGCGACGGCATGAAATTCGCTGGCAAGCGCTCAATCAATTGCGTACCGACGTCGCGCTGCAATTCGGCGACGCTGTCGTAACTGGCCGCCGCGCGGGAAAAAGACGCCGCCACCTGACGCTTGTCGGGCAAGCCCCCGGGCAGCACGAGGGACAGATCATTCATCAGCGCACTCATGTAGAAACGCCTGGATCGCGCCCGCGATTCCGTGCGGGTCTTCCAGCAGAAAAGCATGGCTGGCCTGTTCGATCAGACCAATTTCGATATCCGGCAACAGCGCGAACAACGCGCCGGGCGCTTGCGCCGGGACCAGAGCGTCCTGTCCGCCGAACAGATGCAACTGCGGGCCGCGGAAGGCCTGCAACGCCTGGCGCGTATCCAGTTGCGCGAGCAGCTCCAGACCCGCCATCAGTGCAATCGCCTCGGTGGCTGGCGCGCCACCGAGCAGCAAGCGCGACAAGCCACGCGGGTCTGGCGAACCTTGCGCACATAGGAGAGCGAAGCGCTTGAGGGTAGTTCGCGGGTCGGTCCGGCAACCGGCAAGAAATGCATCGAAAGTCTCGCCGGGCATCGCGCTCGACCACTGTTCATGGGCGACAAACGCCGGATTGCTCGCCAGCGTCAGCACCCCGCAGCACGCGTCGCCGCGGCGGGCTGCCAGTTCGCTGGCGAGCATTCCGCCCAGCGACCAGCCACCGAGCCACACTTCCTGAGGAATGCGCGCGTCAAGTTCGTCGAGCCATTCTTCAAGGTTGGCGGAATCCAGCTCCGGCAGCGGCTCGATTTCGACCTGCAAATGTTCGTCGAGGCCACGCAATGCCGCCGCCAGCGGTTCCAGCGGCGATATGCCAAGTCCCCAGCCGGGCAGCAGGATCAGGCGATTACGCATGGCTTGGCTCCAACGATAATCGGGCGAAACAATCTGCCAATCCTTCCAGCAACTGCTGCACTTGAGCCTCGCTGTGGGCGGCGGTCAGAGTCACGCGCAACCGCGCGCTGCCGGCAGGCACGGTCGGCGGGCGAATCGCAGTGACCATCAGCCCGCGCTCGCGCAACAGCTGCGACAACCGCACGGCGCGGCCGGCATCGCCGATCATGATCGGCTGGATCGGCGTGAAGCTGTCCATCAGTTCCAGCCCGATCTGCTCGGCGCCGTGGCGGAACTGGCGAATCAACATCTGCAAGTGCTCACGGCGCCAATGTTCGCTGCGCAGCAGCTCGAGGCTTTTCAGCGTCGCGCAGGCCAATGCCGGTGGTTGGCTGGTGGTGTAAATGTACGGGCGGGCGAACTGGATCAGGCTTTCGATCAGCTCTTCGCTGCCGGCGACAAACGCTCCGGCGGTGCCGAAGGCTTTGCCGAGGGTGCCGACCAACACCGGCACATCGTCCTGGCTCAAGCCAAAGTGCTCGACAATACCGCCGCCGTTGGCGCCCAGCGTGCCGAAGCCATGGGCGTCATCAACCATCAGCCACGCGCCTCTGGCCTTGGCCTCGCGGGCCAGCGCCGGCAGGTCGGCGATGTCACCGTCCATGCTGAACACGCCGTCGGTGACCACCAAAGTGCTGCCAGTGGCTTTCTCCAGGCGCTTGGCCAAACTCTCGGCATCGTTGTGCAGGTAGCGATTGAAACGCGCGCCGGACAACAGGCCCGCGTCCAGCAATGAAGCGTGATTGAGCCGGTCTTCCAGCACCGTATCGCCCTGCCCGACCAGCGCAGTGACCGCGCCGAGGTTGGCCATGTAACCGGTGGTGAACAGCAGCGCACGCGGCCGGCCGGTCAGATCAGCGAGCGCTTCTTCCAGTGCGTGATGCGGGATGCTGTGGCCGATCACCAGATGCGAGGCGCCGCCACCAACGCCCCAGCGCTCGGCACCGTCGCGCCAGGCTTCGATCACTTGCGGGTGATTGGCCAGGCCCAGATAGTCGTTGTTGCAGAAAGCGAGCAGCGGTTGGCCGTCAACTACCACTTGCGGGCCTTGCGGCGATTCGAGCAGCGGGCGCTGCCGGTAGAGGTTGTCGGCACGGCGGGCAGCAAGGCGTGCGGCGAGATCGAAAGACATGCAGGCCTCGATTTTTCAAATGACACAGATCCCCTGTGGGAGCGAGCCTGCTCGCGAATGGGCGTCACATCCAACATGGATGTTGGCGGCCAAACCGCTTTCGCGAGCAGGCTCGCTCCCACAGGGGTTTTGCATTCCTTCAGCGCAATCCGCGCGGTTTATTACACCGCAGCGTTATAGAACTGCTCGCTGCTCTTCTGCTCCACCAGCGCCTGCTCGATCGCCGCCTGGTGCACCTCATCCGCATGCTCTTCGCGAGCCTCCGGCTGGATACCGAGGCGCGCGAACAGCTGCATGTCCTTGTCTGCCTGCGGGTTGGCGGTGGTGAGCAGTTTGTCGCCGTAGAAAATCGAGTTGGCGCCGGCAAAAAAGGCCAGGGCCTGCATCTGCTCGTTCATCGCTTCGCGGCCGGCAGACAGGCGCACATGGGATTGCGGCATGAGAATGCGCGCGACGGCGAGCATGCGGATGAAATCGAACGGATCGATGTCTTCCGCATTTTCCAGCGGCGTGCCGGCGACTTTCACCAGCATGTTGATCGGCACCGACTCCGGGTGCTCGGGCAGGTTGGCCAACTGGATCAGCAGATTGGCGCGATCATCCAGCGATTCGCCCATGCCGAGAATGCCGCCGGAGCAGATTTTCATCCCCGACTCGCGCACGTAGGCCAGCGTTTGCAGGCGCTCGCTGTAAGTGCGGGTGGTGATGATGCTGCCGTAGAATTCCGGCGAGGTGTCGAGGTTGTGGTTGTAGTAATCGAGACCGGCCCTGGCCAGCGCTTCGGTCTGCTCCTGATCGAGACGGCCGAGGGTCATGCAGGTTTCCAGGCCGAGGGCTTTTACCCCTTCAACCATCTTCAACACATACGGCATGTCTTTGGCCGACGGATGTTTCCACGCCGCGCCCATGCAGAACCGCGTCGAGCCGATGGCTTTGGCCCGGGCCGCCTCTTCGAGGACCTTCTGCACTTCCATCAGTTTTTCTTTTTCCAGACCGGTGTTGTAGTGCCCGGATTGCGGGCAGTACTTGCAGTCCTCGGGGCACGCGCCGGTCTTGATCGACAGCAGCGTCGAGACCTGCACGCGGTTGGCGTTGAAATGTGCGCGATGCACCGTTTGCGCCTGGAACAGCAAGTCGTTGAATGGCTGTACGAAGAGTGCTTTGACTTCGGCCAGAGACCAATCGTGACGCAGGGTGGCGGTGGTGCTCGCGCTCATGGGCAATTCCTTGGTTATGCTTGGCTGGCGCCGCGGAAAATGGAATATCCACAGGCGCAACACGGATGTTCGGCATATTTAAGGAAGAGTGATGCGCTGTCAACCGCAATACCAAGGACAGGTTTACATCTGTTTAAAAAACGTACAGACCTGTTTGCTGTGCGATGAGCCCGCAGAAGCACAAATGCCAATGTGCGAGGCTTGCGAAACCGAGTTGCCCTGGCTCGGCAGTCACTGCCAGAGCTGCGCTTTGCCACTGGCGGTGGATGGCCTGAGCTGCGGCGATTGCCTGCTAGAGCCGCCGGCCTTCGAACAGGTAGCGGTGCCCTGGGTGTATGGCTTCCCGGTGGACAGCCTGATTACGCGCTTTAAACACAACGCGAAATGGCCGTTTGGTCACCTGCTCGCCGACGTTCTCGGCCAATACCTGCAACATCGTTTCGACGAGGACTTGCCGCGACCTGATGGGCTGCTGCCAGTCCCGCTGGCGAATAAACGATTGCGTCAACGAGGATTCAATCAGGCGGCGATGCTCGCGCGCTGGTTGAGTGTGTCGCTGGATCTGCCCTGTGAAGAACAGCTTGTGCGGCGAATCGTGGACACCGACGCCCAGCAGGATCTCGACGCCAAGGCGCGCAAACGCAATTTGCGCAACGCCTTTGCGCTGCTGCCTGAGGCGCAGGTAAGGGGCCGGCATTTCGCGCTGGTGGATGATGTTCTGACCACCGGAGCGACCGCTCAGGCGCTGGCGCGGTTGTTGATGAATGCAGGTGCGGCGCGGGTCGATGTGTACTGCCTGGCCCGCACGCCAAAACCAGGTACCTGAAGCGAATACAGATCTCATGTGGGAGCGAGCCTGCTCGCGAATGGGCATCACATTCAACAAAGATGTTGTTGGTCAAACCGCTTTCGCGAGCAGGCTCGCTCCCAAAGGGGCTCTGCGTCAGGCTTGACTCATGCGTTGCAAGTGGCCAACGTCCATTTCATCGCCCGAGCCAGAAGCGTTCTGCCATGTCCCTGCCCTCCCTGCTCTCCCAGCACATCGTCCGCCGTCCGCAGCGCATTGCCCTGCTGCAGCATATCGCCGAGCAGGGCTCGATCACCCGTGCGGCGAAGAGTGCTGGGCTCAGTTACAAGGCGGCGTGGGACGCGATCGACGAGTTGAACAATCTGGCGCAGAAACCCTTGGTCGAGCGTGTGGTGGGCGGCAAGGGTGGTGGTGGCGCCAGACTGTCCAGCGAGGGCGAGCGGGTGCTGCGCCTGTATCAGAAATTGCAGGCGTTGCAGGCGCAGGTGCTGGAAGCGGCGGAAGACGCCAGCGATCTCGACCTGCTCGGGCGGCTGATGCTCAGGACCAGTGCGCGCAATCAGCTGCATGGCACGGTGGCGGCAATTCAGGCGCAGGGGCGCAACGATCTGATCCGGCTGGAACTGGCCGAAGGCATTGCTCTGCATGCGCAGATCACCCACGACAGCACGCTGCAGCTGGAATTGCAGGTCGGCAGCGAAGTGATGGCGCTGATCAAGGCTGGCTGGCTTGAACTGCTCGGCGCCGATCAGCCGGCAACGCCCGGACACAATGTCCTGCGTGGGACCATTGAAGCGATTCTTGATGCCGAGGACGGCCCCAGCGAAGTACGGATTTCCCTGCCCAACGGCCACACCCTCTGCGCCTTGGCCGAACCGCTGCACTTGCGCAATCAGCGACTCGCCGTGGGGTCTGCGGTGCAGGTGCAATGCGCGCCGTCCAACGTGCTGATCGGTACGCCGCTCTGATTCGCCTCTGCAACGAAAGCGTCATCGACCCGCATTAAGGTGTTGGCCATAAACCAAGCAGGGAGCCTGATGTGAGCCTATTAGAAGAAAACCAATCCACTGATCTGGAAAAAATGGTCGGCCTCAGCCGTCGCGGTTTCATCAGCGCCGGTGCGTTGTGCGGCGCGGCGATGTTCCTCGGCGGCAACCTGCTGAGCCGCAGCGTCATGGCCGCCAGCGTCAGCGCTGGCAACAGCCGCCTGCTCGGTTTCGAGAGCATCCCGGCGGCGACCACCGACGCCATCAGCCTGCCCAAAGGCTACAAGTCGTCGGTGCTGATCAGTTGGGGCCAGCCGCTGCAAAAGAACGGTCCGGCCTTCGATCCGAGCGGCAACGGCACCGCTGCCGCCCAGGAAGTGCAGTTCGGCGACAACAACGACGGCATGAGCCTGTTCGCCTTCCCCGACGACAAAAACCGCGCGTTGATGGCGATCAACAACGAATACACCAACTATCGCTATCTGTATCCGCACGGCGGCATGCCGCAATCGGCCGAAGACGTGCGCAAGGCGCTGGCCTGTGAAGGCGTGTCGGTGATCGAAGTGCAGCGCAAGAACGGCCAGTGGCAGTTCGTCCAGGGCTCGCGCTACAACCGTCGCATCCACGGCAACTCGCCGCTGCGCATCAGCGGTCCGGCCCGCGGCCACGACTTGATGAAAACCGCCGCCGACAAGCACGGCAAGAAGGTCCTCGGTACGTTCCAGAACTGCGCCAACGGCAAGACGCCGTGGGGCACCTACCTGACCTGCGAAGAAAACTTCACCGACTGCTTCGGCAGCAGCAATGCGCAGCAGCAGTTCGATGCCGCGCAAAAGCGCTACGGCGTGGTAGCCAGCAGCAAAGACATCAACTGGCACCCGCACGACCCTCGCTTCGACATGGCCAAGAACCCCAACGAACTCAACCGCCACGGCTGGGTGGTCGAGATCGATCCGTTCGACCCGCAATCGACCCCGGTCAAACGCACCGCGCTGGGCCGTTTCAAACATGAAAACGCCGCACTGGCCGAGACCGACGATGGTCGCGCCGTGGTGTACATGGGCGACGACGAGCGTGGCGAGTTCATCTACAAATTCGTCAGCCGCGACCGCATCAATCATCGCAATCAGAAGGCCAACCGCGACATCCTCGATCACGGCACTTTGTATGTGGCCAAATTCGATGCCGGCGACGGCAACCCTGATCACCCGAAAGGCCAGGGCCAGTGGATCGAACTGACCCACGGCAAGAACGGCATCGACGCCAGCAGCGGGTTTGCAGATCAGGCCGAAGTGCTGATTCACGCACGCCTTGCCGCCAGCGTTGTTGGTGCAACACGCATGGACCGCCCGGAGTGGATCGTCGTCAGCCCCAGGGACGGCCAGGTTTATTGCACTCTGACCAACAACGCCAAGCGTGGCGAAGACGGGCAACCGGTGGGCGGGCCGAACCCGCGCGAGAAGAACGTCTATGGGCAGATTCTGCGCTGGCGCACCCACCGCGACGATCACGCCTCCAAGACGTTCGCCTGGGATCTGTTCGTGGTCGCCGGCAACCCGGGCGTGCATGCCGGAACCCCCAAGGGTGGCTCATCCAACATCACCCCGCAGAACATGTTCAACAGCCCCGACGGCCTGGGTTTTGACAAGGCCGGTCGCCTGTGGATTCTCACCGACGGCGATTCAAGCAATGCCGGCGACTTCGCCGGGATGGGCAACAACCAGATGCTCTGCGCCGACCCTGCGACCGGTGAGATTCGCCGCTTCATGGTCGGGCCGGTGGGTTGCGAAGTGACCGGGATCAGCTTCTCGCCGGATCAGAAAACCCTGTTTGTCGGGATTCAGCATCCGGGTGAGAACGGCGGTTCGACCTTCCCGGAGCACCTGCCCAATGGCAAGCCGCGGTCGTCGGTGATGGCGATTACCCGCGAGGATGGCGGGATCGTCGGCGCCTGATAAACCGCTTTCGCGAGCAGGCTCGCTCCCACAGAGGATCGCATTTCAATGTGGGAGCGAGCCTGCTCGCGAATAAGCCAGACCAGACACCAACCACCTTCGCGCTGCCATCTGCGTTACCATGCCGAGCCGGACGCAGCAGCCTGCTGCGCGCAGGAGTCAGCATGGCCCACCCGTTTGAAACCCTCACCCCCGATCTCGTCCTGGATGCCGTCGAAAGCATCGGTTTCCTCAGCGACGCGCGCATTCTGGCGCTCAACAGCTACGAAAACCGTGTCTATCAGGTCGGTATCGAAGACTCCGAGCCGCTGATCGCCAAGTTCTACCGTCCGCAGCGCTGGACCAACGAGGCCATCCTCGAGGAACACCAGTTCACCTTCGAACTGGCCGACATCGACATCCCTGTGGTGGCGCCGCTTATCCACAACGGCGAAACCCTGCATGAGCACGCCGGTTTCCGCTTCACCCTGTTTCCGCGCCGGGGTGGGCGCGCGCCGGAGCCGGGCAACCTTGATCAGCTGTATCGCCTCGGCCAGTTGCTCGGGCGCATGCATGCGGTGGGCGGCACCAAGCCGTTCAAGCACCGCGAAGCCCTCGCCGTGGAGAACTTCGGCCATGCTTCGCTGAACACCCTGCTCGAAGGCAACTTCATCCCCAGGAGTTTGCTGCCGGCGTACGAGTCGGTGGCCCGCGACCTGCTCAAACGCGTCGAAGATGTCTACGCCGCCACGCCGCATCAGAACATTCGCATGCACGGCGATTGTCACCCCGGCAACATGATGTGCCGCGACGAGATGTTCCACATCGTCGACCTCGACGACTGCCGCATGGGCCCGGCGGTGCAGGACATCTGGATGATGCTCGCCGGCGATCGCCAGGAGTGCCTGGGGCAGTTGTCGGAATTGATGGACGGCTACAACGAATTCCACGATTTCGACCCGCGCGAGCTGGCACTGATCGAACCGCTGCGCGCCCTGCGCCTGATGCATTACAGCGCCTGGCTGGCCCGGCGCTGGGACGACCCGGCGTTCCCGCACAGCTTTCCGTGGTTTGGCACGGAGCGGTATTGGGGCGATCAGGTGCTGGCCTTGCGTGAGCAACTGGCGGCACTGAATGAAGAGCCGCTGAAACTCTTCTGATTCACACTGAACCCTGTGGGAGCGAGCCTGCTCGCGAAGGCGTCATTTCAGGCAACATCGATGTTGAATGTTAGACCGCCTTCGCGAGCAGGCTCGCTCCCACAGGATCGGTGTTCACAATTCTATGAACATTGGTCTACGACATTCGCGGACAAATCTCCTTACAATCCCTCCTTTGTCAGCTGCCTGAGCAAGGATTCTGCATGCAAGCCGCCAACCCGCGTCGCGGGTACATTCTGGGCCTGAGCGCCTACATCATCTGGGGCCTGTTCCCGATCTATTTCAAAGCCATCGCCGAAGTCCCGGCCGTCGAGATCATCATCCACCGGGTGCTGTGGTCGGCGTTGTTCGGTGCGTTGCTGCTGATGGTGTGGAAACACCCGGGCTGGCTGCGCGAGCTGCTCGACAACCCCAAGCGCCTGGCCATTCTGGCCTTGAGCGGCACGCTGATCGCGGCCAACTGGCTGACCTATGTCTGGTCGGTGAACAATGGGCGCATGCTTGAGGCGAGTCTGGGTTACTACATCAATCCGCTGGTCAACGTGCTGCTGGGCATGGTGATTCTCGGTGAGCGGCTGCGGCGCATGCAGTGGGTCGCGGTCGGGCTGGCTGCCATCGGCGTGGCGCAGCAGGTATGGCAGGTGGGCAGTCTGCCGTGGGTGTCGCTGGCATTGGCGCTGACCTTCGGTTTTTACGGCTTGATCCGTAAACAGGCGCCGGTCAAGGCGTTGCCGGGGTTGGTAGTGGAAACCTGGATGCTGGTGCCGATCGCGATTGCGTGGTTGCTGTTCAATCAGACTGCCACGAGTATGCAGCCGGCCTTCTGGACCACGTCCGAGGCGTGGTGGCTGGTGGCCGCCGGCCCGGTTACGCTGGTGCCGCTGGTGTGTTTCAACGCCGCCACCCGCCATCTGCCCTACACCACCATTGGCTTCCTGCAATACATCGCGCCGACCCTGGTGCTGCTGCAAGCCGTGCTGCTGTTTGGCGAACATTTGTCGTCCAGCACGCTGGTCGCGTTCATGTTTATCTGGGCCGGGCTGGCGGTTTATAGCGTTGATGCGTGGATAGGTTTGCGTCGGCGCGCTTGATCAAAAAACGCACAAACCTCCGCAGGCCGCGATTCACGTGGCCTGCATCGTTCCTTCCCAAGGTTATCCACAGCGTGATCCCCGACGTTTGTGCGCAAGTCACTGAATGTTGGCGGTTTTTTGATCAACGGCCGCAAAGCCACGCCTCCCGTGGCGTGGCGGTCTGTCTCTACAGGTTATCCACAGGCAGGTGCACGTTAAACCTGAATAACCTTCGCAGCGCTTAAACCTCTGTGCGTAACACCAGTTCGACCATCAGATCATCGGCCAGGGTTTCCAGGCGTGCCTGCAATACATCCAGCGACAGGGTCAGCGGCACCGCCAGAATCGCCTCGGCGTGAAACAGCGGCTCGCTGCTCATTGGCGCCGGGCGCACTTCAGTCACCAAGCGCTCCAGGTTCACACCCTGCTCGCTCAACAGCCGAGTGATATCGCGGACGATACCCGGGCGATCATTACCGACCAGTTCCATGGCGATCGGTTTCCAGGTGCAGGACTGCTCGACACCGCTTTCGGCAATCAACACGCGAATGCCACGTGCCGACAACGCTTGCAAGGCATCGACCAATTCGTCGTAAGCCTCCGCCGGCACACCCACGCGCAGGATCCCGGCGAACTGCCCGGCCATGCGTGACATGCGGCTTTCCAGCCAGTTGCCGCCGTGCTCGGCGATGCATTGGGCGATGCGCTCGACCTGCCCGGGCTTGTCCGGGGCGAAAACGGTGAGTACGAGATGGTCCATGGCGCAGCCCTCTTGTCATGACTTTTGTTATCGAAGGGCAAGTATAGGCAAGGGCTGGTTTCGTGTTGAATCGACTGGCCCCTTCGCGAGCAGGCTCGCTCCCACAGGGATCGCATGTCAAATGTGGGAGCGAGCCTGCTCGCGAAGGGCAGCACTGGGATCTGCGCGAAAGACAAATCGTGTACAACTTTCGATATTTAGCTGGAACAATCCAATGCTTTTTTGAGAACATCCCGTTCCGCGACGTGACCGCAATGCGTCATGAGGTCGCAGAACGACGTAATTAGTCTGATTTTCACAAGCGCAACTCATCATGTAGTATGCCGCAGCGCGCACTACATAACGCTGGATCGATGTCTGCCCAAGGCCCTTCGCAACCCTGAAAGCCCCGTCAGCAAGGCCTCCAAGCCGTTGATTGGTCCTAGCCCAGCCGCCAGCAATGGCATGTACTGGTCGGCAGGTTTGTGGTTTAAATGGCCAGAAGCTTCATTGTTAAATTGACGAGCTGAAAAGCGAAATAGCTGAGCAGAGTGAGGCAAGCAATGACTGAACACGTTCAAGTCGGTGGCCTGCAGGTCGCCAAAGTCCTGTTCGACTTCGTGAACAACGAAGCCATTCCCGGTACCGGCCTCACCGCCGAACAATTCTGGGAAGGTGCCGACAAGGTCATTCACGACCTGGCGCCGAAGAACAAAGCCCTACTCGCCAAACGCGATGACTTCCAGGCGCGCATCGATGCCTGGCATCAGCAGCATGCCGGCCAGGCGCACGACGCCGTGGCCTACAAAGCTTTCCTGCAAGAGATCGGTTATCTGCTGCCAGAAGCGGCTGATTTCCAGGCCACGACGCAAAACGTCGATGATGAGATTGCCCGTACCGCCGGCCCGCAACTGGTCGTGCCGGTGATGAATGCGCGCTTCGCCCTCAACGCCTCGAACGCCCGCTGGGGTTCGCTGTACGACGCCCTCTACGGCACCGACGCGATCAGCGAAGACGGCGGCGCGGAAAAAGGCAAAGGCTACAACAAGGTGCGTGGCGACAAAGTCATCGCCTTCGCCCGGGCCTTCCTCGACGAAGCCGCGCCACTGGCCGCTGGCTCCCACGTCGATTCGACTGGCTACAAAATCGCTGACGGCAAACTGGTCGTCACCTTGAAAGGCGGCAGCAACAGCGGCCTGCGCGATGATGCTCAACTGATCGGCTTCCAGGGCGACGCCAACGCGCCGATCGCGGTGCTGCTCAAGCACAACGGCCTGCACTTCGAAATCCAGATCGATGCCAGCACCCCGGTCGGCCAGACCGATGCCGCCGGCGTCAAAGACATCCTCATGGAAGCGGCGCTGACCACGATCATGGACTGCGAAGACTCCGTGGCCGCCGTCGATGCCGACGACAAAGTGGTGATCTACCGCAACTGGCTCGGCCTGATGAAGGGCGACCTGGCGGAAGAAGTCGCCAAGGGCGGCCAGACCTTCACCCGTACCATGAACCCGGATCGCACCTACACCGCGCCGAATGGCGGTGAAGTGACCCTGCACGGCCGTTCGCTGTTGTTCGTGCGCAACGTCGGTCACCTGATGACCATCGACGCGATCCTCGACAGTCAAGGCAACGAAGTACCGGAAGGTATCCTCGACGGTCTGGTGACTTGCCTGGCGGCGATGCACAACCTCAACGGCAACACCTCGCGGCGCAACACCCGCACCGGCTCGGTGTACATCGTCAAACCGAAGATGCACGGCCCGGAAGAAGCGGCGTTCACCAACGAGTTGTTCGGGCGTATCGAAGATGTCCTGCGCCTGCCGCGCAACACCCTGAAAGTCGGGATCATGGACGAGGAACGCCGCACCACGGTCAACCTCAAGGCCTGCATCAAGGCCGCCAGCGAGCGCGTGGTGTTCATCAACACCGGTTTCCTCGACCGCACCGGCGACGAAATCCACACCTCCATGGAAGCCGGCCCTGTAGTGCGCAAGGCTGACATGAAGGCCGAGAAGTGGATCGGCGCCTACGAAAACTGGAACGTCGATATCGGTCTGAGCACTGGCCTGCAAGGTCGTGCGCAAATCGGTAAAGGCATGTGGGCGATGCCGGATCTGATGGCCGCGATGCTCGAACAGAAAATCGCTCATCCACTGGCCGGCGCCAACACTGCCTGGGTGCCGTCGCCGACCGCCGCTGCACTGCACGCGCTGCACTACCACAAGGTCGATGTGTTCGCGCGTCAGGCCGAACTGGCCAAACGTGCGCGCGCCTCGGTGGACGACATCCTGACCATTCCATTGGCAGTGAACCCAAGCTGGACGCCGGAGCAGATCAAGAACGAACTGGACAACAACGCCCAGGGCATTCTCGGTTACGTGGTGCGCTGGATCGACCAGGGTGTCGGCTGCTCGAAAGTGCCGGACATCAACGACGTCGGCCTGATGGAAGACCGTGCGACGCTGCGTATCTCCAGCCAGCACATCGCCAACTGGCTGCGCCACGGTATCGTCACCCAAGAGCAAGTGATGGAAAGCCTCAAGCGCATGGCGCCAGTGGTCGACCGCCAGAACGCCAATGACCCGCTGTATCGCCCGCTGGCACCGGACTTCGACAGCAACATCGCCTTCCAGGCGGCCGTCGAACTGGTGATCGAAGGCACCAAACAGCCGAACGGCTACACCGAGCCGGTGTTGCACCGTCGTCGTCGTGAGTTCAAGGCTGCGAATGGTCTGTAATTTGCGTTGATGGATGAAATGAAGAAGGCCCTGGTCGAGAGATCAGGGCCTTTTATTTTGATACCGCATCGTTTCCAGGCGAACTACAGACCTGTGGCGAGGGAGCTTGCTCCCGCTCGGCTGCGCAGCAGTCGTAATTCATTGAACGCGGTGTGTCAGGGATATCGGTGCTTCCTGTAATTGGGGCCGCTTCGCAGCCCAGCGGGAGCAAGCTCCCTCGCCACAAAAGATTCCGGGCAGCAGAATCTGTCTAGGGCTCGATGCCCAATTCGTGTTTCACCAACTCAAGCAACTTCCCCGTATCAATCGGCTTGAGCAGAAAATCCACCACGCTCAAATGCATCGCGGCAATCGCGTCTTTCACGTCGGCATCGCCGGAGACGATGATGATCGGCAGCGCTGCCCGCACCGATTCGCGCACCTGGCGAATCAGGTCGAGGCCATCGACATTGCCCATGCGCAAATCGGTAATCACCAGCCCGATCGAGGGCTTTTGCTCAAGCATTTTCAGCGCGGTCTCACCGCTGGCTGCGGTCATGCAATGAATGCCATCGAGCGCGAGAATCTCCGACAACAGCTCGCGGGCGTCCTTGTCGTCGTCGACGATCAGGACACGCTGCGGCGGCAGATCGGGTTCGAGCATTACTGCGCTGAGCGCTTCACGCTCGGCGTCGCTCAAAATATCGTGGTCGGACATGGCGTTCTCTAAATGTTCAAACAATCCCTGGCAAGTCGTCAGACATCGCCGGGCAGTGCTTCAATGTGCACTTCGTCGGATTTTTTTCCAAGTGGCCAGAGCAAGCTTTCCCGAGCTTTTGCGTAGGTTATTTCCGAAAATCGGCCAATGGTGGCAAAACCTAGACTTACGTCCAATGGGCACCCTGCCCGTCGGGGTCGACCATGGCCGCAACGATCCGACAACAACAATTCGAAAAAGACTGCGGTAATGGTTATGAGCAAAGCGGACGCCTTCACCCAGGCAGGGAAAACCGCGGTTTTGCAGAATATTCAGGGCACCCTGCAATTCCTTCAGCGCTTCCCGCCCTTCAATCAGATGGAACACGCCCACCTCGCCTATCTGGTGGAGCAATGTCAGCTGCGTTTTTTTGCTCAGGGCGAGAGCATCATCAAACCGGCCGACGGCCCGGTCGAACACTTTCACATCGTCAAACAGGGTCGGGTGGTCGGCGAACGCCAGCACATCACCAAACCCGGCACCGAGACCACCTTTGAAATTACCACCGGCGAATGCTTTCCACTCGCCGCCCTGCTCGGCGAGCGCGCCACACGCACCGAACATCTGGCGGGCGAAGACACCTTCTGCCTGCAACTGAACAAACTGGCGTTCATCAAACTGTTCGCCCTCTCCAGCACCTTCCGCGATTTCGCCTTGCGTGGGGTCAGCAGCCTGCTCGATCAGGTCAACCAGCAAGTGCAACAAAAAGCCGTGGAAACCCTCGGCACTCAGTACTCGCTGAACACCCGTCTCGGTGAACTGGCGATGCGTCATCCGGTGACTTGCAGCGCCGATACGCCACTGCGTGAAGCGGTGAAGCTGATGCACGAGCAACAGGTCGGCAGCATCGTCGCGGTGGATGAGCACAAGGCGCCGCTGGGGATTTTCACCCTGCGCGATTTGCGCCATGTGGTCGCCGAAGGTGTCGGCGATTTCAGCGACGCCATCGAACAGCACATGACCCGATCGCCGTTTTATCTGTCGCCGGATCACAGCGCCTTCGATGCGGCGATCGCGATGACCGAGCGGCACATTGCCCATGTCTGTCTGGTCAAGGATCAACGCCTGTGCGGGGTGGTTTCCGAGCGTGATCTGTTCTCCCTGCAACGGGTCGATCTGGTGCACCTGGCCCGGACCATTCGCAGCGCTCAGCGGGTCGAGCAATTGGTGACCCTGCGCGGCGAGATCGGCCAACTGGTCGAACGCATGCTCGCCCACGGCGCGTCGTCGACGCAGATCACTCACATCATCACCCTGCTCAACGATCATACGGTGTGCCGGGTGATCGAACTGACCCTCGCCGAAAAAGGCGACCCGGGCGTGCCGTTCAGTTGGCTGTGTTTCGGCAGCGAGGGCCGGCGTGAGCAGACGCTGCACACCGATCAGGACAACGGCATTCTGTTCGACGCCCGCGATGCGGCGCACGCGGCGGAAATTCGCGGCAAGCTGCTGCCGATTGCGCAGCAGATCAACCAGAGCCTGGCGCAGTGCGGCTTCACCCTGTGCAAGGGCAACATCATGGCCGGCAATCCCGAGCTGTGTCTGTCGCGGGCCGAATGGGCGCGGCGCTTTGCGGCGTTCATCCGCGAAGCCACGCCGGAGAACCTGCTCGGCTCTAGCATTTATTTCGACCTGCGGGTGGTCTGGGGTGATGAACAAGGCTGCGAGCAGTTGCGCCGGGGTATTCTCGATCAGGTCGGTGACAACCGTTTGTTTCAGCGCATGCTCGCCGAGAATGCGCTGCGCAATCGCCCTCCCGTTGGGCGTTTCCGTGAATTTGTGCTGGCACGCAAGAACGGCGAGAAGGCCACCCTGGATCTGAAAATCCAGGGCCTGACGCCGTTCGTGGACGGCGCCCGTCTGCTGGCGCTGGCCAACGGCATCGACACCAACAACACCCTCGAACGCTTTCGCCAATTGGTCGATAAAGAAGTGATCGAGCCACTCGACGGCGCGGCGTATGAAGAGGCCTATCACTTCATCCAGCAAACGCGCATGCAACAGCACCAGCTGCAGACCCGGGAGAACCAGCCGTACTCCAACCGCGTCGATCCGGACAGCCTCAATCACCTCGACCGGCGCATCCTGCGTGAATCCCTGCGCCAGGCGCAGCGCCTGCAAAGCAGCCTGACCTTGCGGTATCAGCTATGAGCCTGTTTTCCTGGCTGCGCCCGGCCAGTCCCGTCGTGCCGGCCGCGTTTGCACAGCGACTGGCGCAATTGCCGAGCATCACCGAGCTGAGCGAATGCAGCCTGCGCGAGCAGCGCTGGGTGGTGCTGGACCTGGAAACCACCGGCCTCAACATCAACAGGGACCGTGTGTTGTCGATCGGCGCGGTGGTAATCGAGGATGGCGCGATCGATTTCCGCCAGCAGTTCGAACGCACCTTGCAATGTCGGGAATTGAAGCTCAGCCCCAGCGTGCTGATTCATGGCTTGGGGCCGAATGCGATTGCAGCGGGCAGTGAGCCGGCCGAGGCGTTGCTGGAGTTGCTGGAGTTCATCGGCGACAGCCCGGTGCTGGCGTTTCATGCGCCGTTCGATCAGCACATGCTCGGGCGCGCGCTGAAGGAGCATCTGGGGCACAAGCTGCAGCATGTGTTTCTGGATGTGGCGGATATTGCGCCGCTGCTCTGCCCGCAGGCGCAGATTCGCGAGGCGGGTCTGGATGAGTGGATCGAGTGGTTCCGCCTGGAAGTGGTCGAACGGCATAACGCCAGTGCCGATGCGCTGGCCACGGCGGAGTTGGCGTTGATTCTGTTCAGCCGGGCGCGCGCGCAACAGATTTACAGTCCGTTGAATTTGCAGCAGCGGTTGAGTCAATGGAAGCGAAGGCAGCAGGCGCCGTCCTTTTGAACTGTGTCAGATTCAAAATCCATCCCCCTCACCCCAGCCCTCTCCCCCAAGGGGGCGAGGGGGAAAGGGAGCAGATCTTCATGCTTTTCAAATCTGAGTTCGACTCCGATATCTCAAGTCGGCGCATCCTCAGTATTCAATGCGGTCGGTCCCCTCTCCCCCGGGAGAGGGCTAGGGTGAGGGGGCATTTTTTGACACACCACCTGACCAGTGGCCAATTGCTAACCATTCCCACCTCTGCCAGAATCGCGAACTATTCTCGTTAGTTAACATTTCCCAATCGGTGATGTCCGGTGTCGTCAGTGCCCAACCCCCACAGTGAGCTCGTCGGTGCGATGTATCGCGACCATCGCGGTTGGCTGCTGGCATGGTTGCGGCGCAATGTGGCGTGTCCGCAGCGTGCCGAGGACCTGAGCCAGGACACGTTCGTGCGCCTGCTCAATCGCAACGAACTGCTGACGCCGCGCGAGCCGCGGGCGTTTCTGGTGGCGATCGCCAAAGGCCTGTTGTTCGACTACTTCCGCCGCGCCGCGCTGGAACAGGCCTACCTAACCGAACTGATGCTGATCCCCGAAGGCGAACAGCCGTCGGTGGAAGAGCAGCAAATGATCCTCGACGACCTCAAAGCCATCGATCGCCTGCTCGGCAAGCTGTCGACCAAGGCTCGCGCCGCCTTTCTGTACAACCGCCTCGACGGCCTCAGCCACGCCGAGATCGCTGACAAGCTCGGCGTCTCAGTGCCGCGCGTGCGCCAGTATCTGGCGCAAGGCCTGCGCCAGTGCTACATCGCCCTTTACGGTGAACCGACATGACCGCGGCCAGTTCGCGGCCAGTGCCGGCGCATGTGCTGGACGCGGCGATTGCCTGGCAATTGACCCTCGATTCGAGCACCGCGCTGGAACGCGAGGAGTTCGCCAAGTGGCATGCGGCGCATGAAGAACACGCCCGCGCCTGGCGTCAGTTGGGCATGCTCGATCAGCGCTTCAGCGCCGCCAAGGGCCCGGCACGCAATGCGTTGCTGCAGTCGCGCGAAGGCATCCGTCGGCGCGTGCGCAAACTCGGTAGCGGACTGGCCAGTGTTGTCATGGTCGTCGGGCTGGGGCTGTTTGTCAGTGAGCGTTTTCTGCCGCTGGACTACTGGCTCGCCGATCAGCGCACCGCCACCGGCGAACAGCGCACGGTGCGCCTGTCCGACGGCACCCTGCTCAACCTCAATACCCACAGCGCGGTCGACGTACGCTTCGATGACAAGCGCCGCTTGATCGTGTTGCAGGAAGGCGAAATCCTCGTCGAAACCGGGCATGGCGATGCGCGGCCGTTTATCGTCGAAACCCGCGACGGCAGCATGCGTGCATTGGGCACGCGGTTTCTGGTCAAGCGCGAGGAGGCCGGCACGCGCCTGAGCGTGTTGCAGTCGGCGGTGGCAGCCCATGCCCAAGCGAGCCCGCAAGAACAGATTCTGCGCGAAGGCCAGCAGGTGCTGCTGCGCAGTGACGGGCTCGGTTCGATCGCTACCCTCGCGCCAGGCGCCGATGCCTGGACCCGCGGCATGCTGGTGGTCGACAACGCGCGGCTAGGTGATCTGGTGCATGAGCTCGGGCGCTACCGCCGCGGGCATCTGGGCGTGGCGCCGGAAGTGGCCGATCTGCGCATCACTGGCAGCTTTCCGTTGCATGACACCGACAAGGCCCTGAGTGCATTGCTGCCGACCTTGCCGGTGCAGATCGAACGGCATACGCCGTATTGGGTCACCGTGGCGAAGGCTGATATCAAGCCGGAGTAATGCGCCGGCAGGAAAGCCGCCTTCGCGAGCAGGCTCGCTCCCACATTGGAATGCGATCACCTGTGGGAGCGAGCCTGCTCGCGAAGGCGCCATCAGCCGCACAACCATTTCCCGCAAAAAAAGAATTTCCACCCAGCCCTATCACTTTTCCAATCTCGTCCGGCACACAGGCAATTGAGAAATATTTCCATTCAGGAGCCGCCGTATGTCCCGTTCGCCAGACACCTTGTTGCGCCCCAGTCTGCTGGCTTTTGCCATCGCTTTCGGCACGCCGCTGATCAGCAGCCCGTTGCTCGCCGCTGAGCAAGCGTCCAGCGTGCGCGCCTACAACCTGCCGGCGGCGCCGCTGTCGACCACGCTGAACCAGATCGCCAGCCAGGGCGGTCTCGCCCTGTCGTTGAATCCGGCATTGGCAGCAGGCAAGACTTCGGCACCGGTCAACGGCCAGTACGACGCCGCTGGCGCCCTGCGTGCGGCTTTGCGCGGCACCGGTCTGCAACTGGAACAGAGCAGCACCGGCACCTACACCCTGGTGGCCGTGCCTGAAGGCACGCTGGCGCTGCCGGAAACTTCGGTCATCGGTGTGGAAAACCTGGAAAGCGCCTGGGGCCCGGTCGAAGGCTACACCGCGACCCGTACTGCCGCCGGTACCAAGACCGACACCGCACTGGTCGAAGCACCACGTTCGATCTCGGTTGTCACGCGCCAGCAAATGGACGACCGCAACGTGCACAGCCTCGATGACGCGGTGCGCTACATGCCCGGCATCACCGCCAGCAGCTACGGCAGCGACACCCGCGCCGACTGGCTGCGCGTGCGCGGTTTCGAGCCGACCCAGTTCCTCGATGGCCTGCCACTGCCCAAAGGCGTGTACGCCAACCCGAAACAGGAAACCTGGAACCTCGATCGCCTCGCCCTGCTCCGCGGCCCGGCATCGTCGGTGTACGGCCAGACCCCGCCGGGCGGTTTGCTCGATATGGTCAGCCGCCGCCCGAGCGCCGAGGCCAGCAGTGAAATCCAGCTGCAGTACGGCAGCGACAACCACCGCCAGATCAACTTCGCCAGCACCGGCAAGATCGATGACGCCGGACAGTTTCTCTACGGAATCAGCGGCGTGGTGCGCGACAGTGGCACCCAAGTCGACCACGTCGACAACAAGCGCTACAACATCGCACCGAGCCTGACCTGGAACATCGACGACGACACCCGGCTCACTTTGCTGACCCAGTTCACCCGCGATGACACCGGCATCACCAGCCAGTTTCTGCCCATTCAGGGCACCAAAATCAAATCGCCGCTCGGTGATATTTCCCATCACAAGAATCTCGGTGATCCGGACTGGGAATATTACGACCGCACCTATTACGCACTGGGCTACGCCTTCGAACATCGGCTGAACGATGTCTGGCAGTTCAAGCAGAACCTGCGCTACACCAAGTCGGACCTGTCATTCCAGTCGCTGACACCCGGTTCCTACCCGTTCACCACCGTGGATGCAGAGGGCAATGTCGGCCGCACCAGCACCAGCGTTGACGAAGACATCAGCCAGTTCGCCGTGGACAACAACTTCCAGGCCGACTTCGCCACGGGTGATATCCGCCACACCTTGCTGCTGGGTCTGGACCATCAGCGCAGCAACACCAACTACACCTCGATTTTCGGTGATGGCCTGGAAACCAACGTCATCAACCCGATCTACGGCCAGCCGATCGTACGGCCGGCGCGCTCCACAGCTTTTTACGACTACAACCAGAAGACTTATCAGACCGGCCTCTACGTGCAGGATCAGATGGCCCTCGACCAGTGGCGCCTGACCTTGGGCGGTCGTGAAGACTGGGTGCACACCAGCACAAAATTCATCAACCAGGGCGATGCGACCAACACCCAGCGCGACAAGCAATTCAGCGGCAATGCGGCGCTCAGCTACGTCTTCGACAACGGCTTCGTGCCGTACCTGTCCTACGCCGAGTCGTTCCAGCCGACCACGGGCGCCGATGTCACTTCGACCGGCTCGCTCAAGCCAACCGAAGGCAAGCAATGGGAACTGGGCATCAAATACCAGCCGCCGGGCAGCAAGACCCTGCTGACCGCCGCCGTGTATGACCTGACCCAGAAGAACGTCGCGGTGACCACCTTCGTCAATAACGTCTCGGTGACCAGCCAGACCGGTGAAGTGAAGGTCAAAGGCCTGGAGCTGGAAGCGGTGTCCGACGTGACCGATAACCTCAAGGTCATCGCCGCCTACACCCTGGCCAAGTCCGAAGTGCAGAAAGGCGTCGACAAGGGCAACCGTCTGCAACTGATGCCCAACCAGCAAGCCTCGCTGTGGACCGATTACACCTGGCACACAGGCATGCTCGACGGTTTCGGCGTTGGCGCCGGCGTGCGCTACACCGGCAACACCTACGGCGACAAGGCCAACACCTGGCTGGGCAAGGCCGATGCCTATACCGTGTTCGACGCCAGCGTGCATTATGATCTGGGCCGTCTGGACAACAGTCTGAAAGGTGCGTCGCTGGCAGTGAACGCGACCAACCTGTTCGACAAGGACTACATTTCCACCTGCGACAGCTTCTACTGCTACTACGGCGACCAGCGCAGTGTCGTCGCCAGCGCCACCTACAAGTGGTAAACCAGTGAGCTGAACCAGGCCCTGTTACCAGGCCGTCCGCATCGGGCGGCTTTGGTGTTTTTGAAGGTCATGCAATGAAAAGTAAAACCATCCGCCGCTGGTCGTTCATCCACACCTGGACCAGCCTGATCTGCACGGTATTTCTGCTGATGCTGGCGCTGACCGGTCTGCCGCTGATTTTCAGCCACGAGATCGACCACCTGCTGGGCAACGCTCCGGAGCTGCGCGAGATGCCGGCCGACACGCCGCAGCTCAACCTGCAGCAACTGGTCGATGCCGCACAGAAACATCGCCCGGGCGAAGTCATGCAGTACTTCGGTTATGACGACGAAGAGCCGAACGCAGCGTTCGCGATCATGGCGAAAACTGCCGACACCGAGCCGAACTCTTCGCACACCTTCATGCTCGATGCGCGCACAGGCGAAGCGCTGGAAACTCCCTCGGCCAACGGTGGCTTGATGCTGTTCATCCTGCGCCTGCATGTCGACATGTTCGCCGGGTTGCCGGGCAAGCTGTTGCTGGCGTTCATGGGTCTGCTGTTTGTCGTGGCGATCGTCTCCGGCACGGTGCTGTACCTGCCGTTCATGCGGCGCTTGAAATTCGGCACCGTGCGCCAGGACAAATCCACCCGCCTGCGCTGGCTCGATCTGCACAACCTGACCGGCGTCGTCACCCTGACCTGGTGCCTGGTGGTGGGCGTGACCGGGGTGATCAGCGCCTGCGCCGACCTGCTCATCGCCGCCTGGCGCAACGACGCGCTGACCAGCTTGATCGCGCCTTATCGCGATGCGCCGCCGCTGACCCAACTGGCGCCGGCCACGCGGCTGCTCGACATCGCCGAGGAAGTCGCACCGGGGATGAAGCCGGATTTCATCGCCTTCCCCGGCACCCGTTTTTCCAGCGAGCACCATTACTCAGTGTTCATGAAGGGCGGCACGCACCTGACCTCGCACCTGCTGACACCGGTGCTGATCGATGCCACGACCTTGCAGGTCACCGCCGTGGCCGAACGGCCGTGGTACATGGACGCCATGGGCATGTCGCAGCCGCTGCACTTTGGTGACTACGGCGGCATGCCGATGAAGATTCTCTGGGCGACGCTGGATGTGCTGACGATCATCGTTCTGGCCAGTGGTGTGTATCTGTGGGTGGTGCGGCGCAAGGCGACCAAGCCTGTGCTGGAAACAGCGGAGGCCTCGGCATGAAGCCGCGTCAGTCGAGTTTCTGGAAAGTCTTCAGCACACCGATCGTGATCGCCCTGCTCAGTGCGGCGGGGCTGTTTGCGGCGTTGCTGGGGGATGGGATCTGGGATGCTTTAAGTTGGGTCGGCCTTGGCGTGCCGGCATTTCTGGCCATAAAAGGTTTTCTGCCGCGAAGCTGAAAATCCCTTGTGGGAGCGAGCCTGCTCGCGAAAGCGCCCGGTCATTCAACATCAAAGTCGACTGTCACGACGCCTTCGCGAGCAGGCTCGCTCCCACATGGGTTCTGCGCCGGACGCGAGCAGGCTATGCTGCCCGATCATTGTCCTGATCGAGACCTTGCCCATGTCCGCCCCCAGCATGACCCTGTACCACAACACCCTGTCGCCCTTCGTCCGCAAGGTCATGGTGCTGCTGCACGAAACCGGTCAGCAGGATCGTGTCGCGCTTCAAGACTGCGTGCTCAGCCCGGTAAGCCCGAACCCGGCGCTGATCGCCGACAACCCGTTGAGCAAGATCCCCGCCCTGCGCCTGGCCGACGGCAATGTCATCCATGATAGCCGCGTCATCCTTGAGTACCTCGACCAGCAGCATGTCGGCAATCCGCTGATCCCCCGCGAAGGCGCGGCGCGCTGGCGGCGGTTGACCCTCGCGTCGATGGCCGACGGGATCATGGATGCCTCGGTGATGGTGCGTTATGAAACCGTCCTGCGCCCGGTGGAAAAACACTGGGACGAATGGCTCGACGCCCAGCGCGACAAGATCCGCCGCGCCCTCGCCGTGCTCGAGAACGAAGCGATTGCCGAGCTGACCAGCCATTTCGATGTTGCGGCGATCAGCGTGGCCTGCGCGCTGGGCTATCTGGACCTGCGCTTCCCGGACATGGACTGGCGCGCGGCCAATCCGCAACTGGCCAACTGGTATTTTGAAGTGAGTCAGCGACCGTCCATGGTTGCGACAATGCCCAAGCCTTAAAGCTGCGCTGCCTGTTCCGGCCTCTTCGCGAGCAGGCTCGCTCCCACAGGATGGATGCCATACCCGAATCCCTTGTGGGAGCGAGCCTGCTCGCGAATGCACCACCTCGGTTCTGGCGGCAGCGCTGCAAAAATCAGCGTCAGCAACACCGCTACTTCCCTGCGCTCAGCTCTCAACCCGCTCATCCCATCGCCTCCACATCAAATTCCAGCGGCCTGGCCGGTTTCAAACCAATCCCGTACCAATCCAGTTTGCGCGTCAGCACCATGAACACCCCGAGCAGACCGAACAACATCAGCGAGCCCATCAGCAGCGCGTAATCCTCAGCGCTGAGCAAGCCGTAGAGCAGGCCATACAGCGCCGCCAGCCCCGCCGAAAAACTCAAGCCATGCCGCGCGCTGCGCAGAACGTGGCTGACGTAGAAACCGATCAGCAACACACAGCCACTCGCCGACAACAGGTACGCCAAAGCAAAACCGATGTGTTCCGACAGTGACAACAGCAGCAGGTAAAAGAACGCCAGCGCAACACCGACCAGAGCATATTGCACCGGGTGCACCGCCAGGCTCTTGAGCACTTCGAAGAGGAAGAAACCGGCGAATGTCAGGACGATGAACAGCAGCGCGTATTTGATCGCCCGATCGCTTTTCAGGTACTGATCCACCGGATCAATGAAGCTCACGCCGAAGCTGCGCCCGTTGAGTGCGTCACAGTCGCCAGCGACACAACGCTCCATTGCCTCTTGCAGGTTGGTGGAGAAAAACGAGGTCTGCCAATCGGCGCTGAAACCCTGATCGTTGATCTCGCGCTTGGCCGGCAGGAAGTTGCCGACGAAGCTGGGGTGCGGCCAGTTGGCGGCGAGGCTGACGCTGCTGGTCTTGCCCACCGGCACCACCCGCAGCGAGCCGGTGCCTTGCAGGCGCAGGTCGAAACCGAAGGTCAGTTGCGTGGCTTTGCTGGCGTCGAATGCCGGCAGCATTACATGCACGCCCTCACCGATCCACGCCACTTCACTGCCTGGCACGAAGTCCAGTTGCTGGCCGCCGTGCTCGAGTTTCAGCGCGTTTTCGATGCCGCGAATATCGCTGATACCCACAGCGAGAAACGGCGCGTCGAATTGGTAATCGGCAAAGTTTTCCTTGATGCCCAACTGTGCCGGCAGGGAAAAATGCCCGTCGATGCGATTGTCGGCATGGAACAACCGCGCCTCGTAAATACCGCGTTTGCGCAGTTCGGTCTGCACCTGGCCGTCGAGCTCGAAACGCTCCGGCAGAAAGTACAAACGCCCGCGCGTCTCGCTGATGTCCTCGTAGCGCTTGTTGGTTTTTTCGTTGGTCTTCCAGGTGCGCACAATCTTGCGATACGGCACCACCATCACCGGCCCGGTCAGTTGCTGGCTGTAACTGGAACTGCGGGCGATGTCTTCGAGCACACCGTCGCGCAGTTGCTGACGCTCATCGATGATGCCGTCGATCATCAGCAACGGGATCAGCAACAGCAGGATCAGCAAGGCGATCGCGCCGAGTTTGATGGTCAGATTCTTGTGCATGGGACTCTCCCTGTTTGGATGGGAAGAGTCTGGTGATGCGGTGTGGAGGGAGTGTGGGGGAAATATGGAGATTGTGTGGAAACACATGCCCTGTGGCGAGGGAGCTTGCTCCCGCTCGGCGACGCAGTCGTCGCAACCTGTGTCGGTAATACACCGGAATAAACCGAAGTTTATGGATTGGGGGCTGCTTCGCAGCCCAGCGGGAGCAAGCTCCCTCGCCACAGGGATCAGTTCAAGGCAGGCGCAACGCTACCTCAACGCCATTTTCGACATTGCCAATGCGCATCACCCCACCATGCAACTTGACCACTTCCTCAACGAAGTTCAGCCCCAGCCCAGTGCTCTTGCGCCCGCTGTCCGGGCGCGGCAACGAGTAGAAGCGTTCGGTCAGGCGCGGCAAGGCGTAATCGGGGATCGGCGTGGTCTGGTTGAACAGGCGAAACTCGACCTGCTCGCCAACCCGCTCGGCACTCAGGCGCAACTGACCTTGCACGGGTGTGAAATCCATTGCGTTTTCCAGCAGATTGCCCAAGGCCTGACGGAGCAGAAACGGCTCGCCAATCAGCAGCAGATCCTCGCCGATCGCTTGCTCGACACGCAGTTGTTTGCCCTCGATCCGCGCTGCCTGCGCCTTGAGCAGTTCTGCGACCAACGCCGCCAGCGGCACTGCCACCCGTTCATCCAGCCCTTGGCGTTGTTCGACCTGCGCAAGATTGAGCAAACGCTCGATCAACTGCTGCATCCGCGCGCTTTCGCTGTCGATGTTGCCGACAAAGCGCAAACGCTGGACTGGCGGCATATCGCTTTGCAGCAACTCCGCCGCGCCCCGAATCGCCGCCAGCGGACTCTTCAATTCATGGGTCAGGGTGTGCACATAGCGCTCGACGTAGGCCTTGCCTTCGAGCTGCGTGCGCATCTGTTCGACCGCCGTGGCCAGTTGCTCCAGCTCGCCACCACGATAATGCGGCACTTCCACGCGCCGGCCTTCGCTCACCGCTTGGGCATAACCGGTCAAACGGTGCAGCGCACGACTCAGCCACCATGAGAGCAAGGCGCCGAACAGCAGGCCGAGGCCGATCAGTCCGGCGCCGTAAAACAGCAAGCGCCGCTCGGTGCGATCGACATAGGGCTGGAGCGAGCTGTTGGGCTTGGCCACGGTAACCACGCCGATGATCTTGCCGTTGTCGCGGATCGGCGCACCAACATGCATCACCGAGGAGCTCGGATCGTCAGGATCGCTACGGCTGGAGCGCGCGCCGTACTCGCCGCGCAGGGTCAGGTAGACGTCGTTCCAGCGCGAATAATCCTGGCCGATCGCGACGCCGCTGGAGTCGAGCACGACGATGCCTTTGGCGTCGGTGACGTAGATGCGATGGTTGACCTGATTCTTCGGCAAGCCCCAGATCGTCGCTTGCGGCTGCCGCTCGCCATAGGCACGGAGCAATTGCGGCCAGCGGTTCTCGCTGAGGGTGCCGGCCTTGAAATCGTCGCGCAGGATCTCCGCCATGAGGTTGGCGGTATCCACCAGGGTCTCTTCGGTGGACTGGCGCACGCCGGGGCGGATTTCCTCCATCACCGTGTTGAGCACGAAATAACCGGTGAGGCCGACAAACAGCACGTACACCAAGAAGATCCGCAGGCCCAACGACATCAGCTGTGCCCCGGGCTGTAGCTGTAACCGAGGCCGCGATGGGTCTGAATCGGCTCGGCCTCGGCGCGCACCAGGCGCAACTTGGCACGCAAGCTTTTGATGTGGCTGTCGATGCTGCGCTCGTAACCGGCATCAGCGGCCACGCCCAGTGCATCGAGCAATTGCTCGCGGCTGAACACTCGCTCGGGTTGCTCAAGCAGGCATTGCAGCAGACGAAATTCATGGCGGGTCAGGCTCAGCGGCTGGCCGCGATAGCTGATCTGCACGCGTTCGGCATCGATGCGAAACAGCGTTGCGCCTGCTTCCACGGTTGGGCGCGGCGCCATGCGTTTGAGGATGGCTTTGACCCGCGCCGCCACTTCGCGCGGACTGAATGGCTTGACCACATAGTCGTCGGCGCCGATCTCAAGGCCGACCACGCGGTCGATCTCGGCATCGCGAGCGCTGAGGAACAGCACCGGCACTTCCGTGAAGCGCCGCAGCTGTTTGCAGGTTTCGAAGCCACTGATGTCCGGCAAGCCGATATCGAGAATGATCAGGTCGGCCGGGGTTTGCCGCTGATGCTCCAGCGCCGCCACGCCGAGGCTCAGCCACGTGGTGCTGAAGCCCTCGCCCTGCAAGGCAAAAATCAGCGTGTCGGCAATGGCCGCTTCGTCTTCGACAATCAGGATGTGCGGCATGGCGTCCGAGCCTGTGGCAGATAATCCGCGAACGGTGCCCCAAGCCCGGGGTTACGTCAATCAGACCACTTAGCAGTCAGGCTTGTCGGCGGTATAGCGCCGCGCCGGATTGACCGCTGCACCGAACTCGCGCAAGGCCTTGGCGCCGATCAGCAGCGGGTAGTTGAAGTGGCTGCGGTCGGTCAGGTTGACCTCCACGGTGCGTTTGACGTTGCCCAGGCACAGTTCCAGATCGACCACCGGGCGCTTGGCGACATCGCTGCTGTCGCGCTCTTCATCATCCTCGTCGGAACGGCTTTTGATCTTGCTGATGCGCGCGACCTTGTGTTCGAAAACCTTGTTGCTGGCGTCCTTGGTGGCGAGGCGGAAACGCACCCAGTCTTCGCCGTCGCGGGTGAAGGTCTCGATGTCCTTGGCCGACAGCGAGGCGGTCAGCGCGCCAGTGTCCATCTTGGCCTTGAGCACTTCGCCGCCGATTTCCGGCAGCGCGATGTATTCGTAGCGACCGTACAGCGTCGGCTCCGCGGCCATGACCGGCAGCGCGACGAGGGCAAACAGAGCAAGGAGGGATTTCACGTAAGGGGCTTCCTTGGAAATTGAGGGCGGCGGACTGGGATTTTAGACACGCGCCAAGTTAATCGTTCGCTTCTCGGCCCCTTCGCGAGCAGGCTCGCTCCCACATTTGAAATGCATTCCCCTGTGGGAGCGAGCCTGCTCGCGAAGAGGCCAGTGCATTCAGATCCAATCTTGAGCGAAGCATACCCGGCGAAAAGTGAAACATTCGTCAGCACCGATTTGGCCTGTCGCGCGAAGCTGCTTATCATGGCCCGCCCCTGCCACTTCATAGAGTTGCTTATGCGCCGCCTGCTCACCGGCTGTTTCGTCACCCTGCTGCTGTTGCTCAACACCCTGATCCTGATCGGGCCGTTGATGGTGTTTGCCCTGCTCAAACTGGTCGCACCCGGGCGCTGGCGTGACTACGCATCGGGGGCGGTGATGTGGATCGCCGAGACCTGGGCCGAGATCGACAAGCTGATCTTCCGGCTGTGCATTCCGACCCAGTGGGACATTCGCGGCGGCGACGATCTACGCCGCGACACGTCATATCTGGTGGTCAGCAACCATCAATCGTGGGTGGATATTCCGGCACTGATCCAGACCCTCAACCGGCGCACGCCGTTCTTCAAGTTCTTCCTGAAGAAAGAGCTGATCTGGGTGCCCTTTCTCGGGCTGGCGTGGTGGGCGCTGGATTACCCGTTCATGAAGCGCTACACCAAGGCCTTTCTGGCGAAGAATCCGGAACTGGCGGGCAAGGATCTGGAAATCACCAAAGCCGCTTGCGAGCTGTTCAAGCGCCAGCCGGTAACGGTGGTGAATTATCTGGAAGGCACCCGCTACACCCTGGCGAAAAGCACCCAGCAGAAATCACCGTTCAGCCATCTGCTCAAACCCAAGGCCGGCGGTGTGGCGTTCGTGCTGGCGGCGATGGGTGAACAGCTCGACGCGATGCTCGATGTGACGGTGGTGTATCCGCAGGAAAAGATTCCGGGCTTCTGGGACCTGATCAGCGGCAATGTGCCGCGGGTGATCATCGACATCAGGACCCGCGAACTCGACCCCGCACTGTGGCAGGGCGATTACGAAAAAGATCCGGCGTTTCGCCAGCGCGTCCAGAACTGGGTCAACCAGCTCTGGATCGAGAAGGATCAGCGCATCGCCAAGCTGCGTAACGAGCGCCGCTGACTCAAGTGCCGGTGCCGGCGCCGATGCCCCAGATGTTGCCGAGGCTGCTCAACAGCGAACCGCCGACGCCCTGCTGACCGAGGTATTGCAGGAGCACCGGGGCAAACTGGCCGATCATGCCGCTGTCCATGCCCAGCGCGCTGAACGCGTTGTTCAGGTCGTTGCTGTCTTTGACATTGCCCAGCGCATTTTCCAGGCCCGCAGATTTGCCGGACGAACCGAGCAACGCCCCCAGCGCCGCCAGATTGCCGCTGCCACCGGACAACTTGTCGATGCCCGGCACTTCCTTGGCCAGTTGCGAGTAGTCAGTGCTACTCAACTGATTCTTCGCCAACCCGAGCATTGCACTGGTGCCACCAACGGCCTGCTCCGGCGTGACGTCCAGCGCACTCAGGGCACTCAACAGACCAGCGGTCTCCGAGGTCGGCGCCGCAGCGGCCGCCTTGTCACCACCCTGCATCCCCGCTACCGCACCGGCCACGTCGTTCAGAGTGAAACCGGCAAACACCGGCCCGGCGGCCAGGGTCAGGAGCGATGCCAGGGCAAAACCGCGTGAAATCTTCATTCAGACATCCTCTTTCACTGTGAAAACTACCCGTTCAATGGGCAGTAAAAACTGCCGGTTTGACCGGGTATCCGCCGGCATGTTCCGGCGCTGCACATCCATTTTCATACTGCTTGCGTATATAAAACGTGAAATCCCGACACCCTCGCGATGAATGGCACAACCCCTACACCAATCTTTTTGGTTCAACTGCTTATTAAAATTAACTCTGTTTATTTCGAACGGAGCTATAAAACTGTCAGATATGACAGTAGGCGACCAACTTCTAACCAGCCAAGATTGCTGCTCCCAGCGTGTAATGGAGAACAGATAATGAAACTGAAAATTGCCGCTACCGTTCTTGGCTTGGCAGCGATGAATAATATTTATGCAGCACAATGCCCAGAGGTCTCACAAATATCCCAGAAAGCGCAAGCCGATGGTGGTTTCGAATACAAAGCTCCCTTCTCAAAAGTGGGCAAGAAGCTGGAGTGGATTGGCGGAGATAAATGGAATAATGAAAGCGATAAGGAAAAATTCGCCTTCACATCAGTGCGTATCCAGCCAGAAATTATTGATAAGGCGGACCCGAAAAAATCCAAGGTATGGGCCGTGATTTGTCGCTATGAAGGGCAAGGTGTGGGTAATGAAGAGGCCAATGTGACAATGGTGCTCAAACCAGGAAAAAAAGTTAAAACAGACTCTCCCAACTGGGGTAAACCGTCAAAAGACAGTTCCAGCACTGCACCTGTAGGCAAGTTGGATTGTGTGGCAGAAGATCCAGCCGAATGTGCGTTCAAACTCAACTGAAACTTTGGGCATACATTAGCAGCAAGATTAAAAACGGCGACCCCGAGGTCGCCGTTTTGTATTGCGCTTAAGCGTTACGCCGCACTGAACAACTTATGCGGATCAATCACAAACTTCTTCGGCACGCCCGCATCGAACTCGCCGTAACCTTCCGGCGCCTGATCGAGGCTGATCACTTGCACGCCCACCACTTCTGCAATGTTGATGCGGTCCCACCTGATCGTAGTGAAGCGGTATAACTGGAGGTGACTGCCCAGCTCCAAGCAAAGTCGCTTATTTCCAGACTTCATAGCCCCGTCCCCGGTCAATCCAAACAAGTCCAAAAGACTGTCAGACCTGACAGGTGTTCAAATGTCAGTGTTGGCATACGCTGTTGGTGTATCAACGGTCTGAAAAAAGCGAGGTACAACCAACGATCATTCAACGGGAGATACGGAGATGGAAGAGCAGTGCAGTCCGCGCGATCAACTGTTCGAATCAGATGTCCCGCCGATCATCTTTTGCATCAGCCCGGACGATCCGATCATCAAACACATCAAAGAGGGGCAGAAGGTGACCTATGATCTTATGCGTGGTGATAACGGCCAGTTGTATGCCGTCGGTATCAGACTGGCTCAAGACGAGGACATAGCCAGACCGGCTCGGTTCTCTGTGCTTTTGTAATGCGTCACTCAATCAATCGAAGCGGGAAGCACGAACATGTCAGGCAGAACTACAGGTACCGTCAAATGGTTCAACGATGAAAAAGGTTTTGGCTTTATTACCCCGCAGGGTGGAGGCGATGATCTTTTCGTTCATTTCAAATCAATCGAGAGCGACGGTTTCACATCGCTCAAAGAAGGGCAGACCGTTTCTTTTGTCGCTGCAAAAGGAGCGAAAGGAATGGAAGCCAAGGAAGTGCGGGCCGAGTAGTGAAACGTTGAACGGACTTCCCGGAAGTCTGGAACCAATATGAAAACGGCGACCCATAGTCGCCGTTTTTTATTCCCTCATTGCTTACGCCGCACTGAACAACTTATGCGGATCAATCACAAACTTCTTCGGCACGCCCGCATCGAACTCGCCGTAACCTTCCGGCGCCTGATCGAGGCTGATCACTTGCACGCCCACCACTTCTGCAATGTTGATGCGGTCCCACATGATCGCCTGCATCAGTTGACGGTTGTACTTCATCACTGGAGTCTGCCCAGTGTGGAAGCTGTGGGATTTGGCCCAACCGAGACCGAAGCGGATGCTCAGGCTGCCCATTTTCGCGGCAGCGTCGACGGCGCCCGGATCTTCGGTGACGTACAGGCCCGGGATACCGATCTTGCCGGCAACGCGCACCACGCCCATCAGTGAGTTGAGCACCGTGGCCGGGGCTTCGGCCTTGACGCCGTCGTGGCCGTGGCCGCGTGCTTCGAAACCGACGCAGTCCACTGCGCAGTCGACTTCCGGCTCGCCCAGCAGAGCAGCGATCTGTTCGTGCAGCGGGGTGTCCTTGGACAGGTCGACGACTTCGAAGCCCTGGGCCTTGGCGTGGGCCAGGCGGATGGTGTTGACGTCGCCGACGATCACCACCGCAGCACCGAGCAAACGTGCGGAAGCGGCAGCGGCCAGACCGACCGGACCGGCGCCGGCGATGTAAACGCTGCTGCCCGGGCCAACGCCGGCAGTGACGGCGCCGTGGTAACCGGTCGGGAGGATGTCGGAGAGGCAGGTCAGGTCGCGGATTTTCTCCATGGCCTTGTCGCGGTCCGGCAGTTTCAGCAAGTTGAAGTCGGCGTACGGCACCAGCACGTATTCAGCCTGGCCGCCGGTCCAGTCGCCCATGTCGACGTAGCCGTAAGCGCCACCGGCACGGGCCGGGTTGACGGTCAGGCAGACACCGGTGTGTTGCTCTTTGCAGGAACGGCAGCGCCCGCAAGCCACGTTGAACGGAACGGAAACCAGGTCGCCGATCTTCAGGTTCTCGACATCAGAGCCCTTTTCGATCACCTCACCGGTGATTTCGTGGCCCAGTACCAGACCGGTCTGCGCCGTGGTCCGGCCGCGCACCATGTGCTGGTCGGAGCCGCAGATGTTGGTGGAAACCACTTTGAGAATGACCCCGTGCTCGATCTTGCGACCGCGCGGGTCCTGCATTTTCGGGTAGTCGATTTTCTGTACTTCGACCTTGCCAGCGCCGAGATACACCACACCACGATTGCCAGACATGCCATCACCTCTATATTTGTTGTTGGGGAGAGAGTTGATTGAGCTTCAAGCGGCAAGCTACAAGCCGCAAGAAGTGTGCTGACCGCTTTTTCTTGCGGCTTGAAGCTTGAAGCTTGGAGCTTGAAGCTAAAGAACGACTGTTCTGTTGGCGTTAAGAAACACTCGTCGCTCAATGTGATACCCAACCGCCCGCGCCAGCGTCAGGCCTTCGATATCGCGCCCCTTGGCGATCAGATCCTCGGGGTAATGACTGTGATCCACCGCTTCGACGCCCTGGGCGATGATCGGCCCCTCGTCGAGGTCGTTGTTGATGTAATGCGCCGTCGCGCCCACCAGCTTCACGCCCTTGTTGTAGGCCTGGTGATAGGGCTTGGCGCCCTTGAAGCCCGGCAGCAACGAGTGATGAATGTTGATCGCCTTGCCGTCGAGCTTGCGGCACAGCTCCGGCGACAGCACCTGCATGTAGCGGGCGAGGATCACCAGTTCGGCACCGGCCTCTTCGATCACCTGCCAGACCTGACGCTCCTGCGCCGGTTTGTCATTGGGGTCGAGAGGGAAATGGTAGTAGGGAATCTGGTGCCAGTCGGCCAGCGGCTTGAGATCCGGATGATTGGACACCACCGCTGCCACGTCCATCGACAACTGGCCGATGCGCTGGCGGTAGAGCAAGTCGTTGAGGCAGTGATCGGCCTTGGACACCATGATCACCACTTTCGGCCGGTAGTTCGGCGCGGTCAACTCGAACACCATGCCAAAGGCCTGACCGCGCTCGGCGAGGCCTGCGCGAAAGGATTGCTCGTCGAAACCGTCGGGCTGGCGGAATTCCACGCGAATGAAGAAACGCCCGGAGAGGCGATCATCGAACGAGTGGTGCTCGGTGACGTAACAGCCCTGCTCGAACAGAAAACGCGTCACCGCGTCCACCGTGCCGAGGACGCTGGGGCAGTCGGCGGTCAGAATCCATGTGTCTGGGGCGCGGCTCATGGTGCGGTGACTCCTGTTCTTTGTGCGGGGTGTCAGGGTTTTCCCCTCACCCTAGCCCTCTCCCAGAGGGAGAGGGGACTGACCGAGGTGTTCTCTCGAGCTACGCCGACCTGAAATACCGAGCCGAACTCAAGCTCAGGAAAAGCTATCGCGAGCCAGACTCGGCTGTTGAAATCGCCCGAGATCGGCTCCCTTTCCCCCTCTCCCCCCTGGGGGAGAGGGCTGGGGTGAGGGGGTGGCTTTTGATCTTCAGGCCTGAACGCTCAACCCGTACTCAGCCGAAGCATCCTGCAACCACAACCACCAGTAATCCGAGAAGCTGCGACGGATCAGCAGTTCCCAGGTGTCTTCAGCGGTATGACGAATCATCAGCTGCGACTTGGCGAACACCGTGCCGACCGCTTTGCCGACCGGAAAGTTGTTCGGGTGCACGTCGTAGCTGGTGGATTTCATCAGCACCTGACGCACGTTTGGCCCGCTCAGTTCGAGGATCTGCTGGCCGCCGCTGACGTTGACGATGGCAATGTGCAGATCGCCCAGCGCTTCACGCAGTTTCTGCTCGGCGGCGAATTCTTCGCCGCTGGGCACGATCAGCAGCCACTCATCCGGGCCCATCCATTGCAGGCTGGTTTCGCCTTTGACGATCACGCTCAGAGCGCCGGGCAATTCAATGCCCAGGGCTTTGTGCACACCGGCAGCGAACGCCGCATCGTGGCCATCGCCACGAATGGTCAGGTGGCCGAGGAGTTTCTTTTCCCGCACGATCACGCCGGCGTTCTTGCGGCCCTTGCCGACTAGACTGGCAAGGTCGGCATGGTGCAGCGACGACTCGGCACGGGCACCGGTGGTCGGGCGTTGTTGGTACACGTTGGCTGTGGTCATAAAGCACCTTCTGAATGCTGTTGGTTCCTGTGGTGGCTGTGCCGCCGCCTTCTCGAGCAGGCTCGCTCCCACAGGGGAACGCGATCGAATGTGGGAGCGAGCCCGCTCGCGAATAGCCGCCCGCCCACCGCTCCCGAGGTTGTCAGATGTTCTGGCGATCACCCTTCGGATCGAAGAACACCGAAGAAACGATTTCCGCCTCGATCACGCTGCCATCGGCCAGCGGTGCGAACACTCGCTCGCCCATGCGCTTGAGACCGCCCTTGACCACACCCATGGCAAACGAATAACCGAGGGAGTTGTGTGCGTAGCTCGAGGTCACGTGGCCGACCATGGTCATCGGGATCGCCTGCTTGGTGTTGAACACCAGTTGCGCGCCCTCCGGCAGCCACTTGGTCGGATCGATCGGCTTGAGGCCCACCAGTTGTTTGCGCTGATCCTTGACGCAGTCTTCACGGTTCATGCCGCGCTGGCCGATCCACGAGAACGGTTTGGTGCGACCGACACACCAACCCATGTTCAGGTCATCCGGGGTCATCGAGCCGTCGGTGTCCTGGCCGACGATGATGAACCCCTTCTCGGCACGCAGCACGTGCATGGTTTCGGTGCCGTACGGCGTCAGGTTGTACTGCTTGCCGGCCTCGACGATTTTCTCCAGCACGCCCATCGCGTAGTCGGCCTGCACGTTGACTTCGTACGACAGCTCACCGGTGAACGAGATACGGAACACCCGCGCCGGCACATCACCGACCAGACCTTCTTTCCAGGTCATGAACGGGAAGGCTTCGTTGCTCAGATCAATGTCGGTCACGGCGCTGAGCAGCTTGCGGCTGTTCGGCCCGGACAGGGTCATGGTCGCCCAGTGGTCGGTGACCGAAGTGAAGTACACCTTCAGGTCCGGCCATTCGGTCTGGTGGTACAGCTCCAGCCACTGCAGTACGCGCGCGGCGCCGCCGGTGGTGGTGGTCATGACGAAATGGTTGTCGGCCAGGCAAGCCGTCACACCGTCGTCGAAGACCATGCCGTCTTCCTTGCACATCAGACCGTAGCGGGCCTTGCCCACGTCGAGCTTGGTCCAGGCGTTGGTGTACACGCGGTTGAGAAACTCGCGGGCATCCGGGCCCTGGATGTCGATCTTGCCGAGGGTCGAGGCGTCGAGCAGGCCGACGCTGTCGCGCACGGCTTTGCATTCACGCTTGACCGCCGCATGCAGGTCTTCGCCGTTTTTCGGGAAGTACCACGGGCGCTTCCATTGACCGACGTCTTCAAACTCTGCGCCGTTCTTCACGTGCCAGGCATGCAGCGCGGTGTAGCGCACCGGTTCGAAGATGTGCCCACAGTGACGACCGGCCACGGCGCCGAAGGTCACCGGCGTGTAGTTCGGGCGGAACATGGTGGTGCCCATCTGCGGGATGGTCACGTTCAGCGAGCGGGCGGCAATCGCCAGACCGTTGACGTTGCCGAGCTTGCCCTGATCGGTGCCGAAGCCCAGCGCGGTGTAGCGTTTGACGTGCTCGACCGACTCGAAACCTTCGCGGGTCGCCAGTTCGATGCCGCCGGCAGTGACGTCGTTCTGGAAGTCGACAAATTGCTTCGGTGCGCGCGCCGAGTTCTTCTCGTGCGGTACCTGGAACAGCGCCAGGGTCGGCTCTTCGAGACGGCTCAGGGCTTTCGGCAACACGCCTTCAACGGTCTGGAAACCGGCTTCGGCAGCAGCGCGCACGCCGCCTTCAAAACCGTCGGCCAGCGAATCGCCAAGCGCGTAGACGCCATTGATGCCACCGACACACACGCGTTTCTGCGGTGCTTCGCCCGGTACGAAACCGAGAATGTCTTCACGCCAGACCGGTTTGCCGCCCAAGTGCGAAGCCAGGTGAACCACCGGGCTGTAACCGCCGGAGCTGGCAACCAGGTCGCAGTCGAGCCACTCGCCTGGGCTAGTCACAGCGTGTGCCTTGACGTCAATCGCAGCGACGCGGGCAGCGCTGACACGCTTGCTGCCACGCACTTCGATGACGGCGCTGCCGGTGAGGATGCGAATGCCTTTGGCGCGCGCTTCTTCGACCAATGCACCGCGCGGATTGCTGCGGGCGTCAGCGATGGCGACCACTTGCAGACTGGCATCGAGCCAATCCAGAGCGACGCGATAGGCGTGATCGTTGTTGGTGCTGAGGACAAGCTTCTTGCCCGGCGCCACGCCATAGCGACGTACATAAGTCGACACCGCACCAGCGAGCATGTTGCCCGGCACGTCGTTGTTGCCGTAGACCAACGGACGCTCGTGGGCGCCGGTCGCCAGTACCACACGCTTGGCGCGGACACGGTGAATACGCTGACGCACCTGACCGATCGGCGCACGGTCACCGAGGTGATCGGTGAGGCGTTCGTGAATGGTCAGGAAGTTGTGGTCGTGGTAACCGTTGACCGTGGCGCGCGGCAACAGCAGCACGTCCGGGGTGTTCTTCAATTCAGCGATGACACTGGCCACCCACTCCATCGCCGGTTTGCCGTCGAGGCTTTCGCGCGAGTCAAGCAGGCTGCCGCCGAACTCTTCCTGCTCATCGGCCAGGATCACGCGGGCACCGCTGCGCGCAGCGGCCAGGGCAGCGGCGAGACCGGCCGGGCCGGCGCCGACGATCAGCACGTCGCAGTGCTGGTTCATGTAGTCGTAGGTGTCCGGATCGTTCTCGGTCGGCGAACGGCCGAGGCCGGCAGCCTTGCGGATGTACTTCTCGTAAGTCATCCAGAACGATTGCGGGTACATGAAGGTTTTGTAGTAGAAACCCGGCGGCATCAGCTTGCCGCCGACCTTGCCGAGAATGCCCATCATGTCGTTGTTGACGCTCGGCCAGCCGTTGGTGCTGGTCGCAACGAGGCCCTGATACAACGCCTGTTGCGTGGCGCGCACGTTGGGAATCTGCGTGGCTTCAGTGGCACCGATCTGCAGCACCGCGTTCGGCTCTTCGGAACCGGCGGCAAAGATCCCGCGAGGGCGCGAATACTTGAAGCTGCGGCCGATGATGTCGACGCCGTTGGCGATCAGGGCAGCAGCCAGCGAGTCGCCTTCATAGCCTTTGTAGGTCTGGCCGTTGAAGGTGAAGCTCAGCACTTTGTTGCGGTCGATCCGTCCACCGTTGGACAGGCGATTGGTCTGGCTCATACCTTCTCTCCCAGCGCCGTCGAGGCTGTTTTCGCAGTGCCAGCCTTGTCGGTGAATTGCGGCTTCTCGCCGATCTTGTAGCTCTCGAGAATCTCGTAGGTCACGGTATCGCGAGTGACGTTGAAGTACTGGCGGCAACCGGCAACGTGGTCCCACAACTCATGGTGCAGACCGCGCGGGTTATCGCGGAAAAACATGTAGTCGCCCCACTCTTCATCGGTGCAGGCGTTCGGATCCAGCGGCCGCGGGATGTGCGCCTGGCCGGATGCATGGAATTCCTCTTCGGAGCGCAGTTCGCCGCAGTGAGGACAGAAGATGTGCAACATAGGGATTTCTCCTGTTAGTGGGCGACGGCAGCAGCGCCGTGTTCGTCGATCAGAGCGCCGTTGTGGAAACGGTCGATGGAAAACGGTGCGGCCAAGGGGTGCATTTCACCCTTGGCGAGGCTTGCGGCAAACACGTTGCCCGAACCCGGTGTGGCCTTGAAGCCACCGGTGCCCCAACCGCAGTTGAAGAACATGTTCGGGACCGGCGTTTTCGAGATGATCGGGCAGGCATCCGGGGTGGTGTCGACGATGCCGCCCCACTGGCGGTTCATGCGTACGCGGGACAGCACCGGGAACATCTCGACGATGGCCTGGATAGTGTGTTCGATCACCGGGTACGAACCACGCTGGCCGTAGCCGTTGTAGCCGTCGATACCGGCGCCGATCACCAGGTCGCCCTTGTCGGACTGGCTGATGTAACCGTGCACGGCGTTGGACATGATCACGCTGTCGATAATCGGCTTGATCGGTTCGGACACCAGCGCTTGCAGCGGGTGGGATTCGATCGGCAGGCGGAAACCGGCAAGCTTGGCCATGTGCCCGGAGTTACCGGCCGTCACCACGCCGACGCGCTTGGCGCCGATGAAACCCTTGTTGGTTTCGACGCCGATGCACACGCCGTTTTCCTTGCGGAAACCGATCACCTCGGTCTGCTGGATCAGGTCCACACCGAGGGCATCGGCGGCACGCGCGAAGCCCCAGGCCACGGCATCGTGACGGGCGACGCCACCGCGACGCTGCACGGTCGCGCCCATGATCGGATAGCGGGTGTTCTTCGAGCAGTCCAGGTACGGAATCTCGTCCGCAACCTGCTTGGCGTCGAGCAGTTCACCGTCGACGCCGTTGAGGCGGTTGGCGCTGACCCGACGTTCCGAATCACGGATGTCCTGCAGGGTGTGGCACAGGTTGTAGACGCCACGCTGGGAGAACATCACGTTGTAGTTGAGGTCCTGCGACAGGCCTTCCCACAATTTCATCGCATGTTCGTACAAGTGCGCCGACTCGTCCCACAGGTAGTTGGAACGCACGATGGTGGTGTTGCGCGCGGTGTTACCGCCGCCCAGCCAGCCCTTCTCGACCACGGCGACATTGGTAATGCCGTGCTCCTTGGCCAGATAGTAGGCCGTCGCCAGGCCGTGCCCGCCGCCACCGACGATGACCACGTCGTAGACTTTTTTCGGCGTGGGCGTGCGCCACATGCGCTGCCAGTTTTCGTGGTGGCTGAGCGAGTGTTTGAACAGGCCGAAGCCGGAATAGCGTTGCATAGTCATTACTCCAGAACCGACTCAGCGATAAACCGGGAAGTCTGCGCACAGGGCCGAGACCTGCTGGGCGACATTGGCCTCGACATCGGCGTCGCCGAGGTTGTCGAGGATGTCGCAGATCCAGCCGGCGAGGGTTTCGCACTGGCTGACCTTGAAGCCGCGCGTGGTCACCGCTGGGGTACCGATGCGCAGGCCCGAGGTCACGAACGGCGACTGCGGGTCGTTCGGCACGGCATTCTTGTTCACAGTGATGTGGGCACGGCCCAGCGCGGCGTCGGCGTCTTTGCCGGTCAGGCCCTGACGGATCAGGCTGACCAGGAACAGATGGTTGTCGGTACCGCCGGAGACAACATCGTAGCCACGCTTGATGAACACGCTTGCCATCGCCTGGGCGTTGTCGATCACTTGTTGCTGATAAGCCTTGAAGCCAGGCTCCAGCGCCTCCTTGAAGCACACCGCTTTACCGGCGATGACGTGCATCAGCGGGCCGCCCTGGGCGCCGGGGAATACCGCGGCGTTGAGCTTCTTCTCGATCTCTTCGTTGGACTTGGCCAGGATCAGCCCGCCACGCGGACCGCGCAGGGTCTTGTGCGTAGTGGTGGTGACCACATCGGCGTACGGCAGCGGGTTCGGGTACAGGCCTGCAGCGACCAGACCGGCGACGTGGGCCATGTCGACGAACAGCAGCGCACCGACCTTGTCGGCGATCTGACGGAAGCGCGGGAAGTCCAGAGTCTTCGAGTAAGCGGAGAAACCGGCAACGATCATTTTCGGTTTGCACTCGACGGCCAGACGCTCGACTTCGTCGTAGTCGATCAACCCGGTGTCGGTGTTGATGCCGTACTGCACGGCGTTATAGAGCTTGCCCGAGGACGACACTTTCGCGCCGTGGGTCAGGTGACCACCGTGAGCCAGGCTCATGCCGAGAATGGTGTCGCCCGGCTGGATCAGCGCCAGGTACACGGCGCTGTTGGCCGAGGAGCCGGAGTGCGGCTGAACGTTGGCGTAATCGGCGCCGAACAATTGCTTGGCGCGCTCGATGGCCAGTGCCTCGACTTTATCGACGTGCTCGCAGCCACCGTAGTAGCGCTTGCCCGGATAGCCTTCGGCGTATTTGTTGGTCAGGCCGCTGCCTTGCGCTTCCATCACGCGCTTGCTGGTGTAGTTCTCCGACGCGATCAGCTCGATGTGATCTTCCTGACGTTGCTCCTCGGCATTCATCGCCGCCAGCAGTGCATCGTCGTAACCCTGGATCTGGTCTTGCTTGCTGAACATCGCGTCTCTCCCAGCGGCATCTGTGCGCCATTCGTCTCGGTAAGGCACTGGCAACGATGGCAGTGCCCTTTGATGCGATGGTATGACCGGCGCAGACAGCTCAAATGCCTGCGGACGCCACGCAAAGGTGCGTTTACGACATGGCTGGAAATGACTGGCCGGACGTATCTCCTCGAACCCCTGGAGATCCCTGTGGGAGCGAGCCTGCTCGCGAAGAGGCCGGCACATCCGACATAGAAGTTGGCTGACAGACCGCTTTCGCGAGCAGGCTCGCTCCCACAGGGGTTATATGTATGCCGCGCGGATGGCGAGCAGCAGGAAAAAATGCATGGGATAAAGCGCATACGCCCAGCGCCGCATCGGTGGTGGCTGTAGATGTCGCCCATGTCGCAACAAGAACATTCCCAGCATCGGCGCAAACACACACGTCGCCAGGCCGAGAATCGCCACGCTGTTGCCGAACCGCGCCGATTCGAGCAGCACTTGCCATTGGTTCGCTGCCAGACAAACCAGCCCGGGCAACAGACTGAGATACCACGGCCGGCGAAAGACCGGCAGCATCGCCAGCGGCAGGAGCACGCCGAAGAAACCGAACATCAGTCGATCTGCAACAAACGTCGCGACCACCAGCGCGGCCAGTGCGAGCAATCGCGACACCGCCGCAGAATCCTGCCAGCCCCGCGCTACCAGCAGCCCCAGCGCCAGAGTCGGCAGCACATTCAAGGTGTCAGGCTCGGGTATGTACAAGCGATAGGGAATTTCGCTGATGGCGCTGAACAACAACAGCCAGCCCAGATAGCGCCATTCCATTTTCCGCGAACCGTCACGCGCCAGATTCGCCGCCATCGCCAGGCAAAACCACGGAAACGCCAGCCGCCCCGGCACATACAGCCAGTCGGCGGAGAAGCCGACATATCGCAGGTGATCGAGCAACATGCTCAGCAGCGCCAGCCACTTGAGCAGATCCAGGGCACCGTCGCGTTGGCTCAGGTGCATAATCGGCCCATAAACTGGTAATTTTCTGCACCCGACATCACGTGTGCTCCCCGGAAGATCTTCGGTAAAGTGCGCATCTTCATTGACCACGAGCCTTCACAAGAGTCTCGATTACGGAAGCCGGCCATGACCGACAAGAGCCAACAATTCGCCAGCGACAACTATTCCGGTATCTGCCCGGAAGCCTGGGCCGCCATGGAGCAGGCCAACCACGGCCACCAGCGCGCGTATGGCGACGATGAATGGACCGCGCGCGCGGCCGATCATTTCCGCAAACTGTTCGAAACCGACTGCGAAGTGTTCTTCGCCTTCAACGGCACCGCCGCCAACTCGCTGGCCCTGTCGTCGCTGTGCCAGAGTTACCACAGCGTGATCTGCTCGGAAACCGCCCACGTCGAAACCGACGAATGTGGCGCTCCGGAATTTTTCTCCAACGGCTCGAAGCTGCTGATCGCCGGCACTGAAAACGGCAAGATCACCCCGCAGTCGATCCGCGAAGTCGCGCTCAAGCGCCAGGACATCCACTACCCGAAACCGCGCGTGGTGACGCTGACTCAAGCCACTGAAGTCGGCAGCGTCTACACCCCGGAAGAAGTCCGCGCCATCAGCGCGACCTGCAAGGAGCTCGGCCTGCACCTGCACATGGACGGCGCACGCTTCTCCAACGCCTGCGCGTTCCTTGGCTGCTCACCCGCCGACCTGACCTGGAAGGCCGGCGTCGACGTGCTGTGTTTCGGCGGCACCAAGAACGGCATGGCGGTGGGTGAAGCGATCCTGTTCTTCAACCACAAACTGGCCGAAGACTTCGATTACCGCTGCAAGCAGGCCGGGCAACTGGCGTCGAAAATGCGCTTCCTGTCGGCACCGTGGGTCGGCATTCTGGAAAACGACGCCTGGCTCAAATACGCCCGCCACGCCAACCACTGCGCGCAACTGCTGGCGGAGCTGGTCAGCGACATTCCCGGCGTCGAGCTGATGTTCCCGGTGCAGGCCAACGGCGTATTCCTGCAACTGTCCGAGCCGGCCATCGCCGCGCTGACTGCAAAGAACTGGCGCTTCTACACCTTCATCGGCAAGGGCGGCGCACGTTTCATGTGCTCGTGGGACACCGAAGAAGAACGCGTGCGCGAACTGGCCCGCGATATTCGCGAAGTAATGTCGGCCTGATTACCCTCCCGGGCTGCACTCCCATGCTCAGCACGGGAATGCAGCCCAGAGGCTGCTTGTCCCAGACCTGCATTTTCAGAATCGGACTACACCAAGGCCTACAGAAAGCATAAAAATCCCGCCATAGACTGCCCGCTCCCGATTCAAGGAGCGCACGCGATGGCAATTCCCGGCTACATGACGATCACGGGCAAGACCCAAGGGCTGATTTCGGCAGGCTGCTCAACGCCTGATTCGGTCGGCAACAGATATCAGGCGGCACACACCGATGAAATCATGGTGCTGTCGTACAGTCACAACCTCGCCAACCTCGACAACTCGCACCGAGCCACCCACCTGCCGGTCATTGTCACCAAAGTCGTCGACAAATCATCACCGCTGCTGGCCCAGGCACTGGCCAACCGTGAAGAGATCGACTGCAAGATCAACTTCTACCGAACCTCCCCTCAGGGTCAGCAGGAAAAATATTTTTCTGTCTCGATCGACGGCGCGGTGCTCACCGAACTGAACCTGGATATGCCCCACGTCATTCTGCACAACGACGCTGAACCTCAAGAGCAGGTCGCCATTCGTTATCGTGGCATCAGTTGGGTACATCACCTCGCCGGGACCAGCGGCCATGCCTCGTGGGGCGAAGAAGGTTGAGCGATCAGCGCCATGGCCTCAGCGACGTTCGACACGTTGCCGGCAAGCTGCTCGCACAGGCACAGATAGTCGGCTCACGTCATCTTGCATTCGGCAGTACGCGCGTGCAGTTCAATCAGGACATCGCGCGCTTCGCCAAGGGCATTACCGATGATGTCGCCAGCGGCCGCCTTTCAGCGGACGTGGGCCTTGACGCCCTGGCAAAGGAACAGCGCCATCTTCTGAACCAATCCAGATCTCTGGTGCGCGGCATCAAAGGCGTCATTCCTGAAACGGTGAAAAAACGCCCGTTATCGATGCTCAGGCAGCATCCCTCGCGCTCCGATCCAGACAGGTTGCTGCGCGCGATTCATCAACAGAACCTCAGAGTGGCGCGCCTGGACACCAGCAACAACGCTGGGGCCCACCCTGTCGACGACTTGAAGTTCTTCCCCAGCGAACACTGGCCGCAAGAACGTCCAGCCCCACCGGAGCCGGGTTTTTACGTCGTGCCGAAAAGCATTGTCGCCGAGAAGCTCGAGGCACAGCTTTTTCCCTCTGCCAACCCGAATGTCATCGCTAAATTCAGGAGCTTGAATCCGAACGCGGACATGATTAAAGCCGGTTCGATGATCGTGCTGAGCGATCCTGGCAATCAACAATGCACATACGAAGAAGCATTGCTGATGCAGACCGCACGTTTTGTCAGTGCGACGCTGGAATCGCTGACCGTGGAAGAAGCGGATTTCATGGCGCAGCACTATGGCGTGATCCAGACCGCACTCGCCTATGAATCAAAAGTGATCGGGGTCGTCACGGCCATGGCAGCCAATCATCTGGATGGCATAAAAAATGTCCTCGCAGATCTTGAGAAGTTGCATGTCCCTACGCTGGACGCAAAAGGCAGCGTGAACTCGAAGCAGTTCAAAAAACAACGTGCGCAGTTGCTGAAAAAACTGGACGTCCATCTCGACCAGTTCACGCGGCAAAGCATTGGTCTCCCGGATCACCCTAGCCTCAAGACGGCTCTCGGCATCGATCATCCTCACCTTGTGCATCGCTGGAGAAAGGCTGGCGGCATCGGCCAGAACCCAGGTTATGCCACGCATATTCGGGCTATCAGCCAAGCGTCACAGTACGTCAGATATGGCGGCTGGATCGGCACAGCAGTAGGTGGTGGCGCCTCGGCCTTGAAGGTGCAGGATGTGTGCCTGCATGGGAATACCGCGGCGTGTGAAAAGGTGAAATTCACTGAAACCGGAAGCTTTATGGGTGGCATGGTTGGGGGAGCAATCAGCAGTCGCATCTTGACTGCGCCAGTAGCAGCGAAAATTTGTCTGGGAATAGGCGTTCCGACAGGAGGAGTTGGCACCCTGGTCTGCGGTGCAGTAGCGGTGGGCGTCGGATCTCTTGCAGCGGTAATAATAGGAGAAACAATCGGCGAAGATGCTGCTGAGATAATTTACCAAGACACGAGATAAGTCGCCTGATCAAACATTGCAATGACCCGAATAGCGAACACCCCAAGCGAAAATAAATAGCGCCTTCCTTTATGAAGCCACGAACCAAAATATGCAAAACATGCAGCGCAAAAAATAAAAAGACAGTATTCCAATGTCATGCTTGTGGCAGCAGGTTTCAAAAACGCCTGCCGCAGCCAAGAAAATGGTTTGCCCTCACACCAAGAAGGCGCGGGCTTCTAATATGCGACCTGATGACCATGGGCTTGTTTATCGTTGCCGTTCGGGCAATTTACAAACAAAGCATTCAGATACCTTACAGAATTCAGAGAAAAACTCAGTGGTACGAATTCAACGGACTGGAAATAGCAGCCCCCTTGTCAGCAATGTTTATGCTTGCGGTTTTGATGATGACTTTTTCAATCATCATTGGAGACCAAGGCAAACATTTCAATTCACAGCCATTTGATCGGATCTTGATTTTCAGCTTCATCACAACTCCACTGCTTTATTTCAGCGCGTCTTTTTTTGGGCACCCCGTCCAGTAGCTCTGGCACCTATAACTGATAAAACTTTAATGCAGATACAACAGCGATAACAATTGCCACGACTTCGTCCGTCATGGCAATCAGCGAGCCTTTACTTTTCTCCATTAAAACTCAATCCGCACATCCCCCTTCGGCACGCTGCAGCACGACAGGATGTACCCTTCAGCCTCGTCTTCCTCGGTAATCCCGCCGTTGTGCTCCATCTCCACTTCGCCACCGAGTTTCAGCACCTTGCATGTGCCGCAGATACCCATGCCGCAGGCTTTTGGAATCATCAGGCCGAGTTTGGCGGCGGCGGCGTGGACGGTTTCGCCCGGTGCCACGCGAATGCTTTTACCAGAGGAGATGAACTCGACCTGATGCAAATCCGCTGCGTCGATTTCCGGTGCATCCGCAGCCTGTTCGGCTTGCTCCACTGCATCGGCACGCGCTTCCGGTGGCGTGGCGCCGAAGGATTCTTCGTGGTAGCGCGACATGTCGTAGCCGGCCACTTCCAGCAGACGCTTGACCGCGTTCATGTACGGGGTCGGGCCGCAGCAGAACACTTCGCGCTCAAGGAAGTCCGGGACCATCAGTTCGAGCATCTTGTGATTCAGGTAACCGCGATAGCCGGCCCAAGGCTCACCGAGGCCGTGCTTTTCACAGATCAGGTGCAGGCTGAAGTTGTCGATCCGCGACGCCATGTGCTCGAGCTCGCGGTGATAGATGATGTCCTTCGGCGAGCGCGCGCTGTGCACAAAGGTCATGTCGACGTTGGCGTTGGTGTCGTAGAACCAGCGCGCCATCGACATGCACGGAGTGATGCCGACGCCGCCGCTCAAGTACAGGACTTTCGGGCTCGGGAAGTCCATGGCATTGAACAGACCGACCGGCCCGTGCACCGCCAGCTCCTGCCCTTCATGCAAGGTGTCATGCAACCAGTTCGAGACCTTGCCGCCCGGCACGCGCTTGATCGTTACCGAAAAGCTGTACGGCACCGACGGCGAGCTGGAGATGGTGTAGGAGCGCATGATCGGCTGGCCTTCGATTTCCAGCTCCAGGGTGACGAACTGCCCCGGCTTGAAGAAGAACAGGATCGGCTGGTCGGCCATAAAGCAGAAGGTGCGCACATCCCAGGTTTCCTGGATGACTTTGACGCAACGGACAATGTGTCGGCCATTGGCCCAGGTCTGGGTGGTGACCGGATTCAGGAAGCTGTTGGACATGCTGTTCTCCACGGCCGACTGTCGGCCTCTTGTCGGCGATTCTGCGTATAGCGCAGACCGTGCGTTTACCTATCCGCGACATTGACATACTTATCGCGACCAGCCCTTGAACACCGGGCCTTGCGCGTCGGGAACAGATTGCACCATGTCGCGCATGGATAAGGTTCGCCCCAGCGCCGGCCCCACACTCGCCCCAACACAAGACGACTTCTTTACACCTTGCGTAGCAACCGTTTTGCAGCACACCTGATCAGCCACTTTCGCCGGCCACGCAGAGGGCCATGAGGATTACATCGATGGACGTCACCGCAAAAATCAGCCTGGGCGATCCGCTGGAACCCGCACGCAAGGCCACCGCACAAATGCTTCAGGAGCGCGAGCGCACTTTTTCGCTGCCACAGCCGTTCTACAGCGACGAGCGCCTGTTCGATATCGATATGCAGGAGATCTTCCAGAAGGAATGGTTGATCGCCGGCATGACTTGCGAGATTCCGGCCAAGGGCAACTACCTGACTCTGCAGATCGGCAAGAACCCGATCATCGTCATTCGTGGTGCCGAGGGTGTGGTGCACGCGTTCCACAACGTCTGCCGCCACCGTGGCTCGCGCCTGTGCACCAGTGAAAAGGGCAAGGTCGCCAAGCTGGTCTGCCACTACCACCAGTGGACCTACGAGTTGGACGGTCGCCTGCTGTTCGCCGGCACCGAAATGGGCGCCGACTTCGACATGAAGCAGTACGGCCTGAAACCGGTGAACGTGAAAACCGCTGGCGGTTACATCTTCATCAGCCTGGCGGAAAACCCGCCGGCCATCGATGACTTTCTGTCGACGCTCAACCATTACATGGAACCGTACGACATGGAGAACACCAAGGTGGCGATCACCACCACCTTGATGGAAAAGGCCAACTGGAAACTGGTGCTGGAAAACAACCGCGAGTGCTACCACTGCAACGCGTCACACCCGGAACTGTTGAAAACCCTGCTGGAATGGGACGACGTCACCGACCCGCGCGCCGATCAGGCATTCAAGGACCACGTCGCCGCGTCCGCCGCTGCCTGGGAAGCGGAAAAGATCCCTTACGCCCACGCCAGTTTCGGCCTGCGCAACCGTATCGTGCGCATGCCGTTGCTCAAGGGCACCGTGTCGATGACCCTCGACGGCAAACAGGGCTGCGCCAAACTGATGGGCCGGATCAAGAACCCGGATCTGGGCTCGATGCGCATCCTGCACCTGCCGCACTCGTGGAACCACTGCATGGGCGATCACATCATCGTCTTTACCGTGTGGCCGATCAGCGCCCAGGAAACCATGGTCACCACCAAATGGCTGGTGCACAAGGACGCGGTGGAAGGTGTCGATTACGACGTCGAGCGCATGCGCCAGGTGTGGGACGCGACCAACGATCAGGACCGTCGTCTGGCCGAGGAAAACCAGCGCGGGATCAACTCCACCGCTTATCAGCCGGGGCCTTACTCCAAGACGTATGAATTCGGAGTGGTCAACTTCGTCGATTGGTACAGCGAGCGGATGTTGAACAACCTTGGGGCTGAGCCTGCGCCTTATCTCAAAGGCGTACCCGTCCAAGGCTGATCAAGATCAAAAGATCGCAGCCTGCGGCAGCTCCTACAGGGGGAATGCATTCCCCTGTGGGAGCGAGCCTGCTCGCGAAGACGCCCTGACCCACGCTACATCTTCCAGCTGATCAATTTCCGATCAACTACCCCTGCCCCCACACCCACCGCGCCTTCCAGCCTTCCGCGAACAAGTTATCCACATACCCGCCCACAGCAAATGGGGGTAACTGTGGATGACTCGAAAATTATCCTGCTGATTTGCGAAGAAAAACCGTGACTTATGCATAAGCATGGTTTCGGAAACCGATTGATTATTTTTTGATCGATTAGCTGTAGACCTCATATTTAAAGGCCTGTAGCAGGCAGCGAACACGTTATCCACAGAAGCGCCAACAGAGATCGGGGGTAACTTTGACTACCCTGTGGAAAAACACTTTTAGCTGGTGAAAAGCGCTGTGACAGCAAGCTTTCTTTACCGCAAAGCCTCATTTGAGCAATAAATGATCAACCCTCTGTAAGCCCTGTTCCATATGGCCTACAGCTGATAGCGAACGTCTTATCCACAGAAGCGCCAACAGAGATTGGGGGCAACTTCTCGATTTATATCGAGGGAAAAGCCCCATAAATCCGTGAGTTACGCTGATCGTTTTTTGATCTTATGGCTGGAAGGCTTGAATGGCGTGGGGTGCGCGGAAGGGCGAACACGTTATCCACAGCTTCGCCAACAGGGATTGTGGGTAAGCCGCTTCCACTCACGCCAACCCTCTCCCAGAGGGAGAGGGGGCCGACCGCGTCGACTGGTGAGGTTACATCGACCTGAAACATTGTATTGATCTCAGGCTTGGCCAGACCAAGGCCACCGCCATGTCGCAGGTCGGTGTACTTGGCCAATTCAACGCGGTAGGTCCCCTCTCCCTCTGGGAGAGGGCTAGGGTGAGGGGCTTTTCAGCGGACAACGCCCTCTTCAATCAGCAACTTCAGAATCGCCTCAGCCCCCGCTTGGGCAGTCACGCCCTTGAGCACCTGCCCACCGCCACCACTGGCCTTGGCCGTCGCAGCCTTCATTCGGTCGGCGCCGCTCTTGGCCTTGATCACCTTCAAGCGCTTGGGCCGTGGCTTGGCCGGTTGCAGTGTGGCGACGGCCAACAATTCGTCCTCCACCACTTCAATGTCATCGGCGGCCAATTCGCCCCGTCGCGCCGGGCCATACGCACTCTGCCGAGGCTTCGGCGCGGCGTTATCCACAGTTGCCAGAAACGGCAATTTGACCTTCAGGCGCCGCCGCTGTCCGCGTGGTAACGCTTGCAGAACCAGCGCCGAGCCGTCATTGATCGATTCGACCTGCGCCAGGCCCACCACCAGCGGCCAGCCCAGACCTTCCGCCAGCAGGAACGGCAACATCCCCGAGCCTTCCCCGGTTTCCGCCTGACTGCCGGTCAGCACCACTTGCGCCCCGGCATCGCGCAGGTACGCGGTCAGCGCCGGCAAGGCATCGGCGCCAGCAGGTTGTTCCAGCACATGCAGCTGTTCCAGGCCCATACCCAGATAGGCGCGCAGTGCCGGTTCGGCGACGTCGCCGGCGTGCAGCACTTGCAGGTTATCCCCGGCCAGTTGCAGACCCAGTTCCACCGCGCGGGCATCCTGATCGGCGCGGCGCGGGCGGCCCGAAGTGGGGTGGGCGCCGATGGAGACGAGGCTGATCACGTTGGTGCTCATAACTGTTTTTCCTTATGCCGCGTCGCGTCGGCCGTCGTTGCGGTAAGCCGCTACCGCCGCGATCAACGCCTGCAGAATCTCTGCGCTTTCGCCGATCACCGAGAGGTCGGCGCGTTTGATCATGTCGCAGCCCGGATCAAGATTGATCGCCACCACCTTGTCGCAGGCACCGATGCCTTGCAGGTGCTGGATCGCCCCGGAAATACCCACCGCGACGTAGACCCGCGCGGTGACCCAGGTGCCGGACGCGCCGACCTGGCGATCCCGAGCCATGAAGCCATCGTCCACCGCCACCCGCGACGCGCCTTCGGTAGCGCCGAGGGCTGCCGCCGTTTCATGAAACAGCGCCCAGTCCTTCACGCCATTGCCGCCGGAGAAAATGAACTCGGCCTCGGCCATCGGAATCGCCGCCGGATCCACCGCCACCGCGCCGAGATCTTCGATTCGCGACAAGCTGCGCGCGACCCTTGTGGATAACTCCACCGGCAACGCTTCGTGTCGGGTTTCGCTGACCGGCTCGGCGCATTCGGCAGCGGCGAGAATCAACCGCGCCACCGGTCGCGCAAGGTCCTGCAATCCGGCACCGGCGCGGCCGATGCACTCTTGATCCTTGACCTGCCAAACCCGCGTGGCCGGGCGCTCGCCCAAGGCTGCGGCAAAGCGCCGGCCGAGTTCACCGCCACCGCTGCGGCTGTCCGGCAGCAACCAGTGACGCGGATTGAGCTGGTTATCCACAGCGCGCAAACCCTGCACCCGTTGTTCCGGTGCATAACCACTGAATTCCTCACCTTCGAGCACCAGCAGGCGATCGACGCCCGCGGTTTCGAAAGCGCTTTCCTTGTGCTCGCCAAAAACGACCGCCAGCACTGCGCCGTCCGTGCCGGCCAGCTGATGAGCGAGGCCGAGCAGATCGCGATCGTGGCTGCTCAGGCGGCCGCCGACCATATCCGGCACCACGCTGATATAGAACGCCGGAGCCGGTACCTGATGCAGCGGCAATTGCACTTCGACCGCGGCCGAGCGTTTGACCGCCCCGCCCTGCTGCGCGCCGCTGCGGTCAATCCGTTTGATGCCGTTAGGGCCGATAAAACCGATGCCGTGCAGATTCTTGCGGATGACGCCATTGGGCCCCATCCAGCTGTGTTGCGCCGGCTGCATCGCCGCGTGCAGCGGATGCAGGCGGTTACGCGCAATCCATTCGGCGCGCGGGTCGCGGCGGATAATGTCGCTCATCAATGCACCTCCGCAGGTTCACGTTTGGCCGGCGTGGCAGGCTTGCTTGGCGCGGCGTCTTCGAGCAGCGCGTCGGCCACCAGTTCGGCGATGTCCTTGATCAGCGGACGCGGTTCGACCACACCTTCGAGCATCGCCGTGCACTGTGGACAACCCACCGCCACCAGTTCGGCGCCGGTTTCGCGGATGTCCTCCATGCGCATGTCGGGGATGCGCTGCTTGCCCGGAATGTCAGTGATCGGCGCGCCGCCACCGCCGCCGCAGCAGCGCGAACGGTAGCCGGAACGTTGCATCTCTTTGACCTCGATGCCGAGGGCACGCAGCACTTCTCGCGGTGCTTCGTACTCACCGTTGTAGCGGCCCAGGTAGCACGGATCGTGATAGGTCACGCTGTTGCCTTTGTGCTGACCGAGGTTGAGCGCGCCGGCCTGAATGATCTCGGCCATGTAGGTGCTGTGGTGCTGCACCAGATAGTTGCCGTCGAAGGCGCCGTACTCGTTTTTCAGCACATGGAAACTGTGCGGATCGCAGGTGACGATGCGGTTGAAGCTGTATTTGGCCAGAGTCTGGATATTGCGCTTGGCCAGCAACTGGAACGTCGCTTCGTCGCCCAGGCGCCGCGCCACATCACCGCTGTCGCGCTCTTCGAGACCGAGCACGGCGAAGTCGATTTTTGCCGCTTTCAGTACTTTGACGAACGCGCGCAAGGTGCGCTGGTTACGCATGTCGAAGGCGCCGTCGCCGACCCAGAACAGCACGTCGGTGGATTTCTGTTCGCTGAGCAGATTGAGGTTCAGATCCGCTGCCCAGTTCATCCGCCCGCCCGGGGCAAACCCGCCGGGGTTGTCGGTGGCGATCAGGTTTTCGAGAACTTCGGCGCCCTTGTTCGGCGTCGCGCCTTTTTCCAGGGTCAGGTGACGGCGCATGTCGACGATCGCGTCGACGTGCTCGATCATCATCGGGCATTCCTCGACGCAGGCACGGCAGGTCGTGCACGACCACAGGGTTTCGGCATCGACCAGACCGTTGACGATCGGTTGATGCGGATTGCCACCATGCTCGCCGATCGGTTTGCCTGGGTACGGGCTGCCGGCGAACTTGGCATCGGTGCCGCCAGCGAGGCCGACGACCATGTCCTGAATGAGTTTTTTCGGGTTCAGCGGCTGACCGGCGGCGAAGGCCGGGCAGGCCGCTTCGCACTTGCCGCACTGCACGCAGGCGTCGAAACCGAGCAACTGATTCCAGGTGAAATCCTTGGGCTTTTCCACGCCCAGCGGCGCATCGGGATTGTTCAGGTCCAGCGGTTTCAAACCGGTCGAGCGCCCACCACCAAAGCGTTCCGGACGACGGTGCCAGGCCAGGTGCAAGGCACCGGCAAAGGCGTGCTTCATCGGCCCGCCCCAGGTCATGCCGAAGAACAGTTCCGACACGCCCCACAGCACGCCAACGCCAAGAATGGCTGCAAGCACCCAACCGCCGAAGTTCTCCGGCAGGATCCCGGCCACCGGCAAGGTCACCAGGAAAAACGACGCCGAGAACGCCAGCAGGCTTTTCGGCAGGCGCATCCACGGGCCTTTCGACAGACGCGCAGGCGGATTGACGCGGCGCAGGTACATGAAGATCGCGCCGACGAACATCACCGCCGACATCAGCAGCAAGGCGTAGCCGAGGATACGGTTATGCAGGCCGAAACCGTGTACCAGAATGGCCAGCACAATCGACGCCACCGCACCGCCCGCCGTGGCGACGTGGGTGTTGGCGATGTATTTGTCGCGCGCCACGACGTGGTGCAGGTCGACCATGTAGCGCTTGGGCATGGCCAGCAGACCGCCGAGCAGATCGACCTTCGCCGCCCGCCCCCGGCGCCACATGTTCATCCGCCGCAACGCGCCGAGGACCGCAAGGCCCAGGGCTGCGAACAACAGGATTGGAAGAAGGGTGTTCAACATCAGAGTCACCTCTGGCGAGCGGCAAGCTACAAGCTACAAGCGGCAAGAAAGAGCAGCATGGATCGGCTGTGCTTTTACTTGCAGCTTGCAGCTTGTGGCTTGCAACTGAGCCGTCAAAAATCCTTACAGAGCCGAAGTGCGTCGTAAATGGCGGCGTGTGTGTTGCGCTGCGCCACGCAGTCGCCGATGCGGAACAGCAAGTAGCCGTCACCCGCCTCGCTCAGCGAAGGCTGCGGCTGGATCGCGAACAGCGCTTCGACGTCGATCTGGCCCTTGTTGCGCGAGCCGTCCTTGAGGGCGTAGTAGATTTCCTCGTCCGGGCGCACGCCGTTTTCGACGACCACCTGATCGACCACCCGCTCCTCTTTCGCACCGGTGTATTCGTTCTCCAGCACCGCGATCAGCTTGTCGCCTTCGCGGTAGACCTTCTCCAGCATCATGTCGCCGGTCATGATCACTTCTTTCGGGTACATGCTGCGGTAGTAGGTCGGGAACGACGTACCGCCGATGGCCACGCCCGGCTTGATGTCGTCGGTGACGATCTCGACCTGGCTGCCCTTGTCGGCGAGGAAGTCGGCCACCGACATGCCGGTGAATTCGCAAATGGTGTCGTAGACCAGCACGTTCTTGCCCGGCGCAACCTTGCCGTCGAGCACGTCCCAGCTGCTCACCACCAGCCCTTCGGCGGCGCCCCAGTGTTCGTTCTGCTCCAGGTACGGATGCCCGCCGACCGCCAGCACCACGACATCCGGACGCAGGTCCATGATGGTATCGGCGTCAGCCGCCGTGCCGAGGCGCAGATCGACTTTCAGCCGCGCCAGTTCCAGCTGGAACCAGCGAGTGATGCCGGCGATCTGGTCACGCTGCGGTGCTTTCGATGCGGTGGTGATCTGCCCGCCGATGAATTCCTTTTTCTCGAACAGCGTGACGTCGTGGCCACGCTCGGCGGCCACGCGTGCTGCTTCCATCCCGGCCGGGCCGGCACCAACGATCACCACTTTGCGTTTCGGCCCGGTGGATTTCTCAATGATGTGCGGCACGCCCATGTATTCACGAGACGTCGCGGCGTTCTGGATGCACAGCACGTCCAGGCCCTGATACTGGCGGTCGATGCAATAGTTGGCGCCGACGCACTGCTTGATCTGGTCGATCTGGCCCATCTTGATCTTGGCGATCAGGTGCGGGTCAGCGATGTGCGCGCGGGTCATGCCGACCATGTCGACGTAACCGCCCTCGAGAATCCGCGTAGCCTGGTTCGGGTCCTTGATGTTCTGTGCGTGCAGCACCGGCACCTTGACCACTTCCTTGATTCCGGCGGCCAGATGCAGGAACGGCTCCGGTGGATAACTCATGTTCGGAATGACGTTGGCCAGGGTGTTATGCGTATCGCAACCCGAGCCGACCACGCCGATGAAATCGAGCATGCCGGTGTCGTCGTAATACTTGGCGATCTGCTTCATGTCCTCGTGGGACAAGCCGTCCGGATGGAACTCGTCACCGCACAGGCGCATGCCCACGCAGAAGTCGTCACCGACCTCGGCGCGCACGGCTTTCAGGACTTCGAGACCGAACTTCATCCGCCCTTCGAAGCTGCCGCCCCATTCGTCGGTGCGCTTATTGACGCGCGGGCTCCAGAACTGGTCGATCATGTGCTGGTGCACGGCCGACAGTTCGACGCCATCGAGGCCACCTGCCTTGGCCCGGCGCGCAGCCTGGGCGTAGTTGCCGATCACCCGCCAGATTTCTTCTGGCTCGATGGTTTTGCAGGTGGCGCGGTGCACCGGTTCACGGATGCCCGATGGCGACATCAAGGTCGGCCAGTTGAAACCGTCCCAGCGCGAGCGCCGGCCCATGTGGGTAATCTGGATCATGATCTTGGCGCCATGCTTGTGCATGGCGTCGGCCAGATTCTGGAAGTGCGGAATGATCCGGTCGGTGGACAGATTGACCGAGCTCCACCATTCCTGCGGGCTGTCGATCGCCACGACGGACGAACCGCCGCAGATGGCCAGGCCGATGCCGCCCTTGGCCTTCTCTTCGTAATACTTGACGTAACGGTCGGTGGTCATGCCACCGTCAGTCGCGTAGACCTCGGCGTGCGCGGTGCTGAGCACGCGGTTGCGGATGGTCAGTTTGCCGATCTGGATCGGTTGGAACATTGCTTCGAAAGCCATGGCACGGTCCTCGGCTTACAACGGCTTGACGATAAACAAGCCGTCATCGTGGCCCTCTTCGGAGCCTCCGTAGACTTGTTCGGCCACAGTACGGATCTTGCTGCCACGGGCTTCGAGGATCTGGTCCATGGCGCCGGCGAACCAGCCGGTGAACATGTAATCGACCTTGCGCCCGACCTTGCCGTAGACATACACGAATGCCGAGTGCTCGAGCTTGACGCTGGCGGTGCCTTTGTCGAGGTCGATGTCCTGGATCTTGAACAGGCCCCAGCCGCGCTGCGAAAGGCGCTTCATGTAGTGTTCGAACACCGCAACGCCTTCCAGGCCGTGACATTCGGCTTCCTTTTCACACCAGTGCCAGGCGGATTTGTAGCCGGCCTTGTAGAGGATTTCCGCATAGGCTTCGGCGCCCAGCACTTCCTCGATGCCCATGTGGTTGTTGACGAAAAAGTGACGCGGCACATAGAGCATTGGCAGGGCGTCGGAGGTCCAGACACCGGTCTCGCTGTCGACTTCGATAGGCAATTGCGGGGCGATCTTGGCCATGGAAACTTAACTCCAGAAAAATTATGGTTCAGTGGTGGCCGCGGCCCTCACCCCAGCCCTCTCCCGCAGGAGAGGGGGCAGTTCGGCGGCGGTCGTGAAAGCGTTATTCGCCCCAGACGTCTTTGAGGACGCTTACCCAGTTCTCACCCATGATCTTGCGCACCACACGCTCGGAATGGCCGCGCTTGAGCAGGGTTTCGGTGAGGTTGGGGAATTCGCCGACGGTGCGGATGCCCAGCGGGTTGATGATCTTGCCGAAGCTGGTCAGGCGGCGTGCGTAGCCCTTGTCGTGGGTCAGGTATTCGAAGAAGTCCTGGCCATGACCCTGAGTGAAATCGGTGCCGATGCCGATGGCGTCTTCGCCAACGATGTTCATGGTGTATTCGATGGCTTCGGCGTAATCGTCGATGGTCGAATCGATGCCCTTGGCGAGGAACGGCGCGAACATGGTCACGCCGACAAAACCGCCGTGGTCGGCAATGAACTTCAGTTCTGCATCGGATTTGTTGCGCGGGTGCTCTTTGAGACCCGACGGCAGGCAGTGCGAGTAGCAGACCGGTTTTTTCGATTCGAGGATGACCTCTTCGGAAGTCTTGGAACCGACGTGGGACAGGTCGCACATGACGCCGACGCGGTTCATCTCGGCAACGATCTCGCGACCGAAACCCGACAGGCCGCCGTCGCGTTCGTAGCAACCGGTGCCGACCAGGTTCTGGGTGTTGTAGCACATCTGCACGATGCCGACGCCGAGCTGCTTGAACACCTCGACATAACCGATCTGGTCTTCGAAGGCGTGGGCATTCTGAAAACCGAAGAGGATGCCAGTCTTGCCCTGCTCCTTGGCACGACGGATGTCGGCAGTGGTGCGCACCGGCATCACCAGGTCGCTGTTTTCGCGGATCAGTTTCTGACTGGCAGCGATGTTGTTCACGGTCGCCTGAAAGCCTTCCCACACCGACACAGTGCAGTTGGCTGCCGTCAGACCGCCCTTGCGCATGTCTTCGAACAGCTCGCGGTTCCATTTGGCAATGATCAGACCGTCGATAACGATGCTGTCGGCGTGTAATTCGGCTGGGCTCATCAGGCGTCCCCTTATTGGCGATTCATGCGCCGAATCGTCTGCCGGCGCTTTGGGGCCAGCATATGCCTCGGTGCCGGGGCGACCGGGTGCAAAAACGACAGGGGAATTGCCGAAAGCGTCAATCCGCGACAAAGGGTCGTCAGCCGCCCTCCTCGGCCGGCTGTTCAAGCCCGCGCGCTTGCGCCAGAATCTGCCGCAGCCTGCACACACCAACGGATTAGAGCGACCCCAATGAAATCGATCTTCCTCGCCCTGGCACTGATTGCGACCGGCGTTCACGCCGCCGAAGAATCCGAGAACAACCCGTGCGACGCGGTGGAAAACGACATCCAGACCCTGGAATGCTCCGCCTACAGCCGCACCACCGCCGAAGACCTGCTGAAGGACAACTACGCCAGCCTCAACGAACGCATGCAGGCCGCCTATGGCAAGAACCCGACGCAACTGGCCGACATCACCGCCAAACTGAAAACCGCCCAGCAGCAGTGGCTGAAAACCCGCGATGCCGACTGCGCGGTGGAAGCGTTCCCGGCGACGTCGGGGAGCAAGGCCTTCACCATTGCGCAGAATGATTGTGTGGCGCGGATGAGTGATGAACGGTCGGAGTTTTTGGAGTCGATTGGGCAGGAATAAACATACAAAGGATAAATCAATGATTCCTCATGAAGTGGTCAGCCATATGGTTGACGGCGCAACACCGATCCGCGCCTGGCGCGAACACCTCAACCTGACGCAGGAAGAAGTGGCGAAGCGCATGGGCATATCGCAACCGGCGTTTGCCCAGCAGGAAACAGTCGCCAAACCCCGCAAGGCCACCCGTGAGAAAATCGCCGCCGCGTTCGGCATCACAGCCAGTCAGCTAGAGCTGTAGGCTGTCCTCTTTATTCAAAGGAATTCCCATGAACATCTGCGGCATTGAAATCAAAGGCAGCGAAGCGATCATCGCCGTGGCTGCGCTCGACGGTTCGACGTTGAGCCACATCCCTCTCGCCACGAAAAAGATTGCTCTGGATGACGATGACGAGACGGCGAACGTGCGGCGGTTTGCGGCGCAGGTGGCGTCGTTTGTGCGGGAGAATTCGGTGGACCGGATTGCGATCAAGAAGCGCAGCAAGAAGGGTGAGTTCGCCGGCGGGCCGACGACGTTCAAGATCGAGGGGGTGTTTCAGTTGCTCGATGGTTGTGAGGTGACGCTGCTGTCGCCGCAGACGATCAACGCGCAGGCCAAGAAGCACAACTTCGAACTGCCGGGGACGTTGAACAAATATCAGCATGAGGCTTACAAGGCGGCGTGCTCGGCGTTGGTGAAGAAATAAGCCTCTCTCAGGCGCCGGAAATTATGTGGGAGCGAGCCTGCTCGCGAATGCAATGTGTCAGGCAATATCAGTGTTGGATGACAGACCGCTTTCGCGAGCAGGCTCGCTCCCACATTGCTTTCATGCAAGCCCATTCAGGCTTGGGCGGTACGGCGGTCTTCGCGAGGGCAGCGGGCGAATTTTGCGCGGTAGCTGCGCGTGAAGTACGACGGTGATTCAAAGCCGCAGGCAATGCTGACTTCGAGCACGCTCATGTCGGTCTGACGCAACAACTGCCGTGCTTTTTCCAGCCTTAACCGCAGATAGAAATTGCTCGGCGTATCGTTCAGGTGCAACCGGAACAAGCGCTCCAGTTGCCGTCGCGTCACCTTGATCGACTCCGCCAGTTGCAGCGTGCTCAGCGGCGGTTCGCTGTGCTGTTCCATCTCGCCGATCACCTGCACCAGCTTCTTGTTGCTGATGCCATAGCGCGTGGCGACTTCCATGCGCTGGTGGTCTTTGCGCGGGCGGATGCGCCCGAGCACAAACTGCTCGCTGACCTGAATCGCCAGTTGCGGGCCGTGGGCCTGGGCGATCAGGTCGAGCATCAGATCAATCGACGCCGTGCCACCGGCCGAAGTGATGCGCCGCCGGTCGATCTCGAACAGCTCCTGCGTAACGCTGAGCTGTGGATAAGATTCCTTGAACGCATCGATCGCCTCCCAGTGCAGGGTCAGGCGATGGCCATCGAGCAGACCCGCTTCGGCGAGGACGAAGCTGCCGGTGTCGATGGCGCCGAGGGTCACGCCTTCCTTGTCCAGCCTGCGCAACCAATGCTCCAGTGTCGGCGTGATGAACTTCAGCGGTTCGAAGCCGGCTACCACCAGTAACGTCGCGCCTTTTTTCAGCGGCTCCAGCGCCGCATCGGCGTTGACCGACATGCCGTTGCTCGCCAGTACCGCGCCGCCATCGGCGCTGAGCACATGCCAGCGGTAAAGCTCGCCACGAAAGCGGTTGGCCACCCGTAGCGGTTCGATCGCGGAGATAAAGCCGATGGCGGAGAACCCCGGCATCAGCAAAAAGTAGAAATCCTGGGACATGGGCGCACTCGGTTGGCGGACGCGTGGCTCGTTGATACGCCGATTGTCGGCGGCGTTCAAGCTTGCAGGTCGCTACAGTGCAAATGCCAGTCGCCGTAGTGCGCTTTCACGGGCGTATAGCTGCGTAACTTGGCCTCACCGGCGCGCAGATGCCGGGAACCACAATAATCGAACTGCCGAGGAACCCGACATGAAACGACTGATCAGCAGCTGCGTTCTTGCACTCAGCGGTACCGCTTTCTTCAGCACCGGCGTGATGGCGGCCGAACCGGCCTCCTGCAAGAACGTACGCATGGGCGTGGTCAACTGGACTGACGTGATCGCCACCAGTGCCATGACCCAGGTCCTGCTCGACGGCCTCGGCTACAACACCAAACAGACCAGCGCCTCCCAGCAGATCATCTTCGCCGGGATCCGCGATCAGCGCCTGGACCTGTTCCTCGGCTACTGGAACCCACTGATGACCCAGACCATCACACCGTTCGTCGAGGCCAACCAGGTGAAAGTGCTCGAGGCACCGAGCCTGAAAGATGCCCGCGCCACCCTCGCCGTGCCGACGTATCTGGCCGAAAAGGGCCTGAAAACCTTTGCCGACATCGCCAAATTCGAGAAGGAATTGGGCGGCAAGATCTACGGCATCGAGCCTGGCTCGGGCGCCAACACGCAGATCAAGGCGATGATCGCCAAGAACCAGTTTGGTCTGGGCAAATTCCAGCTCGTCGAATCGAGCGAGGCCGGCATGCTTGCCGCCGTCGATCGCGCCGTGCGCCGCAAGGAAGCCGTGGTGTTCTTCGGCTGGGCGCCGCACCCGATGAACGTCAACATTCAGATGACCTATCTGACCGGCAGCGAAGATGCCCTCGGCCCGAACGAAGGCATGGCCACGGTTTGGACGGTCACTTCACCGAAATACGCCGAGCAATGCCCGAACATCGGCCGCCTGCTGACCAACCTGACGTTCACCGCCGAAGCCGAGAGCCGGATGATGCAGCCGCTGCTCGATCACAAGGATGCCTTCGAGTCAGCCAAGCAATGGCTCAAGGATCACCCCGAAGACAAGCAGCGCTGGCTCGAAGGTGTGACGACTTTCGATGGCAAACCGGCCGCTGAAAATCTGCAACTGACCAGCAAATAACCTTGCGATCAAAAGCCCCCTCACCCTAGCCCTCTCCCGAGGGAGAGGGAATGTAACGACGCTTCGCAGCCCCGCCACGGGCTGCGAACAGAACCATCACGCCTGAAGGAAACGCACCATGAACCACGACGTCATCATCACCTGCGCACTCACCGGTGCTGGCGACACGACCGCCAAGAGCCCACACGTGCCGGTCACCCCGAAACAGATTGCCGCTGCCGCGGTGGAAGCGGCCAAGGCCGGCGCCACCGTGGTGCACTGCCATGTGCGCGATCCGCAGACCGGCAAGTTCAGCCGTGACGTGGCGCTGTACCGCGAAGTGATGGAGCGCATCCGCGAGGCCGACGTCGACATCATCGTCAACTTGACTGCCGGGATGGGCGGCGACCTGGAAATCGGCGCTGGCGAGAAGCCGATGGAGTTCGGCCCGAACACCGATCTGGTCGGCCCGCTGACCCGTCTCGCCCACGTTGAAGAGCTGCTGCCGGAAATCTGCACCCTCGATTGCGGCACGCTGAATTTCGGCGACGGCGACACCATTTACGTCTCCACGCCGGCACAACTGCGCGCCGGCGCCAAGCGCATCACCGAACTGGGCGTGAAAGCCGAGCTGGAGATTTTCGACACTGGGCATCTGTGGTTCGCCAAGCAGATGATCAAGGAAGGCTTGCTCGACAACCCGCTGTTCCAGCTGTGCCTGGGCATCCCGTGGGGTGCGCCGGCCGACACCACCACCATGAAAGCCATGGTCGACAATCTGCCCGCCGATGCGGTGTGGGCGGGCTTCGGCATTGGCCGCATGCAGATGCCGATGGCCGCGCAAGCGGTGCTGCTCGGCGGCAACGTGCGGGTCGGGCTGGAAGACAACCTGTGGCTGGACAAAGGCGTGCTGGCGACCAATGGCCAATTGGTTGAGCGCGCCACGGAGATCCTCAGCCGCCTCGGTGCCCGCGTGCTCACGCCGGCGGAAGGCCGGAAGAAAATGGGCCTGACCCAGCGCAGTTAATTCGAATTCACCGCCAAACCCTGTGGGAGCGAGCCTGCTCGCGAAGAGGCCGGTACACACGAAGCATCTTCAGCAGCTGAGCCAGCGCATTCGCGAGCAGGCTCGCTCCCACAGGTCATAACCGAACTCTTCAGGACATCACCATGCGCTTTATCACCGAAATAAAAACCTTCGCCGCCCTCGGCAGCGGTGTCATCGGCAGTGGCTGGGTCGCACGCGCCCTCGCTCATGGCCTCGACGTCGTGGCCTGGGACCCGGCGCCCGGCGCCGAAACGGCACTGCGCCAACGTGTGGCCAATGCCTGGGGCGCGCTGGAGAAGAACGGCCTGGCGCCGGGCGCTTCGCAGGATCGTCTGCGCTTTGTCGCCACCATCGAGGAATGCGTGCGCGACGCCGATTTCATTCAGGAAAGCGCTCCGGAGCGGCTGGAACTGAAACTCGATCTGCACAGCAAAATCAGCGCCGCGGCCAAGCCCGACGCATTGATTGGTTCAAGCACTTCGGGCCTGTTGCCCAGCGAGTTCTACGAGAGTTCGACGCACCCTGAACGCTGCGTGGTCGGGCATCCGTTCAACCCGGTCTATCTGTTGCCGCTGGTTGAAGTGGTCGGCGGAAAGAACACCGCGCCGGAAGCTGTCCAGGCGGCGATGCAAGTCTACCAATCCCTCGGCATGCGCCCGTTGCATGTGCGCAAGGAAGTGCCGGGATTTATCGCCGATCGCTTGCTCGAAGCGCTGTGGCGCGAGGCGCTGCATTTGGTCAATGACGGCGTGGCGACAACCGGCGAGATCGACGATGCGATTCGCTTTGGTGCCGGTCTGCGCTGGTCGTTCATGGGCACATTCCTGACCTACACCCTGGCCGGCGGCGATGCCGGCATGCGCCACTTCATGTCGCAATTCGGTCCGGCGTTGCAGTTGCCGTGGACGTACCTGCCAGCGCCGGAGCTGACCGACAAGTTGATCGATGATGTGGTCGATGGCACCACTGATCAGCTCGGTCGCCACAGCATTTCGGCGCTGGAGCGCTATCGTGATGATTGTTTGCTGGCAGTGCTGGAAGCGGTGAAGACCACCAAAGAGAAGCACGGGATGAGTTTCTGCGAGTGATGGTTCCGCTTCAGACCGCTGCCCTCACCCTAGCCCTCTCCCAGAGGTAGAGGGGACCGACCGCGGTGTTTATGCGGGCTGCACCGACCTGAACTATCGAGCCGAACTCGAGTTTTGAAAGGCCCCCGATCTGCTCCCTTTCCCCCTCGCCCCCTTGGGGGAGAGGGTTGGGGTGAGGGGGTTGCTCTTGATCCTAACGACCCGCCACCTGCCGGAACCCAATCATGCCCACACTCACCACCTACCAAACCACCATCATCCCCGACTGGGTCGACTACAACGGCCACCTGCGCGATGCCTTCTACCTGTTGATCTTCAGCTACGCCACCGACGCGCTGATGGATCGTCTGGGCATGGACAGCAGCAACCGCGAGGCCAGCGGCCATTCGCTGTTCACCCTCGAGCTGCACCTCAATTACCTGCACGAGGTGAAGCTCGCCACCGAGGTCGAAGTGCGCACGCAAATCATCGGTCACGACAGCAAACGTCTGCACCTCTATCACAGCCTGCACAAGGTCGGCGATGAGCAAGAGTTGGCCGGCAACGAACAAATGCTGCTGCATGTCGACCTCGCCGGCCCGCGCTCGGCCCCGTTCAGCCCAGACACGTTGCATCGCCTGCAAGCCATCGTCGCTGATCAGACCGACCTGCCCGCTCCCGCTTACATCGGCCGCGTGATCGCGCTGCCACCCGCCCGGTAAATCCCTCCATCGTCAAGGAGCCGCCATGAACACCGCCGTTGCTGTTGCCGATTTTCGTACTTATCCGTTGATCAGCGCGCTACGCGGCGTGCAAGGTCTGGCGGATCGCGTTGTCATCGAATGGGCTGACGGTCGTATCAGCCCGTTTCACCACGTATGGCTGCGCGACAATTGCCCATGTGATCGCTGCGTCTACAGCGTTACCCGCGAGCAGGTCTTCGAAAGCGTCGATGCCGCCGAGGATTTGCACCCGCTGGCCACGCGCATCGACACCCATGGCTGCCTGCGCATCGACTGGCAGGACGGTCACCTCAGCCGCTTCGACCCGGGCTGGTTGCGCGCTCACGCCTATGACGACGAGTCCCGCGCCGAACGCCTGGCCGGCAAACCGCAGAGCCGTTTGTGGCATAGCGATCTGCAGTTGCCAGTGTTCGAGTACGCCGCACTGATGAACGACAACGCTGCGCTGCTGCAATGGTTGCTCGCCGTGCGTGACATCGGCCTGACTCAAGTGCGCGGCGTGCCCACCGAGCCGGGCTCGCTGAAGCTCATTGCGCAGCGGATTTCCTTCATCCGCGAAAGCAATTTCGGCGTGCTGTTCAATGTGCAGTCCAAAGCCGACGCCGACAGCAACGCCTACACCGCCTTCAACCTGCCATTGCACACGGATTTGCCGACTCGCGAGCTGCAACCGGGGCTGCAATTTCTGCATTGCCTGGTGAACGATGCCGAGGGTGGCGAAAGCATTTTCGTCGATGGTTTCGCGATCGCCGACGCCTTGCGGCGAGAGGAGCCGCAGCTGTTTCAGGCGCTGTGTGAAATACCCGTGGAGTTTCGCAACAAGGACCGCCACAGCGACTATCGCTGCCTGGCGCCGATCATTGCTGTGGATGCGCTGGGCCGGGTTGCGGAGATTCGCATGGCGAACTTTCTGCGCGGGGCGTTCGATACGTCGGTGGCGCAGATGCCGTTGCTGTATCGAGCCTATCGACGTTTTATTGCGATGACCCGAGAGCCGCGATTTCGGCTGATGCAGCGGCTCAATCCGGGAGAGTTGTGGTGCTTTGACAACCGCCGCACGCTGCATGCGCGCAATGCCTTTGATCCTGCGACCGGAGCGCGGCATTTCCAGGGCTGCTATGTCGACCGGGATGAGCTGTTGTCGCGGATTCTGGTGTTGCAACGTTGAACCGCGTCATCGTTCTTCGCGAGCAGGCTCGCTCCCACATTTAACCGCATTCCCCGGAATGAACGCGGCCACTGTGGAAGCGAGCCTGCTCGCGAAAGCGTCAGCGGGAACAACCAATCTCTGACTGATTCACAGGCAAAAAAAACTCCGATCAAGCCGTGACAGGATCGGAGCTGAGGAGGGTACTGTTGAGGAGCTGCCAGGCGAGGGTGACCAAACCTTCGTGAAGCGAGCTGGGGCCAGTGTGCCTACTCGCCAAACCAGTCGGTTAGCCGAAAACGACCTGTTCATAGTCGTCCCGGCCACCGCGACAAAACGCCCTTGCCGCGTCCGGTCGGGGCCACCAGAATCGAGCCAAGACCTCCGTTGCCACAGAAGGATTTGCGTAATGATGTACGCCGATTTGATTGACCAGGAAGATCTGTTGGGCCAGCTCAAGGCCTTGGGTATTCAGGTGCCGAGCGGTACCACCGCCGAGCAGGCCTGTGAGTGTGCGGTGCGAGGATTGGATAACGTTCGCGCATTTGAACTGCGCAAGATGGTCAAGGACATGTACACCAGCGGCGCCAGCATCCAGCCGGCGGTGCGCCAGGCGATCGACAAGCAGTTGTTGCCGGCCCTGTCGGATTACCAGCAGTCCCACAGCGCCTGAGAAACCCCTTCGCGAGCAGGCTCGCTCCCACCCTGGAATGCATTCCGACTGTGGGAGCGAGCCTGCTCGCGAAGAACGATGACTCGGTCTACAGCCTCACGCTGGCAAACGTCGACTCATTGCGCGCCTGACTCAGCGCCGACATCGGCCCTGACAGCGGCGACATCACGATCGCTTGCGGCAGCGGCAGCATGGCCACTTGCTGGGTGGTGTTGGAGCCGACGCGCTCGTCACGCGGCGGGATGCCGAAGTATTCGCGGTAGCACTTGGAGAAGTGCGGCGTGGAAACGAACCCACACACCGACGCCACTTCGATGATCGACATCGGCGTCTGCTTGAGCAGTTGCCGGGCGCGGATCAGGCGCAGCTTCAAGTAATAGCGCGACGGCGAGCAGTGCAGGTATTTCTGGAACAACCGCTCCAGCTGTCGACGCGACACTGCGACATACACCGCCAGCTCATCCAGATCGATCGGCTCTTCCAGATTGGCTTCCATCAGCGCGACGATTTCCTGCAACTTCGGCTGGTTGGTGCCGAGCATGTGCTTGAGCGGCACACGCTGGTGATCCTGTTCATTGCGGATGCGCTCGTAGACGAACATTTCCGAGATCGCTGCGGACAATTCGCGACCGTGATCGCGGCTGATCAGGTGCAGCATCATGTCCAGCGGCGCGGTACCGCCGGAGCTGGTGAAGCGGTTACGGTCGAGGGTGAACAGGCGTGTGCTCATGGCCACGCGCGGGAAAGCTTCCTGCATCGCCGCCAGGCATTCCCAGTGCACGCTGCAATCGAAGCCGTCGAGCAGACCGGCGCAGGCCAGCGCCCAACTGCCGGTGCACACCGCGCCAAGACGCTTGGACTGGCGCGCCTGGCTTTGCAGCCAGGAAACGTGCTCACGGGTCACGGTGCGTTGAATACCGATGCCGCCGCAGACAATCACGGTGTCCAGTGGCGGGGCTTTGTGCATGGAGGCGTCGGGGGTGATCTGCAGACCGTCACTGGCCCAGACCTGGCCGCCGTCGACAGTGAGGGTGCTCCAGCGATACAGCTCGCGACCGGACAATTGGTTGGCCATGCGCAGTGGCTCAACGGCGGACGCCAGGGAAATCAGCGTGAAATTGTCCAGCAGCAGAAAGCCGATGGATTGAGGCGCACGGTTCTGGGGTTGGGCCCCGGAGTTGAACGACGTCATCGCGGTATCTCCTCACACAAAGCGGGTGGTGGCCTCAGGCGGAGGCTCTTGTTATTGCCGGCGTTCTCACGAGGGAAGCAGGCTTTGTTATGACAGAGCAATTGCCATGCCTAAAATTGGATGGCCATTCAATAACTCCTGAAAACGACCTCGGGACGTGTCTATACGAGACCTCGGAACCCGGCATTTCGAAGTGCCATCAGGCGCCGCAACGACGCTGCCACGCAGGCTGTGAGCAGATCGGTAGCACTTGTGGGAACTGGCCTGCAGAGGGTTTGCACAGAGTGTCACCGCAAGCACGGGCGACGGACGGTCAGGTAACGACTGACAAGTCACGACTGGCAATGACTCTTGTCTGATTGCGACGCGCCAAAACGTGGCGTGGATGGATTGGGGTGTTCTTTTGTTGAGCAGTTTTGACTGGTCTGGCCCCTTCGCGAGCAGGCTCGCTCCCACATTGGAAACCTGGGGTTCACAAATACTGTGCTCACAGGAGATCCATTGTGGGAGCGAGCCTGCTCGCGAAGAATCCACCTCAGTGTGGCGGGTTCAACACTCAACCGCGCTGACCGCCAACCCACCACGCGAAGTTTCCTTATATTTGTCATGCATATCGGCGCCGGTATCGCGCATGGTGCGTATCACCCGGTCCAGCGAGATAAAGTGCTGACCGTCGCCACGCAGGGCCATTTGCGCGGCGTTGATCGCCTTCACCGCCGCGATCGCATTGCGCTCGATGCACGGCACCTGCACCAGACCACCGACCGGGTCGCAGGTCAGGCCCAGGTTGTGCTCCAGGCCGATTTCCGCCGCGTTGCACAATTGTTCAGGTGTGGCGCCAAGAATCTCCGCCAGCCCCGCCGCCGCCATCGCGCAGGCCGAACCGACCTCGCCCTGACAACCAACTTCGGCGCCAGAGATCGAAGCATTCTTCTTGCACAGAATGCCGACCGCCGCTGCGCTGAGGAAATAATCGACGACGTTGGCGTCGGTCACCGCCTCGCTGAACTTCATGAAATAGTGCAGCACCGCCGGAATGATCCCCGCCGCGCCGTTGGTCGGTGCGGTGACCATACGCCCGCCGGCGGCATTCTCTTCATTGACGGCCAGGGCGAACAGGTTGACCCACTCCATGGCGCTCAGGGTCGAGCCGATGACATTGGGTTTGTTCAGCTCTTGCAGGCTGCGGTGCAACTTCGCCGCGCGCCGGCGCACATTCAAGCCACCGGGCAGAATGCCTTCGTGCTTGAGGCCCTGCTCGACGCAATCCTGCATCGCCCGCCACAGCTTCATCAGGCCGGCGCGGATCTCTTCTTCGCTGCGCCAGACCTTTTCGTTGGCCATCATCAGTTCGGCAACGCGCAGGTTGTGCGTCTTGCACAGCTCCAGCAGCTCGACTGCGCTGGAGAACTCGTAGGGCAATTCGGTGCGATCCAGATCGACCACACCGCTGGCCGCTTGCGCCTCGTCAACGACGAAGCCACCACCGATTGAATAATAGGTGTCGCGGTGCAGCTCACCGGACTCGCCTTCGGCAATCAGGGTCATGGCGTTGGGATGGAATGGCAGGTTTTCATCGATCAGGCGCATGTCCCGGGACCAGACAAACGGCACCGACAGACGACCTTCCAATAACAGCGTATGCGTCTCGCGCAGCGCCTGAATGCGCGGGCCAATCTGCGACGGGTCGATTGCGTCCGGCCATTCCCCCATCAGGCCCATGATCACCGCGTTATCGCTGCCGTGACCGACACCGGTAGCCGACAGCGAACCGAACAATTGCACCTCGATGCGCCGCACCTGCTCCAACTGATGCTTGTCGCGCAGCGACTCGAGGAACAGCGCGGCGGCGCGCATCGGGCCGACGGTGTGGGAACTGGAAGGGCCGATGCCGATTTTGAACAGGTCGAAAACGCTGATAGCCATTGCTGCGAAGCTCCTGAGAATACCGGTCCGGGCGGCAAAAGCGCCCGCTGGCGGAGCTGCTACGCTCAAGCTGCGATCCGCCGAATGCCGGCATCATCGGGCTTTTGTCGGCGCGCACGGCGTCTGACACCGACGCACTCATGTCCAGCAGCGTCGTTACGTTTTCGCCCCGCAAATACGCCGTTTTTATGCAGTTGCGCGGGTCCTCGGGGGCGGAAAAAAGCTGTAAGCGACGTCACCGACACTGGAAGCGACCATCCCTGTACTGGATACGACCCTCCCTGTAGGCGTCAGATTTTCACTGGTACATGATCGGGATGACTCGATTGCAAGGCGCTGCGGTAGAGCTGTCTTTAGAACGCCACCAACCGCAACCCATAAGTGCGGTGGTCCACAGTCGGAACACTGCCAAAAAAAACACCAAGGAGTCCATCCATGAAAGGTTCCCCGTCGTTGTTGTTGGCCGCCCTGCTGAGTCTGCCGTTACTGGCGCAAGCCGCAGAACCGGCACAGTGCAGCCTCGTTAACTTCTCCGATGTCGGCTGGACCGACATCACCGCGACCACCGCCACCACTTCCGTTGTTCTCAACGCCCTCGGCTACAAGACCAAGACCACCATGATCTCCGTGCCCGTGACCTACAAGTCGCTGGCCGACGGCAAGAACATGGACGTGTTTCTCGGTAACTGGATGCCGACCATGGAGAACGACATCAAGCCCTATCGCGATGCCGGCACAGTCGACACCGTGCGCACCAATCTCAAGGGTGCCAAATACACCCTTGCCGTGCCGCAAGCCCTGTACGACAAAGGCCTGCATGACTTCGCCGATATCGCCAAATTCAAGAAAGAGCTCGACGGCAAGATCTACGGCATCGAGCCGGGCAACGACGGCAACCGGCTGATCCAGAGCATGATCGACAAGGACGCCTTCGGCCTGAAAACCGCCGGTTTCAAAGTCGTCGAATCGTCCGAGGCCGGCATGCTCTCGCAGGTCGACCGGGCGCAGAAACGCGACACCGCCGTGGTCTTCCTCGGCTGGGCGCCGCACCCGATGAACAAGCGCTTCAAGATTCAGTACCTGACCGGCGGCGACGACTTCTTCGGCCCCGATTTCGGCGCAGCCACCGTGGCCACCAACACCCGCAAGGGTTACGCCGAAGAATGCAGCAATGTCGGTCAGCTGTTGAAAAACCTGGAGTTCACCGTCGACATGGAAAGTGAACTGATGGGCAACATCCTCGACGACAAGATGAAGCCTGACGCGGCCGCCAAGGCCTGGCTGAAAAAGAATCCACAGGTGCTCGAAACCTGGCTCGCTGGCGTGACCACCATTGACGGTAAACCAGGCCTGGAGGCCGTGAAAGCCAAGCTCGCGCCTTGATTCGAGGGGCATCGCTTATGCCGGGCAGGCGTGCCTGTCCGGGCTGTTAATTTCCTTGCATGCGGACGTTCACTACCATGCTGATTGATCAGAAAATACCTCTAGGCCAGTACATCGCGGGCTTCGTCGAATGGTTGACGCAACACGGCGCCAACACCTTCGACGCAATCGCCGTGACACTGGAAACGATGATCCACGGCGTGACGTTTGCGCTGACCTGGTTCAACCCACTGGTGCTGATTGGCCTGATCGCCATCATCGCCCACCTGATTCAACGCAAGTGGGGCCTGACCGCGTTCGTGGTCGCCTCGTTCCTGCTCATCCTCAATCTGGGGTACTGGCAGGAAACCATGGAAACCCTCGCCCAGGTGCTGTTCGCCACCCTGGTCTGCGTGTTGATCGGCGTGCCGCTGGGCATCGTCGCCGCGCACAAACCGATGTTCTACACCATGATGCGGCCGGTGCTCGATCTGATGCAGACCGTGCCGACCTTCGTTTACCTCATTCCTACCCTGACCCTCTTCGGGCTGGGTGTGGTGCCGGGCCTGATCTCCACGGTGGTCTTCGCCATCGCGGCGCCGATCCGCCTGACCTACCTGGGCATCCGCGATGTCCCGCAAGAACTGATGGACGCCGGCAAGGCCTTCGGCTGCTCGCGTCGCCAACTGCTCTCAAGGATCGAACTGCCGCACGCCATGCCAAGCATCGCGGCCGGCATCACCCAGTGCATCATGCTGTCGCTGTCGATGGTGGTGATTGCGGCACTGGTCGGCGCCGACGGACTCGGCAAACCGGTGGTCAACGCACTGAACACTGCTGATATTGCGCTGGGCTTCGAAGCAGGCCTGGCAATCGTACTGCTGGCGATCATGCTCGACCGTATCTGCAAACAACCCGACGCCAAAGTAGGGGGTGACGCATGAGCATAATTCGCTTCGAAGACGTCGACGTAATCTTCTCCAAAGATCCACGCGAGGCACTCAAGCTGCTCGATCAGGGCATGACCCGCAACGAGATCCTCAAGAAGACCGGGCAGATCGTCGGCGTGGAAAAAGCCACGCTGGACATCAACAAGGGCGAGATCTGCGTGCTGATGGGCCTGTCCGGATCGGGCAAATCGAGCCTGCTGCGCTGCATCAACGGCCTCAACACCGTGAGCCGCGGCAAGTTGTTCGTCGAGCATGAGAACCGCCAGATCGACATCGCTTCCTGCACCCCCGCCGAGCTGAAAATGATGCGCACCAAGCGCATCGCCATGGTGTTCCAGAAGTTCGCCCTGATGCCCTGGCTGACGGTGCGCGAAAACATCAGTTTCGGTCTGGAAATGCAGGGCCGACCGGAGAAGGAACGCAAGAAACTCGTCGACGAGAAACTCGAACTGGTCGGCTTGACGCAGTGGCGCAACAAGAAGCCGGACGAACTCTCCGGCGGCATGCAGCAGCGCGTCGGCCTCGCCCGTGCGCTGGCGATGGACGCCGATATTCTGCTGATGGACGAACCGTTCTCGGCCCTCGACCCGCTGATCCGCCAGGGCTTGCAGGACGAATTGCTGGAGCTGCAACGCAAGCTGAGCAAGACCATCGTGTTCGTGAGCCACGACCTCGATGAAGCCCTCAAACTCGGCAGCCGCATTGCGATCATGAAAGACGGCCGGATCATCCAGTACAGCGTGCCGGAAGAAATCGTCCTCAACCCGGCGGACGATTATGTGCGTACCTTTGTCGCGCACACCAACCCGCTCAACGTGCTCTGCGGCCGCAGCCTGATGCGCACCCTGGACAAGTGCAAACGCATCAACGGCTCGGTGTGCCTCGATCCGGGCGGCGACTCGTGGCTGGACCTGGCCGAAGGCAACACCATCAAAGGCGCACGGCAGAACGGCTCAGTACTCAACCTGCAGAACTGGGCACCGGGGCAAGCGGTGGAAGGCCTGGAGCGCAAGCCGACGCTGGTGGACTCGAACATCGGCATGCGTGACGCACTGCAGATCCGTTATCAGACCGGCAACAAGCTGGTGCTGCACGATGACAACCATGTGGTGGGGATTCTGGGTGACAGCGAGTTGTATCACGCGCTGTTGGGCAAGAATCTGGGGTAATGCTCCAGGTGGGATAAAAAAAAGGGATCGCGGTGAGCGATCCCTTTTTGTTGGGTCAGGAATAGCCCCTCACCCTAGCCCTCTCCCAGAGGGAGAGGGGACCGATCGGGGGATGCTGCAGATCTGCACCGACCTGATCTTGCTTTACCGAATCCATAATCGACTCGATCTCTCAGGTCGATGTATGACGCTAGACATCTCGGTCAGCTCCCTCTCCCTCCGGGAGAGGGCTGGTTGGAGGGCAAGCTTTTGACTTTAGCTATACACCCGGCCAAGAAGCTGCCGATGGCTCTCGAACTGATCGAGCACATCCCGCGTAATCTGCTCCGGGGTGAAGCCCATCAAGTCGTAATCCTGACTGCCATTGTGCAGATACACCTCGGCCCGGTAATAACGCTGGCGCGCTTCATCCGATTGCGCCGATTCGGTCGGAGTCGCCAGATAGCCGTCCAGGCTCACTTCGTAAACGAAAGGGTTGCCCTCTTCCATTTCGACCCGCACGCCCATGCAGCGCTTGGCCTTGCCCAACAGCGTCTGCACTTCAATCCCCTGATTGCGCAATTGCGCCGCTGCATCCTCCAGCGCCGGGGTGACGTGTTTGTCCATGAAGCGCTGCACCACGGATTGGCTCGGCTGTAGATCAAGTTGCGTCAGACGCTCGCTGAATCCACGGCGTCCGCGTTCGGCCAGTTGCGCTTGTTCCTGTTCGATCTGCACGTCCTGGCGCATCGCCTTGTGCAGGCCGAACATGAAGCAGATCAGCACCACCGAAAACGGCAGGCCGGCCAGCACCACCATGGTCTGCATGGCTTCGAAGTTGCCGGCGAACAGCAGGCCGATGGTCACCAGCGTGATCACCACCGACCAGAAGATCCGCAGCCAGTGCGGCGCGTCTTCATCGACGTTGCCGCCCTTGCACGACAGATTCGCCATCATCACCGCGCCAGAGTCGGCCGGGGTCAGGAACAGCACGAAGCCGACGAAGATCGACACCCCAATCACGACTTTCGACGCCGGGTAATGCTCAAGCAACTGATAGATCGCCATCGACGGCTGTTCCAGCGCCGTCTTGCCCAGCTCCACCGCGCCCTGATTCATCACCAGATCCAGCGCCGAGTTGCCGAAGATCGACAGCCACGCCAAGGTGAAGCCCAGCGGAATCAGCAGCACGCCAGCGACCAGTTCACGCACGCTGCGGCCACGGGAAATCCGCGCGATGAACATGCCCACGAATGGCGCCCAGGAAATCCACCAGGCCCAATAGAACAGGGTCCACAGGCCCAACCAGCGGTCGGACTTGGCGTTGTCGCCTTCATAGACGTACAGGTCGAAAGTCTTCAGCACCACGCCGTTGAGGTAGTCACCGATGTTCTGCACAAAGCCGTTGAGCAAGTGCAGGGTCGGGCCGAACAGCAGGACGAAAATCAGCAGGCCGCTGAACAGCACGATGTTCAGGTTGGACAGACGACGAATGCCGTTTTCCACACCCGACACGGCAGCGATAGTCGCCACGGTGCTCATGACGATGATGACGATCAGCAGGTTGGTGTTGCTGTGCTCCATGCCGAACAGGTTTTCCAGTCCGGACGACACTTGCAGCGAGCCAATCCCCAGGTTGGTCACCAGACCCAGCAGCGTTACGAACATGCCGAAGCCGTCCACCGCGTGCCCGGCCGCGCCCTTGACCCAACGCTCACCGACCAGCGGATACAACGCCGAACGCAGCGCCAGCGGCTGGTTATGCCGATAGGCAAAATACGCCACGGCCAGACCGACCAGCGCGTAGATCGCCCAGCCGTGCAGGCCCCAGTGCAGGAAAGTCAGTTGCACCGCCTGCCGCGCGGCCATATTCGTGGCCGAGGTGCCTTCCGGCGGATTGAAATAGTGATCCAGCGGCTCGGACGCGCCGAAGTACAACAGCGAAATGCCGATGCCCGACGAGAACAGCATCCCCGCCCAGGCGCCGTAACTGAAATCCGGGGTGTCGTCCTTGCTGCCCAGTTTGAGTTTGCCGTACGAGGAAAACGCCAGACCGACCACGAACACCAGGTAGGCAGCGATCACCACCATGTAGTACCAGCCGAAGCTGCGCGACAACCAGGCCTGGGCCATGCCCAACATTCTGCCGGCCTCTTGCGGGGCGATGATCAGAATGGCGGTCAACAACAGAATCAGCGCGGTCGAGGTGTAGAACACCCAACCGTTGACCGTCACCTTCTCGGGCGGGGTCTTTATTAGCGAGGCAGAACTCATGGCACAAATGCTCCAGGCAGTGCGAGAGAAGAACACAAGGCATCACGGAACCCGACCAATCGGTTAGTTGGCAGCCGACCGGCGGGTGATATAAAGACACTCCGAAAAAAGCCCGAACCTGCCGAAATGGCGTTGCGTATTCGCTTTCGTGGCCAGAGGTGACGGACGTTCATCCGAAACCTGGCCGCGAGCGTCTTGCCCTTTCAACACGTCCATCGAATCGCGAACCGCGCCATGCCCCACGCAGGTTTCGAGCCGTTTCAGGTGTCGGTTTTTATCGTCATCACGCGTAGGAATTTTCTGTAGGCAGCGACGAATTGTCGCAGATCTTATTCTTTGTTGATTGAACGTTCAATCAAAACAAAATAGACTGGCCCTCAATCCGATCGGCGTCATTCGCCCCTCGGAAGGCCTAAGGAGATGTGCAAGATGCCCAAGGTCGGTATGCAACCCATCCGCCGCCAACAACTGATCGAAGCCACTTTGCAGGCGGTCGATCAGGTCGGAATGGGGGACGCCAGCATTGCGCTGATCGCCCGTTTGGCCGGTGTCTCGAATGGCATCATCAGTCATTACTTTCAGGACAAGAACGGCCTGATCGCCGCCACGATGCGGTACCTGATGACCGCCCTCAGCGAGAGCGTCACCGCGCGCCGTCAGGCGCTGGCAGATGACAGCCCACGGGCGCATCTGCAGGTGATCATCGAAGGCAACTTCGACGCCAGCCAGGTCAATGGCCCGGCAATGAAAACCTGGCTGGCCTTCTGGGCCACCAGCATGCACCAGCCGTCTTTGCACAGGTTGCAGCGGATCAACGATCACCGTCTGTATTCCAACCTGTGCTGCCAGTTCCGCCGTGTGCTGCCGCTCGAAGATGCGCGCAGTGCGGCCCGGGGTCTGGCAGCGTTGATTGACGGCTTGTGGTTGCGCGGCGCGCTGTCGGGGGATGCTTTCGACACGGCGCAAGCGCAACAGATCGCTTACGAATACATGGATTTCCAATTGGCCAAGCAGGTGAGCTAGAGCACACAGAAACGCTCAGCCCCTGAACTCCACCGCAGCGTCATCGCGGTGGTCAACGCCAACCACCAATGCACTTGCGAGGACACTATGGCCCGTTTCGAACTGCAAAAACTCTACATCGATGGCGCGTATACCGATGCTGGCAGCGACGCCACCTTCGAAGCCATCAACCCGGCGAACGGTGAAGTCCTCGCACTGGTGCAGCGTGCGACCAAGGACGACGTCGAGCGCGCCGTGGTCAGCGCCGAAAAGGGCCAGAAAATCTGGGCCGGGATGACCGCCATGGAGCGTTCGCGCATCCTGCGTCGCGCCGTCGACATCCTGCGCGAGCGCAACGATGAACTGGCCGCGCTGGAAACCCTGGACACCGGCAAATCCTTCTCCGAAACCAAATACGTCGACATCGTCACCGGCGCCGACGTGCTGGAATACTACGCAGGCCTGGTGCCCGCCATCGAAGGCGAGCAGATCCCGCTGCGTGACACCTCTTTCGTTTACACCCGTCGCGAGCCGCTGGGCGTGGTCGCCGGTATCGGCGCGTGGAACTACCCGATCCAGATCGCCCTGTGGAAATCCGCTCCAGCCCTGGCGGCCGGTAACGCGATGATCTTCAAGCCAAGCGAAGTCACCTCGCTGACCACTCTGAAACTGGCCGAGATCTACACCGAAGCCGGCGTGCCGAACGGCGTGTTCAACGTCCTGACCGGCAGCGGTCGCGAAGTCGGCACCTGGCTGACCGAGCACCCGCGCATCGAGAAAATCTCCTTCACCGGCGGCACCGACACCGGCAAGAAAGTCATGGCCAGCGCCTCGGCTTCGTCGCTGAAAGACGTGACCATGGAACTGGGCGGCAAGTCGCCGCTGATCATCTGCGACGACGCCGATCTTGATCGCGCCGCCGACACGGCGATGATGGCCAACTTCTACAGCTCCGGTCAGGTCTGCACCAACGGCACTCGCGTATTCGTACCGGCGCACCTGAAAGCCGCTTTTGAAGCCAAGATCGTTGAGCGCGTTGCACGCATCCGCGTCGGCAACCCGGAAGACGAAAACACCAACTTCGGCCCGCTGGTCAGCTTCGCCCACATGGAAAGCGTGTTGGCCTACATCGAAAAAGGTAAGGAACAAGGCGCGCGCGTACTGTGCGGCGGTGGTCGTCTGACCGACGGCGAGTTCGCCAAAGGCGCGTTCGTTGCGCCGACCGTGTTCACCGACTGTACCGACGACATGACCATCGTCCGCGAAGAAATCTTCGGCCCGGTGATGGCAATCCTCTCCTACGAAACCGAAGAAGAAGTAATCCGCCGCGCCAACGACACCGACTTCGGTCTGGCTGCCGGTATCGTCACCAAAGACCTGAACCGCGCTCACCGCGTGATTCATCAACTCGAAGCAGGCATCTGCTGGATCAACGCCTGGGGCGAGTCCGACGCGAAAATGCCGGTCGGCGGCTACAAGCAGTCGGGCGTGGGCCGTGAGAACGGGATCAGCTCGCTGAACAACTTCACCCGCATCAAATCGGTGCAGGTCGAGCTGGGCGATTACGTCTCGGTGTTCTGATGAGCTGATCAGCTTCAAGCGGCAAGCTCCAAGCTGCAAGTAAAAGCAGTCTGGGTTTGCCGCCTCCCCGATTTCAAAGTCACAGCTCGCTGCTTTTTCTTGCAGCTCGCAGCTTGCGGCTTGTAGCTCCTTCAGGAGAACTTATGACTCAAGAATACGATTACATCATCATCGGCGCCGGCTCGGCTGGTAACACCCTGGCGACCCGACTGACTGAAGACGAAGGCGTCACCGTTCTGCTGCTTGAAGCTGGCGGCCCGGATTATCGTCTCGATTTCCGTACCCAGATGCCCGCCGCGCTGGCGTTCCCGCTGCAGGGTCGTCGCTACAACTGGGCCTATGAAACCGATCCAGAGCCGCACATGGACGGCCGCCGGATGGAATGCGGTCGCGGCAAGGGCCTCGGCGGCTCTTCGCTGATCAACGGCATGTGCTACATCCGTGGCAATGCCATGGACTACGACGGCTGGGCGAAACTGCCGGGCCTGGAAGACTGGTCGTACCTCGATTGCCTGCCGTACTTCCGCAAAGCCGAAACCCGTGACATCGGCCCGAACGATTACCACGGTGGCGACGGCCCGGTCAGCGTGACCACGCCGAAAGCCGGCAACAATCCGCTGTTTCACGCCATGGTTGAAGCCGGCGTGCAGGCCGGTTACCCGCGCACCGAAGACCTCAACGGTTACCAGCAGGAAGGCTTCGGCCCGATGGACCGCACCGTCACGCCGAACGGCCGCCGTGCTTCCACCGCCCGTGGCTACCTCGACATCGCCAAGAAGCGCTCGACCCTGACCATCGTTACCCACGCCCTGACCGACAAGATTCTCTTTGAAGGCAAGCGTGCGGTCGGCGTGCGTTACCTGATCGGCGACGCTGAAGAACGCGTTGAAGCCAAGGCACGCAAGGAAGTCCTGCTGTGCTCCGGCGCCATCGCTTCGCCGCAGATTCTGCAGCGCTCCGGTGTCGGCCCGGCGAAACTGCTGGAAAGCCTCGACATCCCGGTGGTGCACGATCTGCCGGGCGTTGGTGAAAACCTGCAGGATCACCTTGAGCTGTACCTGCAATACGCCTGCACCCAACCGGTCTCGCTGTACCCGTCGCTGCTCTGGTACAACCAGCCGGCGATCGGTGCCGAGTGGCTGTTCAACGGCACCGGCATCGGCGCCAGCAACCAGTTCGAGGCCGGCGGTTTCATCCGTTCGCGTCCGGAATTCGAGTGGCCGAACATCCAGTACCACTTCCTGCCGGTGGCGATTAACTACAACGGCAGCAACGGTGTGAAAGAACACGGTTTCCAGGCGCACATGGGTTCCATGCGTTCGCCGAGCCGTGGCCGCATCCAGGTCAAATCCAAGGATCCGCGCCAGCACCCGAGCATCCTGTTCAACTACATGGCCACCGAGCAGGACTGGCAGGAATTCCGCGACGGCATCCGCCTGACCCGCGAGATCATGCAGCAGCCGGCCCTCGACGCGTTCCGTGGCCGCGAAATCAGCCCGGGCATCGACGTGCAAACCGATGAGCAGTTGGACAAGTTCATCCGCGAGCACGCCGAAACCGCGTTCCACCCGTCCTGCTCGTGCAAGATGGGCACCGACGAGATGGCGGTGGTCGATGGCGAAGGTCGTGTGCACGGCATGCAGAGCCTGCGTGTGGTCGATGCCTCGATCATGCCGATCATCACCACCGGCAACCTCAACGCGCCGACGATCATGATGGCGGAGAAAATCGCCGACAAGATCCGTGGCCGCAAGCCGCTGCCGCGCAGCAATGCGGCGTACTACGTCGCGAACGGCGCGCCGGTCAAGGGCAAGCCGATGCGTGATATCACCCCCGTTACGCAGTAAGTCGTAATACCGAGGCGCGGCCTTCGCGAGCAGGCTCGCTCCCACACTGGATCTGTGGCATTCACAAATCCCCTGTGGGAGCGAGCCTGCTCGCGAAGAGGCCCTCACAGCAACACACAATTCCCCGCTGCACAGTAAAACCTCCTACAGCCCCTCTTCACTTGATCCTACCCCCACGCAGGCCTACTCTAGACCTCGCGCAACCGTTTCACCCCTCCCCGCTGTCGCCATGCCGCTACTCCATTACAAGGAGGTTCCCGAATGTTCGATTTCCACCCCCAGCTCAAGCAGCGCTTCGCTGCCTTGCGCACGGGCGCTGAATTTTTTTCCCTGCGGTATGTGCGCGAGTCCGGGCAGTACCTGTCGGTGCGTAAGAACGTCGCCGAACCGCCGAGCCTGAGCCGCGATGAAGGGGCGATGCTCACCGTACGCGTCAATGGCGTCGAAGCCTACGCGGCGACCAACGACTTGTCGCAACAAGGCCTGCAAGCCGCGCTTGAACGCGCCGAACTGCAAGCCCGCCGGCTCAAGCCGCAGGCCTTGCTCGACCTGCGCGAGCAGACGCTTTCCAGTGACCGCGCTGATTATTTTTCACCCAACCTCGAACAGCCCTTCCCGTCCCTGAGTGAATGCTTCGATCTGCTCGGTGCGGAGTCCGCTTCGGTGCCCAAGGATGAACGCCTGGTCAATTGGCAGGTGAGCATCGGCATCACCCATGTCGAGCAGATCTACCTGAGCAGCGCCGGCGCCGAATTGCGCCAGGCCCAGCGCTTCGTTTATCCGAGCCTCGACGTCACCGCCTACGACGGCAACGACAGCCAGACCCGCAGCCTCGGCCGCGAGAACTTCGGCCAGCAGGGTGGCGCCGATGTCATCAGCCGCTGCGGTCTGGTCGGTGCAGGTCCGCAAGTCGCCGACCAGGCCCTGCAACTGCTGCTCGCGCCGAACACCCCGCAAGGCCCGCGCGACCTGCTGCTGATGCCTGATCAGATGATGCTGCAGATCCATGAATCCATCGGTCACCCGCTGGAGCTCGACCGCATCCTCGGCGATGAGCGCAATTACGCCGGCACCAGTTTCGTCAAGACCAGCGATTTCGGCAGCCTGCAATACGGCTCGAATTTGCTCAACGTGACTTTCGACCCTGGCATCCCGGAAGAACTCGCCAGCTATGGCCATGACGACGACGGCACTGCGGCGAGCAAACAATTCCTGATTCGCGACGGCCTGTTGCTGCGGCCACTGGGCGGAGCGCTGTCGCAATATCGCGCCGGTCTCGATGGCGTTGCCAACAGCCGCGCCTGCGGCTGGAACCGCCCGCCGATCGACCGCATGGCCAACCTCAATATCGAGCCCGGCGATCAGACGCTGGAGCAGATGATCGGCGGTATCGAGCACGGCATCCTGATGAGCACCAACCGCTCGTGGTCGATCGACGATGCGCGCAACAAATTCCAGTTCGGCTGCGAATGGGGCCAGTTGATCGAGCATGGTGAACTTAAAGGCGTGGTGAAAAATCCCAACTACCGGGCGATTTCCGCGCACTTCTGGAAGAGCCTGCGCGCCGTCGGCGATGCCAGCACCGTCAAGGTGCTGGGCACGCCGAACTGCGGCAAGGGCGAACCGAACCAGGTGATTCGCGTCGGCCACGCTTCGCCGGCCTGCGTATTCAGCAACATTGATGTGTTTGGGGGAGACGCCTGATGAGCATTTCGAAGCGTCAGTCCGACGCCTTCAAGGTCATGGTCAACTGGCTGCGCGACAGCGTGCGCGAGCCGGAACAGTTCACGCTCAGCTACGCCGCCGAGGCCTCGGCGTTCGTGCGCTTCAATCACGCCAAGGTGCGCCAGGCCGGGCAGGTGCAACAGGCCAACGTCGGCCTGAAACTGATCAACGACGGTCGCCACGCCGACCTGCAGATCACCTTGTCCGGGGATCAGGAGGCCGATCTGCAACGGCTCGCCGAGGGCCTGCAGCAATTGCGCGAAACCCTGCCGCTGCTGCCGCAGGATCCGTACCTGCTGCTCAATCACAACAGCTGGCAGAGCACGCACGTACAAGCGCATCCGCTGCCGGATACCGAAGACGTCGTCGGGCAAATCTGCGCTGCCGCTGAAGGTCTGGATCTGGTCGGTTTTTATGCTGCCGGTCCGATCAGCCGCGGTTTCGCCAGTTCCGCCGGCGCGTTCGGCTGGCATGAAGCCAACAGCTTCAATTTCGATTTCAGCCTGTTCCATGAAAACGGCGAAGCGGTGAAGGCCAGCTACGCCGGGCACGACTGGAGCGACGAGGGCTTTGCCCGGCGTTTCGCCCAGGCCCGCGAACAGCTTGAGTTTCTCGGCCGACCGTTACGCACTTTGGCACCCGGTCAGTACCGCGCCTATCTGGCGCCGGCGGCACTGGAAGAGATTATGGGCATGCTCAGTTGGGGCGGTTTTTCGGCGCAGTCGATTGCCAGCAAGAGCAGTCCGTTGCAGAAGCTCTACGTCGGCGATCAGGCGTTCAGCCCGCTGCTTTCGCTGGATGAAAAAGTCAGCGAGTCGCTGAGCCCGGCGTTTTCCGCCGAGGGTTATCCGCGCAGCGATCTGCGGCTGATCATCGAGGGCAAGGCTGGCGATCAGCTGGTCGGCTCGCGCAGCGCCGCCGAATACGGCCTGACCGCGAACGGTGCGGGCGGCGGCGAGATGCCCAGTGCGTTGAACATGGCCGCCGGTGATCTGTCGCAGGAACAGATCCTCAAGCAGTTGGGCACCGGGCTGTACATCAGCAACCTGTGGTACCTGAACTACTCGGATCAACCGGCGGCGCGCATGACCGGCATGACCCGCTTCGCGACTTTCTGGGTCGAGAACGGCGAGATCCAGGCACCGGTCAGCACCATGCGTTTCGATGACAGCGCCTACAACCTGCTTGGTTCGCAGCTGGAGGCGCTGACCACCGAGCGTGAGCTACTGCTGTCGGCGAGTACGTACAGCCAGCGCAATACCTCGTCGGCGTTGTTGCCGGGGGCGCTGGTCAGCCGACTGACCTTGACCCTGTAAATTGCCCCCCGATGAGGGGGGCACACTCAACTGTGGCGAGGGAGCTTGCTCCCGCTGGGTTGCGAAGCGACCCCAAAACCGGAGCTCACGGTGTTCCAGTAATACCGCGCAGGCCGGATTCACGACGGCTGCGCCGCCGAGCGGGAGCAAGCTCCCTCGCCACAGAGTTTCATTCAGACCGACAAGCCGGATTAACCACCCTCAGAGGTTCCATGCCCAACCGCCCGCCTCTCGACGCCATCACCGCCCGCTGGTTGCCGTGGGTCGTCGCCATTGCGTTCTTCATGCAGTCCCTCGACGGGACCATCCTCAATACCGCGCTGCCGGCCATGGCCAGCGATCTGGCCGAAGACCCGTTGCGCATGCAGGGCGTGATCATTGCCTACATGCTCACGGTGGCCCTGCTGATCCCGGCCTCCGGCTGGATCGCTGACCGCTTCGGCACCAAGAAAATCTTCTTCGGCGCGATTCTGCTGTTCAGCTTCGGCTCATTGCTCTGCGCCTTGTCCAGCAGCCTGAGCATGCTCATCGGTGCGCGGGTGATTCAGGGCCTCGGTGGCGCGCTGATGCTGCCGGTCGGGCGACTGGTGGTGCTGCGTGCGTACCCGCGTTCGGAACTGGTGCGGATCATGGGTTTCATCACCATTCCCGGCCTGCTCGGTCCGCTGATCGGCCCGACCATGGGCGGCTGGATGGTGGAATACCTGACGTGGCACTGGATCTTCCTGATCAATCTGCCGGTCGGGGTCATCGGTTGTTATGCGGTGTGGAAGTTCATTCCCGACCTGCGCGGCACGGAGCGCACGCGCTTCGATAGCCTCGGTTTTCTGCTGTTCGGCGCGGCGATGATCCTCATCACCATTGCCATGGAAGGCCTTGGCGAACTGCACTTGCCGCACCTGCGGGTGATGTTGCTGCTGTTCGCCGGCATGGCCTGTCTGGCGGCATACTGGCTGCGCGCCGGGCACATCGAAAACCCGTTGTTCGCGCCGTCATTGTTCAAGACCCGCACCTTCGCCGTCGGCATTCTCGGCAACCTGTTCGCGCGCCTGGGCAGCGGCGCTTTGCCGTTTCTGGTGCCGTTGTTGCTGCAAGTGGCGCTGGGCTATTCGCCGTCGCAGGCCGGGATGAGCATGTTGCCGCTGGCCGCTGCGGCGATGGTCGCCAAGTGGGTCGCACGGCCGCTGATCGAACGCCTCGGCTATCGCATCGTCCTCACCGGCAACACACTGGCGCTGGGGATCATGCTGGCGAGCATGGGCCTGGTCAGCGAGCAGACGCCGTACTGGCTGCTGCTCTGCCTGCTGGCGGTGCTGGGGGCGATCAACTCGCTGCAATTCACCGCGATGAACACCGTGACCCTGATCGACCTCGACGATGCCAGCGCCAGCAGCGGCAACAGTCTGCTGTCGGTGGTCGCGCAATTGTCGCTGAGCCTCGGGGTGGCCTGCGCCGGTGCGCTGCTCGGCGGCTTCACCGCGAAAGTCGGCAACGATGGTGTGGAAACCGTGCTCGGCGCCTTCCAGTTGACCTTCGTTACGGTCGGGGTGATGGCGATGCTGGCCGCGACGATCTTTTCGCAGCTGTCGAAGGAAGACGGACGCCGGGCGAAGCGGCCGCAGGAGCACATCGAACACTGATGGGTGATGCAGGGCTTCTGTGGCGAGGGAGCTTGCTCCCGCTGGACTGCGCAGCAGGCCCTGCTTTTTGAGTAGAAAAGCGGGGGCCGCTTCGCGCCCCAGCGGGAGCAAGCTCCCTCGCCACAGGTTTAACGCCACTTGGATAAACGTGGCTGTTCGTCCAGAACTGTCGAGGAAACCGGCACGGGGCTGCTACACTGCGCGACATTTTGTTTTGCAGGCCAGTCCCGTGACCACCATCGCCACCGCTTTTAATACTCTGCCGCTGTCCGCCGCCATGCTGGCTAACCTCGAATCACTCGGTTATGCCCAGATGACGCCGATCCAGGCGCAGAGCTTGCCGGTGATCCTCAAGGGGATGGACCTGATCGCCCAGGCCAAGACTGGCAGCGGCAAGACCGCCGCGTTCGGCATCGGCCTGCTCAACCCGATCAACCCGCGCTACTTCGGCTGCCAGGCGCTGGTGATCTGCCCGACCCGCGAGCTGGCCGACCAGGTGGCCAAGGAAGTCCGCCGCCTGGCCCGCGCCGAAGACAATATCAAGGTCCTGACCCTCTGCGGTGGCGTGTCGTTCGGCCCGCAGATCGCTTCGCTGGAGCACGGCGCGCACATCATCGTCGGCACCCCGGGGCGGATTCAGCAGCACTTGCGCAAGGGTTCGCTGGTGCTCGACGGCCTGAACACGCTGATCCTCGACGAAGCCGACCGCATGCTCGACATGGGTTTCTACGACGCCATCGAAGACATCATCATCAAGACCCCCGAGCGCCGCCAGACTCTGCTGTTCTCCGCGACCTACCCGGTGGGCATCAAGCAGCTTGCTTCAAAGTTCATGCGCGATCCGCAGACCGTCAAGGCCGAAGCCTTCCACGACGACACGCAGATCGAGCAGCGCTTCTACGAGATCTCCCCGGAAGAGCGCATGAGCGCGGTGACCAAAGTCCTGCACCACTTCCGTCCGGCGTCCTGCGTGGCCTTCTGCTTCACCAAGCAGCAAGTGCAGGAAACCGTTGATCACCTGACCGCCAAAGGCATCTCCGCCGTCGGCCTGCACGGCGATCTGGAACAGCGTGACCGCGATCAGGTGCTGGCGATGTTCGCCAACCGCAGCACCTCCGTACTGGTCGCCACCGACGTCGCGGCCCGTGGTCTGGATATCGATGCGCTGGACATGGTGATCAACGTCGAGCTGGCGCGGGATTCGGAAATCCACATCCACCGCGTCGGCCGCACCGGTCGCGCGGGCGAGAAAGGCATTGCCATCAGCCTCGTGGCGCCGTCCGAAGCGCACCGCGCGCAAGCCATCGAACAACTGCAGAAAGCGCCGCTGAACTGGGATCAGATCGACAACCTCAAGTCCCAGGGCCTGGCACCGCTGCAACCACCGATGACCACCCTGTGCATCGGTGCTGGCCGTAAAGACAAAGTGCGTCCGGGCGACATTCTTGGCGCGTTGACCGGCGAAGCGGGCATTCCCGGTGCGCAGGTGGGCAAGATTGCGATCTTTGATTTCCAGGCTTATGTCGCTGTCGAGCGCACCGTGGCCATGCAGGCCTTGCAGCGTCTGAACGACGGCAAGATCAAGGGCCGCTCGTTGCGCGTGCGTATTCTGTAAGCGATCTTCCACCGATAGGAGATCCCCTGTGGGAGCGAGCCTGCTCGCGAATGCAATCTGTCAGTCGACATCATTGTTGAATGACACAACGCTTTCGCGAGCAGGCTCGCTCCCACAGTTTGTTTTGTAGCGACCCACCAAGAGGACACCGTTTTGCGCTCTACCGAAGTCGTGATCATTGGCGCTGGCGCCGCCGGCTTGATGTGTGCCCTGACCGCCGCCGGGCGTGGTCGTCAGGTGTTGCTGCTTGACCACGCGAACAAGGCCGGCAAGAAAATCCTCATGTCCGGCGGTGGCCGCTGCAATTTCACCAACATGTACACCGAACCGAGCAACTTCCTCTCGCAGAACCCGCATTTCTGCAAATCCGCGCTGGCGCGTTACACCCAGTGGGATTTCATTGCTCTGGTTGGCAAACACAGTGTGCCGTACCACGAGAAGAAACTCGGCCAGCTGTTCTGCGATAACAAATCCAGCGACATCCTCGGCCTGCTCCTCGATGAATGCGCTCAGGCCGGCGTCGAGCTGCAACTGGACACTTCGATCCAGACCATCGAAAAAACCGACAACGGTTATTTGCTCGACACCACCCTGGGCCAGGTTCAGTGCCAGTCGCTGGTGATTGCCACCGGCGGCCTGTCGATCCCGACCCTGGGCGCTACCGGTTTCGGCTATCAGGTGGCCAAACAATTCGGCCATGAATTGCTGCCGACCCGCGCCGGGCTGGTGCCATTCACCATCACCGATCAGCTCAAGGACTTGTGCACAGAGCTGTCCGGCACCTCGGTGGATTGTCTGGTCAGCTGCAATGACCAGAGCTTTCGCGAGAACATCCTGTTCACCCACCGTGGCCTCAGCGGCCCGGCGATCCTGCAGATTTCTTCGTTCTGGGAACCCGGTGACACGGTAGAGATCAACCTGCTGCCGGACCACGACGCGGCGATCTGGCTGCAACAGCAGGTCGCCGAACGCCCGAACAGCGAACTGAAAACTTTGCTTGGCGAAATCTTCACCAAGAAGATGGCCAATCTGCTGGCGGACCACTGGTTTGTCTCCAAACCGATGAAGCAGTACACCCACGCTGAACTGGCGGAGATTGCCGAGAAGCTCGGCAGCTGGAAAGTCGTGCCGGCGGGGACTGAAGGCTATCGCACGGCTGAGGTGACCCTCGGTGGCGTCGATACCCGCGAAGTGTCCTCGAAGACCATGGAATCGCTGAAAAGCCCGGGCCTGTATTTCATCGGCGAAGTGCTCGACGTCACCGGGCACCTGGGCGGCTTCAACTTCCAATGGGCCTGGGCCTCGGGCTACGCTGCTGCGCAGTTCGTCTGATCCACGTCTTTCAAATGTGAAATGCAATCCCTGTGGGAGCTGGCTTGCCAGCGATGAGGCCGGCACATCCAACATCGATGTTGAATGCTAGGACGCAATCGCTGGCAAGCCAGCTCCCACAGGTTTTTGTGCCAATCCCCAAATTGAGTTCGACAAAAAAGCAGTCAGGAACACTTTTTGCTGTCAGATGTGCTCGGCGCCATTGCGTCGGCGCCATTACTGGCTCAATTTAGCGGCATCGCCTCGGAAGGCCTTCGCACTTCATGTCCTCGACCTCGTTTCGTCAGTCTTTGCGGCGCCTGTGGGCGCTGGATAAATTCAGTTACAGCGTGCGGGTATTCATCGCCCTGACCGGCAGCATGGCGCTGTGCTGGCATCAGGATGAAATGGGCCTGCTGATCCCGTTGTTCCTCGGCATCATCGCCAGCGCTCTGGCCGAGACCGACGACAGTTGGCAGGGCCGTCTCAACGCGCTCGCGGTGACGCTGGTGTGTTTCAGCATCGCCGCGCTGTCGGTGGAATTGCTCTTTCCTTACCCGATCATTTTTGCCGTGGCCCTGGCGCTGGCCAGTTTCGGCCTGACCATGCTCGGCGCGCTGGGCGAGCGTTACGGCGCGATCGCCTCGGCGACGCTGATTCTCTCGGTCTACACGATGATCGGCGTCGATCAGCGCGGCGGCGCGGTCACCGATTTCTGGCACGAACCGATGCTGCTGGTCGCTGGCGCGGCGTGGTACGGCCTGTTGTCGGTGCTGTGGCAGGCGCTGTTTTCCAATCAACCCGTGCAGCAGAGTCTGGCGCGCCTGTTCCGTGAACTGGGTCTTTACCTGAAGCTGAAATCCTCGCTGTTCGAACCGATCCGGCAGATGGACGTCGAAGCCCGCCGCCTCGAACTGGCGCAGCAGAATGGCCGGGTGGTCGCCGCACTCAACACCGCCAAGGAAATCATCCTGCACCGGGTCGGCAACGGTCGACCGGGCTCGAAAGTCAGCCGCTATCTGAAGCTGTATTTCCTTGCGCAGGACATCCACGAACGCGCCAGCTCTTCGCATTACCCTTACAACGCGCTGGCCGAGGCGTTCTTCCACAGTGACGTGCTGTTCCGCTGCCAGCGCCTGCTGCGCCAGCAAGGCAAGGCCTGCCGGGCGTTGGCCGAGTCGATTCAGATGCGCCAGCCGTTCATTTATGACGCCAGTTTCGCCGAAGCCCTGAACGACCTGCACGCCTCCCTCGAACACTTGCGCATCCAGAGCAACCCGGCATGGCGCGGCCTGCTGCGCTCGTTGCGCGCACTGGCGGCCAACCTCGGTACCCTCGACCGCTTGCTCAGTGACGCCAGCAATCCCGACGCTCTGGCGGATGCCACCGACAGCAGCCTGCTCGACCGTTCACCGCGCAATCTCAAGGACGTGTGGATTCGCCTGCGCACGCAACTGACGCCGACCTCGCTGCTGTTCCGCCATGCCCTGCGCCTGCCGCTGGCACTGAGCATCGGCTACGGCATGGTGCACCTGATTCACCCGTCGCAGGGCTACTGGATCATCCTCACCACACTGTTCGTCTGCCAGCCGAACTACGGCGCCACCCGGCGCAAACTCGGTCAGCGGATCATCGGCACGGCGATTGGCCTGACGGTGGCGTGGGCGCTGTTCGATCTGTTCCCCAACCCGGTGGTGCAATCGTGTTTCGCCATCGCTGCCGGCGTGGTGTTCTTCACCAACCGCACCACCCGCTACACCCTGGCGACGGCGGCGATCACCATCATGGTGCTGTTCTGCTTCAATCAGGTCGGCGACGGTTACGGGCTGTTCCTGCCCCGGCTGTTCGATACCTTGCTCGGCAGTTTGATTGCGGGGCTGGCGGTGTTCCTGTTTTTGCCGGACTGGCAGGGCCGACGCCTGAACAAGGTGCTGGCCAACACCCTGACCTGCAACAGCATCTACCTGCGGCAGATCATGCAGCAATACGCCGCCGGCAAGAGCGACGACCTCGCCTATCGCCTGGCCCGCCGCAACGCGCACAACGCCGATGCGGCACTGTCGACGACGCTGGCGAACATGCTGATGGAGCCGGGGCATTTCCGAAAGGAAGCGGATGTCGGTTTCCGTTTTCTGGTGTTGTCGCACACCCTGCTCAGTTACCTGTCCGGGCTCGGCGCACACCGCGAAACGCAGCTGCCAGCCGACGTGCGTGAGCATCTGATCGAAGGCGCGGGGGTGAAACTGGCAACCAGCATCGACGAAATCGCCCAAGGCCTGGCGAGCAAGCAGCCGATTGCGATTCAGAGTGATGAAGAGGAAGCGCTGGCCAACGAGCTGGAACAGATGCCGGAAGAGATTGATGAGGGGCAGCGGCTGGTGCAGACGCAATTGGCGCTGATCTGCCGGCAGTTGGGGCCGCTTCGGACGTTGGCGGCGCATTTGATCAAAGAGGTCTAGCTGCAAGCTGCAAGCTGCAAGCTGCAAGCTGCAAGCTGCAAGCTGCAAGCTGCAAGCTGCAAGCTGCAAGCTGCAAGCTGCAAGCTGCAAGCTTCAAGTTAGAAGCCGGGTTGCGTTCGGCTTGTAGCTTGTAGCTTGCAGCTTGCAGCTTGCAGCTCCCCCACTACATTCCATGCCGCCGCAACAACTTCTCATAGGTGCCGTCAGCCTTCATCGCTGCAATCGCTCGATCAAACCCGGCGACAATCTGCTCATGCTGCGGATTCTTCAGGCTGACCAATATGTGCAAGCTGTTTTCACTTAAAGGCTTGGGCAAGAATTCCACGGAATTGCGCACCTTGGCCGATTCCCGCGCCAGGTAATACTTCGCCACGTACTCGTCTTCCAGGGTCAGCTTGACCCGGTCGGCCGAGAGCATGCGCACGCCCATGGCGAAGTTGTGCACAGGGACTTTCTGCATTGCCGTGTCGGCATCGAACGGTGCGGAATAGGCATACCCGCGCACCACCGCAATCGGATAGGTATGCAGTTGCTCAAGATTGTTGTAGTCGATGGGTGCGTCTTTGCGCTTGAGGAAGCGAATGCGGTTGATCAGGTACTCGCCGGAAAACTGACCGATCTGCGTGCGCTCGTCGTTGTACCAGGCATTGACCAGCACGTCGTAACGTCCCTCGCCAACCCCCAGCAACGCCCGCGCCCACGGCACTTGCTCGTAACCGCTGGCATAACCGGCGCGAGCCAGTGCGGTGCTGACAATGTCGGTGGCCAGGCCACCGTTGAGCAGCGCGTCGTCGGTAAACGGCGGCCAGTTATCGAACACCAGCCGCAGCTTCTGCGCTGCAGCATCCTGGCCGAGCAACAGCAGTCCGATCAAAGCGCAAGCTTGAAGCAATCGCAGCATGCTTGAACATCCTCAGCGGGCATCCGCCCGACGTGGTTTCACGTCAAAATCCAAGGCCCCTTACCGGCAAAACCCAAGCATTGAACATTAGCTCATGGGAACCAGTGCACAGTGCTCTTGAGCAGATTACACAAAGTCGCGGGCGCCGCGAGAAAGGAATGATGGCATTTTGACCTTTATCACAGACTGTTGCGCCATACAGACATACGGAGCCAGTGCGCTTAGTATCGGGCGACGTGTTCAAGGAATCGAAAAATGACAATCGAGTGGATCTGCAAACATCACAGCGACTTGGGCAAAGAACAGTTGTACGCGCTATTGAAGCTGCGCTCGGACGTATTCGTGGTCGAACAGAAATGCGCCTATCCGGACCTCGACGGTCAGGATCTGGAAGGCGATACCTACCATCTGATGGGCTGGGAAAACGATCAGTTGATGGCTTACCTGCGCCTGCTCGATCCGGAATCCCAAGGCGGCGACGTGGTGATTGGCCGGGTGATTACCGCCCCTGCCGGGCGTGGCAAGGGACTGGGTCACGCGATGATGGAACAGGCGTTGAAACAGGCCGAGAAGCATTGGCCGCAAGTGCCGATTTATCTGTCGGCGCAGGCGCATTTGCAGGGGTATTACGGCAGATACGGGTTTGAAGTGGCGGGTGAGGAATATCTGGAGGATGGCATTCCTCACATCGGGATGCGTCGCGCCTGAACAGCCCCTCACCCTAACCCTCTCCCAGAGGGAGAGGGGACTGACCTTGGTGTCTTGGGCCATGCGGCGACCTGAAAAACAGTGTCGATTATGGATTCAACAGCATTCGCTCACTTCGGTGAAATTCTACAATTTCCCCCGATCGGCTCCCTCTCCCTCTGGGAGAGGGCTGGGGTGAGGGGTTTTTTCAGGGATACTCAAGAACAGCCTTGATCTGCCGCAAATTGCGTTCGATCCACCCGCGATCAATCGCCCCCCACTCGCGAATCCGATAGCGCCCGGCATGATTGCGCGCCCCCTCTTCCTGCTCGAATTCACAAACGATATCCAGATCGGCCAGCGCGGCAATCGTGTCCTGCGCCGTGCGCCGAGGCATGCCGGTGACTTCGGTCAGCGCCGGCACGCTGGGCGCCAGGCCACTGTCGATCAGATAGGCCACATACAATCGGCGGTAGAAACTGCTTTTGGTCTTGCTTACGTCCATCCACACCTTCCTGATTGGTTAAGCCTGCATATCCCGCCACGTCAGGTACACGCGCAGATCGAACTCGATCTGGTGATACCCCGGCAGCATGTGCTCGCACAATTTATAGAACGCCTTGTTGTGATCCGATTCCTTGAAGTGCGCCAGCTCGTGCACCACGATCATCTTCAGAAAGTCCGGCGCGGCGTCCTTGAACAGCGAGGCGATGCGGATTTCCTTGTTGGCCTTGAGCTTGCCGCCCTGCACCCGCGAGACCGTAGTGTGCAGACCGAGGGCGCGGTGGGTCAGGTCGAGGCGGTTGTCGAACAGCACCTTGTCGATGGCCGGCGCGTTGCGCATGTATTGCTGTTTCAGATCCAGCGCGTAGCTGTACAACGCCTTGTCGCTCTGCACGTCATGGCGTCCCGAATAGCGTTGGTCGAGGTAATCACCCAGCCGCCCTTCGGCGATCAGTTGGCGCACCTGATCCTGCAAACGCTCGGGATAGGCCTGGAGGTACTTCAAGACAGTCATGGACGGGCAGCACGGCGCGGAAAAAGGTGCGCCAGTGTAGCGAATTCAACCGGCCAGCGCGCTCCAGTCGAACGGCTCGGCAAAGCGGACCGCGTCCTCGGCGACCAAGGGTCGCGCCACCAGGAAACCTTGCACGTACTCGCAGCCATGGGCTTGCAGCCACCGGTATTGCTCGACGGTTTCCACCCCCTCGGCGATCACCAGCAGGCCGTATTGCTTGCACAGGTCGATGACCATGCGCACCAGCGCAGCATCACGCGGCGAGTCTGGCAGGCGCGCGATGAGGTGGCGGTCGAGCTTCAGCGTGTCCAGCTCCAGATCACGCAGATGCGCCAGCGAGCATGATCCGGAACCGAAATCATCCAGCGCCACGCGCACCCCGAGATGACGCAGCAACCGCAGTTGCTTGCGGGTCTCGTCCGGGTTTTGCATCAACGCTTCTTCGGTGACTTCGACCTCCAATTGCTGCGGCTGCAACGCATGGCGCTCCATGACCTGACGCAGTTCGGTGACCAGATTCGGCAAGCCGAACTGGGTGTTGCTCAGGCTCACCCCGAGCACCAGATCTTCGGCGAACAGCGCTTCCCAGGCTTTGCGCTGGCCGGCGCCGCGATGATAGATCCAGCTGCCGAGGCGACTGATCAAGCGTGCCTCTTCCAGCAACGGCAGAAACAACCCCGGCGGCACATCGCCAACGCTCGGATGCTGCCAGCGCAGCAACGCTTCGAAACCACGAATCTGCCCGCTGGCGATCGCCACCTGCGGCTGATACACCAGATTGAAATCGCGGTTTTCGATGGCCTCGCGCACGCTGTCTTCCAGCATCAGGCGCGAGCGTGCGCGGCCATTCATTTCGGGGTCATAGAAGCGATATTGCTGACGCCCGGCACGCTTGGCTTCGTACATGGCAATGTCCGAGGCGCGCAGCAAGCCGTCGAGGTTGCGGCCACAGTCGGGATAGGTGGCGATGCCGATACTGGCGCCAAGGACAATATCCAGACCTTCGATCTGCTGACAGACCGACACCCGCTCGATGAGCTTCTCGGCAATCTTCGCCGCTTGCTCGGGAAATTCCAGATCCAGCAGCGCGGTGAATTCATCGCCGCCCATGCGCGCGAGAATATCGAACGGCCGCAGACACGCCTTCAACTGCTCGGAAACCCAGCGCAACACGCGATCGCCGGCATCGTGGCCGAGGGAATCATTGACCCGTTTGAAGCCGTCGAGATCGAGATAAAGCAGCACCCAGCTGCTGTCACTGCGTTCGCCGCGCAGCAGCAGGTTTTCCACGGTCTGGTAGAAACCCCGCCGGTTGAGCAGGCCGGTCAGCGGATCGGTGACCGCCTGAAACTCCAGTTGCTGGTGCAAATGACGCACCACCGACATGTCCAGCACAGTCACCACCATCGCGTGCTGCTCCGAGGACAGCGGCGCACAGGACAACGCCACCGGCACCTGCTGCCCGGGCGCCGTGCGCAGCAACGCATCGTGCAGACGCAGGGTTTCGCCGCGCTGGTAGCCGGCGTAAAACTCGGAATCGGCCCACAGCGGAATATGCGGCTTCTGCAGGAAGTCGAGAAACTCCTTGCCCTCAAGCTCCTTGACCGGCGCGTTGAGCAGCCGCGAAATCGCCGGGTTGGCAAAGCGAATCACGCCGTCCTCGCTCAACACCAGAATGCCTTCGGCGGCGTTATCCAGCACCGAGGCATTGAAGGCGCGCGCCACTTCCAGATCATGGCTGAGGCGTTGCAGGGCACGGCGATTGCGCTGGTGCTCGAGCAACGCCTGGACCTTGGGCTTGAGGATTTGCGGATCGAACGGTTTGAACAGGTAATCCACCGCGCCGCTGGCATAGCCTTTGATCACGGCGTCCTGGGATTGCTCGTTGGCAGTAAGGAAAATGATCGGCGTCAGGCGCGTGCGCTGACTGCCGCGCATCAGCCGTGCGACTTCGAAACCGTCCATGCCGGGCATCTGCACATCAAGCAGGACCAGGTCGATGTCGTGTTCGAGCAAAAGGTTGAGCGCCTCGAAACCGGAGGCGGCGGTCATCACGTGCCAATCCTGACGCTGCAGCAACGCGCGCATGCTGATCAGGTTTTCGGGGTAATCATCGACGATCAAAAGGACCGAGCTGCCTTCACCTGGCTGGGGTTGCGCGCATTCCATGCTGCTTCTCTTATCGGGACCGGTTGCCGGCAAAACCATAGACGTACTGAGCCTTCACTCTAGTCGCGGATGCCGCAAAGCAGAAGCAGCCGCCACGCCATCATTTGGCCAATGTTCCGTCGAGCCGACTAACGGTCACCGCCACAGCCCCCGAAAACCGGGCGGGATGGCATTTCGACAGGACTTTGACGTCAAGTAATCGCCGGGCGGGCATTAACAAAAATTGCCGCTACGCTTATAAAGACGCCCGAAAAGGCGCGGGCTAGAGCTTCTGGTACCCGCGTTCAGGATGAATCGAGTGGAAGAACCGACATGATCGATCTCGCAACCTGGAACCTCAGCGTTCCCGTTGGCAGCCCGCCGTACACCGTCGAAACCGAAAAACTGGTGAACGGCTTCAAGGATCAATACTTCCATTCCGATACCGGGACCTTGTTTTTCTGGTCCCCGGTTACCGGGTCAAAAACCGAAAACGCCGTGTATCCGCGCACTGAGCTGCGCGAAACCTACAGCAACGGCACCCTGCGCAACTGGTATTACCCGGACGCTGACAACCTGCTGCGTGCGACGCTCACCGTGAACAAGGTACCCAGCTCGGGCAAGATCGTCATCGGCCAGATCCACGCGTACGAGAGCCAGCGGCCGATGGTCAAGCTCGAATATCAGTACAAGGAAAAAACCCAGACCGGCAATCTGGTGATCAAGGTGCGCATGCGCCCGGACGACGCCGAAAGCCGCGTCATTACCCTCGCCACCGGCATCAAGCTCGATCGCGAATTCAACTACCTCATCCACTTGAGTCCGGGCGGCGCACTGGGCGTAAGCGCGGCGGGGTATCAGTGGGATTCACAGATCAGCGCGACCTGGCGCGACAAGCCGTTGTATTTCAAGGCCGGGGTCTATGTGCAGGACAACACCGGATATACGAGTGAGGGTGGACAGGTGATGTTTTCGAAGCTGGATATTGATCACAACAAATGACGCGAGCAAGCGACGGTTCCGGGAGAAATCTGCCGAAACAAGCAGCAACAGCAACAGGCGCAATGTAGTAGTCAGGTATGTCGGGTCAGTTCCCGGGAGTCTTTAGGTTAGGGCGAATCGAACAATCGATTCGTGTGCGGCGCCGCCCGTAGTGGTGGTGGCTGCACCGCAACCAACCTAGAAGGAACCTGGGTGATGAACTCTTCCCCTCCCGATTCTGCCGAAGACGCGCTGCGTCAGTTGGCGCCCTGCACCCTCGCCATCGAGCATCTTCTGGATGCGCAGCCAACTCTTGCTACGGTAATGGCCGCTCACTTGCGCGAGGGTCTGGCGGCGCTCGTACCTGAAAGCCCGCCGGACCCTGACGCGGTTTTTCTCAACGAATATGTGTATGACACGCCCTCGCCCGGTGCTTCAGATGGCGCTGCGCGAGTGGGCCGTCTGACGCGAACACGCAACCTGACACAGGCCCTTCACGAAGCTATTGTCAGTCGGAAAATACCTACCGCCCTCGAGAAAGAGCCGCCAACCGGCCTGGTCGACAAGGCCGTGGGCTTTTACCCACATGCGTACGATACGGGCCGCGATAACGAGATCACTGTCCTGCAAGTCGCAGCCGTCAATACCCTGATCCGCGATCTGCAAGAAGACAGTCCTTTGCTGTACTGGCGGGCGCTCGATGTTTTCTGGGCTTCGCCCCATGCCACCACTGGCGCCCTGACAGTCCTTGAGGCCGTGAGCCAAAAGCAACGTGTGATGTTCAGGCTCGAAGCGGATCTCAAACTGCATGATGCCCGGCAACAACTTATCCAGGCTGAGCAGGCACTGCAGAAAAAGCCTGGTGACAAGTCGCTGCAAACGACAGCCGACAACATCCGGACGCACCTGCAGGTGATGACCGAAGGCAGGCAACTGATCGAAAACCTCGTACTCCACGAGACCACGCGAACCGCCACGCCCGCGCAGGTGGTCAGCATTACTCTCCACTCCAGTGACGAGCCCGAATGGTCGGCACTGCTGAGCGGCTGCTTCATCATCACCGAGCGATTGCATGGGACTCGTCCGACAGTGCTGTACACCCCGCAATTCGGCGTCGAAGTCTTCGAGCACTTCAACGCCATGGAGAATTTTCTGCGGCGCCGTCTGGTAGCTGATCCAGAGAAAACGTTGCTGCTCCACAACGTAGCAGTCAATGACCGAGCCCGCGCCAGCGAAGAAATGAAGCAGGGGCAGCGTTTGCGCTACACCGCGCTTACCGGCGATGTATTCAATGCCTGCCTGAAAAAGCGACGGCAGCACCAGGATGTCGAAATCGATCACGCTTTAAGCGGTTCTCCTGCCAACTTCGGCGCCTTGGCCAAGCAGTTACAGACCGCGTTGGCGCTACCACTCAAAGGCAGTCCTGACTTGATCGCACGATTGCCCGAACGCGCCGAGCCGACCAAAGTCACCGCTCTGGCCCACACTTGGCCCGACGCTGAGCAGCAGACACGCCTGATTCAGCAGTGGAACGCCATCAACCAACAGATTAGCGATGTCCTTGACGAGCAGAAACATCCTTGCCTGCAAAAGGCGCTGTCCTCCCTGCTCAACGAGACCTTTGCAAAGCTGCCTGCCGATATCGAACCGGGCACGTTGTATGTGACCCGCTATCGCACCGGCGCGGACGGTCTTCGTCAGTTCGAGTCGTCGCGTCCCTTGCTCGAGGCGTTGCGCGCTTTATTGCTTTGGGAAAACGCCAAGGCGCCAGCCGAGGATGGCGAAGCAGGGCCGCAAGCGGAGGCGGACCCTGTCAGCGAGGGCGTATTCAGTAGCTCCACCGTCTGCGACGAAGCTGAGCAAATTGCGCAAAACGGTTCGCTGACGGAATTGGCTGACGCTCTGCAAGCCCGTTTGACCGAGCAGGTCCGCGACTACTGGCAAACGCCGTTAGCGGCAGAGCTGGCGTGCCCACAGGCGCGCTTGATCGACCTGTACCGCCAGGCGCTGAACGTTCAGGCTTGCCTGCGCTCAGCCGACCAGACGTTGAGCCCCCAGGCCAGACTGCTGATCGACCGCGCCCTGGGTTTTCCGACCCAGGCTCGCCGGGAGGCGCACTTCAAGCCTGGCGCGCGCCCCGGTATCTATCGAGTGACAGTGAATACCGCCAGCGCCGACGGCGCGCGTCTGGCCGGCAGTTTCGTCCTGACCTCGAACGACGGCTCCAGCCCGGTTTTGCCGCATTGGCCCTATGGCCACAAGAGCCTGAGCACGCAGGGCCTGAGTGGCAGCAGTGGCGCCAGCCTTGTCGTGCTGTATACGCCGCAGCAAGGCTTTGAAGAGCTGCCGAACCTGCAAGCATTACGTGACAGGCTCGTAGCGCGCATCAATGCCGGCGACGAAGTCGGGAAATTATTTGCCAGCGGCTTGCCGCTGGCGGTGCAGCACATGAAAAGCGGCCTGTGGGGCAGTGATCTGCGCTCTACCTTTGCGCCGATAGAGGACGACTTTGTTGCCGACGGCATCCAGACGCTACTGGACAAACAGCAGTCCGACATCGATACCCTCATGGGTCTGGCCCATAGCGAGTCGGACCGCGAAGGCAACGCCCGCCCGCAGATGCTCGAACTGCTGGATATGGCCGGAGCGTTCATGGCGCGTAACCGCCTCTTGCTGGATCACTGGCAGGCGGACTGGGAAAAGCGCCTCAGTCAGGCCGATCGTACGGCGCTGCAGGATCTGGCCCGGGACGCAGAGGAAAAACAGCTGCAACTGAGCCAGCAATGGAAGGCGCTTGTGCCGACCATCGCCGAATATGCCAAGGCACAGGTATTGCTCAAGATTCGTGCCTTCCTCGCAGAAAAGGGCGCAGATGAGCGGGTCCGCGCTGCCTATCCTGCAGAGGGCATCGATCCGGATCAGACGATGGTGATCCGCACTACCCGAACCCGCGTCGGAGCCGGCACGCAATCGGGATTTGCATCGGTGCATGAAAGCGTCGCGAGCACACGCATGAGTCTGACCAATCTGCTGCTGAAAAATAACCAGCCCTGGCAGCGGAGTCTTTCCTGGAGTGAAGAACACCTGCTGGAAGCCACACTGACCACATCCAAGGGCCTCTGGCTGCGTGATACCAGTGGAAAAGCAGTGACTGTGGACAAACAACGCCTTGAACAATGGGTCAAGGAGCTGAACATCGGTCACCGCTATGCGCAGGATGTGCTCGATAAACACCTCGCTCCGCAGGCCACCACCACCGAAGGCCAGGCCTTGCAGAAAGCCTGGATCGCGACTCAGGCAGCGACACTCGGCTACGCGGCCTTGTCCGCACGGTTGAGCCCCGACGCATACAGCAAGGTGTTGCCCAGCGACAATACGCAAAAGACTGCCGCCGCCTGGCTGTCAGCCGTTCTGTCTTCGCCGGATCCACAGAAACGCCCCCTGGTCGATGGCCAGGCGGTGATCGCCAACGCTCTGGTGTTCAACCCCACCGGTAATGCCCCGGATGGCCGCGGCGGGCAAAGCGTGAACGGCGTGCTGGTTCTGTCCGCGGCCAACACCGACATGCGAGTGCTGTATACCCCGAGCGCGCCTGATGGCATGGACCTGCGCGAACTCTCCAGCGAAACCGGCTTGCCCCGACTGATGCGTGGCGCCTGGCAAACCTGGCTCCAGGCACGATTACCGCCCAAAATCCGCCTGCTCAATCACCGCCTCGTCGCTTGTACAGGCGATGTGTTTGCCGGGCTTTATCGGCAAAACTATCTTCACCTGCGAGCCAGGACAAACGCTGAAAGCGTGACCAATGAAGAATTGCTTGACCAGTCCCGGTTCAACCAAGTGATGTTTGGCATCGAGGTGGTGACCACGGTACTGGGCGCTTTGCCCTGGAGCGGACCGATGGCTTCATCCGCGATGAAATGGCTTGGCGCAGTCGGTCGCAGCAGCGTCCAAGCCCTGCGTAGCCTGGGACAAAACGTCGCCGGGCTGATTGTCCGCCGCGGGGCGGCAAATCGAACATTGATCGAAGTCGCAACGGCCACCACTCAGCTCACCGGCGTTGCTCGCGCCACGGGTATCGGCATCAAACCGCTGCAGTTGCTGATCAGGCCGGCCAAAAGTACAACATTGTCGGACCTGACGGGTTATCAAAAAGCCTTTCTCCAGGAAAGCTCCCGCCTGGCAGTCGCGGGCGGGATCCCGGCCGGTTCGTCTCTGGCCGAAGGTTCGGGCATCTATCGCACCCCATCCAATACCCTGCTGGTACGCAGCACCGGTGCAAAAGGTGAAGAGCAGGTATTCCGCATTCAGAACTCATTCAATCTCTACGATCCCAATGGATTGGTTGCCCCAGTGCTGACACCGAGCGGAGCGCTCACCTCTTTTCGGCTACGCAGGATGACCAATCAGCTCTGGACACTCGATACGTTGAATCGGCTACCTGGAGGCGCACCCAAGGCCGATAGCCGGATCGTCAAGGCGCTCAGGGAATGGGATGCAAGAATCACTGCCAATGCTCAATCCGCAAATCCCTTACATACTCTCGACCCCGTACCCTTTTTCAACGAGCGCAACATTCCGGCACAGAGCTGGAACAAATTCGTGAGAAAAAACACTGGAGAAATCAATACGCTCGGCTACTCGATGCTCAGGCCCGGACAATACGAGAGGCTTACGGACGAGCTTTTTCAAATATGGCTTTCCATGAATCAACCCACCAGGGAGGCCGCGGAGGCGTTCGCCAATGCTCACCGCCTTCACCCGTTGATGTGGAGCAAGTACGTGACAAAAAAAGGCGAGCTGACCGTCCCAGGTACTATTCGGGCTATAAAACTGCTAAAAGGCCCTGAGGGGAAATACACGAAGATCACGGACCAGCACTTTCGCGACTGGCACCAGCTTTCTCTGCAATCGGAAAACCGGAACCGATACGCCACCGTCAAGTTTGCACTCGATAACAATATCCATGCTCAATCCTGGATGAAGTACGTCAACGCCCAAGGCGAATTCAGGATGACAATTCCAACGGTGGCCAATCGCGTCAATCGACTGGGGCTAACCCAGAACCTGCCGCAGCCGGGTCCGTCCGGCTCTTCAACCTGACGAGTGATTGGGGTCGAACTGCGCGAGCACACTTTTTACGGGAGTGTGCCCGCTCGCCATGACTGATGATATTCAGCCTGCTTGCCGACTGAGCCACTGCGATCGCCAGCAGGCTCAGTCCGGCAAGTTCAGCTGTGCGCCGCAGTCTGTGCCACTTCGACGTTATCCAGCACCCGGTTCACCGCCTGCTCCGCCAGCATGATGATCTGCGCAATCGCCAGAATCGTATGGCGCTGCGGGCTCTCGACATGCGCGGCAATGTCACTGGTCATGACGCTCGCCGATGCAAGGGATCCACAGGCGTGGGCCTGCAGGCTCTCGTTGTCCATATCGCCGACGATCTGGAACATCGCACTGGGGGTGCGCGGCTTTTGCCCGCTGCCATTCGGTTTCAGGTAATGATCGAGCGCACGTTCGGCGGCGTCGTGCAGCTTTCTGGAGTCGAGGGATTCGTAGGGGGAGGTTTCGGTTTCAGGCGAAGATTACCCTTGGTCGAGCTATCCCCCCTTGAGGCCTGACGAGACTGCACGGAACAACTGGCAGGTTGACAGCCCCGGTGAGTGGACCCTCCAGCCCGCATTGCCTTACACAGAGTTCATTGATCAGCTGCGTAACGTTCTGAATTGCATAAGAGGCGCGGGTCAACGCGGGCAATTATTAGGCCATTCAGCCACGCTTCATTGATCAATTGATAAGATCATCGTAATTACGATTTCACAACGATCAAGAGTACGACCTGTGAAATAAAGCGGACGCTAAAAAAATTTCGAGGGGGACGGATTTAATAAAATCCGGTCCTTTTTTTGGTTTCCTTTTCGTTTTATACATCTGCCCTCTTTCGGCTCCGGATTTGCACTCATCAAATTCGGTATAAAAGGCAATCCATAATCGCAAAAAGATATTAAAGACTGTCAAACCTGACAGGTTCCTAAAAAAGATCAGCTGATATCATCCAACTTCAAGAATCAACAAAACCAAAATTGTCACCCCGGAGATTTATATGTCATATCCAATAAATGGCGAATACATCAATGGCAACTTCACCAATGCGACTTTAAACTTTCGAATTTCCAGCCACGATGAAGCCAATGGTAATTCAGCGGAGTATTATTCGAGAACCAATACACCCCCAATCCAATCAAACACTACATAAATGGATGATTCAAATTCAATAGAGACAAAAACTCCACATCATTTTACTTCAAGACACCTACGGACACTTGAAACTTGGAGTCACCTGATTTGGGAGGCAAGAATCAATTCATGGTAATGAACGCAACCCGCACCCCCAACGACCAGTCGAAACCGCCTACAACCTTAGTTTTAGATGCAGCAAACAAGTGACCGTAATACGCTCGAAGGACGCTCGGGACTCTGTGGGAAACTCGGTATAAATCATGCATCGTCGAAACAGGCACGTATTTGCTAGGCTGTGGCCGATGCATTGAACTCAACCCGCTGCGAGCTCAAATGATTGCTCGGATACAAGAGTACCCGTGGTCGATCTATTACTTGAGACTCAATGAAAATGATAAGGACACTTGACTGGATGAAAGCCCCGGGTTCAATGGACTTGGCTTGAACCACGTTTAGCGAGTTTATGGATCAAGCCACGCCACCTTCTGAATTGCAGTCGGCAAGGGGGGCGGCTTAACGCGTGTAATTGACTGGCAGTGTGCGTTTCACAGAAGAAATTGAAAACATCACGAAAGTGCGAATTTCGCTACGTTCTAATAGAAGGGAACAGATTTGATAAATCTGCCCCCTTTTCTAGGATTATTGCTTACCTAATGACTGACTTATGCTATCCGAACCATTGCCAGCTCCGGAGTTTGTTGTTCTTCCGGTGTCATTACGGAATTGCCACGAACCGGTTTCAACACCATTGTTAAACTCTACGCCCTGGAAGTGACGAAAATCCGGCCCATCACTGTGGTATGGCTGTGTAAATTGATATTTAAAATCACCGATTTCGAAACTTAAATCCGTCCGTCTTCCTTCGTGATTGAAGTGAAAATATCCTGCGATGGCTACACCCGCGCCAGGCGGACCAAACGTGCCCGTAAACTTCCCCTTAGCTTCATCCATCCAACTAATCACCAACTGCTTATAAGGACTGACAAGGTTTGCGTTGTAAGTACCTAACATATTTGAATGGGACATGAGCTTCTCCAAGAAAAATTTTCATCCATTTCATATCTTCGCTTACTACATGGATAAACTACCAAGAAGGGGTGCACGCAGCCACCTGTCAACATTGACAGTTTTTTATGCAAATTCGCTATAGGCTAAATAATGATAAAGGATCAGATCTTGAAGGAACGCCTACAACCTGAAAAGAGCAATTAACGTGTTGGGCGTGCGCCAGATGATGGCGCTGATGGGCTGAAACGCCTTTTTTCGTCTGCTGTGAGCACAAAAGCAAACGCCCCGAACAAGTCGGGGCGTCTGCTGCAACCACCATCAGTGCGTTTTCACACAGTCTGTCACGGCGGGTTTCTTTTAAAGCAGTCTAACGCTCAGGCTCAGTTAACCTTAGCGTTCAACTCACCCTTCAGATAACGCTGGTACATCGCTTCCAGGGAGATCGGCTTGATCTTCGAGGCATTGCCGGCAGTACCGAACGCCTCATAACGAGCGATACACACGTCACGCATTGCGGTCACGGTTGCACCGAAGAATTTACGCGGGTCGAATTCGCTCGGGTTGGTGGCCATCAGGCGGCGCATGGCGCCGGTGGAGGCCAGGCGCAGGTCGGTGTCGATGTTGACCTTGCGCACGCCGTGCTTGATGCCTTCGACGATTTCTTCTACCGGTACGCCGTAGGTTTCTTTGATGTCGCCGCCGTACTGGTTGATGATCGCCAGCCACTCTTGTGGCACGGAGGACGAACCGTGCATCACCAGGTGGGTGTTCGGGATGCGCTTGTGGATTTCCTTGATGCGATCGATCGCCAGCACGTCACCGGTCGGTGGCTTGGTGAACTTGTAGGCGCCGTGGCTGGTGCCGATGGCGATGGCCAGGGCGTCGACCTGGGTGCGCTTGACGAAGTCAGCGGCTTCTTCCGGGTCGGTCAGCATCTGGCTGTGATCCAGAACGCCTTCAGCGCCGATGCCGTCTTCTTCACCGGCCATGCCGGTTTCCAGCGAACCCAGGCAACCCAGCTCGCCTTCTACCGAAACGCCGCAGGCGTGGGCCATGGCGACGGTCTGTTGGGTGACCCGGACGTTGTAGTCGTAGTCGGTCGGGGTCTTGCCGTCTTCGCCCAGCGAGCCGTCCATCATCACCGAGCTGAAGCCCAGTTGAATCGAACGCTGGCAGACGTCAGGGCTGGTACCGTGGTCCTGGTGCATGCACACCGGGATGTGCGGAAATTCTTCGATCGCGGCGAGGATCAGGTGACGCAGGAATGGTGCGCCGGCGTATTTGCGGGCGCCGGCCGAAGCCTGGACGATCACCGGGGAGTCAGTCTTGTCAGCGGCTTCCATGATGGCGCGCATCTGCTCAAGGTTGTTGACGTTGAAAGCTGGAACGCCGTAGCCGAACTCGGCTGCGTGGTCCAGCATCTGGCGCATGCTGATAAGTGCCATTGTGTGTGTCTCTCCCGGTTGAGGGTCGTTGATCGTGCCAGCCTGCCGGAGCGGCGGCGGCTATTCAAGTTAATGCAGATCGGGGGTTGAGGCCCGGTCTGGTGATTCGATAAAGCAAAATCCTGAGAACTACACAGAACCCCTGTGGGAGCGAGCCTGCTCGCGAAAGCAATCTTGCAGTCGCAGATGCAGTGCCTGTCAGACCGCTTTCGCGAGCAGGCTCGCTCCCACATTAGAACTGTGGTGTGTCAATTACTGCGCCTTGCATCCACGGCCAATCAGGTCATTGGTGGCGACCCAGTACACCAGGCCTTCGTCACCCTTGACGTGAAACGCCAGCATGCCGTCGCTGTACAGCGTGCCCGAGGCGCCCGCCTCTTCTTTCAGGCGATAGACCTGATCTGCGCCACCGAGGCGAACGTCGACTTCCTGCTGGCCGGCATCGGCGTAACGCCACAACACCTTGGCCTGACTGTCGCAGGTCCAGGTCGTCCAGTCGTCTGCCGGGGCCGACGACTGAAACAGGTTCAACTGCGCGCAACCACCCAACAATGCCAAAGCCGCAACGGCGATCAAGCCTTTCATCCGTGTTCCTCGACTGACGACACACGCCGCCAGCCCTGAGTTAAAGAGTCAGACCCGTCAAGGACAACCATGTTCCTTGACCGGGGTTTGCGTCTCGTATTTGTCCAGACCGTCCGGGCCCGAGCGCTTGTTCAGCACCGGGTTGGTTTCGGCCTGCCAGTCGGCCTGATAACAGCCCTTCTGCGGCTCGCTCGGTGCTGGCGTCGCGTCGGCCTTCGGGTTACTCCCGCAGGCCGCCAGCGTACCGCTCAGCAACAACAGCGCTAACGACTTGACCATATGAACACTCCTTTGCCTGGCCAAACGGGCGGCCTCAGGCCTTGGCCCGGCTTTCCAGGACTTCGACGGCAGGCAGCACCTTGCCCTCGACGAATTCGAGGAACGCGCCACCACCGGTGGAAATGTAGGAGATTTGCTCAGCCACGCCATATTTATCGATCGCCGCCAGGGTGTCGCCGCCGCCAGCAATCGAGAATGCCGAGCTTTCAGAGATGGCCTGGGCGAGCACTTTGGTGCCGCTGCCGAACTGATCGAACTCGAACACGCCGACCGGGCCGTTCCACAGAATGGTTTTCGACGACTTCAGCAACTCGGCGAAGTTGGCTGCGGTTTGCGGGCCGATGTCGAGAATCATGTCGTCAGCCGCAACGTCAGCGATCAGCTTGACGGTAGCTTCGGCGCTTTCGGCAAATTCCTTGGCGACCACAACGTCAACCGGCAATGGCACGCTGACTTTCGCAGCGATTTCACGGGCAGTGTCGAGCAGATCCGGTTCGTACAGCGACTTGCCGACCGGGTGACCGGCCGCCGCGAGGAAGGTGTTGGCGATGCCGCCGCCGACGATCAGTTGATCGCAGATCTGGCTCAGGCTGTTCAGCACGTCGAGTTTGGTCGAGACCTTGGAGCCGGCAACGATGGCTGCCATTGGCTTGGCCGGCGCGCCCAGGGCTTTGCCCAGTGCGTCCAGTTCAGCGGCCAGCAACGGGCCGGCGGCAGCGACTTTGGCGAACTTGGCCACACCATGCGTCGAACCTTCGGCGCGGTGAGCGGTACCGAAAGCGTCCATCACGAACACGTCGCACAGGGCCGCGTATTGCTGAGCCAGCTCGTCAGTGTTCTTTTTCTCGCCCTTGTTGAAGCGCACGTTTTCGAACAGCACGATATCGCCAGCCTTGACCTCGACGCCACCAAGGTAATCAGCCACCAGCGGCACTTCACGGCCGAGCGCTTTGCTCAGGTAGTCGGCGACAGGTTTCAGGCTGTTCTCGGCGGAGAATTCGCCTTCGGTCGGACGGCCCAGGTGCGAGCAGACCATCACCGCCGCGCCTTTTTCCAGGGCCAGCTTGATGGTCGGCAGCGAAGCCAGGATGCGCGCGTCGCTGGTGACAACACCGTCCTTGACGGGGACGTTGAGGTCTTCGCGGATCAATACGCGCTTACCTTGCAGATCGAGGTCGGACATCTTCAACACGGTCATGGGTCGCACTTCCTACGGTTTTTTTGAAGTTGCTGTTTGCAGATAGTGGTCTGCAACGTCCAGCATTCGGTTGGCAAAACCCCACTCGTTGTCGAACCAGGCCAGGATGTTCACCAGTTTGGGGCCGGAAACACGGGTCTGACTGGCATCGACAATGGCCGAATGTGGGTCATGGTTGAAATCACAGCTGGCGTGCGGCAACTCGGTGTAGGCCAGAAGGCCTTTGAGCGGGCCACTAGTGGCGGCTTCGCGCAGGATCCGGTTGACCTCGTTGGCGTCAGTCGCGGTGGCGGTCTGCATCGTGATGTCGAGGCAGGACACGTTGACTGTCGGCACGCGCACGGCTTTGGCCTGAATTCGTCCGGCAAGTTCCGGCAGCAGGCGCTCGATACCGCGCGCCAGACCAGTGGACACCGGGATCACCGACTGGAACGCCGAACGCGTGCGGCGCAGGTCTTCATGGTGATAGGCGTCGATCACCGGCTGATCGTTCATCGCCGAGTGGATCGTGGTGATCGACACGTAATCCAGACCGATCGCCTGATCGAGCAGGCGCAGCAGCGGCACGCCGCAGTTGGTGGTGCAGGAGGCGTTGGACACCAGCAGTTCGTCGCCGGTCAGGCAGTCCTGATTGACGCCGTAGACGATGGTGGCGTCGACATCCGCTTCGCTGGCCATCGGCTGCGAGAACAGCACGCGTGGCGCGCCGGCGTCGAGAAACCGCTGACCGTCGGCACGGGTGTGGTAAGCGCCGGAGCACTCGAGCACCAGATCGACGCCCAGCGACGCCCAATCGATGCCTTCGGGAGTGGCACTGCGCAGGACCTTCACGCAGTCGCCATTGATATGCAGACAATCGCCCTCAACCCGCACTTCGCCGGGAAAACGGCCGTGGGTGGAGTCGAAGCGTGTCAGGTATTCGATGCTGGCCATGTCGGCCAGATCGTTGATCGCGACAATTTCAAACCCGGCCTTCGCGCCGCGCTCGAACAACGCCCGCAAGACGCAACGACCAATGCGGCCGTAGCCGTTGAGTGCAACTTTGTAGGGACGCGGTTGAGGCATGGGGTTCTCGATTACCGTGGTGTATCAGGCAGTGCGATGTTGCCTGAGCCATCGCTTTCGCGAGCAGGCTCGCTCCCACAGGGAAATGCATTCCATCGTGGGAGCGAGCCTGCTCGCGAAGGCGTCAGCCCGGACAACACAACTGTCAGACTTAGTCTTCCAGCAGCTCTTCAGCCTGACCCAGGATGTTTTCCAGGGTAAAACCGAACTCTTCGAACAGTGCCGAAGCCGGCGCCGACTCACCGTAGGTGGTCATGCCGATCACGCGACCTTCCAGACCCACGTACTTGAACCAGAAATCGGCGTGGGCCGCTTCGATGGCGATACGTGCGCTGACTTGCAGCGGCAGAACCGACTGCTTGTACTCCGCATCCTGAGCATCGAACGCGCTGGTGCAAGGCATGGAAACCACGCGGACCTTGCGGCCCTGCTCGGTCAGTTTGTCGAAAGCCTGAACGGCCAGACCAACTTCCGAACCGGTAGCGATCAGGATCAGCTCAGGCTCGCCTGCGCAGTCCTTGAGCACATAACCGCCACGGCTGATGTTGGCGATCTGGCCAGCATCGCGTTCCTGGTGTTGCAGGTTCTGCCGCGAGAAGATCAGCGCCGACGGGCCGTCCTTGCGCTCCAGCGCGTTTTTCCAGGCCACTGCCGATTCCACGGCATCGGCTGGACGCCAGGTGTCGAGGTTCGGCGTGCTGCGCAGGCTGGTCAGTTGCTCGATCGGCTGGTGCGTCGGGCCGTCTTCGCCCAGACCGATGGAGTCGTGGGTGTAGACGTGGATCACACGCTTCTTCATCAGTGCCGACATACGGACGGCGTTGCGCGCGTATTCCATGAACATCAGGAAGGTCGCGCCGTAAGGCACCAGACCGCCGTGCAGGGCCACGCCGTTCATGATCGCGGTCATGCCGAATTCGCGCACGCCGTAGTACATGTAGTTGCCGCTGGCATCTTCGGCGCTGACGCCTTTGCAGCCTTTCCACAGGGTCAGGTTGGAACCGGCGAGGTCAGCCGAACCGCCGAGCATTTCCGGCAGCAGCGGGCCGAAAGCATTGAGGGTGTTCTGGCTGGCTTTACGGCTGGCGATGGTTTCGCCCTTGGCCGCGACTTCGGCGATGTAGGCCGAGGCTTTTTCCGAGAAGTCGGCCGGCAGTTCGCCGCTCAGACGACGGATCAGTTCGTTGGCTTCGGTCGGGAACGCAGCGGAGTAGGCGGCGAAACGCTGATCCCACTCGGCTTCGACCGCGCGGCCAGCTTCTTTGGCGTCCCACTCGGCGTAGATTTCAGCCGGGATTTCGAACGGGCCGTAGTTCCAGTTCAGCGCCTGACGGGTCAGGGCGATTTCCGCGTCACCCAGTGGCGCGCCGTGGCAATCTTCTTTCCCCTGCTTGTTCGGCGAGCCGAAACCGATGGTGGTCTTGCAGCAGATCAGCGTCGGTTGAGCGCTCTTGCGTGCGGTTTCGATGGCGGTCTTGATCTCTTCCGGATCGTGGCCGTCGACGTTGCGGATCACCTGCCAGTTGTAGGCTTCGAAACGCTTCGGCGTGTCATCGGTGAACCAGCCTTCGACTTCGCCGTCGATGGAGATGCCGTTGTCATCGTAGAAGGCGATCAGCTTGCCCAGGCCCAGCGTGCCGGCCAAGGAGGCGACTTCGTGGGAAATGCCTTCCATCATGCAGCCATCACCGAGGAACACGTAGGTGTGGTGATCAACGATGTTGTGGCCGGGGCGGTTGAACTGCGCGCCCATGACTTTTTCCGCCAAGGCGAAACCGACGGCGTTGGCCAGACCCTGACCCAGCGGGCCGGTGGTGGTTTCGACGCCCGGGGTGTAACCGAATTCCGGGTGGCCTGGAGTACGGCTGTGCAGTTGACGGAACTGCTTGAGGTCGTCGATCGACAGGTCGTAACCGGTCAGGTGCAGCAGCGAGTAGATCAACATCGAGCCGTGCCCGTTGGACAGCACGAAGCGGTCACGGTCGGCGAAAGACGGGTTGCTCGGGTTGTGCTTGAGGTAGTCGCGCCACAGCACTTCGGCAATATCTGCCATACCCATAGGGGCACCGGGATGGCCGCTGTTGGCTTTTTGCACGGCATCCATGCTGAGGGCACGAATGGCGTTGGCACGCTCACGACGGCTAGGCATCGCTGATCTCCTGGGTGTGAATAGACTGAAACGGAAAAAAGGAGGGCATTTTCCCTCACCCATGCGCCTCGGGGCAATGACAGATAGTCATCGGCAGGCGTTTTTCCAATTGATAGCACCGGTTTCGTCTGGTGAAACCTTTCCGCTATTCGTTTGTAGAGACTACCGTCCGGCGAGAAGTGCCATTTATCGAGCAATATCAAAACTTTTTGATATTGACCTTGCGATGCTTTGCCCCCGTCTCTAGACTGCCAGCCCTATGAACTTACGCGTGCCTTCCATTCGCCATGACGATTGCGACGAGCTGGCGGCCCTGTGCAAGGCCGGCGGCGATCCGCTGCGGCTGAATGTCTTGCGCGCGCTGGCCAACGATTCGTTCGGCGTGCTGGAGCTGGCGCAGATTTTCGGCATCGGCCAGTCGGGCATGAGCCATCACCTCAAGGTGCTGGCGCAAGCCGATCTGGTGGCGACACGCCGTGAAGGCAACGCGATTTTCTATCGTCGCGCCCTGCCCCACAGCGATTTGCTCGGCGGCAAGCTGCACGCGGCATTGTTGGAAGAAGTCGACAATCTGGATCTGCCTGACGAGGTGCAAGCGCGCATCGAACAGGTTCACGGCCAACGTGCCGCGGCGAGCCAGGACTTTTTCGCCCGGGTCGCGGAGAAATTCCGCGCCCAGCAAGACTTGATCGCAGGCTTGCCGCAGTACCGTGACAGCGTGCTGGCCCTGCTCGACAAACTGAACTTCGATGGTGCAGCCACGGCCATTGAAGTCGGCCCCGGCGATGGTGCTTTTCTGCCGGAACTGGCCCGTCGCTTCGGCACCGTAACCGCGCTGGACAACAGCCCGGCGATGCTCGAACTGGCGCGTCAGGTGTGCGAACGTGAACAGCTGGCTAACGTCAGCCTGCAATTGGCCGATGCATTGAACGGCACCAGCCTTACGGCCGATTGCGTGGTGTTGAACATGGTCCTGCACCATTTCGCCGCCCCGGCCGATGCGCTCAGGCACATGGCCGACCTGCTGCAACCGGGCGGTAGCCTGCTCGTGACAGAGTTATGTAGCCACAACCAGAGTTGGGCCAGGGAGGCCTGCGGTGATCTCTGGTTGGGGTTTGAACAGGACGATCTGGCCCGTTGGGCCACCGCTGCGGGACTCGTTCCCGGGGAAAGCCTCTATGTAGGCTTACGTAATGGTTTCCAGATCCAGGTTCGCCACTTTCAGCGACCGGCTGGCGACACTCACCATCGGTAAATTCAGGAAAACATCGAGATGAGCGAATACTCCCTCTTCACCTCCGAGTCCGTGTCTGAAGGACATCCGGACAAAATCGCCGACCAGATTTCCGATGCGGTGCTGGACGCCATTATTGCCCAGGACAAACACGCTCGCGTGGCCGTGGAAACCCTGGTCAAGACCGGCGTGGCCATCGTTGCCGGTGAAGTGACCACCAGCGCCTGGGTCGACCTGGAGCAGATCGTTCGTGACGTGATCTGCGACATCGGCTACACCAGCTCCGAAGTCGGCTTCGACGGCGCGACCTGCGGCGTGATGAACATCATCGGCAAGCAGTCCCCGGACATCAACCAGGGTGTTGACCGCGCCAAGCCTGAAGATCAGGGCGCTGGCGACCAGGGCCTGATGTTCGGCTACGCCAGCAACGAAACCGACGTTTTGATGCCAGCGCCGATCACCTTCTCGCACCAGCTGGTGCAGCGTCAGGCCGAAGCACGCAAGTCGGGCCTGCTGCCGTGGCTGCGTCCGGACGCCAAGTCGCAAGTGACCTGCCGTTACGAAGGTGGCAAGGTTGTCGGCATCGACGCCGTGGTTCTGTCGACCCAGCACAACCCGGAAGTGTCGTACAAAGACCTGCGCGAAGGCGTGATGGAGCTGATCGTCAAGCACGTGCTGCCTGCCGAACTGCTGAGCAAGGACACCCAGTTCCACATCAACCCGACCGGCCAGTTCATCATTGGCGGCCCGGTAGGTGACTGCGGTCTGACCGGTCGCAAGATCATCGTCGACAGCTACGGCGGTATGGCCCGTCACGGCGGCGGCGCGTTCTCCGGCAAGGATCCATCGAAGGTTGACCGTTCGGCTGCCTACGCTGGTCGTTACGTGGCCAAGAACATCGTTGCAGCCGGCCTGGCCGAGCGTTGCGAGATTCAGGTTTCCTACGCGATCGGTGTGGCCCAGCCTACGTCGATCTCGCTGAACACCTTCGGCACCGGCAAGATCAGCGATGACAAGATCATCAAACTGGTGCGTGAAGTGTTCGACCTGCGTCCATACGCGATCACCACCATGCTCGACCTGCTGCACCCGATGTACCAGGAAACCGCAGCCTACGGCCACTTCGGCCGTGCACCGCAGACCAAGACCGTTGGCGAAGACAGCTTCACCACGTTCACCTGGGAAAAAACCGACCGCGCCGACGCCCTGCGTTCCGCCGCTGGCCTGTAAGACCCTGGCTGCATGAAAGCCCCGCACGGTTTGCGCCGTGCGGGGCTTTTTCATGCCTGAAACATTCTTTAGATCCCTGTGGGAGCGAGCCTGCTCGCGAAGGCGCCCTCCCCGGCAACACCAGTTCTCCTACCCCGAAACAGTTCGCAAAACAGCCGCGCAACGTTCTTCAGATCCTCACCTACCCTTCAAGCATCACCCCCGAGCAAGGACGCTCACAATGCTGTTCACACTGCGCCTGTTGCTGGCCTTCCTGCTGGCAATCATCACCCTCGTCAGCCAAGCCAACTGCCCCGACTGGCCCCTACCTCAAGCCCAACGCGAAATCACCACCCTGCAAAACCGGATCGACCAATGGGACGACGCCTATCACCGCGAAGGCCGCTCATTGATCACTGACGAACTCTATGACCAGTCCGTGCTGCGACTGAATGAGTGGCAAGCCTGCTTCAACCAGCCCTCATCACCGCAGCCCTTGCGCACCGCGTCCGGCGCGGTCACGCACCCCATCGCCCACACCGGTCTGGACAAGCTGCACAAAGCCGAAGACGTCGCCAACTGGCTGCGTGATCGCCAGAACGTCTGGGTGCAACCCAAAGTCGACGGCGTGGCCGTCACGCTGATTTACCGCGATGGGTTATTGCAGCAGGCCATCAGTCGCGGCGACGGGATCAATGGCCAGGACTGGACAGCCTCCGCGCGAAAGATCGCTGCCATTGCGCAACGCCTGACGCAGCCACGGGATCTGTTGGTGCAAGGTGAACTGTATTGGCGCCTGAACGCGCATGTTCAATCACAGGCCGGCAGCGTCAATGCCCGCGCTACCGTGGCCGGGCTGATGGCACGCAAATCCCTCGATGCAGAACAGGCTGCCGGGATCGGCCTGTTTGTCTGGGACTGGCCGCAAGGCCCGGTGCGGCTGCCGGAAAGATTGTCCGAACTTCAGGCATTGGGGTTCGCTGCCACTGAGCCCTATACACAGCCCATCAGCCAATTCGAAGACGCGCAAAAATGGCGCGAGCACTGGTATCGCTCGCCCCTGCCCTTTGCCAGCGACGGCGTGGTGCTGCGCCAGAGCCAACGGCCAACCGCCGAACGCTGGCAGGCCAAGGCACCTTATTGGGCGGTTGCCTGGAAATACCCTTTCGCTCAGGCATTGGCCGAAGTGCGCAAGGTCAACTTCAAGATCGGCCGTACCGGACGCGTCACGCCGGTGCTGGAACTGCTGCCGGTCCGACTCGATGACCGCGAGATCAAACGGGTCAGCGTCAGCTCGCTCAAGCGCTGGCAGACCCTCGACATTCGCCCCGGCGATCAGGTCGCGGTCAGCCTGGCCGGGCTGACCATTCCACGTCTCGACAGTGTCGTGCTGCGCACCAGCGAACGCGCGGACATCAGCGTTCCCAATGCCAGCGACTACCACGCCCTGAGCTGCTGGCAACCGACGCCCGGCTGTGAGAGCCAGTTTCTCGCGCGTCTGACCTGGCTGAGCGGCAAGCAGGGTCTGGGCATGCACCATGTCGGGCGTGGCACCTGGGAGAAACTTTTGGAAACAGGCCGTCTGAAACACCTGCTGGATTGGCTGACCCTCGATGCGTCAGAGCTTGCTAACATTGCCGGCCTCGGCGAGCGCAGCAGCGCGCGTCTGGTCCACAGTTTTCAGGGCGCGCGGCAACAGCCGTTCGCTCAATGGTTGAAAGCGCTGGGCATGCCGCCGGCCGGACAGGCACAACTGGCCGATTCATGGCAGGCCCTGGCACAACGCGACACTGAACAATGGCAGGCAGAAGCCGGCATCGGCCCGGGTCGCGCCGCGCAACTGAGCGCATTCTTTCGCGACCCGCAGGTACTGGCTTTGAGCAACACCCTGAAAGCCGCCGGCATCGACGGCTTCTGAACATGCAATCCCCGCCCGGCGGGAACCCAATGGCCGGCCAGACGCTCCAACAGCGCAGTGCCCTCCAACCCCGATTGCCTTTGCACATGGAGCTTTTTATGAAATTTCTCGCACCGCTGGCCCTGCTCACTCTTTGCGGTGTCATGGCCGCCCCGGTCATGGCCGAAGAAGACGGCCCGGGCCTGACCGGTTGCGCTGCCAAGAAGCAGGGCATCATCAATCAGATCGAACAGGCCAAATCGCGCGGCAACATGGAGCAGCAGGCAGGTCTTGAAACCGCACTGCGCGAAGTGAACGAACACTGCACCGACGCCGGGCTGAAGAAAGAACGTGAGAACAAGGTGCTTGAGGCCAAGCATGAAGTCAGCCAGCGTCAGGCGGACCTCGACAAGGCCATGAAGAAGGGCGATCCGGAGAAGATCAACAAGCGCAAGGAGAAGCTGGCCGAGTCGCGCAAGGAACTGCAGGAAGCGCTGGACGAGATCGATAAGTAAAAGTTTGATTTGGTGGCGAATGGCAGACCGCTTTCGCGAGCAGGCTCGCTCCCACATGGGAATGCATATCCCGTGTGGGAGCGAGCCTGCTCGCGAAGGCGTCAGTCAAGGCTACACAAATCAATGATCGCGAAACTCTTTATGGCAAGCACTGCAGGCATCCTCGACTTTCTGCACTGCCGGTCCGAGATTGCTGGCCTTGTACGGCTGAACCTGACTGGCGACGACCAGTTCACCGGTAGCCGCTTCGAGGACGCGGGCCAGTTCCTGAAAACGCGCCTGTTTCTGCCAGACGTCGTCTTTGGCGCTGGTGTGATCTTCTTCGCGCACCTGCGGGAAATGCTTCCACGGCTCATGGGCCAACGCATCAAGTCTGACCGCGCCTTCGGCAAATTTCGGCCCGTCGAAGGCGATGCGCCCGCGCAACATGCCGCCGAGGTCTTCGCTGGTCTTGAGCATCTGCTTGAAAATGGCCTTGCGCTGGCCCAATGGCGAGTTCGGGTCGACGCCGCCACAGGCGGACAAGGTCAGACAGGCCAGCAGTACAACAGCAATTCGTTTCAGAGTCATGGTGGCTTCAGGTCGCGGAAATCGGCGGCCAGTATCCTCGGCTCACCGCCAAACACCAATAGCCCTATTAAAAATACGGGTTGGTCGAGCGCATGGAGCACTCGGCTAACCGGCACAGGAATCACTCCATGAACAGCCGCTTCACGGCCTGGCGTCACCCGCTTCTCGTCACCCTCCCGCTACTGGCCATCCTCGCCGGCTGTACTGGCGGCGACAGCGCCAAACCGAAAACCCATGCGCTGGCCACCTATTCCAGCGCAACCTGGGAAGCGTTGCCGGCAGTTTCCGACAGCGATCTGGTCGCCGGTTTCGGCTCGTGGCGCAGCGCCTGCACCCGACTCAAAGCCGACGCGGTGTGGGGCCCGACCTGCGCTGCGGCAGCCAATGTGCCGCAGAGCGCCGCCGAGATTCGCGCGTTCCTCAAGCAGAACCTCGATGTCTACGGCCTGCGCGCCGAGAACGACAACCCCAACGGTCTGATCACTGGCTACTACGAACCGGTGTATCCCGGCAGCCTGACGCCAACCGCGACGGCAAACGTGCCGGTGTATGGCGTGCCGGAAGACATGATCATCGTCTCGCTCGACAGCATCTATCCGGAACTCAAAGGCAAGCGCCTGCGCGGCCGTCTCGAAGGCCGCGTGCTCAAGCCTTACGACGATGCGGCGACCATTGAATCCAAAGGCGTGAAAGCGCCGGTAGTGGCTTATCTGACTGATCCGATGAACCTGCAATTTCTGCAGATTCAGGGCTCGGGCCGGATTCAGACCGAGGACGGTAAACAGTTGCGCATCGCCTACGCCGACCAGAACGGCCACCCGTACCGGCCGATCGGTCGCTGGCTGGTCGAGCAAGGTGAGCTGAAGAAGGAAGAGGTAACCATGAGCGCGATCAGCAACTGGGCCAAGGCCAACCCGACTCGCATCCCGGAACTGCTCGCCAGCAACCCGAGCTACGTGTTCTTCACCCGCAACCCGGACAGCAACGAAGGTCCGCGCGGCTCGCTGAACGTGCCGCTGACCGCCGGCTACAGCGCGGCGGTGGATCGCAAGGTGATTCCACTGGGCAGCCTGTTATGGCTGTCCACCACCAAACCGGATGGCACACCGCTGGTGCGCCCGGTCGCGGCGCAGGATACCGGCGGCGCGATTGCCGGTGAGGTGCGTGCGGATCTGTTCTGGGGCACTGGCGATGCGGCCGGGCAACTGGCCGGGGACATGAAACAGCAAGGGCAGATCTGGATGCTCTGGCCTAAAGGAAAAGAATTGCCGCAAGTGCCGCAGGTGGCGGATACACCGAAGCAAAAGTCTTAGGTTCTTCATGGTCTGATCGGTCGCCTTCGCGAGCAGGCTCGCTCCCACATCTGGAATGCATTTCCATGTGGGAGCGAGCCTGCTCGCGAAGAGGCCGGCAGCACCACCCGATAATCAGATAGACACAAAGAAGAACGAAGCAATCAACGCCATCCCGATAAACCACACCACCGAACGCAGTGCAGCCCAGTCGGCCAGGTAGCAAATGATGTACAGCAGACGGCTGGTAATGAACAGCACGGCCAGCACATTGACCGTCACCAGTTCGGCAGTGCCGACCAGATGCGCAACGATCACCGCGGCGGCAAACGCCGGAGTCACTTCAAAGCTGTTCAGTTGCGCGGCATGGGCGCGACGAGCGACGCCATCGACACTGTCGAGAAAGTCCCGTGGATCGTAATTGTCCTTGAGGCGGAAACCGCCGGTTGCCTTCGCCACGATCGTGCACACGTACGGCAGAAAAATCGCGATCAACACACACCACAGAGCCACCGTCATAACGTCGTCCTTTTTTCGATTCGAGTAATGGGCGAGCGGTCAGAACTTCATCACCAGCATGCCGATCAGCACCTGCCCACAGGCTAAGAGCCGTGGCCGACCGAAAGGTTCTTTCAGACGGATATTTCACGACAGCGTCTACGCTGAACATCCGAATCCGGAACCGATCAGTCAGATTATTGATTCGCCATGTGTCAGCAGCTGTTTATACTGCACCCCACCACGCCGTACTCAGTTGCACACCCAAAAATTCCAATAAAAGCTGCCTGCTCCGCTTTCTTCGAAAACGGTCGCTGGCACGCGTATGCCTGATCAAAGCGTCAAGACTACTGACAGAGACCTTGCGCATGCCCCTCGCTTTGCTTGCACTCGCCGTTGCCGCATTCGGCATCGGCACCACCGAATTCGTCATCATGGGCCTGCTGCCCGACGTCGCCCGCGACCTCGCCGTGAGCATTCCTCACGCCGGCCTGCTGATCACCGGTTACGCCCTGGGCGTGGTGTTCGGCGCGCCAATCCTGGCGATCGGCACCGCCAACATGCCGCGCAAAGCGACACTGCTGGGCATGACGCTGATGTTCATTCTCGGCAACGTGCTCTGCGCGCTCGCGCCGAACTACGCAACGCTGATGGCGGCACGCGTGGTCACGGCGCTGTGTCATGGCGCGTTTTTCGGCATCGGCTCGGTGGTCGCCGCCGGGCTGGTTGCGCCGAACAAACGCGCGCAGGCCATTGCGATGATGTTCACCGGCCTGACCCTGGCCAACGTCCTCGGCGTACCCTTGGGCACAGCGCTGGGCCAATACGCTGGCTGGCGCTCGACCTTCTGGGCGGTGTCGGTGATCGGCATTGTCGCCGCGCTGGCGCAATGGCTGTGGTTGCCGAAACACATCGCGATGGACAAGGCCAACCTCGCCAGCGAATTCAAAGTATTGGGCAAGGCCAACGTGCTGCTGGCGCTGGGCATGAGTGTGCTGGCCTCGACCAGTCTGTTCAGCGTGTTCACCTATATCGCACCGATTCTGCAAGACATCACCGGCGTCAGCCCCCACGGCGTGACGGTGATGCTGCTGTTGTTCGGCGTCGGCCTGACGGCGGGCAGCATGCTCGGCGGGCGTCTGGCTGACAGCCGTCTGTTGCCATCGCTGGTCGGCGTGGCGCTGGCGGTCGTGGTGATTCTGGCGGCGTTCAGCCAGACCAGCCGTGCGGTTATTCCGGCGGCGATCACGCTGGTGCTGTGGGGAGTTTTCGCTTTCGCACTGTGCCCGATTCTGCAGCTGTTGATTATTGATCAGGCCCACGAAGCGCCGAATCTCGGGTCGACGCTGAACCAGAGCGCGTTCAACCTCGGCAACGCTGCGGGCGCCTGGATCGGCGGGCTGGTAGTGGCCAGCGGCGCGGATCTGGCGGACTTGCCCTGGACCGGGGCGCTGGTTGGCGTGCTGACGGTGCTGACGGCGCTGCTGTTCATTTACCTGCAACGCCGGCGGGCCAGTGCGGTCAATGTGTCTGGCTGATTGTGGGTTGCCAGATGCAGCCCTCACCCTAGCCCTCTCCCAGCGGGAGAGGGGACTGATCGGGGAATGCTCGATACCCACGCCGACTTGAACGTGCTTTGCTGAATCCTTAATCGACCCGATCGTCCAGATCGATGCACCTCACCAGACACCTCGGTCGGCCCCCTCTCCCTCTGGGAGAGGGCTGGGGTGAGGGCTGTTGAATTTGACTCCGGATTCGGATGTGCCCTCAGCCACCCCCACCCCATCAAATCCCTGCGTGCAGACTCCGGTCGCGTGCCATTCACCCTCCATCCCAAGGACTCCGGATGCTTGAACTTGTCGCCGCTTTCATCTGCCTCACCACCCTCCTGACCTTCGTCAATTTCCGTTTCATCGGCCTGCCACCGACCATCGGCGTGATGGTCACCGCGCTGCTGTTTTCGCTGATCCTGCAAGGCCTCAGCGTGCTCGGTTTCCCTGGCCTCGAAGATCGCGTGCAGCAACTGATCGGCCAGATCGATTTCGGCGATCTGCTGATGAACTGGATGCTCTCGTTCCTGCTGTTCGCCGGCGCCCTGCACGTCAACCTCAATGACTTGCGCAGCTACCGCTGGCCGATCGGCCTGCTGGCGACTTTCGGCGTATTGATCGCCACTGTGGTGATCGGCAGTCTGGCCTTCTACATCTTTGCCCTGTTCGGCTGGCACGTGAGTTTCCTCTACTGCCTGTTGTTCGGCGCGCTGATCTCGCCGACCGACCCGATTGCCGTGCTCGGCGTATTACGCACGGCCAACGCTTCGAAACCGCTGAAAACCACCATCGTCGGCGAGTCGCTATTCAACGACGGCACGGCGGTAGTGGTCTTCACCGTGCTGCTGGGCATTGCGCAACTGGGCGAAACCCCGACCGTCAGCGCCACGGCCATGCTCTTCGTTCACGAAGCGATTGGCGGTGTGTTGTTCGGCGGTCTGATCGGTTATCTGGTGTATCGCATGATCAAAAGCATCGAGCAGCATCAGATCACGGTAATGCTGACCCTGGCCCTGGTGATCGGCGGTTCGGCGATGTCCACCGAACTGCACGTCTCGGCGCCGATCGCGATGGTGGTCGCCGGTCTGATCATCGGCAACCTTGGGCGCAATCTGGCGATGAACGACATGACCCGCCGCTATCTGGACGGTTTCTGGGAGTTGCTCGATGACATGCTCAACGCCCTGCTGTTTGCACTGATCGGCATGGAGTTGTTGCTGCTGCCGTTCAACTGGCTGCACATGGCCGCCGCAGGGCTGCTGGCGGTGGCGATTCTGCTGTCGCGCCTGCTTACCGTGGCCCCGGCGATCCTCTTGCTGCGTCGCTGGCGCTCAGTGCCGGCCGGCACTATCCGCATTCTCACCTGGGGTGGTTTGCGCGGCGGTGTGTCGGTGGCACTGGCGCTGGCCCTGCCGCTGGGCCCGCAACGCGACCTGCTGCTGAGCATCACCTACATCGTCGTGCTCTCGTCGATCCTGTTGCAGGGGCTGACCATCGGCAAACTGGTCAAGCACGCGACGCGCAATGAGCCGGCCAGCGTGCCTGAGCCAGCACACCACTGATCATTTCTTGATCGACTGCGGATCGGGCTCAACAGCCTGATTCGCAGGCTCCTTCGGCGCACCGCTCTCGCTGCGAATCTGCGCATGGCTGATCAGCGCGAAGATAAAGCTGCCGCCGATGATATTTCCCGCCAGCGTCGGCGCGGCGAACACCGCCCAGAAATCACTCCACGGCAACTCTCCGGCAAACACCAGATACGACACTTCCGCCGATCCGACGACAATATGAGTGAAGTCGCCCAGCGCCATGAAATAGGTGATGAGGATGATGATCCACATCTTCGCGCTCTCCATGGACGGAATCATCCAGACCATGGTGGCGATCATCCAGCCGGAAACAATGCCCTTGGCGAACATCTGACTGGCGCTGTGCTCCATGACCTTGCGGCCGATCTCGAGGAAGGCGACATCGGTCTTGCTGTCGAAAATCGGCAGTTCGAGCATCACGTAGGCGACCAGAATCGTCCCGCAGAGGTTGCCGACCAGTACCACTGACCACAGACGCATCAGCCGGGCGAAATTCAGCAGCGTCGGCTTGGTCATCACCGGCAGAACGGCGGTCAGGGTGTTTTCGGTGAACAGCTGCTGCCGCGCGAGGATGACCGCGAGGAAACCGGCGCAGTAGCCGAAACTGGCGATCACCTTGAATTCGTCGCCATCGGGTAGGCGCGAATTGAGCAAGCCCATGCCCATCAGCGACAGGCCCATGGTCAACCCTGCCGCCAGCGCCGACCACCACAGCGCGGCAATGCTGCGCTCCAGTTCCTGATCGCCCTGGGTGCGGATGATTTCATGCAGAACGGCCGCGCGCGGCGGCTGGCTCTTCTCGACTTCGTGCTGCTCCTTGGCCGAGAGGTCGGGGGTCTTGTCGCTGGTGGGGGTGGTCATGGCGTGGCAACCGGTGGGGGGCGATGTAGCTACGACCGTTGCGCTTCATGGCTGTTCAGTGGCCAGGCGAATCTTCGCTGAACGGGCAACCTCTTTCGCGAGCAGGCTCGCTCCCACAGGGATCACGCGTACCTGTGGGAGCGAGCCTGCTCGCGAAGAATGCGCCGCCGATCTTATTGAACGGCTTCGTCATCCTTGAACTGGTCTTTCACATATTTGATCTCCGTCCGCCCGTGCGGCGCCGGCAGGCCGTCTTCGCCGAGGTTGACGAAGACCATCTTCTCCACGGTCAGGATGCTCTTGCGGGTGATCTTGTTGCGCACTTCGCAGGTCAGGGTGATCGAGGTGCGGCCGAATTCGGTGGCGGTGATGCCCAGTTCGATGATGTCGCCCTGGCGCGAGGCGCTGACGAAGTTGATTTCCGAGATGTACTTGGTCACCACGCGCTGGTTGCCCAACTGCACGATGGCGTAGATCGCCGCTTCTTCATCGATCCAGCGCAGCAGGCTGCCGCCAAACAGCGTGCCGTTGGGGTTGAGGTCTTCGGGTTTAACCCATTTGCGGGTGTGGAAATTCATGGGGGGGCTCCAAGGTCGAGGCGTTTGGGCGTTAGGGGTATTGGCCCCCAGCTTCAAGTTTTCAGCTACAAGCTGCAAGTAAAAGCGGATTGGCTTTTACTTGCCGCTTGTAGCTTGCCGCTTGCCACTAGCCGGGCGAAGACCGCTATAATCGCCACCGATTCAGAACGGCTATGCCGTTTTCCCGCCACCTGTCCGAGGGGCGCTGCAGCAGGTTCGACCTGTCAGGCTCGGATGGGGCGTTGACCGGCTCATCCCGGACACTAAACGCACAACGGCGCCCATTCGCATACATTACGAATGGAGGCTCTTCATGAGCGCTGTCAACACGCCTGCCGATTTTACCGATTACAAAGTTGCCGATATGTCCCTGGCTGCCTGGGGCCGTCGCGAAACCATCATCGCCGAATCGGAAATGCCTGCCCTGATGGGTCTGCGCCGCAAGTACGCTTCCGAGCAGCCGCTCAAGGGCGCGAAAATCCTCGGCTGCATCCACATGACCATTCAGACCGCCGTGCTGATCGAAACCCTGGTTGCCCTGGGTGCCGAAGTACGCTGGTCGTCCTGCAACATTTTCTCCACTCAGGATCAGGCCGCTGCCGCTATCGCTGCCGCCGGTATCCCGGTGTTCGCCTGGAAAGGCGAGACTGAAGAAGAGTACGAGTGGTGCCTGGAGCAGACCATCCTCAAGGATGGCCAGCCATGGGACGCCAACATGATCCTCGACGACGGCGGCGACCTGACCGAGCTTCTGCACAAGAAATACCCGCAAGTGCTCGATCGCGTTCACGGCGTGACCGAAGAAACCACCACTGGCGTACACCGTCTGCTGGACATGCTGGCCAAGGGCGAGCTGAAAATCCCGGCGATCAACGTCAACGACTCGGTGACCAAATCCAAGAACGACAACAAGTACGGCTGCCGTCACAGCCTGAACGATGCAATCAAGCGTGGTACCGACCACTTGCTGTCCGGCAAGCAAGCGCTGGTCATCGGTTACGGTGACGTGGGCAAGGGCTCGGCGCAGTCCCTGCGTCAGGAAGGCATGATCGTCAAAGTGTCGGAAGTCGACCCGATCTGCGCCATGCAAGCCTGCATGGACGGTTTCGAACTGGTTTCGCCGTTCATCGACGGTATCAACGACGGTTCCGAAGCGAGCATCGACAAAGCGCTGCTGGGCAAGATCGACCTGATCGTGACCACCACCGGTAACGTCAATGTCTGCGACGCGAACATGCTCAAAGCCCTGAAGAAGCGCGCCGTGGTCTGCAACATCGGTCACTTCGACAACGAAATCGACACCGCTTTCATGCGCAAGAACTGGGCATGGGAAGAAGTGAAGCCACAGGTGCACAAGGTTCACCGCACCGGTGCCGGCAGCTTCGACCCACAGAACGACGACTACCTGATCCTGCTGGCCGAAGGCCGCCTGGTGAACCTGGGCAACGCCACCGGTCACCCGAGCCGCATCATGGACGGTTCGTTCGCCAACCAGGTACTGGCGCAGATCTTCCTGTTCGGCCAGAAATACGCCGACCTGTCGCCAGCACAGAAAGCCGAGCGTCTGACCGTTGAAGTACTGCCGAAGAAACTCGACGAAGAAGTGGCTCTGGAAATGGTGCGCGGCTTCGGCGGCGTGGTCACTCAGCTGACCAAGCAACAGGCTGACTACATCGGCGTCACCGTCGAAGGCCCGTTCAAGCCGCACGCCTATCGCTATTAAGAGCAGCTGCGAGCTTCAAGCTGCAAGCGGCAAGTAAAAGCGGTTGGTTTACTTGAGGCTTGTAGCTGTCGCTGGCTTCTTCATCGTTATTACGCAGCCGCTGGTTGCAAGCTTCAGGCACAGGATCCCGGCGCTCCGCCCTCTTGCAGCTTGAAGCTTGCAGCTCGTAGCTGGAGGCCCCCTCCAATGTCCCAAGACCGTCGCTACAGCTTCGAGTTTTTCCCGACCAAGACCGATGCCGGGCAAGAAAAGCTCCTCGCCACTGCCCGTCAGTTGGCCACTTACAACCCTGATTTCTTTTCCTGCACCTACGGCGCTGGCGGTTCGACCCGTGATCGCACGCTCAACACCGTGTTGCAGCTGGAAAGCGAAGTCAAAATACCTGCCGCACCGCACCTGTCGTGCGTCGGCGACAGCAAGGACGACCTGCGCGGCCTGCTCAACGAATACAAGGCTGCCGGCATCAAGCGCATCGTCGCCCTGCGTGGCGATCTGCCGTCCGGCATGGGTATGACCAGCGGTGAGCTGCGTCACGCCAATGAGCTGGTGGAATTCATTCGTGAAGAAACCGCCGACCATTTCCACATCGAAGTCGCCGCTTACCCGGAGATGCATCCGCAAGCGCGCAACTACGAAGATGATCTCGCCAACTTCGTGCGCAAGGCAAAGGCCGGTGCCGACAGCGCGATCACCCAGTACTTCTTCAACGCCGACAGCTACTTCTACTTTGTCGACCGTTTGCAGGCGCTGGGCGTGGATCTGCCGATCGTGCCAGGGATCATGCCGATCACCAACTACAGCAAACTTGCGCGTTTCTCCGATGCCTGCGGTGCGGAAATCCCGCGCTGGATCCGCAAGCAACTGGAAGCCTACGGCGACGACACACGAAGCATTCAGCGCTTTGGCGAACAAGTCGTCAGCGAAATGTGCGAACGTCTGCTGCAGGGCGGCGCACCAGGGCTGCATTTCTATTCCATGAACCAGGCCGAGCCTAGCCTGGCGATCTGGAATAACCTGAAGTTGCCGCGGTGAAGCAGCTGCAAGCTTCAAGCTGAAAGCTACAAGCAAGAGCAAAAGCAAGAGCAAGAGATCGCGGCCTTCGGCAGCTCCTACATTGGAATTTCGTATCCCGTAGGAGCTGCCGAAGGCTGCGGTCTTTTGCTTTTAAGCCCGCGAAACAGAGCTTGTGCAGGCACTTTCTGGCTCTTTCGGGTTTCTCGTCGTAATCTCCAGCCATGCCTTTGATCACGCAGTTATTCGCCGTGCTGGTTTTTGCTTGCCTGAGCTTCGCCGCTCGGGGCGAGAAGTTGCGTATTGTCACCGAGCCCTGGGCGCCCTACGTGTACGAACAGGGCGGGCAGAACCTCGGGCTGGACTACGAAACCACCGCCATCGTGTTCAAACGCCTGGGCATTGAAGTCGAGTGGCAGTTCCTGCCGTGGAAGCGCTGCCTGTCGATGCTCGAAACCGGTCAGGCCGACGGTGCGCTGGACATTTTTCACAGCGCCGAGCGCGACGCCACCCTGCTCTACCCCAGCGAACCGTTGTCCGACGTTGAATTCGTAATGTTCTACGCCAACGATCGGCCGCACCCGTTCAGCACCCTGGAACAACTCAAGGGGCTGACCATCGGCACCTCGCCGGGCTATCTGTACAGCCCGGATTTCAGCCAGTCACAGCTGTTCAGCCGGGAGCCGGCGCCAACCCATGAAGCCAACTTCGGCAAACTGGTGCGCGGGCGTATCGACCTGGTGATTACCGATCGCCGTGTCGGCCAGCATTTGCTTGATGAACTGAATATTCGCGATCTGATCACGGAAAACCCGACGGTTATCAGCCGGCAGAGCCAGTTTCTGGCGGTTCGGCGCAATGCCGGCATGGACCTGCTGGTGCAGCGTTTTGGCGCCGAGCTCAAGCGTTTCAAGCGCGAACCGGCCTACGCCGAGCTCAGCGCACGCTACGGTGCTGCTCCCGTCGACAGCGCTTCTCTGCGCTCGGCCACGGCCAGTGGCAAAACCGTTGAGCAGCAGGAAAGCAGCGCGCAGTGATTGCTCTGTTATACTCCGGCGTTCCCGCCAGGCTCACGCCCGGACGCCCGGAACCGTAACAGGCCTCACGACCCGCTACAGCGCAGCTTCCAGCCCGCGCGAGCGCTCCTGACGAGCCTTCGGAACCGCCGCTGGACCGGACGGGATTGCGTCCTCTTAAACGTGATTCGCGCCAGGCAAGACTCCCATTGGGCCAAGCCCTAACTAAAACAGGATTACTCATGTCCTTTGCTTCCCTCGGTCTCTCCGAGGCTTTAGTCCGTGCCATCGAAGATGCGGGCTATACCGAGCCTACTCCGGTGCAACAGCGGGCCATTCCCGCCGTGTTGCAAGGTCGCGACCTGATGGTTGCGGCTCAGACAGGTACCGGTAAAACCGGCGGCTTCGCCCTCCCGATTCTGGAGCGGTTGTTCCCCAACGGTCACCCGGACAAATCCCAGCGTCATGGCCCGCGCCAGCCACGCGTACTGGTCCTGACCCCGACCCGCGAACTCGCGGCCCAGGTGCACGAGAGCTTCAAGATCTACGCCCGTGACCTGAAATTCGTCAGCGCCTGCATCTTCGGCGGCGTCGGCATGAACCCACAGGTCCAGGCCATGTCTCGTGGCGTCGACGTCCTCGTTGCCTGCCCGGGTCGTCTGCTCGACCTCGCCGGCCAGGGCAGTGTCGATCTGTCCCACGTGGAAATCCTCGTCCTCGACGAAGCCGACCGCATGCTCGACATGGGTTTTGTGCACGACGTGAAGAAAGTCCTCGCACGTCTGCCGGCCAAGCGTCAGAACCTGCTGTTCTCGGCGACGTTCTCCAAAGACATCACCGACCTCGCCGGCAAGTTGCTGCACAACCCGGAACGCATCGAAGTGACGCCGCCGAACACCACGGTCGAGCGCATCGAACAACGCGTATTCCGCCTGCCGGCCAGCCACAAGCGTGCGCTGCTGGCACACCTGATCACCGCCGGCGCGTGGGAACAGGTGCTGGTCTTCACCCGCACCAAGCACGGCGCCAACCGTCTCGCTGAATACCTGGACAAACACGGCCTGCCGGCGGTGGCGATTCACGGTAACAAGAGCCAGAACGCCCGCACCAAAGCCCTGGCCGACTTCAAGGCCGGTGAAGTGCGCATTCTCGTTGCCACCGACATCGCTGCCCGTGGCCTGGACATCGACCAGTTGCCGCATGTGGTCAACTTCGAGCTGCCGAACGTCGACGAAGACTACGTGCACCGTATCGGCCGCACCGGCCGCGCCGGTCGTTCGGGCGAGGCGATCTCGCTGGTCGCGCCGGACGAAGAAAAGCTGCTGAAAAGCATCGAACGCATGACCAAACAAAAGATTGCCGACGGCGATCTGATGGGCTTCGACTCCAGCACCATCGAAGCCGAGAAGCCGGAAGCCCGCGAGCGTCCGGACATCCGCAACCCGCGCAATTCCCGTGGCCCACGCGGCGACGGCCCGAATGGCGGCGGTGGTGGCGGTGGTCGCAAGGACAAAGGCAAAGACAAGGGCAAGGAAAAACCGGCCGGTGATCGTGGCGAGCGCCCTGCCCGTCAGCAGAAACCGCGCGAAGGCACGCCGAGCCGCGAACAGCGTCCGAGCCAGCCACCGCGTGCAGCGGCTGACCGTGCCCCGGACGAGTTCCTCGACGACGATATCGATAACTTCGGTAACCGCGTTGATTACGTGCCGAAAGCCGCTCCTGCCGGCGGCCGTGGCCGTCGTCCGGGCGCCCCGGCGCAAGGCGCAGGCACTGGCGCACCACGCGGCGGTCAGCCACAGGGTCGCCAGAACGGTCCGCGCAACAGCAACGGTTCGAGCACCGGCACACCACCGGCCAAACGCAGCGGCCCGCGCAATGGCGCACCGCGTGACGGTCAGGGTCGTCGTGACGAATCCGCGCCGCGCAACCGCCGCCCGGCCCGTGACGATCAACCACGCAGCGAACCGGCCGTGCAGAACCCGCGCAGCAACGGTCCGAAGATCATGCACAAGGAATCGAAAGCCGACCGCTTCCCGACGCCTGAGCAGCTCGATCAACTGCCAACCCGCCCGCGCGGCGAGAAACCAGCACTGCTGACCCGCAATCGCTGAGTTCAAGCCGCCATGAAAAATGCCCCGACTCGAAAGAGCCGGGGCATTTTTTTACCTCTATTATCTCTGCCACACCGCAACCCCCCTGTGGGAGCGAGCCTGCTCGCGAAAGCGTCGGATCAGTTGCATCTCTGCCGAGTGACATACCGCTTTCGCGAGCAGGCTCGCTCCCACAAGGAATAGCGTGTTGCAGCAATAAAAACGCCCCCAGCCTTGCGACCGGGGGCGTTTTTCATGTGGCGGCGAAAGTTATTTCGCTTTCACACCTTCAAACGAAACGTACAGTTCGACCGCGTCAGACTTCGGACCGAGGTCTTTCTGCTTGCCGAAATCGGAACGCTTGATGGTGGTGGTGCCTTCGAAGCCGGCACGGTAGCCGCCCCATGGATCCTTGCCTTCGCCCAGGAAGGTTGCCTTGACGACAACTGGCTTGGTCACGCCCAGCAGGGTCAGGTCGCCGGTCACGTCAGCCGTGTTGGCACCAGTGGATTTGACGCTGGTGGACACGAAAGTGGCTTTGCCGAATTTGCTGGCGTTGAGGAAGTCAGCGCTGGCGATGTGCTTGTCACGCTCGGCGTGGTTGGTGAACACGCTGGCAGTGTTGACGTTGAACTCGATCTTGCTGTCTTCAGGCTTGGCAGCGTCGAAGCTGAACTTGCCGTCGATGTCCTTGAAGGTACCGGTGATGTAGCTGTAGCCCAGGTGGCTGATCTTGAAGTCGACGAAGGCGTGCTGGCCTTCCTTGTCTACTACATAGTCAGCAGCCATTACGTTGGCGGACAGCACGGCAGAACCGATTGCCAGAGCGGCCAGAGTCTTTTTCAACATGCTTTCTTTTCCTTTGAGTCGAGGTTGAATTTCAGGCTTTGCGACCAAGCATTCGGGTGAGGGTCGCATCACGATCGATAAAATGGTGCTTCAATGCTGCCAACGCATGGAGACCGGAAAAAATTACCAGTGCCCACGCCAGCCACAGATGAATCACCCCAGCGGTATCTGCCTGACCCGGTAGTCCGGAGAGCAGAGCAGGAACTTCAAACAGGCCAAACACCGGGATCCCGACACCGTCTGCGGTGGAAATCAGGTAACCGGCAATCATCACAGCGAACAGCGCCAGATACAGAAACCCATGGCCGAATTTAGCGCCAATGCGGGTCATGCGGCTGTAGCTTTGCAAGGTTGGCGGCGGTGGGCTGATGAAGCGCCACAACACCCGCAACACCATCACAGCGAGCAGCACGAGGCCGATGCTCTTGTGCAGGTCCGGCGCGTCTTTGCGCCAGGTGCTGTAGTAATCCAGCCCGACCATCCACAGACCCAGCGCAAACAGCCCGAAGACCGCCAACGCCACGACCCAATGCATGAAGATGCTGACCCAACCATAGCGCGAAGAAGAGTTACGTAGCTGCATTGCCCAAATCCTGTGAGAACTGCGAACCAAGACTAGCGAGTTATCTATCGAATTAAAGCGGAAAATTTTGCTTTGAAATATCGAGAAATACGATCAAGAGTCTGCGAGCGGGGTGTTAAGGAAGGATTAAAGGCGATTCCTGCGTGGAGCGCTTGTACAAATGACGGGGGCTGCATTGACCATCGTCATCTCTGCACACGCAGACGGCGAAACTCGCCCCTGATAACTATGTACCGCTGATGCGCAATTCAAACCTGCTCGAATGATGCTTCTTTTCATTATTCAAACAGGCACGAAAACATGGCTCTGCGATATACGCCCTTTCAAGCAAGTGGTTCTTCTGTACTGCCTCCCAATCAAACGATGTCTGCGGGCCAATTCCTGCAATCCGAGAACGGTCGATTTCGTCTGATGCTGCAAAGCGACGGGAACCTCGTGCTCAAGGACGGTGAGGCGATCATCTGGATCGCCGACGCCAATCAACCTTACAGCGCAACTTTGCACCCGAAGAAGATGCGCGAGCCGCTGCAGTTTGTGATCAGCAACAGCGGCTTTCTTTATGACCCCTCCAGGCGACGATTATGGATCGCGGAAAGCACGCATAGCGCCGACAAGTCGCTTTGGTACAACACATACATGACTGTGCAGGACGATGGAAACCTGGTGATTTACGACCAGCGCACGGGCAGTCTGCGCTGGGCGCGTTTCGGTTTCATTCCTGGGCGCCTGCGCAAACCCAAGCAAAAGTGGCTGAGGAAACTGCCGAACGGGACAGAGTTCTTCAAGTGGGAGTTTTAACTGACCAGCCATTCATGGCCGGTCAGTTATGAAGTACCGCCGGCGGTTGCAGGCATTCGGCACTGTAGGGGTCTATCTGGCACTTGTGCGCCAGTTCAGAACCATAACCGCCGGGGAAAAATTGCCCTTTGCTACATCCGGAAAGTGCAATCAAAACCAGTATCGCGATAAGCGTTTGCATAGCATGCCTCCAATTTTTTCCAGCATAAAATTGGCGCGCTGGCAGCCGCTATCACCTGGTTCCGAGTGTTTTGTGGGAAGCCTCCGGTACGCAGGTAAGTCCCGTAACCAGATGACGAAGGACAGAAACGCAGGGCAAAAAAAACGCGACCCGAGGGCCGCGTTTTTCATGGGAGCAAAGCCTTACTGCGCCTTGGTCTCGGTGGTCGCTGCCGGCTTGGCCGCTGGCTTCTTCGCCGGTTCAGCGTTTTTTGCCGCAGGTTTCGCCGCAGGCTTTTTCGTTTCGGTTTTTGCCGCAGGCTTCTTCGCTGGCTCGGCTTTTACCGGCGCCGCTGGTTTCGGTGCTTCCACCGGAGCTGGCGCAGGGGCCGGGGTCGGTGCAGGCGCTGGAGCGACCGGAGCAGGTGCTGGCTCTGGCGCTTTCGCTGGCTCAGGCTTCTTCTCGTCATCCGAGCCGCCGAACAGGTTGCTGAAGAAGTTGCCTTTCTTCGCTGCCACGGCACCCGCCGCACCTGCCGCTGCTGCAGCCGGAACCACTTTCACCGGTTCGAACGATTTGCCTGCCGCCAGATCTTCAACCTGACTGGCCGCGCGCTGGCCGGTGCGCAGTGCGCCTTCCAGAGTGCCCGGGTACAAGGTGTCGGTGTGTTCGCCGGCGAACGCTACGCGTTGCAGCGGGCGTTCCCACAGCCGCCAGAACTTGCTGATCTGCCCCGGACCGTAAGCGAGGTAGGCACCACCCATCGACGGGTCGGTGCTGTAGCGACGGATTTCATAACCGGTAAACGAGCCACGGGCCTGTGGATAAAACGCGTGCAGACGGATCAGCACCTGATCGACCATCTGCTTGTCGCCGAACGCCTGCATCACGCGGGCATTGTCGCCGGACAGGTTGATCACCACGTTGGCGCCGCCCTTCAGCGCCGGTTCGATCCACAGCATGCCCAGACCGGTATTGCTGTAAATCTCGCCGGACATGCGCGATTTGCTTTCCCACACTGGCGTCTTGAACTTCAGCATGATCTGGTCGCGCCAGCCATAGTTGGTGCCTTTGATCGCCGCCAGGTGCTGAGCATCCAGCGCTGGCGTCAGCGAAATCTTGTTCAGTGCGCGCAGCGGCACCGCCAGTACCACGTAGTCAGCCTGATAGCCGACGCTTCCGACCTTGACGGTCACGCCGTCCTTGTCCTGGGTGATGGCCGAGACCGGCGAGCTGGTCTTGATGGTCTTGATCTGTTTGACGAAGGCCTGGGCCAGCACCTGGCTGCCGCCGACCAGACGCGAGGCGCGCAGGTCACGGTCGGAAACGCCGCGATAGACGCGGTTCTGCTGAGCGAAATACAAAAGCGACAGACGCGAAGGTTCGTCGTAGTGGGTGCGAATGTCCTGGTTGATCAACTGACGCGCGGTGGCTGGCAGGTTCTGCTTGTCGAGCCAGCTCGATACGGTGATCTGATCCAGCGCATGCAGGGTCGCGGTCGCGGCCGGGTTCTGCGGGTCGTCGATCGAGCGCGCCAGATCGTCGAGGGTTTTCTGGTAGCGCTTGAGCGCATCGGCGGTGGCTGGCTGCTTGGTGGCCAGATCAGCGGCGGAGAAATAATCGCCGTCGATCAGATAGCTCGGGGTACGGACTAATTCCGGCGCCGGCGTGGTGCCGAGCTTGAAAGTCGAGACGTACTTGTTCAGCACCGGCTGGGTCTTGTCGTTGCCGATCCACTCGCTGGTGGCCATGCCCGAGCGCCCACCCAGGCTCGGCTTCGCTTCCAGCAGGGTGACCTGCCAGCCCTTGTTCTGCAGCTCGTAAGCGGCAGTCAGACCCGACAGGCCGCCGCCGATCACGATTGCGGTTTTATCCTTGGCCAGCGCCGTAACGCTGAACAGCCCCAACATCACCAGCGCACAGGCGCGCAGCCAACCGACAGACATTCAGCGAACTCCGGAAAAACATGTGGGAAAAAGCAGTTTTGCGAGTCAGACGACTCAAAGAACCGCGAAGAATACGTTAGCCATCAAAACGCCGCCAGCCACGTCTATCGCCTCAGACAAAGTAGCTCAATCGACACAATGGGTTGTTCCCGCGCGATGCATTGCATAGGCTTGCGCGATTGTTCGCCCGCGCTTGACGCGAGCCGCCTCGAGGAGACTGTAAATGGGCCTGAATAACCAGTGGATGCAACGCGATCTCGCGGTGTTGTGGCATCCCTGCACCCAGATGAAAGACCACGAACAGCTGCCGCTGATCCCGATCAAGCGCGGCGAAGGCGTCTGGCTCGAAGACTTCGAAGGCAAGCGCTACCTCGACGCGGTCAGCTCGTGGTGGGTCAATGTGTTCGGCCACGCCAACCCGCGCATCAACCAGCGCATCAAGGATCAGGTCGATCAACTCGAACATGTGATTCTCGCCGGCTTCAGTCATCAGCCGGTGATCGAGCTGTCCGAGCGCCTGGTGAAGATGACCCCGGAAGGCCTGAATCGGGTGTTCTACGCCGATAACGGCTCGTCGTGCATCGAAGTCGCGCTGAAAATGAGCTTTCACTACTGGCTCAATCGCGGCCAGCCCAACAAGAAGCGCTTCGTCACTCTGACCAACAGTTACCACGGTGAAACCATGGCAGCGATGGCAGTCGGCGACGTGCCGCTGTTCACCGAGACCTACAAAGCCCTGCTGATGGACACCATCAAAGTGCCGAGCCCGGATTGTTACGGGCGCCCCGAGGGCATGAGCTGGGAAGAGCATTCGCGCAACATGTTCGCTGCCATGGAACAGACCCTGGCGGAAAACCATGACAGCGTCGCGGCAGTGATCGTCGAGCCGCTGATTCAGGGCGCCGGCGGCATGCGCATGTATCACCCGGTCTACCTCAGGCTACTGCGCGAGGCTTGCGACCGTTACGGCGTGCACCTGATCCACGATGAAATCGCCGTCGGCTTCGGCCGCACCGGGACGATGTTCGCCTGCGAACAGGCCGGCATCCGCCCGGACTTCCTCTGCCTGTCGAAAGCCCTGACCGGCGGCTATCTGCCGCTGGCAGCGTGCCTGACCACCGACGAGGTCTACAGCGCCTTCTACGACGATTACCCGACCCTGCGCGCGTTCCTGCACTCGCACAGCTACACCGGCAACCCGCTGGCGTGCGCGGCGGCGCTGGCGACGCTGGACATTTTCGAGCAGGACAACGTCATCGAGAACAACCGGGCCCTCGCTCAGCGCATGGCCTCGGCGACGGCGCATCTGGTCGATCACCCGAACGTTTCCGAAGTGCGCCAGACCGGCATGGTCCTGGCCATCGAGATGGTCAAGGATAAAGCCACGAAAGAGGCCTACCCTTGGCAGGAACGCCGTGGCTTGAAGGTGTTCCAGCATGCGCTGGAACGTGGCGCGCTGTTGCGGCCGCTGGGCAGCGTGGTGTATTTCCTGCCGCCCTATGTGATCACCCCGGAGCAGATCGACTTTCTGGCTGAAGTGGCCAGTGAAGGCATTGATATTGCGACGCGTGACAGTGTCAGCGTTGCGGTACCGAAAGATTTCCATCCAGGCTTCCGTGATCCGGGCTGAACCCCCAATCCAGCAAACCCCGTGGCGAGGGAGCTTGCTCCCGCTGGAGGCCGAAGGACTCCCGACCCCAGGCGACGCGGTAAAACAGGCATACCGCGCCGACAGGATTTGCGACTGCTTCGCAGCCGAGCGGGAGCAAGCTCCCTCGCCACAAAAACACTGCACCGCCGCCATTCTGTGCCCATTTTCAAGAGACCCGAAATGAGACTGTCCCGCTTCTTTATCGACGCCCCGCTGAGCACCGGTGAACACGAATTGCCCGAGGCCCAGGCGCATTACATCAGCCGCGTGCTGCGTATGGCCGAAGGCGATGCCGTGCAGTTGTTCGACGGTTCCGGCCATGAATTTCGCGGATCGCTGGTGGAAGTCGGCAAGAAGCGCGTCGTCATACAGATCGACGAGCAATTCGCCGGGCAGGTCGAATCGCCGCTGCAGATCCACCTCGGCCAGGGCCTGTCCCGGGGGGAGCGCATGGACTGGGCGATTCAGAAAGCCACTGAACTGGGCGTCACGGAAATCACCCCGATTTTCAGTGAACGCTGCGAAGTGCGCCTCAAGGACGAACGCGCCGACAAGCGCTTGCTGCACTGGCGTCAGGTGGCGATCAGCGCCTGCGAACAGTGCGGGCGCTCAAGGGTGCCGGTGATTCATCCGCCGGTGCTATTGGCAGACTGGCTCAAGCAGACCGAGGCCGAGTTGAAACTGGTCCTGCACCCGGTGGCCGAGCCGCTGGTCAGTCATGCCAGACCGGCGACGCTGGCGTTCCTGATCGGGCCGGAGGGTGGCTTGTCAGATACCGAAGTCGAGCAGGCCAAGACCAACGGCTTCCACGCCGCCCGCCTCGGCCCAAGGGTGTTGCGCACCGAGACCGCGCCGGTGGTGGCGCTGGCGGTGGCCCAGCAACTTTGGGGGGATTTCTAAGGCCCCAAAAGATCGCAGCCTTCGGCAGCTCCTACAATTGAAATGCATTCCAATGTAGGAGCTGCCGAAGGCTGCGATCTTTTGATCTTGCTTCAAAGGACGTAGAACAGAATCGCGACAAAATGCAGCAAGCTCCCGGCAATCACAAACAGATGCCAGATGCCATGGGCATGCCGCAGGCGGTGATCCAGGGCAAAAAAGATAATCCCCACCGTATACAAGACCCCGCCCGACGCCAGCCAGGCAAACCCCGCCGTACCCAGCGCGGCAATCAGCGGTTTGACCGCGACCAGCACGATCCAGCCCATCACCGCGTAAATCACGATCGACAGAATCCGCGCCTCGGAGCGCGGTTTGATTTCTTGCAGAATGCCGATCAACGCCAGCCCCCAGACAATCCCGAACAGCGTCCAGCCCCACGGCCCGCGTAACGTCACCAGACAGAACGGCGTGTAGCTGCCGGCGATCAACAGATAGATCGAAAAATGATCGACCTTCTTCATGATCGCTTTCTTGCGCCCGCGCACGCTGTGGTAAACGGTCGAGGCGCTGTACAGCACCAGCAAGGTGAACGCATAAATCGCCACGCTGACAATCTTCCATGGACTGCCGTCGAGGCTGGCGATTACCAGCATCCACACGCCGCCGATAAACGCGGCAATGGCTCCGACCAGATGGGTCCAGGCGTTGAGTTTTTCCCCGTGATACATGTATTGCTCACCTCACATTCGTTACCGCAGCGCGCAAGGCTCGGGCCTTGAGCGTAAAAGCGCAAGTTTGCGTTCAACACGATCCCCTGCAGGAGCTGCCGAAGGCTGCGATCTTTTGATCTTCCGTGCACAATCGCCGCATTCCAAAAAGAGTCCGCGCCATGCTGATCGACGAAGAATTGACCCTGAAAAAACTCGAGGTGTTCCTCGCCTTCATGCGCACCGGCAACCTTGCCCGCGCCGCCGCCGAATTGCAGACCAGCAACGTCAGCGTGCACCGCGCCATTCACTCTTTGGAAAACGCCCTGCGCTGCCCGCTGTTCAAACACGAGGGCCGCAACCTGACGCCGCTGGAAAGCGCTTATGTGCTGGAAGAACGCGCGCAGAAGCTGATCAACGACGTCGTCGAAAGCGTGCGCCTGACCCGCGAAGCCGCCGGGTTCTCCGCCGAGCGTTTCAAGCTCGGCTCGCTGTATTCGCTGACGGTGAAGACCGTACCGCAGCTGATCATGGGCCTGAAAATCCGTCGCAGCGAACTCAACATCGACCTGATCCTCGGCTCGAACATCGACCTGCTCTACAAGCTGAAAAACATGGAAGTCGACGCAATTCTGGTGTCGCTGGACGACAGCATCAACGATCCGGATTGCGAACAGATTGCGCTGTTTTCCGACGACATCTTCCTCGCCACCCCGGCGGATTCGAAGTTCGCCCAGCGCAGTGAAGTCGATCTGGCGGAAGTGCGCGACGAGACTTTCATCACCCTGACCCAGGGCTTCGCCACGCATCAGGACGGTGTGCGGGTATTCAAACAGGCGGGGTTCGAGCCGAAGGTGGCGATGCAGGTCAACGACATCTTCACCTTGCTGAGCATGGTCAGCTCGGGGGTGGGTTATGCGTTGCTGCCAGGAAGGATTGCGGCGGTGTACGAAAATCGGGTGAAGCTGATCCCGTTGCAGGAGAAGTACCGGTTGCAGCAGCACATTGGCGTGGTGTTTCTGAAGGCCAAGGAGCGCGATCCGAACTTGTTGGCGTTATTGGCGGAGTGTCGGATGTATGCCAATCGCCAGGTTGGGGTTTAGATCAAGATCAAGAGCTACCCCCTCACCCCAGCCCTCTCCCCCAAGGGGGTGAGGGGGGAAGGGAGCAGATCTTCATGGGTTTCAAGACCTGAGTTCGACACAGGAATGTCAGGTCGGTGTAACTCGAACAAGCACGTCGGTCAGTCCCCTCTCCCCCCGGGAGAGGGCTAGGGTGAGGGGCTCTTGATCTTCAGCCGACAATCGCGCGAACAATGAAGAACAACAACGATGGCCCCAGCAAACACCCTAGCCCGGTGTGAAAGGTAGCCGTCAACGCCCCGTACGGCACCAAGCGCCGATCCGTCGCCGCCAGCCCCGCCGTCACCCCACTCACCGTCCCGGCCAGCCCGCCAAAGACCATCGCCGAACGCGGATTGTCCAGACCCATCCAGCGCGCCGCAACCGGGGTGCCGACCATCACCAGAATCGCCTTGATCAACCCGGTGGCAATCGACAGCGCCATCACATCCGACGTCGCGCCGATCGCCGCACCGGTCACCGGCCCGACGATATATGTCACCGCGCCCGCGCCGATAGTGGTCATGCTCACCGCATCGCGATAGCCGAAGGTCCAGGCCATGCACGCGCCGACAATGAATGGCAGGATCGTGCCCAGGAGCAAGGCGATCACGCCGATCATCCCGGCCTTCTTCGCTTCGGTGGCCTGCACTTCGAAGGCGGTGGCGACGATGGCGAAGTCACGCAACATCGCCCCGCCCATCAGGCCGATGCCGGAGAACAGCGTCAGATCGGCCAGGCCTTTTTGCCCGCCGGTCATGGTGCCGCCGACCCAGGCCAGCACCAGGCCGATGACGATGGCGATCGCCGAGCCGTGGATGCGCCCGAAGGTCAGGCGCTTGGAGAGAATCACCGACACCCACATGATCACGCCGACGAAGGCGAACGCGGTGACCAGCCCATTGTGTTCCAGACCTTTTTCGATGAGATCCCACATGTCAGCGACCTCCTACCGGTGTGCCGACCGTGGAAATTTCCGCCGGTTCATCAGGCAATGGCTCGCCTTTATGCGTGCGGCTGATCAGGGCAATCGTGCAACCACAAACCGCCACGGAGCCGATTGCCGCCAGCACCGCCACCGGGCCGCCGTGCAGGGCGGTGACGACGTTCTGTTGCGCGGCCATCGCCACCACCACCGGAATGTACATCGCGCCCCAGAAGCCGACGCCCATCTCGCAATCCTTGGTCATGCCGCCGCGCTTTTGCATCCACAAGCGCGCGCAGATCAGCAGAATCATGGCGATGCCGACCCCGCCGACGTTGGATTTGACGCCCAGCAAAACACCAAGCATGTCGCCCATGATCACCCCTGCCAGCGTACAGATCGCCAGCAGTGCCACACCGTAAATAATCATTGTTGTAGTCCTCAAAATGCATCGTCGAATTGTTCTTGTTGTTCGAAGCTTGAGTCGGCGGTTTAGAGTTGGCGGCCACCCTCCTCGCGCAACAGCGCTTGCAGGGTGTCGAGGCGGGCACCGTCGAAGGCAGTGACTGTGCCTTGCTCGAACACCCGGCGCGCCAGCCCGGTCAGTACCGCACCGGGCGGTAGTTCGATCTGTAGACGCACGCCGCGCTCGTAGGCGCTTTGCACGGTGCCGCGCCAATCCACCACGCGGCACATGTTGAAGGCGAGGTCGTCGCGCAACGCTTCCACTTTGGTAACAGGCCGCGCGCGACTGCCGCTCAGGTAAGCGATTTTCGGGGTATTCAAATCAACCCTGGCGAAGGCCTCGGCGAGCGCCTGCGCAGGTTTTTCCAGCAGTGGGCAGTGCGACGGCACGCTCACCGCCAGACGTTTTGCCAGACCGGCGCCACCACTGCGCGCCAGTTCGGCCACCGCTTGCATGGCCTTGTCGCTGCCAGCGATGACCACTTGGTTATCAGCGTTGATGTTGGCCAGATACACCGGCGTTTCTTCGCTGTGCACTTGGGCCAGCAGCGTTTCCACTGTGGATAATTGCAAGCCGATGATCGCGGTCATGCCGTAGCCCTGTGGATAAGCCTGTTGCATCAGCTCACCGCGCAGGCTGACCAGATGCAATGCATCGCTGAAACTCAAGGCCCCCGCCACCACCGCCGCCGGGTAGGCACCAATGGACAGACCGGCGACGTAATCCGCGCTCAGTCCGTCCCGCAATAATTGCCGTGAAGCAGCGACCCCGGCGATCAGCAGACAGAGTTGAACCGCCCTTGTCGTGCGCAATGCCTCGGTTGAATCCAGCAGCAAAACATCTTCACCAAGAACATCACTGGCCTCGACCAGGGCTTCGCTTGGCAAACGCTGAAGCATGCCCGTTTGCTGCGCGCCCTGGCCGGGAAACACCAGCAGACTGCTCACGCTGCCTGCTCCTGCGGGTTCCACGGGTCCGTCACCAGACACGCCTGATGGGCATTTTTCAGCAGCACTCGGGACGAACCACGGGCCCATTCGCGCAAGGCCACCGCACCGAATGGCGTCTGCAATTGCGCGTCGACCCGGCACACGGTTTGATCAAAAAGTGCGACCAGTTCGCGTGCCTGATCACGGCGGATCATCTGCGGCGTACGCAGGATCAAATCGAGATCGCTGGCAGCGTGCATCGCCGCAAAACCACTGGCCAATTCAAATCCGACACTGCCGCTGACACCCCAGACCCAACCGCAACCGTCGAGCAGCGGTCGCAGCTGTTGCAGCGCCTGCATCACCGGCAAATCACGCGGGCTGTCGACATGACACAGCGCTTCAGGACTGACCCGCCGCGCGATCGAATCAACCGGCATGGACGCAGCCAGGCGTTGCTCGCGCAAAACACCGCGCACGCCGACCGCGATCAAGCCTTCCTCGCTCAACGCCCGTCGTACCACCACCGGTTGCCCGGCCGCGAGCACCTCGACTGCCCACTGCGGCGCATCTGCCGGCAACTGCGCCGGTGTCATACCCCAGAGCAGATCGTGGGCCAAAGTCAGGTTCACCACTGCGCCCTCAGCAGTTCGCGGACGCGGCTGGAAGCTGCACGATTGCTCGCACCGAGACGGCCCTTCAAATCGCTGCCGCTCACATCGTTGATCGCCTGCTTCAGGCACTCGCGCACCCGCGCCAGATCTTCCGCCGTCGGCTGTTCGATCTGCTGCACCGAGAGAATTTCCCAAAGCAGACCGAGGCTGGCGTAGCTGTCGATGTCATACGCCATCGGCGGCACGCTGGCCGCCAGCGCTTCCAGCTCTTCGACACTACGCAAGGTAACGCGCGCCGCCGAGGCCTTGCCCATCGCGTGGACCATCACGCCGGGGTCGCGCAGCGCGATCAAGCGATTGGCCTGATAACCGTGGGCGAGAAATGCGCCCGACATCGCTTTGCCCACCAGCAGCGCAATCACCGGATGCCCGGCCAATCGCGCACGGGCATAACTGTCCGCCGCGCCAGCCAGGGCCTGATGAATGCCGAGGGCTTCTTCGCGGCGGCCATACGCCTGACTCGGCACATCGACGATGGCGATGATCGGGCGCTTCTGCGCTTGGTCGCGGTCAGCGCTGATCGCGTCATCCACAGCCTTGGCCAGACCCCAGCCTTCGAGCAAACCGACTTCGCCATTGCGGGCGCGCGGGAAATGATTGTCCGGGTCAGCGACCACCGCGATAAAACGGCCGAGTTCAGCGTCGGCCACTTTCAATGACGGCGGCAAACCTTCGACGCTTTCAGCGCCCGCGCTCAACGCGTTGAACCAGTGCAAACCGCGCAATGAATAACTGCTCATGAGCGCTCTCCTTGATACAGATCGCGAACCACCGACGGTTCGATTTGCGGGTCAGTGTTCAGACTGCCGAGGCGTTGCAGAAACCATTCGGCGCGCTGGCTTCGCGGTTGAGTCGGCAAACCTTGCTGGAGCAATTCGCTGACCTGCTGACGAATCTTCGCCACGTCGTCGGCGACATATCGATCGACCAGACCACTGGCAAACCGCTGCTCACCGCCAGTCAAACTCCAAATGAAAGGCCGGTCGCGAGAGTCGTATTCCTCGATTCCGGCTTCCTGCTCGATCACCTGCGGGCCGTTCAAACCGAGGCGCGCCTCCTGAGTCACAAGCAAATAGCTGCACAGCGCTGCGGCAATCGACATGCCGCCGAAGCAACCGACGCTGCCGGCGACCACTCCGACCACCGGTTGATAGCGCTGCAAATCGACAATCGCCGCATGAATATCAGCAATCGCCGCCAGCCCCAGATTGGCCTCCTGCAAGCGCACGCCACCGGTTTCCAGCAGCAACACTGCGCGAGTAGGAATGCCGTTGCGGTTGTCTTCAGCCGCCAGTTCCAGCGCACCGGCAATCTTCGCCCCGCCGACTTCGCCAAGGCTGCCGCCTTGAAACGCGCCTTCAATCGCCGCGATGACCACCGGCAAACCGTTGAGGTTGCCCTTGGCGATGATCACCCCGTCGTCGGCTTGCGGCACTACGCCCTGACGTTCCAGCCACGGCGACATGACCCGTTGAAACGGATCGAGCAGTTCGCGAAAGGTCCCGGCGTCGAGCAAGGCTTTCGCTCGCTGCCGCGCACCGAGTTCGACGAAGCTGTGTTTGTTCAGCAACGCTGCGCTGTCAGTCATGGCCGATCTCCTCGAAACCTTGTTCCAGGCGCAAGCGCACCACCCCAGGCGTCGCGCCGAAATCGTGGATATCGATGGCCATCGCCGGCGGCGTGGTGCCGTCGAACATCCGCGCAAACAGGTGTTGCCAGCGCTGCTGCGCGCCGTTGACCGAGGTCTGCACATTGATCGTCAGCTTGCCGGCCGAACCCGGTTCGATCAGCACTTCCAGATCACCCGAACCGACACAACCGACCAGCGCACGACCCCGTGGCGGCTGCCCGGCGGGGAATTCAAACGATAGGTTTTCCATCAAAACGCTCCCTGAACAATGCCGTCGCGCTCGATGCGATCGAGCAGCAGCGTGGCCGCGAGCAAGTCAGCGGCGCCACCGGGCGAGGCATTCAATGCGATGAGTTGTTGATCGAGTTCGTGCAGGCGCCGGCGACCGCTGAGGCTGGCGCTGCCGCCGGCGTCGAGCACCGCTTGCGCGCCGTTTTGCATGGCGCGCAGGCCGGGTTCACCGGCGCGGTAGAGCACGCAGGTGTCGGCCAGCTCGGTCATGATCGCCAGCAACGCATCGAGCCGGGCGTTCTGTTCGCCGTGGCCGTTGGCGCGACTTTTGTGCAGTTGCGGCAGGCCGCGTTGCAACACGGACGGAAAGCCCAGTTGCGCTTCCCCGCGAGCACCGCGTGCGCCGTAGCGCTGGGCGACTTGTGCGCCGTGGCTGAGCGGTTGCGGTGCGTAGCGGTCGTCGAGCAATGCCAGGCGTGCGGCACACAGGGCGATGGATTTCGGTTGCAGCGCGGCGGCCGTCACCAACAGTCCCAACGCCCAAATCGCCCCGCGATGGGTGTTGACGCCGTTGGTGGTCACAAGCATGGCTTGCTCGCCTTCACGACCGATGCGGCCAATCGCTTCGCGCAACGGTAAGCCGACTTCGCCAATCTCAAGCGCAGCCTCGGCCATTTCCTTGAACGCTGGCCACAACGCCAACGCCGAAGCGTGCATCAGGCCCAGGTGCAGATCGGTGTGTGCGCCATTGCCGCGACGGTCGACCAGCGCCGGTTTCGGCGACAGATCCGCTTCGTCGATCAACGCGTCCACGGCCAGATCGGCCAGGCGCTCGGCCAGTGACAGCGGTTGCGCTTGCAGGTTGAGTGCGTGCATTACCAGCTCCTGAATTTGGCGGGCGGGTTGTACAGGCCGCCGGACCACTCGACCAGATCGGCCACGCTTTTCGCCGCGAGCAACTCGCGGGTGGCGTCGGTGCGGCGGATGCCGAGGTCTTCGGGCAAGGCGATCAGGCCTTCGCGGCGCATGCGTTCGGTGTCTTTCGGGTTATGCCGCAGGCCGATGGCGGTCACGCCGGCAACGGCAGCGATCATCGCCTGCCGCTCTTCCAGCGAGCGCGCCTTGTACAGATAGGCGATGCCTTCTTCGGTGAGCAGATGGGTGACGTCGTCGCCGTAGATCATGATCGGCGCCAGCGGCATGCCGCTTTTCTTCGCCACTTCGACCGCGTCGAGGGTTTCGACGAAGGTCGGTTTGCCGCCCTCCTGGAATGTCTCGACCATTTGCACCACGAGTTTCTTGCCGCGTTCGAGCATCGGTTGCGGCGCATCGGCGTGGCGCATGTCCAGCCACGCCGGGGTACCGTGACGGCGGCCGCGCGGGTCATGGCCCATGTTCGGCGCGCCACCGAAACCGGCGAGACGGCCACGGGTCACGGTCGAGGAATGGCCGTCGCCATCGACCTGCAATGTCGCGCCGATAAACAGGTCCACCGCGTATTGTCCGGCCAGTTGGCAGACCATGCGGTTGGAACGCAGCGAGCCGTCGCGGCCAGTGAAGAACACATCCGGGCGGGCGGCAATGTAGTTTTCCATGCCCAGTTCGGTGCCGAAGCAATGCACGCTCTCGACCCAGCCGCTCTCGATCGCGGGGATCAGCGTCGGGTGCGGGTTGAGCGTCCAGTTGCGGCAGATCTTGCCTTTCAGACCGAGAGATTCGCCGTAGGTCGGCAGGATCAGTTCGATGGCGGCTGTATTGAATCCGATGCCGTGGTTGAGCGACTGCACGTTGTGTTTTTCGTAGATCCCGCGAATCGCCATCATCGCCATCAGCACGTGCACTGGCTTGATGTGCCGTGGGTCGCGGGTGAACAGCGGTTCGATGTAGAACGGCTTGTCGGCCACCACGACGAAATCGACCCATGAAGCAGGAATGTCCACGCGCGGCAGTTCGCTGACGTCGTCGACCAATTGGTTGACCTGAACAATGACGATGCCATCGCTGAACGCCGCCGGTTCGATCAGTGCCGGGGTGTCTTCGGTGCTCGGGCCGGTGTAGATGTTGCCGGCACGGTCGGCCATAAAACCGGCCGAAAGCACTACGTTGGGGATCAGGTCCACAACGAGGCGGGCGTAGAGTTCGATGTAGGTGTGGATCGCGCCGACTTCGAGCAGGCCATCTTCAAGCAACTGACTGATGCGCAGGCTCTGGGTGCCGGCGAAGGAGAAATCGAGCTTGCGCGCAATGCCGCGTTCGAACAGGTCGAGATGCTCGGAGCGGCCAACGCTGGGCATGATCATGTGCAAATCGTGAAGCTTGGCCGGGTCGGCCTTGGCCAGCGAGCGCGAAAGGAAATCCGCCTGCTTCTGGTTGTTGCCCTCCAGCACCACGCGGTCGCCGGGATGGATCAGCGCTTCGAGCGCGGCGACGATCTTGTCGCTGGGCAACACCACGCCGTCAGCCAGCCCGCGCACCTTGTCGAGCCGGCGCTGCTTCTCGTCACGCCGCCGCGTCCAGCGCGAGTCGGGGGAAATTGTTGTTGTCATGCTCACTCCACGGGGTTCGCTGTCGTGGAGCCACGTTAGGCGTGTGTGGTGAGGGCATCAATCAAGCTGGGTGGTGAATCATTACGCTGAGCGTAACGTTCAAAAGCTACCCTCACCCTAGCCCTCTCCCGGAGGGAGAGGGGACTGATTGGGGGATGTTTGGGAATGACGCTGACCTGAAGCAGCCGTGGTGAATCCCGAAACGAAAAAATCAACAGCCCCTCACCCTAGCCCTCTCCCGAGGGAGAGGGGACCGATTGGGGGATGCTTGGGAATGACGCCGACCTGAAGCAGCCGTGGTGAATCCCGAAACGAAAAATCAACAGCCCCTCACCCTAGCCCTCTCCCGGAGGGAGAGGGGACTGATTGGGGGATGCTTGGGAATGACGCTGACCTGAACCCGTTGTAGTGAATCCATAATCGACTCGGTCATTCAGGTCGATGTTGGACGCGAGACACCTCGGTCGGCTCCCTCTCCCTCTGGGAGAGGGCTGGGGTGAGGGGCTTTCAGTCGGTTGGCACCATTTTGTCCAGCACGCGGTTCACCGCCATCTCCGCCACCATGACAATCTGCGCGATGCCCTGCAGGGTCTTGCGTTGCGAGCCTTCCACAGAAGCTGCGTGGTTATGCAGCATCACCGTCGCCGAACCAAGGGTTTCGCAGGCGTCGGCCAGCAAGGACTCGGTGTCGGCCTCGGGATTGGCCATGTACAGCGTGTTGGGGGTGTACGGCGGGGCCATGAAGTCGGCGGCGGGTGGGCCGAGGTAATGGTCGAGGGCGCGCTCGGCGGCTTCGTTGAATTTCCTGGAGTCGGGGGATTCGTAGGGGGATGCCGGGTCTTTGGTCGGCGGGTTTGGCGTAACTTTGAACATAAGCTGTGTTCCCGTTGTTTAGCGCCAACCCCTTGGCTACTAAACGAAAGGGAGGCAGCTGTACGCAGGTTAGTAGACCGGGGAACTCAGCTTAAGCCGGCGCGCCGAAGCGCCCTGCGTACAACCACCATCAAGCTCAGATGCGGAACACCTGTGATGAATGCACGACCAGCTGAATTACCGCGGGCTACTAAACCCGATCACTGGGAATCAGTGACCCGATCCAAGTTACGCAGCATGCCCTGGGCGCACAAGCCGGCGGATTCTGGTACATGCGTAGGCAGGGGCGCAAGGATTTGTAGGTTGGTGGGGCGTAACACCGGGTGTCTTTAAACACAGGCAAGGATTGGTGTTTATCGAGCTACAGGAATTGAGGATCTACCTGTGGGATTGTGGTGATGCGACTGGCGCTTTCGCGAGCAGGCTCGCTCCCACAGAGGTCGCCCGGTGTACACACCCTGTGGGAGCGAGCCTGCTCGCGAAGAGGCCATCCAAAACAGCGAAAGCCTTGGATCAGCGGGCCAAGCCAGCCTCCACCAACAACCGCTCCAACCCCAACAGATCCGGCACCTTGGCCACCTGCTCGCCAACCTGCACCGCCGCCTGCTCCAGCGCACACAACGGCACATCCACGTAACTCAACTGACTGTCCAGCTTGTACGAACGCGGTATCCCCTGCACCAGCAGGGCAATGAATTTCAATTCCGGCAACCCACCCAGCGCATTCAAAATCACAATCCTTGCCCGCTCGCCGATGACGATTTTCTGTCCGCACGCCGATTCGAAACTGATCAGCGGAATCTGCCGCTCACGCCACGTCACTCGCCCCAGATACCACGGCGGGGTGTCGAGGTCGAAGGCGCTGGCCTGGTAGTCGATCAGCTCGGCAATGGCGACGTTGGGCAGGATCAGGTTGCGATCGGCCAGCGGCAGCAGCAGTCCCGTGAGCTGGCCGGTGCGCGGGTTGTGCCGGTGTTCATGCATGTTTCTTGCTCCACTGGGCGATGCTCTCCAGCAACACCGATTCCTGATACGGCTTGCCGAGGTAGTCGTTGACGCCGATGGCCATGGCGCGGTCGCGGTGTTTCTGCCCGGTGCGCGAGGTGATCATGATGATCGGCAGGTGGCGCAGGCGTTCGTCGGCGCGCACCTGGGTGGCAACTTCGAAGCCGTCCATGCGCGGCATTTCGATGTCGAGCAGCATCAGGTCGGGCATGTGCTCTTCGAGCAGCAGCATCGCATCGACGCCGTCCTTGGCGGTCAGCACATTCATACCGTGGCGCTCGAGCAAACGGCTGGTGACCTTGCGCACCGTCACCGAGTCATCGACGACCATGATCAGCAGCGGCTTGTGCGGTTCGCTGTCGATCTCCGTGTGTGACGGTTCCTGTGCCAACCGCGCCTGCATCGCCCGAATCGGTGCGAGTAGATCCAGAATCAGCACCACGCGGCCATCGCCGAGAATTGTCGCCCCCGACACCCCCTGCACCGCCGCGAACTGCGGCCCGAGGCTCTTGACCACGATCTCGCGGGTGCCGGCCATGGAGTCAACCAGCACCGCGATGTGGCGATCGTTGTAATGCACCAGCAGCACCGGCAGCGGCAGGTTCTGCCCGAGCAGTTTCGGCCTTGGCGCAGTCTTCAGCAGCTCGCCCAGATAGCACAGCTCATAACGCTGACCGCCATATTCGTATCGCGGCGGATCGTGACGGAAGTGCCCTTCCAGATCATTCGGCAACACGCGCACGATGCCTTCGATGGTGTTTAGCGGAATCGCGTATTGATCCTCGCCGCACTGCACCATCAGCGCGCGGTTGACCGACACGGTGAACGGCAGGCGAATGCGGAAATGCACGCCCTGCCCCGGCACCGATTCGATGCTCATGCTGCCGCCGAGCTGGCGCACTTCTTCGTGAACCACGTCCATGCCGACGCCACGCCCGGAAATCTGGGTGATTTTTTCCGCCGTGGAGAAACCCGGCTGGAGAATGAACTGCAACACATCGCGGTCACTGATTTCGGCATCGGGGGCGAGCAAGCCGCGCTTGATCGCCTTGCGCCGCACGGCTTCCAGCGGCACTCCGGCGCCGTCGTCGCGAATGTCGAAAACCATGTCACCACCCTCACGGGAAAGATCGAGGCTGATCTGTCCTTGCGCCGGTTTGCCCGCCGCCAGCCGCACCTCGGCCGATTCCAGGCCATGGTCGACGGCGTTGCGCAGCATGTGTTCCAGCGGCGCGGCCATGCGTTCGAGGACGTTGCGATCCATCTCGCCATCGGCATTGCCGACGACAAACGCGACATCCTTGCCCAGCTCTTCCGCGACCTGACGAACGATGCGCTTCAGTCGCGGGACCATGCGCTCGAACGGCACCATGCGCGTGCGCATCAGGCCTTCCTGCAGTTCGGTGTTGATCCGCCCCTGTTGCTGCAGCAGGTTCTCCGCATCGTGGTTGCGGCGGTCGAGGGTTTCCTTAAGGTCGAGCAAGTCCGATGCGGATTCGAACAGCGCCCGCGACAGTTGCTGCAGCTGCGAATGCCGATCCATTTCCAGCGGGTCGAAGTCTTCGTAACCGAGGCGCTCACCGTCGAGTTGCTGGCGGCTGAGAATGCGCCCCTGGGTTTCCGTGTCGAGGCGGCGCAACTGATCGCGCATACGTTCGATGGTGGTTTCCATCTCGTTCAGGGCGATCTGCGCATCGTTGACCTGCTGCTCGATCCGCCCGCGAAAGATGGACGTTTCTCCGGCCAGATTGACCAGTTCATCGAGCAGCTCGGAAGAGACCTTGACCATGTCCGCGCCGGCGTCGGCACTCGGTGGCGCAGCCTCAGGCTTGATGACCGGAGCTGGCGCCGGCGGCGTTTCAACCTGCGCCGGATGGCTGAAATTCTGGATCGCGTTGATCAGCCGATCGGCCGGCGGGCACGGTTGCCCGGCGCGCACGCCATCAAGCATTTGCGCCAGTCGGTCATGGCCGCGCTGCACCAGCGCAAACAGTTCGGCAGACGGTTGCAGCGCACCGCTGGAGAGGCTTTCGTAGAGAAATTCCAGCTCATGGGCGAGGTCGCCGATCGGGCCGATTTCGACCATCCGCGCGCCGCCCTTGAGCGTGTGCAGATCGCGCAGCAGGGTTTCGACTTCCTGACGGTTGCCCGGCTCGGCCTGCCAGCGCAGCAGTGCGGCGCCGGAGCTTTCGATGATGTCGAAGCCTTCTTCGAGGAAGATCTCCAGCAACTCTGGGTCGTGCCCGGCGTTGTCGTGCTCGGTTGGCGCTGGGGCAGTTTCGCTGGCGGCCTGGCCCTGACGCAGCTGACGGATGGCGTCGATCAGATCCTGCGCCGGGGTCAGCGCTTGATGCGCTTGCAGTTGCTCGAGCATCCCTGCCAAGCGTGCATGACTCTGCTGCAGCAACCCTTCGAGCGCGGCGCTGTGGTTGTAGCGTCGATCGACCAGGCCTTCGTAGAGGTTTTCCAGTTCTTGGGCGAGGTCGCCCACGGCCTCGACCTCAGCCATGCGCGCGCCGCCCTTCAGGGTGTGCAAGTCGCGCTGCAATGACGACAGCGGCGCGGCGTTGTCCGGATCCTTGAGCCAGCGCTGCAAGGCTTGTCCGGCGCTGTCGAGGATGTCCACCGCCTCTTCGAGGAAGATCTCGACGATCTCGTCGTCAGGCTCGAGCGCGGCAGCCGATTGCTGCAATTGGGCGGTGGCGCTGCCCAGTTCGCGAATGTCGAGGGTGCGGCTGCCATCGCTGCGGATCAGGCCCATCGATGCCGGGTCGAGGCCTTCGTCGAGCAGTTCCTGCAAGGCGCGGATCCGCTCCGGTTGCGGGGTGATTTCCTGGCCGGCGGCGAGTTCGTCGAGCATGTTGATCAGCGCTTCGTGGGCCAGCTGCGCTTCATGGAAAAACCGCTCGCTGACCGCCAGACTGCTTTCTTCCACCGCGCCATACAGGTCGAGCAAGGCTTCGCATAAACCGTCGACCGGCAGCAGATCGGCAAGGTGCGCGCCTTCGCCGAGGGTGGTCAGTTCATCGAGCAGGGCACTGAGTTCCTGGCGCTCGCCGGGGTGTTGCTGCCAGCGCTGCAAAAGGTTTTCGGCGTCGAGGAGGATGTCCATGCCCTGCGCGAGGAAGTTGTTGATCAGTTGCGGGTCGCGCTTGAGGCGCAGGCCGCTGTCAGCGCCATCGGATCCTGCTTGGAGGCGTTCGGCGAGCAGCGCGTCGGTGCGTTTGATCAGCGACTGCGCACCGACAATTGGCGCCAGCGGATCGTGTTTGAGCTGGCGCAGGCCGACACGGAACAGGCCCTCGGCTTCGAGCAGCAATTCCACTTCATCCAGATCCAGCGGCAACTGATGCGCCTTGAACTCGCGGGCCAGTTGATCGAGTGACGCGGCAAGTTCGGCCATCGGCAAGACGCCGGCCATCGAGGCACTGCCCTTGAGCGTGTGCAGCGCGCGTTGCAGCTCGTCGCTGGCCGGCAACGGCACGTGCTCGGCGGCTTGATCGAGGAAGCGGTTGAGGCTGGCGAGGTGGGTTTCGGCTTCTTTGCGGAAGATCTCCAGCAGCAGCGGGTCCAGCGCGGCGACGTCGTCGGTGTCTTCGGCCGCCAGCAGTTCATCGCCCTTGGCCAACGCGTGGGCACGCGCAGCGAGCTGGTCGACATCGCTGCGCTGGCGTTGGCGCTGGGTGGCGAATTCGTTGATCAGCTCGGGCAGCAGCAATACTGTGTCGCCGAGCAACTGGCGCAGCACTGCGCCGGGTTCGACGCTTTGTTCGAGCACGCGGTTGAGCAGGTTTTCCACCGCCCAGGCCAGTTCGCCGAGGACCAGCGCGCGAACCATGCGCCCGCTGCCTTTCAAGGTGTGAAACGCCCGGCGCAGTTCAGTCAGCGCGGCGCGGTCCTGGGGATTGGCGGTCCAGCGCGGCAGGTATTCGTGGAGCACTGCGAGGACTTCGTCGGTCTCTTCGAGGAACACCTCGCGCAGTTCGTCGTCGACCGGTTCTTCATCGGCCGGCGGCGGCATCAGGGTGTCGGGGGTATTGCGTGCCGGCGGGTTGAGCGTCGACAGCGGACTGGCCAGCACCTCGGCCAGCGACTGCACGACTTCAGGGTCGTCGAGGCTTTGCAGGCCCTGCATGACCTGCGCTTCGCTGGGGCTGAGCACCTCATCGAGCAGCGGCACCTGCGGTTCGCCGGGCTGCTCGTTGGGAAAAAAGCCCAGCCTGGCGAGGCTGTTCTGCGCGACATCGAGCAGATGCTCGGCGGGTGCCTGCGGGTCGTCGCTCAGGCGTTCGAGGTAATACTCGAGGCTGCTGATCACATCGGCCAGATGATCGAGTTGTTCCCAGCCCGGCTCATGATCATCGAGCATCAGATGTTCACGGATAAAGCCGTTGCAGGCCTCGACCAGACTCGCCGCGCGCGCCAGCGGAATCATCGCCAGCGCGCCGCGCACCTGGGTCAGCAGGTCGGGCAGCGGTTGCAGATGCTGGCGGTCCCAATCGGCGTCGATGTAGTCGACAATCATGTCCTTGGCCTGTTGCAGGCAGATGCGCGCTTCCTTGATCACGATCTGGTGGATCTGCGTCAGGTCGGTGGTCGGCAAGCGCGCGTCGTCGGCGCTTTGCGTCTCCACCGTGCCGACCATGCCGGCCAGCGTCGCTTCGACGTAGAGCAAGGCTCCGGCGACGTCCATGAGGATCGCGTCGTTCGGTTCGCGCTGGCCCTGGGCGAGGCTGAGCACCACCGCCAGTTGATCGATGATGACTTTGCGCGGCTGGCCGAAACCCAGCACCGCGAGGGTGTCGGCAATCTGCCGCAACGGCGCGAGCAGGCTGTCCAGATCCGAGGCGTGCTGGCGGTCGCTGCGCACGAACAGGTCGAGGCGTTCCTTGACCCGCACCAGTTCTTCGCACAGCGCGGCCAGCACCGAGCGCATGGCATCGCGGTCGGGGCCGGCGAGGCGCGCACGTTCTTCATCGACCATCGCGCTGTCGGGCAACGCGTCGTCCAGGGAGTAGCGATCTTTCATGGTCAGCATCTGCCCGGTGGGATGTTCGGCTTTGGCAATATAGAACAACAGGCTTTTCAGCAGCTCGGCCGGCGCCGGTTGATTGAGGCCGACGATGCCCTGCTCGAGCAGGCGCTTGAGCTCTTTGTCGGCGTCCTTGAACAGGCTGCGCAGCGCCGGACTGTTGGCGATGACGCCCTCGCGCATGCCCTCGATCAACGCCGAGGCGACCTGCCACAACGGGCTCAACGGCGCGTCGCCGCTCAACGCTTCCAGGCGAGTAAATACCTTGGCCAGATAATCGAGGTGCGTCTGGTCATCCTGTTCGCGTAGCAGCCCCACCAGGGCCATTTGCAGCATCTGCCGCAGTTTGCGCAGCACGTTCGGCAGATCGGGCGGTTCCAGTGCGGCGAGTGCTTCGTCGCCGAGCGGCGCCAGCTCGGGCAGTGGCGGGCTGAACAGGCTGGTTTCCGCCAGCAGGCTTTCACCACGGGCGCTGCGCAGATCGTTGATCAGCGGCAAAACCACCAGCGGCAGGTCACGGCGCGCGCTCTGCACGCGGTCGAGGTACGCCGGCAAGTGCCCCAAGGCTTGCAGCATCAGGTGCAAGGCTTCGTCGCGGTGCGGCACGCGTGCATGTTGCAGGGCTTCGACCAGGTGCTCCATTTCTTCGGCGAGCAACGCCGCGCCGTAGAACTCGACCATTTGCAGACTGCCGTGGACCTGATGGATGTACGCCAGGCACTCGTCCAGCCCGGGCAAGGCCTGCGGATCGTCGAGCACGGCTTCGATCGCCTGATGCGCCAGCTTCAGCGTTTCGGCAATTTCGCCCTTGACCCATTCCAGGGCCACATAGTCGTGCCGATCACCCATAACCACTCCACTCACGCTTTATCTGTCGCCGCCGGCAAGGTGAATCCGGACACCGAACGACGCAGCTGACTGGCCATTTTCGCCAGGTTGCCGATGCTCTCGGCGGTGGCGGTGGACCCCGACGAGGTCTGCGAGGTGATCTGCTGGATCACGTTCATCGTCAGCGAGATCTGCCCGGCGGACGAGGTCTGCTGCTGCGCCGCATTGGAAATGCTCTGGATCAGCGCGGCGAGGGTCTTCGATACACCTTCGATTTCTTCCAGGGCCACACCGGCATCCTGCGCCAGTCGCGCGCCGCGCACCACTTCGGTGGTGGTCTGTTCCATGGAAATCACCGCTTCGTTGGTGTCGGCCTGAATCGCCCGCACCAGGGTTTCGATCTGCCGGGTCGCGGCGGAGGAACGTTCGGCCAGACGCTGCACTTCGTCGGCAACCACAGCAAAACCACGCCCGGCATCACCGGCCATCGATGCCTGGATCGCCGCGTTGAGGGCAAGAATGTTGGTCTGGTCGGCGATGTCGTCGATCAGGCTGACGATGTCGCCGATCTCCTGAGAGGATTCGCCGAGGCGCTTGATGCGCTTGGCGGTGTCCTGAATCTGCTCGCGGATGTTGTCCATGCCGTGGATGGTGTTGTGCACCACCTCGTTGCCCTTGTTGGCGATTTCCACGGAACGCTCGGCCACCGCCGACGATTCGGCAGCGTTGGCCGAGACCTGATCGATGGACTCGGCCATGTCGCTGATCGCCGTCGAAGCTTCGGAAATCTGCTGGGCCTGTTGCTCCGAGGCCTGGGCCAGATGCATGGCGGTGGCCTGGGTTTCCTGTACGGCAGCGGCGACCTGGCCGGCGGTGAGGTTGATGGTCGCGACGAGATCGCGCAACTGGTCGACGGAATAGTTGATCGAGTCGGCGATGGTGCCGGTGAAGTCTTCGGTCACCGAAGCGGTCACGGTGAGATCGCCGTCGGCGAGGTCTTCGATCTCGTCGAGCAGGCGCATGATCGCGTTCTGGTTGCGCTCGTTCTTCTCGGCAGTTTCGCGCAACTGGCGATTGGTTTCCCGCACCATCACCAAGCCGATGAGGATGATCGAGGCCAGCGCCAGCAAGCCCAGCACGTAGCCGCCAATAGTGTCGGTGTTGCGCCCTCCGGCCAGATGCTCGAAACCTGTAGCAAGGTGCGACGCTTCGTCGAGCAGGGTTTGCGAGAGGGTGAAGATGTTGCTCGCCGATTCGCGGACCTTGAACAGCTCCGGCGAGGTTTCGAGGATTTCGTCCACGGAGCCTGAGACGAACTGGAACAGTTCGGAGATTTCGCTTAAACGCGCACGGGCGTCGCGGTCTTCGACCTGACTGATTTTCAGCGCCGGGTTGCCCTGCAACATGCCGTTGAGCACCAGACCGAAACGCGCGGCATCGCGGCCAAAGGCATCGGCGGCCTGCTGCGAGTTTTCATCACCGGCAAGCACGGTGTTGACCGCACCGAGGATGCGTTCGGCGAGCAACGACTGCCGTTGCGCCATCGCCACCTGCGCCGCCGGAGCGCCGCGCTGCAAGAGAATTTCCACGACTTTTTCGTATTCGATCTGCAACTGCGGCACGGTTTCGGCCAGCGTCGCGGCGACCTGGTGCAGCGACAGCACGGTCTGTTCGCTGCTGAGAATCGCATCGGTGTTTTTCAGCAGGCGTTCCCAATCCATTTGCACCGCGCGCATTTCCGGGCGCACGGCGACGGGTGCCGGGGGCAGCCCGGTGTTCGGGTCACCTTTCTTCAGGTAACCCCAGCGCTGGGCGAAATCGTTGCGCGCATCGCTGAGCAACTTGAATGCAGCCGCCTTGCCCGCCGCCGCTTCGGTGGCGTTCTTGGCGATGCGTTGCGAGAGCACGCGCAGCTCACCGGCGTGGCCGATGTACTGCTTGTCGTAGTTCGCCTGGGTATTGAGGTAAGCGAAGTTGGCGAACAGCAGCATGATGAACACGATCAGCGCGATAAACAGCACGATGATCTGCGCACGACTGCGCGATGCTTCTGCCGACTTGCCTGTTTTTGCTTTTGTCATCGGTCCTCGCCTTAGAAACTCGCCATGGCCTCTTGTGGGAGCGAGCCTGCTCGCGAAGGCGGTGGGTCAGCCAGCATCAATGTGCAGGGCAGACCGCATTCGCGAGCAGGCTCGCTCCCACAGGGATGGTATTCAACCAATCAGATTGCCACACCCATGAACACCGGGGATCTGGCCAGTGCGAACAGGCTGAACACCCGCCAGTTCTGTTCGCGGCGGAAATAGCCTTTGACGAATTCGGCCTTGGAGCCCTGGCGCTTGCTGATCGACAGCGGCTCGAAACTGCCTTGCTCGAAATGCTGCAAGCCGATGACTTCATCGACCATCACCCCGGCGAACACGTCTTCATGTTCCACCACCAATACCCGCCGCTGTTTGCGCAGCGGCGACAGTTCATGGCCGAAGAAACCGCACAGGTCCATGATCGGCAGCAGCCGCCCGCGCAGATTGGCCACGCCCTTGACCCACGGTTTGACCCCGGGGACCTGGGTGAAGCGCGGCTCGTGCAGGACTTCGCTGACTTCGCCCATCGGCGCCACATACCAATGCTCGCCGAGGCGAAAGCCGATGCCGCTCCAGCGGTCCGGGCGCGCCGCTTGCGACGGCAGGTCCGCTGCCAGCAGGCGGCAGCGCTGGTCGATCTGCCAGAGCAGTTCGAACGCGGTCAGCGATTCGCTCATGATTGCGCGATCAGCCTTTGAGGACGTTGTTCAGGGTCTTGATCAGGGTGTCTTCGTCAACGGGTTTGGTCAGGTAATCCTTGGCGCCCTGGCGGGTGCCCCAGACCTTGTCGGTTTCCTGATCCTTGGTGGTGATGATGATCACCGGGATGCGCGCGGTGTCGGCATCCTTGGTCAGTTGCCGGGTCGCCTGAAAACCGTTGAGGCCGGGCATGACGATGTCCATCAGCACGGCGTCAGGTTTTTCCTGACGGGCCAGGGCCACGCCGTCGGCGCCGTTCTCGGCCTTGAGCACTTCATGGCCGTGCTTCTCGAGCATGCCGGTGAGTTTGTACATTTCAGTCGGCGAATCATCGACGATCAGGATACGTGCCATGCTCTTCCCCATTTTTCTGGTCGACTGCCGGCCCGCTGGCCGAGCGTCACTGTGCGTGTCTTACTGCGGCAAAACGGCGGCGAAGCCCGGAACATGGGCCTGGATCGCGTTGAGCAGTTCTTCTTTGCTGAACGGCTTGGTCAGAAATTGATCAGAGCCGACAATCCGCCCCTTGGCCTTGTCGAACAAACCGTCCCTGGATGACAGCATGATCACCGGCGTCGCCTTGAAAGCGCTGTTGTTCTTGATCAGGGCACAGGTCTGATATCCATCCAGACGCGGCATCATGATGTCGACGAAGATGATCCCGGGATGGTGGTCGGCAATCTTCGCCAGCGCATCGAAACCGTCGATGGCGGTGATCACTTCGCAACCGACGTTCTTCAACAATGTTTCGGCGGTGCGGCGAATCGTTTTCGAGTCGTCGATCACCATGACCTTCAAGGCGCTGGACTGCTGTTCCATAAGAGGGTTCTACCGTCGCCTTTGCGAATCAAATTGTCCGTTTTGCTGTGAATAATGGCCTGAAACCCTTGATAGCCAAGGGGCGGCGCGATCTGCCAGCCTTTTTAGCACAGTCTCCAGATGCAATCTATCGACGGGTTTTTCCTTGACCCGAAACCCGCCCGGCGCCACTCTGGCGGCACTTTTTCAATACCGATCCGGTAGCCAAATTTCGAGGAAAACCCAATGAGCGTTCGCGTCGGGATTGTCATGGACCCTATCGCCAGCATCTCCTATAAAAAGGATAGCTCGCTGGCCATGCTGCTGGCCGCGCAGAAGCGTGGCTGGGAACTGTTCTACATGGAACAGAAAGACCTGTATCAGGCCGAAGGCCAGGCGCGGGCGCGAATGAGCCCGCTGAAAGTCTTCGCCAATCCGGACAAGTGGTTCGAACTGGACGCCGAGCAGGACAAGCTGCTGAGCGACCTGGACGTGATCCTGATGCGCAAGGATCCGCCATTCGACATGGAGTTCGTCTACTCCACCTACCTGCTGGAGCAGGCCGAAGCCGCCGGCGTGCTGGTGGTGAACAAGCCGCAGAGCCTGCGCGACTGCAATGAAAAGCTGTTCGCCACGCTGTTCCCGCAGTGCACGCCGCCGACCATCGTCAGCCGCCGCCCGGACGTATTGCGCCAGTTCGCCGATCATCACGGTGACGTGATCCTCAAGCCGCTGGACGGTATGGGCGGTTCGTCGATCTTCCGCCACACCGCCGGCCACCCGAACCTCTCGGTGATCCTCGAAACCCTGACCCTGCACGGCAAGCAGCAGATCATGATTCAGGGTTACCTGCCGGCGATCGTCGATGGCGACAAGCGCATCCTGATGATCGATGGCGAGCCGGTGGATTACTGCCTGGCGCGAATCCCGGCACTGGGCGAAACCCGTGGCAACCTCGCCGCCGGTGGCCGTGGCGAAGCGCGACCGCTGACCGAGAAGGATCGCTGGATCGCCGCCCAGGTCGGCCCGACCCTGCGCGAGAAAGGCCTGCTGTTCGTCGGCCTCGACGTGATCGGCGAGCACCTGACCGAAATCAACGTCACCAGCCCGACCTGCATCCGCGAAATCGACAATGCGTTTGGCACTGACATCGGCGGCATGCTCATGAATGCTATCGAAAGCAAGCTGCAAGCTTCGAGCCGCAAGCCGCAAGCTTAAAGCCGGCCCGCGTCAGCTTGAAGCTTGCAGCTTGCAGCTTGCAGCTGCCCCTATGCAGCTTGTCGCTTGAAGCTCGTCGCTTGCAGCTAAAAACCAACATTGCGTTATCATGCCGGGCCCATGAAAACGCGATGTTGGTTTTTCTGTAATGACTCTTCCGTCCGATCTGCCCGCTGAACTCGCCCATCGTGGCGTGCGCCCGGCCGATCGCCTCGGTTTTACCCTGTTTCTCGCGGCGCTGATTCATTTGGCGCTGCTGCTGGGCGTCGGCTTCACCATGGTCGAGCCGCAGCAGATCAGCAAAACCCTGGAAATCACCTTGGCCACCTTCAAGGCCGAGAAGAAGCCGGAAAAGGCAGATTTTCTCGCCCAGGAGAACCAGGAAGGCAGCGGCACGCTGGACAAGAAAGCCCTGCCCAAGACCACCGAAGTCGCGCCGTTCCAGGACAATCAGGTCAAAAAGGTCACCCCGCCACCTGCGGCCAAGCCTGAGGTGCAGGAGGCCGCACCGAAGGCAGCGGTGACCACCGTCGCGCCAAAGCCGAAAAAGGCGCCGACCAAGAAAGAAGAAAGCAAAACCGAGGTCAAGCCGACCGTCGACGCGCCGGCGTTCGACAGCTCGCAACTGTCCAGCGATATCGCCAGCCTCGAGGCGGAACTGGCCAAGGAACAACAGCTCTACGCCAAGCGCCCGCGCATCCACCGCTTGAGCGCGGCCTCGACCATGCGCGACAAGGGCGCCTGGTACAAGGACGACTGGCGCAAGAAGGTCGAGCGCATCGGCAACCTCAATTACCCGGAAGAAGCACGGCGCAAGCAGATCTACGGCAATCTGCGCCTGATGGTCTCGATCAACCGCGACGGCTCGCTGTATGAAGTGCTGGTGCTCGAATCCTCCGGCCAGCCGCTGCTCGATCAGGCGGCGCAGCGCATCGTCCGCCTGGCCGCACCGTTTGCACCGTTTACCGGCGATCTGTCGGATATCGACCGCCTGGAAATCATCCGCACCTGGAAATTTGCCCGGGGCGACAAGCTCTCAAGCAATTAAGAGAAAATCAAAAGATCGCAGCCTTCGGCAGCTCCTACAGTGGGCCTGCGTACACCCTGTAGGAGCTGCCGAAGGCTGCGATCTTTTAAAGCCTCAGCTTGTCAGTTCGCCCTTGCGACGCCACACTAGCGCTCATGAAAAACGTCAGCCCCAGCTACCTCAAGCATCACTTCCTGATCGCCATGCCACACATGGCCGACCCGAACTTTGCCCACACCTTGACCTACATCGTCGAGCACACGGCCAATGGCGCGATGGGGATTGTGGTCAACAGGCCGCAAGAGCTGAATCTGGCCGACATCCTCGAGCAATTGCGCCCGGACATCGACCCGCCAGCACTGTGCCAGCACGTACCCATCTTCATCGGCGGCCCGGTGCAGACCGACCGCGGTTTTGTCCTGCACCCGGCAGGCAAAACCTTCCAGGCCACTGCGCAACTGGACGGCGATCTGGCTCTTTCGACTTCGCAGGACGTGCTGTTCGCCATCGCTGACGGCGTCGGTCCGGCGAAAAGCCTGATTGCCCTCGGTTACGCCGGCTGGGAAGCCGGGCAGCTGGAAGCGGAACTCGCCGACAACGCCTGGCTGACCTGCCCGTACGACGCCGACATCCTCTTCAACACCAGCAGCGAATTGCGCCTCGAAGCGGCGGCCAGGCACTTGGGGATCGACCTCAATCTGCTCACCAGCCAGGCAGGTCACGCCTGATGGCCCTGCGCCTGATTCTCGGCTTCGACTACGGCACCAAACAGATCGGCGTCGCGGTCGGCCAGGTCATCACCGGCCAGGCCCGTGAGCTGTGCACTTTGAAAGCGCAGAACGGCGTGCCGAACTGGGATCAGGTCGAAGCGCTGATAAAAGAATGGAAACCCGACGCCGTGGTGGTCGGCCTGCCATTGAACATGGACGGCACGCCCAGCGAGATGTGCGTGCGCGCCGAGAAATTCGCCCGCCGCCTCAACGGCCGCTACAACCTGCCCTTCTATACCCACGACGAACGCCTGACCACCTTCGAAGCCAAAGGCGAGCGACTGGTGCGTGGCGGGCAGAAAGGCAGTTACCGCGACAACCCGGTGGACGCCATCGCCGCCGCTCTGCTGCTGCAGGGCTGGCTCGATGAAAACACTGCATTGTTTGAATCCTGACAAGCGCTTCGGCGCTTTTCTTTTGGTTATAAACCGAGCTTCGTCCGGCAGGACGCAGCGCGGATTCACGAAGGAGCAACCATGAGCCTGCCCAATCCCGCCGATCTGATCAGCCAGATGGCGACCCGCCTCAAGGCGCACCTTGCCCAGCGTGACATCAGCGAACCGCGTTACATCGGCATCCGCACCGGTGGCATCTGGGTCGCGCAGGCGCTGCTCAAGGAACTGGCCAGTGATGCGCCGCTGGGCACGCTGGATGTGTCCTTCTACCGCGACGACTTCAGCCAGAACGGCCTGCACCCGCAAGTGCGCCCGTCCGCCCTGCCCTTCGAGATCGAAGGCCAGCATCTGGTGCTGATCGACGACGTACTGATGAGCGGCCGAACCATCCGCGCCGCGATGAATGAACTGTTCGATTACGGCCGCCCGGCCAGCGTGACGCTGGTCTGCCTGCTGGACCTGGACGCCGGTGAGCTGCCGATCCGTCCGAACGTGGTCGGCGCCACCCTGACGCTGGCCGGCAACCAGCGGGTCAAGTTGTCCGGCCCCGAGCCGCTGACCCTCGAACTGCAAGACGTCACCCTTTAATCCGCCCTATTGAGAGTCCCCCTCGCGATGACGCCTCTAGATACCAAGCGCCCGCTGCAGCTCAATGATCAGGGCCAGCTGCGCCACTTCCTCTCGCTCGACGGTCTGCGCCGCGAGTTGCTTACGGAAATCCTCGACACTGCCGACTCGTTCCTTGAAGTCGGCGCCCGGGCGGTGAAGAAGGTCCCGTTGCTGCGCGGCAAGACCGTGTGCAACGTGTTCTTCGAAAACTCCACACGCACCCGCACCACTTTCGAACTGGCGGCCCAGCGGCTGTCGGCGGACGTGATCACCCTGAACGTGTCGACATCGTCGGCGAGCAAGGGTGAAACGTTGCTCGACACCCTGCGCAACCTTGAAGCCATGGCCGCCGACATGTTCGTCGTGCGCCACGGTGATTCCGGTGCGGCGCACTTCATCGCCGAGCATGTCTGCCCGCAAGTGGCGATCATCAACGGCGGTGACGGCCGGCATGCGCACCCGACCCAGGGCATGCTCGACATGCTCACCATCCGCCGGCACAAGGGCGGTTTCGAAAACCTTTCGGTGGCGATCGTCGGCGACATCCTCCATTCGCGGGTGGCGCGCTCGAACATGCTCGCGCTGAAAACCCTCGGCTGCCCGGACATCCGCGTGATCGCGCCGAAAACCCTGCTACCGATCGGCATCGAGCAATACGGCGTCAAGGTCTACACCGACATGGCTGAAGGCCTGAAAGATGTCGACGTGGTGATCATGCTGCGCCTGCAACGTGAGCGCATGACCGGCGGCCTGCTGCCGAGCGAAGGCGAGTTCTACCGCTTGTTCGGCCTGACCACCGCGCGTCTGGCCGGGGCCAAACCGGATTGCATCGTCATGCACCCGGGGCCGATCAACCGTGGCGTGGAGATCGAATCGGCGGTGGCCGACGGCCCGCACTCGGTGATCCTCAATCAAGTGACCTACGGCATCGCGATTCGTATGGCTGTGCTGTCCATGGCCATGAGCGGGCAGACTGCGCAACGTCAATTCGAGCAGGAGAACGCCCAGTGAAGCTCAGCATTCTCGGCGCACGCGTCATCGATCCAAGCAGCGGCCTGGATCAAATCACCGACATCCACGTTGAAGCCTGCAAGATCGTCGCCCTCGGCGCCGCGCCGGCCGGTTTCAGCGCAGTAGAAACCATCGATGCCCAAGGCCTGGTCGCTGCGCCTGGCCTGGTCGATCTCAACGTTGCCCTGCGCGAGCCGGGCTACAGCCGCAAAGGCTCGATCGTCAGCGAAACCCGCGCCGCCGCTGCCGGCGGCGTGACCAGCCTGTGCTGCCCACCGAAGACCAGACCGGTGCTCGACACATCCGCCGTGGCCGAACTGATCCTCGACCGCGCCCGCGAAGCCGGCAACACCAAGGTGTTCCCGATCGGCGCACTGAGCAAAGGTCTGGACGGTGAGCAACTGGCCGAACTGGTGGCCCTGCGCGACGCCGGTTGTGTGGCGTTCGGCAACGGTCTGGAGAGTTTCCGCAACAGCCGCACCCTGTGCCGGGCGCTGGAATACGCGGCGACTTTCGACCTGACGGTGATCTTCAATTCGCAGGATCACGATCTGGCCGAGGGAGGTCTCGCCCACGAAGGCGCGGTCGCCAGTTTCCTGGGTCTGCCGGGTATTCCTGAAACTGCGGAAACCGTGGCGCTCGCTCGCGATCTGCTGCTGGTTGAGCAGACCGGCGTGCGTGCGCATTTCAGCCAGTTGACCAGTGCGCGCGGCGTTGCCCTGATCGCCCAGGCCCAGGCCCGTGGCCTGAAAGTAACGGCCGATGTCGCGCTGTATCAGCTGATCCTGACTGACGAAGCGCTGATCGACTTCAACAGTCTCTATCACGTGCAACCGCCGCTGCGCACCCGCGCCGACCGCGATGGTTTGCGTGAAGCGGTGAAGTCCGGGGTGGTTTCGGCCATCTCCAGCCATCACCAGCCCCACGAGCGCGACGCCAAACTGGCACCGTTCGGCGCCACCGAGCCGGGCATCAGCAGCGTTGAGTTGCTGCTGCCGCTGGCGATGACGCTGGTCGAAGATGGTTTGCTCGACTTGCCGACGCTGCTGGCACGCCTGAGCGCAGGTCCAGCCGAAGCGCTGCGTTTGCCGGCGGGCAAGCTGACGGTAGGTGGTGCGGCGGATATCGTGCTGTTTGATCCGAAAGCGTCGACGGTGGCCGGCGAGCATTGGCTGTCGAAGGGCGAGAACTGCCCGTTCATCGGGCACAGTTTGCCGGGTGTGGTTCGCTACACGCTGGTGGACGGGCGGATCAGTCACCAGGCTTGATACCGGGTCGCCCCCATTCCCGAGCAAGCTCGCTCCCACATTGGATCTGTGAACGACACAAATCCCCTGTGGGAGCGAGCCTGCTCGCGAAAGCTTACTGGAAGGCGCCGCGATTCTGCGCGTTGCGCACCGACACCTGATCGTTCAGCGTCCAGAAGTCATACAGCACGCCAATAAAGAACAACCCGCCGGTCAGCAGATAAAGCAGACCGCTGATCCACTTGCCTTGGTACATGCGGTGTACGCCGAACACACCGAGGAAGGTCAGCAGGATCCACGCGACGTTGTACTCGATCGGCCCGGCGGCAAAGCGCAAGTCCGCTTCACGGTCCATCGCCGGGATCAGAAACACGTCGATGAACCAGCCAATCCCCAGCAAACCGAAGGTGAAGAACCAGATCGTTCCGGTCACCGGCTTGCCGTAATAAAAGCGGTGCGCACCCGTGAATCCGAAAATCCATAGCAGGTAGCCGATGACCTTGCTGTGAGTGTCCTTTTCATTCACGCGGGGTAGCTGATAGCTGTTCATTAAGACCTCATTGCACTCGATAGATAAATATTCTTCATTTCTTTGTGACTTTTTTACAGGTGGCCGACGTATGGCAAATGTTACCGTTGCTAGCGCGAAACCCTTGTAGAACCTGACTTCTGTCGGACAATTGCGTACTTTTTGAGCATTTTTGGTTCCGTAGCCGGCCGAATGAATCGATGAACGGCCTCGGAACGGCAAAAAAAGCTGTTATAAAGTTGCGCGCTATCACTTACGAGCCACGCCTAATGCGACCATTTTTCAAGACATGGCTGACTATTTGCCTATTAATGCCACTGGCCGCCCACGCCACCAATCGTGAGCAACGTCTTCCCAACGTTAACGGCTTCACCCCGAAATCCCATGCTTCGGCTCCATCGAGCAAAAGCAGCAAGAGCAAAACCACCACGCTGAGCAGCAAGAGCCGCAGCAAACTGGTGCCACCGATGGCGAGCAAGGAAAGCAGCAATGTGCTGAGCCGTGCGGTGAACGTCCTCGGTACACCTTATCGTTGGGGCGGCAGCAGCCCAAGTAAAGGCTTTGATTGCAGCGGCCTGGTGAAATACGCGTTTAACGACGCTACGTTCGATCTGCCACGCACCTCCAACGCCATGGCCAGCGGTCACGGCGAGAAAGTCGAGCGTAAGGATCTGAAACCCGGCGACCTGATTTTCTTCAACATCAAGAGCCGTCGGGTCAACCATGTTGCCATCTACCTGGGCAACGACCGCTTCATCCACGCCCCGCGTCGTGGCAAAGCGGTGAGTATCGACACGCTGAACAAGCCGTATTGGGAAAAGCACTACGTCGTGGCCAAGCGCGTGTTGCCGAAAGAGCAACAACAGCTGCGTGTAGTCCAGCGCTGAGCTGTTTGATCTCCTGAATCAGCTTCAGCAGTACCGGCCTTTTCGCGAGCAGGCTCGCTCCCACAGAAGAATGCATTCCAGCTGAAGGAATGCGGCTTGATGTGGGAGCGAGCCTGCTCGCGAAGGGGCCGGCAGCCGCACCACCGACCCTCAGAAATTATCCGGGGTGCGCGCTTTTTCCCGCGCATGCTCGCGGCTGATCAAGCCCTTGGTCACCAGATCCTTCAGGCACATGTCCAGCGTCTGCATCCCCAGCGACCCGCCGGTCTGAATCGCTGAATACATCTGCGCCACCTTGTCCTCGCGGATCAGGTTACGGATCGCCGATGTCCCCAGCATGATTTCATGCGCCGCCACCCGCCCGCCGCCGATCTTCTTGATCAACGTCTGCGACACCACCGCCAGCAACGATTCCGAGAGCATCGAACGGACCATCGACTTCTCGTCGCCGGGGAACACGTCGACCACACGGTCGATGGTCTTCGCCGCCGAGGTCGTGTGCAGCGTGCCGAACACCAGATGCCCGGTCTCGGCGGCAGTCAGCGCCAGGCGAATGGTTTCCAGATCGCGCATTTCGCCGACCAGAATCACGTCCGGATCCTCACGCAGCGCCGAGCGCAGGGCAGTGGCGAAGCTGCGGGTATCGCGATGGACTTCGCGCTGATTGATCAGGCATTTGCGCGATTCGTGAACGAACTCGATGGGATCCTCAATGGTGAGGATGTGGTGGTGGCGATGGGTGTTGAGGTAATCGATCATTGCCGCCAGCGTGGTCGATTTGCCGGAACCGGTCGGCCCGGTCACCAGCACCAGCCCTCGCGGCGCATCGGTGATCTTGCGGAAAACATCGCCCATGGCGAGGTCTTCCATGCTCAGCACTTTCGACGGAATAGTGCGGAACACCGCGCCGGCGCCACGGTTCTGGTTGAACGCGTTGACCCGGAAACGCGCGACACCGGGCACATCGAAGGAAAAATCGGTTTCCAGATTTTTCTCGAATTCGATGCGCTGGGTGTCGTTCATGATGTCGTAGATCAGATCGTGCACTTGCTTGTGATCCAGCGCCGGCAGATTGATCCGCCGCACGTCGCCATCGACGCGGATCATCGGCGGCAGGCCGGCTGACAGGTGCAGGTCGGATGCGCCCTGTTTGGCGCTGAAGGCCAGCAGTTCAGTGATATCCATAGCGTCCCTCAATTCCAGTAGAATGCCGCGAACCTACAGACCGCCGGCGCCTCTTGATGTCCACGATAGCAGACAACATAGCCCTCGTTAGTTCACGCATTCAGGCCGCGATCTCGGCGGCCGGTCGTGCCGAAAACAGCGTCCAGCTACTGGCCGTGAGCAAGACCAAACCCGCCCAGGCCCTGCGTGAAGCCTGTGCCGCCGGCCTGCGCGACTTCGGTGAGAACTACCTGCAGGAAGCCCTGGGCAAACAGCTGGAGCTGGCCGACCTGCCCTTGATCTGGCACTTCATCGGCCCCATTCAATCGAACAAGACTCGGGCGATTGCCGAGCATTTCGATTGGGTGCACTCCGTGGATCGTCTGAAAATTGCCCAACGCCTGTCCGAGCAGCGCCCGGCCGAACTGCCGCCCCTGAACATCTGCATTCAGGTCAATGTCAGCGGCGAGGCGAGTAAATCCGGTTGCACCCCGGCGGATCTGCCAGCGCTGGCCGAGGCCATCAGCGCCCTGCCCCGGCTGAAATTGCGCGGGCTGATGGCGATTCCCGAGCCGACCGAAGAGCGCGCCGAGCAAGACGCTGCGTTCGCCGCCGTGCAGACCTTGCAGGCGAGCCTCGATCTGCCGCTCGACACCTTGTCCATGGGCATGAGCCACGACCTCGAGTCGGCCATTGCCCAAGGCGCCACCTGGGTGCGGGTCGGTACCGCGCTGTTTGGCGCCAGAGATTATTCCCAGTCTTGAACGTTTCCAGATAAGGACCACACATGAGCAACACACGTATTGCGTTTATCGGTGCGGGCAACATGGCGGCCAGTCTGATTGGCGGCCTGCGCGCCAAGGGTCTGGAAGCGGCGCAGATCCGCGCCAGCGATCCGGGCGACGACACCCGCGCCAAGGTCAGCGCCGAGCACGGTATCGAAACGTTCGCCGACAACGCCCAGGTTATCGAAGGCGTAGATGTCATCGTACTGGCGGTCAAGCCGCAGGCGATGAAAGCCGTGTGCGAGGCGATCCGCCCAAGCCTGAAGCCGAATCAACTGGTGGTGTCGATCGCCGCCGGGATCACCTGCGCGAGCATGACCGCCTGGCTCGGCGAACAGCCGATCGTGCGCTGCATGCCGAACACCCCGGCGCTGCTGCGTCAGGGTGTCAGCGGTCTGTACGCGACCAGCGAAGTGAGCGCCGAGCAGCGTCAGCAAGCCGAAGAGCTGTTGTCCGCCGTCGGTATCGCGCTGTGGCTGGAAGAAGAACAGCAACTGGACGCAGTCACCGCAGTGTCCGGCTCCGGTCCGGCGTACTTCTTCCTGCTGATCGAAGCCATGACCGCCGCCGGCGTCAAACTTGGCCTGCCAAAAGAGATCGCTGAGCAACTGACCGTGCAGACTGCCCTGGGCGCCGCGCACATGGCGGTGTCCAGCGATGTCGACGCCGCCGAATTGCGTCGCCGCGTGACCTCGCCAAACGGCACCACGGAAGCAGCGATCAAATCATTCCAGGCTGGCGGCTTCGAAGCGCTGGTTGAAACCGCACTCGGCGCCGCCGCGCACCGCTCGGCCGAAATGGCCGAACAACTGGGCAAATAAAGGAGCCTTACATGATCGGATTGAACACCGCAGCGGTTTACGTGCTGCAAACCCTCGGCAGCCTGTACCTGCTGATCGTGCTGCTGCGCTTCGTCCTGCAACTGGTGCGGGCGAACTTCTACAACCCGCTGTGCCAGTTCGTGGTCAAGGCCACCCAGCCGCTGCTCAAGCCTTTGCGCCGGATCATCCCGAGCCTGTTCGGCCTCGACATGTCGTCGCTGGTCCTGGCGATTCTGGTGCAACTGCTGCTGATGGCGCTGACCCTGCTGCTGACCTACGGCACCACCGGCAACCCGCTTCAACTGCTGATCTGGTCGCTGATCGGCGTCACCGCACTGTTCCTGAAGATCTTCTTCTTCGCCTTGATCATCAGCGTGATCCTGTCGTGGGTCGCACCGGGCAGCCACAATCCAGGCGCCGAACTGGTCAACCAGATTTGCGAGCCGGCGCTGGCACCGTTCCGCCGCTTCCTGCCGAACCTCGGCGGCCTGGATCTGTCGCCGATCTTCGCTTTCCTGGCACTGAAATTGATCGACATGCTGGTGATCAACAATCTGGCAGCGATGACGATGATGCCGGAGATTCTGCGTTTGCTGATGTGAGGTGAGAGGGATTGGGCGCTCGGCTTGATATCGAGTCGCCTGCGCCCCTCACCCCAGCCCTCTCCCGAGGGAGAGGGAGCCGATCCGGTTGTTTTCAAGGCCTGCGTTCGACTCGATACCTCAGGTCAGCATCACTCTGAAGATCGCCGCGGTCAGTCCCCTCTCCCTCCGGGAGAGGGTTAGGGTGAGGGCCGCTTGCCGCTACCCCCCACGGTCTTTAGACTTACGCCTCATTTCAACGAGAGCAGGGTCGATGCCAACTGCCTTTCCCGCCGATTCTGTTGGTCTGGTGACACCACAAACCGCGCACTTCAGCGAACCGCTGGCGCTGGCTTGCGGGCGTTCGCTGGCCGCCTATGATCTGATCTACGAAACCTACGGCACGCTGAACGCCCAGGCGAGCAACGCCGTGCTGATCTGCCACGCCTTGTCCGGCCACCACCACGCTGCCGGTTATCACAGCGTCGACGACCGCAAGCCCGGCTGGTGGGACAGCTGCATCGGCCCCGGCAAGCCGATCGACACCAACAAGTTCTTCGTGGTCAGCCTGAACAACCTCGGCGGCTGCAACGGCTCCACCGGCCCGAGCAGCATCAACCCAGAGACCGGCAAGCCGTTCGGCGCCGACTTCCCGGTGCTCACCGTGGAAGACTGGGTGCACAGCCAGGCGCGTCTGGCTGACCTGCTCGGCATCGGCCAGTGGGCGGCGGTGATCGGCGGCAGCCTCGGCGGCATGCAGGCGCTGCAATGGACCATCACCTACCCCGATCGCGTGCGTCACTGCCTGGCCATCGCCTCGGCACCGAAGCTGTCGGCGCAGAACATTGCTTTCAACGAAGTCGCGCGGCAAGCGATTCTTACTGACCCGGAATTCCACGGCGGTTCGTTCCAGGAAGCGGGCGTGATCCCCAAGCGCGGGCTGATGCTCGCGCGCATGGTCGGCCACATCACCTATCTGTCCGACGATTCCATGGGCGAGAAATTCGGCCGTGGCCTGAAGAGCGAGAAGCTCAACTACGACTTCCACAGTGTCGAGTTCCAGGTCGAGAGCTACCTGCGTTATCAGGGCGAAGAATTCTCCGGGCGCTTCGATGCCAACACTTATCTGTTGATGACCAAAGCACTGGATTACTTCGATCCGGCGGCGAACTTCGACGATGATCTGGCGAAAACCTTTGAAAACGCCACGGCCAAGTTCTGCGTGATGTCGTTCACCACCGACTGGCGCTTCTCCCCGGCGCGTTCGCGGGAACTGGTGGATGCGCTGATGGCCGCGCGCAAGGACGTCAGCTACCTGGAAATCGACGCACCGCAGGGCCACGACGCCTTCCTGATTCCGATCCCGCGTTACTTGCAGGCGTTCGGCAATTACATGAACCGCATTTCGTTGTGAGAAAGCCATGAGAGCTGATCTGGAAATCATCCAGGAATGGATCCCCGCCGGCAGCCGCGTCCTCGACCTCGGTTGCGGTGACGGCGAGCTGCTGACCTGGCTGCGCGACAACAAGAACGTCACCGGTTATGGCCTGGAAAACGACGCCGACAATATCGCCGAGTGCGTGGCCAAGGGCATCAACGTCATCGAGCAGGATCTGGACAAAGGCCTGGGCAACTTCGCCAGCAACAGTTTCGACATCGTCGTCATGACCCAGGCCCTGCAAGCGGTGCATTACCCGGACAGGATCCTCGACGAAATGCTCCGGGTCGGCCGCCAGTGCATCATCACCTTCCCCAACTTCGGCCACTGGCGCTGCCGCTGGTACCTGGCGAGCAAGGGCCGCATGCCGGTCTCCGAGTTCCTGCCCTACACCTGGTACAACACGCCGAACATTCACTTCTGCACCTTCGAGGATTTCGAAGAACTGTGCCGCGAACGGGATGCCAAGGTCATTGATCGGCTTGCCGTGGATCAACAGCACCGCCACGGGTGGGCCAGTAAGCTATGGCCTAATCTGTTAGGTGAAATCGGTATCTACCGCGTCAGCAGTCCGCAACTGGCGGACCACAGAGTCGCGGTCTGAACCAGGCTATTTCGAGGAGCACGAACATGAGTCGTCTAGCGTTGTTGTTAATCACCGCCTGCCTGAGCGCCGGCGCCCTTGCGGCGGACGCCATCAAAGGTGAGCGCAAGGAAACCTTCGGCGACATCACGGTGCACTACAACACCTTCAACTCGACGTTCCTGCAACCGGACATCGCCAAGGCTGCCGAGCTGATTCGCAGCAAGAACCAGGGCGTGATCAACGTCTCAGTGGTCAAGGACGGCAAACCGCTGATCGCCAGCGTCAGCGGCACGATCAAGGACCTGACCAGCAACAGCGTGCCGCTGAAATTCCGCCAGGTCACCGAACAGGGCGCGATCTACTACATCGCCCAGTACCCGGTGCCGCAGCAGGAAACCCGCACCTTTGAAATCAAGGTGCAGAACGGCGACAAGATCAACACCATCAATTTCAACCAAGAACTCTTTCCCGGCGAATGATGAACATCAAGCAGCTCGTACTGGCCAGCCATAACGCCGGCAAACTCAAAGAACTCCAGGCCATGCTCGGCGACTCGGTGCAACTGCGCTCGATTGGCGAATGGAGCCAGGTCGAGCCGGAAGAAACCGGCCTGTCGTTCGTCGAGAACGCGATCCTCAAGGCCCGCAACGCCGCGCGTATTTCCGGGCTGCCGGCACTGGCCGACGACTCCGGGCTGGCGGTGGATTTCCTCGGCGGTGCGCCGGGCATCTACTCGGCGCGTTACGCCGACGGCCAGGGCGATGCGGCGAACAACGCCAAGCTGCTCGATGCGCTGAAAGATGTGCCAGAAGCCGAGCGCGGTGCGCAGTTCGTTTGCGTTCTCGCGCTGGTGCGCCACGCCGATGATCCGCTGCCGATTCTCTGCGAAGGCCTGTGGCACGGGCGCATCCTCACCGCTGCCAGCGGTGAGCACGGTTTCGGTTATGATCCGCTGTTCTGGGTGCCGGAGCGCGATTGCTCCAGCGCTGAACTGAGCCCGGCCGACAAGAACCAGATCAGCCACCGCGCCCGTGCAATGGATCTGCTGCGCCAGCGTCTGGGCTTGAAATGACCACTGATTCTTCCGCGTCGTCGCTGATCATCGGCGGCGCCGCGTCCTCGCCTCGGGCACCGCTGCCAAACCTGCCGCCCCTGGCGCTGTACATCCACATTCCGTGGTGTGTACGCAAATGCCCGTATTGCGATTTCAACTCGCACACCGCCAGCCCGGTGCTGCCTGAGCAGGAATACGTCGACGCGCTGCTGGCCGATCTCGATCAGGATCTGCACGCGGTTTATGGCCGTGAGCTGACCTCGATTTTCTTCGGTGGCGGGACACCGAGCCTGTTCAGCGCCGAAGCCCTCGGACGTCTGTTGAAGGGCGTCGAGCAGCGCATCCCGTTCGCCGACGACATCGAAATTACCCTCGAGGCCAATCCAGGCACCTTCGAGCAAGAGAAGTTTGTCGCCTATCGCAAGCTGGGGATCAATCGGCTGTCGATCGGTATTCAGAGCTTCCAGCAGGAAAAGCTTGAGGCCCTTGGTCGCATTCACAACGGCGACGAAGCCGTGCGTGCGGCGGGCATGGCGCGACAGGCCGGGTTCGATAACTTCAACCTGGACTTGATGCACGGTTTGCCCGATCAGTCGCTGGACGATGCCTTGAGCGATCTGCGCCAGGCCATCGCGCTGAAGCCGACGCACATTTCCTGGTATCAGCTGACGCTGGAGCCGAATACGGTGTTCTGGAATCAGCCGCCGGTGCTGCCGGAAGACGACACGCTGTGGGACATTCAGGAAGCCGGCCAGGCGCTGCTGGCCGAGCACGGTTACGCGCAATACGAAGTGTCGGCATATGCCCAGGCCGGTCGCCCGGCGCGGCATAACCTCAATTACTGGAGTTTCGGCGACTTCATCGGCATCGGCGCCGGCGCCCACGGCAAGTTGAGCCACCCGGACGGACGCATTGTGCGGACGTGGAAAACCCGGCTGCCGAAGGATTATCTGAACCCGGCAAAGAGCTTTCAGGCCGGCGAGAAATTGCTGAGCAATGACGAAATGCCGTTCGAGTTCCTGATGAACGCCCTGCGCCTGACCGCCGGGGTCGAATCGCGCCTGTATCCGGAGCGCACCGGCCTGTCGCTGGACAGCCTCGCCGAAGGCCGGCGCGAAGCCGAACAAAGCGGCCTGTTGCAGGTCGAACCGTCACGCCTGGCGGCGACCGAACGCGGCCAGCTGTTTCTCAACGATTTGCTGCAACAATTTCTGAACTGACTTCAGCCCAAAGGGAAAACGCATGGATTTGATACTCGACCTGCTGGCCACCGTCTCCCGCTGGAGCCGCAGCAATCTCTCGGAAATCGCTCTGGCGCTGGTTGGTTGCCTGCTGGTGCTGTTCGGCGCCGACTTCAAGGGCTGGGTCGAGCAACGCCTGGGCAGCATCGCCGGTGCCCTGCGCGTGCCGCTGATGGCCCTGCTCTGCCTGATCGGCAGCGGCGCCGCGCTGATCTACGCCACACCATGGGTGATCAAGGGCCTGAGCCAGTTCAACAACTACAGCCTGGCGCCGGTGCTACTGGTGGTGCTGGTGTTGATTGGCGTGGTTGCTGATCGTCGCTGATTCCGCAAACACCCCGAAACGAAATGTGGGAGCGAGCCCGCTCGCGAATACGGTGTGTCAGTCAACATCAGTGTTGAATGAACATCCGCTTTCGCGAGCAGGCTCGCTCCCACAGTTGATCGCAATGAAAGGGACGTTCATGAGTAAAAAGTTGCTGGACGAGACAAGCAAATTTCTCAGCTTCGTGTTGCGTCACGAGCCTCAAGCGATTGGTCTAAAGCTGGATTCGGAGGGTTGGGCAGATATTGACGCACTGATTCGTGGCGCAGCGCGTGACGGTCGCAACCTCGATCGCGATTTGATTGAAACTGTGGTGGCAAGTAGCGACAAAAAGCGTTTTGCGATTACCACTGACGGCTTGTGCATCCGCGCTGTTCAGGGCCACTCGACGAAGACTGTCGAGTTGCAGTTCGACGAGAAACACCCACCGCAAACGCTATATCACGGCACAGCCATGCGTTTTCTCGATTCGATCAATGATCAAGGTTTGATCCCTGGATCACGCCACCATGTGCATCTTTCGGAAGAAATCGCCACTGCCACTTCCGTAGGTCAACGCTACGGCAGCGTGGTGATCCTTGAAATCGCCGCGCAGCAGATGCAGGAAGAAGGCTTCAAGTTCTATCAGGCCGAAAACGGCGTGTGGCTGACAGACCACGTACCTGCGCGGTTCATGACAACGCTGTAATGCCGAGCACTCATAAGTCCTTTTCGCTAGCAGGCTCGCTCCCACTATCAGGCCTTGGTTCAATGATTCTTCGATAAGCGGCTCTGCGCCTGAAGGATCACCTTGAGCCCAACGGAATCCTTGCAGCCCAGCGCTATCGCTTTATCGAAATGTTCGATATTGCCGCTGTCGCGCTGATCGCTGCCGCTTACACGAGTCAACGCGAGTATGTAGTAGGCCTCAGCTCGAAACTGGTCTTCGGACAATACCAAGCCGGCTGCGCGGGCTCGCATGGCGGCCATCGGCCCGACCTTGCCTGCAGGCGCTCCGCTTTCTTCGAAACACAGCGAACGTTTGGTCTGCAACGGATAGTCGTCAGCATGCGTATCAGGCTTGAGCAGCAACTGCTCGAGAGACTGCAAGAATTTCAAATGATCAGGATTTTGCGCATCAAATCGTTCATACGCTTTGTCGCACAAATGGTAATAGCCCACCGCAGCCGCCAACAATCCATCATCCATGGCCTGTTGATAAAGACCACAGGTCTGTAGGCGCGTCTGCTCGGAAAACATCGGGTTGTCCTGCAGGCTGGCGAGAAAGTAGGTGGCCAGCGTATGCCCGCCGTCTGAGGCATGCTTGAGGTTGTCCACAAGGGCCTCGAGATCACCTTCGGCAACGCGCAGCTGTTCAGGGGTGTATTGCACGCTTTCCCCGGCGGCCTCACGCTTGATCCGGTCATTGGCGTCGCGCTCTATCTTTGCCGCCGTTCTCTGCGCACTCGCGAAGTACTCCTCGGGGCTGACCACCCGTTCGCACGCTGCGCAACAAATGAGACCCAGAACCAGCGTGCAGGCAAAAATGGCTTTCAAGATTTGTCTTCCTTTACAAATGGGGGCCGTGGAGCTTTCGTCGGGTCATGGCCAAACTTGAGCAAACCCCGGAAACAACTGTAGGAGCTGCGGCACGCTGCGATCTTTTGATCTTCAAAATCAAGATCAAAAGATCGCAGCGTGCCGCAGCTCCTACAGGGGTATTGCGTGATGCTTAGGACTGTTTTTCGAACTTCAGATCCCACACGCCATGGCCAAGGCGTTCGCCACGGCGTTCGAACTTGGTGATCGGGCGTTCGGCCGGGCGTGGGACGCATTTGCCGTCTTCGGCAAGGTTGCGGTAGCCCGGGGCAACGTTCATCACTTCCAGCATGTATTCGGCGTACGGCTCCCAGTCGGTGGCCATGTGCAGAATGCCGCCTACCTTCAACTTGCTGCGCACCAGTTCAGCGAACGAAGCCTGGACGATGCGGCGCTTGTGGTGGCGGCTCTTGTGCCACGGATCCGGGAAAAACAGCATCAGGCGATCGAGGCTGTTGTCGGCGATGCAGCGGTTGAGCACTTCGATCGCGTCGCAATCGTAGACCCGCAGGTTGGTCAGACCTTGGGTCAGCACGCCATTGAGCAGCGCACCGACACCCGGACGGTGTACTTCAACACCGATGAAATCCTGCTCCGGAGCGGCCGCGGCCATTTCCAGCAGCGAATGGCCCATGCCAAAACCGATTTCCAGCGAGCGCGGCGCCGAGCGGCCGAACACCTGGTCGTAATCGACCGGCGCATCGGCCAGCGGCAGCACGTACAGCGGCGCGCCCTGATCCAGGCCGCGTTGCTGGCCTTCGGTCATGCGCCCGGCGCGCATCACGAAGCTCTTGATGCGGCGGTGTTGGCGCTCGTCGCCTTCGTCCGGCTGGACAGGCGTGTCGTTCGATTCAGTCATCAATGGCTCTTACTTGATCAGACCATCCAGCGGCGAAGAGGCGCTGGCATAGAGTTTTTTCGGCATGCGGCCGGCGAGGTACGCCAGGCGACCGGCGACGATGGCGTGCTGCATGGCTTGCGCCATCATGACCGGTTGCTGGGCGTGGGCGATGGCCGAGTTCATCAGTACGGCGTCGCAACCCAGCTCCATCGCGATGGTCGCGTCGGAAGCGGTACCGACACCGGCATCCACCAGCACCGGGATCTTGGCTTCTTCGAGGATGATCTGCAGGTTGTACGGATTGCAGATACCCAGACCGGAGCCGATCAGACCGGCCAGCGGCATCACGGCGATGCAGCCGATTTCCGCCAGTTGCCGGGCGATGATCGGATCATCGCTGGTGTACACCATCACGTCGAAGCCTTCCTTGACCAGCGTTTCCGCTGCCTTGAGGGTCTCGATCACGTTGGGGAACAGGGTTTTCTGGTCGGCCAGCACTTCCAGCTTCACCAGATTGTGGCCATCGAGCAATTCACGCGCGAGGCGGCAGGTGCGCACGGCTTCGATAGCGTCGTAGCAACCAGCGGTGTTCGGCAGGAAGGTGTAGCGATCCGGCGACAGCACTTCGAGCAGGTTCGGCTCGCCTTCGATCTGGCCCAGATTGGTGCGGCGCACGGCGAAGGTGACGATCTCGGCACCCGAGGCTTCGATGGCCTGGCGGGTTTCTTCCATGTCACGGTACTTGCCGGTACCGACCAGCAAACGCGACTGGTAAGTACGACCGGCCAGCACAAAAGGCTTGTCGCTACGAACGATGCTCATGGGGAATCCTCTTGAGGGGTGAGGGTCTTGCAGAATTCTTTGCCCTTGCGGGCCGGGACAATCAGCCGCCGCCGATGGCGTGGACGACTTCGACGCTGTCGCCGTCATTGAGCGTGGTATCGGCATGCTGGCTGCGCGGAACGATGTCCAGATTGACCTCGACCGCCACCCGGCGTCCGGTCAGCTCCAGACGGGTGATCAGGCCCGCAACGGTTTCACCGTCGGGCAATTCAAAGGATTCACCGTTCAACTGAATGCGCATGCACAACGCCGCCATCATTTTTAGGGGCTGGCATTCTAGCCCGATCAGTCAGGCTGACCCAAGCCATTCGTCTTGAAACACGTCCGTGTAGGAGCTGCCGAAGGCTGCGATCTTTTGATCTTGCTTCTAAAAAATCAAAATCAAAAGATCGCAGCCTTCGGCAGCTCCTACAGGGGGAGCGTCAGATTCAGGATAGGCGCCAGGCGGCGAGGCCGAGGCAAACCCAACCGATGAGAAACGCGAGACCACCAAACGGGGTAATGATGCCTAGCTTGCTGATGCCGGTGGTGGTCAGCAGATACAGACTGCCGGAGAACAACACAATGCCGACGGTGAAGGACGCGCCCGCCCAAGTAATCAGGCGCCCCTGAATCTGCGTGGCCAACAGCGCGACCCCGAACAAGGCGAGGGTGTGCACCAGTTGGTAGGTGACGCCCGTATGGAAAATCGTCAGGTATTCCGGGGTCAGGCGGTTTTTCAGACCATGGGCAGCGAACGCGCCCAGCGCAACACCGGTGAATCCGAAAAAAGCGGCCAGCATCAAAAAGCCACGCAGCATGGGGAACTCCAGTCAGACGCGATCGGCAGGGTCTGTATAATGGCCCGCTCCACGGGTTCGGCCAAGCCATCTCTATGCTGCGTTCAATTTTCCGTCGTCTCACGAAGGCCCTGCTCTGGTTCGCCGGTGGCAGTGTCTTGCTGGTGCTGGTGTTTCGCTTCGTGCCACCGCCGGGCACGGCGCTGATGGTCGAGCGCAAGGTGGAATCCTGGGTCGACGGTGAGCCGATCGACCTGCAGCGCACCTGGAAACCGTGGAATGAGATCTCCGATGACTTGAAGGTGGCGGTGATTGCCGGCGAGGATCAGAAATTTCCCGAGCACTGGGGCTTCGATCTGCGCGCGATTCAGGCAGCTCTGGCCCACAACGAACTGGGCGGCTCGATTCGCGGCGCCAGCACCTTGAGCCAGCAAGTGTCGAAAAATCTGTTTTTGTGGTCCGGCCGCAGCTATCTGCGCAAGGGCCTGGAAGCGTGGTTTACCGCGTTGATCGAGGTGTTCTGGCCCAAGCAGCGGATCCTTGAGGTGTACCTGAACAGCGTCGAATGGGATGACGGCGTGTTTGGCGCTGAAGCCGCGGCCCGCCATCACTTTGGTGTGAGCGCAAAGTCGTTGTCGCGGCAGCAGGCGAGTTATCTGGCGGCGGTACTGCCCAATCCACGGGTGTGGAGCGCGAGTCATCCGACCGGTTATGTGTCGCGTCGGGCTGGCTGGATTCGCCAGCAGATGAGTCAGTTGGGTGGGGACAGTTATTTGCTGGGGCTGAACGATTCGCGTCGGGCGCCTTGGGCTGAATAACGCCGAAATACCAATGTGGGAGCGAGCCTGCTCGCGAAAGCGGTGTGTCTGCTTGCATTGATGTCACTGATAAGCCGCATTCGCGAGCAGGCTCGCTCCCACAGGGGATTTGTGTTGAAACAGAAATGAAAAACGCCCCGATCATCGCTGTTCGGGGCGTTTTTTATTGCTGATGCGACGGTTACGCGGCGATCGACAACTTGAGCTTGTTCATCGCGCTCTTTTCGAGCTGACGGATTCGCTCGGCCGACACGTTGTACTTCTGCGCCAGGTCGTGCAGCGTGGCTTTCTCTTCCGCCAGCCAGCGCTGGTAGAGGATGTCACGGCTGCGCTCGTCCAGCACTTCCAGTGCTTCGTGCAGGTTGGTGTTCGAGTTGTCGCTCCAGTCGGCATCTTCCAGTTGACGCGCCGGGTCGTACCGGTGGTCTTCCAGGTAATTGGCCGGCGACTGGAAGGCACTGTCATCGTCGGCTTCGGCAGCCGGGTCGAAGGCCATGTCGTGGCCGGTCAGACGGCTTTCCATCTCGCGCACTTCCCGCGGCTCGACGCCGAGGCTTTCCGCCACACGGTGGACTTCCTCGTTGTTCAACCACGCCAGACGTTTCTTCTGGCTGCGCAGGTTGAAGAACAGCTTGCGCTGGGCCTTGGTGGTCGCGACTTTCACAATGCGCCAGTTGCGCAGGATGAACTCGTGAATTTCCGCCTTGATCCAGTGCACGGCGAACGACACCAGACGCACACCCATTTCCGGGTTGAAGCGCTTGACGGCCTTCATCAGGCCGACGTTACCTTCCTGGATCAGGTCAGCCTGAGCCAGACCGTAGCCGGAGTAGCTACGGGCAATGTGTACGACAAAACGCAGGTGGGCGAGCACCATCTGCCGAGCCGCCCCCAAATCCTGCTCATAGTAGAGACTCTCGGCCAGTTCACGCTCCTGCTCCGGCGTCAGCAAGGGAATGCTGTTGACGGTGTGCACGTAAGCTTCCAGGTTCGCACCCGGAACCAACGCATACGCAGGTTGCAAAGAATTGGTCATACGAAAAAACCTCCCACTCACATACTCGTGCCTCTCGGCACTGCGAAAAATTGACCGGGAACTCAAGTACAAGTTCCCATAAAAACCGCAAGGTCAATCACGCGCAAAAAAGATTCTACTTCGGCGCCAGCTCCCTGAGATGACGTGCGACTGCAATCCATGCACCGATATAACCCAACAGCACCGCGCCAAGCAAGAGCGACAGACCGTCGGCCACTGGCACACCGGCCAGGGCGAAATCACTGCCGTACAAGCCGGCCAGTCCAACCACCGCATCGTTCAGCCAGTTCAGGCCGAACGCCAATACACCCCAGGACAACAGCCCCGCACCGAAGCCATACAACGCACCCAGATAAAGGAAAGGGCGACGCACATAACTGTCAGTGCCGCCGACGAGTTTAATCACTTCTATCTCGGTGCGGCGGTTTTCAATATGAAGACGAATGGTATTGCCTATCACCAAAAGTAATGCAGAGACCAACAACACCGTCAGACCGAAGACAAAGCGGTCGCCAAGCTTGAGGATGGCGGCCAGACGCTCGACCCAGACTAGATCAAGTTGCGCCTGTTGTACCTTGGGCAGCTCGGAAAGTTTTTGTCTTAATGCTTCGAGTGTCGGCTTGTCGACTTCGTTCGGTGTTACCAGCACCACACCCGGCAACGGGTTCTCGGGCAACTCACGCAGGGCTTCGCCCAGGCCGGACTGCTGCTGGAACTCCTCCAGCGCTTGATCGCGGCCGACATATTCGGCATCCGCGACCCCAGGCATGCCTCTAATCTGCTCGCGCAGCGCTTCGCCCTGTTCCGGACTGGCGTCGAGTTGCAGGTACAGGGAAATCTGCGCCGCGCGCTGCCAGGAACCGCCAAGACGCTCGACGTTGTTGAGCAACAGCGACAGCCCCATTGGCAGACTCAGCGCAACGGCCATCACCATGCAGGTGAAGAAACTGCCGATCGGCTGCTTGCCGAGGCGGCGCAGGCTGTCGAGCAGGCTGGCGCGATGGCTTTCGATCCAGGCGCGGAACAGCGTGGCGAAGTCCGGACCGTCGTCATCGTCGTGTTTTTTCTTCTTCTGCGGTTGCGGGTCGGCGGCTTTCGGGGCCACGCGCTCGGAAACCTTCGGACTGCGTGTCGCACTCATACCCCGGCCTCCCCGTCGCCGATCAAGCGGCCGCGTTGCAGGGTCAGCATGCGGTGGCGCATGCGTGCAATGAGCGCCAGGTCGTGGCTGGCGATCAGCACGCTGGTGCCCAGACGGTTGATGTCTTCGAACACGCCCATGATTTCCGCCGCCAGTCGCGGGTCGAGGTTACCGGTCGGTTCGTCCGCCAGCAGCAAGGCCGGGCGGTGGACGATGGCGCGGGCAATGCCGACGCGCTGCTGTTGACCGGTGGACAGGTCGCCCGGGTACAGATCGGTTTTGTCCGATAGCGCCACGCGTTCCAGCGCCGAGTCGACGCGCTTGGCGATTTCGGCCTTGGACAGGCCGAGAATCTGCAGCGGCAAAGCGACGTTGTTGAACACTGTGCGATCGAACAGCAACTGGTGATTCTGGAACACCACGCCGATCTGTCGGCGCAGGAACGGAATCTGCGCGTTGCTGATGGTGCTGAGGTCTTGCCCGGCGAGCAGCAGTTTGCCGCTGGTCGGCCGCTCCATCGCCAGCAACAGGCGCAACAGCGTGGATTTACCGGCACCGGAGTGACCGGTGACAAACAAGAACTCGCCACGACGGACTCGAAAGCTCAGCTCATGCAAGCCGACGTGACCGTTCGGGTAGCGTTTACCGACCTGTTCGAAACGAATCATGAACGCTCCCGCTCGGCAAACAGTGCCTGGACAAAGGGTTCGGCTTCAAAGGTACGCAAATCGTCGATGCCTTCACCGACGCCGATGTAGCGGATCGGCAGGCCGAACTGCTTGGCCAGGGCGAAAATCACCCCGCCCTTGGCGGTGCCATCGAGCTTGGTCAGCGCCAGACCGGTCAGTTCGACGGTCTGGTTGAACTGCTTGGCCTGATTGATGGCGTTCTGGCCAGTGCCGGCGTCAAGCACCAGCAGCACTTCGTGCGGCGCGTCGGCGTCGAGCTTGCCGATCACCCGGCGAACCTTTTTCAGTTCTTCCATCAGGTTGTCTTTGGTGTGCAGACGACCGGCGGTGTCGGCGATCAACACATCAATACCACGGGCCTTGGCAGCCTGCACGGCGTCGAAGATCACCGAAGCCGAATCAGCGCCGGTGTGCTGGGCGATCACCGGAATCTTGTTGCGCTCGCCCCAGACCTGCAATTGCTCCACGGCAGCGGCACGGAAGGTATCACCAGCGGCGAGCATGACTTTCTTGCCTTCGAGCTGCAGCTTCTTCGCCAGTTTGCCGATAGTGGTGGTCTTGCCGGCGCCGTTGACGCCGACCACCAGAATCACGAACGGCTTGTTCTGCGAGGCGATTTTCAGCGGCTGTTCGACCGGCTTGAGCATAGCGGCCAATTCGGCCTGCAAGGATTTGTACAGGGCGTCGGCGTCGGCCAGTTCCTTGCGCGCGACCTTCTGGGTCAGGCGCTGGATGATCTGTGTGGTGGCTTCGACGCCGACGTCAGCGGTGAGCAGACGGGTTTCGAGGTCGTCGAGCAGATCATCATCGATGGTCTTGCGCCCGAGGAACAGGCTGGCCATGCCCTCGCCGATACTGGCGCTGGTCTTCGACAGGCCTTGCTTGAGGCGGGCGAAGAAACCGGCTTTGGTTTCTTCGCTGCGCGGGGTTTCGACTGGCGTTTCTGCAGAGGCTTCGACCGGCACGATCGGAGCGGTAACTGGCGCAGCGGCAATCGGGGCAGGCGCAGGCTCGGACGGCTGGATAACCGGGGCCACTGGCTCGGCAACCACAGGCGCTGGCTCGACAACCGGTTCAGGCACAGGCTGCGCAGCCACTTCGGCAACCGGCGTAGGAATCACTGGCGTCACGTGCGGTGCCGCTTCTTCGACGAAGGCCACCGGCTCTTCTTTCACCGGCAAGGTCAGCCAAGGTTCGGCGGCGGGTGTCAGCGGCAACTCGGCAGCAGCCGGCGTTTCCGGCTCGGCTTCAGCCTCCGGTTGCAGCACCGGTTCGGCGATCGGCAGCACAATCGGTGCCGGTTCTTCTTCTATTGCAGGTGCTGGCGCGGCGGCCGGCTCAGGAATCGCGGGCGGCTGTTCGACGACGGGTTCCTGCGGTTTCTTCCGCAGCCATCCGAACAGGCTTTTCTTCTCGCCAGCCGCAGCTGGGCTCTTCTTGTCGTCGTTGGAACCAAACATGGAGGACGGCTATCTCACGGTAGCGACGCGCCAACAGGGCGCCCCGGCAAATAAATATTCGATGCAGAACAGACTGTGTTTCATCCAGCTTGTTCACGCGCAACATTTTGTCGAGGCACCGCAGGCACCTCAAGGTTCGTTTTTACGATGGTCTAAACCGGCGAAAATCGGCGAAAAGGCAGAGTCTGGTTGCCAAACCGCTGCCTTGTGCCGCAAACCCATTCAGCCTTATCAGGTTACAGAACCTCATAGGCGTGGTCTCCGGTAAAACGGATCAGTATCCTAGGGCGTGTCATTGATCATTACCAGTACCGCGTGGCCGCCTGAAAACGGGCCAGACAAGGCGCAGGCCGCAGGGAATGTGCTTTCCTTGCCAAGGACTGCAACGCAGTATGGCCCGCTTTCAGGCGCCACCCGGAGGGCCGGGCCTGATAGTGTGCAGGGCTGCGTTGCTCGGAGTTTATTTGGAACAACCAAACCACACTCCTCGCGCCTTGCCCTGCAAACTATCAGGCGCCGGCGCGGTACTGGTAATGATCAATGACACGCCCTACCTCTCGCCCGCCGACGCTAAGACCAAGCGGGCAGCCCAACAGGTTGAAAAACGAATGAATGCTCTAGCCCGCCGCGCTGCTGGCCTGCTGCTCAGCGCAGTCTGCCTGCCCCTTTCGGCCCTGGCGGCCGACCCGCAACCGACCCATGAATTCACCCTCGACAACGGCCTCAAGGTCGTCGTGCGCGAAGACCATCGTGCGCCTGTCGTCGTTTCGCAGATCTGGTACAAGGTCGGCTCCAGCTACGAGACTCCGGGCCAGACCGGCCTGTCCCACGCGCTCGAACACATGATGTTCAAGGGCAGCGAAAAAGTCGGCCCCGGCGAAGCTTCGCTGATCCTGCGCGACCTCGGCGCCGAAGAGAACGCCTTTACCAGCGACGACTTCACCGCCTACTACCAAGTGCTGGCCCGCGATCGCCTCGGCGTGGCTTTTGAGCTTGAAGCCGACCGCATGGCCAACCTGCGCCTGCCGGCCGACGAATTCGCCAAGGAAATCGAAGTCATCAAGGAAGAGCGCCGCCTGCGCACCGATGACAAGCCGATGTCCAAGGCCTACGAGCGCTACAAAGCCATGGCTTATCCGGCGAGCGGTTATCACACGCCCACCATCGGCTGGATGGCTGACCTCGACCGCATGAAAGTCGAAGAGCTGCGCAACTGGTACCAATCCTGGTACGCGCCGAACAACGCCACGCTGGTGGTGGTCGGTGACGTCACTCCGGACGAAGTGAAGACCCTCGCCCAGCGCTATTTCGGTCCGGTCGGCAAACGCGAGGTACCACCGGCGAAAAAACCGCTGGAACTGGCCGAGCCCGGCGAGCGCCAGATCACCCTGCGCGTGCAAACACAACTGCCGAGCCTGATGCTTGGCTTCAACGTGCCGAGCATTGCTACCGCTGAAGACAAGCGCTCGGTCAACGCCCTGCGCCTGATTTCGGCGCTGCTCGACGGCGGCTACAGCGGACGCATCCCGACGCAACTGGAACGCGGTGAAGAGCTGGTTTCCGGCGGCTCGTCGGACTACGACGCCTACACCCGTGGCGACAGTCTGTTCACCCTGTCGGCAACGCCGAACACGCAGAAGAAAAAGACCATCGCCCAGGCCGAAGCCGGGTTGTGGAAACTTCTCGAGCAGCTGAAAACCACCGCGCCGTCTGCCGAAGAGCTGGAACGCGTGCGCGCACAGGTCATCGCCGGGCTGGTCTATGAGCGTGATTCGATCACCAGCCAGGCCACCGCCATCGGTCAACTGGAGACGGTCGGCCTGTCGTGGAAGCTGATGGACACCGAACTGGCCGACCTGGAAAGCGTGACCCCGCAAGACATCCAGAACGCCGCGAAAAAGTATTTCACCCGCGAACGTCTCAGCGTCGCCCACGTCCTGCCAATGGAGACGACTCATGAGTGAGCGCAAAACCCCACGCCTGATGCTGCTTGGTCTGATTGCTGTCGCAGTGATCGGCTCGGCAGCGATTTATCTGTCGCCAGGCGCTGACAGCAAGGCCAGCGAAGCACTGGATAACGCCAAGTCCAGCCAGAAGCTGCAATCGCTGGCCGAACTCGACGGCAAGGCCCCGGCCAGCCGCAAGCTCGACGTGCAGACCTGGAACACCGCCGAAGGCGCCAAAGTGCTGTTCGTCGAGGCCCATGAACTGCCGATGTTCGACATGCGCCTGATCTTCGCCGCTGGCAGCAGTCAGGACGGCAACGCGCCCGGCCTCGCAGTGCTGACCAACGCCATGCTCAACGAAGGCATCGCCGGCAAAGACGTCGGCGCCATCGCCCAGGGTTTTGAAAGCCTCGGTGCCGACTTCGGCAACGGTGCGTTCAAGGACATGGCGCTGGCCTCTTTGCGCAGCCTCAGCGCACCCGAGCAGCGTGAGCCGGCGCTGAAGCTGTTCGCCGAAGTGGTCGGCAAACCGACCTTTCCCGCCGACTCCTTCGCGCGCATCAAGAATCAGTTGCTCGCCGGTTTCGAATACCAGAAACAGAACCCCGGCAAACTCGCCAGTCTGGAGCTGATGAAGCGTCTGTACGGCGAGCATCCATATGCGCATTCCAGCGATGGCAATCCGCAGAGCGTGCCGAAGCTCACCGTCACCCAGTTGCGTGAATTCCATGCCAAGGCCTACGCCGCTGGCAATGCGGTGATTGCGCTGGTCGGTGATTTGTCGCGCGCCGAAGCCGAGGCGATTGCCAGTCAGGTCTCCTCAGCCCTGCCGAAAGGCCTGGCACTGGCGAAGATCGCTGCGCCGCAGGAACCGAAGGCCAGCGTCAACCACATCGAGTTTCCGTCGAAACAGACCAACCTGATGCTCGCGCAACTCGGTATCGATCGCGACGATCCGGATTACGCAGCGCTGTCGCTGGGCAATCAGATCCTCGGTGGCGGTGGTTTCGGTACGCGCCTGATGAGCGAAGTGCGCGAGAAGCGTGGCCTCACTTACGGCGTGTATTCGGCGTTCAGCCCGATGCAGGCCCGTGGCCCGTTCATGATCAACCTGCAGACCCGCGCGGAGATGAGCGAAGGCACCCTGAAACTGGTGCAGGACGTGCTCGCCGACTACCTGAAAACCGGCCCGACACAGAAAGAACTCGACGATGCCAAGCGCGAACTGGCCGGCAGCTTCCCGCTGTCCACCGCGAGCAACGCCGACATCGTTGGCCAGCTCGGCGCGATGGGCTTCTATAATCTGCCGCTGAGCTATCTGGACGATTTCATGCGCCAGTCGCAGAGCCTGACCGTGGAGCAGGTCCGCGATGCGCTGAACAAACACCTGAGCACGGAGAAAATGGTCATCGTCACTGCTGGCCCGACCGTGCCGCAAAAGCCGTTACCGGCCCCATCTGATAAACCTGCCGAGCAACCGCTCGGGGTTCCGGAGCATTAATGGCGACTCGAGCACCGAAAAAACCTGTGCAGAACGTGCACAACGGCGTCAATCAGCTGCGCATCATTGGCGGCCAGTGGCGCAGCCGCAAACTGAGCTTCCCTGACGCGCCGGGCCTGCGCCCGACCCCGGATCGCGTGCGCGAAACCCTGTTCAACTGGCTTGCGCCGTATGTCGAAGGAGCGAAAGTGCTCGACCCGTTCGCTGGCAGCGGCGCGCTGTTTCTCGAAGCGCTGTCCCGTGGCGCGGCCACGGCGCAGGCGCTGGATGCCAGCAACGTTGCGGTATCGAGCCTGAAAGAACACCTCGGCACCTTGCGTTGCAGCAACGGTCAGGTACAAACCGCCGATGCGCTGCGCTACCTGGAAACCCAGACCGCCACGCCGTTCGATCTGGTGTTCCTCGACCCGCCGTTCAACCAGAACCTGTTGCCAGCGGTTTGTACTTTGCTGGAAGAGCGCCAATGGCTGGCGGCCGATTCGTGGATCTACACGGAAAGCGAAACAGCGCCTTCGACATTGGGCCTGCCGGGCAACTGGCGCCTGCATCGTGAACAAAAATCCGGTCGTGTGTATTACGCGTTGTGGCAACGCAGCGCCTGACCCTGTCCGCACCGGGTTGAGAGTGCGGTAAATAGTTACCGCACCCAGCCCCGCGAAATTCGCCACAGTGGTTGCCGCAATCTGCGTCAACCACTGAGGACATTTCGCGTATGGATACGCTCTGCAGCCGGATGCTGCTTTTTCTTGGCCTCGCGCCGTTCGTGACACTGGCCGCCACGCCCGCGCCCACTCATCAATTCACCCTGGACAACGGTTTGCAGGTGTTGATCCGAGAGGATCATCGCGCGCCGTTGGTCACTTCGCACCTGTGGTTCAAGGTTGGTTCGGCTGACGAAGCGCCGGGGCAGTCCGGGCTGTCGCACGTTCTTGAACACATGCTTTACAAAGGCAGCGGCAAGACCTGTGCGGACGAAGCCTCGCGTATTCTGGAGTCCGTGGGTGCCGAGGAAAATGCTTTCACCAGGGCCGACGTCACAGGATTCCACCAGACCTTGGCGCCGCGCTATCTGGGCGTAGTGTTCGAACTGATGGCCGATCTGATGTCGACTGCCCATTTGCACGTCGACGACCTGAACACTGAACTGGCGGTCATCCGCGAAGAGCGCCATCTGCAGATCGACGACGATGTCGATGCCGCTGTGCTGGAACACTTCACCGCGCAGGCGCACTTCGCCAATAGCTATCGCACGCCAGTCATCGGCTGGATGCATGACTTGCAGCAAGTAGATGCCGAGGAACTGCGCCACTGGTATCAAAGCCGTTATGCGCCGGCCAACGCCGTACTGGTGATCGTCGGCGATATCACGCTCGCCCAGGTGCAGCCGCTGGCCGAGCGCTATTTTGGGACGCTCGCAAAACGTCCCGTACCGCGCCCGCTACGCCCGGTCGAACTGCAAGTACCGGGCGAGCGCAAATTGACTTTGCAGCGCAGAGTGCCCGCAGAGCAGTTGCTCATGGCGTTCAATGTTCCCGGACTGGCCACGGCTGAAGATCCACACACTGTGCACGCGCTGCGCCTGATCAACGCGATACTCGGCGGCGCCAGTGGTGCGCGACTGCAAAAGAAACTGATATTCACCGAGCGCGTATTCAATCGCCTCGACACCTACTACAACGAACGGACTCGCGGCGACAGCCTGCTGCTGTTGATCGCCGAACTGGCCGATCCGCCGTTGACCGATCTTGAGGGCGCGCAGGCGCGGGTGTGGGAGCAGATCGAATCGTTGCGCACCACACCGCCATCAGTGAGGGAGCTGGAGCGGGCCCGTACGCAGTTGATCGCGCAGCAGGTGTATGCCCGCGATTCGATTCAGGAGCAGGCTCGTCAGTTGGCGACGTTGCAGGCCATCGGCTTGCCTTGGCGGATGCTCGATGAAGATGCCGAAGCGTTGGCAAAAGTGACGCCGGCGCAAATCCGCGAGGTGGCCGCCACGTGGCTGATCCGTGAGCGACTCAGCGTTGCCCACGTGCACAAGGTGGTCGCCGATGAGTAAGTTTTCACGGTTACCCGGGTGGGTCCTGATGTGCCTGTCGGCTACGGCGGCGGGCGCTGACGCAGGGCCTGAGCAAGCGCGGACATCGCGTCTGCAATCGCTCGGCGAAGTCGAGGCGCTGGAAATCAAACCGCGCGCATTGCAGATCAGAGGCTGGAAAACCCTGACCGGCACCAAGGTGCTGTTCGTGCGTACGCACGATCTGCCCATGTTCGATATCCATGTCAGCTTCGCGGCGGGCAGCGCTCGCGACGGTCGCCTGCCGGGCCTGGCGGCCACGACCTTTTCCCTGCTCAACGAAGGTATTCCCGGCAAGGATTTGTCCGCCATTGCGGAAACCTTCGACGGGCTCGGTGCGCAATGGGAAATGGACATCGATCATGACCGCGCCGTGTTCTCTTTGCGCAGCCTCAGTGATCCGGCAAACCGTCTGCCGGCGATCAACTTGCTGACGCAGATTTTCAGCGAGCCGCTGTTGAGTGAGGATCGGCTGCCGCCAGTAAAGAACGAACTGCGCGCAGCGCTCACTGCCGAGCAAGGCGATGCTGCTGATCAGGCTTTGCAACGAATCAAGAAGTTGCTGGCGCCGGACAGCCCTTACGGTCTGCCGGTCTATGGCACCGAATCGGGACTCAGCGCGGTGAGCCGCGCCGCGGTGAAGGATTTTCACCGGCGCTATTACGCTGCCCGCCATGCGCAAATCACTCTGGTCGGTGACCTCACCCTCGAGCAGGCGCAAGCGATCAGCCTGCAGATCAGCAACGCCCTGCCTACGCCACCAGACAGTTTCGAGGCTTCAGCAACAGCCACGCCGGGTGACCTGCAGACCAGTCATCTCGAATTGGCCCTGAAGCAGACCCATATCGTTTTTGCCCAAATCAGCGTGCCGCGCCGACACGCCGATCATGCCGCCCTGTTTGCCGCCGGTGAGATTTTCGGGGGTGGCAGCAACAGCCGCCTGATGAACGAACTGCGGCACAAGCGCGGACGGGTCTATGACGCCTACGGTGCCACCATCCACTGGTCGGGCGGCGCGGGACTGCTGACCATCGCTTTGCAGACCGGTAATTCCTTCAGCGCCAGCACCGTCGCCCTGGTGCGCGGCATGTTGAATGATTTTCTCCGGGACGGCCCTACCGCTCTGGAGCTCGAGCATCTCAAGCGCAGGCTGGCCAACAGAAATGTGCGCACGAGCGCCAGCAACCGGCAGATCCTTGCCAGATTGGCCGAGATCAACCGCTACGACCTGCCGCTCGATCTGGATTACACGATGCAACAGGTGCAGAAGCTGACGGTGGACGACATCAAGCTCGCTATGAACCGCCACTTGTCTGCCGATCGCTGGGTGTCGGTCACCGCAGGTGCCACGGTAGAACAGCAGCCATTGCCTGCATCGTTGCCCGCAGCGGTCGATCAGGCTGAAGAGAGCATGTGTCGCGCGGACACAGGCTTTGTGGCAAGTTAGGCGCTTCATTGAGAAGCGGCAGGCCGCACTGTGCGCCTGCCGCTTCGAGCAAGGTCTGTCGAGATTTGTCGTGCAACCACCGCCCCCGCTTCCCGCCTCGCGTTTCATTCCGGCCTTCGGCCTCGGCAATCCGCACCTGCAGACCTTGTGGGGGCCGCTGTGGCGCAAGACCGTGCACATCGAGCGCGAACGAGAGCGCCTGTGGCTCGAAGACGGCGACTTCCTCGACCTCGACTGGCACGGCCCGCACAGTGCCGAGGCGCCGCTGGTCCTGGTGCTGCACGGGTTGACCGGATCTTCCAATTCGCCCTATGTGGCAGGCATTCAACAGGCCTTGGCCGACCAGGGCTGGGCCAGCGTCGCGCTGAATTGGCGCGGTTGTTCCGGCGAGCCGAACCTGTTGCCGCGCAGCTACCACTCCGGCGCCAGCGAAGACCTTGCCGAAGCCATCCAGCACTTGCGCGCGAAACGTCCGTTGGCACCGTTGTATGCGGTCGGCTATTCGTTGGGCGGCAACGTGCTGCTCAAACACCTTGGTGAAACCGGCAGCAATAGCGGCGTGCTCGGCGCGGTGGCAGTGTCGGTGCCGTTCAGGCTCGACCAATGCGCCGATCGCATCGGCCAGGGATTTTCGCGGGTTTATCAGGCGCATTTCATGCGTGAAATGGTTGCCTATATCAAGAACAAGCAGCGCCAGTTCGAGCATGACGGGCGCGAAGACGGCCTGGCGAAACTGGCGGCGCTCGGTTCGCTGGAGAACATGCGCACGTTCTGGGATTTCGACGGCCGGGTCACCGCGCCGCTACATGGCTTCAATGATGCCGAGGATTACTACCGCCGCGCCTCAAGCCGCTACTACCTCGGCGAGATCCGCACGCCGACGCTGATCATTCAGGCGGCCGACGATCCTTTCGTGTTTCCTTACAGCCTGCCGCAAGCCGATGAGCTGTCAGCCTGCACCCGGTTCGAACTGCAGGCGCGGGGCGGTCATGTCGGTTTCGTCGACGGCTCGCTGCGCCGGCCCGGGTATTATCTGGAGCGGCGCATTCCGCAATGGCTGGCCGCCACCAGTGTGTGAACACCGCGTATCCCCTGTAGGAGTGAGCCTGCTCGCGATGGCGGTGTGTCAGTCTGGAATTCAATGCCTGACAGGACGCATCGCGAGCAGGCTCGCTCCCACAGGGATTTGTGTCGGCATGAAAATGCATGGCACAACCTGGTCCATTGTGGGAGCGAGCCTGCTCGCGAAAGCGGTGGGTCAGTTGGCATTTAACTCACCGACATACCGCTATCGCGAGCAGGCTCACTCCTACAAGGTGATCGCGGTGATTATTCGCCTGTGGCTATGCCGCGCGAGGGCTCGTTGATCCACTCGCTCCACGATCCGGCATACAGCGCGCCCAGTGGGTAGCCGGCCAGGCACAGTGCAAACAGGTTATGACACGCCGTCACCCCGGAGCCGCAGTACGCGACCAGATCCGTCGGCGAGCGCTCGCCCAGTTTCGCGGCGAAACGCTGTTTGAGCTGCTCCGCCGGCAAGAAGCGCCCGTCACTGCCAAGGTTGTCGGTAAACGCCGCACACTGCGCGCCGGGAATGTGTCCGGCGACCGGATCGATCGGCTCAACCTCGCCCTTGAAGCGTGGCAAGGCGCGGGCGTCGAGCAGGGTCAGCGTTGGCTGGCCGAGGCGTTGCTGCAATTGTTCGGCGCTGAGCAGCAGGCTCATGTCCGGCTCACCGCTGAAGTTACCCGGCGTCACGCTCGGCGGATCCAGGCTCAGCGGCAGACCGGCGGCGTGCCAGGCCTTGAGCCCGCCATCGAGAATGAACACGCCGTCGCGCTTGCCCAGCCATGCAAGCAACCACCACGCCCGCGCTGCGTAAGCGCCCGGGCCGTCGTCATACAGAACCACATCGCTGTCATTGTTGATGCCCCAGGCTTGCAGGCGTTCGATCAGCGCCGCCGGCTCGGGCAACGGATGACGACCGGTCACACCTTTGTCGACCTTACCGCTCAGGTCCCGCTCCAGATCGGCGAAACCCGCCCCGGCAATATGCCCTTCGGCGTAGCTGCGCTGGCCGTAGTCCGGATCTTCGAGGGCGAAACGACAATCGAGAATCACCAGCCCCGGCTGCTCTTTGCGAGCATCCAGTGCTTGTGGGCTGAGCAACTGCGCAATCGACATAGCGGGCTCCTGTGGCATTCAACTGAACGGTTTATTTCACGTCTTCAAGGGCCTGCGCCAGCGGCACATAGAACTCGTCGAACAACGCATTGACTTCATCCCGCGCCTGATCGGTGACAAACCCCGCCTCCAGCACCAGCACCTGATACACGCCACGCTTCACTGCCTGCTCGCTGAGGTGGTTGGAGTTTTCCCGCGTGGTGCACAGAAAACGCACCCACGAGGTCAGGATGATCCAGGCGTTGAGGGTCAGCGATTCGATCTGCACGCGATCCATCTTCAGGATGCCGGCGGCGACGAAGCCCTCGTAGATTGCCGCCCCCTGGATCACGCAGCGCTGGGAAAAGCGCCGATAACGCGCGGCCAGTTCCGCATCGCTGTCGAGCAGATGTTCAAGGTCGCGGTGCAGAAAACGGTAGCGCCACATGGCGGAAAGCAGTTCCTTCAAATAGAAACGCTTGTCCTCGACGGTCGCCGGGCGGCCCTGTGGCGGACGCAAAAAGCTGTCCACCAACGCTTCGTACTCACTGAACAACACGGCGATGATCGCCTGCTTGTTGGGGAAGTGGTAGTACAGGTTGCCCGGAGAAATCTCCATGTGCGCGGCGATGTGGTTGGTGCTGACGCTGCGCTCGCCCTGCTGATTGAACAGCTCCAGGCTGTTCTGAACGATGCGCTCGCTGGTTTTTATTCGTGGGGCCATGGCTTGAGCTTTAATTCAGAGTGCGTAGACGGCGCATCTTACGACCTAACCGGAAATGGATAAAACACTGACGTGCGCGGAAGTCGTTTGACTTTCTAGAGCATAGACTCTAAAAAGTGCCCCACTACAATAAAATCCGGAGCCTGCGATGACTGCCGACATTGCCTACCTGCAAACGCTGCAACAGCCTCTTGAAATGCTCGATCGGCAGTTCCAGGCGCAACGGGCGGCGTACTCCGCCAACCCGATGCCGCCCGCCGCACAACGTCAGCAGTGGCTCAAGGCGCTGCGCGACCTGCTCAGCGCTGAGCGTCAGGCATTGATCGATGCGATCAGCACCGATTTCAGTCACCGCAGCGCCGACGAAACCCTGCTCGCCGAACTGATGCCGAGCCTGCACGGCATTCACTACGCCAGCCGTCACCTGAAAAACTGGATGAAGCCCTCGCCACGCAAGGTCGGTGTGGCGTTCCAGCCTGCTTCGGCGAAGGTGGTCTACCAGCCGCTGGGCGTGGTCGGTGTAATCGTGCCTTGGAACTACCCGCTGTATCTCGCCGTGGGGCCGATGGTCGGCGCTCTGGCGGCGGGCAATCGGGTGATGCTCAAGCTCAGCGAATCGACCCCGGCGACCGGGCTGCTGCTCAAGCAATTGCTGGCGCGGATCTTCCCTGAAGACCTGGTCTGCGTGGTGCTGGGCGAAGCGGATGTCGGCATGGCGTTCTCGCGTCTGCCTTTCGATCATCTGCTGTTCACCGGTTCCACCAGCGTCGGCAAACACGTCATGCGTGCGGCGGCGGAGAACCTGACGCCAGTGACCCTGGAACTGGGCGGCAAGTCGCCAGCCATCGTTTCCAGAGACGTGCCATTGAAGGACGCCGCCGAACGCATCGCCTTCGGCAAGACCCTCAACGCCGGGCAGACCTGCGTCGCGCCCGACTATGTGCTGGTGCCGGAAGACCGCGTCGGCGCCTTCGTCGAAGCCTATCGCCAGGCCGTACAAGGCTTCTACCCGACCCTGACGGACAACGCCGACTACACGGCAATCATCAACGAACGCCAACTGGCCCGGCTCAACGGATACGTCAGCGACGCGACCAGCAAGGGCGCGCTGCTGATCCCGTTGTTCGAGCAAGGCCAGGGCCGGCGCATGCCGCACAGTGTGCTGCTCAATGTCAGCGATGAGATGACGGTGATGCAGGACGAAATCTTCGGCCCGTTGCTGCCGATCGTGCCTTATCGCGATCTGGAGCAGGCATTCGCTTACATCAATCAGCGGCCTCGTCCTCTGGCTCTTTACTACTTTGGCTACGACAAACGCGAACAGAACCGAGTGCTGCACGAGACTCATTCCGGCGGCGTGTGCCTGAACGACACGCTGCTGCACGTCGCCCAGGACGATATGCCCTTCGGTGGCATCGGCCCGTCAGGCATGGGCCATTACCACGGCCACGAAGGTTTCCTGACCTTCAGCAAGGCCAAAGGCGTGTTGATCAAACAGCGTTTCAACGCGGCCCGGCTGATCTACCCGCCATATGGCACATCGATTCAGAAACTCATTCAGAAACTGTTCATCCGCTAAACGCTGTCGACCCGGGTAATAACAACAATGCACCCAAGCCTGACTGAAACACCCGCCCTGTCGCGTCGTGGCCTGCTGAAATTCAGCCTCGGCGCCACGGCGTTTCTCGCCACCGCCGGCCTTGGCGCCAGCCTGACTGGCTGCTCGTCGAGCGTCAGCGCCAACGGCTTCATCAGTTTGCGCGACGGCGATCTGCTGTTTCTGCGCGCGCTGATCCCGGTGATGCTCGACGGTGCTGTGGCGGCAGAGAAAATGCCCGCAGCGGTCGACGGCACACTGAAGTCGCTGGACTACAGCCTCGATCACCTGTCGCCGGAAATGCTCAAGCTCACTCGACAACTGTTCGATGTGCTCGGCATGGCCGTGACCCGTGGCCCGCTCACCGGAATCTGGGGCAGTTGGGACAACGCCAGCCCTGAAGCGATGCGGCATTTCCTCGAGCGCTGGGAGAACAGTTCATTGAGCTTGCTGCGCATGGGCCATAGCTCGTTGCAGCAGATGGTAATGATGGCCTGGTACACCCGCGCCGAATCCTGGGCGCATTGCGGTTATCCCGGGCCGCCTACAGTTTGAGATCGGCGTCGCGCCCTTCGCGAGCAGGCTCGCTCCCACAGGAAAATGCATTTCAAATGTGGGAGCGAGCCTGCTCGCGAAGGGGCCAGCCGGCACACCCAAGCATCCAGAATAATAAAGAGAACCTGATCGATGCCTGTACCCGACCCCTTCCGCGAAGGCCTCGCCCGAGGCTGGAAAACCTACAACGGCGCGCAACTGAGCGACGACCTCACCCTCGAAGCCGACGTGGCGATCATCGGCAGCGGCGCCGGCGGCGGCACCACAGCGGAAATCCTCAGCGCGGCCGGCTATAAAGTCCTGCTGATCGAAGAAGGCCCGTTGAAGACCAGTTCGGATTTCAAACTGCTCGAGGACGAGGCCTACAGCAGCCTCTATCAGGAAGGCATCGGGCGCATGAGCAAGGACGGCGCGATCACGATCCTGCAGGGCCGCGCGGTCGGCGGCACGACGCTGATCAACTGGACCTCGAGTTTCCGCACACCCGAGCCGACCCTCGAACACTGGGCCAGCGAACACAACGTCAAAGGCCATAGCCCGGCGGAGATGGCGCCGTGGTTCGAAAAAATGGAGCAGCGCCTCGGCGTCGCGCCATGGATGGTGCCGCCCAACGCCAACAACGATGTGATCCGCAAAGGCTGCGAGCAACTCGGCTACAGCTGGCACGTGATCCCGCGCAACGTGCGTGGCTGCTGGAACCTCGGCTATTGCGGCATGGGCTGCCCGAGCAACGCCAAGCAGTCGATGATGGTCACGACCATCCCGGCGACGCTGGAAAAGGGCGGCGAACTGCTCTATCTGGCGCGGGTGGAGAAACTGCTGATCAGCGGCGACAAGGTCACCGGCCTGCATTGCGTGGCGATGGACGAACGCTGCGTTGCACCGACCGGGCGCAACATCACGGTCAAGGCGCGACATTACGTGCTGGCCGGCGGCGGCATCAATAGCCCGGCGTTGTTGCTGCGCTCCGACGCGCCGGACCCGCATGAGCGGGCGGGCAAGCGCACCTTTCTGCATCCGGTGAACATGTCCGCCGCGCGTTTCGCCGAGGTGGTCAATCCGTTTTACGGCGCGCCGCAGTCGATCTATTCCGACCATTTTCAGTGGAAGGACGGCACCACCGGACCGATGGCGTTCAAGCTCGAAGTGCCACCGCTGCACCCGGCGCTGGCCGCCACGCTGCTCGGTGGTTTCGGCCGGGATAATGCGCAACACATGGCCGACCTGCCACACACCCACGCGATGCTGGCGTTGCTGCGCGACGGCTTTCACCCGGACAGTATCGGGGGCTCGGTGGAATTGCGCAGCGACGGCTCGCCGGTGCTCGACTATCAAGTCTCGCAATACGCCTGGGACGGTTTGCGCCGGGCTTTTCACGTCATGGCCGAAATCCAGTTCGCCGGCGGCGCGCAATCGGTGATGCCGATGCACGCCGACGGCCGCTATGTGAAGACACTGGCCGAGGCGCGCTCAATGATCGATGGATTGAGCCTGGAGCTGTACCGCACGCGACTGGGCAGCGCTCACGTCATGGGTGGTTGTGCGATGGGTGAAGATCCGCAAAGCGCGGTTGCCGACAGCCTCGGTCGCCATCATCAACTGAGCAATCTTTCGATTCACGATGGCTCGCTGTTCCCCACCAGCATCGGCGCCAACCCGCAGCTGTCGGTGTATGGCCTGACCGCGCAACTGGCAACGGCGTTGGCCGATCGACTGAAAAATCCATGAAAAAGCACGATATTCCTATCGTCTATAGTGCTTTCTTACCCAACAGGTGACTTGGCCGACCGGGAAGGCTGCGATACCATCCGACTCCCCAACGGACTCCCGCCAGGACGACGCGATGAACCGAGTGTTGTACCCAGGTACCTTCGACCCTATCACCAAGGGCCATGGCGATCTGGTCGAACGCGCCTCGCGCCTGTTCGATCACGTGATCATTGCGGTCGCCGCCAGCCCGAAAAAGAACCCGCTGTTCCCGCTGGAACAACGGGTCGAACTGGCTCGCGAGGTCACCAAGCACCTGCCGAACGTGGAAGTGGTCGGTTTCTCGACGCTGCTCGCGCATTTCGCCAAAGAGCAGAATGCCAACGTGTTCCTGCGTGGTCTGCGCGCGGTGTCGGACTTCGAATACGAATTCCAGCTGGCCAACATGAACCGCCAACTGGCGCCGGATGTGGAGAGCCTGTTTCTCACGCCGTCGGAGCGTTATTCGTTCATTTCCTCGACGCTGGTGCGGGAGATCGCCGCGCTGGGCGGTGATATCAGCAAGTTCGTCCACCCGGCCGTGGCCGAAGCGCTGACCCTGCGCTTCAAGAAGTAGGAGCTGCCGCAGGCTGCGATCTTTGCTTTTAAAGATTGCAGTCTCGTGCCCTTGATCGCCCCCGCGTGCACTGCGCTCGCCAATGCGGCACAATTGCGCGCATTGATTTATAGCGCCCGGGCGTGCCGCCCCGGCTGGAGTTAGCATGTCCCTGATCATCACCGACGATTGCATCAACTGCGACGTCTGCGAACCCGAGTGCCCGAACGCCGCCATCTCCCAAGGCGAAGAGATCTACGTGATCGACCCGAACCTGTGCACCCAGTGCGTCGGCCACTATGACGAGCCGCAGTGCCAGCAGGTCTGCCCGGTGGATTGCATTCCACTGGACGAAGCCCATCCTGAGACTGAAGAGCAGTTGATGGAGAAGTACCGCAAGATCACCGGCAAGGCCTGATCTCTTCAGTGCCCGTCCGGCCCTCTTCGCGAGCAGGCTCGCTCCCACATTTGCAATGCATTCCCCTGTGGGAGCGAGCCTGCTCGCGAATGGGCTATCAGCCACATCGCTGAAATCCGATCAGCTCATTCGCGCTGCTCAAACCCCTCCCCTATACACCCCAGACACCGCACAAACGCCGCTTTCGCCGGATCGACCACCAGCGCCTGCCCCGCATCGCCGACACCGCCACCCAGCGCGGTAAACGGCAACGACACAACAAACGCTCCGGCACCGATCACCGTGGCCACCACCAGCAAGGGTCGGGCAATCAGCAGGTCGCCGAGCATGGCGTAGGCCGGGGGATTCTGGATGGTGTAACGGGGGTCACCGCTGCCGCTTTCCGAGGCCTGAACGGTCAGGCTGGAGCACAGCAGCAGAGTGATGAAGAGGGCTTGCAGGACTTTCATGGCACGATCCTTCGAGCTGCGCAGTGAGACTTCTCACTATAGACCGAAGGATTTTTTCAGGTCTGGCAGCGCGGGCAAAACACGCTGGCGCGCTGGCCCAGTTTCACTTCGCGCAGGCCGGTGCCACAGACCTTGCAGTGCTGACCGCCGCGGCCGTAGACAAACAGTTCCTGCTGGAAATAGCCTGGCTGACCGTCGCCACCAATGAAATCGCGCAACGTCGTGCCGCCACGCTCGATGGCAGCGGCGAGGATACGTTTGATCTCGATCGCCAGTTTCAGATAGCGCCCGCGGGAGATTCCTCCAGCTTCGCGGCGCGGATCGATGCCAGCGGCGAACAGCGCTTCGGTCGCATAGATATTGCCGACCCCGACCACCACCGCGTTGTCCATGATGAACGGCTTGACCGCCATCGAGCGCCCGCGTGACAGCTGGAACAGGCGCTCGCCATCGAACAGATCGGTCAGCGGCTCCGGCCCGAGGCGAATCAGCAGTTCGTGATTGAGCGGGTCGGTGCTCCACAGCATCGCGCCAAACCGTCGCGGATCGGTGTAGCGCAGGGCCAGTCCCGAGTCCAGCTCGATGTCGACGTGTTCGTGCTTCAACGCCGGCAAACCGGCCTCGACCAGGCGCAGATTGCCGGACATGCCCAGATGGCTGATCAGCGTGCCGATCTCGGCGTTGATCAACAGGTACTTGGCTCGCCGCTCGACCAGCACAATACGCTGCCCGGACAGGCGTACATCGAGGTCTTCCGGGATCGGCCAGCGCAGACGCCGGTCGCGGACGATGACCCGGCTGACGCGCTGGCCTTCCAGGTGCGGGGCGATACCGCGACGGGTGGTTTCGACTTCCGGCAGTTCAGGCATGGCGTCCTCGGATCAATGCGCGCCGAGGTCGCGAATCGTTTGTTTGAGTGTTTCGAAGTCGTAGTCCGACAGACCGACGTAATCCAGCACCAGCGGGCCGACCGCGATCCACTCGAAATCTTCGCTCTGGTTGCCCAGTACTCGGTACGAGGCACAGATGTGCTCGGCCATTTTCAGGATCGCCAGCAAGTTTTTCAGTTGGCTGTTCTTCGACGATTCGTCACTGAAAATCGCCAGCGCATTGTGGTGGTTGGCGATGGCGGCGCTGACATGCTCCGGCAGGCGCCAGGACTTGGCGGTGTAGTAACCGACCACGGCGTGGTTGGTGTTGAACACACGGTTTTCCGTATCCACCACGCGGCACTCCGGGCTGGCGCTGGCGTAAGCCTCTTCCAGGACGGTCATGTAATTGGGGAAGCGCTGCAGCATCAACGGCACGCCGCAGTCATGGAACAGGCCCAAGGCATAGGCTTCGTCCCCGGCCTGGGTGCCGATGCGCTTGGCCAGGGTCAGGCAGGTCATCGCCACATCCTGCGCGGTGTCCCAGAAACGGTTGAGGGTGACGATGGTGTCGTCGTTCATCTCGCCCTTGATCGACTGCGCGTTGATCAGGTTGATGATCGAACGGCTGCCCAACAGGTTCACCGCGCGCTGGATCGAGGTGATCTTGTTGCTCAGACCGTAATACGGCGAGTTGACGATTTTCAGCAGCGCACCGGACAAGCCGGGGTCCTGGGAGATCAGCCTGGCGATCACCTCCAGGTCCGGGTCGGGCATGTACTGCTCCATTTGCAGATCCACCATGATCTGCGGTTGCGCCGGCACACTGATGCCTTGCAGCGATTGTTGAATCTGTTCGGTGGTCAGCTCTTGGGACATAAGTACACACTCCGGGGCAGGCGGCGATTCTAACCGCTGAAACGGCAGGGCGACACACCGATGGGCACATCGCCGGAACTTTCATCCTCGCCCAGGCTTCGGACTCTGTAGGGCGCATCGGACCTCAATGGTCCGCTGCGAAGGCAAAATCTCCACAGACTCAGGAGCTTACCGATGGCAACTTCCCTCAATGGCAAACGCGTGGCTATTTTGGTAACCGATGGTTTCGAACAGGTCGAAATGACCGGGCCCAAGGATGCCCTGGAGCAGGCCGGCGTGCAGGTCGATATCCTTTCAGCCGAAACCGGCACGGTCAAAGGCTGGAACCATGACAAACCGGCGGACGACTTTGCGGTCGCCAATACCTTCCAGGCCGTGAGCATCGATCAATACGATGCCGTGCTGCTGCCGGGCGGCGTGCAGAATTCCGACACCATCCGCATCGATCAGGATGCTCAGCATCTGGTCAAGACTGCCGCTTCGGCCGGCAAGCCGATTGCGGTGATCTGTCATGGCAGCTGGTTGCTGATCTCGGCGGGGCTGGTCAATGGCAAGACCATGACCAGCTACAAGACCGTCAAGGACGATCTGGTCAATGCCGGTGTCAACTGGGTTGACCAGGAAGTAGTCAAGGACGGCAACCTGATCAGCAGCCGCCAGCCGGATGATGTGCCGGCGTTCAGCCAGGCCCTGATTGACGCACTGGCTGCGTAATCTTCGCGGTCCCGTTCGCGAGCAGGCTCGCTCCCACACTTGAAATGCATTTCCCTGTGGGAGCGAGCCTGCTCGCGAAGGCATCATCAGCGTTTCATCGCATCCTCAGCCCGGCGCAAACCGCAACACGCTATACTCCCGCTCTTTTTTCCGGAGCGACGTCATGTCCCTGCCTAGCCTGCGCCTCAAAGCCAACGCCGACCGTCGCCTGCGCAACGGCCACTTGTGGGTCTACAGCAACGAAATCGACGTGGCCGCCACGCCTCTGCACGGCTTCAAGGCCGGTGATCAGGCGGTGCTCGAAGCCGCCGGCGGCAAGCCGTTGGGCATCGTCGCCATGAGCCCGAACAACCTGATCTGCGCGCGTCTGCTGTCGCGCGACATCAAACTGGCACTGGACAAGTCGCTGCTGGTACATCGCCTGAATGTCGCGCTGTCGTTGCGCGAGCGGCTGTTCGACAAGCCGTTCTACCGTCTGGTCTACGGCGATTCCGACCTGCTGCCGGGTCTGGTGGTCGATCGTTTCGGCGACATCCTCGTGGTGCAGATCGCTTCGGCGACCATGGAAGCGCACAAGGACGACGTGATCGCAGCGCTGACCCAAGTGCTCAAGCCAAGTGGCATTCTGTTCAAGAATGACTCCGCCGCCCGCGATGCCGAAGGCCTCAACCGTTACGTTGAAACCGTGTTCGGTCTGGTGCCGGAGTGGGTCGCGCTGGAAGAGAACGGCGTCAAGTTCGAAGCGCCGGTCATTCAAGGCCAGAAAACCGGCTGGTTCTACGACCACCGCATGAACCGCGCGCGCCTGGCACCGTACGCCAAAGGCAAGCGCGTGCTCGACCTCTACAGCTACATCGGTGGCTGGGGCGTGCAGGCCGCTGCGTTCGGCGCCAGCGAAGTGTTCTGCGTCGATGCCTCCGCATTCGCTCTCGACGGTGTCGAGCGCAACGCTGCGCTGAACGGTTTCGCTGACAAGATGACCTGCATCGAAGGCGACGTCTTTGAAGCACTGAAGGAACTCAAAGCCAGCGAAGAGCGCTTTGACGTGATCGTTGCCGATCCGCCGGCCTTCATCAAACGCAAAAAAGATATGAAGAACGGCGAAGGCGCCTACCGTCGTCTGAACGAGCAAGCCATGCGCCTGCTGACCAAGGACGGCATTCTGGTCAGCGCTTCGTGCTCCATGCACCTGCCGGAGGACGATCTGCAGAACATCCTGCTGACCAGCGCGCGTCATCTGGACCGCAACATCCAGATGCTCGAACGTGGCGGTCAGGGCCCGGATCATCCGGTGCATCCAGCCATCGCCGAAACCCGCTACATCAAGAGCATCACCTGCCGTCTGCTGCCCAACAGCTGATTGCGGTCGAACACGGGGAGCCACTGAGCTCCCCGTTTTTTTTGCGCCACTCTCCCCCGCTTCTTCACACTCGACATGAGTGCTTTGCCTTCTTCCTACAACTTCTTTCTTCCTACCTTGCAGGAAGTTTCGCCACGCCTGTTAATTAGCGAAATTAAACCTACACAACTAGTCTCCTGCAAAAGATCACTCCGACAAAAATACTGGAATATTCCTACTTAATATCCGCTTGCCAATATTCGATTACAAACTATTATGAAGTTGTCGCCACGAAGCGACTTCAACTTTCTATGAACAAGGAGTTCACATCATGAAAACCATTTATCTGGAAACAAATAAAATCGCCAACCTGGCCTTCCTGGTTGCAGCCAACGCCCGCTAAGTAAGTCTGGACGCCGGAGAGTGCCGGCACTCCGGCGTCCTCAAGACTTTCCCTGAGTGATCTGAAACAATGTATATCAATCCTTTTCTGTTTATATTGCCGCGCCCGCCCGGACAAGTTGTCTGGAACTACAAGAGCCATACTCAACACGAGCTTGATCTTGACTATTCCCACCGCCTCGCCATTCTCATACACAATCCAAACCTGTTTGATCCGAACAACATAATAGACAGACAACTTCTGGACGCCGGAATTCTAACAGTTTCAAAAATAGACAGCCCGGATTGGGGATGGGATGAATTGTCGAAGATTTATCACATCGGCACGCAAAATATCCCCTGCGAATACACGCCACAGAACATTCATGAGTGGTCCAGACAATATCTGGCGCATTGCAGCGAAGTGCTGGCGAAGCCAGAGCCGGCAACAGGTAGAAAGCTCCAGTCAGTGGAGGCGCTCATCACCCTGCCTGCTCCCGGGCCGATCAACGATGACAGTCTGACGCAGGCGTTGCTGAAGCGGAAAACCTGCCGCTCCTACACCGGTGCGCCGGTGACACTGGACGAGGTTGGCACGCTGCTGTATTTCACCCTCGGCTATCTTCCCGCGCGCAGGAATTCGCACGACGATCCTGTCGCGCCAGGCCTCGAGGCTCGCCGAAGCTGCCCCTCCGGCGGCGGACTGAACGCCTGTGAGGGTTTTCTCCTGGCGCAGAACGTTGCCGGCCTGGAACCCGGCATCTACGCCTACCACCCGGCCGAACACGCTTTAAGTCGGGTCAATGCGCTACCCGATCCGGAATTGGGCCAGTTGCTCGGCGGCCAGCACTTCATCAATAACCTGCCGCTGGGCGTGTTCATTACTGCAAGGTTTGATCGCATCTGGTGGAAATACGAGCACTCGCGCGCCTATCGCATGGCATTCATTGAAGCCGGCCATCTCTCGCAAACCTTCCAGTTGGTGGCGACGACGCTGGGGCTGAACACCTGGTTGACTGGCGCGTTTGCCGATGCGCAGGTTGAAAACCTGCTCTGCCTCGAAGGCAGCGCCGAGCAACCGTTGTTCTTTGTCGGTTGTGGCGAAAGCGATGGCCAGGCCATGTGCCAGGAAATGCGCGATCTGCTCAGCGGGGTGCCGTCATGATTCCCGCCGCGATGGATGAGAGCGAAGCCCCGGTGTCCTGGTCGCTCAAGTTCACCCTTCCCGATTGGGAAAGCCGCGCATCGGTGCGCAGCAGTACCCATGACTATCGTTTACCGGGCGATGTCGAACAGCAATTGCAAACCCGCTATTGGTTTCCCCCGGCCTTCCTGCCTTATCTGGCGCACCCGGCCATCCAGGCCAAGGGTCGCGAAACCCTGCACCGTCTCACCGCCAATCATCTGGTGTATTTCCTCGATTACACCACCCTGCTCGAGCACCGCATCGTCAACCGCGCAGTGGAGGTCATCGTCCACCGTGAATTGCCTGTCTATATACCGCTGCCGATGAAGCACGCAGCGCTCCAGCTGTATACCGACGAGGGCTACCACGCGCTGTTCTCCAACCAGATTGCCGAGCAGATCGCCGCCCTCTACAGCATTACCCGGCGACCGGTCATTCCGAAGCGGATCACCCGCATGAACGCTCTGATTGCGCGCACACCGGAGAAGAACCGGGCCCTGGCGTGGTTTCTGCTTGGATTCGTCTCGGAAACCATCATTGCCCGGGAGTTGCTCGAGGTCTGCCGCAACACACTGGTGTCCAGCGTGAACGACATGCTGCGTGATCATCTTGCCGACGAAGCCCGGCACAGCCGGTACTTCGCTGAAGCCTTCCACTACTTCTGGATTGCGATGAACAGTCGCCAGCGGCTGTTCGCCGCCAGGACGCTTGCGGAGATCATCCCGATTTTCTTCGAGGTCGATGAAAGCTGGCTGCAACAAAGCCTGCGCTCGGCGGGCATTGCCGAAGACGACATGAAAGCGATTGTCGGCGCCATGGCAACGGTGCAGGCCAGCCGTGCCCGCGCCCGCGCCGGCTCCAAACCCACGCTGGAGGCCCTGCACATGGCTGGTTTTTTTGCGCTGCCCCATAACCAGACCCTTTTCGCCAAGGCAGGACTGCTCGATGGATGACCACAGCCGTGTAGTAAATCGCAGACGACAGCGCGGTGCCGTCAGCCTGTTGTTGGCGATGATCCTGCTCGGCGTGTTCCCGCTGGACGTGCTGTTGCCCTCTTTTCCGGCACTCGCGGCACACTTTGGCCGCTCGCAAGGCGACATCGCGCTGTCGATCAGTCTGTTCGCCGTGGGCATCGCATTTGCCCAGTTATTGATCGGTCCGTTGTCCGACATGATCGGGCGCAAGGGGCTGCTGCTCGCTGGCATGAGCGTGTCGCTGCTCGGCGCGCTTGGCTGCGTGCTGAGCAATGACTACACGCTGTTCCTGGTGTTCCGGGTAATGCAGGCCTTGGGGTGCGGGTGTTTTGTGCTGTCGCAGGCACTGGTGCAGGATCTGTTCGAGGGCCACGAACGTGATCGGCTGCGGATCCTGATGGTCACCGCGACGGGCATTTTCATATCGGTATCACCGCTGGCGGGTACGTTTCTACAGGCAACCCTTGGCTGGCGCGGCAGCTTTTGGGTATTCACCGCCCTGGCAGCGGTGGTTCTGCTGCAAACGTGGCGACTGCTCGACAACAGCCGGCCTGTTCAAAGTGGTCCTCACCTGGGCTTCATACAGTCCTACACAAGGGTGCTGAGCAATTTCCCGTTTGTCGGCTATTGGCTGATTTCCGCATCCGCTTTCGCCTGCCACTTCTCCTTCATCGTCATTTCGCCGCTGATCTTCATGGAGCAGCTGCAAATGGCGCCTTACGATTTCGCCTTGATCCTGCTGATCTATGGCGCCGCCTATGTCTTCGGCGGCCTGCTCGCCAGCGTGCTGAACCGGCATATCAATGCGCAACAGCAGATTTTCACCGGGCTGGGTCTGATCCTGCTTTCGGGGCTGGTGATGCTCTACCTCGCCGCCAACCAGGAGTTGTCAGCGGCGACGGTGCTGATTCCGATGCTGATCTGCACGGTGGGCACCACCATCTCGCGGCCACCGGCCACCTCCCGCGCCATGAGCCTGTTTGCCGAAAATGCCGGGGCATCGGCATCCGCCGGCAGCACCATCATCTTTATCTGTGGCGGACTGGTCAGCGCGTTGATCAGTCTTGGCCCGGCCAACCTGCAAGCGACACTGGGCTATGGTTTCGTGGTATTGAGCGGCATTTCCCTGCTGCTCAACAGCGTGATCGGACAGCGCGCCAGCAAGCTGCGCAGCAATCCGGTAATGCCGGGAGGCGACCATTGACCTTGCCAGTCGTCATGGCGCAGGCTCCTTGCGCACCGGAACAACGCTTTGCGCCATTCCCTCGCGACGCCAGCGGTGTAGAATCGCCTCATTCATCGCCATTCATCCCCGGCGGGTTTATGAGCTCAGGCTGAGACCAGCGGCGATCCCGCAACGTCATCGGCAGCTTCCGGACACACGGCCATTTTTCGGGTGTTTCAGAGGTCAACAGAAGCTCACTCCCCTTTAGTACGTGATTAGCCGCCCGGAGTGCTCCATGCCAGATTACCGCTCGAAAACATCCACCCACGGCCGCAACATGGCCGGCGCCCGCGCACTGTGGCGCGCCACCGGCATGAAAGATGATGACTTCAAGAAGCCGATCATCGCCATTGCCAACTCGTTCACCCAGTTCGTCCCGGGGCACGTGCACCTGAAGGACCTGGGTCAGCTGGTCGCCCGCGAGATCGAGCGCGCCGGTGGCGTGGCCAAGGAATTCAACACCATCGCCGTCGATGACGGCATCGCCATGGGTCACGACGGCATGCTGTATTCGCTGCCAAGTCGCGAGATCATCGCCGACTCCGTCGAGTACATGGTCAACGCCCACTGCGCCGACGCCATCGTGTGCATTTCCAACTGCGACAAGATCACCCCGGGCATGCTGATGGCCGCGCTGCGCCTGAACATCCCGGTGATCTTCGTTTCCGGCGGCCCGATGGAAGCCGGCAAGACCAAACTCGCCTCCCACGGCCTCGATCTGGTTGACGCCATGGTAATCGCCGCCGACTCCAGCGCTTCTGACGAGAAGGTCGCCGAGTACGAGCGCAGTGCCTGTCCGACCTGCGGTTCGTGCTCCGGCATGTTCACCGCCAACTCGATGAACTGCCTGACCGAAGCACTGGGTCTGGCCTTGCCGGGCAACGGTTCGACTCTGGCCACTCACAGTGATCGTGAGCAGCTGTTCCTGCAGGCCGGTCGCACCATCGTCGAGCTGTGCAAGCGTTACTACGGCGAAAACGACGACTCCGTGCTGCCGCGCAACATCGCCAACTTCAAGGCGTTCGAGAACGCGATGATGCTCGACATCGCCATGGGCGGTTCGACCAACACCATCCTGCACTTGCTCGCTGCCGCCCAGGAGGCCGAGATCGATTTCGACCTGCGCGATATCGACCGTCTCTCGCGCAGCGTGCCGCAGCTGTGCAAAGTGGCGCCGAACATCCAGAAGTACCACATGGAAGACGTGCACCGCGCCGGCGGCATTTTCAGTATTCTCGGTTCGCTGGCCCGTGGCGGCCTGCTGCATACCGACCTGCCGACCGTGCACAGCCGCAGCATGGCAGAAGCCATCGCCAAGTGGGACATCACCCAGACCAGCGACGAAGCCGTGCATCACTTCTTCAAGGCTGGTCCTGCGGGCATTCCGACCCAGACCGCGTTCAGCCAGTCGACCCGTTGGGAAACCCTCGATGACGACCGTGAAAACGGCTGCATCCGCAGTTTCGAGCACGCCTATTCGCAAGAAGGCGGTCTCGCCGTGCTGTACGGCAACATCGCGTTGGACGGTTGCGTGGTGAAAACCGCCGGGGTCGACGAGTCGATCCACGTCTTCGAAGGCAACGCGAAGATCTTCGAAAGCCAGGACAGCGCCGTGCGCGGCATCCTTGCCGATGAAGTGAAGGAAGGCGATATCGTCATCATTCGCTACGAAGGCCCGAAAGGCGGCCCGGGCATGCAGGAAATGCTCTACCCGACGTCCTATCTGAAATCCAAAGGCCTGGGCAAAGCCTGCGCGCTGCTCACCGACGGGCGCTTCTCCGGCGGTACTTCCGGCCTGTCGATCGGCCACGCTTCGCCAGAGGCTGCGGCCGGCGGCGCGATCGGTCTGGTGCAGGATGGCGACAAGGTGCTGATCGACATTCCGAACCGCTCGATCAACCTGTTGGTCAGCGACGAAGAACTGGCGGCACGCCGCGCCGAGCAGGACAAGAAAGGCTGGAAACCGGTCGAGGTGCGCCCACGTAAAGTGACCACCGCGCTGAAGGCCTACGCCCTCCTGGCGACCAGTGCCGACAAGGGTGCTGTGCGTAACAAAGCGATGCTGGACGGGATATAAAAACAGCTTCAAGCTTCAAGCTTCAAGCTTCAAGCTTCAAGCTTCAAGCTTCAAGAAAGAGCCAAGTTGCTCTTCTTGCCGCTTGTAGCTTGTAGCTTGCAGCTTGCAGCTAGCAGCTGCTTTTATTGAATGTCTTCAGGTTTGACGATCACCCAGTTCTTGTCCGCCGTCACCGGCAATCCTTCCTTGGCCTGCGCCGCTGCGTGTTTGGCCATCATGCCGTTGATCTGCGCCATGTACTTGTCTTTGCGGTTGATCCACAAGTGGATGCCGCCCTTGGCTACGTCGACATCGTGGAACAGCATGTAACCGTCGCTCGTCGGGGTATCGCCACCGACCAGCACCGGTTTTTTCCATTCATCAATGTAGGTCAGGATTGCCGCGTGCTTGCCAGCCATCCACGTTGCCGGGGTCCACAGGTAAGGCGTCAGTTCGAGGCCGAGGTTGGCCTTCTCGTCATACTTGCCGGCGGTGATCTGCTTGCGCGCGGTGGTCAGCTCGCCAGTCTTCTGATCCTTGAGCAGCAGTGAAACGCCAATGACGTTCTGCGGTTTGACGTTGTAGCCGTACTTGGGGTCCGCCGCGACCATGCGCACCAGTTCCTCGGAGGCGGCGGTCATCACGTAGACCTCGATGCCATTCTCCATCAGCTTGTTGTACAGCTCCTGCTGGCCGGTGAAGATCTTCGGCGGATTGACGTCGAGCTTCTTCAGCACATCGCCTTCGTAATACGTCGCCGGCACCGGTTTGCCCGAGGCCATCAGCTCGTCGACGTAGCCCTTGAGCTCTTTGAGGGTGAAACCGGAAAACACCTGCGCCACCCACGGGTAACAGACCATGTCGTCGACTTCGCAGAGCCGGTAGTAATAACTGAACAGGCTTTCCTTGTGCTCGGCGGTGTCCTTGAAGGGCATCAGTTTCAGCGAGGGATCGAGCTTGTCGCGGGTGATCAAGCCCTTGTTCTCCATGAACGGCAACAAAGACTCTTCGAGGTCGTAGCGGTAACTGGTGTTGTCCATGTCGAACACCGCGTAGTTGCCCTTGTTGGCGTTGGCGGCAATCATCGCGTCCAGAGCCTTGGCCTGATCTGCCGGCCAATGCTTGAGCTCCGTGGCCAATGCATGGCCGGCGAGGCCAGCCGCCAATGCCACAGCCAACAACGTGCGTGCAATTCTCATAGCGCTACTCCCCGATGCAAAGAGTTCGACGCTAACAAATAAGTGTGACAACCCTGGCCTGTCAGCGACCGCCTGCGTCCCCTGTGCGTCAGCTGCATTGCCGACAGCGACACGCGCTTATTCCAAAAACGACGGACCCTCTGCCATTTCGGTATTAAATCATTGCAAATCAAGCTGTTAGGCTTGCCGGTTCGCAGCAGCCCCGGATGGCTGTTGGCACAGTCTTTTTCTGGAGTTCCCATGAATCTACCGCTGATTCTCAACCTGCTGGTGTTCCTCGCCCTGCTCTTCGGTCTGGCGCAAACCCGCCACACCTCGTGGAGCCTGGCGAAAAAAGTCCTGCTTGCACTGGTCCTCGGCGTGGCGTTCGGCGTCGCTCTGCACACGATTTACGGTGCCGGCAACCCGGTACTGAAAGCCTCGATCGGCTGGTTCGATCTGGTCGGCAACGGTTACGTGCAGTTGCTGCAAATGATCGTGATCCCGCTGGTTTTCGCTTCGATCCTCAGCGCCGTCGCCCGTCTGCATAACGCCTCGTCGCTGGGCAAGATCAGTTTCCTGACCATCGGCACGCTGCTGTTCACCACTGCCATTGCGGCGCTGATCGGCATCGGCCTGACCAACCTGTTCGGCCTCACCGCCGAAGGTCTGGTCGCCGGCACTCAGGAAATGGCGCGCCTGCAAACCATTCAGAACGACTACGCCGGCAAGGTCGCCGACCTGAATGTGCCGCAGCTGCTGTTGTCGTTCATCCCGCAGAACCCGTTCGCGGATCTGGCCCGGGCCAAGCCGACCTCGATCATCAGCGTGGTGATTTTCGCCGCGTTCCTTGGGGTTGCCGCGCTGCAACTGCTCAAGGACGACGTCGAGAAAGGTCAGAAAGTCATCAACGCCATCGACACCCTGCAAGCCTGGGTGATGCGTCTGGTGCGTCTGGTGATGAAGCTGACCCCGTACGGTGTGCTGGCGCTGATGACCAAAGTGGTCGCCGGTTCCAACCTGCAGGACATCATCAAGCTCGGCAGTTTCGTCGTGGTCTCGTATATCGGCCTGGGCCTGATGTTCGTAGTGCATGGCGTGCTGGTTTCGGCCGCGGGGATCAACCCGCTGCGCTTCTTCCGCAAGATCTGGCCGGTGCTGACGTTCGCTTTCACCAGCCGCTCCAGCGCCGCGACCATTCCGCTGAGCATTGAAGCGCAGACCCGTCGTCTGGGCATCCCGTCGTCGGTAGCCAGTTTCGCTGCCTCGTTCGGTGCGACCATCGGCCAGAACGGCTGCGCCGGTCTCTATCCGGCAATGTTGGCGGTAATGGTGGCGCCAACGGTCGGCATCAACCCGCTCGATCCGCTGTGGATCGCGACGCTGGTGGCAATTGTCACGTTGAGTTCGGCCGGCGTGGCCGGTGTCGGTGGCGGCGCGACCTTCGCCGCGCTGATCGTGCTGCCGGCGATGGGCTTGCCGGTTTCGCTGGTGGCGTTGCTGATTTCGGTTGAGCCGCTGATCGATATGGGCCGCACCGCGTTGAACGTGAGTGGCTCGATTACCGCGGGGGCGATTACCAGCCAGGTGATGCAGCAGACGGATAAAGCGCTGCTGGATGCGGATGAACACGCGCAGCTAGTCAGCTGAAGCTGCAAGCTGCAAGCTGCAAGCTGCAAGCCAAGAGCCAATCAGCTTTTACTTGCAGCTTGCAGCTTGAGGCTTAAAGCTGCTTTTTCTCCCAGACTTCGAAGTTGTACGCGGGTTTATCTTCAACCGCCGGGTTTTCAACATTCGACACCAGCTTCCATTCGCTCAGATCAAACTCCGGAAACCACGCATCCCCTTGCGGGCTCAGCGCCACGCGGGTCAGGTACAGACGATCGGCCTGCGCCAGCCCTTGCGCGTACAACTGCGCGCCGCCAATCAGCATCAGTTCATCAACCCCCTGCGCCTTCGCCCATTCCTCGGCACGCGCCACGGCGGCTTCCAGCGACGGGTAGACCTCGGCGCCTTCGAGCTGCAGATCCGGCTGACGGCTGACCACGATGTTCAAACGCCCCGGCAATGGCCGACCGAGCGAATCCCAGGTCTTGCGACCCATGATGATCGGCTTGCCGAGGGTGGTCGCCTTGAAGTATTTGAAATCCCCCGGCAGGTGCCAGGGCATGCTGTTGTCGACGCCGATCACGCGGTTTTCACCGAGGGCTGCGATCAGGCTGAGAGGGAGTGATTTAGTCATGCCGGCGAGGATACCAGAGCCGCGCTTACCCCGATAAGCGCCACAGCGGTTATGCTCAGCGCTCGATTTAGCGACGGGACGCCGCGTGACTGAACTGACTCCATTGCAAAACCTCTGGCTCACCGAAACCATCCGCCTGCGCGAAGAACACGCGGGGCCGCTGGATGATCTGGAAGCCAATCGTCTGGCCCGCGCCGCTGGCGGCGATCTGCCGAGCCGCATTCAGCGCCGGGCGCTATGGCTGGCCGAGCGTGACGGGCTGAGCGCCGCGCTCAGGCATTGGCTGCAGGGCGCGCGCCTGGCGCTGGTGGTGTTGATGATTTTTGCGCTGCTGAGCGGCGCCGGTCTGGCCTTCGCCGCACTTGGGCAGACGCCGGTGAATGTGTTCTGGGCGCTCGGCAGTCTGCTCGGGATCAATCTGCTTTTGCTGTTGAGTTGGGCGCTGGGCCTGATTTTCGCTGGCGAACACGGCGCCATCCTTGGGCGACTTTGGCTGTGGCTCAGCGAAAAATTCGCCCGCGACGCCAAAGCCGCGCAACTGGCGCCGGCCCTGCTGTTGCTGCTGCAACGCAAAAAACTCAACCGCTGGGCGCTGGGCGCTTTGGTCAATGGCCTGTGGCTGCTGGCGATGCTCAGCGCGCTGATTCTGTTGCTGACACTCATGGCTACCCGGCGCTACGGCTTTGTCTGGGAAACCACGATCCTCGGCGCCGACACCTTTATCCACCTCACCCAGACCATCGGCTATCTGCCGGCGCTGCTCGGTTTCAACGTACCGAACGAGGACATGATCCGCGCCAGTGGCGCCGGCGCCCTCGACATCGAAAGCGCACGACAGGCCTGGGCGACCTGGCTGGTCGGCGTGCTGGTGGTCTACGGCGTGCTGCCGCGCCTGCTGCTCGCACTGTTTTGTTTCTGGCGTTGGAACAGCGGCAAAGCCGCGCTGCGCCTGGACCTGAACCTGCCCGGCTACGCGCAACTGCGCGAACGGCTGATGCCGACCAGCGAACGCCTAGGCGTCAACGACCCGGAGCCGGCGCAGTTGCATAGTGTCGAAAGCAACCTCAGCGAACTCGTCAGTGAAGGCGCGCTGTTGGTAGCGATCGAGCTCGACGACCAACGCCCGTGGCCACCGGCGCTGCCGAAAAACGTCAGCAATGCCGGCGTCCTCGACAGTCGCGAATCGCGGCACAAACTGCTCGAACAACTCAGTCGCTTCCCCCCGGCGCGGCTGGCCATCGCCTGCGATCCGCGACGCTCGCCCGATCGCGGCAGTCTCGCATTGATCGCTGAGCTGGCGCGCAATGCCGGCGCCACCCGCATCTGGCTGCTGCAAGCGCCGCCCGGCGAAGCGCTGGATGGTCAGCGTCTGGGCGACTGGCACGCTGCGCTGCAACAGCTGGAATTGCCGTTCGCCGATTGCGCGCCGATGAACTGGCTGGAGAGCGGACATGACTGATGCACGCAAAGCCCCGCTGAAACTCGCGGTGGTCGGCCACACCAACGTCGGCAAGACTTCGCTGCTGCGCACCCTGACCCGTGATGTCGGCTTCGGCGAGGTCTCGCACCGGCCGAGCACCACCCGGCATGTCGAAGGCGCGCGGTTGTCGGTGGACGGCGAACCGTTGCTCGATCTGTACGACACGCCGGGGCTGGAAGATGCGATCGCCCTGCTGGATTTTCTCGAACGTCTGGAACGCCCCGGCGAACGCCTCGACGGCCCGGCACGGCTGGCGCGGTTTCTCGACGGCAGCGAGGCGCGCCAGCGTTTCGAACAGGAAGCCAAGGTACTGCGGCAATTGCTCGCCTCCGACGCCGGTCTGTATGTGATCGACGCCCGCGAGCCGGTGCTGGCCAAGTATCGCGACGAGCTGGAAGTCCTCGCCAGTTGCGGCAAACCGCTGCTGCCGGTGCTGAATTTCGTCAGCAGCGCCAACCATCGCGAACCCGATTGGCGTGAAGCGTTGGCGCGGCTGGGCCTGCATGCGCTGGTGCGCTTTGACAGCGTCGCGCCGCCCGAGGATGGCGAGCGGCGGCTGTATGAAAGTCTTGCGTTGCTGCTGGAAAACGCACGGCCGCAACTGGAGCGGTTGATCGCCGATCAACAGGCGCAACGCCTCGCTCGTCAGCAAAGCGCCGCGCGCTTGATTGCCGAATTGCTGATCGACTGCGCGGCGTGCCGGCGCAGTGTGGTCAGCGAGGCCGAGCAGGAACAGCAAGCGATCAGTGAATTGCGCAAAGCGGTGCGTCAGCGCGAGCAGCGTTGTGTCGAGGCGCTGCTCAAGCTTTACGCGTTTCGCCCGCAAGATGCGGCGGCCAGTGATTTGCCGTTGCTCGACGGGCGCTGGGGCGATGACCTGTTCAACCCGGAAACCCTGAAGCAGCTCGGCGTGCGCGTCGGCGGCGGCATTGCTGCCGGTGCGGCGGCCGGTGCTGGCGTGGATCTGCTGGTCGGCGGGATTACTCTCGGTGCAGCGGCGTTGGCCGGTGCGATTGCCGGCGGCGCACTGCAAACCGCGCGCAGTTATGGCAGCCGCTTGCTGGGCAAGATCAAGGGGCAGCGAGAACTGACCGTGGATGACGGGGTGCTGCGCCTGTTGGCGCTGCGTCAGCGGCAGTTGGTGTTGGCGCTGGATCAGCGCGGGCATGCGGCGATGGACAGCATTCAAGTAGCCACGCCTGTGGACAAGAGCTGGCGCGAAGGCAAGCTGCCCGAAGCCTTGAACAAGGCCCGGGCGCATCCGCAGTGGTCGTCGTTGAATCCGCAGGCGAAGTTGAATCAGGGGGAAAGGCAGGAGCAGGTTGAGGCGTTGGTTAATCGGGTGCTTGAGCTTTAGATCGCTCCCCCTCACCCCAGCCCTCTCCCCCAAAGGGGGCGAGGGGGAAAGGGAGCCGATCTGCATGCTTTTCAAACCTGAGTTCGACTGGATATCTAAGGTCGGCGCATGATCAGAGAACAACTCGGTCGGCTCCCTCTCCCTCCGGGAGAGGGCTGGGGTGAGGGCTGCAATCACTCAGCCGACAACAAATTCTCAGCCTTGCGCCTTAGCACACTCAGATCCATCACCGGCACCGCAACCTCCTTCGCCAACTCATCCCAGCGCCGCATGCGCAGACTGAGCGCACACAACGGATCAGCCTCGAACGCATCCGCCTCAGCCGCGCTCATCATCCCGCCCTGATATTCGAGCGTCCTGCGACTCGCCTCACTCAATCGCGCGTAATACCCCGGCTCGCGTAAGGTCAGATAGCGCTTGGCCTGGACGTGATACTCCACCAGCCGCGCCAGCCGCTCGCTGAAACCCGCCTCACGCAGATAATCCGCACCGAGCCGTTCATGGCTGACCACGCCAAAACCGCCCATGTTTTCCGCGCCCTCGGCACACAAATGGCCGATGTCATGGAAGAACGCCGCCAGCACCACTTCATCGTCACAGCCTTCGGCAATCGCCAGCTCGGCGGCCTGGGACATGTGCTTGAGTTGCGACACCGGTTCGCCGATGTAATCGCTGGCGCCGAAGCGTTCATACAGGCCGAACACCCGGGCGATCACCTGCTCATGCTTCATTCCTCCTCCAGCAACTGCGCGATGTTGCGCTCGGCCAGCGCCGGGCCGACGCTCATGCCGACGCCGGTGTGCATCAGCGCTACGCTCAAACCCGGTGCCGGGCGCAGGAACGAAAACGGCCCCGGCCCGCGAGAACCATAGACGCCCTGCCAGCGCTCGACCACTTGCACCCGACAGCCCAGAGTCTGCTCGGCGAGTTCAAGCATCCAGTTGTCGACCTGCTCGGCGTTGAACGGTGAAGCATCGCTGCCGTAATGATGCGAGTCGCCGATGATCAGTTCGCCATACGGCGTCGGGCTGATCAGCAGGTGAATGCCGTTGGCGTGCAGGTGCGGTTGTTCACGGAGGATCTGCGCCTGCACCGCTGCGGCTTGCGGCAAATCGGCGAAGGCGCCGTAGTGCACGCAGCTCAGGCCGGTGAGCACGGCGTGTTGCAGGTTCAGCTCGATGCCTGGTCTGGCGCGGAGCATTTGCAAACGGCAGATCTGCGGATTGAGCGCGGCAATCGGCTCGGCAAGCAGGGTCTGATAATCGTGACCGGAGCAGACGATGATCTGCTTCGCGTTGAAGTCACCGGCGGTGCTGCGCAGTCGCCCCGCCTCGACGTCGCGCACCAGGGTGGAGAAGTGAAACTCGACGCCCAGGTCGCGGCGCAGGTAATCGATCAGCGCCGGGATGGCTTCGCGCGAGTACAGCTGTTGATCGTCGATGCCGTGCAGTGCGGCGCGATGATGGCTGAACTGGCCGCCATAAAGATCACGCAACGCCGCGTCGCGCAGCAGTTCGACGTGGTAGCCATGCTCGATCGCACGGCCGGCGCAGAAGGCTTCGAGCAGGTGTTCTTCGGTTTCATTGCGGGCGAACAGATATGAGCCGTTGCACTTGATCTGCACACCGGCCAGTTGCGCCCAGTCGCCCCAGATTTCGCGGCTGGCCTTGGCCAGGTCGAGCATGATGCCGGGTGGCTGGCCGGTGACCAGCGCCTGGCCGAAGTTGCGCACCGAAGCGCCGAGGGGCGTGGCGGTGCGCTCGAATACCGCGACTTTGAGACCGCGCTTGGCGGCAGCGTAGGCGTGGGACAGGCCGAGGATGCCGGCGCCGATGATGAGCAGGTCTTTGGGTTGTGTCATGGAGTCAATCCCGCTTTTGTGGCGAGGGAGCTTGCTCCCGCTCGGCTGCGCAGCAGTCGCAACTTCAGCAGATGTGGAGTGCCTGACACTACTCATTTGCAGAATTTGCGACCGCTTCGCGCTCCAGCGGGAGCAAGCTCCCTCGCCACAGGATGTGTGGGTCGGTTACTTGGCGACAACTTTCTCGGACTTGCCGTCATAGCGCTTGCGCCATTCAGCCAGGATCTCGTCGCGATTCTTCGACGCCCAGGCAAAGTCGTTCTTGATCAGGCGCTGCTCATAATCCGCCGGCAACTCGGTCTGCGGCTTGGCAATCCCCGGCTGCGCAAGAACAGCGAAGTTCTCCTTGTACAGGTCCATCGCCTCGGCGCTGGCGGAGAAATCAGCGAGTTTCTTCGCTGCCTCTTCATGCGGTGTGCCTTTGATCACCGCCGTCGCTTCGATCTCCCAGCCCAGACCTTCCTTCGGCAGGATGATGTCCAGCGGCGCGCCCTGGCGTTTCAGCTGTACCGCCGGATATTCAAAGGAAATGCCGATCGGAAACTCCCCCGCCGCCGCCAATTTGCACGGCTTGGAACCGGAGTGGACGTACTGGCCGATGTTCTGGTGCAAGCCATCCATGTAGGCCCAGCCCTGCTTTTCGCCGAAGGTTTGCAGCCAGGCGCTGACGTCGAGGAAACCGGTGCCGGACGACGCCGGATTGGGCATGACGATCTTGCCCTTGTATTCAGGCTTGGTCAGGTCTTGCCAGCTCACCGGTTTAGTCAGGCCCTGCTTTTCGGCTTCGACGGTGTTGAAGCAAATCGTCGCGGCCCAGACATCCATGCCCACCCACGCTGGCGGGTTGGCGGCGTCGCGGTAGTTCGCGCCGATCTTGCCGAGATCCTTCGGCGCGTAGCTTTGCAGCATGCCTTGCTGATCGAGAATCGCCAGGCTCGACGCCGCCAAGCCCCACACCGCGTCGGCCTGCGGGCGAGCCTTTTCGGCGAGGAGTTTGGCGGTGATGATCCCAGTGGAATCGCGCACCCATTTAATCTCGACGTCCGGGTTGGCCTTTTCGAAGGCTTCTTTGTAGGACTTCAACTGTTCGGCTTCGAGGGCGGTGTACACCGTCAACTCGGTTTTTGCCGCGAAGGCGTTCAGGCTGAAAGTCGCGAGCACAGCAGCGGCCAGGGCCATAGGCTTGAACATGAGCGTTTTCCTGTAAGTGAGTTGAATCAGTGGCCGGGGGCGGTTTGCCGCCAGGCCTGGGAACGGCGCAACAGGCCGCGCGAAGCCCACGCCAGCAGCAAGGACACGCCCGCCGAGGTGAACAGAATCAGGGTCGACATCGCCGCCGCGCCGCCGACATTGCCGGCGTCGTCCATGTTCAGCACTGCAACCGCGGCGAGGATGGTGTCGGGGCTGTAGAGGAAGATCGCTGCGGAAACCGTGGTCATCGCCGAGACGAACAGGTAGCGCACGATGTCGAGCAGCGCCGGCAGGCAGATCGGCACGGTCACGCGCAGGTAATGCCGGTACAGCGGCGCCTTCAGCGACAGCGCCGCCGCTTCGAACTCGGCGTCGAGCTGGCGCAGCGCGGTGGTCGCGGTCATTTGTGCGGTGGTCAGATAGTGCGCAATGGTGCAGACGATCAGCAGCGTCATCGTGCCGTAGAGCACGTGCAGCGGATTGCCCGTGAGGTTGAAGAAGAAGACATAACCCAGGCCGAGCACCAGCCCCGGCACGGCCATCGGCACGAAACTGAGCAGGCGCAACGTCAGGTTCAGCCCGCGCTGGGTGCGGGTTTTCTCCATCAGATAAGCGCCAGTGAAAATCAGCACACTGCCGATCAGCGCCGTGCCCAACGCCATTTTCAGACTGTTGCTGTAGGCGAGCCAGCCACCGCCGGCGGTCTCGTTGAATTGATAGTGGTTGAACGACAGCGACAGGTTGTACGGCCAGAATTTCACCAGCGAGGAGAACACCGCCATGCCGAACACCAGCAGCAGCGCGGCGCAGATCAGCAAAACGATCACCAGATAGCAGCCGTCGCGCCATTTCGATGGCAGCGGCTTGAACACCTGCGCCCGGCCGCTCATCGAGTCGCCTTGGCGGCGACGCAACCACGCATCGACGCCGAAACTGAACAGCGCCGGCAGCAACAGCACCATGCCGATCAACGCGCCGCGACCGAATTGCTGCTGGCCGACCACCGCTTTGTAGGCCTCCAGCGCCAGCACTTGATAGTCGCCACCGACCACCACCGGCACACCGAAATCGGTAATGGTCAGGGTGAACACCAGGCAGAACGCCGCAAACACCGCCTGCCGAGTTGCCGGCCAGGTAATGCTGCGAAACGCCTTGGCCGGACTGGCACCCATACTCGACGCGGCATCGAACAAACGCGCATCGGCCAGCGACAACGCCGAAAGCAAAATCATCAGCGCATGGGGGAAGGTGTAGATCACCTCACCCAAGACGATGCCCCAGAAGCCGTAGATATTGTCCGAGAGCAGCCCACGCAACATGCCCTGGTTGCCGAACAGGTAGACCAGCGCAATCCCCGGCAGCATCGACGGCGCCATCAGCGGCAGCAGCGAGATTCCGCGCCAGATGCCTTTGCCCGGAATGAGCGTGCGTTGCAGCGCGTAGGCAAACAGGTAGGCCAGCGGTACCACGATGGCGGCGACGCTGAGGGAAACTTTCAGGCTGTTGCCGAGCAGCCAGTGGAAATTCTCGCTGGTCACCAACTCCTTCGCCGCGACCCAGCCACCGCCCTGCCCGGCGTCATTGCTGAAACCGCGCCAGAAGATCGCCAGCAAGGGCAGCAGCACCGCGAGGCCGAGCAATACCAGCAAAACGATTTTGCCGCCAACGACGAAAATGCGATCGCCGATCTCGGCCGTCGAAGACTGTCGCACTTGCTTGTGCGGTAGCGGCAGCGCGAGGTTGCTGTTCATCAGGCAAACACCTGGAGGCTGCGCGGCGGCAAGGCAACCATGATCTGCTGCGCGCCGAGACGCGGCATCGCTTCCGGGGCGATTTCGGCGAGCAGTGCGTGGCCCGGCAATTGATCGAGTTCGAAGCTCATCCGGCAACGATTGCCGAGGAAAGTGATCTCGCGAACCTTGGCCGGAAACAGGTTTTCTTCATGCACCAGCGGATTGACATTGATCGCCTCCGGGCGACAGAACAGTCGACCCGAGGCTTTGCTGACGCTGCCGTCGGCCAGACGCAGATTCATTCCGCCAACCCAGGCGTGGCTGTCGCTGCTGCGCTGGAACGGCAGCCAGTTGCCCTGGCCGACAAACTCGGCCACGAACGGCGTGGCCGGGCGATCGTAGATTTCCTGTGGGGTGGCGTATTGCTCGACGCGACCGTTGTTCATCACCGCGATGCGATCGGCCATCAACATCGCTTCGTCCTGATTGTGCGTGACCATCAGGGTGGTAATGCCGAGGTTGCGCTGCAACTGGCGCAGCTCGGTGCACAGATGCTCGCGCACCCGCGCGTCGAGGGCCGACATCGGTTCATCGAGCAACAACAGTGACGGGGCCGGCGCCAGGGCACGGGCCAGCGCGACGCGCTGTTGCTGGCCGCCGGACAATTGGCCTGGGTACTTTTTCTCACTGCCGGTGAGGCCGACCAGTTCCAGCATCTGACCGACACGCCGGCGCACTTCATCGCGACCGCTGCCGGCGAGGCCGTAGGCAATGTTCGCCTCGACAGTCAGATTGGGGAACAGCGCGTAGGACTGGAACAGGATCCCGTAATCCCGCGCTTGCGGGGCGAGGTGCGAGACGTCGCGCTCACCCAGATACAGCTCGCCTCCGTCCTGCTTCTCCAGTCCGGCGATGCAGCGCAGCAGCGTGGTCTTGCCACAGCCGGACGGGCCGAGCAGACACACCAGCTCACCGGCGGCGACATTGAGGGAAACGTTATCCAGCGCGGTGAACGCGCCGAAACGCTTGTGCACGCCGCGCAATTTCATCGGCGCACCGGGGTTGGTCAGGGCAGTTGCGATGGCAGGATTCATGGACAGACCTCATCAAGCAGATGAGGCCAATCCTAGAGTTGTAATGCGTCCGTCATGTGGCAGCGAGGCAAAAACGGCTGATAGTGGTATTCGGGGATTTTGGTTCAAGTGATGGGGTGACTGATCTGGCGCCTTCGCGAGCAGGCTCGCGCCCACAGGGGATAGTGTTCACAGCGCAGATCCAATGTGGGAGCGAGCCTGCTCGCGAAGAGGCCAGCTCGCACACTGAAGATCTCAGGCCGGCGACATTTCCTGTACGAGTCCCAAAAAAGCCGCCGGCAACCGCGCGCCCTTGCGCTCCTTGAGGCAATACAAATACTCCGGAATCTGCGGTGCATTCTCGATGGTCAGCACGCGCAATTGCGGATCATGCGGCACTTCCTGGCGGGCAATGATGCTGATGCCGATGTTGCGCAGCACCGCCTCACGAATCGACTCGCGACTGCCGATCTCCAGCAGCGGCCCGAAGCTGACCCCGGCGCTGGCGAGCAACTCTTCGGTCAGGCGCCGGGTGGTCGAGCCCGACTCACGCATCAACAACGTATGCCCGGCCAGCGCATTCAACGTTACATGTTCCTGCGCCGCCAATGGATGATTGCGATGCACCGCCAGCACCAGCGGATCGGTGCCGAGCACCCGGCGAATCAACCGCGCATCGTCGAGCAACTGCGACGATGCCGCGACATCAACGCGGTAATCCTCAAGCGCCTCCAGCACTTGCTGCGAGTTGCCGATTTCCACCGACACTTCCACCTGCGGCAAACGCTCGCGGAAGGTCTTCACCAGATCGAGGATGTAATACGGCGCCGTCGCGGCAATGCGCAACGTGCCCTGCACTTGCCCGCTATTGCGCAGAAAGAACTCGATGTCGGCCTCTTGCTGCAGCAGGGTCTTGACCATCGGCAGCAAGCGCGCGCCTTCGTCGCTGACGCTCAAACGGCGCCCGCCACGGTAGAACAACTCCACCGAATACTGGCTTTCCAGATTGCGGATCTGCGTGGTCACGGTCGGTTGGCTGAGGCCGAGTTTTTTCGCCGCCAGGGTGATGCTGCCCAGGCGGGCGACCATGTAGAACGCTTTCAGCTCGGCACTCAGCACACTCTTTCCTCATCTATTTGCGCAGCAGGCGCAAACCGTTGAACACCACCAGCAGGCTCACGCCCATGTCGGCGAACACCGCCATCCACATGGTGGCGAGCCCGGCGAAGGTTACCGCAAGAAAGATCGCCTTGATCACCAGCGCCAAGGCAATGTTCTGTTTCAGGATGCTCGCGGTGTTGCGCGACAGGCTGATGAACGCGGGGATCTTGCGCAGATCGTCGTCCATCAGGGCGACATCGGCGGTTTCGATCGCTGTATCGGTTCCGGCGGCGGCCATGGCGAAACCGATCTCGGCGCGGGCCAATGCCGGGGCGTCGTTGATGCCATCGCCAACCATGCCGACGCGGTGGCCCTGCTTGTAGAGGTCTTCGATGGCTTGCAGTTTATCGGTCGGCAGCAAATCACCCCGCGCTTCATCAATGCCGACTTGAGCGGCAATAGCTTGCGCGGTGTGGACGTTGTCGCCGGTCAGCATCAGAGTCTTCACGCCCAGCTCATGCAGTTGGCGAATCGCCTCGCGGCTGGTTTCCTTGACCGTGTCGGCGACGGCAAACAGCGCCAGTGGACCGGAGCCGTCGAGCAGCAGCACCACGGACTTGCCCTGTTTTTCCAGCGCGAACAGCTTTTCCTCCAATTGCGGCGAGCACAGACCCAGTTCCTCGACCAGACGATGGTTGCCCAAGTGATAGGTCTGACCGTTGATGTCACCTTTGACGCCGCGCCCGCCCAGCGCGGCGAAGTTATCCACAGTCAGGGCGGCGAAGTTTTTATCCACAGCGGCATTGGCAATCGCCAGCGACACCGGATGATCGGAGCGCCCGGCCAGCGCGGCAGCAATTGCCGGCGCAGTAGCGTCGGCCGTCGGGTCGAGTGACAGGTAATCGGTCTGCACCGGTTTGCCGTGGGTGATCGTGCCGGTTTTGTCCAGCGCCAGATAATCGAGCTTGAAGCCGCCCTCCAGATACACACCGCCCTTGACCAGAATGCCCTTGCGCGCCGCCGCCGCGAGTCCGCTGACGATGGTCACCGGAGTGGAAATCACCAGTGCGCATGGACAGGCCACCACCAGCAGCACCAGCGCGCGGTAGATCCAGTCGAACCACGCCGCGCCCATGAACAGCGGCGGAATCACCGCGATGGCCAAGGCGAAGACGAACACCGCCGGGGTGTAGATTTTCGAGAATTGATCAACGAAACGCTGGGTCGGCGCCCGTGCGCCTTGCGCCTGTTCGACGGCGTGGATGATCCGCGCGAGTGTCGAGTTGTTCGCCGCAGCGGTCACCGTGTATTCCAGCGAACCGGCCTGATTGATGGTGCCAGCGAAGACTTTGTCACCGACGGTTTTCTCCACGGGCAGGCTTTCGCCGGTGATCGGCGCCTGGTCGATGGTCGAGCTACCGCTGACCACCGCGCCGTCAAGCGCGATGCGTTCGCCCGGTTTTACTCGCACCCGGGCACCGAGTTCGACGCTGTTTACCTCTTGTTCGAGCCAATTGCCGTCAGCCTGCAATACCGTGGCTTGCTCCGGGGTCATCTGCATCAAGCCGCTGATCGCATTGCGCGCGCGATCCAGCGAGCGCGCTTCGATCAGCTCGGCGACGGTGAACAGGAACATCACCATCGCCGCTTCCGGCCACTGGCCGATGAGGATGGCACCGGTTACGGCGATGCTCATCAGCGCATTGATATTGAGGTTAAGGTTCCTCAGGGCGATCCAGCCCTTTTTATAAGTACCGAGGCCGCCACTGAGGATCGAGATCAGCGCAACAATCGCCACCACCCAGTCGGGTGCGGCGCTGGTGAAGTGAATGACTTCGGCGCCCAGCGCGGTCAGGCCGGACAGCGCCAGTGGCCACCAGTGTTTTTTCACGGGTGCCGGGGCCTGTGCGTCGACGCCCGCCTCCAGCGGCTCGGCGTGCATGCCGAGGGACTTGATCGCTTCGGTGATGGGCTCGGTACCCGGCAGATTGTGGGTCACGCCAAGTACGCGGTTGATCAGGTTGAATTCCAACTGCTGCACGCCGGCCAGTTTGCCGAGCTTGTTCTGGATCAGCGTCTGCTCGGTCGGGCAGTCCATCGCCTCGATACGGAAGCTGCTCAGGCGCGCGTCGGCGCTGGTTTTATCGCTTAGTTGCACCCGCGCAGGCGCTGCGGCTTTTGACGAACAGCAGGAGTCGCCGCCATGCGAATGTTTATGCACGAGCTGCAATTTATGACTGTGATCGTGTCCGTCGCCGGGCTTGTGGGTGTGCAGGGAATCGCTCATTGGTCGCGTCCATGAAGGTGCCTGTTGCCAAGTAAAGACCCTGTAGCCACTATAGGGTCAAGCACCCTTTTGGAGATTGCCGGCATGAAGATCGGAGAACTGGCCAGACTCACCGACTGCGCCGTGGAAACCATCCGCTACTACGAGCGCGAAAACCTCCTGCCGGAACCGGCGCGCAGCGACGGCAACTACCGCGTCTACACCCAGGCCCACGCCGAGCGCCTGACCTTCATCCGCAACTGCCGCACCCTCGACATGACCCTCGAAGAAATCCGCAGCCTGCTCGCCCTGCGCGACAGCCCGCAGGATCAGTGCGAGAGCGTCAATGCGCTGATCGACGAGCACATTCAGCATGTTAAAGCGCGGATTGACGGCTTGCTGGCCTTGCAGACACAACTGCTCGACCTGCGCCAACGCTGTGGCGAAGGGCCAGGGGCGGAGCAGTGCGGGATCTTGCAGCGACTGGAAGTGAGTGGCGGGGTTGTTGCGACGGAGGTTGAGCATTCCCATGTGGGCCGTAGCCACGGCCACTAAGCACACCGCAAAAGCAAATGTGGGAGCGAGCCTGCTCGCGAAAGCGGTGTATCAGTCGACCCATCTATGACTGACACGCCCTCTTCGCGAGCAGGCTCGCTCCCACAGGGATATTGCGGTGTGGTTAAACTGCCATCGGCGCGGTCATTGGCGGGTGGTGCTCGTAACCCTCCAGCGAGAAATCACTCGGCTCGACCAGTTCCAGCCACTCCGGCTGATACACACCGGTCTTGGCAAACTCAGGCACGCGGTCGGAGATTTTCAGCTTCGGCATGGCAAACGGCTCGCGCTTGAGCTGTTCGTTGAGCATGTCCAGATGATTTTCGTAGACGTGCGCATCGCCGATGAAATAGGTAAACCAGCGCGGCGTGTAGCCGGTCAGGCGACCGATCAGGCTCAGCAGGGCGGCGCCTTCGGTGAGGTTGAACGGCGTGCCCAGCCCCAGATCGTTGGAGCGAATGTACAGGGTCAGGGAGATCTCTTTGGTCTCGACGTTCGGGTGGAACTGGTACAGCAGATGGCATGGCGGCAGGGCCATTTCATCGAGCTGGGCGACGTTCCAGCCGTGGAACAGAATGCGCCGGCTGCCCGGATCCTTGATGATCGTGTCGACGCACTGGCGCACCTGATCGATCGCCTTGTACAGCACAACGTAGGCCTGGCCGTCTTCTTCGCCCTGAGCGATCTGCTTGTAGCCGTTGCTCAAGGTTTGCTCGATGGCGGCGGTGTTGCTCAGCGGGATCTGCTTGTACGCCGGCCACTTGCGCCATTGCACGCCGTAGATTTCGCCGAGGTCGTCGTCGCCCTGGCGGAACGGGTTGGCCAGCCACTGCGCGTTTTCGTTGGCGTTCTGGTCCCAGACCTTGCAGCCCAGCGCGCGGAATTCAGCGGCGTTGTTCACGCCACGCAGAAACCCGCACATCTCGCCGATGGCCGATTTGAAGGCCATCCTGCGCGTGGTGATCGCCGGGAAGCCTTCCTGCAGATCGAAACGCAGCATCGCCCCCGGGAAACTGATGGTGTTGATGCCGGTGCGGTTGGCCTGTTTGCTGCCGTTCTGGATGACGTGCGAAACCAGTTCGAGATATTGCTTCATGAGTTACCTGTGTCCTTTGAGCCCCGGCGTCGCGCGCCGGGGTTCGTAGTTTAAGCCGTCGGCGCGAGCGGCGCTGCCGGGGCGCGACGATAGGCCAGCCAGATCAGCAACAGCCCGCCGACGATCATCGGCACGCAGAGCACCTGGCCCATGGTCAGCCAGTTCCACGCCAGATAGCCCAGCTGCGCATCCGGGACGCGAACGAATTCGACGATGAAACGGAAGATGCCATAGAACAGCGCGAACATGCCGGAGACGGCCATGGTCGGGCGCGGTTTGCGCGAGAAGATCCACAGGATCAGGAACAGCGCCACGCCTTCGAGGGCGAACTGATACAGCTGCGACGGGTGACGCGGCAATTGCGCCGGATCGCTGAACGGCGGAAACACCATGGCCCACGGCACGTCGGTGGCCTTGCCCCACAGCTCGGCGTTGATGAAGTTGCCGATGCGCCCGGCGCCCAGACCGATCGGCACCATCGGCGCGACGAAGTCCATCAGCTGGAAGAACGACTTGCCATTGCGCTTGCCGAACCACAACGCTGCGAGCATCACGCCGATGAATCCGCCGTGGAACGACATGCCGCCCTTCCACACTTCGAAAATCAGCGTCGGGTTGGCCAGGTACGCGCTCAGGTCATAGAACAGCACGTAACCCAGACGGCCGCCGACGATCACGCCCATCGACAGCCAGAACACCAGATCGGAGAGTTTCTCCTTGGTCCAGGTCGGGTCGAAGCGGTTAAGCCGACGCGACGCCAACAGCCACGCGCCGCCGATGCCGATCAGGTACATCAGACCGTACCAGTGGATTTTCAGCGGACCGATGGCCAGGGCCACCGGGTCGATCTGCGGGTAAGGCAGCATTGCGACTCCTTGTTAGAGTTGAAAGCGAAATTCCCGGGCGACGCTGCCACCTCAGGATTAAGCCAGGATTGCCACGCGTTCAGAGCAGAAAGCTCAAACCCACGCAGAACAGCAAAGCGGCGAACAGCCTTTTCAGCAAGCGCGGCGACAACCTGTGCGCCAGACGCGCGCCGAGCCGAGCGAAGACCATGCTGGTCAGGGCGATGCCCAACAACGCCGGCAAATACACAAAACCGAGACTATGGGCCGGCAGCAACGGATCGTGCCACCCCAGAATCATGAAACTTAACGCACTCGCCAATGCGATTGGCAGGCCACAGGCCGACGAGGTCGCCACGGCCTGCTGCATCGGCACGCTGCGCCAGGTCAGAAACGGCACGGTCAGCGAGCCGCCACCAATCCCGAAAATCGCCGAGGCCCAGCCAATCACGGTACCGGCCGCAGTCAGACCGAGCTTGCCCGGCACCGTTCGGCTGGCCTTGGGTTTGACGTCGAGCGCCAATTGCACGGCGATCACCAGGGCGAACACGCCGATGATCTTTTGCAGGTTCGGCCCGGAGATCGCTTCTGCGGTCAGCGCACCGAAACCGGCACCGAGCAGAATACCCACGGTCATCCAGCGGAAAATCGCCCAACGTACCGCGCCACGGCGGTGATGTTCACGCACGGCGTTGATCGAGGTGAAGATGATCGTCGCCAGCGACGTACCCACCGCCAGATGCGTGAGAATCGACTGATCGAAGCCTTGCAGGGTAAAGCTGAACACCAGCACCGGGACGATGATGATCCCGCCGCCGACGCCAAACAGCCCGGCGAGCACGCCCGCACAGGCACCGAGCGCCAGGTAGAGCAGAAATTCCATGACCGTCTCCAGCACGCGTCGGCAAAACAGGACCGGCATGGTAACGGATGCGCAGCCTTCTGCTCCACTGGCGATGGATGCACGGACGCCGGATGCGTAGAGTGGGCAAAAAACACACAAGGACCACCTTATGTGCCTGATTGTTTTCGCCTGGCGCCCGGGCCATGCCCAGCCGCTGATCGTCGCGGCCAACCGCGACGAGTTCTACGCCCGTCCCAGCCTGCCACTGGCGCCATGGTTAGACGCGCCGCATGTGCATGCCGGGCGCGATCTTGAGGCCGGTGGCACCTGGCTGGGGATCGGCGCCAACGGACGCTTCGCCGCACTGACCAATATTCGCGATCCGCAGCAGCCGCCGGCCACCAAATCACGAGGCGAACTGGTGGCGCGCTTTCTCACGGGTGACCTGTCGATTGATGATTATTTGAGCGATGTGGTGGGTCGTGCGGCGGAGTACGCCGGGTTCAACCTGCTGCTGGGCAATGCCCATGAGCTTTGGCATTTCAATGCGCGGGCGTCCGAGCCGGTGATGTTGCAACCCGGGGTTTACGGGTTATCCAATGCCGGACTGGACACGCCGTGGCCAAAACTGCTCAAGGCCAGGGCGGCGTTGAGCGCAGTGCTGGACGATCCGCAGCCTGAGCGGTTGCTGGCCTTGCTGAGCGATGCGCAGCCCGCACCGGAGGCAGAGTTGCCGGATACCGGAGTGGGCATGGCGACGGAGTCGTTGCTGTCGAGCGTGTTTATTGCCAGCCAGAGTTACGGGACGCGGGCGAGTACGGCGCTGGTTGTGCAGGCGGACGGGACGCGGCGGATGGTGGAGCGCAGTTTTGGGCCGTATGGCGGGCATTTGGGCGAGGTGGAGATTGTGGTTTAGCGGTGCCTGAACTGGCGCCTTCGCGAGCAGGCTCGCTCCCACATGGGTTCCGTGATCGATACGAATCCCTGTGGGAGCGAGCCTGCTCGCGAAGAGGACATCAGCCTTTTAGAGAGCCTTGTTCACCACCGGCGAATTCATCTTCGCCAACCCGAGATTCTTCAGCGCCAGTTGCAGCGAGCTGTGGATAACCTGCGGGTTATCGATCTTCATCAGCTCCGCCAGCATTTCCTGCGCCTTGCTCAGATTCACTTGGCGCAACATCCACTTCACCTTCGGCAGGTTGGTGGCGTTCATCGACAGGCTGTCGAAACCCATCGCCATCAACAGCACCGCCGCCGCCGGATCACCGGCCATCTCGCCGCAGATGCTCACCGGTTTTCCTTCGGCATGGGCGTCAGTGACCACGGTTTGCAGGGCTTGCAGCACTGCCGGGTGCAGGTAGTCGTAGAGGTCGGCGACGCGCGGGTTGTTGCGATCGACCGCCAGCAGATACTGGGTCAGGTCGTTGGAGCCGACCGAAAGGAAGTCGACCATCCGCGCCAGCTCCTTGGTCTGGTACACCGCTGCCGGGATTTCGATCATCACGCCGATCGGCGGCATCGGCACGTCGGTGCCTTCGTCGCGCACCTCGCCCCAGGCACGGTGGATCAGGTGCAGGGCTTCTTCAAGTTCGTGAGTGCCGGAGATCATCGGCAGCAGGATTCGCAGGTTGTTCAGGCCTTCGCTGGCCTTGAGCATCGCACGGGTCTGTACCAGGAAGATTTCCGGGTGGTCGAGGGTGACGCGAATACCGCGCCAGCCGAGGAACGGGTTGTCTTCCTTGATCGGGAAGTACGACAGCGACTTGTCACCGCCGATGTCGAGGCTGCGCATGGTCACCGGTTGCGGGTGGAACGCGGCGAGCTGTTCGCGGTAGATCGCCAGTTGTTCCTTCTCGCTCGGGAAGCGCTGGTTGATCATGAACGGCACTTCGGTGCGGTACAGACCGACTCCCTCGGCGCCGCGCTTCTGCGCCCGCGCCACATCGGCGAGCAGGCCGGTGTTGACCCACAGCGGCATGCGGTGGCCATCAAGGGTCACGCACGGCAGGTCGCGCAGGGTGTCGAGGCCCAGCGCCAGTTGTTTCTCTTCTTCGACGACTTCGGCGAACTGCTTGCGCAGCACTTCGCTCGGGTTGGTGTAGACCTCGCCACGGGTGCCGTCGACGATCATTTCGATGCCGTCGACCTTGGCGTATGGCAGATCGACCAAGCCCATGACCGTCGGAATGCCCATGGCCCGGGCCAGAATCGCGACGTGGGAGTTACCCGAGCCAAGTACCGACACCAGACCGACCAGCGTGCCTTCCGGCACCTCGCCGAGCATCGCCGGCGTCAGTTCTTCGCTGACCAGGATGGTTTTTTCCGGGTAGACCAGGTTCTGCTGGCGCTCTTCCTGCAGATAGGCGAGCAGACGGCGACCGAGGTCTTTGACGTCCGAAGCACGCTCACGCAGGTAGGCGTCGTCCATCAATTCGAAGCGGTTGACGTGCTCAGTGACCACCTGACGCAGCGCGCCCTGAGCCCACTGCCCCGTCTTGATCACGGTGGTGATTTCGCTGCCCAGCGAGGCATCGTCGAGCATCATCAGGTAGACATCGAACAGCGCGCGCTCTTCCGGGCGCAGCTGGGTCGCCAGCTTGGCGGACAACGCGCGCATGTCGGCGCGCACGCCTTCGATGGCGGTCTTGAACAGCGCCAGCTCAGCGTTGATGTCGGTGATGGTCTTGTCCGGCACCACGTCCAGATCCGCCGGCGGCAGCATGACCACGGCGGTACCGACGGCAGCACCCGGAGAGCCCGGCACGCCGACGAACTTGGCTTCCTGAATACCCTTGCCCTGCCGGCCCAGACCACGGATCGAGCCGGTGGCCTCGGCGTGGGCGATAACGCCGGCGAGCTGCGCGCTCATGGTCACGAGGAAGGCTTCTTCGCCTTCGTCGAACTGACGACGTTCTTTCTGCTGGATGACCAACACGCCGACGACGCGGCGGTGGTGAATGATCGGTGCACCGAGGAACGAGGCGTAACGCTCTTCACCGGTTTCGGCGAAGTAGCGATAACGCGGGTGAACCGAAGCGTTTTCCAGGTTCAGGGGTTCTTCACGCGTGCCGACCAGACCGACCAGACCCTCGTTGGGGGCCATGCTGACCTTGCCGATCGAGCGCTTGTTCAAGCCCTCGGTGGCCATCAGGACGAAGCGATTGGTTTCCGGATCAAGCAGGTAGACCGAGCAGACCTGGCTGCCCATGGCCTCTTTGACGCGCAACACAATAATCCCCAACGCCGCCTTGAGATCCTTGGCGGAGTTAACTTCCTGGACGATCTTGCGCAGCGTATTGAGCATGGCTCGGGGTCGAACTCCGTCGTCAGTCGCGCGTTAAAAGGCGCGGGGCAAGCTCTTTGAGAGCGCGTCGATACACCTCGCGCTTGAATGTCACCACCTGGCCCAACGGATACCAATAGCTGACCCAGCGCCAGCCATCGAATTCCGGTTTACCGGTCAGATCCATCCGCACCCGCTGCTCGTTGGAGATCAGGCGCAGGAGAAACCATTTCTGTTTCTGGCCGATGCACAGCGGTTGGCTGTGGGTACGCACCAGACGTTGCGGCAAACGATAGCGCAACCAGCCCCGGGTACAGGCCAGTATTTCAACATCTTCACGTTCCAGGCCAACTTCTTCGTTCAGCTCGCGGTACAAGGCGTCTTCCGGCGTCTCCTCGGGGTTGATCCCCCCTTGCGGAAACTGCCAGGCGTCCTGATTGATACGGCGAGCCCATAGCACCTGGCCGGCGTCATTCGTCAGAATGATCCCGACATTGGGGCGGAAACCATCGGGGTCGATCACGGCAACAACCTCGCAAACGCATGTCGCCGCATTGTTCCACAAAGCTTGATCAGGCGGCAACGAAGGTTCCTACCTTATGTGCACTCTTGTGAAAAGACCGTATTCTTGTCGCCTTTTTACTGACTTTTCAGCGGGTAACTGCAATGCGCCTGGCTCTATTCGATTTGGACAACACCCTTCTGGGCGGCGACAGCGATCACGCCTGGGGCGATTATCTGTGCGAGCGCGGCTTCCTCGACCCGATCGCCTACAAGGCGCGCAACGACGAGTTCTATCAGGATTACCTGGCCGGCAAGCTGGACAACGCCGCGTACCTGAACTTCTGCCTGGAGATTCTTGGCCGCACGGAAATGTCTGTGCTTGACGCCTGGCACAGTGATTACATGCGCGACTGCATCGAGCCGATCGTCCTGCCCAAGGCTCTGGATCTGCTGAAAAAGCACCGCGATGCCGGCGACAAACTGGTGATCATCACCGCCACCAACCGTTTCGTCACGGCGCCGATCGCCGTGCGTCTGGGCGTAGAAACCCTGATCGCCACCGAATGCGAGATGGTTGATGGCCGCTACAGCGGGCGCAGCACCGATATCCCATGCTTCCGTGAAGGCAAGGTCACGCGCCTGAATCGTTGGCTGGAAGAAACCGGTTATTCGCTGGAGGGCAGCTATTTCTATAGCGACTCGATGAATGACCTGCCATTGCTGGAGCAGGTGGCGAATCCGGTGGCAGTGGATCCTGATCCGAATCTGCGGGCCGAGGCAGAGAAGCGTGGTTGGCCGGTGATTTCGTTGCGCGACTGATATCGCCTTCGCGAGCAGGCTCGCTCCCACATCTGGAATGCGTTCCCTTGTAGGAGTGAGCCTGCTCGCGATGGGGTCGACGCGGTCTCAAACCTTAAACCGGCTTGGCCCCCATCAACCCCGCAATGGCGACAAATCCGACGCCGCTGACAATCGCCAGGGCAAGATTGAACCTGCGGTTGCCCACCCCGCTTGTCCACAGCCGATCCAGCCGGACCAGCAGCCAGACCGCACTGAACGCGGCCACGGCATAGATCACGCTGGAACCCAGAATCCACAATTGCCCCAATGGCCAGCCAACCAGATGCACCAGCCACCAGCCGGTGAAAGGCATGCTGAGCATGCCGATCAGCATCAGGCACCAGATGAACAGCCAGGGACGGCGCATCGTACTCGCTGGGCCTTCGCTGCGATTACGCCAGGTCAGGAAGGCGAGCCCAAGCCCACTCGCGAGAATGACCACGGTCGCCGCGACGTGAAGGACTTTCAGGGTGGTCAGGGTTTCCATGTCGTTCTCTTCCGTAGGTCCATGCCCATCAGCGTAGCCGCTCAGCCGAGAAACAGCTGATAGGCCGGGTTGTCGCTTTCGTCCCAGTACGGGTAGCCGATTTCCGCAAGTGCCGCCGGCACCAGATGACGCTCGTCGTGGGGCACTTGCAGGCCGGCGACCACGCGGCCGTCCGCCGCGCCGTGGTTGCGATAGTGGAACATCGAGATGTTCCAGCGCCCGCCGAGTTTGTTGAGGAAGTTGAACAGCGCGCCCGGACGCTCGGGGAATTCGAAACGCAGCACCACTTCATCAACCACCTGAGCCGCACGACCGCCAACCATGTGACGGATGTGCAGCTTGGCCAGTTCGTTGTCGGTCAGGTCAATGACCGGGAAACCCTGCTCGGTCAGGCTCGCCAGCAAGGCGCTGCGCGGGTCGTTGTCCGGGTGGGTCTGCACGCCGACGAAGATGTGCGCTTCGCTGCCGGTGTTGTAGCGGTAGTTGAACTCGGTGATCTGGCGCTTGCCGATGGCTTCGCAGAAGGCCTTGAAGCTGCCGGCCTGTTCGGGAATGGTCACAGCGATGATCGCCTCGCGACCTTCGCCCAGCTCGGCGCGCTCGGCAACGTGGCGCAAGCGGTCGAAGTTGACGTTGGCGCCAGAGTCGATAGCGACAAAAGTCTGGCCGCTGACGCCGCGCTGCTCCACGTATTTCTTGATCCCGGCCACGCCCAGCGCGCCGGCAGGCTCGGTGATCGAGCGGGTATCGTCGTAGATATCCTTGATTGCCGCGCAGATCTCGTCGGTGCTGACGGTGATCACTTCATCGACATAATCCTTGCAGATCTCGAAGGTGTACTGGCCGATCTGCGCCACCGCCACGCCGTCGGCAAAGATGCCCACCGTCGGCAAAACAACGCGCTCGCCCGCCGCCATCGCTGCTTGCAGGCAGTTGGAGTCGTCCGGCTCGACACCGATTATCTTGATGTCCGGACGCAGGTATTTCACGTACGCCGCGATCCCGGCGATCAGCCCGCCGCCGCCGACCGGTACGAAAATCGCGTCCAGCGGCTGCGGGTGCTGGCGAAGAATTTCCATGGCCACGGTGCCCTGCCCGGCAATGGTGTGCGGATCGTCGTATGGATGGATGTAGACGTAGCCTTTTTCATCAACCAGTTTCAGCGAATAGGCCAGCGCTTCCGGGAACGAATCGCCGTGCAGCACCACTTTGCCGCCGCGCGAACGCACGCCTTCGACTTTGATTTCCGGGGTGGTCTTGGGCATGACGATGGTGGCTTTGACGCCCAGCACTTTCGCCGCCAGGGCCAGACCCTGCGCATGATTACCCGCCGAAGCGGTGACCACGCCACGGGCGCGCTCTTCGTCGCTCAGTTGGGTCAACTTGTTATAGGCGCCGCGAATCTTGAACGAGAACACCGGCTGCAAGTCTTCGCGCTTGAGCCAAATGTCGTTGCCCAGCCGCTCGGAGAGCTGGCGAGCGTTCTGCAGCGGGGTTTCTACGGCAACGTCATAAACGCGCGAGGTGAGGATCTTTTTGACGTACTGTTCGAGCATCGGAAAGCATCACTGAGCGGGTTGGGCAGGGCCAAGGAGTCTAACCCGGCTTTCGGGCGCACGACCACACGGATCCAGAGGTTTTATGCGCCCAAAAAGATCGCAGCCTTCGGCAGCTCCTGCACTTTGGAACGCATTCCCCTGTAGGAGCTGCCGAAGGCTGCGATCTTTTGATCTGCCAACAGGACAATGACCTTCACGACCGCGAGGCCTATAATGCCGGCCTTTCTGCCCAACCCCTTGCCCGCTTCGGAGCCCGCATGACCCAGGATCAACTCAAACAGGCCGTGGCCCAGGCCGCCGTCGACTTCATCCTGCCGAAACTCGACGACAAGAGCATCGTCGGCGTCGGCACCGGCTCCACCGCCAATTGCTTCATCGATGCCCTGGCCCAGCACAAGGGCGCGTTCGATGGCGCGGTCGCCAGTTCCGAAGCCACTGCCGCGCGCCTCAAGGGTCACGGGATTCCGGTGTACGAACTGAACACTGTCAGCGATCTGGAGTTCTACGTCGACGGCGCCGATGAAAGCGACGCGCACCTGAACCTGATCAAGGGCGGCGGCGCGGCCCTGACCCGCGAGAAGATCGTCGCCGCCGTGGCCAAGACCTTCATCTGCATCGCCGACGCCAGCAAACTTGTGCCGGTGCTCGGTGAGTTCCCGCTGCCGGTGGAAGTGATCCCGATGGCCCGCAGCCACGTTGCCCGCCAACTGGTCAAACTCGGTGGCGACCCGGTGTACCGCGAAGGCGTACTGACCGACAACGGCAACATCATCCTCGACGTGTTCAACCTGCAGATCACCAACCCGGTGGAGCTGGAAGCGCAGATCAACGCCATCGTCGGCGTGGTCACCAACGGCCTGTTCGCCGCGCGCCCGGCGGATCTGTTGCTGCTGGGCACCAGTGAAGGTGTGAAGACGCTGAAGGCTGAGTAAGTCCAGACTGCCCGAAATTTATCGGCAGACAAATAAACCTGTGGCAGCGAGCCTGCTCGCGAAAGCGCCAGTTCAGCCAACATTTTCATTGGCTGACACGACGCCTTCGCGAGCAGGCTCGCTCCCACAGTGTTTTGTGGTGTGAGTTAAGGCTGTGCAGGCTTTTTAAAGACGTAAAACAGGTTCGGCTCGCTCACCAGATACAACGTGCCGTCATCATCCATCGCAATCCCCTCGGCCTGCGGCACGGTTTTCTGCAAACCCTGGCGCCCGCCACTGATCGACATAGTGCTCAACGGGCGACCGTCGACGTCCAGCTCGATAATCAACCGCGACTCGTCCGACAGTGCCAGCAAGTGCCCGCTGCGCTCGTCGTATTGCAGACTCGACAGGTCACGCACGAACATCCCGGCATCGCGCTTGGGGTTGTTGATCACGTGCACGGCGTAGGTCTTGTCCGGCTTGAAGTGCGGGAAACCGTGGACCTCATAAATCAGCATCGGGTCGCGTTCTTTCGCCACGAACAGGCGTTTGCCCACCGAGTCGTAAGCCAGCCCCTCGAAACCCTTGTTGCTGGCCATGTGCACACCGAGGGTCATTTGCTCGGCATCTTCGGCATCGAGGAACGTGGTGTCGGCGTCGAGATGGATCTTGATCAAGCGTTGCTGACGCTCGTCGGTGATCACGTAGGTGTCGGCGCTGATGTACTCGACGGCTTCCGGATCGCCAAAACCGACCAGAGCGATGCGCCGCAGGATCTTGCCTTCCAGCGACAGCTCGATCAGTTCGGAATTCTTGTTGGTCACGGTGAACAGGCTTTTGCGCACCGGATCGTAGGTCAGCGCCGAGACATCATCGTCGAGCCCGTCGATAGGCCGCGCTTCGATCGTCACGCGATATTGATCCAGACCAATCGCCTCGCTGCTCAATGGCTGCCACAGCGTGTGCAGGTTGAACCAGGCGCGCTCGAACAGGCGCAGGTACTGGCCGATCGCGAGCAACGCGACCAGGACAACCATCAACAGGACAAGAATCAGCGGTTTGGGACGGGCAAGTCGACGCATTCAGGCAGGCTCGGATTCAAGACAGGCCGATGAAATATCACGCCCGTCTGAACTGAAGCTTAATGGCCACTTGCCTGCCACGACAACCGCACAATTCCGCAATTGCCGTAGGAAAGTTACCGGTGCTTTTCGAAGCGATAGAACAGGTTCGGCTCGCTGACCATGTACAGCGTGCCGTCTTCATCCATGGTCATGCCTTCGGCGCGGGGGATGGTGTCTTTCAGACCGTTGAAATTTCCCAGCAGAGTCATGAAGCTGACTTGCTCGCCCTTCTCATCCAGTTCCAGCAAAAGGTGCGAATCGGCAGAAAGCACCAACAGATGGCCAGTGCGTGGGTCGACCGCCAGCGCCGAGAGATTGCGAATGTCGAGCCCGTCACTGGCCAGTTTCTGCTTGTCGCCAGTCAGGGTCTGACTGCCATCGCTTTTCCAGGTGAACAAGGCTGGCGGGCGTTCTTCGCCCAAAATCAGCTGCTGATTGCGCGGATCCCAGGTGATGGCTTCGAAAGCCTTGTTCTGGTCTTTTGACGGCCCGAGGTCGTATTTCGGAAAGTCGGCAATGTTCAGCTCGCGGGTACCGGCGTCGACCTTGACGATCGACAGCGTGTGCTGGCGCTCATCGACGATTGCCAGCAAGCCGTTTTCCATGACCGTCAGGCCTTCCGGATTACTCCAGCCCACCAGCGGCATCTTGCGCAGCACATCGCCCTGCAACGTCAACTCAGCGAGGAACGGATTCTTGCCCATCACCGAAAACAGGGTTTTGGTCTGCGGGTTGTACGCCAGGTCCGAAGCTTCGTCCTTCTCCATGCCCGGCAACGGTTTGGCATCGATCACCACCTGATAGTCCGGCAGCCACACGCTCTCCTTCTGCTCGGCCTTGCTCTCGAAGCGCTCCAGCACCCACAGCACACCACGATCATCCCAGTGCATGGCAAACGCCAGCCCATAAGCCGCCACGATGGCCAGCAACAGCCAGACATACCAGCGCAGAGCGAAGCGGGAACGGAGGGTGGGTTTCTGCTGAGTTCGAGATGCCATCAAGGGACGCGTTCCGTAAATTCAGGCCAAGGGTAATAGCACAAAGAGGCCGGCTGAGACGCCGCAATCGCGGAAATTATCCAGAGAGGATGTGAAAAAAACGGGAAATGGCGGGATTGGCGTATGCGTTTTGCCAGCAGCAACACATAACCAGGGTGGCTGGGACAATTGTGGCGAGGGAGCTTGCTCCCGCTGGGGCGCGAAGCGGCCCCGCTTTTTTTACTGCAAAAAGCAGGGGCCTGCTGCGCAGTCCAGCGGGAGCAAGCTCCCTCGCCACAGGTGCGGTGACATCACTACAAGTTAGCGCACGCTGCTGTTGAAGCGGCTCGCCCCCGGCAGTTCAAGAACGATCTCATCGCCAACGTTCAGCGGGCCGACACCCACCGGCGTGCCAGTGAGGATGACGTCACCAGCCTGCAGCGAGAAGCAGCCGGCCATGTGCTGGATCATCGGCACGATCGGGTTGAGCATCGCGCTGCTGTTGCCGTCCTGGCGCACTTCACCGTTGATGGTCAGGCGAATGCCGATATCGGTCAGGTCAGCGAAGGTGCTGCCGACCACGAACGGGGCGATCACTGCCGCGCCGTCGAACGACTTGGCGATTTCCCACGGCAGGCCCTTGGATTTGAGCTCGGCCTGCTTGTCGCGCAGGGTCAGGTCCAGCGCCGGGGCGAAACCGGAGATCGCATCGAGGACTTCTTCGCGGCTTGGTTTGGTCGACAGCGGCTTGCCGATCAACACGGCGATTTCCGCCTCGTAGTGCACCGAACCACGCTCGGTCGGAATGCTGAAACCGCCTTCCAGCGGCACCACGCAACTGCCCGGCTTGATGAACAGCAGCGGCTCGGTCGGCACCGGGTTATCCAGTTCCTTGGCGTGTTCGGCGTAATTGCGGCCAATGCATACGACTTTCCCGATCGGGAAGTGGATGCGCGTGCCGTCGACGTACTGGTGCTGATAGCTCATTTACCGACTCCTGCCTTCATTGATTCAACAGAGATTACCGATCAAACCGGGAATATTTTCCCCGGGTTCATGATGCCGTTCGGGTCGAACACTGCCTTGACCGCTTTCATGTACTCGATCTCCGCCGGCGAGCGGCTGTAGGTCAGGTAATCACGTTTGGTCATGCCCACGCCGTGTTCGGCCGAGATCGAGCCGTTGTATTTCTCGACGGTTTCGAACACCCACTTGTTGACGGTGGCGCACTTGGCAAAGAACTCGTCCTTGCTCAGGTTTTCCGGCTTGAGGATGTTCAGGTGCAGATTGCCGTCGCCGATGTGGCCGAACCAGACGATTTCGAAATCCGGATAGTGCTCGCCGACAATCGCGTCGATCTCGCGCAGGAACGCCGGCACCCTGGAAACGGTCACCGAGATGTCGTTCTTGTACGGCGTCCAGTGCGAGATGGTTTCGGAGATGTATTCGCGCAGCTTCCACAGATTGTGCAACTGGGTTTCGCTCTGGCTCATCACGCCGTCGAGTACCCAGCCCTGCTCAACGCAGTGCTCGAAGGTTTCCAGCGCGCTGTTGGCAACTTCTTCAGTGGTCGCTTCGAACTCCAGCAGGGCGTAGAACGGGCAGTCGGTGTCGAACGGCGCCGGCACGTCGCCCCGGCCCATGACCTTGGCCAGGGCCTTGTCGGAGAAGAATTCGAACGCGGTCAGGTCGAGCTTGCCCTGGAAGGCATGCAGCACCGGCATGATCGAATCGAAATCGGCGGTGCCGAGGACCATCGCCGTGAGGTTTTTCGGCGCGCGATCAAGGCGCATGGTCGCTTCGACGACGAAGCCGAGGGTGCCTTCGGCGCCAATGAACAGCTGGCGCAGGTCGTAACCGGTGGCGTTCTTGATCAGGTCCTTGTTCAGCTCGAGCACGTCGCCCTTGCCGGTGACGACTTTCATGCCGGCCACCCAATTGCGGGTCATGCCGTAGCGAATCACTTTGATCCCGCCGGCATTGGTGCCGATGTTGCCGCCAATCTGGCTGGAACCCGCCGACGCGAAATCGACCGGGTAGTACAAGCCGTTTTCCTCGGCGACGTTCTGCAGATGCTCGGTGACCACGCCCGGCTGGCAGACGGCAGTGCGGTCAGTGAGATTGACGTCGAGAATCTGGTTCATGTAATCGAACGAAACCACCACTTCGCCATTGGCCGCCACCGCAGCGGCGGACAACCCGGTACGCCCGCCGGACGGCACCAGCGCAACCTTGTGGGTGTTGGCCCAACGCACCACGGCCTGCACTTGTTCGATGGTCTTGGGAAACACGATGGCGCTCGGCGCCGGCGCGAAGTGCTTGGTCCAATCCTTGCCGTAAGCATTCAGGGAGTCGGCGTCGGTGAGGACTTTGCCAGGCTCAACCAGGGTCTTCAGTTCATCAATCAGCGCAGGATTGGTCATCGACAGAACTCTCGAACAATTCATGGTCATCCTGAGAACGCTTCACGTCGCAGGAATGAGTGTTTAGCGGGGTGGCTATGCTAGCATACCGACCCCGCAGGACAGTGCCCAAGGCCAGATCCGCGGTGACGGCTTTGTTGCCGTGCGGGTCAGCTCCAGGCTGCTCCCTCCCTGCCATTTTTCTCCGGGATACAGGTTTACGCAGATGAGCAAGACTTCTCTCGATAAGAGCAAGATCAAGTTCCTTCTTCTCGAAGGCGTCCACCAATCGGCTGTCGACGTCCTCAAGGCGGCGGGCTACACCAGCATCGAATACCTGACTGGTTCCTTGCCGGAAGCCCAGCTCAAGGAAAAGATCGCTGACGCTCACTTCATCGGCATTCGCTCGCGCACGCAACTGACCGAAGAGATCTTCGATCACGCGAAGAAACTGGTCGCGGTCGGCTGTTTCTGCATCGGCACCAACCAGGTTGACCTCAGTGCGGCCCGCGAGCGCGGTATCGCCGTGTTCAACGCGCCGTACTCCAACACCCGTTCCGTAGCCGAGCTGGTGCTGGCCGAAGCGATCCTGCTGCTGCGCGGCATCCCTGAGAAAAACGCCTCCTGCCACCGTGGCGGCTGGATCAAGTCCGCCGCCAACTCGTTCGAGATCCGTGGCAAGAAGCTCGGCATCGTCGGCTACGGCTCAATCGGCACGCAGCTGTCGGTGCTGGCCGAAGGGCTGGGCATGCAGGTGTTCTTCTATGACACCGTGACCAAGTTGCCACTGGGCAACGCCACCCAGGTCGGCAATCTGCATGAGCTGCTGGGCATGTCCGACATCGTCACCCTGCACGTCCCGGAAACCGCGGCGACCCAGTGGATGATCGGCGAGAAGGAAATCCGCGCCATCAAGAAGGGCGGCATCCTGATCAACGCCGCACGCGGCACCGTGGTCGAGCTCGACGCCCTGGCGGACGCGATCAAGGACAAGCACCTGATCGGCGCGGCCATCGACGTGTTCCCGGTGGAGCCACGCTCCAACGACGAAGAGTTCGAAAGCCCGCTGCGTGGCCTCGACAACGTGATCCTGACCCCGCACATCGGTGGCTCGACTGCCGAGGCGCAAGCCAACATCGGTCTGGAAGTGGCGGAAAAACTGGTCAAGTACAGCGACAACGGTACTTCGGTGTCGTCGGTCAACTTCCCGGAAGTGGCCCTGCCGGCTCACCCTGGCAAGCACCGCCTGCTGCACATCCACGAGAACATCCCGGGTGTGATGAGCGAGATCAACAAGGTCTTCGCCGAAAACGGCATCAACATCTCCGGTCAGTTCCTGCAGACCAACGAGAAGGTCGGCTACGTGGTGATCGACGTCGACGCCGAGTACTCCGAGCTGGCGCAAGAGAAGCTGCAACACGTCAACGGTACTATCCGTAGCCGGGTGCTGTTCTAACAGCAGTTGCGAGCTTCAAGCTACAAGCGGCAAGTGAAAAGCGCTTTTGCCTTTACTTGCCGCTTGCAGCTAGCCACTTGAAGCTGAATAAAAGAAGGGAGCCCCGAAAGGGCTCCCTTCTTTTATTCGACGTTGACGGTGATTTTCTTGGAGACGATGGGCGGGTCGAATGCCATGTGACCGCTGTCGCCAAGCTCCAACTGCAAGGTGTGCTTGCCCGGGGCGAGCTTGATGTCAGCCTGGGTCTGCGCCTTGCCGAAGTGCATATGATTGGCATCGGTAGGGACGACCGAGCCGGCAGGAACGATTTCCTTGGCGTCGATCAGCAAATGATGGTGCCCGGTGTTTTTGGTGACATCACCGGCCGGTGCCAGCGCGACGTTCTTGGTACCAAACTTGACGGTGAAGGTCCGCGAGACCGTAGCGCCGTCCTCGGGAGAAACGATGAACACTTCAGCATCCTTGGGAGCCGGCGTTGCCGCACTGGCCAGCACCGAAACACCCATCAGCACACCGGCCAACGCTGCACGTGACATAAAGCTTTTCATTTTCTTCTCCAGTTTTTCCGTAAAATCCGCACGGTCATGACAACTTCATGACCATTCGTTGTCGAAGGCACTCGACAACCATAGCAAAGCGAGCCTGAATCAGAGCGTCGCGATAATGATTTCAAAGGAGTGACCATGCGCTTGCTGCCTGGCCTGATCTGCCTGCTACCCCTTTTAAGCCCGCTGGCTCACGCCGAACTGATTGATGACGTCAACGACCGTGGCGAGTTGCGCATAGCCCTTGAGGCTAATACACCGCCCTTCAATTACAAGGAAGGCGACACACTCACGGGGTTCGAGGTCGAGCTTGGGCAACTTCTGGCCAAGGAGCTGGATGTACGCGCCGACTTCATCGTCACCGACGCGGGCGATCTGCTCCAGGGCGTTGAAAGCGGCAAGTACGACGTCGCGCTCAACCACATAGCACTGACACCCGAACTCAAGGATCGTTTCGACTTCAGCGAGCCGTACGGCGAGGTCGACGGGCAATTGCTGGCGAAGAAGGACGAGACGCCGCGGCCGATGGTGCTGGTGCAGGCATTGACCGAAGAGAAGCCGAAAGCGGTTGAGCCGGTAGAACTGGCGATTCCGTTTCAGAAGGGTAATCCGGCGTTTCAGGCCAGTCTCAAGAGCGCGATGCAGCGGATCAAAGACGACGGACGCCTGGCGGCGCTGTCGAAGAAGTGGTTCACCGAACCGTAGGAGCTGCCGCAGGCTGCGATCTTTTGATGTTGATTTTGAAGATCAAAAGATCGCAGCCTCGTTTCACTCGTCAGCTCCTACAGTTGGATTTGCGATGAAACTTTTAATCGAGTCGGGTCAGGGCTTGCGCGGCTTGCCGTAGTTCAAGCTCACTGAACACCCGAACCCCATGACGCTTGAGCAACGCCGCCGTCACCCCTTCGCCATTGACCTTGACCCCGCTGAACGTCCCGTCATACGTCAGCAGATTCCCGCAAGACGGACTGTCGGCCTTGAGCACCGCCACCCGAATGCCGTGCTTTTTCACCAACTCAAGCGCCTGCCGTGCGCCCTCGAGAAACTGCGCACTGACATCCTCGCCTTCGGTAGTGATGACAGCAGCATTGCCATCCAGCACCTCACCGCCCTGCCCGCCGGGAATCTCCGCCGCCGCCCTCGGCGTCGGCAAACCACCGGCCACTTCCGGACACAATGGCACTACCCGGCCTTCTTCGATCCACTGCTCAAGCAGATCAAACGGACCACTCGCGCCACCGTCATAACGCACGCGATGGCCCAACAGGCAGCGGCTGACCAGGATCTTTTCCATCTTCAGAACGGCTCGTTGCCACGCCGACGAAACCATCCGGTCAGCGACAGCCGCTCGCGATGGGCCGGCAGTACTTCGTGGGGTACTTCGCCGGAAAGGAACACCACAAGGCAGCCACCGGTAGGCTGCACGTCGTGTATGCGCTCATCGCCAAGGTACATGCGCAACTGGCCACCGTCCTCCGGCAGCCACGCGTCATTGAGGTAGATCACCGCCGAAACCATGCGCCGATCGTCGTCACGAAAGCGGTCGACGTGCTTGCGATAAAACGCGCCGGGCGGGTACAGGGCGAAATGGCATTCGAAGTCTTCAAGGCCAAGAAACAAGCCGCGATTGAGTGCCTCGCGCAGGCTGTCCATCAGGCTCAGGTAGCGGTCAGTGGCGTCAGCCTGACCCGGGTCGATCCACTGGATATGGTCGCCGCGAATACCCTCGCGAATCTCCGAAAACGGTCCGCGCCCGACCGCCGCCGGCGCCAGTTCTCCCTCGGCCTCACGTTTACGGCACTCGGCCGCCAGCGCCCGGGTCAGATCGGCGGGCAGGAAGATGTTCTGCTGTGACCAGCCGTGTTCGGCCAGGTCGTCGACAATGCGTAACAGCAGCGGGTGTTCAGAGGATATCGGCATGGCGCGCATAGTATGCCGACGGCAACAAATCCGACAGAGCCACGCAGCGGCTTGCTACGAATTCTCGACAAGTACCGGCACCGCACGGAGAATAGTCCGCTGCTGACAGGAGTCCCTATGCGCCGTTTGCTTTTTTCACTGTTGATGTTCTGCGTATTGCCCGCCTGGGCGGACGGCTTTGATCAGTTGTACAAGGTCGCCGGCTGGCCAGAACAACGCGCGCATTTCAACGATGCCCTGAGTGCCGCCCAGCAGCGCTATCAGAACAGCCTGCCGCCTGCGGTGTTTCAAGCACTGGTCAACAACAGCAACCAGCGGTTCGCCGCGCAGGCCATGGATCAACGCGCCGAAGCGCAACTGCGGCAGAAACTCGCTGATCCGAAACCGGCGCTGACCTTTTTCCAGTCACCGCTGGGCAAGAAGATCGTCGCCGCCGAGCTGCTCGCGACCCGCCGCGATCAATTGGCGAAAAATGCCCAGGGCCTGCCAAAAATGCAGGCCAGCGACAGTCGTTTGCTGATCATCGGCCATCTCGCCCAGGCCCTGCCGGCCCGTGAGGCTGGCGCCGAGGTGAGTCTGGCGATTGCCGGCGTCGCGGCGGACAGTTTGAGTTCGATGATTCCGGGGCTGCTCGGTGGCGGTCAGGCGCAGGGCATGCTGAACGGCCAACGCCAGCGGCTGATGGATCAGATCGGCGCCGATCTGAACAACACCCTGCTCTACGTTTATCGCGATTTGTCGGATGAAGAGCTGGAAGAGTTTGCGACGTTTGCCGAGTCGACCGAGGGCAAGGCTTACTATCAGGCGGCGCTGGCGGCGATTCGGGCGGGGTTGGCGGTCGGCCAACCTTAAAAGATCGCAGCCTTCGGCAGCTCCTACATTGAAACGCGTTCCCCTGTAGGAGCTGCCGAAGGCTGCGATCTTTTGATCTTGCCTTAACGCTTCAGAGATTCCTGCCCCTGATCCGCTTGCTCAAGAATTCGAAATACTCCTCACGCATCTCCGCCGTTTCATTGGCCAGGTGATGCCGTGCCTCGGCCAGCAGCAGAATCTGCGGCCGGTCGAACTTCCATTTCAACACCTGCAGATTGTGCTGCCAGTCCACAGTCATGTCCGCCTGCCCCTGAATGATCAGCGGCCGTCGCGGACTTTTTTTCGCGTGCTCGACGCGGATGATCCAGCGCGACAGCGCGCCCACCCACTTCGTCGGCAGACGCCGAGGCTGTAACGGATCGGCCTGCAGAAACGGCAGAAAGTCCGGATCGTTGGAGTTTTCGCTGAAGCGTCGCGCCACACCGCGAACAAACGGCCGCAGCAGGTAATAACTCAACTGCGACCAACCCCAGGCCCGTGGTCGCACCAACGGCGCCAGCAGAATCACCTGCCCCTGCGCCGGGCTGTTCTCGCCATGGTTGAGCAGGTGATCGACGACAATCGCGCCCCCGGTGCTCTGCCCGCACAAATGCCACGGCTGTGGCAGCGCGATCGAATTCGCTTCCGCGAACAGCGCTTGCAGCATGTGCTGATATTCAGCGAAATCGCGGATGCTCGCCCGCGGCCCGCTCGACAGCCCATGCCCCGGCAAGTCGCAGGCGATCACGGCGAAATCCTGATCCAGCGCCCACTCGATCACATGACGGTACAGGCCGATGTGGTCGTAGTAACCGTGCAGCAGAAACAGCGTCGCCTTGACCTTCTCCGGCCACCAGCAATGGCTGACCAGCTCGTAGCCATCGACCTCGAAACGACCCATGCCGCGCCACACATCGCGCTCGGCGAAGTCGGTCTTGTAGAAGCGCTGATAAGCCTTCGCCTCATCCGATAACGGCTGCCACTCGGCCAACGGCTTGAGGCTCGCACGTAAATGATCGGGGTCGAAAGAATCAGGCATGCGCACATTCCAAAGCGGTAAACGGACTTTATCGGCCTGCGATATTCATCTGTCGCGACAGACATGGCAAGCTAGCCGGCCTTTCGAGGATCGAAAACCATGCGTTCGCCCTACCGCACCGCACTGTTCGCCAGCCTGCTCGCGCTGATCTGCGCCGGGGTGCTGTGGGCGGCGTATGACTGGTTTCAGGGGCGCTATCTGCGCGCGTTCAGCGAACACACCGCAGTGTTTTCCGGCGATCCGCTGCGCCTGCCGGACAACCTCGCCGGGCCGGGCAATATCCGTCTCGTGCATTTCTGGGACCCGGCCTGTCCGTGCAACGTCGGCAATCAACAGCACCTGAGCGAGATGGTCGAACAGTTCGGCGCGCGCGGCGTGGAGTTCTTCGCCGTGCAAAAACCCGGCAGCCACGGTCAGTTGCCCGCCACCCTCGCCGGCCTGAAAACCATCATCGTCCTGCCCGGCTCCGAAAAGATCCCCGCCAGCCCCGCCGTGGCGATCTGGGATCGCAGTGGCAAACTCGCCTACTTCGGCCCGTACAGCGAAGGCCTGACCTGCAATTCCAGCAACAGCTTTATCGAACCGATCCTGCATGCCCTGACGGAAGATCGCCCGGTGAACGCTACGCACACCTTGGCGGTGGGTTGTTATTGCCCGTGGCCGGCGGATGCGCGGTAAGGCATTCCGGACTTTTCGAGGACAGCGCTGCATCGCACAGATGCTCTGTGCTAAATGTTTGCAGCCCGACGGGCGGCCCACCCGCCTGCACAAGGAGTCACCATGAAGCGTGCGTTGATCGTTGTTGCCCTGCTCATCGTTGTCCTGCTCTGCGCCGCTGGCGGGTATATCTACAGCAAGCAGCCGACGCGCCAGGGTCAGGTGGAGCTGCATAACCTGCAAGGCTCGGTGACCGTGCGTTATGACGAGCGCGGTGTGCCGCATATCCGCGCCGAGAACGAAACCGACCTCTATCGCGCCCTCGGCTATGTCCACGCGCAGGATCGTCTGTTCCAGATGGAAGCCATGCGTCGCCTCGCCCGCGGTGAGCTGGCCGAAGTGCTCGGGCCGAAACTGCTCGACACCGACAAGCTGTTTCGCAGCCTGCGCATCCGCGAGCGTGCGGCCAGTTATGTCGCCAGCCTCGACAAGCAGTCGCCGGCATGGAAGGGCCTGCAAGCTTATCTGGACGGCATCAACCAATATCAGGACAGCCACGCCGCGCCGATCGAGTTTGACGTGCTGGGCATCCCCAAGCGGCCGTTCACCGCCGAAGACAGCATCAGCGTCGCCGGTTACATGGCCTACAGCTTTGCCGCCGCGTTTCGCACCGAGCCGCTGCTGACCTACGTGCGCGATCAGCTCGGCACCGATTACCTCAATGTGTTTGATCTGGACTGGCAGGCCAAAGGCGTACTCGCCACCGATCACGCCAGGCATGCGCCGGCCCTCGCCGCCGGCGACTGGCAAGACCTCACCGCCCTCGCTCGCCTCAGCGAACAGGCACTGATCGACAACGGTCTGCCGCAGTTCGAGGGCAGCAACGCCTGGGTTATTGCCGGCAGCCGCAGCCAGAGTGGCAAGCCGTTGCTGGCCGGCGATCCGCACATCCGTTTCTCGGTGCCGTCGGTGTGGTACGAGGCGCAGCTCTCGGCGCCGGGTTTCGAGTTGTACGGCCACCATCAGGCGCTGGTGCCGTTCGCGTTTCTGGGGCACAACCTCGACTTCGGCTGGAGCCTGACCATGTTCCAGAACGACGACCTCGATCTGATCGCCGAGAAGGTCAACCCGGACAATTCCAATCAAGTCTGGTATCGCGGCCAGTGGACCGACATGCTCGTCAGCGAGCAGCAGATCAATGTGAAAGGCCAGGCGCCGGTGACGATCACCTTGCGCCAGTCGCCGCATGGGCCGATCGTCAACGATGCCCTCGGCAGCGCTGCCGGGAAAACCCCGATTGCAATGTGGTGGGCGTTCCTCGAAACACCGAATCCGATCCTCGAAGGTTTCTATCAGCTCAACCGCGCCGATACCCTGGCCAAGGCCCGCGCTGCGGCGGCCAAGGTACAGGCGCCGGGCCTGAACCTGGTTTACGCCAATGCCAAGGGCGATATCGCCTGGTGGGCATCGGCCCTGTTGCCCAAACGTCCGGCCGGGGTGAAACCGGGCTTCATTCTCGACGGCAGCACGCCTGAGGCGGACAAGGACGGCTACTACCCGTTCAGCGCCAACCCGCAGGAAGAGAACCCCGCGCGCGGCTATATCGTCTCGGCCAACTTCCAGCCGGTATCGCCGACCGGCATGGAGATTCCCGGTTATTACAACCTCGCCGATCGCGGTCAGCAGCTCGATCGTCAGCTCAGCGACAACCGGGTGAAGTGGAGCAACGAGGCCAACCAGAAACTGCAGCTGGGCACGGCGACCGGCTACGGCCCGCGCCTGTTGGCGCCGCTGTTGCCGGTGTTGCGTGAGGTAATCAGCGATCCGGCGCAACGCAAATTGGTCGAGCAACTGGCGCAGTGGCCCGGCGACTATCCGCTGGATTCGGTCAGCGCGACGGTGTTCAACCAATTCCTCTACGACCTGGCCGACGCGGCGATGCGCGACGAGTTGGGCAATGATTTCTTTGAAACACTGCTGTCGACGCGGGTGATCGATTCGGCCTTGCCGCGATTGGCGGCGAAGGCTGATTCACCCTGGTGGGACAATCGCAGCACGCCAGCCAGGGAAACCCGCGCCGACATCGTGCGCACAGCGTGGGCGGCAAGCATGCAGCATCTGCGACTGACCCTCGGCGACGATGTGGCGGGTTGGCAGTGGGGCGCGGCGCACACCCTGACCCACGGCCATCCGCTGGGCCAGCAGAAACCACTGGATCGGCTGTTCAACGTCGGCCCGTTCGCAGCGCCAGGCAGCCACGAAGTGCCGAACAACCTCTCGGCGAAAATCGGCCCGGCGCCATGGCCGGTGACCTATGGACCGTCGACGCGGCGTCTGGTCGATTTCGCCGATGCGGTGCATGCCCTGACGATCAATCCGGTCGGCCAGAGCGGCGTGCCGTTGGACAGTCACTATGACGATCAGGCCGAGGCGTATGTGGAGGGGATTTATGTGCAGGCGCATTTCAGTGAGGAAGAGGTGCTGGCGAATACCCGCAGTACGTTGAAGCTGTTGCCTGCGCGCAAGCCCTGAAGAGCCCCTCACCCTAGCCCTCTCCCAGAGGGAGAGGGGACCGATTGGGGGATATTGGGGAGAAACGCCGACGTGCAAGATTGGTACCGAATCCATAATCGATAAGGTCTTTCAGGTCGATGTAACACGCCAGACACCGCGGTCGGCCCCCTCTCCCTTTGGGAGAGGGCTGGGGTGAGGGCTTTCGAGCTCAAGCCCGGATCAAACATTCAGCGCAAAATTCAGCCGAAACTGCTGCGGCGTCACGCCCAAGCGCCGGTTGAACACGCTGCGCATATGTTGCGCATCACGAAATCCGCATTGATACGCCACGGTCTTCAACGGCGCCGTGGTGCTTTCCAGCATCACCCGTGCTGCATCCACCCGCGCCCGTTCGACGAATTCCGCCGGGGTCACTTTCGCTTCCCGCGCGAACACCCGCGAGAAATTGCGTGCACTCATGTTCGCCGCATTGGCCAGATCGGCAATCGTCAGGTCGCCGGTGAGATTGGCCAGCACGTACAACTGCACCAGCGCCACCGCTGACGTCGGTTCGGCATGTGGCGTGAGGAATGGGCTGAACTGCGATTGCCCGCCCGAGCGCTGGGTGAACACCACCAGCCGTTTCGCCACACTCAGCGCCACCTCGGCGCCGTGGTCGCGCGCCAGCAGGTACAGCGACAGATCGATGCCCGCCGTGACCCCGGCCGACGTGTAGAGCGCGCCGTCCTCGACATACAGACGATCCGCCTCGACCCGCGTGGTCGGGCACAACTGCGCAAGCGCCTCGGCATCGTTCCAGTGCGTGGTGACGGTGCGCCCCTCGAGCAAACCGGCGCGGGCGAGCATGAACGCGCCGTTGCAGATCGAACCGAAACGCCGGGCGCGACCACAGGCATCACGCAGCCAGGCGTCGAACGTCGGGCCGAAATCCATGAACGGCAATTGCGGGCCGCCAGCGACCAGCAACAGGTCGGGGCTATCCGTTGCTTCGCTGAAGTGGCAGTGGGCGTTCAGGCTCATTCCATTGGAACAGGCCAGCGGCCCGTGCTCGACGCCGATCACTTGCAAGCGATAGTGATCCTGCGGCGCAAGAAAGCGGTTGGCTTCGGCGAACACGTCCATGGGGCCGCTGACGTCCAGTGACTGCACGCCGGGGAATACCACGATGGCGACGGATTTGTGCATGGCTCAAACGTCCTCAATACCTGTGACAAACACACCAACCTGTGGGAGCGAGCCTGCTCGCGAAGAGGTCATCACACGCAACATAGCGGCCGAATGACACACCGCCTTCGCGAGCAGGCTCGCTCCCACATGGGCCGTGCCTGGCTTGTTGATCGAGCCAACCTGGCCAACCCACACCCGACAAGCGAGCTTGGCACGATTTGCAGGCGGATTGGCAAGGATCGCAGCCATGCCTCGATTGTTCGCTCGCCGCGCCGGGAACAGACTTTCTCCAGCAGCGCCACGACGGCGTTTTCGAAGAGGAAACCGTTATGACCAGCACCATCGCCGGCATCAAGATCCCTGACAGCGCCCTCGCCCGGGCCACCACCGAATATATCCGCGACATTGAATCCGACCTGCTCTATCACCACTCGCGCCGGGTGTTTTTGTTTGGTGCCTTGAGCGGCGAGCGCCAGCAACTCGCCTACAACCCTGAGCTGCTGTACGTCGGCGCGATGTTCCACGACCTCGGTCTGGTCGCAGGCCATCGCAGCGATGACGAACGTTTCGAGGTGGACGGCGCGAATGCCGCGGCAGCCTTTCTCAAGCCGTACGGACTGAGCGATGACGATATCGAGCAAGTGTGGCTGTCGATCGCGTTGCACACCACGCCGGGCGTGCCCAGGCATCTGCGCCCGACCGTAGCACTGGTGACGGCCGGGGTTGAGATGGACGTGCTGGGCATGGACTACGCGGCCTTCAGCAGCGTGCAGCGCGAAGCCGTGGTACATGCGCATCCGCGTGGGGAAGGTTTCAAGGAGTGCATCATCTGCGCGTTCGCCGATGGCTTGCGTCATCGTCCGCAAACCACGTTTGGCAATGTGAAAACTGATGTGCTGGTGGATCAGGAGCCGGGGTTCAAACCGATGAATTTCGTCGAGGTCATCCGCCGCTCTCCTTGGGTCAACTGAGATCGAATGTGGGAGCGAGCCTGCTCGCGAAAGCGCTGTGTCAGCCGACATCTGAGTCGACTGACACCCCGTCTTCGCGAGCAGGCTCGCTCCCACATTTACAACCGGGTTGGCCTCGAGGTTGAGGCCAACCTGATATTGCTCAAGCCGATTGTGGCGCAGGCGCGCGGCGCGCGTCCGGTTGTTTCCACGAATCGGCGGCGCTTTCTTCGATGGCTTGCTGGATGGCTTTCTTGCGTGCTTCTTCGGCGCGGCGGCTGAAGAACCAGACGAGGAAGGTCACCAGCGACACCGCCAGCAGAATCAGACTGGCCACGGCGTTGATCTCAGGTTTCACACCGAGGCGCACCGCCGAGAACACTTCCATCGGCAGGGTCGTCGAGCCCGGGCCGGAAACGAAGCTCGCCAGCACCAGGTCATCCAGCGACAGCGCGAAGGACATCATCCCGCCCGCCGCCAGCGATGGCGCGATCATCGGGATGGTGATCAGGAAGAACACCTTCCACGGCCGCGCACCCAAGTCCATCGCCGCCTCTTCGATCGACAGATCCAGCTCACGCAAACGCGCCGACACGACCACCGCCACATACGCTGCACAGAACGTCGTATGCGCGATCCAGATGGTGACGATGCCGCGCTCCTGCGGCCAGCCGATCATCTGCGCCATGGCCACGAACAGCAGCAACAGCGACAGACCGGTGATCACTTCCGGCATCACCAGTGGCGCAGTCACCAGGCCGCCGAACAGCGTGCGACCCTTGAAGTGGGTGATGCGGGTCAGCACGAACGCTGCCAGGGTACCCAGTGCCACCGCAGCAACCGCGGTGTAGCAGGCGATTTCCAGCGAGCGCAGCACCGAGCCCATCAGCTGCGAGTTGTCGAGCAGGCCGACGTACCACTTGATCGACCAGCCACCCCACACCGTCACCAGTTTCGAGGCGTTGAACGAGTAGATCACCAGGATCAGCATCGGCAGATAGATGAACAGCAGACCCAATACCAGCATCAGGCTGGAGAAACGGAAGCGCTTCATTCTTTACCCTCCATTTCCTTGGCCTGACTGCGGTTGAACAGGATGATCGGCACAATCAGGATCGCCAGCATCACCACCGCCAGCGCGGATGCCACCGGCCAGTCGCGGTTGTTGAAGAACTCTTGCCAGAGCACCTTGCCGATCATCAGGGTTTCCGGACCGCCGAGCAGTTCCGGAATCACGAACTCGCCAACCACCGGAATGAACACCAGCATGCAGCCGGCGATGATGCCGTTCTTGGACAGCGGAATGGTGATTTTCCAGAAGCTGTTGAAGGTGCTCGAACCCAGGTCCGACGCGGCTTCCAGCAGGCTCTGGTCGTGTTTGACCAGGTTGGCGTACAGCGGCAGGATCATGAACGGCAGGTACGAATAGACCACGCCGATGTACACGGCGAGGTTGGTGTTGAGGATCTGCAGCGGCTCGTCGATCAGGCCCATGCTCATCAGGAAACCGTTGAGCAGGCCGTTGTTGCTGAGGATGCCCATCCACGCGTAGACGCGGATCAGGATCGCGGTCCAGGTCGGCATCATGATCAACAGCACCAACACCGTTTGCAGCTCCTTGCGTGCACTGGCGATGGCGTAGGCCATCGGGTAACCGATCAGCAGGCAGAGCACGGTGCTGATAAAGGCCATTTTCAGCGAGCCGAGATAGGCGGCGATGTACAGCTCGTCGTCGCCGAGCATCGCGTAGTTGCCCAGGTTCAGCAGCAGTTGCAGCTTCTGCTCGGCGTAGGTGTAGATCTCGGTGTACGGCGGAATCGCCACGTCGGCTTCGGCGAAGCTGATCTTCAGAACGATGAAGAACGGCAGCATGAAGAACAGGAACAGCCAGATGAATGGCACCCCGATGACCAGCTGCCGGCCATTGGGGATGATTCGGTTCATGCGGCGTTTGAATTTGCGCATGTTCATGAGCGAAGTACCACGCCGCTGTCGTCTTCCCACCACACGTAGACCTGATCGCCCCAGGTCGGACGCGCGCCGCGACGTTCGGCGTTGGCGACGAACGACTGCACCAGTTTGCCGCTCGGCAATTCGACGTAGAACACCGAGTGCCCGCCCAGATAGGCGATGTCGTGGACCTTGCCGCTCGACCAGTTGTATTCGCAGGTCGGCATGTCGGCGGTGACCAACAGTTTCTCCGGGCGAATCGCGTAGGTGACCGACTTGTCCTGCACTGAGGTGCTGATGCCGTGGCCGACGTAGATCTGCCGGTCGAGATCCTTGCAGGTGATGGTCGCGTGGCCTTCGGCGTCGTCGATCACTTCGCCCTCGAAGATGTTGACGTTGCCGATGAATTCACAGACCAGACGGCTGGTCGGGGTTTCGTAGATGTCGATCGGGCTGCCGATCTGCGCGATCCAGCCCAGGTGCATGATCGCGATGCGCTCGGCCATGGTCATGGCCTCTTCCTGGTCGTGGGTCACCATCACGCAGGTCACGCCGACGCGCTCGATGATTTCCACCAGTTCCAGCTGCATCTGCGAACGCAGCTTCTTGTCCAGTGCGCCCATCGGTTCGTCGAGCAGCAGCAGCTTTGGCCGCTTGGCCAGCGAACGGGCTAGGGCCACGCGCTGACGCTGACCGCCGGACAGTTGATGCGGCTTGCGCTTGGCGTACTGGCTCATCTGCACCAGCTTGAGCATTTCGGCCACACGGGCGTCGATCTCGGCCTTGGGGATCTTGTCCTGCTGCAGGCCGAAGGCGATGTTCTGCGCCACGGTCATATGCGGGAACAGGGCGTAGGACTGAAACATCATGTTGATCGGACGGTCGTACGGCGGCATGTCGGTGATATCGACGCCGTCGAGGAATATCCGCCCTTCCGTGGGCCGTTCGAAGCCTGCCAGCATCCTCAGCAAGGTGGATTTGCCCGATCCCGAACCGCCGAGCAGGGCAAAAATCTCGCCCTTCTTGATTTCCAGGGACACGTCGTCCACGGCAATCGTCTCGTCGAACTTCTTCGTGACCCGGTCGATTTTGACCAGCACCTGTTTGGGTGTCTGGTCGCCCTCGAGGGCTTTCTTGTAGGCGCCGGAGGCAACTGCCATTTACGAAACTCCCAACAGAAGCAGCAGTTCGCCACGCAAGACGAACCCTGGATAGTTTGTGCGTTATTTGCCCGACTTGACCTTGGTCCAGCTGCGGGTCATCAAACGCTGAATATTGGCTGGCAACTCGGTCGACACGTAGGTCTTGTCGAGGACTGCTTGCGGTGGGTAAACCGCTTCATCGGTGCGAATGGATTGTTCCATCAGCTTGTCCGAACCCGGATTGGGGTTGGCGTAACCGACGTAATCACTGACCTGGGCGATCACCTCAGGTTTCAGCAAATAATTGATGAAGGCGTGGGCTTCCTTGACGTTGGACGAATCCTTGGGGATCGCCAGCATGTCGAACCACAGCGCGCCGCCCTCTTTCGGAATCGAGTAGGCGATGTTGACGCCCTTCTTCGCTTCCTCGGCACGGTTCTTCGCCTGGAAAATGTCGCCGGAGAAACCGATGGCCACGCAGATGTCGCCGTTGGCCAGGTCGCCGATGTACTTCGACGAGTGGAAATAGGTCACGTACGGACGCACCGCGAGCAACTTGGCGGTGGCTTTTTCGTAATCCTTGGTGTTGGTGCTGTTGGCGTTCAGGCCCAGGTAATTGAGCATGGTCGGCATCATTTCATCTGCCGAATCGAGGAACGCGACGCCGCAGCTGTGCAGCTTCTTGATGTTTTCCGGCTCGAACAGCACGGCCCAGGAATCGATCTTGTCGATGCCGAGCACGGCTTTGACCTTGTCGACGTTGTAGCCGATGCCGTTGGTGCCCCACAGATACGGTACGGCGTAGAGGTTGCCGGGGTCGTTCTGCTGCAGGCGCTTGAGCAGCACCGGATCGAGGTTGGAATAGTTCGGCAGCTGCGCCTTGTCGAGCTTCTGGAACGCGCCCGCCTTGATCTGCTTGCCAAGGAAGTGGTTCGACGGCACGACCACGTCGTAACCGGTGCGCCCGGCGAGCAGCTTGCCTTCCAGGGTTTCGTTGGAGTCGAAAACGTCGTAGACCGGTTTGATCCCGGTCTCTTTCTCGAAGTCGGCCAGGGTCGATTCGCCGATGTAATCGGACCAGTTATAAATATGCACCGTACCGGCGGCCTGGGCTCCGACAGCGATTGTCAGGCCGGCAGCGGCCAGCAGGGCTTTGCGCAAAGAAGAAAATACAGGCAAGTGGAGGTCCTCTAAATGGATTGGGCCCAAGTTGCCCCGCGCTGCATGACAGCCATGGCTGCCCGACAACAAAACCGGCGCGCAACTTACCCTCGAAAAACCGATCCAGCAAAACTTTCTGTCATTTAATTATCCGCTGGCCGCCGTCGCGGCGACGACGGCCAGTGGTTGTGGCGACAAACCGGCTTATTTACCCGATTTGATCTTGGTCCAGCTGCGGGTGATCAGACGCAGTGTCGCGGCGTCCAGATCGCTGATCGCATAGAGCTGCTTCTTCACTTCAGCCGACGGATAGATGCTCGGGTCGCTGGTGATGTCCTTGTCCACCAGAGGCGTCGCCGCCTTGTTGCCGTTCGGGAAACGCACGGCGTTGGTGATGCCGGCCATCACTTGCGGCTCGAGCAGGTAGTTCATGAACTTGTAGGCGGCTTCGACGTTTTCGGCATCCTTGGGAATGGCGACCATGTCGTAGAAAGTACCGGCGCCTTCTTTTGGAATGGTGTAGGCCAGTTTGACCTTGTCTCCGGCTTCCTGGGCGCGGGTCTTGGATTGCTCCAGGTCACCCGAGTAACCGACGGCGACACAGATGTTGCCGTTGGCAAGGTCCGAGATGTACTTGGACGAGTGGAAGTAGGCGACCGAAGGACGGATCTTCAGGAACAGGTCTTCGGCGGCTTTCAGATCAGCCTTGTCCTTGCTGTTGGTCGGCTTGCCCAGGTAGTGCAATGCCGCCGGAATCATCTCGGTCGGCGCATCGAGGAAGCTCACGCCGCAGCTTTTGAGTTTCTCGATGTTTTCCGGCTTGAATACCACGTCCCACGAATCGATCTTGTCGATGCCCAGTGCAGCCTTGACCTTGGCCGGGTTGTAGCCGATGCCGATCGAGCCCCACATGTACGGGAAGGCGTGTTTGTTGCCCTGGTCGCTGGCGTCGCCAACGGCCTTGAGCAGGTCTTCGTCGAGGTTTTTCCAGTTTGGCAGCCTGGACTTGTCCAGCTCCTGGTAGACGCCGGCCTTGATCTGCTTGGCGAGGAAGTTGTTGGAAGGCACCACGATGTCGTAACCGGATTTGCCGGCCAGCAGCTTGGCTTCCAGGGTTTCGTTACTGTCGAAGACGTCGTAGACGACTTTGATCCCGGTGGCTTTCTCGAAGTTGGCCACGGTATCCGGCGCGATGTAGTCGGACCAGTTGTAGACGTGCAGTACCTTGTCGTCCGCGTGCACCGCACCCGCCATCATGCCCGCCATGGACAACGCGAGCAGAGTCTTGCCAGCTAGCTTTTTACCTAATGCCTTCATGCGTCATGCTCCAAATTTTTCTTTTTTGAACCACTTTGTTCAGCGGCCGAACCCGGACAACTGGAACCGCGGCTAGTCTGGCAAGATCCGAGGCGGTCTTTCAACAAAAGACCAGCCTTTATGACAGCTTTGAGCGAGTGCGCCGCAGCTCCCCCACTCAAAGCCTAGCACCTAGGCCTGCAGCGCACTGAGGGTCAGGTCCAGACACTTGCGTGCTTTTGTAACCAGCTCATCGATCTCGGCTTTGCTGATCACCAGCGGCGGCGCGATGATCATGGTGTCGCCCACCGCGCGCATGATCAGGCCGTTGTCGAAGCAGAACTGCCGGCAGATCATGCCGACGCCCTTGCCTTCATAACGCTTGCGCGTGGCCTTGTCCTGCACCAGCTCGATCGCCCCCAGCAGACCGACACCGCGAACTTCACCCACCAACGGGTGATCATTCAGCTCGCGCAGACGTTTCTGCAAATACGGTGCCGTTTCGTTATGGGCATTCTCGATAATTTTTTCGTCGCGCAGGATGCGGATGTTTTCCAGGCCCACCGCTGCTGCCACCGGGTGCCCGGAGTAAGTGAAGCCGTGGTTGAAATCGCCGCCTTCATTGAGCACGGCCACCACCGAGTCGCGCACGATCAGCCCACCCATCGGGATATAGCCGGAGGTCAGGCCCTTGGCGATGGTCATCATGTGAGGTTTGAGGTCGTAGAAATCGCTACCGAACCACTCACCGGTCCGGCCGAAACCGCAGATCACTTCGTCGGCGACGAAGAGGATGTCGTACTTGGCGAGGATTTCCTTGATGCGCGGCCAGTAGGTATCGGGCGGAATGATCACGCCACCGGCACCCTGGATCGGCTCGGCAATAAAGGCACCGACCTTGTCGACGCCGACTTCGAGAATCTTCTCTTCCAGCTGATTGGCCGCCCAGATGCCGAACTCTTCCGGCGACATGTCGCCACCTTCGGCGAACCAGTACGGCTGCGCGATGTGGACGATGCCCGGAATCGGCAAGTCGCCCTGCTCGTGCATGTAGGTCATGCCGCCGAGGCTCGCGCCGGCCACGGTCGAACCGTGATAACCGTTCTTGCGGCTGATGATGACTTTCTTGTTCGGCTGGCCCTTGATCGCCCAGTAGTGGCGGACCATGCGCAGCATGGTGTCGTTGCCTTCGGAGCCGGAACCGGTGAAGAACACATGGTTCATGCCTTCTGGCGCGACGTCGGCGATCGACTTGGCCAGTTCCAGCGCCGGCGGGTGGGCAGTCTGGAAGAACAGGTTGTAGTACGGCAGCTCGCGCATCTGCTTGGCGGCGGCATCGGCCAGTTCATCGCGGCCGTAACCGATCGCCACGCACCACAGGCCGGCCATGCCGTCGAGGATCTTGTTGCCTTCGCTGTCCCACAGGTAAACGCCCTTGGCGTTGGTGATGATCCGCGGGCCCTTCTCCTTCAATTGCTTGAAGTCGCTGAACGGGGCCAGGTGGTGTTCGCTGCTCAGCGCTTGCCACTCACGGGTTTGCGGGTTGTTGCTGGTCATGCCAATTCTCCTTGTTATCGGTGAAGGCGCGACGGCTGGCCGCCGCGCCCGGCGTATCAGACGGCGAAGAGCAGGTACTCACGCTCCCAGGAACTGATCACGCGCTTGAAGTTTTCATGCTCGGCCCGCTTGACCGCGACGTAGCCGGTGATGAAGGTCTTGCCGAGGTATTTCTCGACGGTCTTGCTGTTCTCCATGCGCTCCAGCGCATCTTCGATGGTCAGCGGCAGGCGCAGGTTGCGGCGCTCGTAACCACGACCGACCACCGGCGCGCTCGGGTTCAGGCCCTCGACCATGCCGATGTAGCCGCAGAGCAGGCTCGCGGCGATCGCCAGATACGGGTTGGCATCGGCGCCCGGCAGACGGTTTTCCACGCGGCGGTTCTGCGGGCCGGCATCCGGTACGCGCAGGCCGACGGTGCGGTTCTCTTCGCCCCACTCGACATTCACCGGTGCCGAAGTGTCCGGCAGGAAGCGGCGGAACGAGTTGACGTTCGGCGCGAACAGCGGCAACAGCTCGGGGATCAGTTTCTGCAGGCCACCGATGTGATGCAGGAACAGTTGGCTCATGGTCCCGTCTTCGTTGGAGAAAACGTTCTTGCCGGTCTGAATGTCGATGATGCTCTGGTGCAGGTGCATGGCGCTGCCCGGCTCGCCGGTCATCGGCTTGGCCATGAATGTCGCGGCCACGTCGTGCTTGAGCGCGGCTTCACGCATGGTGCGCTTGAACACCAGAATCTGATCGGCGAGCGACAGCGCGTCACCGTGACGGAAGTTGATTTCCATCTGCGCCGTGCCGTCTTCGTGGATCAGCGTGTCGAGGTCGAGCTCTTGCAGTTCGCACCAGTCGTAGACGTCTTCGAACAGCGGGTCGAATTCGTTGGCCGCCTCAATGGAGAACGACTGCCGACCGATTTCCGGACGGCCCGAGCGGCCGATCGGCGGCTGCAACGGATAGTCGGGGTCGTCGCTGCGCTTGGTCAGGTAGAACTCCATTTCCGGCGCCACGATTGGCTGCCAGCCCTTGTCGGCATACAGCTTCAAGACTTTCTTGAGCACGTTGCGCGGCGACAGCTCGATCGGGTTGCCTTGCTTGTCGTAGGTGTCGTGAATCACCTGCGCGGTCGGCTCGATGGCCCACGGCACCAGGTACACGGCGTTCTGGTCGGGGCGGCAGATCATGTCGATGTCGGCCGGGTCGAGCAGTTCGTAATAGATGTCGTCTTCGACGTAGTCGCCGGTCACGGTCTGCAACAGCACGCTCTCCGGCAGCCGCATGCCTTTTTCGGCGATGAACTTGTTGGTCGGCGAAATCTTGCCCCGGGTGATCCCGGTCAAGTCCGCAATCATGCATTCGACTTCTGTGATCTTGCGGTCTTTCAACCAATCGGTGAGCTGGTCGAGGTTGTTACTCATAAATGCCTCTGGGCTGAGTCTCCTGACGATGTCAGGCAATTTTGACGCTTGGGGCGTCGCGTTAAGGGGGCTTGCTCGCGCAGTGCCGGCTTACGCCTGGCACCGCGCATAGACAATGAAAGAGGAGCTTACCTGCCCTTGACGCTGGCGTTGCATTTCCCGTGCACTTTGCAAACGTGCAGAATCACAAGCGCGGCGCTGCGAGCGGCACGGGCTTTGAGAGGGAAAGAGTTCTATAGTGGAAGGAAACGCCATAAAGCGGATGCTGTGTCCGACGTCCAGAATATCGGACGCTGCCGTTTCGCCGGTGGTTGACGAGCGTGTCGTCGACAGGCTGCGCGCCTTGCTGGCTGCGCTACGGACGGATTGATCGCCACTGATGTGATGAGCATGCAGACCGGACTGTTGCGAGCAGTCGGTGATGCCGATTAACGGCAGGCGAGACATGAAGCACCCCGGTATTATTGCTGTTATGGGTTTGACCGGAGCTTAGCCTTGTTCATTTTTTTACACAACACCCCCGTAAAAAATACAACACGGCCTGCTCAAGCCCGTAGCTGAGCAACGTTCAAGGTTTGAAAAAACGCCCCAAAGTGCCCCATAAATGCCCTTCAAGCGCTTTTTCGGGGCAAAAAAGGCCTCGCTTGACTTCGGCAGGCCGTTCGGGTTGACTGAAACCAGAAAAGATCAATGATTGATATTTTTAACAACAAAGGTGTTGCATCATGTCGGTACCCCCGCGTGCCGTTCAGCTTAACGAAGCGAACGCGTTCCTTAAGGAACATCCTGAGGTTCTGTACGTCGACCTTCTGATTGCGGATATGAATGGTGTGGTGCGCGGCAAGCGCATCGAACGCACCAGCCTCCACAAGGTTTACGAGAAAGGCATCAACCTGCCGGCCTCTCTATTTGCTCTGGATATCAACGGCTCCACGGTGGAAAGCACCGGCCTGGGCCTGGACATCGGCGACGCCGATCGTATCTGCTATCCGATCCCCGATACCCTGTGCAACGAGCCATGGCAGAAGCGCCCGACCGCGCAACTGCTGATGACCATGCATGAACTCGAAGGCGACCCGTTCTTCGCCGATCCGCGTGAAGTGCTGCGCCAGGTGGTGACCAAGTTCGACGAGCTCGGCCTGACCATCTGCGCCGCCTTCGAACTCGAGTTCTACCTGATCGACCAGGAAAACGTGAACGGCCGTCCACAGCCGCCACGCTCGCCGATCTCCGGCAAACGCCCGCACTCGACTCAGGTCTACCTGATCGACGACCTCGACGAATACGTCGACTGCCTCCAGGACATTCTGGAAGGCGCCAAAGAGCAAGGCATCCCGGCCGATGCAATCGTCAAGGAAAGTGCCCCGGCGCAGTTCGAAGTGAACCTGCACCATGTCGCCGACCCGATCAAGGCCTGCGACTACGCGGTCCTGCTCAAGCGTCTGATCAAGAACATCGCCTACGACCATGAAATGGACACCACCTTCATGGCCAAGCCATATCCGGGCCAGGCGGGCAATGGTCTGCACGTACACATTTCGATTCTGGACAAAGCCGGCAAGAACATTTTTGCCAGCGAGGATCCCGAGCAGAACGCCGCGCTGCGTCACGCGATCGGCGGTGTGCTCGAGACCCTGCCGGCGCAGATGGCTTTCCTCTGCCCGAACGTCAACTCGTACCGTCGTTTCGGCGCGCAGTTCTACGTACCGAACTCACCGTGCTGGGGCCTGGACAACCGCACCGTGGCGATTCGCGTACCGACCGGCTCGGCCGATGCGGTGCGTATCGAACACCGCGTGGCCGGCGCCGACGCCAACCCGTACCTGCTGATGGCTTCGGTCCTGGCCGGCGTGCACCACGGCCTGGTCAACCAGATCGAACCGGGCGCGCCTGTCGAAGGCAACAGCTACGAGCAGAACGAGCAGAGCCTGCCGAACAACTTGCGCGATGCCCTGCGCGAGCTCGACGACAGTGAGGTGATGGCCAAGTACATCGATCCGAAATACATCGATATCTTCGTCGCCTGCAAGGAAAGCGAGCTGGAGGAGTTCGAACACTCCATCTCCGACCTTGAGTACAACTGGTATCTGCATACGGTTTGAGTGGTTTGCAGCTTCAAAAAAACGCCGTTGGCTTCACGCCCACGGCGTTTTTTTATGGCCGCCTGCGGCGGTTCGCGAGCAGGCTCGCTCCCACAGGGATGTCGTGCGGGGTGAAGATCTGGATTCGCTGGAGATCCATGTGGGAGCGAGCCTGCTCGCGAAAGCAGCCGACAAGACAACACAGGAACCGCCTCGTACAATGCCCGCTGCCCCGCAGGAGACTTCCATGACGCGTCCCGCCACCGTTCGCAAACCTCGTGCCCGCAGTCAGGCGCGAATCGATTCGATACTCGACGCCGCGCGCACGCTGCTGGCCGCCGAGGGCGTGGCCAGCCTGTCGATCTACAGCGTCGCCGAGCGCGCGCAGATTCCGCCCTCTTCCGTGTATCACTTTTTCGCCAGCGTCCCGGCGCTGCTCGAAGCGCTGACCGCCGATGTCCACGCGGCTTTCCGCGCCTGCCTGCAAGCGCCGATTGATCATGATGCTTTGCGCGACTGGCGAGATCTGTCGCGACTGGTCGAACAGCGCATGCTCGAGATCTACGACCAGGATGCGGCCGCACGGCAATTGATCCTGGCGCAACACGGCCTGACCGAAGTGACCCAGGCTGACCGCCAGCACGACCTGGAACTGGGTGACTTGATGCACAAGTTGTTCGACCAGCATTTCGAATTGCCGAGGCTGCCGGATGATGTCGATGTGTTTGCCCTGGCGATGGAGCTCGGCGACCGGGTGTATGCCCGCTCGGTGCAGCAGCACGGGCAGATCACCCCGCGCATGGCCGAGGAAGGGATGCGGGTGTTTGATGCCTACATTGGTCTGTATCTACCGCCCTATCTACCTAAACGCTAAAAGATCGCAGCCTTCGGCAGCTCCTACAGGGGAATGCAATCCAAATGTAGGAGCTGCCGAAGGCTGCGATCTTTTGATCTTCAAAAAAGAAACCCCGAAGGGCACACACCCTCCGGGGTTGTTTTTTGTTCACCGGCTTACAACTTGGCGATCGACACCTCGGTGGATTTCACAAAGGCGATCACCTCACTGCCAACCACCAGCTCCAGCTCTTTCACTGAACGGGTGGTGATCACCGAAGTGACGATGCCCGAAGCGGTCTGCACGTCGATTTCCGACAGCACGTCGCCGAGGACGATTTCCTTGATCGAGCCTTTGAACTGGTTGCGCACGTTGATGGCTTTGATAGTCATGATATTTCTCCTGAGGTCGAAATTAGCTGCAAGTTGCAAGCTGCAAGCCTCAAGCGAGAAGCAAAAGCGCAATGCTTTTACTTGCAGCTTGTAGCTTGTAGCTTGCAGCTCACACCTGCTTCATTGCGCCCAACGCAATTGCGTAGGCAGGGGTGAAACGGGTTCCGGCGCCGGCGGTTCGCCGGGCAGGGACAGAACACGGTTGAGCACTTCGGTTTCCAGTGCGGCGAGGCGATGCGAGCCACGGACCCGCGGGCGCGGCAGTTCGACGTGCAGGTCGAGGCCGACTTCGCCGTCCTCGATCAGGATCACCCGATCGGCAATCGCCACCGCTTCACTGACGTCGTGGGTCACCAGCAGCACGGTAAAGCCGTGTTGCTGCCAGAGCCGTTCGATCAGTTGCTGCATCTCGATGCGGGTTAGCGCATCCAGCGCGCCGAGCGGTTCGTCGAGCAACAGCAGACGCGGCTGGTGAATCAGCGCCCGAGCCAGCGCGACGCGCTGCTTCTGGCCACCGGACAACGCTGCCGGCCATTCATTGGCGCGATCCGCCAGGCCCACTGCGTCCAGTGCATCCAGCGCTTGCTGGCGCCAGTTGCCCTTGAGGCCAAGGCCGACGTTGTCGATGATTTTTTTCCACGGCAGCAGCCGCGCTTCCTGGAACATCAATCGCGTGTCGTCACGCGCCTGGCTGAGCGGCGCGGAGCCGGCAAGCAAGTCGCCGCCAGTCGGTTGATCGAGGCCAGCGAGCAAGCGCAAGAACGTGCTCTTGCCACAGCCGCTGCGTCCGACCACGGCGACGAATTGCCCCGCCGGAATGTGCAGATCGATATCACGCAGCACCTGGCGCGCGCCGAAGGTTTTCTGCAGATTGCGCACCGCCAGTGGAATCCCGCGCAACAGGCGTGGAGGTTGTTGAGCAGTCATGCCGCACCTCCCTTGGCAACCTGATAGGCCGGGTGCCAGCGCAGCCACACACGTTCCAGCCCACGAGCGGCGAGGTCGGCGAGTTTGCCCAGCACCGCGTAAAGCAGGATCGCCAGCACTACCACGTCGGTCTGCAAGAACTCGCGGGCGTTCATCGCCAGATAGCCGATGCCGGAGCTGGCCGAGATGGTTTCGGCGACGATCAGCGTCAGCCACATAAAGCCCAGGGCGAAGCGCACGCCGACCAGAATCGACGGCAGCGCGCCCGGCAGAATCACCTGCCAGAACAGGCTGAAACCGCTCAGGCCATAACTGCGCGCCATCTCCACCAGCGCCGGGTCGACGTTGCGGATGCCGTGGTAAGTGTTCAGGTAGATCGGGAACAAGGTGCCCAGCGCCACGAGGAAAATCTTCGCCGACTCGTCGATGCCGAACCACAGGATCACCAGCGGAATCAGCGCCAGATGCGGCACGTTGCGGATCATCTGCACCGAGCTGTCGAGCAGGCGCTCGCCCCACTTCGACAGACCGGTGATGAAACCCAGCACCAGACCAATGCTGCCGCCAATGGTGAAACCGAGTGCCGCGCGCCAGCCGCTGATCGCCAGGTGCGTCCAGATCTCGCCGCTGCGCACCAGGCTGACGCCGGCCTCGATCACCGCCACCGGTGCCGGCAGAATCCGCGTCGACAACCAACCGGCCGACACCGACAACTGCCACACCGCCAGCAGCAATACTGGCAACGCCCAGGGCGCGAGGCTGTGGATAAATTTCTTCATGGCCGCGCCTCAGCTCTGCGACGCGGCTTTGGGCAGGATATCGTTGGCAACCATCTCGCCGAACGGGCTGACATAACCGGCGCTTTTCGGCAGTTCCGGGCGCTCGACGTCGAGGTGCGGGAACAGCAGCTCGGCCACCCGATACGATTCTTCGAGGTGTGGATAACCGGAGAAAATGAACGTATCGATGCCCAGATCGGCATATTCCTTGACCCGCGCTGCCACGGTCGGGCCGTCACCGACCAGCGCAGTACCGGCACCGCCGCGCACCAGACCGACGCCGGCCCAGAGATTCGGGCTGACTTCGAGATTGTCGCGGCTGCCGCCGTGCAGCGCGGCCATGCGTTGCTGGCCGACCGAATCGAAGCGCGCCAGCGAGGCCTGCGCACGCTGGATGGTGTCGTCGTCCAGATGCGAGATCAGGCGGTCCGCTGCTTGCCAGGCTTCGGCGTTGGTTTCACGGACGATCACATGCAGACGAATGCCGAAGCGCACAGTGCGGCCGAGCTTGGCGGCTTTGGCGCGGACCTGGGCAATCTTCTCGGCCACCGCTGCCGGCGGCTCGCCCCAGGTCAGGACCATTTCCACTTGTTCGGCGGCCAGATCCTGCGCCGCTTCGGAGGAGCCACCGAAATACAGCGGCGGACGCGGTTGCTGGATCGGTGGATAAAGCAGCTTCGCGCCCTTCACGCTGATGTGCTCGCCGTCGTAATCGACGGTTTCGCCTTCCAGCACGCGACGCCAGATGCGGGTGAATTCCACCGAGGCCTGATAGCGTTCCTCATGGTTGAGGAACAGGCCGTCGCCGGCGAGTTCTTCCGGATCGCCACCGGTGACCAGATTGAACAGCGCACGCCCGCCGGACAAGCGGTCCAGCGTCGCTGCCTGACGCGCCGCGACTGTCGGGGAAATGATCCCGGGGCGCAGGGCGACGAGGAATTTCAAGCGCTGGGTGACCGGAATCAGCGAGGCCGCCACCAGCCAGGAGTCTTCGCAGGAACGCCCGGTGGGGATCAGCACCCCGCCAAACCCCAGACGATCCGCCGCTTGCGCGACCTGTTGCAGATAACCGTGATCAACCGCGCGGGCGCCTTCGGCAGTGCCAAGGTAATGGCCGTCGCCGTGGGTAGGCAGGAACCAGAAGATATTGAGGCTCATGGAGTGGTCTCCTTGTAGATTCGAATTACTGGGCTTGTGAGCTTTGGGCCACAGCGGCCGGCGGGGTCCAGATCACATCCTTGATGCTCAACGGTTTGGGAATCAGCTTGAGCTGGTAGAACGTGTCGGCGATTTTCTGTTGCGCGGCGACCACTTCCGGGGTCAGGAACAGCGCGCCATAGCCCTGGCGTTTCACCGAGGTCAGGGTGATGTCCGCCGGCAGGCCGAGCAGTGGCGCGACTTGTTGGGTCACGTCTTGCGGATTGGCTTTGGACCACTCGCCCACCGCGCGCACCTCTTCGACGAGGGTCTTGATCACCTCGGGATTTTTCTGCGCGTAAGGTTTGGTCGCCAGATAGAACTGATGGTTGTCGACGATGCCTTTGCCATCGCGCAGGGTGTGCGCTTGCAGTTGTTTCTCGGCAGCGGCCTGGTACGGATCCCAGATGACCCAGGCGTCGACACTGCCACGTTCGAACGCGGCGCGGGCATCGGCCGGCGGCAGGAACACGGTCTGGATGTCGCTGTACTTGAGACCGGCGTCTTCCAGTGCGCGCACCAGCAGGTAGTGAACGTTGGAGCCTTTGTTCAGGGCGACTTTCTTGCCCTTGAGATCGACCACCGATTTGATCGGCGAGTCTTTCGGCACAAGGATCGCTTCGCTGTTCGGCGCTGGCGGCTCGTAGGCAACGTAGAGCAGATCAGCGCCAGCGGCTTGAGCAAAGACTGGCGGAGTTTCGCCAGTAACGCCGAAATCGATCGAGCCGACGTTGAGGCCTTCGAGCAGCTGCGGGCCGCCGGGAAACTCAGTCCATTGCACGTCGACGCCTTGCGCCGCCAGACGTTTTTCCAGCGTGCCTTTGGCTTTGAGCAGCACCAGTGTGCCGTACTTCTGATAACCGATCCGCAATGTCTCGGCTTGGGCTTGAGTGATGGCGCCGAAGGACACAGCCGCAGCAAACAGAGCGACCAGACCACGACGCAAAAATACAGTGCGCATAGCGCTCTCCTTTTTGCTGTTGGGTTTTGGCTGCACCTGCTTGCCCGTTGGCGGGCGAGTAAGGCCAGTACTTCAAATTCCGATGAGGCTTAAATGCTCCAGCGAGCACTCAACAAACGTTCGTTCAACAGGCCCGGCTCCAGCGGTTTCGGCCGACGCGCCATGGCGCCGATGAACTGGTCCAGCGCCTCGTGCAACCGTTGCTCGAGGGCCGGGGCCAATTGCGCGGCGGCACTGCCTTCGCCGTAAGCGATCTGGCTGTCCTCGGCGAAAATGCCCTGGAGCATTTCCTGGGCCTTGAGTGCCGACAGCACAGGCTTGAGGGCGTAATCGACCACCAGCATGTGGGCGATGCTGCCGCCGGTGGCCATCGGCAAGACGATCTTGTGGTTCAAGGCGCGCTCGGGGAGCAGATCCAGCAGAGTCTTCAGCGCACCGGAAAACGACGCCTTGTACACCGGTGTGGCGATCAGCAGGCCATCGGCGTTTTCGATCTGTTGCAGCAGGTCGAGGACCTTCGGGCTGTCGAAGCGGGCGTGGAGCAGATCCTCGGCCGGGAAGTCCCGTACCTGATAACTCACCACTTCCACCCCTTGCTGTTGCAACCAGCGTTGCGAACGCTCCAGCAGCACCCCGGAACGGGAGCGCAGGCTGGGGCTGCCACCGAGTGAGACGACCAGCATTGCAGATTCCTTTAAGCGTTACAGGCGATTCGCAGGCTGCGATCTCGCTTCAATGGCAGTGACCTTACCAGCTGATTTATATATCCATAAATCATATTTATTCATTTGGTTATGCATTTAAGAGATATACCGTTCAGCAGATTTCAGGCGAAAAAAAAGGCCGTCGAAACGGCCGAAATTCCCCTGCGTTGTGATTCCGGATTCTCAATTGCCTGGGCTGGCGCCTTCGCGAGCAGGCTCGCTCCCACAGGGGAATGCATTGCAAATGTGGGAGCGAGCCTGCTCGCGAAAGCGGCGGTGGCTACACCGCTGAAATTATTTGTTCGGCTGCGGCGTCAGGCGCAGGTACGGCTTCACCGCGCGATAGCCTTTCGGGAAGCGCTGCTTGATCTCGTCTTCGTCCTTGAGCGACGGCACGATCACTACTTCTTCACCGTCCTGCCAGTTGGCCGGAGTGGCGACTTTGTAGTTGTCGGTGAGTTGCAGCGAGTCGATCACCCGCAGGATCTCGTGGAAGTTGCGCCCGGTGCTCGCCGGATAGGTGATGGTCAGGCGGATCTTCTTGTTCGGATCGATCACGAACAGCGAACGTACGGTCAGCGTGTCATTGGCGTTCGGGTGGATCAGATCGTAAAGATCGGACACCTTGCGATCGGCATCGGCGAGGATCGGAAAGTTGACGATAGTGTTCTGGGTTTCGTTGATGTCCTCGATCCACTTGTGGTGCGAGTCCACCGGGTCGACCGACAGCGCGATGGCCTTGACGCCGCGCTGGCTGAACTCATCCTTGAGCTTGGCGGTGAACCCCAGCTCGGTGGTGCACACCGGGGTGAAATCCGCCGGATGGGAAAACAGCACGCCCCAGCTATCGCCCAGCCATTCGTGAAAACGAATCTTGCCGGCGCTGGAGTCCTGTTCGAAATCGGGGGCGATGTCGCCGAGTCTGAGGCTCATGGTGCTGCTCCTGATGAGGGATGGGAGACAACAACTGTAGCTCGGGATCGATCAGTGTGAAAAAGAATAAATAACTAGATATCTAGATCATTTAAGAATATTAAACATCTGTTCATTGGACACCGGCCGGCATCGCGACGAACATCCAGCGCAAGGTTCGAGAAGGCCTTGAGTTGCAGCAAAGAGGGAATCGAGAAGGGCTTACGGGGGTGAGCCTGACTCGAAACGCAAAAGCCCCGTCCGGCGCGATGCCGGACGGGGCTTTTTTTGCTTCAGTTACTTGAGCGCGCGATTACAGCAGCGGGATCGAGTAGCTGAGGATCAGGCGGTTTTCGTCCTGGTCGCGTTGACCGGCGATGTCGTTGCGCCACGTAGCGTTTTTCCACATGAAGCCGACGTTCTTCAACGGGCCTTCCGGAACAACGTACGCCACGGTCAGATCACGTTCCCACTCGGAAGCGCCATTGGAGGTCTGAACGCGACCAGCGTTGTAGGTATCAATGTTGTCGCCACGCAGGTAAACCATACCAGCGGTCAGGCCAGGTACGCCAACCTTGGCGAAGTCATACGAGTAGCGCGCTTGCCAGGTGCGCTCGCCGGCACGGTTGAACTTCTGGATCTGCATGTCGGTTATGGTGTAGTTCGACGAACCGTCGCCCTGGTTCAGCCACGGGAAGTCGCTGCTGCCATTGCTCACCTGATAACCGCCACCAAAAGTGTGACCAGCAACGGTGTACAGGAACAGGCCGCTGTACAGGTTGTTGTCGACTTTGCCTTTGCCGTTTGCCGCGTGGCTGTAGGCGCCAGAACTGAAATACGCAGGGTCGTGACCATTTGCGCCATCGTCGGAACTGTTGAAGTAACGGAAGTCAGACTTCAGCACGCCTGGACCGATTGCCCAATTATGAACGAGGCCCAAGAAGTGTTGCTTATAAAAGTCTTCCAGGTTGCCGTAGTAATACTGCGCGGTCAGGTCTTTGGTGATTTTGTAATCGCCACCAGCGTAGATGAACTTGTTGCTATCCCGACCCGTAATAGTAGGACTGTTGGCACCGCCGATGGATAGTTGTTCTTGGTTGCTCGAATTTCGGCCTTTGACGGACTCAATCTGGCCACCGACCAGAGTCAGGTCTTTGATGTCGCCCGAAGTGATTTGACCGCCCTGCCAGGTTTGCGGCACCAGACGACCGTCGTTGGTTACGATGACCGGGTTCTTCGGCTGCAGTGTTCCCAGTTTCAACTCAGTCTGAGAGATCTTGGCTTTGGCAGTCAGACCCAGGCTGGAAAAATTATCAACTGCTTCGCCGTTGGACTTGCTCGGAAAGACGGTACCGCCATACGAGGTGGCTGTTGCGCCGTTGGTGCCGCCACCCGAATCAAGCTTGATGCCCAACAGACCGATGGCATCGATACCGAACCCGACAGTGCCTTGGGTATAACCGGAGATAAAGCGAAGATCGAAAGCCTGGCCCCATTCTTCGTTTTTGCTCTGTACGCCGTTGGCCTTGTTGGCCGGAGTACCAGCAGCGCTATCACGGTTATCGTTGTTGATGTAGAAGTTGCGCAGACCCAGAGTAGCCTTGCTGTCTTCGATGAAACCGGCGGCGCCTGCCTGCTGCGCCATAACCCCAACGGCCACAGCCAGGGCCAAGGTGGACTTGTTCATGTATCGCTCCTCTCGTTCTAATTCTTGTGTTCCTGGTTCGGGGTCGATTTGCCCTGAATCCTAAGATTCGCGATTAGCGCCAGACCGTGACTGCCAAGTCAATCGTAACCTTGTATGTCTACGACCATCGTCTAATCGCAAGTGATTTGGTCCCTGCAGCGTAAAGACTTCCTGATAATCCCAAAAAGAATTTATTCATTCTTTTTCATACCATTCGGGTATATGGCCCATTAATGGCCATCCGCGCCGGGAAACAGCGTATCGGCGCCTAAGCTCATTCCTAAATGGTATTTGCTGACCTTTTTTTAGATCGATTAGCTTTGCCGTACTCCCAACACGGCAAAACCCATCGAAAAGGCGACGCATCATGGCGAAACGCGCACTATCAAGTCAATTTGTTACAGTTTGTGTGTCGGCACTGTTTTCTTTTTCCGCACACGCCGCCGGTCTGACTGTGGGCTATCAAACCGGCATCGATCCGAGCAAGGTGCCGCAGGCCGACGGCGTCTATGAGAAAACCATTGGCGAGAAGATCGACTGGCGCCGCTTCAACAGTGGTCCGGAAGTAGTGACAGCCATCGCCTCCGGCGACGTGCAGATCGGCAACCTCGGCTCGAGTCCCTTGGCTGCGGCGGCCTCCCGTAATCTGCCGATCGTCGCGTTTATCGTTTCGGCACAGATCAATGCCGCCGAAGCCTTGGTGGTGCGCAACGGCAGCGGCATCGAAAAACCGCAGGATCTGATCGGCAAGACCATCGCCACACCGTTCGTGTCGACCTCGCACTACAGTCTGCTCGGCGCACTGAAGCACTGGGGCCTGAATACTTCGCAAGTCAAGGTGGTCAACCTGCAACCAGCAGAAATCGCCGCTGCGTGGAAGCGTGGCGACATTGACGGGGCGTTTGTCTGGTCACCGGCGCTGGGTGAGATCCGCAAGACCGGCAAGACCCTGACCGACGCCGCACAAGTCGGCCAGTGGGGTGCGCCGACCTTCGAAGTGTGGGTGGCGCGCAAGGACTTTGCCGAGAAGCATCCCGAGGTGGTGGCCAAGTTTGCCAAGGTCACCCTGGACTCCTTTGCTGATTACGCCGCGCACAAGGACAGCTGGACGACCGACTCGGTGCCTGTGCAGAAAATCGCCAAACTGACTGGTGCCAACGCGGCGGATGTTCCAGAACTGCTCGCCGGTTCGGCATTCCCTGACGCGAAGGCGCAGCAAACCACTGCGCTGCTGGATGGCGGCACCGCGAAGGCAATTGCTGAAACGGCGAAATTCCTGAAGGAACAGGGCAAGGTCGAGACGGTGCTGCCGGATTACTCGCCGTACGTCAGCGCCAAATTCATCACACAGTAACAAGCTTCGCGAGCAGGCTCGCTCCCACAGGGAAATGCATTCCAATGTGGGAGCGAGCCTGCTCGCGAATGGAGCGACACGGTTTTACAGAGTCTTTTCGAATATCTTCGAGTTGCGCTGATAGTTGTACAGCGACGCCCGCGCCGCTGGCAGGCGTTCGACGCTGCTTGGCTCGAACCCGCGCTCGCGGAACCAGTGCGCGGTGCGAGTGGTGAGCACGAACAGGGTTTTCAAACCCTGCGCCCGCGCCCGGGTTTCGATGCGCTCGAGCAATTCGTCGCCGCGTCCGCCATGGCGATACTCCGGATTCACCGCCAGACACGCCAGCTCACCGGCATCGGAATCGGCAATCTGATACAGCGCCGCACAGGCGATGATCATCCCTTCACGCTCGACCACGCTGAATTGTTCGATCTCGCGCTCCAGCACTTCCCGCGAGCGGCGCACCAGAATGCCTTGCTCTTCCAGCGGACTGATCAGGTCGAGCAGGCCACCGACGTCTTCAATCGCCGCCTCGCGCACCAGTTCGAATTGCTCTTGCGCCACCAGCGTCCCGCCACCGTCACGGGTGAACAATTCGGTCAACAAGGCACCGTCTTCGGCATAACTGACGATGTGGCTGCGCGCCACGCCGCCACGGCAGGCTTCGGCGGCGGCATCGAGCAACTCGGCCTGATAGTTGCTCATGCCGAGGCGCTGCAAATGTGCCGGCACTTGTTGCGGGCGCAGTTCACGTACCAGTTTGCCGTTCTCGTCGATCAGGCCAAGCTCGGCGCCGAACAACAGCAGCTTGTCCGCGCCCAGATCGATCGCAGCGCGGGTCGCGACGTCTTCGCAGGCAAGGTTGAAGATCTCGCCGGTCGGCGAATAGCCCAGCGGCGACAGCAGCACGATCGAGCGCTCGTCGAGAAGGCGGTTGATGCCCTTGCGATCAACCCGACGCACTTCACCGGTGTGGTGATAGTCGACACCTTCCAACACACCGATCGGCCGCGCGGTAACGAGGTTGCCGCTGGCCACGCGCAGGCGCGAGCCCTGCATCGGCGACGAGGCCATGTCCATCGACAGCCGCGCTTCGATGGCGATACGCAGTTGGCCGACGGCGTCGATCACACATTCCAGGGTCGCGGCATCGGTGATGCGCATGCCGTGGTGGTAATGCGGGGTCAGGCCACGGGCGGCGAGGCGGGTTTCGATCTGCGGGCGCGAGCCGTGGACCAGCACCAGACGCACGCCGAGGCTGTGCAGCAGGACCAGGTCGTGGACGATATTGCCGAAATTCGGATGCTCGACGCCGTCGCCGGGAAGCATGACGACGAAGGTGCAATCGCGGTGGGCATTGATGTAGGGAGACGCGTGGCGAAGCCAATTGACGTATTCGGGCATGAACCTGGGCCTGTAATAAAGAGCAGCCGAAAAAAGGGGCGAAACGAAAAACGCACAGCGGGCTGATGGTTATCGTCGGAACAGGCTTGGCGACACGCGCGCTCTCCTCATGAATACGGGTTGGGGTACAGGCAATTTACCGGGTTGATGCAAGACATTTAACCCTGTGGGAGCGAGCCTGCTCGCGAAAACGGTGGATCAGGTTGATCAACGGCGACTGACGAAACGCTTTCGCGAGCAGGCTCGCTCCCACACAGGGCCATCATCGTTCGTCTGTCGTCAGGCAGTAATGTTCAATCAACTGCCGAATCAGATGCACGGTAGGCTGCAAACGTGACATTTCAAGGTACTCGCCCGGTTGATGCGCGCAGGCGATGTCGCCGGGGCCAAGCACAATGGTTTCGCAGCCGAGGCGCTGAAGATAAGGCGCTTCGGTGCCAAACGCTACTGCTTCGGCACGATGGCCGGTGAGCTTTTCGGCGATGCGCACCAACTCCGCATCTGCGCCCTGCTCGAAGGGCGGCACTTCCGGAAACAGTGGCTTGTAGTCGATCTTCACCTTGTGCCGCTCGGCCACCGGGTTGAGCTTGCGCAGGATTTCCGCACGCAGCACGCTCGGGTCCATGCCCGGCAGCGGCCGCAGGTCGAACTCCAGCGAACACTGGCCGCAGATGCGATTGGGGTTGTCGCCGCCATGAATGCAGCCAAAGTTCATCGTCGGTTGCGGCACGCTGAATTGCGCATTGCTGAATTCGCGCTGCCACAACAGGCGCAGGCCGCGCAGTTCGCCGATGGCATCGTGCATCGCCTCAAGGGCGCTGTGGCCCAGACGCGGATCGGACGAGTGGCCGCTCTGCCCGAGGATGTCGATGCGCTCCATCATGATGCCCTTGTGCATGCGGATCGGCTTGAGCCCGGTCGGTTCGCCGATCACCGCCGCGCGGCCCAGCGGTTGCCCAGCCTCGGCCAGCGCGCGGGCGCCGGACATTGAGCTTTCTTCGTCGCAGGTGGCGAGAATCAGCAGCGGTTGCCTGAACGGCTGATCGAGCAGCGGCCGTACGGCTTCTATGATCAGCGCGAAGAAACCTTTCATGTCGCAACTGCCCAGCCCGATCCAGCGGCCATCGACTTCGGTGAGTTTCAGCGGGTCGGTTTGCCAGAGCGCATCGTCGTAGGGAACCGTGTCGCTGTGCCCGGCCAGCACCAGGCCACCGGGGCCGCTGCCGAAGCTGGCGAGCAAATTGAATTTGCCGGGGCTGACCTGCTGGATATCGCAGCTGAAACCCAGGTCACCGAGCCAACCCGCCAGCAGATCGATGACGGCGCGGTTGGATTGATCGAGGCTCGGCTGGGTACAGCTGACCGACGGCGCAGCAATCAGCGCGGCGAATTGATCTTGCATGGACGGCAATGGCATCACTGACTCCAACTCCCGGATTGAGGCCCACTATAGAACCATCCGGCGCGGGGAATAAACCGCCGCAGGGCGTAGGAAGTTTGACTCCTGTACACTGCACGGCCTTGGCAGCCACACATTCCCCCGGCTGCGCTCCCGATTCTGGATGTTCCGGCCATGCAAAAAGAAACCGAAATCAAACTCCGCGTCAGCCGCGAAACCCTCGCTGCCCTGCGCGAGCACCCGCTGCTGAAGAAACGCAACAAAAGTGGCTGGGAACGCCGTGAGTTGATGAACCAGTATTTCGACACCCCCGAGCGCGATCTGGCCCAGGCCAAAGTCGCCCTGCGCCTGCGCAAGGACGGTGACGAAGTGATTCAGACCCTCAAGACCCGTGGCCACAGCGTCGCCGGTCTGTCCGAGCGTAACGAGTACGACTGGAAACTGCCGAAAGCCAAACTCGACGTGAAGAAACTCGACGGCGAATGCTGGCCCGAGGCGCTGGCCGAGCTGGACAAGAAAACCCTCAAGCCGATCTTTACCACTGATTTCGTCCGCGAGCGCGCTGAACTCGCCTGGGGCCGGGGCAAGACCAAAGTGGTCATCGAAGCGGCGCTGGACCTCGGCCACGTGGTGGTCGGCAAGCAGAAGGAAGAAATCTGCGAGCTGGAACTGGAACTGCGCGAAGGCGAACCTGCCGCGCTGCTGGAACTGGCTGCCGAACTGGCCGAAACCCTGGCGCTGATGCCATGCGATATCAGCAAGGCCGAGCGCGGTTATCGTCTGCACGACGCCAACAGCTACTCGCTGAGCCTGCCAGCGCCGCAGCTGACCACCGAAACCCGTCTCGACGACGCCTTTGCCGCGCTGAGCTGGCATTTGCTCGGCAGCAGCCAGCGTCTGGCCGAGCAATATCGCTTCAACGGCCACTGGCGTCTGTTGCAGGACTGGGTCGAGAACCTCGCGGAAATGCGCGCCCTGCTCAGCAGTCTCGGCCAGGCCGCGCCGCGTCAGTCGACTCACGATTTGCGCGTGGCCCTCGATGCCTTGCTGGAAGACTGGCGTCCGCTGGTGCAGGTCGGCATCGAAGACGAGGACGTGCGCAAAGCCGCGCCCGAGCAGTTCCTCGAAGAGCTGGAAGACCCGCGCTGGGGCCAGTTCTCGCTGAACGCTTCGCGCTGGTTGCTGGCGCGCACCTGGACCGCCGACCGCAACACTCGCGGCAATCGTCAGGGTGATGCGCAACTGCACAGCTGGCTGCCGCGTCTGTTGGGCGAAGAAGCCACCGCTCTGCAGTTGCAACGCTATCAGCAGCAGCCGGAAGATCTTGCTGAACAACTGCCGCGTATCGAGCGCATTCAGGTCTGGTTGCACCACGCGCGCAACGTGCTGGACATTCCGGAAATGGATCGCCTCTACGGCGAGCTGAACAAACTGGCGCAACTGGCCAACGAGCCGACCATCACCGACGAACTGCTCGATGCGCGCAAGCATCAGGCGATTGCGGTGTACCAGAATCGCGCCTGGAAGATCCTCCTGCGCATGTAATACCGCTTTCGCGAGCAGGCTCGCTCCCACATTGGAATGCAATCCCCAGTGGGAGCGAGCCTGCTCGCGAAGAGGCCAGCTGCCTTACCTCAGACCGGCAGGCTGGTGGTGGACTTGATCTCCGACAGCGCCACGATCGAATTCACTTCCTGTATCCCCGGCACCAGCGACAGCTTCTCGAAGAAGAACCGCTCGTACGCCTCGATGTCCGCCGCAACGATGCGCAACATGAAGTCCACCGCGCCCATCAGCACATAACACTCCAGCACTTCCGGAAAGCCGCGAATCGCCTCGGTGAATTCGGTGAAGTTCGACCGGCCGTGGGCGTTGAGTTTGATCTCGGCGAAGATCTGCGTGTTCAGGCCGATCTTCTTGCGATCCAGCAAGGTCACCTGACCGCGAATGATGCCCTCCTCTTTCATCCGCTGAATCCGCCGCCAGCACGGCGATTGCGACAGGCCCACCTGTTCGGCGATCTGCGCGCTCGACAGCGAAGCGTCTTCCTGCAGCAAGGCGAGGATCTTGCGGTCGTAGGCGTCCAGCTCGCTGTGCATAAAAAATCCTCAAATATCAGCTTTGGCGAATCATGTCTTTCGATAATTCGCTTTAAACGCCGATCATAGCCAAGAAATACCCCGCACCGAATGTAAAAATTTCTCCAGTGATTCTGGAGACTCGCCATGCCACACCTTGAAGCCGTGAACAGCCCCGCCACTCGCGCCGATGTCTGGAACATCAGTAACGCGCACTGCCTGGCGCAATACCAGATCCTCGCCGAGGCCGAGCCGGATCTGCTGGTGCGGGTATTGAATCTGTTCGCCTTGCAGTTCCTGACGCCGGAGCAGGTCAACGTCCAGCGGCAGGACGACCTGCTGTCGATCGATCTGCTGATGAGCGGCCTGAGCTGGCATCGCGCGCAGGTGATCGCGGAAAAACTGCGCAACCTGATCAGCGTCTGCTCGGTGGATCTGCACAACGCCGACGCGGCGTGGCAGGCAACCGTGCAAGCCGCCGGCTGACAAATCCGGCAACGGCTTCGTCGGGTAGTGGCCCAACGGTCAGCAGGGCCACGACTATCCTTTTGTGCATGTCGTTCAAAAAGGAAAGCCGCATGTCCGTTCAATTTGTCACCCAGGACCGCTGGCTGGACCTCAACGATGTACTGCGTGAACTGGTCGCCCAGGGCTTCATCTGCCAGGACGCCGCGGAACAGGCGCTCAATGCCCGCCGGCGCCATGCTGCTCACGGGCAGATGCATCCGCTGGAGTTCATCGCCAGCCAGCAACTCGACGACCTCAGCCGTCCGGGCAAACATCTGGATCTGGAAAGCCTGACCCTGTGGCTGGCGCAACAGGCCGGCCAGCCGTATTTGCGCATCGATCCGCTGAAGATCAACGTCGCAGCGATCACGCCACTGATGTCGTATGCCTTCGCCCAACGGCACAAGATTCTTGCCGTCGCCGTGGATCGCGATGCGGTGACCGTGGCCAGCGCCCAGCCTTACGTCAACGGCTGGGAAGCCGACCTGACCCACGTATTGAAGCTGCCGATCAAACGGGTCGTGGCCAACCCGGTGGATATCCAGCGCTTCAGCGTCGAATTCTTTCGTCTGGCCAAGTCGGTCAGCGGCGCCAGCAACGCCGACGCCCAGGGCGGCAACCTCGGCAACTTCGAACAGCTGCTCAACCTCGGCGCCAGCGACCAGGAGCCGGACGCCAACGACGCGCACATCGTCAACATCGTCGACTGGCTGTTCCAGTACGCCTTCCAGCAGCGCGCCAGTGATATCCACATCGAACCGCGCCGCGAGCACGGCACCGTGCGTTTTCGCATCGACGGCGTGCTGCACAACGTCTATCAATTCCCGCCGCAGGTAACCATGGCGATCGTCAGTCGCCTGAAAAGCCTCGGTCGCATGAACGTCGCGGAAAAGCGCAAACCCCAGGACGGCCGGGTCAAGACCAAGACCCCGGACGGCGGCGAAGTGGAGTTGCGTCTGTCGACCCTGCCGACGGCGTTCGGCGAAAAAATGGTCATGCGGATTTTCGATCCGGAAGTCCTGCTGAAGAATTTCGACCAGTTGGGTTTCAGCGCCGACGACCTGCGCCGCTGGCAGGACATGACTCGTCAGCCCAACGGCATCATTCTGGTCACCGGGCCGACGGGTTCGGGCAAGACCACCACCCTCTACACCACGCTGAAAAAACTGGCGACGCCGGAGGTCAACCTCTGCACCATCGAAGACCCGATCGAAATGATCGAGCCGGCCTTCAACCAGATGCAGGTGCAGCACAACATCGAACTGACCTTCGCCGCCGGGGTGCGCGCGCTGATGCGACAGGACCCGGACATCATCATGATCGGCGAGATCCGCGATCTGGAAACTGCGGAAATGGCGATTCAGGCCGCGCTCACCGGGCACCTGGTCCTGTCGACGCTGCACACCAACGATGCGCCGAGCGCCATCAGCCGTTTGCTCGAACTCGGCGTGCCGCATTACCTGATCAAGGCGACTGTGCTGGGGGTCATGGCCCAGCGTCTGGTGCGCACATTGTGCCCGCATTGCAAGGCACCGCTGACGCTCGAGGATGAAGACTGGCAAACCCTGACCCGGCCCTGGCAGGCGCCGCTGCCGAGCCATGCGCAGCGGGCGATCGGTTGCCTGGAATGTCGCGACACCGGCTATCGCGGCCGCGCCGGGGTCTACGAAATCATGCAACTGAGCGACAGCCTGAAAGCGCTGATCACCCCGGATACCGACCTCACCGCGATCCGCCGCCAGGCCTTCAAGGAAGGCATGCGCAGCCTGCGCCTGTCCGGCGCGCAGAAAGTCGCGGCGGGGCTGACCACGGTGGAGGAAGTGTTGCGGGTCACACCGCAAAGTGAGTTGAAATAAGTCGGCACGGAACTGGATTGGGGATCGGCTATCCAACGCCGTAGTCAATCCCAGGAGTCACCTCATCATGCGTCTCAAACTTGCTGTCGCCACCTTGGCCCTGCTGTCGCTTCCCGTTGGTTCGGCCATGGCGGACAGCTTTTGGCGTAACGTCATCTCCTCCGGTGCCACCACCGGTTCGACCTACCTGACCTTCAAGGACCACAAGCTGATCGTCGCCGCCCAGGACGACGCCGGCAGCTTCGTCGCCAGCGACGGCGGCATCCGTGGCCCGTACCTGGAAGCAGCGATGCAAAAAGTCCGCGCCGACAACCCGGGCCTGCAGGCTTCGGACATGGAACTGGCGAACGCGATTCTGGCGAAGAACGCCGTGGCGTCCGAGTAAGCCTCACCCCATGAAAAATACCGCTCAAAAGAGCGGTATTTTTTTGCGCCAGAATCAAAAGATCGCAGCCTTCGGCAGCTCCTACCTTTGGAATGCATTCCTACTGTAGGAGCTGCCGAAGGCTGCGATCTTTTGATCTTCAGCGGTAATCATCCACCGGCACACAGGCGCAATACAGGTTGCGATCGCCGTAGACGTTATCCACCCGATTCACTGCCGGCCAGTACTTGTGCGCCCGAGTGTGCGCATCCGGGGTGATGGCCTGTTCGATACTGTAGGGCCGTTCCCAGATTCCAGTGACATCGGCCAGGGTATGCGGCGCGCGTTTGAGCGGGTTGTCTTCGCCCGGCCAGTTGCCCTTCTGCACTTCATTGATCTCGGCACGAATGCTCAACATTGCGCCGATAAATCGATCCAGTTCCGCCTTCGATTCGCTCTCGGTCGGCTCGACCATCAACGTGCCCGGCACGGGGAAAGACATGGTCGGCGCGTGGAAACCGTAATCCATCAGACGTTTGGCTACGTCTTCCTCACTGATGCCGGTCTGCGCCTTCAGTGGGCGCAAATCGAGGATGCATTCATGTGCCACCCGACCATTGCGCCCGGTATAGAGCACCGGGAACGCGCCGGACAAATGCTGCGCCAGATAATTCGCCGCCAGAATCGCCACCTCGCTGGCGTCCGCCAGTTGCGGGCCCATCATGGCGATGTACATCCAGCTGATCGGCAAAATGCTCGCGCTGCCCCACGGCGCTGCGCTGACTGCACCGTTCTGCGCCAGCGGCCCGTCAATCGGCACCACCGGGTGGTTGGCCACAAACGGCGCCAGATGCGCGCGAACTCCGATCGGGCCCATGCCCGGCCCACCGCCGCCATGGGGAATGCAGAACGTCTTGTGCAGGTTCATGTGTGACACGTCGGCGCCGATGTCCGCCGGCCGGGCGAGACCAACCTGGGCATTGAGGTTGGCGCCATCCATGTACACCTGGCCGCCATGCTGGTGAATCACTGCGCAGATTTCGCTGATGCCCTCTTCATACACGCCGTGGGTCGATGGATAGGTCGCCATCAGGCACGACAACTTGTTCCCGGCCTCGGCGGCTTTCAGCTGCAAATCATCCAGATCGACATTGCCGGCCTCATCGCACTCGACAATGACCACGCGCATTCCGGCCATCTGCGCCGATGCCGGGTTGGTGCCATGGGCCGACGACGGAATCAGGCAGATATCCCGCGCGCCCTCGCGTCGGCTCTCGTGATATTTGCGAATCGCCAGAAGCCCGGCGTACTCGCCCTGCGCGCCGGAGTTGGGCTGCATGCAAATCGCATCGAAACCAGTGATCGCGCAGAGCCAACGCTCGAGTTCGTCGATCATCAGCGTGTAACCGACGGCCTGCTCCCTTGGCACGAACGGATGCAGATTGGCGAACTGCGGCCAGGTGATCGGGATCATTTCGCTGGTGGCGTTGAGCTTCATCGTGCACGAGCCCAGCGGAATCATCGACTGGTTAAGCGCGAGATCCTTGTTTTCCAATTGCTTGAGATAACGCAGCATCTCGGTTTCGCTGTGGTGCGCATTGAACACCGGATGGCGCAGATAAGGCGTGCTGCGCTGAAGATGCTCGGGGATTGCAGAAGTCATGTCTTCGCCATCCAGCGCGTCGACGCTCAAGCCGTGATCGGCGCCGAGCAGCACATCGAACAGTTTCGCCACCGTATGTTCATCACAGGTCTCGTCCAGACTCAGACCAACGCGGCCGCGACCGAGAATGCGCAGGTTGATCTGCGCCGCCTGAGCGCTTTCGATGATTGCGGTTTGTGCGCCGCCGACCTCCAGGGTCAGGGTGTCGAAGAACTGTGCGTTGAGCCGTTTGATGCCGTTGCGCTCAAGGCCTGCGGCGAGGATGCAGGTCAGGCGATGCACGCGCTGGGCGATACGCTTCAAACCCTCGGGGCCGTGATACACCGCATAGCAACTGGCAATATTGGCCAGCAGCACCTGCGCTGTGCAGATGTTCGAGTTGGCCTTCTCGCGGCGGATATGTTGCTCGCGAGTCTGCAGGGCCATGCGCAGCGCGACGTTGCCGCGAGCATCTTTTGACACGCCGATGATCCGTCCCGGAATCGCCCTCTTGAACTCTTCGCGGCTGGCGAAGAACGCCGCGTGCGGTCCGCCGTACCCCATCGGCACACCAAAACGCTGGGACGAACCGAACACCACATCGGCACCCAGCTCACCCGGCGGCGTCAGCACCAGCAGGCTGAGCAAGTCGGTGGCGACGCAGGCCAGAGCCTGTTGCGCGTGCAACTGATCGATCAGCGGTTTCAGATCGCGGATTTCGCCGTGGGTATCGGGATATTGCAGCAGCGCGCCGAACACCTCGTGCTGCGCGAGGTTATCCACCGCGTCGACGATGAGCTCGAAGCCGAAACCTTCGGCGCGGGTCTGCACCACGGACAGGGTTTGCGGATGGCAGTTTTCATCGACAAAAAACACATTGCTCTTCGACTTCGCCACGCGCTTGGCCAGGGCCATGGCTTCGGCCGCTGCGGTGGCCTCATCGAGCAGCGAGGCATTGGCCAGTTCCAGTCCGGTGAGGTCGATGGTCAGCTGCTGAAAATTCAGCAGCGCCTCGAGCCGGCCTTGGGCGATCTCTGGTTGGTATGGAGTGTACGCGGTGTACCAGCCGGGATTTTCCAGCACATTGCGCAGAATCACGGTGGGCGTGACGGTGCCGTGGTAGCCCATGCCGATCAGGCTGGTGAACAGCTGGTTCTGTTCGGCATAACCGCGCAGTTTCGCCAGCGCAGCCTGTTCGTCGAGGGCTGGTGGCAGATCCAGCGCGCGATTGAAGCGAATCCCCGGCGGCACGGTCTGCTCGATCAACTCGGCGCGACTGCCCAGGCCCAGGCTGTCGAGCATCGCCTGCTGCTCGGCAGCATCCGGGCCGAGGTGACGGCGCAGAAAGGCTTCGGGATCGCGTAACTGGCTCAGGGACGGCGACTGGGGCATGACGGGCTCTCCTGGCTGGGGCTTGGCGTCAATCGACACGGTCAAACCAGCATAGCAGGCGAATTTTCAAGATCACGCCGCCCCTGTGGGAGCGAGCCTGCTCGCGAAAGCGGTGTTTCAGAAACCTTGGCATTGACTGATACGGCGCTTTCGCGAGCAGGCTCGCTCCCACAAAGGGATATTCGGCGCCCATAAAAAAGCCCCGACGAATCGGGGCTTTGGGTCATGCCGGCAAGTTACTCACCGATGGCAGCCTTGTACGCACCAGCATCGAGCAGCTTGTCCAGCTCGGCCTTGTCGCTTGGCTTGAGCTTGAAGATCCACGCGCCGTACGGGTCGGAGTTCAGCAGCTCGGGCGAGCCGCTCAGCTCTTCGTTGACTGCGATCACTTCGCCGCTGACCGGGGCGTAGATGTCGGAGGCGGCTTTCACCGACTCGACCACGCCGGATTGGTCACCGGCGGCGAATACCTTGCCGACTTCGGTCAATTCGACGAACACCACGTCGCCCAGCGCTTCCTGCGCGTGATCGCTGATGCCCACGGTGACAGTGCCGTCGGCTTCCAAACGTGCCCATTCATGACTTTCGGCAAAACGCAGTTCGGCAGGGATATCGCTCATCTTCGGTTTCCTCAGGAATTGGTCAGCGGTTGTGCCCGCCAGAAAAAGGTTAGATCAAAGTCTTGCCATGGCGTACGAAGGTCGGTTTGACCACTCGTACCGGGTACCACTTGCCACGGATTTCCACTTCGGCGCGGTCGGCAGTTGCCATCGGCACACGCGCCAGGGCAATCGATTTGCTCAGCGTAGGAGAGAAACTACCACTGGTGATCTCCCCTTCGCCAACATCGGCGATGCGAACCACTTGGTGAGCGCGCAAAACGCCGCGCTCTTCCAGCACCAGACCGACCAGTTTGTGCGCCACGCCAGCGGCTTTTTCCGCCTCCAGCGCCGCGCGACCGATGAACTGGCGCGAGGCCGGCTCCCAGGCGATGCTCCAGGCCATGTTCGAGGCTAGCGGTGAAACGTCCTGATGGATGTCCTGACCGTAAAGGTTCATCCCGGCCTCGACACGCAAGGTGTCGCGGGCGCCGAGGCCGATCGGCGAAATGCCGGCGCCGACCAGGTCGTTGAAGAAGCCCGGCGCCTGATTCGCCGGCAGGCAGATTTCCAGACCATCCTCGCCGGTGTAACCGGTGCGGGCGATGAACCAGTCACCGTCGATGGCGCCTTCGAAAGGTTTGAGTTGCTGGATCAGTGTGGCCCGGGACTGAGTCACCAGTTCGGCGATCTTGTGCCGGGCCTGCGGGCCCTGAATGGCGAGCATCGCCAGCTCGGAGCGCTCGTGCAGTTGCACGTCGTAAGCACCGCGCTGGGCGTTCATCCAGGCCAGATCCTGATCGCGGGTCGAGGCGTTGAACACCAGCCGGTAGGCGTCGTCGAGGCGGTAGACGATCATGTCGTCGACGATGCCGCCACGCTCGTTGAGCATGGTGCTGTACAACGCCCGGCCGGGGCTGTGCAGACGTTCGACGTCGTTGGCCAGCAGATGCTGGAGCCAGGCCTTGGCCTGGGCGCCGGTGACATCGATCACGGTCATGTGGGAAACATCGAACACCCCGCAATCGCGGCGCACTTCGTGGTGCTCCTCGACCTGCGAGCCGTAATGCAGTGGCATGTCCCAACCGCCAAAATCGACCATCTTCGCGCCGAGCGCGAGGTGCAGGTCATACAGAGGCGTACGCTGTCCCATGGGTTTCTCCTTCCGGGCGTGGCGAGGGTGCGGACCGCCGCTATACAGCTGAAAGCCTTGATAAATAAGGCTTGCAGCCGATTCCAGCGCACGGGTCTGTCAGACGAACCGCACCGAATGCCGCGCATTGTAGCCGCATGATGTAGGACTCACTACTAAGTGTTTCGGTGCGCTGAGCGTCGAATCAATCCGATCACCGGCAACAGGCCGACCAGCACAAGCGTCAATGCCGGCAATGAGGCACGCGCCCACTCGCCTTCACTGGTCATTTCAAAGATCCGCACCGCCAGCGTGTCCCAGCCAAACGGGCGCATCAGCAGGGTCGCGGGCATTTCCTTGAGCACATCGACAAATACCAGCAACGCGGCGCTCAGGGTGCCGGGCAGCAACAGCGGCAGATACACTTTGAAAAACAGTCGCGGCCCACTGACACCCAGGCTACGTGCCGCTTCGGGCAAAGATGGCCGTATACGCGCCAGACTGCTTTCCAGCGGCCCGTAAGCGACGGCGATAAAGCGCACCAGATAGGCCATGAGTAACGCGGCGAGGCTGCCGAGCAACAGTGGTTTGCCGGCACCGCCGAGCAACGCGGAGAGCGGAATCACCAGTTCACGATCCAGATAACTGAAAGCAAGCATGATCGACACCGCCAGCACCGAACCGGGCAAGGCGTAGCCGAGATTGGCCAGGCCGACGCCGGAGTTGATTGCAGGTGTCGGCGCAAGGCGCCGGGCGAATGCCAGCAACAACGCAACGCTGACGGTGATCAGCGCCGCCATCGCGCCGAGGTACAGCGTGTGCAGGATCAGCCCGGCGTAGCGCTCATCCAGATCGAAGCGCCCGCGCTGCCAGAACCACACGATCAGTTGCAGCAGCGGAATGACGAAGGCGCAGGCGAACACCAATCCACACCAGCCCGTCGCCGCGAATGCCTTGATCCCGCGCAGGTGATACAGCGCCTTCACCCGTGGCCGCTCATTGCTGGCCCGGTTCGCCCCGCGCGCACGGCGCTCGCCGTACAGCACCAGCATCACCACCAGCAGCAACAGACTCGCCAGTTGCGCGGCGCTGGGCAGGCTGAAGAAGCCGTACCAGGTTTTGTAGATGGCGGTGGTGAACGTGTCGAAATTGAACACCGACACCGCGCCGAAATCCGCCAGGGTCTCCATCAGCGCCAGCGCCACACCTGCGCCAATCGCCGGACGCGCCATCGGCAACGCGACCCGCCAGAACGCCTGCCACGGCGATTGCCCGAGCACCCGCGCCGCTTCCATCAGGCCTTTGCCCTGGGCCAGGAACGCGGTGCGCGCCAGCAGATAAACGTAGGGATAAAACACCAGCACCAGCACCACGATCACCCCGCCGGTAGACCGCACCCGCGGCAGGCGCAGGCCGGTGCCGAACCATTCGCGCAACAGGCTCTGCACGGGGCCGGCGAAATCGAGCAGGCCGACGAAGACGAACGCCAGCACATAGGCAGGGATGGCGAAGGGCAGCATCAGCGCCCAGTCGAGCCAGCGCCGACCGGGAAATTCGCAAAGGCTGGTCAGCCAGGCAAGGCTGACACCCAGCAGGGTCACGCCGACACCGACGCCGAGGATCAGCGTCAGGGTATTGCCGAGCAGCCGCGGCATCTGGGTTTCCCACAGGTGCGACCAGATCTGCTGATCGATGGTCTGCCACGACAGCAGCAGCACGCTCAGCGGCAACAGCACCAGCGCAGCGATGGCGAAGACGATGGGGTACCAGCGGCGTTGGGCGGGGTGGGCCACTTTTGGGTCTCTGGAGGGATTGGCGTGTTCTTGGATTGCGTATTTCAGGTTGGGATTGCTGCCCTCACCCTAGCCCTCTCCCGGAGGGAGAGGGAACTGACCGCGTCGCTTTTACGTATTATGCCGATCTGAGGTACCGAGCCGAACTCAGGTTCGAATCCAACACAAATCGGCTCCCTCTCCCTCCGGGAGAGGGCTGGGGTGAGGGAGCGATCTTGAAGGATGAACAGTTATACGAAAAGCCCTAGTTCCAACCCGCCCGATCCATCATCCGGATCGCCTCAGCCTGACGCTTGCCCGCCACTTCCACCGGCAGGGTATCGGCCACGAACTTACCCCACGCCGCCACTTCTTCCGATGGCGCCACCGCCGGGTTGGCCGGGAATTCCTGGTTCACGTCGGCAAAAATCTTCTGCGCCTCAGGGGTGGTCATCCATTCAACCAAGGCCTTGGCTGCTTCCGGATGCGGCGCATGTTTGGTCAGGCCGATGCCCGACAGATTCACATGCACGCCGCGATCAGCCTGATTCGGCCAGAACAGCTTCACCGGCAATTCAGGCTTCTGCTTGTGCAGGCGACCGTAGTAATAGGTATTGACGATGCCGACGTCGCACTGCCCGGCGTTGATCGCCTCCAGCACTGCAACGTCATCGGAGAACACGTCGGTGGACAGGTTGTTGACCCAGCCTTTGAGGATCTTCTCGGTCTTCTCGGCGCCGTGGACTTCGATCATGGTCGCGGTCAGTGACTGGTTGTAGACCTTCTTCGCCGTGCGCAGGCACAAACGGCCTTCCCAGTTCTTGTCGGCCAGTGCTTCGTAAGTGGTGAGCTCGCCCGGCTTCACCCGCTCAGTGGAATAGGCGATGGTCCGCGCGCGCAGGCTCAGGCCGGTCCAGGCGTGAGTGGACGAGCGATATTGCAGGGGGATGTTGGCGTCGATGGTTTTCGAAGTGAACGGCTGGAGGATGCCCATCTGCTCGGCCTGCCAGAGGTTGCCGGCATCGACGGTGAGCAGCAGGTCGGCGGTGGCGTTCTCGCCTTCGGCCTTGATGCGCTGCATCAGCGGCGCTTCCTTGTCGGTGATGAATTTGATCTTCACGCCGGTCTTGGCGGTGTAGGCATCGAATACCGGTTTGATCAGCTCATCGATGCGCGACGAATAAACCACCACCTCATCGGCAGCCTGGGCAGTGCTGCTGCCGATCAGGGTCAAGGCCAGTGCGGTCAGAAGACGCTTGGGTGCCAACATGGGAGTGGTCTCTCGGTCGGGAAATGTGGGCCAAATGATAAGGACTCACATTTACCACCACAATCGAACACTCGGGGAAGGCGTTACCAGATGTTGCACAGGTTGAAATGTGCTGTGACTGGACTGGCGCCATCGCGAGCAGGCTCGCTCCCACATTGGAATGCATCTCAACTGTGGGAGCGAGCCTGCTCGCGAAGAGGCCATCAGCCTCAATGAGGCGGTCAGGGCTTTGCCAGAGTTGGAAGATCCCCGGTCAACCCCAGCGCCTCGCGCACAAACAAGGCCTTCGCCTCGGGCATCTGCTCGACCAGCTTCAACCCGGTATTGCGCAGCCAGCGCAGCGGCAGCGGATCGGCCTGGAACAAGCGCTCAAAGCCTTCCATCGCCGCCATCAGCGCCAGGTTATGCGGCATGCGCCGACGCTCGTAGCGGCTCAGCACTTTCACGTCCGCCAGCCGCTCACCGCGCTCATGCGCTTGCAGCAGCACTTGCGCCAGCACGGCAGCATCGAGGAAACCAAGGTTCACACCCTGCCCCGCCAACGGATGAATGGTGTGCGCCGCATCGCCGATCAGGGCCAGGCCTTCAGCGACATAGCGTTTGGCGTGACGCTGACGCAGCGGCACGCACAGCCGCGGATCGGCACTGATGACTTCACCGAGGCGTCCTTCAAAGGCCCGCTCCAGTTCAGCGCAAAACGCGACGTCGTCCAGCGCCATCAAGCGCTCGGCTTCACCCGGTGTGGTCGACCAGACGATCGAGCACCAATCCTGCTGATCATCACGCTCCAGCGGCAGAAACGCCAACGGCCCGTGATCGGTAAAACGCTGCCAGGCGGTTTTGCGATGCGGCTGGCTGCAACGCACGCTGGTGACGATGGCGTGATGCAGATAATCCCACTCGCGAGTCGCCACGCCGGTGAGACGGCGCACAGCAGAATTAGCGCCATCGGCCGCGATCACCAGTGGCGCGCGCAAGATGCGGCCATCGGCCAGGGTCAGCAGCCAGTCATCGCCGGAGCGACGCATCTGCTCCAGCCGCGCATTGGCCAACATGCCCAAGTCGCAGTCATGCAAGCGCTCGAGCAGCGCATCCTGGACCACGCGGTTTTCGACGATATGGCCGAGCACATCGGCATGCACGCTGCTTGCCGAGAAATGAATCTGCCCGGTGCCGCTGCCGTCCCAGACATGCATGTCGGTGTACGGGCTGCTGCGCCGTTGCGCGATGCCGTCCCAGACGCCGAGGCGTTCGAGGATGCGCTGACTTGCCGCCGACAACGCACTGACCCGCGGTTCAAACGCCGCTTCGGCATCGAACGGTTTCACGCTCATCGGGCTGCCGTCGAGCAGCAGCACTTCCAGGCCGCTGTCCTGTAGCGCCAGCGCCAGGGCGCTGCCGACCATTCCAGCTCCGACTATCAGCAGATCTGCGCGCATTTCCATGCTTTAGGCCTGTCTCGCTTGCGGCTTGCGCCGCACGTAAAGGGTTTTACCGAGCGCGCCAGTTAGCGGCGCGATCCTGAAAATGAAAGTGCCGGCCAGCCACTCAAGCATCCGGACGCGTCCCCAAGCCCATCGCCTGACGGGCGAACCAGCGTTTGGCCGGCGGCAGCAGGTCGAGGCCGAGCAGGCCGAGGTTGCGCCCCAGCGACACCAGCGGCTGGGTGCTGCCGAACAGGCGGGTAACCTGATCGGAGAAGCCCACGGTCAGGTCCTGATCGAGGCGCTGCCGCTCGCGATAGGCCTGCAACGTGGCGAAGTCGCCCAGCGGCTTATCACTGGCCAGCAGCGCTGCCGCCAAGGCGTCGGCGTCACGCAGCGACAGGTTGAAGCCCTGCCCGGCAATCGGATGCAGGCTGTGCGCGGCGTTACCGAGCACGGCCAGATGCGAGCGCACCTGTTCTTCAGCCTCGATCAGTGACAGCGGATACAGATGCCGTGCGCCGACCTGTTTCAAAGTGCCGAGGCGGTAACCGAACACGCTTTGCAATTCGCTGAGAAAATCACGCTCGCTCAACTCGGTCAGACGCTGCGCGTCCATGCCCAGTCGGGTCCAGACCAACGCACAGCGGTTGTCCGGCAGCGGCAGCAGGGCCATTGGGCCTTCGTCGGTAAAGCGCTCGAAGGCCATGCCGTTGTGCGCTTCGCTCGGAGTGATATTGGCGATCAGCGCGCTTTGGTTGTAGGGGCGCGTGCGCACGTTGATGCCCAACTGTTCGCGCAACCCGGAGCGACCGCCATCGGCGAGCACCGCCAGGTCGCATTCCAGCGTGGTTTCATCGTTGAGGGTCAGGCGATAGCCATCGGCCAACGGCTCCATGCGCGTGACTTCCGCCGGGCAGCGCCAAGTGATCACGTCTTTGTCGAGGTGCTGCCACAAGCACTGGCCGAGCCAGGCGTTTTCCACCACGTAACCGAGCGCGGGTACGCCCTCTTCCATCGCCGACAAACGTGCGGTGGAGAAACGGCCGCGGTCGGAGACGTGAATCTGTTTGATCGGCTCGGCGCGGCGGGAAATTTCCTGCCAGACGCCCAGGCGCTGGTAAATCTGCCGCGAGCCGAACGACAGTGCCGAAGAGCGAGCGTCGTAGCTTGGCTGCCAGCTGTCGCCGGGAGCGAACGGTTCGATCAGGACGATTTTCCAGCCTTGCGCCTTGGCTCCGGCCTGCAATGCCAACGCCAGACTGGCGCCGACCAGACCGCCACCGATGATTGCCAGATTGACTCGACTCATGCTGCGTGTGTCCTTGCCTGTGCCATCAGCGCTTCGATCTCGGCGACGGTTTTCGGCACGCCTGCGGTGAGAATTTCACAACCGGATCGGGTCACGACCACGTCATCCTCGATGCGCACGCCAATGCCGCGCCATTTCTTCGCTACGTTCTGGTTGTCCGGGGCGATGTAGATGCCCGGTTCCACGGTCAGCGCCATGCCGACCTCCAGCACGCGCCATTCGCCGCCGACCTTGTACTCGCCGACGTCATGCACATCCATGCCCAGCCAATGGCCGGCGCGGTGCATGTAAAAAGCCTTGTAGGCTTCGCTGGCGATCAATTCATCGACCTCGCCTTGCAACAAGCCGAGTTTCACCAGCCCTGTGGTGATCACTCGCACTGTGGCTTCATGCGCCTGGTTCCAGTGCTTGTTCGGGGCGATTTCGGCGAACGCGGCTTCTTGCGAGGCCAGTACCAATTCGTAGATCGCTTTCTGCTCGGGCGAAAACTTGCCGTTGACCGGCCAGGTGCGGGTGATATCGCTGGCGTAGCAGTCGATCTCGCAGCCGGCGTCGATCAACACCAGATCGCCATCCTTGAGCAACGCGTCATTCTGCTGGTAATGCAGGATGCAGCTGTTGCGCCCGGCGGCGACGATCGAGCCGTAGGCTGGCATCTTCGCCCCGCCCTTGCGGAACTCGTAATCGAGTTCGGCTTCGAGGCTGTACTCGTAGAGCCCGGGCCGACTGGCCTGCATCGCGCGGATATGCGCCTGGGCTGAAATCCGCGCGGCTTCGCGCATCACCTTCACTTCTGCCGCCGATTTATACAGGCGCATGTCGTGCAGCAGATGATCCAGGGCAACGAATTCATTCGGCGGCTGCGCGCCGAGGTGCGCCTTGGAGCGGATCACGTTGATCCAGTCCATCAGGTGCCGATCGAATTCCGGGTTGCTGCCCATCGCCGAATAGACCCGGTCGCGGCCTTCGATCAGGCCGGGGAGGATGTCGTCGATGTCGGTAATCGGAAAGGCGTCGTCGGCGCCGTACTCGCGGATCGCGCCTTCCTGCCCGGCGCGCAAGCCATCCCACAACTCGCGTTCGGCGTTGCGTTCACGGCAGAACAGGATGTACTCGCCATGCTCGCGCCCGGGCATCAGGACGATGACGGCTTGCGGCTCGGGAAAACCGCTGAGGTACTGGAAGTCGCTGTCCTGACGGTAGACGTGCTCGACGTCGCGGTTGCGGATTGCGACCGCGGCGGCGGGCAGGATCGCGATGCTGTTGGGTTCCATCTGCGCCATCAGGGCCTTGCGGCGACGGCTGTATTCCGCTTTGGGGATATGGGTCATGGGCAGATGGCTTTCCCTGGCACGCGATTAATGCAGCGACGGCTTGGCGGCTGGCGGCACATCGGCTTTTTTGGTTTCCGAGAACAGCAGCAGCGGCGCGACGCGCAGGTATTCCATGACTTCCATGTAGTCGTTTTCGCCGTCATCGGACTCTTCAAGGGCATCTTGCACCTGAGAAATGGCGGCCAGATCCTGCAGCACTTCGGTGGCTTCAGTGCTGAGCGTGCTGCTGTCACGGCAGTTCAGGCCGAAACCGCTGAGGAAGCCCTGGCACCATTCGCCCAGAGCAGCGGCGCGGTCGGCCAGCGGCGCATCGTCGGTCGGCAGCAGCAGAACGACGGTGACGTCGTCGCCGGTCAGCTCGCCCTTGACCATCTCCTGGAGGCCGATCAGGGCGTTGCGGACGTTGTCCTGGATATCGCCTTCGAGCAGTTCGGCGGCGTCGATCAGCCAGCCTTCGTGATCGAAACCGGCACCGGCGCAACTGCGCCCGAGCAGCACGCCGTGCAGTTCGGCAGGCGAGACGTTGTGGCCGCTGGCAGTCAGCAGGGTGGCAAAGGCTTGGTACGGGGAATTCGCAATGGTCATGGGCAGCTAGGCGCCAGACGGCGCTATGTCTAGAATGAAGGCCTTGTATCCTACATCGACAGCCCCGCCAAGACCATTAAAGGCTGTCCGCCAGTCACCACCCATCAGACGAACACGTGGACCCAATGGAAGACACCGACCTGCAAGCGCTGATGGCCAGACTCGAACTGCTGATTGGCCGAGTCGAGCAACTTAAGAGTCAAAACGCACTCTTACTAGCTCAGGAAAAAACCTGGCGCGAGGAACGCGCTCACCTCATTGAAAAAAACGAAATCGCCCGGCGTAAGGTCGAATCGATGATTTCGCGCCTCAAGGCCCTGGAGCAAGACTCATGAGTTCAAGCAATAGCGTTACCGTGCAGATCCTCGACAAAGAGTATTCGATCATCTGCCCGCCAGAGGAACGCAGCAATCTGGTCAGTGCCGCCCGCTACCTGGATGGCAAGATGCGCGAGATCCGCAGCAGCGGCAAAGTCATCGGCGCCGACCGCATTGCCGTAATGGCCGCGCTGAACATCACCCACGACCTGTTGCACAAAGAAGAGCGCCCGGACATCCAGGCCAGCGGTTCGACCCGCGAACAGGTGCGCGACTTGCTCGATCGTGTCGATCTGGTCCTCGCCGACGATCAGAGTACCGCCAAGGGCTGATTCGACTGGCAGCTTGAGGTATACTCGCCCCACTCCCTGGGGTGCTTGCCAGTTGACGATGTCCCGGAGCCGATTCGCACTACCCTGGAAGTTGCACGTTGGGCTGGTGTGCATGTCCGCTAGACGGAAAGCCTTAAAGTCTACTGCTTCTTCCACCTTGAACTTTCGGGTTCAAGGGCTGAGTTGACAGCGGTTCATCCGGGGAGCCTGATTCGAATCCGATGTCGGTACATGCCGACATCGGATTTTTTATGCGTACGTTTTTGCATCCACCTGCCGAAGCCGAACCATGACCGAACCCGCGCTGCTGCCCCGCCCGCAACTCCGCCGCCTGCTGCGCAAGGCGCGCCGCGCACTGACGCCAGGCGAACAACGCCAGGCTGCCAAAGGCCTGTTCCGGCAATTGGCTCAGGACCCGCACTTTCGCCGGGCAAAACATATCTCTCTGTATTTGCCCACCGACGGTGAAATCGATCCGCGCCTGCTGCTGCGCGAAGCCCAGCGTCGTGGCAAGGCGACTTATCTGCCGGTACTCAGCGCCTGGCCGCGAACGAAGATGGTCTTCCAGCGTATTCGTCCCGGCGAAAAGCTCACTCCCAATCGTTTCCGCATCCTTGAGCCTCGGGCCAATCTGGCTCGACAACGCAAGGTCTGGGCGCTGGATCTGGTGCTGTTGCCGCTGGTGGGGTTTGACGATGTTGGCGGGCGACTGGGCATGGGCGGCGGATTTTATGATCGCAGCCTCGCCTATCTGGCCCGACGCAAGAACTGGCGCAAGCCGACGCTGCTGGGCCTGGCCCATGAATGTCAGAAGGTCGAACGTTTGGCGCAGGCGAGCTGGGATGTCCCGTTACAAGGCACGGTTACTGACAAGGCGTGGTATTTCGCAGAGTAGACGCCGCACAGAAAAGCGGCGTCGATGAGACAGGTTCAGCGTTTGAAAGCGGTCGACTGTTGCACCTGTTGCGCCACTTCAATCGGCGCGTCGGCCTTGTTGGCCCACAGGCTCTGCGCGTAACCGGTGGTTACCACGCCCAGGCCAAACAAAATTACCAAAGTCCATAGCAAATCCGGTTTGCGTTTCATCGATTGCCCCCCTCAAGGCACATCATCACGATGACAGCAGCGGTTTCCGTTCGTAGGCCGTGCAGCAGCGTCAAGCTTTAAAGGCCGGCATTTTGCGGCAACGTGAACCTGTGCGCAAACGCTGACGTCAACCGACTGTCGGTTTGTCATAAAATTGCCCGACAACCTGCCCAATGACCGTTTCAGGAGCACAAGACATGGCCTATTGGCTGATGAAATCAGAGCCGGACGAGCTTTCGATCAAGGGTCTGGAAAAGCTTGGCAAGGCGCGCTGGGACGGGGTTCGCAATTATCAGGCGCGCAATTTCCTGCGGGCGATGGCCGTGGGTGACGAGTTCTTTTTCTATCACTCCAGCTGCCCAGAGCCGGGGATTGCCGGGATCGGCAGAATAATCGAAGCAGCGTATCCCGATCCGACGGCGCTGGAGCCCCAGAGTCATTACTTCGATCCCAAGGCCACGCCGGAGAAAAATGCCTGGAGCGCGATCGATGTCGAACATGTCGAGACGTTTGCGCGGGTGTTGAAGCTCGATTACCTGAAGCAGCAGACCGCGTTGGCAGAGATGCCACTGGTGCAGAAAGGGTCGCGGTTGTCGGTGATGCCGGTGACGGCGGAGCAGTGGGCGGCGGTTATCGCGCTCAAACCCTGATTCATTTTTGCCTGATAAATAGCTTTCGCGAGCAGGCTCGCTCCCACAGTGGATTGGGGGTGATGCACATTTTTGCATTCACCGAATAACCCTGTGAGAGCGAGCCTGCTCGCGAACAGGCCTGCCCGGACAGCGAACGACTTACTGAATGATCAGGTTGTTGAACAACAGATCCTCAACAACAGGCTTGCCGGTCTCGTCATTCATGACCTGCTGGGTCTGCTTCAACGCTTCCTGACGCAGCTTTTCCTTGCCTTCGATGCTGCCCATCGCCTCGGTGGTCTGCTGAGTGAACAGCGCCACCAGTTGATTGCGGATCAGCGGCTCGTTGGCCTTGACCAGTTTGCTCGCCTCTTCGCCAGTGACGCGCAGGGCCACGTCGGCCTTGTAGACCTTGAGCTTGGCGGTGCCATCGAGGCCGTAATTGCCGACGAACGGCGGGCTCAGGGTGATGTAATTGACCTTCGGCGCCTCGCCTTCTTTGGCTTCTTCGGCCAGTGCTGCCACAGGCAGAGACAGGGCCAGCAACAACATGATCCACGCTTTCACAATTCGCTCCTTATCCGGTTTGCGGCCTAGCATAACGACCCGCCGCGCAAGCACAAGCTTATGGCTGACTATCAGGGTCGGGCATGCTCGTTGACCCGTTGATTCACACACCTACACTTATCGGCCATCACTCCCAAAGGAATAGCCCTGATGAAAGCCGTGCTGTGCAAAGCCTTCGGCCCTGCCGAATCGCTGGTGCTGGAAGACGTCGCCAGCCCCGCCCTGAAGAAGAATGAAATCCTGCTGGACGTGCACGCCGCCGGGGTCAACTTCCCGGACACGCTGATCATCGAGGGCAAATACCAGTTCAAACCGCCCTTCCCGTTCTCGCCGGGTGGCGAAGCAGCGGGCGTGGTGCGCGAAGTCGGGGAAAAGGTCAGTCACCTGAAAGTCGGCGACCGAGTCATGGCGCTGACCGGCTGGGGCAGTTTTGCCGAGCAGGTTGCGGTGCCGGGCTACAACGTCCTGCCGATTCCGCCGTCGATGGATTTCAACATCGCCGCTGCATTCAGCATGACCTACGGCACCTCGATGCACGCGCTCAAGCAACGCGCCAACCTGCAAGCGGGCGAAACCCTGCTGGTGCTCGGCGCCTCTGGCGGCGTCGGACTCGCCGCAGTGGAAATCGGCAAAGCCATGGGCGCCCGCGTGATCGCCGCCGCCAGCAGCGCCGAGAAACTCGCGGTGGCCAAGAATGCCGGGGCTGATGAGTTGATCAACTACAGCGAATCGAGCCTCAAGGACGAAATCAAACGCCTCACCGACGGCCAGGGCGCCGACGTTATTTACGACCCGGTCGGCGGCGACCTGTTCGACCAGGCCATTCGCGCCATCGCCTGGAACGGCCGCCTGCTGGTGGTCGGCTTCGCCAGCGGACGCATCCCCGAACTGCCGGTCAACCTCGCCCTGCTCAAAGGCGCGGCGGTGCTCGGTGTGTTCTGGGGCTCGTTCGCCCAGCGCCAGCCCCAGGACAACGCAGCCAACTTTGCGCAACTGTTCGGCTGGTTTGCCGAGGGCAAGCTCAAGCCACTGGTATCCCAGGTATACCCGCTGAGCAATGCCGCGCAGGCGATCGATGATCTTGGCCAGCGCAAGGCTGTGGGCAAGGTTGTCGTTCAGGTTCGTTAAAAAATGGAGCGATCCGGAGCAACCATCCGGATCGCTTTAGCGTTGAGATTCGCCTCGCCAATACGTTAAACCGCAGAAACTCACCGGAGCCACCATTCCCTCCGCGCCCCGTACTTGTCTCACAGCGACATGTTCATAAAGGAACGCTCAACAGCACAAATTTCCGCTGTTTCGCCGACGTGAAGCGATGCTATTTTCGGTAACGAAACTGTAACATTCGCATCCGCAGTCAAAACAAGAAAACTGGAGCTCTTGAATGTTTGCTTTCTTTCGTCCTGCCGCACATCAGGCTCCATTGCCTGAAGAAAAAATAGACAGCACCTACCGCCGCCTGCGCTGGCAGATCTTCGCCGGCATCTTTATCGGCTACGCCGGTTACTACCTGTTGCGCAAGAACTTCTCCCTGGCCATGCCGTACCTGATCGACGAAGGCTACAGCCGTGGCGACCTCGGTCTGGCCATGTCGGCGATCGCCATCGCTTACGGTCTGTCGAAGTTCCTCATGGGCCTGGTGTCCGATCGTTCCAACCCGCGCTTCTTTCTGCCGTTCGGCCTGCTGGTCTCGGCCGGGGTGATGTTCATTTTCGGTTTCGCGCCGTGGGCAACTTCCAGCGTGACGATGATGTTCATTCTGTTGTTCATCAACGGCTGGGCGCAGGGCATGGGCTGGCCGCCAAGCGGGCGGACCATGGTGCATTGGTGGTCGCAGAAGGAACGCGGTGGCGTGGTGTCGGTGTGGAACGTGGCGCATAACGTCGGCGGCGGTCTGATCGGCCCGCTGTTCCTGATCGGCATGGGCCTGTTCAATGACTGGCACGCGGCGTTTTACGTCCCGGCAGCGGTCGCGCTGGGCGTGGCGGTATTCGCCTTTATCACCATGCGCGACACCCCGCAATCGGTCGGCCTGCCGCCGATCGAGCAGTACAAGAACGATTACCCGGAAGGCTACGACGCCAGCCACGAAGACGAATTCAGCGCCAGGGAAATCTTCGTCAAATACGTGTTGCGCAACAAAATGCTCTGGTATGTCGCCATGGCCAACGTTTTCGTCTACTTGTTGCGCTATGGCGTTCTGGACTGGGCGCCGACTTATCTGAAGGAAGCCAAGGGTTTCACCGTGGATAAAACCTCGTGGGCCTATTTCTTCTATGAGTGGGCGGGCATTCCGGGCACGTTGCTGTGCGGCTGGATGTCGGACAAGCTGTTCCGTGGCAACCGAGGCCTGACCGGCATGGTATTCATGGCCCTGGTGACTGTGGCGACCCTGGTCTACTGGCTCAATCCGCCAGGCAACCCGGCAGTCGACATGATCGCGCTGTTTTCCATAGGCTTCCTGATCTATGGCCCGGTGATGCTGACGGGCTTGCAGGCGTTGGAACTGGTACCAAAGAAAGCTGCCGGTACTGCGGCGGGCTTCACCGGTCTGTTCGGTTACCTGGGTGGTTCGGTCGCGGCGAGTGCCGCAATGGGCTACACCGTGGACCACTTCGGCTGGGACGGTGGTTTCATACTGCTGGTGGGCGGCTGCATCATGGCGATGGTTTGCCTGGCCCCGACGCTATGGCACAAACAAGCCGCCAGTCAGAGCCGTGAAGCGGTCGCCTGATCGCTGTGTGATTTACAGCGCTTGAGCCGCGCCTCCAGATTGCGGTCTGGCATGGCGTGGCTGCGCAGGGCGTGCGCGGTCTGCTCGACATAATCGCGTGTGGTGCCGTAGCGCCCACTGGCGCTGGCGAACACCTGGCTGAGCACATGATCCGGCAGGTTGCCGGCATAGCTCGGCAGGTGACGCTCCAGCACGAATCCCAAGGCCTGCACCTGAGTGCCATCTTCGAGCCGGCAATTGAGCCAGTGCGGGCGATACGACGGAAACGGCATCTCACGTTTCCACAGCGCATACAGCGCGGTATCGAGATTGTCTTCCGGCAAGCGGTAGGCAAAGCCACTGCAGGAACCGCCGCGATCCAGACCGAACACCAGGCCGGGCATTTCCGGCGTACCACGGTGCTCGTGGGACCACAGGTACAAGCCGCGATGATAGCCATGCACGCGACCGCGCACACGCTCGACTGCCGTGCATTCCGGCCGCCAGATCAGCGAACCATACGCGAACAGCCACACCGGCCCGCCCTTGTGGCGTGCCATGGTCGATTGCATGGAAGCGAGAAGTTGTTCGTGCGTCAGCTGCGGCCCAAGATCGAGCCGCGGAGGGTAAGCCAGATTCAGAATTGCGTTTTCAATGGCGCTCATGGCGAATAGCGTTCAGCTCCCCGCGGGTGAAGAATTACTTAATAGAACGCACCGCTGTAACAATAAGGCACATATGTTTCGAGGCAAATTAAGTGCCATGACACTGGCGCTGATTAATTACCTGATTGATATATAACCTAGCGGTATTTGTGCAATTACATAAATACCGATCGGCTATATACCAAGTTATAAGTATCAGCCGCGCGGGGCATAGGCGAACACGTCGGCGCGCATTTGATGCGCATCCATGCCCGCCTCGACCAGCGCGTCCAGCGTGCCGTAGACCATCGCCGGCGAACCGCTGGCATAGACGTGCAGCGGCTTCAGATCGGGGAAATCCTCGCAGACCGCCTCGTGCAACATACCGCAGCGCCCTTCCCAGCCGCACTGGTCGCTGACGACCCTGTGCAGAAACAGGTTGGGCAGCTTCAGCCATTCGTCCCAGTGCTCGATCTGATAGAAATCTTCCGGGCGGCGCACGCCCCAGTACAGATGCACCGGATGCTTGAAACCTTCGGCGCGGCAATGTTCGATCAGGCTGTGAATCTGACCCATGCCGGTGCCGGCGGCGATCAGTACCAACGGGCCGTCGGGCAACTCGGCAAGATGTGTATCGCCGAATGGAAGCTCGACACGCACCATCGGGTTGCGTTGCAGCTGTTCGATCAGGCTCAACGCACTGGCTTCGCGCGCCAGCACGTGGATTTCCAGATCACGCCCGCCGTGGGGTGCCGAAGCCATGGAGAATGCGGATTTCTCGCCGCTCTCACGCTCGATCATCAAATACTGCCCGGCGTGATAACGCGGTGGCTTGCCCGCCGGTGCACGCAGACGCACGCGCCAGGTATCGCCGCCCACCTCGCGACACTCGATAACCTGACACGACAGGCTGCGCACCGGCAGCTCACCGAGTGCGAGCACGCCATCCCACAGCAGCACGCAGTCTTCCAGCGGTTCGGCGATGCAGGTGTAGAACTCGCCGTGATCGTGGACTTTGCCGGCCTGCTCGACGCGGCCTTCGACCAGCAGCGCTGCACACACGTGGCAATTGCCGTTGCGGCAGCTTTGCGGGCAGTCATAGCCCAGGCGCCGCGCGCCGTCGAGAATGCGCTCACCGGGTTGTATCTCGAGCACCGCTCCGGAAGGCTGCAGGGTTACACGCATCAATCTATTCCTAACTGATTCCAGATGGCATCGATCCGTTGGGTGACGGCGTCGTCCTTGACGATCACGCGGCCCCACTCGCGGGTAGTTTCGCCCGGCCACTTGTGGGTGGCATCCAGGCCCATTTTCGAGCCCAGGCCGGAGATCGGCGAGGCGAAGTCGAGGTAGTCGATCGGCGTATTATCGATCATCACCGTGTCGCGCTTGGGGTCCATGCGCGTGGTGATGGCCCAGATCACGTCGTTCCAGTCGCGGGCGTTGATATCGTCGTCAGTGACGATAACGAATTTGGTGTACATGAACTGTCGCAAAAACGACCAGACGCCGAGCATCACGCGCTTGGCATGCCCCGGATACGACTTCTTCATCGTCACCACGGCCATGCGGTACGAGCAGCCTTCCGGCGGCAGATAGAAGTCGGTGATCTCCGGGAACTGCTTCTGCAGGATCGGCACGAACACTTCGTTCAGCGCCACGCCGAGAATCGCCGGCTCATCCGGCGGCCGGCCGGTGTAGGTGCTGTGATAGATCGGTTTGATCCGGTGGGTGATGCGCTCGACGGTGAACACCGGGAAGCTGTCGACTTCGTTGTAATAACCGGTGTGGTCGCCGTACGGACCTTCGTCGGCCATTTCACCTGGGTGGATCACGCCTTCGAGGATAATTTCGGCGGTGGCCGGCACTTGCAGATCGTTGCCCCGGCACTTGACCAGTTCGGTGCGGTTGCCGCGCAAGAGACCGGCGAAAGCGTACTCGGAGAGGCTGTCCGGCACCGGGGTTACAGCGCCAAGGATAGTCGCCGGATCAGCGCCAAGGGCCACGGACACCGGGAACGGCTGCCCCGGATGCTTCTCGCACCACTCGCGGAAGTCGAGAGCACCGCCACGGTGGCTGAGCCAGCGCATGATCACCTTGTTGCGGCCGATCACTTGCTGACGGTAGATGCCGAGGTTCTGGCGTTCCTTGTTCGGGCCTTTGGTGACGGTCAGGCCCCAGGTGATCAGCGGGCCAACGTCGCCGGGCCAGCAGGTCTGCACCGGCAGCATCGCCAGATCGACATCATCGCCTTCGATGACCACTTCCTGACACACCGCGTCTTTGACCACTTTTGGCGCCATGGAAATGATCTTGCGGAAGATCGGCAGTTTCGACCACGCGTCCTTCAAGCCCTTCGGCGGCTCCGGCTCCTTGAGGAAGGCCAGCAGCTTGCCGATTTCGCGCAGTTCGCTGACCGCCTCGGCGCCCATGCCCATGGCCACGCGCTCGGGGGTGCCGAACAGGTTGCCGAGCACCGGAATGTCATAACCCGTAGGCTTCTCGAACAGCAGCGCCGGGCCCTTGGCCCGCAGCGTGCGATCGCACACCTCAGTCATCTCCAGCACCGGCGAGACGGGAATCTGGATGCGTTTCAACTCTCCGCGCTGCTCAAGCTGCTGCACGAAATCCCGAAGATCCTTGAATTTCATTGACGATGGCACCCTCAAAATAGGCGTACATCCTACCTGCTCTGACGGGCAAACAGCAGCCCGTCATTGCTCGATCGTGGCCCCCGCGCTCCGGTGAAGGGGCAAGCCTGGGACTCAGCAGTGCGCCGCCGACGCCGCAGAATCGGCCCATCAACAGATATCTGTGATGGCCGCGAGATTTTTCGGGGGCAAAAAAAACGCCCCCTCGCGGGAGCGTCCTTTGTTGAAACGCCAGCGTACTACTTGCGCTTCATCGACAAGAAGAACTCGTCGTTGGTCTTGGTCGTCTTCAGCTTGTCGACCAGGAACTCGATGGCGGCGACTTCGTCCATCGGGTGCAGCAGCTTGCGCAGAATCCACATGCGCTGCAGTTCGTCGTCGGCAGTCAGCAACTCTTCGCGGCGAGTGCCGGAGCGGTTGATGTTGATCGCCGGGAACACACGCTTCTCGGCGATCTTGCGATCCAGAGGCAGTTCCATGTTGCCGGTACCCTTGAACTCTTCGTAGATCACTTCGTCCATCTTCGAGCCGGTTTCAACCAGCGCGGTGGCGATAATGGTCAGCGAGCCGCCTTCTTCGATGTTACGCGCGGCACCGAAGAAACGCTTCGGTTTCTCCAGGGCGTGGGCATCGACACCACCGGTCAGGACCTTGCCGGAGCTCGGGATCACGGTGTTGTAGGCACGGGCCAGACGGGTGATGGAGTCGAGCAGGATGACCACGTCTTTCTTGTGTTCGACCAGGCGCTTGGCCTTCTCGATCACCATTTCAGCGACCTGCACGTGACGGGTCGGCGGCTCGTCGAAAGTCGAGGCAACCACTTCGCCGCGCACGGTGCGCTGCATTTCGGTCACTTCTTCCGGACGCTCGTCGATCAACAGCACGATCAGGTGAACTTCAGGATTGTTACGGGCGATGTTCGCTGCGATGTTCTGCAGCATGATCGTTTTACCGGCTTTCGGCGGTGCGACGATCAGGCCACGCTGGCCTTTGCCGATCGGTGCACACAGGTCGATCACACGACCGGTGAGGTCTTCGGTGGAACCGTTGCCCGCTTCCATCTTCATGCGCACGGTCGGGAACAGCGGGGTAAGGTTCTCGAAGAGAATCTTGTTTTTCGCGTTCTCGGGACGATCGAAGTTGATCGTATCGACCTTGAGCAGGGCGAAATACCGCTCGCCTTCCTTCGGAGGGCGGATCTTGCCAACGATGGTGTCACCGGTGCGCAAGTTGAAGCGGCGGATCTGGCTCGGCGAGACGTAGATGTCGTCAGGGCCGGCGAGGTAGGAAGCGTCTGCGGAGCGCAGGAAGCCGAAGCCGTCCTGGAGAATCTCCAGCACGCCATCACCGGAGATTTCCTCGCCGCTTTTCGCGTGCTTTTTCAGCAGGGAGAAAATCACGTCCTGCTTGCGCGAACGGGCCATATTTTCTATGCCCATCTGTTCGGCCAATTCGAGCAGTTCGGTAATCGGCTTTTGCTTGAGTTCAGTCAGATTCATATAGGAATGACGTAATCATTTATGGAGGGGGGAAATTAAGCTTTTGGCTTAATGAGGCCGCGCCGCGGAGAAGGCGACAGGATCGCGAACTAATTCGAAAAGGAGTGCGTCGGCGACGGCTAGCAGGGGGCATTGGAGAAACCAGTGCGGGGCCGAATGTACCACCTGAGTTTCGGAGCGTCTAGCCCTGAATACGCAAAAAGCCCCGCGATTTGCGGGGCTTTTTTTCAGCGTTTTACTGCGACGCTCAGATGTTGGCGTCGAGGAAAGCCGCCAGCTGCGACTTCGACAGTGCGCCGACCTTGGTCGCTTCAACGTTGCCGTTCTTGAACAGCATCAGCGTCGGGATACCACGCACGCCATGCTTGGCCGGGGTTTCCTGGTTTTCGTCGATGTTCAGTTTGGCAACGGTCAGCTTGCCTTTGTAAGTCTCGGCAATCTCGTCGAGAACCGGTGCGATCATTTTGCAAGGGCCGCACCATTCAGCCCAGTAGTCGACCAGGACAGCGCCTTCGGCCTTGAGTACGTCGGCTTCGAAGCTAGCGTCGCTAACGTGTTTGATCAGATCGCTGCTCATGGAATTCTCCAGGTTGTAAGCAAAAAAACGTGGCCCATCATAGCCGCCCTTCCCTTGTTCAGGAAGCCGCAGATGATTGAGTGTTGCTATGGCCCCTGATGAGTTTGGGTATAGCTCAAGTCACGCCGTGGCGGGAGCGATGAAGGCGATTCCGGTGCGCAGGGCGGCGTTGCGCACGTGTTCCTGCATGGCTTTCTGCGCCGCCCCCGACGCGCGGCGCGCCAGGGCACGGAGGATCTTGCGGTGTTCCTGCCAGGTTTCCATGGCGCGTTCGGCGCGGATGAACGGCAGTTTCTGGCTCTCGAGAAAGATCTCGGCGCTGGCGGTGAGGATGCTCAGCATCGCCTGATTGCCGCTGGCCAGCAGGATGCGCCGGTGAAATTCGAAGTCGAGTTTCGCCGCCGCCTCGAAGTCGCCGCTGCGCAATTGCTCGCGCATCGCCGCGACGTTGTCTTCCAGTGCGTCCAGATCAAACGTACTCAAGGTTGTCGCGGCGAGCCCGGCGGCAAAGCCCTCCAGCGCGTAGCGCAGCTGGAAGATGTCCAGCGGCGAGGCCTGCGCCGCGAATGGCCAGCCCGGCGCTTCGCCGCGCGACAATTCGACCGGCGACTGTACGAACACGCCTTTGCCCGGCTGAATGCTGACCACGCCCAGTGCACTGAGCGACGACAACGCTTCACGCAACGATGCCCGGCTGACACCCAGTTGCAGCGCCAGATCCCGTTGCGAAGGCAACGCATCGCCGGCGCCGAAGCCCTGTTCAGTGATCAGTTTGCGGATCGCTTGCAGCGCCACTTCGGGTACGGCGCGGGAGATCGAATTCATGATGTGCGGACGCGTCAGGGCCAAGGTCCGGCTAGTTGTAAAGCTATTCGCCGAGTCCGGCAAGTCGTGCCCCAGCGGGGTTCGGCGCGTGCAGCCGATGCGCCATCGCAGTGCGAAAACCGAGTTGACTGTTCAGACCAGTAAGACCGAACGAAGCCGCTGATACCGCGGCGTGCCGGGGCGAAATCCGCCTCTTGGCACGGCCCATGCTCTGTCCGATCGCAGCAACCACTTCCCGCCGATCCGGAGATTGTCCATGACCCAGCGTTACAGCGCCCTCCTCGCTTCCCTGTTTGCCGGCCTGCTGCTGTGCCAGGCTCCCGCTCATGCCGACGGTCTGGACGACGTGGTCAAACGCGGCACGCTGAAAGTTGCCGTGCCCCAGGATTTCCCGCCATTCGGCTCGGTCGGCCCGGACATGAAGCCGCGTGGCCTGGACATCGACACGGCGAAACTGCTCGCCGACCAGCTCAAGGTCAAACTCGAGCTGACCCCGGTCAACAGCACCAACCGCATCCCGTTCCTCACCACCGGCAAGGTTGATCTGGTGATTTCCAGCCTCGGCAAAAACGCCGAGCGCGAGAAGGTCATCGACTTCTCCCGCGCCTATGCGCCTTTCTATCTCGCCGTGTTCGGCCCGCCAGACGCTGCGATCACCAGCCTCGACGACCTCAAGGGCAAGACCATCAGCGTCACCCGTGGCGCCATCGAAGACATCGAGCTGAGCAAAGTCGCCCCCGACGGCCTCACCATCAAACGTTTCGAAGACAACAACTCGACCATCGCCGCTTATCTGGCAGGCCAGGTCGACCTGATCGCCAGCGGCAACGTGGTGATGGTCGCCATCAGCGAGAAGAACCCGAAGCGCGTACCGGCGCTGAAAGTGAAGCTCAAGGATTCGCCGGTCTATGTCGGCGTGAACAAGAACGAAGCGGCGTTGCTGGCCAGGGTCAACGACATCCTCAACAGCGCCAAGGCTGACGGCGCGCTGGAAAAGAACTCGCAGACCTGGCTGAAAGAGCCGCTGCCGGCCGATCTCTGATCGACTGCGCGGGAGACCTTCATGGCTTATCAGTTCGATTTCCTGCCGGTGGTGGAAAACACCGACCTGCTGCTGCGCGGCGCGCTGTTCACCCTTGAACTGACCGCTATCGGCGCACTGCTCGGGGTTGGCGTGGGCATTGTCGGCGCGCTGGTGCGGGCGTGGCACATCCGCCCGTTCTCGGCGATCTTCGGCGTCTACGTCGAGTTGATCCGCAACACGCCGTTTCTGGTGCAGCTGTTCTTCATCTTCTTCGGCCTGCCATCGCTCGGCATGCAGATCTCCGAGTGGCAAGCGGCGGTGCTGGCGATGGTGATCAACCTGGGCGCCTACTCGACCGAGATCATCCGCGCCGGCATCCAGGCGATTCCGCGCGGGCAACTGGAAGCGGCGGCGGCACTGGCGATGAGCCGTTTCGAAGCGTTCCGCCACGTCGTCCTGCTGCCGGCGCTGGGCAAGGTCTGGCCGGCACTGAGCAGCCAGATCATCATCGTTATGCTCGGTTCGGCGGTGTGTTCGCAGATCGCCACGGAAGAATTGAGCTTCGCTGCCAACTTCATTCAGTCGCGCAACTTCCGCGCCTTCGAAACCTACGCGCTGACGACGTTGATCTATCTGTGCATGGCGCTGCTGATCCGCCAGTTGCTCAACTGGTTCGGCCGGCGGTTCATTGCGAGGAGCAGCCAATGAGCGACTTCACTTTCTGGGACATTCTGCGCAATCTGCTCACCGGCCTGCAGTGGACGCTGGCGCTGTCGCTGGTGGCGTTCATTGGCGGCGGCCTGGTCGGCCTGCTGATTCTGGTCATGCGCATCTCGAAGAACACCCTGCCAAGCAGCATCGCCCGCACCTGGATCGAGCTGTTCCAGGGCACGCCACTGTTGATGCAATTGTTTCTGGTGTTCTTTGGCGTGGCGCTGGCCGGGATCGAGATTTCGCCGTGGATGGCTGCGGCGATCGCTTTGACCTTGTTCACAAGCGCCTATCTGGCGGAGATCTGGCGCGGTTGTGTCGAGGCCATTCCCCACGGTCAGTGGGAAGCCTCGTCGAGCCTGGCGCTCAATCCGCTTGAGCAGTTGCGCTACGTGATCCTGCCGCAAGCGCTGCGCATCGCCGTGGCGCCGACCGTGGGTTTCTCGGTGCAAGTGGTCAAAGGCACAGCCGTAACCTCGATCATCGGTTTCACTGAACTGACCAAGACCGGCGGCATGCTCGCCAATGCCACGTTCGAACCGTTCATGGTCTACGGCCTCGTCGCCCTCGGCTACTTCCTGCTCTGCTACCCCTTGTCCCTCAGTGCGCGCTACCTGGAAAGGAGACTGCATGCCTCTGCTTAGAATTTCCGCCCTGCATAAATACTACGGCGATCACCACGTACTCAAAGGCATCGACCTCAGCGTCGAGGAAGGCCAGGTGGTGGCGATCATCGGCCGCAGTGGCTCGGGCAAGTCGACCCTGTTGCGCACCCTCAATGGCCTGGAGTCGATCAACGACGGCGTGATCGAAGTCGACGGCGAGTACCTCGACGCCGCCCGCGCCGATCTGCGCAGCCTGCGACAGAAGGTCGGCATGGTCTTTCAGCAGTTCAACCTGTTCCCGCACCTGACCGTCGGCGAAAACGTCATGCTCGCGCCGCAGGTGGTGCAGAAAGTGCCCAAGGCCAAGGCAGCCGAACTCGCGCGGGAAATGCTCGAGCGAGTCGGGCTCGGGGAGAAATTCGATGCCTTTCCGGACCGCTTGTCCGGCGGTCAGCAGCAGCGGGTGGCGATTGCCCGGGCCCTGGCGATGTCGCCGAAGGTGCTGCTGTGCGATGAAATCACTTCGGCACTGGACCCGGAACTGGTCAATGAAGTGCTCAGCGTGGTGCGGCAATTGGCCAAGGAAGGCATGACGCTGATCATGGTCACCCACGAGATGCGCTTTGCCCGCGAGGTGGGGGACAAACTGGTGTTCATGCACCATGGCAAGGTGCATGAGGTAGGCGATCCGAAGGTGTTGTTTGCTAATCCGCAGACGGCCGAGCTGGCGAACTTTATTGGCACGGTGGAAGCGACAGCCTGAAGCAGCCTCATCCTGATCGTTCCCACGCTCCGCGTGGGAATGCCTCACCGGACGCTCTGCGTCCGCTTTTGGGACGCGGAGCGTCCCGGGCTGCATTCCCACGCAGAGCGTAGGAACGATCAGGTTTGAACCATGCGCGTTGGCGTCAGCGTTTGATCGTGGCACGATGTCGGGGTTATCGACCGAGACCCCCTGACCATGCCGCAATCCCAAGCCAAGAATCTGTCCCTGATCGCCGCAATCGACCTGGGCTCCAACAGCTTTCACATGGTCGTGGCCAAGGCCCGGAACGGCGAAATCCGCATCCTCGAGCGCCTCGGCGAGAAGGTGCAACTGGCCGCCGGCATCGACGACGCGCGCCAGCTCAACGAAGAATCGATGCAGCGCGGCCTCGATTGCCTCAAGCGCTTTGCCCAACTGATCAACGGTATGCCGCTCGGCGCCGTGCGCATCGTCGGCACCAACGCCCTGCGCGAAGCGCGCAACCGTGGCGAATTCATCCGCCGCGCCGAGGAAATCCTCGGCCACACGGTAGAAGTCATCTCCGGCCGTGAAGAAGCGCGCCTGATCTATCTCGGCGTTTCGCACACGCTCGCCGATACCCCGGGCAAACGTTTGGTCGCCGACATCGGCGGCGGCAGTACCGAATTCATCATCGGCCAGCGCTTCGAGCCTTTACTGCGCGAAAGCCTGCAAATGGGCTGCGTGAGTTTCACCCAGCGCTACTTCAAGGACGGCAAGATTACCCCGGCCCGCTACGCCCAGGCGTATACGGCGGCGCGGCTGGAAATCATGAGCATCGAACACGCCCTGCATCGCCTGACCTGGGATGAAGCCATCGGCTCCTCCGGTACGATTCGCGCCATCGGCCTGGCCCTGAAGGCCGGCGGCCACGGCAGCGGCGAGGTCAACGCCGAAGGCCTGGCATGGCTCAAGCGCAAGCTGTTCAAGCTGGGCGACGCCGACAAGATCGATTTCGAAGGCATCAAGCCTGATCGCCGGGCAATTTTCCCGGCGGGTCTGGCGATTCTCGAAGCGATCTTCGACGCCCTCGAACTGCAACGCATGGATCACTGCGAAGGCGCGCTGCGTGAAGGCGTGCTGTATGACCTGCTCGGACGTCATCATCACGAAGACGTGCGCGAACGCACCCTGACCTCGCTGATGGAGCGCTATCACGTCGATCTGGAACAGGCGGCGCGGGTCGAACGCAAAGCCGTGCACGCGTTCGATCAGGTCGCTGTGGACTGGGAGCTGGATGACGGCATCTGGCGCGAGCTGCTCGGCTGGGCGGCGAAAGTCCACGAAGTCGGCCTCGACATCGCTCACTATCACTACCACAAGCACGGTGCCTACCTGATCGAGCACTCGGACCTGGCCGGCTTCTCCCGCGAGGATCAGCAGATGCTCGCGCTATTGGTGCGTGGCCACCGGCGCAATATCCCCAAGGACAAGTTCGCCGAATTCGGCGATGACGGCATCAAGCTGATTCGCCTGTGCGTGCTGCTGCGTTTTGCCATTCTGTTCCATCACATCCGCGGAACCCAGGCGATGCCGCAGGTGGCGCTGCACGCAGATGGTGATCATCTCGATGTGCAATTCCCGGAAAACTGGCTGGATGAAAATCAGCTGACCCAGGCGGATTTCGCACTGGAGGCGGACTGGTTGACGCGGGTGGGCATCGTCCTCACGGTGCACTGAACGCCCCCGTAGGAGCCGCCGAAGGCTGCGATCTTTTGATTTTTTCAAGATCAAGATCAACAGATCGCAGCCTCGTTGCACTCGACAGCTCCTACAGGTTGGTGTGTCAGGCACAAAAAAGGCGATCCGTCGGGATCGCCTTTTTTATTGGCTCCGGTTTGAGGAACTGCGTGAGCCTTGCCCCTCACCCCAGCCCTCTCCCGAGGGAGAGGGAGCCAAGCTGTGTGCTGTTCAAACCTGAGCTCGACTCGATTTCTCAAGTCGGCGTATAGCGTAAGACACCACGGTCAGTCCCCTCTCCCTCCGGGAGAGGGCTAGGGTGAGGGGCTTTTGCTCTTGGCTTTGCTTTAGCTGCTAACAGGCAATATCGGGCTACCCAACCGCTCCAGCAACGTCGCCTGCGCACTGCGCGGGTTCTGGTTGCCGGTGGGCGTGTTGCGAATGTAGCGGCCGTCCGACTGCAGGCTCCAGCTGTGGGTGTTGTCGGTCAGGTACAGCTCCAGCTCTTTCTTGACTCGGGTCAACAGCTTCTTGCCTTCTACCGGGAAGCAGGTCTCGACGCGCTTATCGAGGTTGCGCTCCATCCAGTCGGCGCTGGAGAGGAACATCTGCTCGTCGCCGCCGTTGAGGAAGTAGAACACCCGCGTGTGCTCGAGGAAGCGGCCAATGATCGAGCGCACATGAATGTTGTGCGAGACCCCGGCGATGCCCGGACGCAGGCAGCACATGCCGCGCACCACCAGATCGATGCGCACGCCCGACTGGCTGGCCTTGTACAGCGCGCGGATGATCTTCGGATCGGTCAGCGAGTTGAACTTGGCGATGATGTGCGCCGGTTTGCCCTCGAGGGCGAACTGGGTTTCGCGGGCAATCATGTCGAGCATGCCCTTCTTCAGGGTGAACGGCGCATGCAGCAGCTTTTTCATGCGCAGCGTCTTGCCCATGCCGATCAACTGGCTGAACAGTTTGCCGACGTCCTCGCACAAGGCGTCGTCGGAGGTCAGCAGGCTGTAGTCGGTGTAGAGTTTGGCGTTGCCGGCGTGATAGTTGCCGGTACCGAGGTGGGCGTAACGGACGATTTCGCCAGCCTCGCGGCGCAGGATCAGCATCATCTTGGCGTGGGTCTTGAAGCCGACCACACCGTAGATCACCACCGCACCCGCCGCTTGCAGACGGCTGGCCAGTTGCAGGTTGGACTCTTCATCGAAGCGCGCGCGCAGCTCGATGACTGCGGTGACCTCCTTGCCGTTACGCGCGGCGTCCACCAGCGCATCGACGATCTCGGAGTTGGCCCCGGAGCGGTACAGCGTTTGCCGCACGGCCAGCACATGCGGGTCTTTCGCCGCCTGACGCAGCAGGTCGACCACCGGCGTGAACGACTCGAACGGGTGCAGCAAGAGGATGTCCTGCTTGCTGACCACGCTGAAAATGTTTTCGCTGTTTTGCAGCAGTTTCGGGATCTGCGGGGTGAACGGCGTGTATTGCAGCTCCGGATGGCTGTCCAGACCGGTGATACTGAACAAACGCGTCAGGTTGACCGGGCCGTTGACCTGATACAGCTCGGTCTCGCTCAGGTTGAACTGCTTGAGCAGGTAGTCCGAGAGGTGTTTCGGGCAAGTGTCGGCGACTTCCAGACGCACCGCGTCACCGTAGCGCCGCGAGAACAGCTCGCCACGCAGGGCGCGGGCCAGGTCTTCGACGTCTTCGGAATCGAGCGCCAGGTCGGCGTTTCGGGTCAGACGGAACTGGTAGCAGCCTTTGACCTTCATGCCCTGGAACAGGTCATCGGCGTGGGCATGGATCATCGACGACAGGAACACATAGTTGTCGCCGGCGCCGCCGACTTCTTCCGGCACCTTGATGATCCGTGGCAGCAGACGCGGCGCCGGGATGATCGCCAGACCAGAGTCGCGACCGAAGGCGTCGATGCCTTCGAGCTCGACGATGAAGTTCAGGCTCTTGTTCACCAGCAGCGGGAACGGGTGCGTCGGGTCGAGGCCGATCGGGGTGATGATCGGGGCGATTTCGTCGCGGAAATAGCGGCGGACCCAGGTTTTGAGCTTGGTCGTCCAGTTGCGCCGACGGATGAAGCGCACCTGATGCTTTTCCAGCTCCGGCAGGAGAATGTCGTTGAGGATCGCGTACTGGCGGTCGACATGACCGTGAACCAGTTCGCTGATCCGCGCCAGCGCCTGATGCGGCTGCAAGCCATCAGCGCCGGCCTGTTCGCGGGCGAAAGTGATCTGCTTTTTCAGCCCGGCGACGCGGATCTCGAAGAATTCGTCGAGGTTGCTGGAGAAGATCAGCAGGAACTTCAGCCGCTCCAGCAACGGGTAGGACTCGTCCAGCGCCTGTTCCAGCACGCGGATGTTGAACTGCAATTGCGAGAGCTCGCGGTGGATGTACAGGCTGCTGTCATCCAGACCGGGAATGGCGATCGCCGGCACCGCCGCGGCGGTTTCGGCAACCGGCGCGGGTGGCGCAGGCTCCAGTTCCGGCGGGGTTTCGGTGACTTGCTCGACCACCGGCTGAGCTTCTTTTACGGCAACTTCAGTGAGTCCTTCGGTATTCATGGAATGTTCCTGGGAGGGCTATTTCTGCTCTCGTAACAATTGAGCGGCACGAACGGCAAAGTAAGTCAGGATGCCATCTGCACCGGCACGTTTAAAGGCGGTCAGTGACTCGAGGATCACCGCTTCGCTCAACCAGCCATTCTGGATAGCGGCCATGTGCATGGCATATTCGCCACTGACCTGATAGACGAAGGTCGGCACCTTGAAGGCATCTTTGACCCGAAAAAGAATGTCCAGGTAGGGCATGCCCGGTTTGACCATGACCATGTCCGCGCCTTCAGACAAGTCGGCACCGACTTCGTGCAGGGCTTCGTCGCTGTTGGCCGGGTCCATCTGATACGAGGCCTTGTTCGCCTTGCCGAGGTTCGACGCCGACCCCACTGCATCGCGGAACGGGCCGTAGTAGGCGCTGGCGTACTTGGCCGAGTAGGCCATGATGCGCACGTTGACGTGACCGGCAATTTCCAGCGCTTCACGAATCGCCTGGATGCGGCCGTCCATCATGTCCGATGGCGCCACCACCTGCGCGCCCGCTTCGGCGTGGGACAGCGCCTGACGCACCAGCGCATCAACGGTGATGTCGTTCTGCACGTAGCCGTGTTCGTCGAGAATGCCGTCCTGACCGTGGGTGGTGAACGGGTCCAGCGCCACGTCAGTGATCACGCCCAGTTCAGGGAAGCGCTCACGCAACGCGCGAGTGGCGCGCTGGGCGATACCTTCGGGATTCCAGGCTTCGGCGGCATCGAGGGATTTCAGTTCGGGCGGGGTGACCGGGAACAGCGCCAGCGCCGGAATGCCCAGCTCGACCCACGTGGCGGCTTCTTCAAGCAACAGATCAATCGTCAGTCGCTCGACGCCTGGCATCGAGGCCACGGCTTCGCGGCGGTTTTCACCGTCGAGGACGAATACCGGCAGGATCAGGTCATCGACCGTCAGCACGTTTTCACGCACCAGCCGCCGGGAAAAATCATCACGACGGTTGCGGCGCAGGCGGGTGGCAGGGAACAGACGATTGGCGGGGGTAAAGCTCACGGCAGACTCCTGAGCCCGGGCAAACGGGCGAGCGTGACAGTTATAGACGGCCATTATGACCAACAGATGACAGTTGTGTGTGCCCTGTGACAGGTAGCCGCAATCCATTGTCAGTGCGGTAAATGTTCACGTCGAGACACATTTGGACACTTTCATGAATGTGTCCGAAGGGTTAGGCTGCGCGTTCACTTCGCCAGCACCCAGACAATGCTCCAACAATTTCTGCACGACTTTGGCTACTTTGCCTTGTTTCTCGGCACGTTCTTCGAAGGCGAAACCATCCTGGTGCTCGCAGGCTTCCTCGCGTTCCGTGGATACATGGACATCAACCTGGTGGTGGTCGTGGCGTTCTTCGGCAGTTATGCCGGCGATCAGCTGTGGTACTTCCTGGGACGCAAGCACGGGCGCAAATTGCTCGCGCGCAAACCGCGCTGGCAGATGATGGGCGACCGCGCGCTGGAGCACATCCGCAAGCATCCGGACATCTGGGTTTTGAGCTTCCGTTTCGTCTACGGCCTGCGTACGGTGATGCCGGTGGCGATCGGGCTGTCCGGTTATCCGCCGGGACGCTACCTGCTGCTCAACGGCATCGGCGCGGCGATCTGGGCGACGGCGCTGGCGGCGGCTGCCTACCACTTCGGCGCGGTCCTGGAAGGCATGCTCGGCAGCATCAAGAAATATGAGCTGTGGGTGCTCGGCGCCTTGCTGATCCTCGGGCTGGGCCTGTGGCTGCGGCGCCGCTTCAAGAACGCGCAACTGGCGAAGAAGATCTATCAGGACGAACAGATCGCCAAAGCCAACGAAGCCGAGCAGTTGCGCCAGGCCGAAACGACCTCCCCTGCCGGGCCGAAAACGCCAGCCGAATAAGCCATTCGCTGGCGGCTGCCCAACGCAGCCAAGGCAAATAATGAACACCCCGCCGCCGTTGCGATCCATTGAGAGAGCGCTCTGCCCCCGCGTGCGTCGCCCATGCCCCTATGGCAACGCGCGACAATTTAAGGGACATTGAGCGCCATGAATCTGGAGAGAAGCCCATGAGCAAAAAAGTTGCAGTGATCCTGTCCGGCAGTGGCGTGTACGACGGCGCCGAAATCCAGGAAAGTGTCATCACCCTGTTGCGCCTGGACCAGCGCGGCGCGCAGGTGCAGTGCTTTGCGCCGAACATTGCGCAATTGCATGTGATCAATCACCTGACCGGCGAAGAAATGCCGGAATCGCGCAACGTACTGGTGGAATCGGCGCGGATTGCCCGTGGCAACGTCAAGGATATCCGCGACGCGGACGTCGAAGACTTCGATGCGCTGATCGTGCCTGGCGGTTTCGGCGCGGCGAAGAACCTGTCGAACTTCGCCATCGAAGGCGCCGGTTGCACCGTGCAACCTGAAGTGCTGGCCCTGGCCGAGGCGTTTGCCGAAGCGGGCAAACCGGTCGGGCTGATCTGCATCTCCCCGGCTCTGGCCGCGAAAATCTACGGTCCCGGCGTGACCTGCACCATCGGCAACGATGCCGACACCGCTGCGGCCATGAACAAGATGGGCGCCACCCACGAAGAGTGCGCAGTGACGGAAATCGTCGAAGACAAGGCGCGCAAACTGGTCACCACCCCGGCGTACATGCTGGCGCAGACCATCAGTGAAGCGGCTTCGGGCATCAACAAACTGGTCGACCGCGTGCTCGAACTGACCCACGAAAACGACGCCTGAAATCAAAAGATCGCAGCCTTCGGCAGCTCCTACAGATTCCGTGTCGCGCCGTGATATTGCGACATGCACCGCTCCTTGTAGGAGCTGCCGCAGGCTGCGATCTTTTCAAGGCTTGCGGGTGAGTCGGGTCAGAATCCGGTCCAAAGCATTGGCAAACGCCTGCTTCTCGCGCTCGCCAAACGGCGCCGGGCCGCCGCTCATCTGGCCCTGTTCGCGTAAATCGGTAAACAGATTCCGCACCGCCAGGCGTTCGCCCATGTTTTGCGCATCGAACTCCTTGCCGCGCGGATCCAGCGCCGCCACGCCCTTCTTCACCAGCCGATCGGCCAATGGAATATCGCTGCAAATCACCAGCTCACCCGGCACCGCGTGCTCGACCAGATAATCATCCGCCGCGTCCGGCCCGCTCGGCACTACGATCAGTTTGACGATGGCCAAACCCGGTTTGATCTGCGGCTGCCCGGCCACCAGGACCACTTCGAACTGGCGCTTGAGCGCGAACTTCACCACCAGATCCTTCGCTGCCCGCGGACAGGCGTCGGCATCGATCCATACACGCATGTTCTTGCCTCCAAAAAAATTCGCGAGCAGGCTCGCTCCCACAGGATACAGACCGAACCTGTGGGAGCGAGCCTGCTCGCGAATATGAGCGCAGCGAATGCTTTCAGGCAGCCGAAACCCGGCGCTTCTCAGCCACCCAGCTACGCCCATACAACAGCACAATCGCCACGATCGCTACCGCCTGCGCAATCAGCGAATAGGCATCGGCATGGATCCCCAGCCAGTCGAATTCAAAGAATGCGACCGGCCGTGTGCCGAAGATTCCGGCTTCCTGCAAGGCCTTCACGCCATGCCCGGCGAAGACCACCGACAACGCGCACAGCAGCGCGGCGTTGATGCTGAAGAACAAGGTCAGCGGCAGTTTCGCCGAGCCGCGCAGAATCACCCACGCCAGGCCGACCAGCAGCACCAGCGCCGTCGCGCCGCCGGCCAGCACAGCGTTGTGCCCGGCAGGACCGGCCTGCAGCCACAGGGTTTCGTAGAACAGGATCACTTCGAACAATTCGCGATACACCGAGAAGAACGCCAGGATCGCGAAGCCGAAACGTCCCCCGCCGCCAACCAGACTGCTCTTGATGTAATCCTGCCAGGCCGCCGCATGACGGCGGTCATGCATCCATACGCCGAGCCACAGCACCATGACGCTGGCAAACAGCGCAGTGGCGCCTTCCAACAACTCACGTTGCGAACCGCTGACGTCGATGACATACGCCGCCAGCGCCCAGGTACCCAAGCCCGCCAGCAATGCCAGCCCCCAACCAACGTTGACGCTGCGAACGGCCGATTGCTGGCCGGTGTTGCGCAGGAAGGCGAGGATTGCCGCAAGCACCAGGATCGCTTCCAGACCTTCGCGCAGCAGAATCAGCAGACCGGAGATGTAGCTCAGCGACCAGCTCAGACCATCGCTGCCCAGCAGGCCGGCGGATTCCTTCAGCTTGGCCTTGGCCGCGTCCAGACGTTGCTCGGCCTGCTCGACCGGCAAACCGTCCTGCAATGACTGCCGATACGCCATCAGCGATTTTTCGGTGTCCTTGCGCACGTTGGCATCGACGTTATCCAGCGAGCTTTCGACCAGCTCGAAGCCTTCCAGATACGCCGCTACTGACAGGTCATAGGCCTGATCATGCTCACCGGCGCGGTAGGCGGCGAGGCTCTTGTCCAGCGTGGCGGCGGTGTAATCGAGCAACTGCGCCGGGCCGCGCTTGACCTGCGGCGGTTGCGCGCGCTGGGCACGGAACGTCGCCGCCACTTCTGCGCCTTCCGCCGCCTGCACTTCGGCCGGCGTCTGGCGGGCCAGATCGGCGATGTTGTAGACCTTGTCGGACTTGGCCGCTGCCGCATCGGCACTGAAGCCGGCGATGTAGGTGGCCAGATCCCAGCGCTGGCGATCATCGAGCTGATCGGCAAATGCCGGCATATCGGTGCCCTCGACGCCTTGGCCGAGGGTGCTGTAGATGGCGTACAGGCTCAGGTGATCCATGCGCGCAGCGTCGCGCAGGTTGGCTGGCGCGGGGGTCAGACCGACGCCGGCCGGGCCGTCACCAGCGCCTGTATCGCCGTGGCACACCGAACAGTTCTGCGCATACAACGGCGCGCCGCGTGTCGGGTCCGGGGTAATGATCGGCGCTTGGCTGACTTCATACGCCACCGCCAGCTTCGCCCCCAGCTGCCGGGCCTGACGCGCGACATCGGCGCCGTCCTGCTTGGCACTGATGGCGGCATGCAACGACTCGACGCCCTGCTCCAGCGCGGCTTTTTCCGGTTTCGCTGGCAATGCGGTGATCAAGCCTTGCAGGACCTGGGTGAATTCCAGCTGTTCGCGGTATTCGCCGTCGTCAATGACTTTGCCTGCCGCGACCGTCGGCGGGTAATCGGCACTGATGTAATCGAGCAGGTGCAACGCTTGCGGCGCGCCTTCCACGGTATCGGCCAGCAGCGGCAGGCTGCTCAGGGACAATAACGGGAACAGCAGCCAGGCCAGCAATCGGGACGAGGCAGTCATGAACGAATCTCAAATGGAAATGCGAAGTTACATATTGTTCACTTCGAAGACATTTCTCTCAAGCTTTGTCGGCGTTTCGCTTTGATTGGCAGGAAATACCCGGCAGACGGCAGCAGCGTTTGTCGCCCAGTATTGCCGCGCTGCCCGCTGCCGATTGAGCCTCGACACGCTCGTTGAAGATCACAGCCATTTGCCATCATCCACTTTATACTGCCCGCCCCAGAGCATTTGCGCGCAAGGAATCAACCTCAATGCGGAGTCTTCCGTTCGTTTTGCTGCTTTGCGTCGCTGTTCAGTTGAGCGGTTGTGCCGCTTATCGCAACTACGACCTTGAAATGCAGCAGACCACCGAGCAAATGACCCGGGGCAATCTGACCGGGGCTCTGGCCCTGGTGGAAATGCACAACCCGTGGGAAGACAAGGATCTGCTGTATTACCTGGAAAAAGGCGCGATCCTCAGCGCTGGCAATGCCCTGCCCGACAGCCAGGACGCCTTGCGCAGTGCCGACCGGATGATCTTCCAGCGCGAGGAGGCCAACCCGTCCGGCGCGATGAAATTACTCGCGCGCTTCGGTGATGAAATGGGCACGATGCTGGTCAACGACAAGCTACGGCGCTACGAAGGCTACGATTACGAAAAGGTCATGCTGACCACACAGATGGCCTTGAACCAGCTGTCCGTCAATGACTTCGCCGGCGCCCGCGCAGACATCAAGAAAACCCACGAACGCGAAGCATTGATCGCCCGCCAGCGGGAGAAGCAATACGAAGCGGCCGAGGAACAGGCCAAAGCCCAGGGCCAGACCCTGCATTACAAGGATCTGGAGGGCTACCCGGTCGCCCTGCTCGAGGCGCCGCAGGTCGTGGAATTGAAAAACGGCTACCAGAGTGCGTTCAGCCACTATCTGGCCGGTTTCACTTACGAAGCCCTCGGCGAGCGCGCCCTCGCCGCGGCAGGTTATCGCCAGGCGATCGAATTGCGGCCGGACATGCCCTTGCTGCAAAAGGCCCTGCGCAACCTCGACAAACCGCCAGCGAAAGCCGATGAAAGCGATGTGTTGCTGATTATCCAGAGTGGCCTGGCCCCGGCTCGCAGCTCGGTGCAGGTGCCGATCCCGGTTCGTCTGAACGAAACGCTGGTCATCATTGCGCCCATTTCATTCCCGGTGATGGTGCCGGACGCGGTCACGCCTAACTTCAGCCATATCACCCTGGACGGCCGCAAACAGCCGTTGTTGGTGATCAACAGCGTGACCGACATGGCCATGCGCACACTGCGCGACGACATGCCGGAAATCATCTCGCGGGCGATGTTCCGCGCCAACATGGCCGCCATCGGTCAGGCGCAGGAAAACGAGCGCAACCCGGCGAAAGCATCGTTGATCGTCACTCAGCATGACCCGTTCGAAGAAGCCGACACCCGCACATGGCGAGCGCTACCGGACAAGACGCTGGTCGCCCGCCTGCGCCTGAAAAAAGGCCTGCACACCTTCCGTTTTGCCACTGCACCCATCGACCATCCTTTTGAATTGCGCGTCGACCAGGATCGCCAGATTCTGCACCTGCGGGTATTTCGGGATCAGGTCTATACCGTCGGATCCGGGTTCGTACCGAATAAACCCGCTTCATCGGACAAGTGATGGCACAGCATCTGCAAATGCAACCAAAAAGCTATTACATAGCCATCACTCGCCGTTTATAATGCCGCGCCCTCGCCCAGCGAGCCGGCTATGAAGCTCCTCACGCATGAGGAATTGGCAGGAGGCCAACGCCGCCGTCGATAGGTCACACCAGCCCGACCAGCACCCGCGGCTGCAAGTTTTTCGTCACTCAGGGAAGAAGTACCCATGGCATTCCGCGCTCCCATGCTGCTCGCGCTCAGCGCCGTCACGCTGTTGTCCGGCTGTGCAGCGTTTCGCAATTACGATTCCGAGCTGGCCCAGACCAACCAGCAACTGGCTTCCGGCAACGTCGACGCTGCTCTGACCCTGCTGGAAAAGAACAACACCGGCACCGATAAAGACCTGCTCTATTACTTCGAGAAAGGCGAGCTGTTGCGCGCCAAGGGCGATCTTTCAGGCAGCCAGAACGCCTGGGGCAGCGCCGATCAGGTGGTCGGTCAGTGGGAAGACGCGGTCAAGCTCGACTCGGCCAAGTACCTGGCACAGTTCGGCAGCTTCATCGTCAACGACAAGGTGCGTCGCTACGAAGGCTATGACTACGAGAAAGTCATGCTGACCACGCAGATGGCCCTGAACCTATTGGCGGTCAACGATTTCGATGGCGCCCGCACTGCGATCAAAAAGACCCACGAACGCGAAGCGGTGATCGCTGATCTGCGCGACAAGGAATACCTCAAGAGCGAAGAACAGGCCGAGAAAGAAGGCATCAAGACCCAGTACAAGGATCTGCAGGGTTATCCGGTTGCCAGCCTCGACGCCCCGGAAGTGGTCGGTCTGAAAAACAGCTACCAGAGTGCGTTCAGCCATTACCTGGCCGGTTTCGTCTACGAAGCTCTGGGCGAGAAAGACCTGGCCGCGCCGGGTTATCGCAAAGCTGCCGAACTGCGCCCGAATACGCCGCTGCTCGAACAGGCGCTGGTCAATCTCGACAAGCCGTCCAAGTCCGACGACAGCGACATTCTGATCGTGGTGCAGAGCGGTCTGGCTCCGGCCCGCGATTCGATTCGCGTACCGCTGCCGCTGCCGATTTCCAACAACGTGGTGATCACCCCGTTGTCGTTCCCGATCATCAAACCGGACACCTCCACCGCGCCGTTCGCGCAGATCGGCGTCGACGGCAAGCAGGTCGACCTGACTTCGCTGAACAGCACCACCGCCATGTCCCGCCGCGCCCTGCGCGATGACATGCCGGGGATCATCGTGCGCACCACCGTACGCGCAATCACCAAAGGCGTGGCGCAGAAACAGATCAACGAAACCAACCCGCTGGCCGGCCTCGCCGTAGGCATTTCTTCAGCGGTGCTCGAAGGTGCCGATACCCGTACATGGCGCACCCTGCCGGACAACACCCAAGTGGTGCGTCTGCGCCTGAAAAAGGGTGAGCATCAGGTTACCCTGCCGAGCGCCGTCGGCGGCTCGGTGGTCAAGGTCGCCGTCGATCAGCGTTACCAAGTGGTCAGCCTGCGTGCCGTGGGCAACCAGGTGTTCGCTGGCGGCATCGCTGCTCACGTTATGCCGAGCGCTGCCGCGACCAACGTCGCCAGCCTCAAACAACCTTAAGAACGGAGTCTTTGCAATGCCCTTGAAGATCATCGCCGTCGCCGCCCTCGCCTTGCTGGCCGGCTGCGCCACCCCGCCACCGCCAGAGCCGGGCAGCGCCGCAAGCAAGGTCGTGGCCATGGGCCCGCAGAAACACATCGTCGTCGGCGCCATGCGTGTGGCCCGCGAAAACGGCTTCATGACCGTCAATGTGCAGTTGAGCAACACCCTCAACAGCAACAAGATCTTCTACTACCGCTTCGCCTGGCTTGGCGCAGAAGGCTTCCCGGTTGCCGAAGAAGAGGTCTGGAAAAGCCAGATGATGTACGGCGCCCAGACCAGCTTTATTCAGGCCATCGCGCCGACCCCGAAAGCCGTGGATTTCCGTCTGGAAATCAAGACGCCTTAAGCCCGCCACCTTTTTTTGATTGAGAGAGCTTTCTCATGTTTGCACGCTTTTCCTGCATCGCCGTCATCGCCCTGCTCGCCTCCGGTTGCGCCAACACCTCGCCGACCCTGGGCAGCAAGAACATCAGCTACGGCGACACCAAAGCGGTTGAAACCGTGACCAACGAATTCGGATCGACCGACCTGCAAATGATCGCCGAGTCGATGACCCGCTCGCTGGCCCAGTCCGGCATCCTGCAAGGCCGTCCGGTGGTTCAGGTCTATGACGTGAAGAACAAGACCAGCGAGTACATCGACACCCGCGAAATCACCACCAGCATCAAGACCCAACTGATGAAAACCGGTGTCGCGCGCTTCGCCAGCGACAACAATGCGATGCAGAGCCAGGTTGACCAGCTCAAGCTGCAAAACCAGAGCGGTCTGTACAAGAAAAGCACCGTAGCCAAGACCGGCAACATGATCGCCGCCAAGTACCGCATCGAAGGTTCGATCAGCTCGATCGTCAAGCGCAGCAGCGATTACAAGGACGTCTTCTACAAATTCAGCCTGCAGTTGATCGACGTCGAAAGCGGTCTGGCCGAGTGGATGGACGAAAAAGAGATCCGCAAAACCACGGAGCGTTAATCAATGCGCACATGGATTGGCATGATGGCCCTGGCTTGCGCATTCAGCGCGCAGGCGGCCCCGAAAGTGGCGGTGACGGATCTGGCGTATCAGGAGCGCGTGGAGCAATACATCCACATCGTTTCGGCGCAGAGCAATCACCGCGAGAATTACTACAGCGCCAGCGGATCTTCGAGCTATAACGAAATCGAAGCGACCACCAGCTACATCGAACAGGGCGAGCTGCGCAAATTCACCGGCGACATCAAAGGTGAAATCCTGCGTACCGGCATGTTCCAGCTGGTGCAGGGCACGCCCTACACCGCCTCGTCCAAGGGTGACGTCTACGATGTGATCAAGCGCATCAAGGCCGGCAACTTCAAGGGCGCCGACTACGTGCTGTTCGGCACCGTGTCGGACATCGACTTCACCCAGGACATCAACGAGCTGGCGCACACTGACAGCTACTCGGCGGTGCTGGGCCTGACGTTGGTGGCGGACTTCAGCCTGATCAACACCAGGACCTACGAGATCACCTCGGCCTTCACGGCGATGGGCGAAGCGCAGGACACCAAACTGGTTAACCATCGCGACATCAAGATCTCGCTGAACCGTCCGCGGGTGGTGCGTGACGTGTCCAAAGCTTTGGGCGAGGACGTGGCCGGGCAATTGAGCATGCAGCTGGGTGGTGATGGCCATGAGCAACAGCGTGAAGCGCCGCAGCGCAATAATCTGCCGCGTGATACCGCGCCGGTGATCCTGCGCTGACTGCCCGAGAGAAACAAAAAAGGCGACCCGCGAGGTCGCCTTTTTTCTGCCTGAACGGTTTACACCGGCGCTTTGCGCAACGTCGCCATAAACGCCGCCGCGCCAATGAACAACCCGGCAAAGGTGCGGTTCATGCGCTTCTGTTGCTTGGGCGTGCGCAACAGACGCAGTACCTTCGACGCCAGCCCGGTGTAGCCGGCCATGACGATCAGATCGACGAACACCATGGTCACGCCGATCACCACATACTGAATCAGCAGCGGCGCGTGAGGGTTGATGAACTGCGGCAACACCGCAAGCATGAAGATCAATGCCTTGGGGTTGCTGATGTTCACCAGAAAACCGCGGAACACCAGCGCCAGCGGTTTACCGATCGGCCGTACCGCGGCGTCATCGCTCATGTCCATGGGCAGCGCCCGCCACTGCTTGATCGCCAGATAAACCAGATAGGCGACGCCAAACCATTTGATCGCATGGAACGCCGTGGCCGAAGCGGTGAGCACGGCGCCAACACCCGCGCCGACAATCGCAATCTGCACCGCCAGACCGATCTGCAGGCCCAGTGCGTTCCAGTAGCCGCGCCAGAATCCGTATTGCAGACCGCTGGACATCGACGCGATGGCGCCCGCGCCCGGCGACAGACTGATCACCCAGCAGGCGGCAAAGAATGCCAGCCATGTTTGAAGCTCCATCGCATACCTCGACTCTGAATCGTGACAGACGCTCAAGCTAATGCGCTTTGGGCTTAAAAGCAAAAGATCGCAGCCTTCGGCAGCTCCTACGGGATCGCATTCCAAATGTAGGAGCTGCCGAAGGCTGCGATCTTTGGATCTTGCCTGAAATCTATTTCTCGAACCCGCTCGACGGCAACACATCGGTCCCGCGCCAACGCCGCACCGAGCGCTGGAAGAACAGGCTGTTGGGCACCTGCACCATGGCGCTGCCGGTGCCCAACTCTTCGGCTTCGACCAGCGTGGTGTAGAGCAGATTGATCGCGATCACACGGCCTTTGACGCCAGGCTTGTCGGTGGTGTCCACCAGCTCGACTACGTCGCCGAGGCGGAACGGCCCGACGGTGAATATCAGGATCGCGCAGAGCAGGTTCGACAGCACGCTCCACATGGCGAAGAACGCCACCGCCGCCACCGCGACAAATCCCGACAGCGCCGTCCACAGCACCGTGGCGGAGACGCCGAGGCGCTCGAGCACGAAGAGCAGCGCGCTGCCCATGATCAGCCAGCGCAACACGCCGCGCAGCGGCATCAGCAACTGCGGCGGAAACGGATAGCGCTCACCCAGGCGAGTCAGGCCTTTGGCAACGAAACGCTGGGTCAGGTAACCGGCCAGCAGGATCAACAGAATCTGCGCGGTGAACCAGAGCGGTTCGACCCAAACGGCGGCGAAGGGCAGCTTGAAGGCTTCCATCAGGACAACGCCTCCAGCTCCGCCTGCATGCTTTCCAGGGTTTCCAGGGCTTCCATCCAGGCTTCTTCCAGCTCGGCTTCACGAACCTTCAGTTTCGCCTGTTCGGCCAGCAGATCACGCAATTCATTCTTGCGTGCCGGCTCGTAGATATCGCTGTCACCGAGGCTGGCATCGACCCTGGCGAGTTTCTCGTGAAGCTTGCCCAGTTCGGCTTCGAGCTTGTCGGCCTCGCGCTTGTGTGGCGCCAGTTGCTGACGCAACGCTGCCGCTGCCTGACGCTGAGCTTTCTTGTCAGTCTTGTCCGGATTGACCGGCGTGTTGCTGACCGGTGCATTGCGCTGCCGGTATTCCACCAGCCAGCGCGCGTAGTCTTCCAGATCGCCGTCGAACTCTTCGACCTTGCCGTCGGCGACCAGATAGAAGTTATCGGTGGTGCTCTTGAGCAAGTGCCGATCGTGAGACACCACCAGCACCGCGCCGCTGAATTCCTGCAGGGCCATGGTCAGCGCCAGGCGCATTTCCAGGTCGAGGTGGTTGGTCGGCTCGTCGAGCAGCAACAGGTTCGGCCGCTCCCAGGCGATCAACGCGAGAGCCAGACGGGCCTTCTCGCCACCGGAGAAATTCAACACCGGCTCATCGATGCGCGCGCCACGGAAGTCGAAACCGCCGAGGAAGTCACGCAGGGTCTGCTCGCGCTCGCCCGGCGCCAGGCGCTGCAAGTGCAGCAACGGGCTGGCCTTGGAATCCAGCGAGTCGAGCTGATGCTGGGCGAAGTAACCGACCACGGTGTTTTCACCACGGGTCAAGCGCCCGGCCAGCGGTTCGAGCTCGCCGGCGAGGTTCTTGATCAGCGTCGATTTACCCGCGCCATTCGGCCCGAGCAGGCCGATCCGCGCACCCGGGGTCAGTTGCAGCTTGACCTTCTCGAGGATGGTCTTGTCGCCATAACCCAGGCGCGCATCGGACAGGTCGATCAGCGGACTGGAGATCTTGGTCGACTCGCGGAAGACGAAGTCGAACGGCGAATCGACGTGTGCCGCCGACAATTCTTCCATGCGCTCCAGCGCCTTGATCCGGCTCTGCGCCTGACGGGCCTTGGTCGCCTGGGCCTTGAAGCGGGCGATGTAGCTTTCCATGTGCGCACGCTGCGCCTGCTGCTTCTCGTAGGCCTGTTGCTGCTGGGCCAGACGCTCGGCACGGGCGCGTTCGAACGCGGTGTAGCCGCCACGGTAGAGCGTCAGCTTGCGCTGATCGACATGGGCGACGTGATCGACCACTTCATCGAGGAAATCGCGGTCGTGGGAAATCAGCAGCAAGGTGCCCGGATAACTCTTCAGCCACTCTTCGAGCCAGATGATCGCATCGAGGTCCAAGTGGTTGGTCGGTTCGTCGAGCAGCAGCAGATCCGACGGACACATCAGCGCCTGCGCCAGATTCAGACGCATCCGCCAGCCACCGGAGAAATCTCCTACCTGACGATCCATCTGTTCATTGGTGAAACCGAGTCCGGCGAGCAGCTTGCGCGCCCGCGCATCGGCGGTGTAACCGTCGGCGCTGTCGAGTTCGGCGTGCAGGCGCGCCAGTGCGGTGCCGTCGTGGGCCTCCTCGGCGGCGGCAAGCTCGCGCTGCACCTCGCGCAGACGCAGGTCGCCATCGAGCACATAATCGACCGCCAGGCGCTCGAGGGTATCGACCTCCTGGCGCATGTGCGCGATGCGCCAGTCGGCCGGCAGCAGGCAGTCGCCCGAATCCGGGTGCAACTCGCCGCGCAGCAAGGCGAACAGGCTGGATTTGCCGGCACCGTTGGCGCCGATGAGGCCGGCTTTGTGGCCGGCGTGCAGGGTCAGCTCGGCGTCTTCTAGCAGACGTTGCGGGCCACGCTGTAAAGTCAGGTTCTGAAGTCGGATCATAATGGCGGCGGAGTCTACCAGCTTCGCTCACAACTGGCGCGAGTAGCACGATGTCCTCTGACCTGTGGAGCTTTGCCCTTGATGTCTACGCCCGACCGGGCGTGGAAGATGCGTGCCTGCAATTGCAAACGGCGGGCGCCAATGTCTGCCTGTTGCTCTGCGGTTTATGGCTGGAGCAGCGTGCGGTGACCTGTGATGAACCGCGCGTGCGCTTGCTCAGGGCGTTGACCGCGCCGTGGGATATCGAAGTGGTACAACCGCTGCGAACCCTGCGCATGCAATGGAAAGCGCGGGCCGTCGATGATGCGGTGGTGGCAGGTATGCGCGAGCAGATCAAATCACTCGAGCTTGAAGCTGAGCGTACCTTGCTGTCACGGCTGGAAGGTGTGGCGCAGGAGTGGACGCGCAACGATGCAGGTGCGGTGACCTGGCTTGAGGGCTTGGCCGGCAATGCGGCCAGCCTGAACCGCGACGCGCTGCAAGTGCTGCGCGTCGCGGCAACCGGCACTTAGGAAGCGCTGGTCGGGGTGTTGCTGACGCTCGACGAAGCGGCTGGCGCTGGCGCAGTCGAAGGGGTCGAGTGAATAGCGGAGGACGGTGCCGACGCGGTTGGAGCGGCCGGGGTCGTCGCCGTGGCAGGCTTGGCGGCTGGCGCGGTAGCCGGTTTGGTCGCGGCTGGCTTGGCAGCGGCTGGCTTCTTCACCGCCGGTTTTGCGGCTGGCTTGGCGGCAGGTTTTGCAGCTGCGGTCGCAGGCTTGGCAGCAGCGGGTTTCGCAGCAGGCTTGGCGGCCGGATTCGCGGCGGTTTTTGCCGCAGGTTTTGCCGACGATGTTGCGGCTGGTTTGGCAGCCGGTTTTACCGCCACTTTCGCAGCAGGTTTGGCGGCGGCCGGTTTAGCTGCAGCCTTGGTCGCAGGCTTCGCAGCGGCGGTCTTGGCAGCTGGTTTTGCTGCTGGTTTTGCTGCTGGTTTTGCCGCTGCTTTGGCAGCAGGTTTGGCGGCTGCGGTTTTAGCCGGTGCAGCTTTGCTCGCGGCCGGTCTTGCAGCAGTTCTGGCAGTGGCGGCTTTCGCTGCTGGCTTGGTTGCAGCAGATTTGGCTGCCGTGGTTTTAGCCGCCGGTTTGGCCGCGCTCGCTGCAGCCGGTTTCTTCGCTGCAGTTTTCGCCAACGGTTTGGCAGCTGCTTTTACCGGCGCCTTGGCCGCTGGTTTGGCGGCGGTTTTCGCAGCAGCAGGTTTGGCCGCAGCAGTCTTCGCCGGGGCTTTGCTTACAGCCGGTTTGGCGGCGACTTTCTTCGCTGGCGCCGCTGCCGGTTTGGCCGAGCGCGACGACAGAACCTTGCCCACTGCTTCCTGAACGCGGCCAACACCCTGGGCCAGTTTCAGGCTTTCCTGAGCATCGCGCTTGAGTTGCAGAATGTAGCTGCGGGTTTCGGACTGACGATCTTTCAAAGCGTCGAGCAGGTCTTCGAGTTCTTTCACCGAAGACTTGGCTTTGTTCTGCGCCTTGGCTTTGCCGGCGGTGGCGGCGTCTTGCAGTTTGGTGCGCGATTTGTGCAGTTTTTCCTGCGCTTTGCCACGCTGTTTTTCCAGCTTGGCGAGCAGTTTTTCAGCATCAGCCAAGGCTTGCGAGCAAGCGTTTTCCAAATGCTCGAGCAGGCTGCCCGACAACTGTTGGAGTAAGTGCAACGGAGTATTTACAGGCTTCTTGGTGGCCGACATGGTTTACCTCCTGGCTGACGTGAGTGCGGCTCATACTAGACCTCTGCTGATACCGCCGCTAGGGCATGTTGACAGTATCTGTGCCGTTGCGTTGCACCGCAGCCGAAATGTTCTGCGCCGAGGAAAAAGCAGTTCACCGATGCAGGCGTTCGCACTGGCATAATCCCCCGCATCTCAGGTCGGAGAGTGCCCATGTCGCGCAACTTTATTTTGTCCCTCTGCATGGTTTTTTCCGCGGCACATGCCGATGAAAAAACCAGCGCAAACGATGCTCATGACCTGGCTTACAGCCTCGGTGCCAGCCTCGGTGAACGGCTGCGTCAGGAGGTTCCGCAATTGCAGATCCAGGCGCTGATCGAAGGCCTGCAACAGGCGTATCAGGGCAAGCCGCTGGCGTTGAGTGAAGCGCGTATCGAACAGATTCTCGCCGACCACGAATCGCGCAATGCCGAGCAGGCATCACGCCAATCGAGCGATGCGGCGATGGAAAACGAGCAGCGCTTTCTCAGTGCGGAAAAAGCCAGACCGGGCGTGAAAGAACTGGCCGACGGCATCCTTCTGACTGAACTGGTTCCGGGCTCCGGCGCCAAGGCCGGCCCGGACGGGAAAGTGCAGGTGCTGTATGTCGGCAAGCTGCCGGACGGCACCGTGTTCGATCAGAACACCCAGCCGCAATGGTTCAACCTCGACAGTGTGATCGCCGGCTGGCGCACTGCGTTGCAGAACATGCCAGTGGGGGCAAAATGGCGATTGGTGATTCCATCGGACCAGGCCTACGGCGCTGACGGTGCCGGCGACCTGATTGCACCCTTCACTCCGCTGGTGTTTGAAGTGGAGTTGCGTGGCGCGACGAGCTGATCAGGCATAAAAAAAACGGTGCGCTTTCGGGCGCACCGTTTTTTTATGCAGGATATGGATCAGGCTTGAACTGCAGCTTCTTCCTTGTGTGCGTTATGCAGCACTTCGATCAGGCAGTCTTCAAGTTCAAAACGCTCGTGCAACAAGCCACCGAGCTCCTTGAATTTCTCTGCAACGCATTTGCCTTCATCGCACAGATCATTGAAGGCCAGCAGCTTCTCGGTAATGACATCGATACGCGGGTAAATGGTCTCGGCGAGTTCCAGACCGCGCTTGTCGTTGAACGCCTTGGCTTCGCCAGTCAGCTGTTCATAGATTTCGAAGTGACCCGCCGATACGTAATCGACCAGCACCCCGCAGAATTCGAGCAAGGGTTTGCGGCTTTCGGACAACGACTCAGGCTGCGCACCGAGCTTGTCGTAGGCGCCGATCAGATCTTCACGCTCCTGCAACCAGCGGTCGATCAGCAGATGAACCCCACCCCAACGTTCCTGAGCATTCTGACAACTTTCGAGCATGGCGATCTCTCTTCCCTTGTGGGTCATGCTGCTCTACACCCGCGCCCATGTTCTGATTTGACTGGGTGGACGATCGGGCAGAGCGTCATCGAGCAACATAAATCCAATGACACGTGCCGGCCAGATTATGCCCGCACGCCTATGGCTTCAAGGTACGCAGGAGATAAAGTTCATACAAGTGTTTAATCCCTGACCAGCGAGTGGTGCGACGCTTCGTCGCTGACCGGTCGTTGCAGAGCGCTCCAGGTCAGACGCAACAACTGATAAACCGCAAGAATCGACACGCCGACAAAAAACAGCAGGCTCCATTCTGGGATGCTCAGATCGAAAAGCGTCCAGGAGATTTCGGCACAGTCGGCGCCGCCGTTGAGCATCCGTTGCAAGGCGCAAATCCATGGCAAGCCGCTGAACAGTGACTCCACGGTAGGCGTGCATTTGACCAGTTGCAGCATGGAATCGCTCTGGATCAATACCTGCCGCCACGCAGCGGTGGTTCCGCCCAGACTGGCGCCAAGCGCAAACAGCCAGTACCACCATAATCCGCCACGCCGGGGGCCATGCACCGCCGCCACGCCGCAGCCAATGCACAGCAAGGTGAGGAACAGCCGCTGCACCAGGCACAGACTGCAAGGCGTCAGGCCGACCGCGTATTCGAGGTAATAGGAAGCTCCCAGAGCAAAGGCCCCCGCAATGAAAGCCATGAAGAACAAGGAGCGTGAGCAGGCCAACGACATGGCTTTTCCGTAACAGTAGAGACAGACGGTTACGGTAGAGGAAAGCGTGTCAGCCTTTCAAGGCGAGGGCCTGCCGACAGTTCACCACAGGTGTAGGGAAAACCCGACAGGTTCGAGAGGAAACGATGAAGCGCTTTGTAGGACTTTGCTTCAAGCGCGCAAAGAAGTGGAATTTTCAGCATGGAAAGTTCGCGAGGGAGCAACCTCCCCCGCCCTTTCAGACTTTCGCTACAACCGGCAAAGGCGCCGCCAGCAGACGTTCGTCCAGCAGCCCCAGACCTTCCTGGAACAACTGGTTGCTGCGCTCGGTATCACCAAGTTGTGCAAGCAGCCGAGCCAATTCCGCACAGGTCTCAGGATTGCGCTGCACGCGCAGGCTGCTTTCCAGATAGTCGCGAGCCTTGCCCCACAAGCTGGTTTGCAGACACAAACGTCCGAGGGTCAACAACAGGCTCGGATCGGCCGGGTGCTCTTTGAGCCAGCTTTCGGCAGTCTGCAACTGACGCGCAGGATCACTGCCGCGCACCAGGCCATAGAGCCGCGCCAGATGGCTGTCGTACTTGCGCTTGAGCGCTGTGCGAAGTACTTCTTCGGCCTCGACCTGAGCACCTAACTGTCGTAATTGTTCGGCATAGGCCAACACCAGGGGGGCTTCCTGACGCTGCGCGGAAGTCAGCTGTTCCCAGGCCCGCTTGAGCGACTGCAATCCTACCGTGCCGTCTTCCTCGCGATGGGCTGCCAGGGACAGGTTTTCACCCCAGGCGCGACGCTCGAGTTCAGCCAGCTCCGCCGGCGGCAGCACCTTGTCTTTACGCAGTTCCGGCAGCAGACGAATCACCGCCGACCATTCGCCGCGCTGCTGATACAGACGCTGCAATTGGCGCAATGTCTGCGCGCTGCGCGGATGCCGTTCGTGCATCGCCTGCAACGTCACTAGCGCACCATCAGTGTCGCCACGATCGGTCTGCAGTTGGGCATGACTCAAGGCAATCGCCAACTCGGCTTGCGGCTGACGTTCCAGCGCGCGTTCGAGCAAACGGTCGCTTTCTTCGTACTGACCTTGCTCGTTCGCCGCGCGTGCGGCGCCGAGGTAGTAAAGCAGCGGCTGGCGCTCGGCTTCCGCCGCGCGGGTCAAATGCCGCTGCGCGCTGGCCCAGCGACCTTCAGCCAGATCCAGCTGGCCGTGTTCGATCGCCACTTGCACGCGGCGGCTGCGATTGCGCCGCGACCACGGATTGACCACGCCGGTAGAAGTCATCACCAGCTCGACCAATGCCTTGATGCCCCAGAACAGCAGCCACAGCACCGCGATCACTGCCAGTGTTGCCCACAGGCTCGATTCGTAGCGGAAGCTCTTGTACGCCACCAGTACGTAACCGGAATGCTCGGCGATCGCCAGGCCGAGCGCTGCCGTCGCGGCGATGACCAGAAACACGATTACATAAAGGCGCTTCATGGGGTCGCCTCCTGCGCCGGGTCGGCGGCAGGCTTGGCGAACGGTTTCACCGATTCTTCGGCATTGACGTTACGTCGCTCCAGATACCCCTGCACCGCGCTCAAGGTGCCGGTCAGATCCGGAGTCTTGACGGTGACCGGTTCCTTGCTCAGCTCGGCGACCTGTTCCAGCATGACTTTGCTTTGCGGGTTGTCCGGGTTGAAATTGCCCTTGAGCACATCGCGCGCCTCGGCCAGCGCCTGGGTATAAACCGCCGCCTGACCATTGAGTGCCGCCCACTGCGCCTGCTCCAGCGCCAGGCTCAGGGCCAGGCGCACCTGGCTCAGGCTCTGCCCGGCGAGCAGCGGTTTGACGTTCTTGTCAGCGTTGAAATCAATGCGGATATAGCGCGAAACCTTGTCCCACCACTGCGCCCAGCGACTGGCGCCATCGCCGTCGGCGGTCAAACCCAGCAGCGACTCGCCGCGATCCTTGTACTCCGGCGCCAGCTCGGTAAGGTCGATGACCTGATCGCGCAGCGCGCCAAGACGCAGGAACAGCCCGGTGCGATCCGGCTGTTCGGTACTGCGCAGGGCGACCAGGGTTTTCGCCACTTGCTCGCGTGCGGCGAAGGAACCCGGGTCGTTCTGTTCACGGAGGATTTCGTCGGCACTCTGCACCAGTGCCTGCGCGCTGCTGATGTCCTGCAATGCTGACAGGCGCAGGCTGGCCAGACGCAGCAAGTGCTCGGCCTCGGCTAGGCGCCAGTCCTTGCGGCTGGCACCCAGGACGGTTTCCAGACGTTGATTGAGGCGCTGCTGATCGCCTTGCAATTGTGTGACCAGTCGCTGGCGTTCGGCGAGTTCGTCAGCACCGGGCAACTGCGCCAGACGCTCGGTCAGACGCTGTTCGTTGAGTTTCAGACTCTGCGCCTGATCGTTCAACGCCTGCACCTGACTCGACTGCTGCTGCGTGTTGCTCTGCAGGTGGCGCACCTGCCAGACACCCCAGCCACCGATGGCGACACCGGCGGCACCGAGCAGCAGAGCGACAATCGCCAGTCCATTGCCGCGGCGCGGCTCTTGGGCCGGTGGTGGAGTTTCAACCTGCGCATCGAGCGCAGGCTGGACGTCATCTTTTGGCAAGGCTGTTTCGCTCACGTATCCATCCTTTGCATTAGAAAACGGCAGCGGAAATTCCCGTAATGCCGTCAGCAAAGCCGCGGCACTCGCGCCGCGGCAATCCACAACTGTTTGAGCCCCGGCGGCATGTGCCAGCTCGGCGACTCTCGGGCTTGGAACAAACAACGGCAACTGCGCGATCTGCGGCCAGGCATCGCCGGCCATCTGCCGCAGGTGCTCGAAACCCTGTCCACTGCTGACCACCAGCCCGTTCAAGCGTTCCGCTTCGATCCGCCGTGGCAGCTCGTCTGGCGGGTAGGCTGGCAGGTCGCGGCGATACAACTCCAGATACTCGACACTAGCACCAAGCGCACGCAGGCGCTCGGCGAGCAGCTCCCGACCACCCTCGCCGCGCAGGATCATCACCTGCGCACCGGGCTGGCTCACCGCCTCGCACAGACGCGGCAATTGCAGCAAGGCTTCACTGTCATCGCCGTCAGCCGGAAAGCTCACATCGAGGCCATGGTCGCGAAGAATTCCTGCGGTCGCTGCGCCGACGCTGAACCACGGCATGCTCAAAGGCGCCGCGCCTTCGGACTTGAGCAGATCAACCGCGATCCGCGCCGCCGGTTTGCTCACCACGATCACTGCACTGCAAACGGATAATCGCCCGATCGCCTGGCGAATACTGTCAGAGACCGGCAGCGGGACAATGTCCAAAAGCGGCAGGCAACTGCTGAAAATCCCGTGCCCGGCCAACTGTTCGGCCAGCGCCGCGCAGTCATCCGCAGGGCGCGTCAGCAGCAGGCGCCAGGCAGTCACTCGTGACCCGCCTCGCCGTACACCGCTTTGAGAATATCGTCAGCGCCCTGCTTGAGCAGGTCTTCGGCCACTTGCACACCCAATGTTTCGGCGTCAGCGCGTGGCGCGCGCGCTTCGGCGCTGAGCAGCTTGCCGCCGCTCGGCTCACCAACCAGACCGCGCAACCACAACTGCTCGCCTTCGAGCACGGCGTAGCAGGCGATCGGCACCTGGCAGCCACCGTTGAGATGTTTGTTGAGGGCACGTTCCGCGTTCACCCGCGAAGCGGTATCGGCGTGATGCAAAGGCGCGAGCAAGGCGTGGATTTCATGGTCGGCGCTGCGGCATTCGATGCCGACCGCGCCCTGGCCGCCGGCTGGCAGGCTGTCATCGACACTGATCGCCGAAGTGATGCGATCCTCGAAACCGAGGCGGATCAAACCGGCCGCGGCGAGGATGATCGCGTCGTACTCGCCGGCATCGAGTTTGGCCAGACGGGTGTTGACGTTGCCGCGCAGGAAGCGGATCTGCAGATCGGGACGACGCGCCAGCAGTTGCGTCTGCCGACGCAGGCTCGAGGTGCCGACGACGGCCCCGGCAGGCAAAGCTTCAAGACTTGCGTAGGCGTTGGAGACGAATGCATCGCGCGGGTCTTCGCGTTCGCAGATGCAGAACAGGCCCAGGCCTTGCGGGAAGTCCATCGGCACGTCTTTCATCGAATGCACGGCGATGTCGGCGTGGTTTTCCAGCAGCGCGGTTTCCAGTTCCTTGACGAACAGACCCTTGCCGCCGATCTTCGACAGTGGCGAGTCGAGCAGCTTGTCGCCGCGACTGACCATGGGCACCAGCGTCACCAGCAAGCCCGGATGGGCCGCTTCAAGACGGGCTTTGACGTATTCGGCCTGCCAGAGGGCCAGCGCACTTTTACGGGTGGCGATGCGGATTTCGCGAGGGGACATGGAGCAATCCGTACTGAATAGATACGGCGGATAATAACAGCTCAGTCAATTCCACTTTGACCTGAATCAGAAAACGGCGTGGCCTCCCTGGCCTGCCATGCCGGGTAAAAGAAGTCGATAAGCCTGATGAAGAGCGGGTCAAAGGCCCTGCATCATCTTGCGCACACCGGCAACATGCCGACGGCTGACAATCAGTGCGTCGCCATTGAGGCCTTTGAGAAACAACTGGAAATGTCCCAGTGGCGTGCGTTGCAAGCGTTCGATGCGATCGCGCGCGACCAGCGCGTTGCGGTGGATACGCACAAAGCGTTCGCCGAATTCGTCTTCGAGGGCTTTGAGGGGTTCGTCGAGCAGCACCTCGCCGGCTTCGTGACGCAGAGTCACGTATTTGTGGTCGGCGATGAAGTAGACCACCTGATCCAGCGGAATCAGCTCGATGCCTTTGCGGGTGCGGGCGCTGATGTGGCTGCGTGGGCCGTTGCCACTTTCGGCAGCGGGACGGGTCAGGGCCGAAAGTTGCGCCCGGTTGGGACGTTCAGCCCGCTTCAGGGCTTCATTCAAGTGTTCGGTTCGCACAGGTTTCACCACATAGCCCACGGCGCTGGCCTGCAGGGCTTCCACGGCAAATTCATCGGGACTGGTGCAAAACACCACGGCCGGCGGCGTCTCTCGTTCGCACAGTCGGGCAGCAACCTGCAGGCCGTCGAGGCCCGGCATGCGGATATCGAGCAGCACGATATCCGGCTTGTGGCTGTCGATCAGCGCTAACGCCTCCTCGCCATTCGTGGCACTGGGCTCCAGGACTGTGTAACCCTCGAGCTCGCTCACCATACGGCTTAGGCGCTCGCGAGCCAGGGGTTCGTCATCAACGATCAGGACATTCATATTGCGCTGGATTCCTGCGTGAGTCTCGCACAAGGATAGCGTAGACAGGTGTAGTGACCTGCGTCACCGCGATCCACGCTAAGACTAGCCCGAGCGCCAAAAAGTGCCGTACGTCGGCCAGCAATATTTGCCAGCGTCCGGGTCGTACCGCTCAGAGCCCACTGTTTCCTGCGTTTCTCACGGTGGTTGGCCGTTGGACAACTCACCCGCCCCCTCTTCTTATAGTCGGTGGCCGGACCTTTGCATGATCCGCAATCGCACCGACCCTTATGTCCACTGTAGACGTTCGTCGGAACGATATTGCTCAATCAAAAAATATCCTTTTGTAAATTCCTTGCAGACAGCGCCTGCGATGCCTGACACCTGAAGAAAAAAACCTGTCGACCGCTGTCAGCGACAGGATTGGCAACCCTGTTATTATCCGCGCCAGCGTTTCACGCCATTTCTTCAAGCCGATACGAGCGAATTCATGAGCACTGACAAGACCAATCAGTCCTGGGGCGGCCGCTTCAGTGAACCCGTCGACGCCTTCGTCGCCCGCTTCACCGCCTCCGTCACTTTCGACCAGCGCCTGTATCGCCACGACATCATGGGCTCGATCGCCCACGCCACCATGCTGGCCAAGGTCGGCGTGCTGACCGATGCCGAGCGCGACAGCATCATCGATGGCCTGACCACCATCCAGGGCGAAATCGAGGCCGGCCAGTTCGACTGGCGCGTCGACCTCGAAGATGTGCACATGAATATCGAAGCACGCCTGACCGATCGCATCGGCGTCACCGGTAAAAAACTCCACACCGGGCGCAGCCGCAACGACCAGGTCGCCACCGATATCCGCCTGTGGCTGCGTGACGAAATCGACCTGATCCTCGCCGAGATCACCCGCCTGCAAAAAGGCCTGCTGGAGCAAGCCGAGCGTGAAGCGGCGAGCATCATGCCCGGCTTCACCCACTTGCAGACTGCGCAGCCAGTGACATTCGGGCACCACATGCTGGCCTGGTTCGAAATGCTCAGCCGCGACTACGAGCGCCTGGTCGACTGCCGCAAACGCACCAACCGCATGCCGCTGGGCAGCGCCGCGCTGGCCGGCACCACCTACCCGATCGACCGCGAACACACTGCGCAGCTGCTCGGCTTCGACGCCGTCGGCGGCAACTCGCTGGACAACGTTTCCGATCGCGACTTCGCTATCGAATTCTGCTCGGCCGCAAGCATCGCGATGATGCACCTGTCGCGCTTCTCCGAAGAGCTGGTGCTGTGGACCAGCGCGCAGTTCCAGTTCATCGATCTGCCGGACCGTTTCTGCACCGGCAGCTCGATCATGCCGCAAAAGAAGAACCCCGACGTGCCAGAGCTGGTGCGCGGCAAGACCGGCCGTGTGTTCGGCGCGCTGATGGGCCTGCTGACCCTGATGAAAGGCCAGCCACTGGCGTACAACAAGGACAACCAGGAAGACAAGGAGCCGCTGTTCGACGCCGCCGACACCCTGCGCGATTCGCTGCGCGCGTTTGCCGACATGATCCCGGCGATCAAGCCGAAACACGCGATCATGCGTGAAGCGGCACTGCGCGGTTTCTCCACCGCGACCGACCTGGCGGATTATCTGGTGCGCCGTGGCCTGCCGTTCCGTGATTGCCACGAAATCGTCGGCCACGCAGTGAAATACGGCGTCGACACGGGCAAGGATCTGGCGGAAATGAGCTTGGACGAACTGCGTCAGTTCAGCGATCAGATCGAGCAGGACGTATTTGCCGTGCTGACCCTGGAAGGCTCGGTGAATGCCCGCGACCATATCGGCGGCACTGCGCCGGCGCAGGTCAAGGCTGCGGTGGCGCGCGGTCAGGCCCTGCTGGCCAGCCGCTAAAAGCCAAGAGCTTCGCGAGCAGGCTCGCTCCCACAGGGAATCAGGATGTTCACAAAATTTGTGTTCACCACCGGCTCAATGTGGGAGCGAGCCTGCTCGCGAAGGCTTCCTTCAGAGCGCTACAAAATTCACTTCTTGGCAGCAACCATCGCCAAAAACGCCGGCATCGCCGCGTCCTTGTCCGCCGCAATCTTCTGCACGTGCGGATTCTGCTCAAGCCGCTCCAGCAGCGCTTTCGCCTGTGGCATCTCAGCCAGCAGATCGATCCCGAACAGCTTCTGCCCGACCGCACAGGCCAGCGGCACGCTGTAGAGGAAATACAAATCGGCAATGCTCAGGCTGTCACCCGCCACATACGGGACGAACTTGCCGTGACGGCCCAGCGCTGCGAAGCCCAACAGCAATTCGGACCGGGTTTTTTCCTTGATCGCCTCCGGCAACGTTACACCGAAGAACGCCTCGCCATAACAGGCACGCCCTGGCAACTCGATGTACAACTCGATCTCCTTGGCAATCGCCAGCACCTGCGCGCGCTCGAACGGATCGCTCGGCAGCAGCGGCGTGTCCTTTTCGGACTGTTCAAGGTATTCGAGGATGATCGCGGTTTCGTTGATGTAACCGGCGTCGACGCCCAGCACCGGGACCTTGCCGCGCGGACTGATGGCCAGTGATTCCGGGGTTTGTGTCGGGTAGAAGGTCACCTCTTCGAAGGGCAGGCCTTTTTCCAGCAGCGCCAGTTTGACCATGTTGTAGTAGTTGCTGACAGCGAATCCGTAGAGCTTGAACATCACAGAGCCTCCAGGCCGTGCGGGGTGGGCAGTGCCTGTTTATAGATCGCCGCGACGTTTCCCGCCAGCAGCATCACGCCGCTGAATGCGGGTAAACTGGCGCCTTTCCCTGAGGAGCCTGCCATGAGCGAGCCGACAGATATCGTCAACGATGACGACGAAGAAGCATTCACCGAAGCGACGCTGATCGAAGCCATCGAAAATCAGATCGAAAGCGACAACCCGCCAGCGGCCAAGGCGACGTTGAACAAGCTGACGCTGGTCGGCATGGAACGTGAGGAGATCCTCAATCTGATGGCCCACGTGCTGGCTTTCGAGATTGATGCGATGCTCGATGAAGATCGCCCGTTCGACACCGAGTGGTACGAAACGGCGCTGCGCGCTTTGCCAGAGCTGCCACCGGAAAAACATTAAGATCAAAAGATCGCAGCCTTCGGCAGCTCCTACACGGATCCCA
>NZ_JAADJI010000007.1:0-390897 GCF_036283065.1 Pseudomonas moraviensis subsp. stanleyae
AGAAAGTTCTTACAGCCTTCGCAGACCTCGTCCGGCTGTCACAGCCGGACGACAATGCTAAGGTTCTGCCTCGGCTTTAGCGATTTTCCAAGGAATCCATATGTCGGACGCCCAGTCCCTCAACGCTGCATTCATGGTGGTTCAGAGCAACAGTCTCGATGAGCTGCGCAGTCTTGTGGTCAGCATCATGCGGCGCTACCCACTGGCACCCTTGGAGAACGAAATCGCCTTGGTGCAAAGCAACGGCATCGCCCAATGGCTCAAACTGGCATTGGCCGAAGATCCTGAAGACGACGACCTTGGCGGTTGCGGGATCGCTGCGGCGATTGACGTTCAACTACCCGGCAGTTTCATGTGGCAGCTCTATCGCATGGTCTTAGGGCGAGAAGAGATTCCGGCGAAATCCCTGCTCGATAAAGCTCCGCTGACCTGGCGCCTGATGCGCCTTTTGCCACAGGTAATCGACCGGCCACATTTCGAGCCGCTGCAACGCTTCCTCACCCATGACAGCGATCTACGCAAGCGCTATCAATTGTCAGAGCGTCTGGCCGATCTGTTCGACCAATATCAGGTCTACCGGGCCGACTGGCTGGAAGATTGGGCGGAAGGCCGCCACCAACTGCGCAATGTGCGAGGTGAAATCAAGCCTCTGCCTGCGACCAGTTGCTGGCAGGCAGAGTTGTGGCGAGCGCTGCTGGATGACGTCGGCGAACAAGGCATGGCGCAGAGTCGTGCCGGCGTGCATCAACGCTTCATGGAGCGCATCAACACACTCGACAAGGCTCCCGCGGCGCTGCCACCGCGAGTGATCGTCTTTGGTATCTCTTCGTTGCCTGCGCAGGTACTTGAAGCGCTCGCCGGTCTGGCTCGCTTCAGCCAGGTACTGCTTTGCGTACACAATCCTTGCCGTCATCACTGGGCGGATATCGTCGCCGACAAGGATCTACTGAGGCATCAATACAAACGGCAACAGCGCAAAAGCGGAATGCCCGTCGTGCTCGATGCCGAGACCCTGCATCAGCACGCGCATCCCCTATTGGCCGCGTGGGGCAAACAAGGTCGCGACTATATCAACCTGCTCGACAGCTACGACGACCCTAACAGCTACCGCGCAGCCTTCCGTGACGGCCGCATCGACCTGTTCAGCGAAGCCCAGCCGCACAACATGCTTAACCAGCTTCAGGACGACATCCTTGAATTGCGCCCCCTCAACGAGACTCGTGAGCTCTGGCCTGCTGTCGACCTGGCACAAGACCAATCGATCCGTTTTCATATCGCCCACAGTGCCCAGCGCGAAGTTGAAATCCTGCACGATCAACTCTTGGCGCGTTTCAGTGCCGACCCGGATCTGCGCCCACGGGACGTGATCGTCATGGTCCCTGATATCGACAGCTATGCGCCGCATATCCGTGCGGTTTTCGGTCAGCTCGATCGCCATGATCCACGCTTCATTCCGTTCACACTGGCGGATCAGGGCCAACGTGGACGCGACCCTTTACTGATCGCCGTCGAGCATCTGCTCAAATTGCCGGATAGCCGTTTCCCCGTCAGTGAGATCCTCGACCTGCTCGATGTTCCGGCCCTGCGTGCTCGCTTTGGCGTAGAAGAACGCGACCTGCCAACTCTGCACCGCTGGATCGAAGGCGCCGGCGTGCGTTGGGGCATGAGCGCCGAGCAACGGGCCGGTCTCGGTTTGCCGGAGGAACTGGAGCAGAACAGCTGGCATTTCGGCCTGCGCCGAATGCTGTTGGGTTACGCCGTCGGCAGTGCCGACGCGTGTGCCGGGATCGAGCCTTACGACGAAATTGGTGGGCTTGACGCTGCCTTGATCGGGCCGCTTGTCGCGCTGCTGGATGCCTTGGAAATTGCTCACCAGCAACTCACCCAACCAGCTCAACCTAAGGAATGGGGCATGCGCTTGCAGGCGCTGATGCAGGTGTTCTTCCAGGCCAGCAATGAGCACGATGACTACCTGCTGACCCAGCTGGAAGAGCTTCGCGAAACCTGGCTGGAAACCTGCCAGGCGGTCGGGCTGACTGACGAGCTGCCGCTGACTGTCGTGCGCGAAGCCTGGCTCGCCGGGCTGGATCAGGGGCGGTTGTCGCAACGATTCCTCGCCGGCGCGGTAAATTTCTGCACCTTGATGCCGATGCGTGCCATTCCTTTCAAACTGGTCTGTCTGCTGGGCATGAATGACGGCGATTATCCCCGCGCCCAACCGCCCCTGGATTTCGACCTGATGGGCAGCGATTACCGCCCGGGCGATCGCTCGCGGCGTGAAGACGACCGCTATCTGTTACTCGAAGCGCTGTTGTCCGCACGCACCCAGCTCTATATCAGTTGGGTCGGTCGCAGCATCCGCGATAACAGCGAACGACCCGCCTCGGTGCTGATCGGCCAGTTGCGCGATCACCTCGCCAGCGGCTGGCGTTCAATAGACCCAAACCAGGACCTATTAGAGGCGCTGACGGAAGAACATCCTCTGCAACCTTTCAGCGCCCGCTATTTCCACGAAGGCGAGCAGCTGTTCAGCTATGCCAGTGAGTGGCAAGTGTTGCATCAAGAGCAAACGCATCAAAGCGAGACGCCATTACTCGCGCCGTATGTTCAGGAAGAACCGCTGACGCTGGCCTTACTGCAGGATTTTCTGCGAAACCCGGTGAGGCATTTTTTCACCCAGCGACTCAAGGTTTACTTCGAGGCCGCGCAAGCGCCGTTGGCCGATGAAGAACCTTTCGTGCTGGACGCGTTGCAGCGCTATACGCTGAGCGACAGTTTGCTGGAAGCCGCGCTCACCCAGCCGGAGAATATCGATCAAGCACTGCAAGCCCGGGCGCTGCGCTTGCAAAACAGTGGTCTGCTGCCTATGGCGGGTTTCGGCGAATGCCTGCAGCGTGAACTGATCGAACCGCTGCCGGATCTTCTGCAACGTTATCAGCAGTTGCTGACGTTATGGCCGACGCCGTTGACCAGCGCGATCCCGGTCAGTCTCGATTTGCAGGGGCTGCGTCTGGAGGGATGGCTCGCAAGTCTGCACCAGCGCGCCGATGGCGGACTGCTGTCAGTCACCACCATTCCCAACAGCATCGGCTCGATCAAAACGCGCAAGTGGCATCGGCTGACCAAACCGTGGGTGACCCATCTGGTCGCCTGCGCCAGCGAGCATGCGTTGACCACAGCATTGGTCGCGAGCGACGACACACTGTTGCTTGAACCCATGGAGCGAGACCGAGCGCTGCGGTTCCTCGGTGACCTGCTACTCGCCTGGCAAACCGGCATGTGCCAACCCTTGCCGATTGCGATAAAAACCGCATTCGCCTGGCTATCTCAGACTGATCCGGTCAAAGCCGAAGCCGCGGCGCGAAAAGCCTATGAGGGTGACGGACAGACCAGCGACGGCGAGCGGCGTGAAAGCCCGGCGCTGCTCCGACAATATCCCGACTTCGGTGCATTGTTGGCAGACGAAACCTTCAACGGCTGGTGCGACGCCCTGTACCGCCCATTATTCGAAGCGCCGTGGCGTTCCTTGTCCAGCGAAGGTGCACGCGCATGAGTACCAAGACACCGTTGGCTCTGGCGTTCCCGTTGCGCGGTAGCCAACTGATCGAGGCGAGCGCCGGCACCGGCAAAACCTTCACCATCTCGGCGCTTTATCTGCGGCTGATTCTCGGCCATGGCGGTGAGACAAGCGGTTTCGCGCGCGAATTGCTGCCGCCGCAAATCCTAGTAGTCACGTTCACCGACGCTGCCACCAAAGAGCTGCGTGAGCGCATTCGAACCCGCTTGGCCGAGGCCGCGCGTTTCTTCCGCGATGAAATAACCGCCCCAGACGGACTGATCGCCGAACTGCGCTATCAGTTCGATTCGCAGCAGTGGTCGGGCTGTGCCAACCGCCTCGATATCGCCGCGCAGTGGATGGACGAAGCTGCCGTCTCGACCATTCACAGCTGGTGTCAGCGCATGCTGCGTGAGCACGCGTTCGACAGCGGCAGCCTGTTCACGCAGTCGCTGGAAACCGATCACAGCGATTTGCTTGGCGAAGTGCTGCGCGATTACTGGCGACTGTTTTGCTACCCGATGCAGGGTGACGCGCTGAACTGGGTGCGCAGTAATTGGGGTGGCCCCGCAGCGTTGTTGCCTCGGGTCCGCGGCTTGTTCGCCAGCGAGCGTGACACCGATGAAGGAAAGGTGCCGGCGGACCTGATCGCTGAATGTTTGCTGGAGCGGCGAGCGGCGTTGGTCGAACTGAAAATGCCTTGGCGGGACTGGGCAGACGAACTGCTTGCTCTCTGCCATGAGGGCGTGGCCAGCAAAACCGTCGATGGCCGCAAGATGCAGGCGCGTTATTTCGAGCCCTGGTTCGAGAAGCTCAAGACCTGGGCCGAAGACGAGTCGCTTGAGCAACTGGACATTGGCACTGGTTTCACCCGGCTGACACCCGATGGCATGGCTGAAGCCTGGAAAGGTCAGGCTCCAAGTCACCCAGGGCTGGACGCCATGTCCGGACTCAAGTCGAGCCTCGACGCTCTGCCGACGCCCGATGCCGCGGTGCTGCAACACGCCGCCAAATGGGTCGGCGCGCGTTTTGAAGAAGAGAAGCGTCGCCGCGCGGAAATGGGCTTCGACGACATGTTGTTGCGTCTGGATGCCGCGCTGCAATCGGAGGGCGGCGAGCGTCTGGCGACGCTGATCCGCGAGCAGTTTCCGGTGGCACTGATCGATGAATTCCAGGACACCGATCCGGTGCAATACCGCATCTTTGAGAGTATCTACCGCATCGAAGACAACCATCCTGACACCGGCCTGTTCCTGATCGGCGACCCCAAGCAGGCGATCTATGCCTTTCGCGGAGCTGACATCTACACCTACCTGCGCGCACGTCAGGCCACCACCGGACGTTTGCATACGTTAGGCACTAACTTCCGCTCCAGCCACGGCATGGTCACAGCGGTCAATCACGTATTCGAACGCGCCGAGTCCCGAGAACAGGGACGCGGCGCGTTTTTGTTTCGCGAGGAAAATGGCGAGAACCCGGTGCCGTTCCTTCCCGTCGAGTCCCAGGGGCGCAAGGAAACCCTGCAGATCGCCGGGCAAGACGTCGCGGCGCTGAATGTCTGGCTATTGCCGAGCGATCAACCGCTGTCCGGTGCAATCTATCGCCAGCAAATGGCCGCGGCCTGTGCCAGTCAGATCACCGCACTGCTCAATGGCGGGCAAACCGGCAGCGCTGGGTTTATCCAGGCAGACGACTTCAGAGGTTTGCGTCCTTCGGACATCGCGATCCTCGTCCGCGACGGTAAAGAAGCCCAAGCCGTGCGAGCTGAACTCGCCGCCCGCGGGGTACGAAGTGTTTATCTCTCGGACAAGGACTCGGTCTTCGTCGCGCAAGAGGCGCATGACCTGCTCTCTTGGCTGAAGGCTTGCGCCGAACCCGATGTCGAGCGTTCGCTCAAGGCCGCGCTGGCATGCGCCACGCTGAACCTGCCGCTGATCGAGCTGGAGCGCCTGAACCAGGATGAAATGGTCTGGGAAGCCCGGGTCATGCAGTTCCGCGGCTATCGCGAACTCTGGCGCAAACAGGGCGTGTTGCCGATGCTGCGCCGCCTGCTTCACGATTTCCACTTGCCGCAGACCCTGATGCAGCGCAGTGATGGCGAGCGCGTGCTGACCAACCTTTTGCACCTCTCGGAACTGATGCAGCAAGCCGCCGCGGAGCTCGACGGTGAGCAAGCGTTGATCCGCCATCTGGCCGAGTTGCTGGCACTGTCCGGTCAGGCCGGCGAAGAACAGATCCTGCGTCTGGAAAGCGACGAGCAACTGGTCAAGGTGGTGACCATCCACAAATCCAAAGGCCTGGAATATCCGCTGGTATTCCTGCCATTCATTTGCTCGGCGAAACCGGTGGATGGCAGCCGTTTGCCGTTGCATTACCACGACGCTGCGGGCAAAGCGCAGATCAGCCTCAAGCCGACCGCCGAGTTGATCGCACAGGCTGATGATGAGCGTCTGGCCGAAGACTTGCGTCTTCTGTATGTCGCATTGACCCGGGCGCAACATGCCTGTTGGCTGGGCGTCACTGACCTGAAGCGCGGCAATAACAACAGCTCGGTGCTGCACCTGTCTGCGTTGGGTTACTTGCTGGGGGGCGGTGCTGCTTTGGGCGAGTCCAGCCAATTGAATCGATGGCTGCAGGATCTGCAGCAAGACTGCCCGGCCATCGGTATCGGCGAAATGCCTCATCCCACTGAGGAGCATTACCAGCCGCCGCGCAATGATGCAGTTTTGCGAGCCACGCTTCGGCCCAAGCGCAAAGCCAGTGAGAACTGGTGGATCGCTTCCTATAGTGCTTTGCGTATCAGCGATGTATTAAGCGTCGGCAGCGATGAAGCACCGGACAGTCCGCAGGCGCAAAAGCTCTTTGACGACGAGCGCCTCGATCCCGACGCGCCCCGAGAAATCATCAGCGGTGGCGCCGATATTCACCGTTTTCCTCGCGGACCGAATCCCGGCACGTTTCTGCATGGCTTGCTCGAGTGGGCGGGCGCTGAAGGTTTTGCGGTTACCCGCGAAGCGCTGGAAGATGCGATTGCCCGGCGCTGCAACCTGCGAGGCTGGCAAGGCTGGATAACCACGCTGACCGACCGGCTGCAGCATTTGCTCAAGTCGCCTTTGCCGATCGCGGGCGGGCAACCGCCGGTGGTTTTCGAGCAACTGAAGCAATACCGCGTCGAGATGGAATTCTGGTTCGCCAGCCACAAAGTCGACGTGCTCAAGCTCGACGAACAGGTGCGCCAGCACACCCACAATGGCGTCGCCCGCGTGGCGGCAGAGCCGGTGCAACTCAACGGCATGTTCAAGGGTTTTATCGACCTGACCTTCGAGCACGCCGGCCGCTATTACGTCGCCGATTACAAATCCAATTGGCTCGGTGTGGATGATCAGGCCTACACCGTGCAGGCCATGGAGCAGTCGATCCTCGACAATCGTTACGACCTGCAATACGTGCTGTATCTGTTGGCTTTGCATCGCCAGTTGAAGGCGCGGTTGGCGGATTACGATTACGACCGGCATGTCGGTGGGGCGCTGTATCTGTTCCTGCGCGGGACGCGTGCGGAGAGTCGCGGGGTGTACTTCGTGCGCCCGCCACGGGAATTGATCGAACGCCTCGACCGGATGTTCCAGGGCAAACCCGAACCCAAGTCCGAACCCGCCTGGGAACAGGGAGTCCTGCTATGAGCCGCACATTCGCCGATCTGCTGCCGACACCACTGGAAGCGGACAGCCTGTCGAAACTCTCGCCGCTGACTCGCGCCGATGATTTGCTGTTGTTGCTGAGCCGGTGGGTCGAGCGAGGCTGGTTGCGTGCGCTTGACCGGGCCTTTGTCGCCTTCCTGCACGAACTCGAGCCCGAGACCGATCCGCTGGTGCTGCTTGCGGCGGCGCTGACCAGCCACCAGCTCGGCCATGGTCATGTGTGTCTGGACCTGTTCGAGACCCTCAAGGCGCCGGATTTTGCACTGTCATTGCCGCCCGAAGGCGACGTGCAGGGCGGTGTGTTGTTGCTGCCTTCGCAACTGCTCGAAACGCTGGACGGGGCTCATTGGTGCAAAGTGCTGGCAAGCAGCTCGCTGGTGGCCCTGGCCGCTGACGCGAGTGATACGGCGCAGACCCGGCCATTGGTGCTGTCCTCGAAACGCCTTTACTTGCGCCGGTACTGGACGTACGAGCGCCGCATCGATGCCGCGCTGCGCCAGCGGCTGATGCAGCAGGAACCGACGCCGGATGATCTGCCGCAACGCCTCAATGAGTTATTCGGCGGGGCGAAGTCCGCAGCTGTCATCGACTGGCAGAAACTCGCCTGCGCAATCGCGACACGTAGCGCCTTCAGCATCATCACCGGCGGCCCGGGCACTGGCAAAACCACCACGGTGGTGCGCTTGCTTGCGTTGCTGCAGGCACCGGCCGTCGAGGCTGGCCATCCGCTGCGCATTCGTCTGGCGGCACCGACCGGCAAGGCCGCTGCACGCTTGACCGAGTCGATCAGCCAGCAAGTGCAGTCGCTGCAAGTCGCCGAAGCGGTGCGCGCGGCTATCCCTAGCGATGTCACCACCGTGCACCGTTTGCTCGGCAGTCGACCGGGTACCCGTCACTTCCGTCACCATGCCGGTAACCGCTTGCCGCTGGATGTGCTGGTAGTCGACGAGGCTTCGATGATCGACCTGGAAATGATGGCCAACGTGCTCGACGCCATGCCGGCCCATGCACGGCTGGTGCTGCTGGGCGACAAGGATCAGTTGGCTTCGGTCGAGGCCGGTGCGGTGCTGGGCGATCTGTGTCGTGACGCCGAGGGCGGTTGGTACAGCCCGCAGACGCGGCAGTGGCTGGAGTCAGTCAGCGGCGAGTCGTTGCAAGGCAGCGGTTTGCATGAAGACCGCGACGGCGCCCATCCGCTGGCGCAACAAGTGGTGATGCTGCGTCACTCGCGCCGCTTCGGCGAGGGCAGCGGCATCGGTCAGCTTGCGCGACGGGTCAACCAGCAATCGGCCGACGAGGCGCGCCAGTTGCTCGCTACCGGTGGCTATGAAGACGTGTATTCGCTGCCGCTCAAGGGTGAGCATGATCACAAGCTTGAACGGCTGTTGCTCGAAGGTCACGGCAACGGCCCGCAAGGTTATCGCCATTACCTGAGCGTCCTGCGCGATCAGCGTCCAGCGTCGACGCGGCCACTGGAGCATGCGGACTGGACCGACTGGGCCCGGGAAGTCTTGCAGGCGTTCGATACGTTCCAGTTGTTGTGCGCCGTGCGCAAAGGCCCATGGGGCGTTGAAGGCCTGAACCAGCGCATCACCGCCGCGTTGCTCAAGGCGCGTCTGATCGAGAGCGATCAGCAGTGGTACGAAGGTCGGCCGGTGCTGATGACACGCAACGACTATGGTCTGGGCCTGATGAACGGTGACATTGGCATCGCCCTGAAACTGCCCGAGCGCGATGGGCCCGAGATCGGCAAAACGGTTTTGCGCGTGGCCTTCCCGCGTAACGATGGTCAGGGCGGCGTGCGCTTCGTGTTGCCGAGTCGGCTCAATGACGTCGAAACCGTGTATGCCATGACGGTGCACAAATCCCAGGGTTCGGAGTTTGCACACACGGCGCTGATCCTGCCGGATGCGCTGAATCCGGTGCTGACCAAAGAGCTGATCTACACCGGAATCACTCGCGCCCGGCATTGGTTCACCTTGATCGAGCCGCGTGCCGGCGTGTTCGAGGAGGCGGTGCAGCGCAAGGTCAAGCGTCTGAGCGGGCTGATGCTGGAACTGGAGGAGGGCGCCGAGCCTCGGGAATGAAACGCTGAATGATCGGCAACGATTACTGACCAACCGGTCAGGGCCCGGCGCCTCGCTGGCGTTCTGGCGCTGTGCTATCGTTGCGGCATCATTTCGTTACGCTCCAAGAGAATCCCTGCATGAAGGTCGCCGTCCGGACGACAGAGCGTGTGGTTGCCTGCCAGCGCGCCTTGCTGATCGTTTTGCTCTGGTTGTTGACGGGCAGCGCCCTCGCACAAGCGCAAACCGGGCCGGCCGAGCAACGGGCCAAAGCGGTGACGCAGGTGGTCCTTGGCATCCTCAGTTATGCACGCTGGCCAGTGGAGCCGGCGCAGTTGCGCCTGTGCATCGTCGGCCCCACCGAATACACCGATGACCTGGTCAAAGGCACTACACAAGCCAGCGGCCGGCCGGTGGCGGTGCGTCGTCTGCTGGCGAACAATCCTGCCATCGTCAGCGAGTGCGACGCGGTGTACATCGGCAAGCTCACCGCCGATGAACGCAGTCGCCTGTTCGCATCGTTGATCGGGCATCCGGTGCTGAGCATCAGCGAAGCGGACGATCAATGCACGGTCGGCAGTCTGTTTTGCCTGCGCGTCGGTGATGAGCAAGTGTCGTTCGAGGTCAATCTCGACTCAGTAGCTCGCAGCGGCGTGCGCATTCACCCCAGCGTGTTGCAGTTGTCCCGTCGCAAAGCGGCGGCGCCATGAAGCTGTTCAGCTGGAAGGCTCGCCCGACCCTGGGCTCGGTCATTGGCCGTGGGCATTTGATCGTCGCGCTGGTAGCGGTGGCGATGGCCAGTGTTTCGCTGACCTTGCTGGGCGTGCTGGCGCTGCGGGTGTATGCCGATCACAACCTGCACTTGATCGCCCGTTCGATCAGCTACACCGTCGAAGCGGCCGTGGTGTTCAACGACAAAGCGGCGGCAACCGAAGCGCTGGCAATCATCGCCGCCACCGAAGAGGTCGCGGATGCCCGAGTGCTGGACGCGCAAGGCCAATTGATTGCGCAGTGGCAGCGCGCTGAAACCGGTTTGTTCTCCGAGCTGGAAATGCAGATCACGCGGGCTCTTCTGGAAAAACCGGTCAGCCTGCCGATCGAACATCAGGACCGTGAAATCGGTCGCGTCCTGCTCATCGGTCACGGCGGCAGCCTGATGCGCTTCCTCCTCAGTGGCCTGGCCGGGATTGTGCTGTGCACCGCGATCAGCGCCTGGGTCGCGCTCTATCTGGCGCGACGGCAACTGCGCGCAATCATCGGCCCATTGCACAGCCTCGCCTCCGTCGCTCATGCCGCCCGCAGTGAGCGAGCGCTGGATCGGCGCGTGCCGCCGGCACAAATCGCCGAACTGGATAATCTCGGCAACGACTTCAATGCCTTGCTCGGCGAACTCGAGTCCTGGCAAACCCATCTGCAAAACGAAAACGAAACCCTCGCCCATCAAGCGACCCACGACAGCCTCACCGGGTTGCCCAACCGCGCGTTTTTCGAAGGCCGCTTGATCCGCGCATTGCGCAACGCGAAAAAACACGATGAGCGGGTCGCCGTGCTGTTCCTCGACAGCGACCGCTTCAAAGGCATCAACGATAATTTCGGTCACGCCTCGGGCGACGCAGTGCTGGTAGCCATTGCCAATCGTGTGCGCGCGCAATTGCGCGAGGACGATCTGGTCGCGCGGTTGGGCGGCGACGAGTTCGCCGTGCTGCTCGCGCCGCTGCACACTGTTGAAGACGCTGAGCACATCGCTGACAAGATCCTCACCAGCATGGACATGCCGATCAGCCTGCCCGGCGGAACCAGTGTGATGACCTCGCTCAGTATCGGCATCGCTGTTTACCCCGATCATGGCGCCACGCCGGGCACCCTGCTCAACGCAGCCGACGCGGCGATGTATCAGGCCAAGCGCCTGTCACGCGGTGCGCAATTCACGGCCGGGTCGGAGCACCCGGTCGATTCCGTTCACACCAGGAGCTGATGTTCGTGTTCACATTTCCCGTTCGACATTTTTCCGCATTGCTGTTGCTTGTCGCGCTGACCCTGAGCGGTTGCCAGACCGCCCCGCAAAAGGGCCTGACACCGGCGCAGGTCGCCGTGCTCAAACAGCAGGGTTTCGAATTGACCGACGACGGCTGGGAGTTCGGCCTGTCGGGCAAAGTACTGTTTGGCAGCGACGTCGAAAGCCTGAACGCACCCAGCACTGAAATCGTCGAACGCATCGGCAAGGCGCTGCTCGGCGTGGGTATCGAGCGGGTGCGCGTCGATGGCCACACCGATGCGTCGGGCAAGGAAACCTACAATCAGCAACTGTCACTGCGTCGGGCCAAGAGCGTCGCCAACGTCCTCGCCACGGTCGGCATGAAGCAGGAAAACATCCAGCTGCAAGGCCTCGGCAGCAGCGAACCGGTAGCCTCCAATGACACCGCAGCGGGGCGCACGGAAAATCGCCGGGTGTCGATCGTGGTCAGCGCCGACTAATCGGCAAAACGCATCTCCCGCGTTTCCCCCATCAACAACGCCTGATTACGCTCAGTCACCTCGCGAATGTAATCCCACAACAACGTAATCCGCTTCAACTTGCGCAGATCCTCCCGGCAGTACATCCAGAACTGCCGGGTGATGTCGACTTCCTCCGGCAACACCGGCAGTAAACGCGGGTCCTGGGCGGCGAGGAAGCACGGCAGGATCGCCAGTGAGCGCCCCTGCTGGGCGGCGACGTATTGCGCGATCACGCTGGTGCTGCGCAAATTTGCGCTGGCGCCGGGCAGCACGTTGGCCAGATAGAGCAGCTCCGAGCTGAATGCCAGATCGTCGACATAACTGATGAATTGATGCTTGCTCAAGTCTGCCGGGCGGCGGATGGGTGGGTGTTTGTCGAGATAGTCCTGGGTTGCATACAGCTGCAAACGGTAGTCGCAGAGTTTGCAGCAGACGTACGGCCCATGCTCCGGCCGTTCCAGGGCGATGACGATGTCGGCCTCGCGCTTGGACAGGCTGATGAAGTGCGGCAGCGGCAGGATGTCCACCGAGATTGCCGGGTAGGCGTCGACGAAATGACTGAGCTGCGGGGTGATGAAAAAACTGCCGAAGCCTTCGGTGCAGCCCATGCGCACATGCCCTGACAGCGCCACGCCCGAGCCGGAAACCTGCTCGCAGGCCATGTGCAACGTGCTTTCGATCGACTCGGCATAGCCGAGCAAGCGCTGGCCTTCGGTGGTCAGGACGAAGCCGCTGGTGCGGGATTTTTCGAACAATAGCGTGCCGAGCGCCGCTTCCAGCGAACTGATCCGTCGCGACACCGTGGTGTAGTCGACGGCCAGGCGTTTGGCGGCGGTGCTGGCCTTGCGGGTGCGGGCGACTTCGAGGAAAAACTTCAGGTCGTCCCAGTTCAGCGAGCCTAGCGAGGTGATGTTTTTTTGCATGATGGACGGGCTTATATGTGCGTTCTTATTAGAAGTTTGCACATCTATACTCCAAAAACCGTCCGACAACCATTCTGGACACACGCCTCATCTCAGGGCGAACCTTTCGCCTTGGCTCCTACGATAAAAACAAGTTCTGGAGACCAGCATGAACGCATCGCTTACGCCCAACGACACCACGCTGCAAAAGGTCAAACTGCTGATCGACGGCGAATGGGTCGAGTCGCAGACCACCGAGTGGCACGACATCGTCAACCCGGCGACCCAGCAAGTGCTGGCCAAAGTTCCGTTCGCCACCGCCGCTGAGGTCGATGCTGCTGTCAGCGCCGCCCAGCGCGCGTTCCAGACCTGGAAACTGACCCCGATCGGCGCGCGGATGCGCATCATGCTCAAGCTGCAAGCGCTGATCCGCGAGCACTCCAAACGCATCGCCGTGGTCCTCAGCGCCGAGCAGGGCAAGACCGTTGCCGACGCCGAGGGCGATATTTTCCGCGGTCTCGAAGTGGTCGAGCACGCTTGCTCGATCGGCACCCTGCAAATGGGCGAGTTCGCCGAAAACGTCGCCGGCGGTGTCGACACCTACACCCTGCGCCAGCCGATCGGCGTCTGCGCCGGCATCACCCCGTTCAACTTCCCGGCGATGATTCCGCTGTGGATGTTCCCGATGGCGATCGCCTGCGGCAACACCTTCGTGCTGAAGCCTTCGGAACAGGATCCGCTGTCGACCATGTTGCTGGTGGAACTGGCGATCGAGGCTGGCGTTCCTGCAGGCGTGCTCAACGTCGTTCACGGCGGCAAGGATGTGGTCGATGGCCTGTGCACGCACAAGGACATCAAAGCCGTGTCGTTCGTCGGTTCGACCGCCGTCGGCACCCATGTTTATGACCTGGCCGGCAAACACGGCAAACGCGTGCAATCGATGATGGGCGCGAAAAACCACGCCGTGGTGCTGCCCGATGCCAACCGCGAACAAGCGCTGAATGCCTTGGTCGGTGCCGGTTTCGGTGCCGCCGGGCAACGCTGCATGGCCACCTCGGTGGTGGTTCTCGTTGGTGCGGCGAAACAGTGGCTGCCGGACCTGAAAGCGCTGGCACAAAAACTCAAGGTCAACGCCGGCAGCGAGCCGGGCACCGATGTCGGCCCGGTAATCTCGAAAAAGGCCAAGGCGCGGATCCTTGAACTGATCGAAAGCGGCATCAAGGAAGGCGCCAAGCTGGAGCTCGATGGTCGCGACATCAGCGTGCCGGGTTATGAACAAGGCAACTTTGTTGGCCCGACCCTGTTCTCCGGGGTGACCACTGAGATGCAGATCTACACCCAGGAAATCTTCGGCCCGGTCCTAGTGGTGCTGGAGGTCGATACCCTCGATCAGGCGATTGCGCTGGTCAATGCCAACCCGTTCGGCAACGGCACCGGCCTGTTCACCCAGAGCGGCGCTGCGGCGCGCAAATTCCAGACTGAAATCGACGTCGGTCAGGTTGGCATCAACATTCCGATTCCGGTGCCGGTACCGTTCTTCAGCTTCACCGGTTCGCGCGGTTCGAAACTCGGCGATCTCGGCCCGTACGGCAAGCAAGTGGTGCAGTTCTACACCCAGACCAAAACGGTTACGGCGCGCTGGTTCGACGACGACAGCGTCAACGACGGCGTGAACACCACCATCAACCTGCGCTGAGGATTCGATCATGAAAGTCGCATTTATCGGGCTGGGCAACATGGGCGCGCCGATGGCGCGCAACCTGATCAAGGCTGGCCACTCGCTGAACCTGGTCGACCTGAACAAAACCGTGCTGGCGGAACTGGAACAACTGGGCGGCACCATCCGCGCTTCGGCGCGCGAGGCGGCGGAAGATGCCGAACTGGTGATCACCATGCTCCCGGCCGCTGTGCATGTGCGCAGTGTCTGGCTGGGTGAGGAGGGCGTGCTCGCCGGCATTCGCCAAGGCGTACCGGCGGTTGATTGCAGCACCATCGATCCGCAGACCGCCCGCGACGTCGCAGCGGCCGCCGCCAAACACGGCGTGGCCATGGCCGATGCGCCGGTCTCCGGCGGCACGGGCGGTGCGACGGCCGGCACATTGACCTTCATGGTCGGCGCCACCCCGGAACTGTTCGCCACCCTGCAACCGGTGCTGGCGCAGATGGGCCGCAACATCGTGCATTGCGGTGAAGTCGGCACTGGCCAGATCGCCAAGATCTGCAACAACCTGCTGCTGGCGATCTCGATGGTCGGCGTCAGTGAAGCGATGGCTTTGGGCGATGCGCTGGGGATCGACACCGGCGTGCTGGCCGGCATCATCAACAGCTCGACCGGCCGCTGCTGGAGTTCGGAGATGTACAACCCGTGGCCGGGCATCGTCGAAACGGCGCCGGCCTCGCGAGGTTATACCGGCGGTTTCGGCGCGGAGCTGATGCTCAAGGATCTCGGGCTGGCGACGGAAGCGGCGCGGCAAGCGCACCAACCGGTGGTGCTCGGCGCGGTGGCGCAGCAGTTGTATCAGGCGATGAGCCAGCGCGGTGACGGTGGGAAGGATTTCTCGGCGATCATCAACAGCTATCGCAAACCGCAGTAACTGTTCAAAAAACTGAGGTGAAAGGGTTTTTTGTGGCGAGGGAGCTTGCTCCCGCTGGTCTGCGCAGCAGACCTGAACACGGCAGATGAGGTTCTTCAGAAAAACCGCATTTGCTGAAGTTACGTCTGCTGCGCAGCCGAGCGGGAGCAAGCTCCCTCGCCACAGGGGATTTCCCGGCTTTTTTGTGCAGGAAGAAAAGATCGCAGCCTTCGGCAGCACCTACATGGGAATGCGTTTCTGTAGGAGCTGCCGAAGGCTGCGATCTTTTGCTTTGTCAGGCGAAGACGAAATACTTGCGCACGGTTTCGACCACTTCCCACGTGCCTTTCATGCCCGGCTCAACCACGAAGATATCGCCGGCGCGCAGGTGAATCGGCGCCATGCCGTCCGGGGTGATCACGCAGTAGCCTTCCTGGAAATGGCAGTATTCCCACTTCACATAATCGACGCGCCACTTGCCCGGCGTGCAGATCCAGGTGCCCATGATCTTGCTGCCGTCTTCGCTGGTGTAGGCGTTGAGGTTGACGGTGTGCGGGTCGCCTTCGAGTTTTTCCCACTTGCAGGCATCGAGTACTGGCAGCGGGTGAGTGTCGCGCAGAACGGTGATAGGGGCGGTCGCGGTCATGAGGGACTCCGGGCAAGTGGACTTGAGAATTGAAGTCGCACCCTATAGCGCCCGGTCGTCGCTCGGTTGTCTGGGGTCGACATCGGAGTGCTCAGAAACGCGCGCAGCGGTGAGCGCTTGTAACAATGCCTGGGCATAACCCGGTAGCGCGGCGAAGTCTCTCGCGCAAAGCAATAACGTGCGGCGCGCCCACGGTTCATTGAGCGCCACACATTTGAAGCGTTCGACCGTCGAGCGTTCGACAGCGGCCAACGGCACGATGGCCAGTCCGGCGCCTCGGGCGACCATGCGCATCGCCCCGTCGAAGCCATCGGCGCGAATGCGCACCTGCATCCGTGCGCCGCTGTGCAGCGCCTGTTCTTCCAGATAGATCGCCAGTGCGCTGTCGGTACTCAGTCCGACAAAGTCATGCTGCAACGCGTCGCTGAAACTGACCTCGGCGGCGTCAGACAACGGGTGGTCAAGCGGCAGAATCAGCACCAGCGGATCGTCGCGAAACGCCTGGGTCTGTAGGCCGTTAATGTCGACCGCGTCGGACACAATCCCCAGATCCGCTGCGCCTTCACGCAAGGCATGGGTGATCCGCGCGCTCGGCAGTTCCTGTAGATCGATGTCGAGATTGGGATGGCTGCGCAGAAAATCCGCGAGCACTTCCGGCAGGTATTCGGTGATCGCCGTGGTGTTGCACAACAGCCGCACCTGGCCTTTGACGCCTTGTGCGTATTCAGCGAGTTCCTGTTGCAGACGTTCGGTCTGTTGCAAAAGAATGCGCGCGTGGCGGGCGAGGGCTTTGCCAGCGGGCGTCGGGGTGACGCCACGCCGACCGCGTTCGAGGAATTCGGCGCCCAGCGAGGCTTCCATCGCGCGGATTCGAGCGCTGGCGGCGGCGAGGGATAAATGACTGCGCAGGGCCCCGGCGGTGATGTTGCCGGTGTCGAGGATATGCAGGTAGAGGCGCAGGTCGGTGAGGTCGAAGTGCATGGGTTCGCCTGTGGTTTTTGTGGTGTCTGGGCTGGCCCTTTCGCGAGCAGGCTCGCTCCCACAGGGACTCATGTACACCGCAGATCCCGTGTGGGAGCGAGCCTGCTCGCGAAGAGTCCAGATGCTTCGAAGTCGATTCCAGCCTCTTGCAAAGGAAGAGGCAGCCTCAGTATATGGCAGATTTTCACCCGCTCCGGATCAGCGCACATTACCCCAATGCACATGCTAACCGACTTCTACCAAACCCTCGGCCTGACCCTTTCGCTGCTGGTCGTTGCCACCTTCATCCTCGCCGGCATGGTCAAAGGCGTCATCGGCCTCGGCCTGCCCACCGTTGCCATGGGCCTGCTCGGTCTGGCTATGGCGCCAGCGCAGGCAGCCGCGCTGTTGATCATCCCCGCGACCCTGACCAACCTCTGGCAACTGGCCTTCGGCGGGCATCTGCAAGGATTGATCAAACGCCTCTGGCCTATGCTGCTGATGATCTTCCTCGGCACCGGCGTCGGCACCCTCGGGATCGGCATGTCCAGCGGACATTGGGTGGTGCGCGGACTTGGCGCGGCGCTGTTGCTGTATGCGTTGAGCGGACTGTTTCTACCGACGCTGCACGTCAACCCGCGTCATGAACGCTGGCTCGGCCCGCTGTGTGGCCTGATCACCGGCGTCATCACCTCCGCCACCGGCGTCTTCGTGATTCCGGCGGTGCCGTATCTGCAGGCCCTGGGGCTGAGCCGCGATGAGCTGGTGCAGGCGCTCGGTCTGTCCTTCACTGTTTCGACCTTGGCGCTGGCGCTTGGGCTGCTCTGGCACGGCGCACTTGGCGGTGGCGAATTGAGCGCGTCGCTGCTGGCGCTGATCCCGGCCATGCTCGGCATGTGGCTTGGCCAATGGCTGCGTCAGCGTATCAGTGCGGCGCTGTTCAAGCGGGTGTTCTTTATCGGACTGGGCGCGCTCGGCGCCCACTTGCTGGTCAGCGGCTAGCCGACGATTCGCTGAGCATGTCGATCGGGCGGATATCGAAATCGCGTTCCAGGTACTCCATGCGTTTGGCGAAAAACTCTTTCATGTGCGGCAACGCTGAGTGCACATCCAGATGCGCCTGGCTTGCCCAGATCTCGTAGAAGATAAACAGCGTCGGATCCTGCTTGTCGCGCAGCATGTGGTACTCGATGCAGCCCGGTTCGGCGCGGCTCGGCTCGACATAGGCGCGAAACAGCGCTTCGAACTCGGCGGCTTTTTCCGGGCGGGTCTTGGCGTGCAGGATGAAACCCTGTCGTTCACTCATCACAACTTCCTCGGATGCAGAAAGCGCCGAATCTTACGGCAACAATAGGTTATTGATTCGTGCGTTTTGATCAAATGTATTTTGCGTCGATGTGGCTGTTTCCGCGCGAGGTCGATGGTTAATCTGCCGCCATTCCATTTAATGTTGCCACCAGCCCCAAGGGCTGCGCCGAGGTTTTCCGATGAAAAAAGTCCTGTTGCTCAATGGCGGTAAAAAATTCGCCCACTCCGATGGCCGCTACAACACCACCCTGCACGAAACTGCGCTGAGCGTGCTCGATCGCGGCGGTGTCGACGTCAAGACCACCTTCATTGATGAGGGCTACGACGTTGCTGAAGAAGTGGCGAAATTCCTTTGGGCCGACGTGATCATTTATCAGATGCCGGGCTGGTGGATGGGCGCGCCGTGGACGGTGAAAAAGTACATCGACGAAGTTTTCACCGAAGGCCACGGCAGCCTCTACGCCAGCGACGGCCGCACCCGTTCCGATGCCTCGCAGAAGTACGGCAGTGGTGGTCTGATTCAGGGCAAGCAATACATGCTGTCGCTGACCTGGAACGCGCCGCAGCAAGCCTTCGATGATCCGACGGATTTCTTCGAAGCCAAAGGCGTGGACGCGGTGTACTTCCCGTTCCACAAGGCCAACGAATTCCTTGGCATGACCGCATTGCCGACCTTCCTCTGCGTCGACGTGATGAAGCGTCCGAACATCGAGAATGATGTGGTGCGTTATGAGCAGCATCTGACTGAGGTGTTTGGCCTCAAGGCTTGAGGCTTTCAGGCTAATATCGGGGTCACAGCAAAAGATCGCAGCCTTCGGCAGCTCCTACAGAGGGCATGGCGCCTGGCTGCGATCGGCGATTCCAGCGAGGACACCCGTGAAAGCCAGATCCGATGAGTTGCAGATTTTCGTCTGCGTGATCGAATGCGGTTCGATTTCCGCCGCCGCCGAGCAGGTCGGGCAGACGCCGTCGGCCGTCAGTCGCACGCTGTCGAAGCTCGAAGCCAAACTCGACACCACGCTGATCAACCGCACCACGCGGCGCATGGATCTGACCGAGGAGGGCAAATATTTCTTCGAACAGGCCAAGCTGATTCTCGATCAGATGGACCAACTCGAAGAACGCCTGTCCTCGCGCCAGCAAACCCCGTCCGGACGCCTGCGCATCAACGCCGCCTCGCCGTTCATGCTCCACGCCATCGTTCCCTACATCGACGAATTCCGGCAGTTGTATCCAGACATTCAGCTCGAACTCAACAGCAATGACCTGATCATTGACCTGCTGGAACAAAGCACCGACGTCGCCATCCGCATCGGCACCCTCGCCGATTCAACGCTGCATGCGCGTTCGCTCGGCTGCAGTCCGTTATTGATTGTCGCCAGCCCGGCCTACCTGAAAAAGCACGGCGCGCCCCGGCAAGTCGCAGACTTGAGTGAGCACACGCTGCTCGGCTTCACCCAGAACGAAGGCCTCAACCAATGGCCGCTGCGCTATGTGCATGGCGATCGCTGGCCGATCACCCCGGCGATCAGCGCCTCCAGCGGCGAGACCGTGCGTCATTTGGTGCTGGAAGGGCAGGGCATCGCTTGTCTGTCGCACTTCATGACCATCGACGATATTCGCGCTGGACGCCTGAAAGTCCTGCTCGGCGAATTCAACAGCGGCTACCGCCAGCCGATCAATGCGGTGTACTACCGCAACTCGCAACTGGCGTTGCGTATCCAGTGCTTCCTCGACTTCATCCAGGGCAAACTCGCCGCCTACGCCAGCGCCGAATTCAAGGGCTGATTCGTGATCCCTGCGCAAGAGTGAATTGGCCTGTGGCGGGTTTTTCGCTGGGGTTCATCGGCCGATACTCGTTGCATCACTTATTCACGCAGGGGGTTTCTCCATGAATGTTTTCGTTACCGGCGCGGCCGGTTTTATTGGTGGTTCCATCGCCACCGGCCTAGTGCAGACCGGGCACAAAGTTACTGGTCTGGTGCGTAGTGCCGAGCAGGCGGATGAGCTGAAAGCATTGGGCATGCATGCGGTGATTGGCACCCTTGATGACAGCCAGTTGCTGGCGGAACAGGCGCGTGCTGCCGATGCGGTAATCAACGCCGCCAGCAGCGATCATCGCGGCGCGGTTGAAGCGTTGCTCGACGCTTTGCGCGGTTCCAATAAAGTTTTTCTGCACACCAGCGGTTCAAGCATTGTCGGCGATGCTTCCGGCGGCAAATCCAGCGACGTCATTTACTACGAAGACAATCTGCCGGAACCGACCGTCGATAAAGCCGATCGCGTGGCCATCGACAACCTGGTGCTCGCGGCGGCGAAGGATGGCGTGAATTCGGCGGTGATCTGCAACACGCTGATCTACGGCCACAGCCTGGGCGTAAAACGCGACAGCGTGCAATTGCCGCGACTGCTGAAACAGGCGCGCAAGAGCGGCATCGTGCGCCACGTCGGGACAGGGCAGAACATCTGGTCCAACGTGCACATCGAAGACGTCGTCGCCCTGTATCTGCTGGCGCTGACCAGGAATGTGCCGGGCACGTTCTACTTCGTTGAAAGCGGTGAAGCGTCGTTCATCGACATGACCACCGCCATGGCCGAAGCCCTCAACCTGGGCAAGCCGCAAGACTGGCCACTGCAGGACGCCGAAGCCGAATGGGGCTACGAAATGGCCAACTACGGCCTCGGCTCCAACAGCCGCGTACGCGGCAAACACGCCCGCGAACTGCTGGGCTGGACGCCGAAGCGCACCTCGGTGGTCGAATGGATTCGTAACGAAATGGTGTGAGTCCAGTGCACACCGAGTGAAGCCATTCGCGAGCAGGCTCGCTCCCACAGGTTTATCGCGATGTAGCTGGAGGAATGCGATCCAAACTGTGGGAGCGAGCCTGCTCGCGAATGCGGTGGGTCAGTCAGCAGAGATGTTGGATGTGAAGCCGTCTTCGCGAGCAGGCTCGCTCCCACAGGTTTATCGCGATGTAGCTGGAAGAATGCGATCAAAACTGTGGGAGCGAGCCTGCTCGCGAAGGCGGTGGGTCAGTCAGCAGAGATGTTGGATGTGAAGCCGTCTTCGCGAGCAAGCTCGCTCCACAGGTTTATCGCGATGTAGCTGGAAGAATGCGATCAAAACTGTGGGAGCGAGCCTGCTCGCGAATGCGGTGGGTCAGTCAGCAGAGATGTTGGATGTGAAGCCGTCTTCGCGAGCAGGCTCGCTCCCACAGGGTATGCGTCGATCTGAAATGCCATGAAAATCCCGCCGCGCAATTTTCATTAATCACGACACGCCATACCCATCAGCGACACACCTTATCTCTCCACGAAAATTACTTTCATGCGGTTTGAAATCTCGATCTCGAAATGATTTATGAGTTTCACAACCCATTCGAACGTGACCCTTTCGAGGAGTACCGCATGACGCCTTCCTTCGGCTATTGGCTGCTGGTCTACGCCGCCGTGGCCATCATTGCGCTGATCGTGTTGATCGCCCGTTACCGGCTCAATCCGTTTATTGTCATCACCCTGATTTCCCTGGGCCTGGCGCTGGTGGCCGGGATGCCGCCGTCGGCGGTGGTCGGTGCGTATGAGGCTGGCGTCGGCAAGACGCTGGGGCATATTGCGCTGGTGGTGGCGTTGGGGACGATGCTCGGCAAGATGATGGCCGAGTCCGGTGGGGCCGAGCAGATGGCGCGGACGCTGATCGAGCGATTCGGCGAGAAGAACGCGCACTGGGCGATGGTCTGCATTGCGTTCCTGGTCGGCTTACCGCTGTTCTTCGAGGTCGGTTTCGTCTTGCTGGTGCCGATCGCCTTCACCGTGGCGCGCCGCGTTGGCGTGTCGATTCTGATGGTCGGTCTGCCGATGGTTGCCGGGCTCTCGGTGGTGCATGCGCTGGTGCCACCGCACCCGGCGGCGATGCTCGCGGTGCAGGCCTATCAGGCCTCGGTCGGGCAGACCTTGCTGTACGCCATCGCGATCGGCATTCCGACCGCGATCATCGCCGGCCCGCTGTACGCCAAGTTCATCGTGCCGCGCATTCAATTGCCGGCGGACAACCCGCTGGAAAAGCAATTTCTCGAGCGCGAACCGCGCGACAAACTGCCGGGTTTCGGCATCACCATGGCGACCATTCTGCTGCCGGTGGTGCTGATGCTGATCGGCGGCTGGGCCAACCTGATATCCATACCCGGCAGCGCGTTCAACCAGTTTCTGCTGTTCATCGGCAACTCGGTGATCGCGCTGCTGCTGGCGACTTTGCTGAGCTTCTGGACGCTGGGCATTGCTCAGGGCTTCAACCGCGAATCGATCCTCAAGTTCACCAACGAATGCCTCGCGCCCACCGCCAGCATCACCTTGCTGGTCGGCGCTGGCGGTGGCTTGAACCGGATTCTGGTGGATGCCGGTGTGACCGATCAGATCGTCGGCCTCGCTCACGAATTTCACCTGTCGCCGTTGATCATGGGCTGGTTGTTCGCAGCGCTGATGCGCGTTGCCACCGGTTCTGCAACCGTGGCGATGACCACCGCATCAGGCGTGGTCGCGCCGGTGGCCATCGGTCTGGGTTACCCCCACCCTGAGCTTTTAGTGCTAGCGACTGGCGCCGGCTCGGTTATCTTTTCCCACGTCAACGACGGCGGCTTCTGGTTGATCAAGGAATACTTCAACATGACGGTCGCGCAGACGTTCAAGACCTGGACCGTGCTTGAGACGTTGATTTCGCTGGTCGCTTTCGCGCTGACCGTCGGCCTTTCCTACTTGCTGTAACCGGAGCCCGCCGCCCATGGACATCCTCTACCAGATCCGCGCCCGCCAGGATTCCTTCAGCGCCGGCGAGGGTCGCATCGCCCGGCTGATGCTCGACGATGTCGGGTATGCCGCGAGCGCCAGCCTCGAAGACCTCGCGCAACGCGCCGAAGTCAGCACCGCCACGCTGTCGCGGTTTGCCCGCACGGTTGGCTGCCGCGACCTGCGTGACCTGCGCCTGCAACTGGCCCAGGCCAGCGGCGTCGGCAGCCGTTTTCTCGACCCGGCGGGCACGCCCGAGCAATCGGCGTTCTACGGGCAGATCGTCGGCGATATCGAAACCACGCTGCGCCAGCATCTGGCCGGTTTCGACGAATCGCGTTTTGCCGACGCAGTGAAATTGCTCAGCCAGGCGCGGATGATTCACGCGTTCGGCATGGGCGGTTGCTCGACTTTGTGCAGCGATGAATTGCAGGTGCGACTGGTGCGGCTCGGCTACCCGATTGCGGTGTGTCATGACGCGGTGATGATGCGCGTCACCGCCGCCAGCCTCAACGCTGAACAGGTGCTGATCGTCTGCTCGCTGACCGGCATCACCCCGGAGCTTTTGGAAACCGTGGAGCTGGCGCGAAACTACGGCGCGCGCATTCTCGCCATCACTCGCGGCGATTCACCGCTGGCGGAACTGGCCGACGTCGTGCTGCCGCTGCAAGGCGCGGAAACCTCGTTCATCTACAAACCGACGGCGGCGCGCTACGGCATGCTGCTGGCCATCGACGTGCTCGCCACCGAGCTGGCGCTGGCCAGCCCTGAAGACAATCAAGAACGTCTGCGGCGAATCAAACTCGCCCTCGACGAATACCGTGGCGGCGACGATCACCTGCCGCTGGGAGACTGACATGCAGTACGACACCCTGATCCGCAATGCCCTGGTCATCGACGGCAGCAACACGCCGGGCTACCGCGCAGACGTGGCGATTCTCAATGGTCGCATCGAGCGTATCGGCGATCTGCCTGACGCCCGCGCCACGGAAGAAATCGACGCCGCCGGCCGGGTGCTGGCGCCGGGTTTCATTGACGTGCACACCCACGACGACACCGTGGTCATCCGCCAGCCCGAGATGCTGCCCAAGCTCAGCCAGGGCGTGACCACGGTGATTGTTGGCAACTGCGGGATCAGCGCTTCGCCAGTGAGTTTGAAGGGCAATCCGCCGGATCCGATGAACCTGCTCGGCACTGCCGCAGCGTTTGTTTATCCACGTTTCAGCGACTATCGCGCCGCCGTCGAAGCGGCCAACCCCACGTTGAACGTCGCCGCACTGGTTGGCCACACCGCACTGCGCAGCAATCACCTCGACGACTTGTTCCGCACTGCAACGCCCGGCGAAATCACTGCCATGCGCGAGCAGTTGCGCGACAGCCTCGAGGCTGGCGCGTTGGGTTTATCCACAGGTCTGGCCTACGCCAGCGCCTTCAACGCCTCGACCGATGAAGTCATGCAGCTGACCGAAGAACTGACGGCGTTCGGCGCGGTGTACACCACCCATTTGCGCAGCGAATTCGCCCCGGTCTTGGAGGCGATGGATGAAGCATTTCAGATCGGCCGCCACGCGCAGTCACCGGTGATCATTTCCCACCTCAAATGCGCCGGCGTCGGCAACTGGGGACGCAGTCCGCAATTGCTCGCAGCGCTGGAAGAGGCAGCGAAAACTCACCCGGTCGGCTGCGATTGCTACCCGTACGCAGCGAGCTCTTCGACGCTGGATTTGAAGCAGGTTACCGACGCCCACCGCATCACCATCACCTGGTCGACACCGCACCCGGAAGTCAGCGGGCGCGACCTGATCGACATTGCTGGCGAATGGAAGCTGTCGCTGGAAGAAACCGCGAAACGTCTGCAACCGGCCGGCGCGGTGTACTACGGCATGGATGAGGCCGACGTCAGAAGAATCCTCGCCCATCCGCTGTCGATGGTCGGTTCTGACGGACTGCCGGAAGACCCGTTCCCGCATCCGCGCCTGTGGGGCGCTTTCCCACGGGTGCTCGGCCATTTCAGTCGCGATGTCGGCCTGTTTCCGCTGCACACCGCCGTACACAAGATGACCGGCCTGTCGGCGGCGCGTTTTGGCTTGCAGGAACGCGGCGAGATTCGTGAAGGACACTGGGCGGATCTGGTGTTGTTCGATCCGCAAACCGTGCGGGATGTGGCCGATTTCAATGATCCGCAACGGGCCGCGCAGGGGATTGACGGGGTTTGGGTCAACGGCGTGTTGAGCTATTGCGACGGGCAGGCGAATGGGGCGAGGGCAGGGCGGTTTTTACCGAGAGACGGGAGTTTGCGCGAAGGGTTTCGTTGATTCGAATGACGCCAAAAGATCGCAGCCTTCGGCAGCTCCTACAGGTGTACGCCCGGCTGCGATGTTTTGATTTTATGCGGTGATGGCACTATGAGATTAAAGAAAGCCATCAACAAGCCGATTTGCTGACATCCTCCCCGTCTACACTGTGGGGCCAATCAGTCAGGGAGCACCCCATGAGCTTCGGCAAAACCACCCCGATCCTGCGGATCTTCGATGAGGCCAAGGCTGTCGAGTTCTACGTCGATTTTCTCGGTTTCAAGATCGACTGGCAGCATCGCTTCGAAGCGAATTATCCGCTGTATCTGCAGGTGTCGCGCGGTGAGTGTGTGCTGCATTTGTCCGAGCATCACGGCGATGCGTGCCCGGGTTCGGCGTTGCGTATCGAGACCGATGAACTGGAAGTGTTTCAGCAGCAACTGATGGCCAAGGACTATAAGTTTTCCCATCCGCAGATTCAGGCGATGCCTTGGGGGAGTCAGGACATGACCATTGCCGATCCGTTTGGTAATCGGTTGGTGTTTACCAATGCGATCAGTCTTTGAGCTTGGCGCCCAAGATCAACAGCCCCTCACCCTAGCCCTCTCCCGGGGGGAGAGGGGACCGACCGAGTTGACCGTGCTTCAAACGTCGACCTGAACGACCGTGTCGAATATGGATTCACAGCGATCATTTCAGGTCGGCGTATTTCGTGAGCATCGCACGGTCGGCCCCCTCTCCCTCTGGGAGAGGGCTGGGGTGAGGGCAACCCCTGACACCCCACCAAAACCAGCCCACACCAAATCCCCCAAAAATCCTCAATCAGTCGGCACCAACCGATCCAGCACGCGATTCACCGCCATCTCCGCGACCATCACAATCTGCGCGATGCCCTGCAAAGTCTTGCGCTGCGAGCCGTTCACCAGCCCCGCCTGATCGTTGAGCATCACCGTCGCCGACCCCAGGGTTTCGCAGGCATCGGCCAGCAGCGATTCGTTGTCGGCGTCGGGATTGGCCATGTACAGCGTGTTGGGTTTGTAGGGCGGGGCCATGAATTCGGCGCTGGATGGGCCGAGGTAATGATCGAGGGCGCGGTCGGCGGCTTCGTGGAATTTCTTCGAGTCGGGGGATTCGTAGGGCGATGCGGGGTCAGTGGTTGGCGGGTTTGGGGTTACTTTGAACATATCCAGATCCTCATTTTGGCTGGCCACCGCTTTCCTACTAAAGAAAGTGGAGGCAGCTGTGCGCAGGTTAGTAGACCGGGGATCTGGGAAACCGGCGCGCCCGAGGGCGCCCTGCGCACAACCACCATTAAGTTCAGGCGAGACCTGACTGTCTGATGAGCTATGCACCCCAAATACTCCGGGCTACTAAACCCGATCACTGATGGGCAGTGACGCAATCACAGTAGCGATGAGGTCTGGGGCGCACAAGCCGGCGGATTCTGGCGCAGGCGTAGGCAGCGGCGCAAGGAATTGTGGGTGGTTTCGCGGAATGCCTGGCGGTTTTAAACAGTTGTGCCAAGACGTGTTTAATCGGTGTGGCGAATGACGCCTTCGCGAGCAGGCTCGCTCCCACAGGTGGGCGGCGGTGAGTTCGGAAATGCAGGCAACCGAGAACTACTGTGGGAGCGAGCCTGCTCGCGAAGAAGCCATCAGCATCACCGCCGATTCCGCAGCCGAAACTCCCCCGGCGGTATCCCGCGCCAGCTCTTGAACGTGCGATGAAACGAACGCGGTTCTGTAAAGCCCAGATACTGCGCAATGTCCTGAATCGGCAACGTGCTGTTGAGCAAATAGTGCTCCGCCAGTTCCTGACGCAGCTCATCGAGAATCTGCTGATACGACGTCCCGGCCTGCTGCAACTGCCGCTGCAATGTGCGCACCGACACGCTGAGCTGTTCCGCCACTTGCTCCTTGCGCGGCAAGCCCTCCTTGAGCAAACCGCGCAGAATGTTCTTCACCTGCTGCGCCAGCGACGCCTCTTCCAGCGTCGCCAGCAAACCCATCGCATGTTCTTCCAGGGCTCGCAGCAATTGCGCATCGGCCTGGCGCAGCGGCAACTGCAAATACGCCAGCGGCACCACCAGCGCCGAATACGCCTGACCGAACAGCACCGGGCAACCGAAAAACGCTTCGTACTGGGTCTGCGTCACCTCATCCGGCCGCGCATGCTCCAGCCACACGCTGGCCGGCGACAGCTGCGTGTCGGCGATCCAGCGCGCGTAGTGCAGCCACGAACCGAGCACGTTTTCCACCAGATGTCGGCGAATCCGTGGCCGCTGGTAGCGGCAGGTCCAGATCAGATGCACGTGCTCGCCCTGCACCTCGGCGCGGCTGACGCCCATATCACCGACGAGTTTTTCGAACGGCATGATCCGGCTCATCGCATCGCCCAACGTGGCGCAATTCATGGTGATGTAACCAAGCACGCTCCATGAATTGGGCAGGACGAAATTTGCCGCGTGCAGCCCGAACAAGCCATCGCCCGAGTGCTCGCAGAAATAGTCCAGCAAGCGCTCGTGAACCTCACCCGGCAGGCGCAAGGTGTTGTCGCTCAACTGCTGCGCCTGCAACCCGGCCGCCGCCAACGCAGGCTCGATGGCCATGCCCAACTGTTCGGCATGGCGCAGGTATTTGAGCAGCGGCGGAACGGAAGTGAAGCCGAGCGATGGCATGGTCGCGGTCCTTTGATCGACGGCGCGTGAGCGAATGAATGCCGCAAGGTAAGTGGATTGCCCGACGAAAGTAAATGCCCGGACGTTTGGCGCCATTCGCTACAGGATCTGGCCGGATGTGACCGTGACAGTTTCCCAGCGCTGACTAGTATGCAAGCTTGATCCGACGGCAAAAAAAGGACACACGCATGCGACGCTGGAACGGCTGGGGAGAGGCGGGCACGGTGGTCGAACTGCCGGCCCAGGGCGCGACATTTCTCGACGAACGCTTGGGCGCTGGCCGGGCATTGCCCGATGCGACGTTGGCGGCGGCGTTGGCGCAAGTGCCGACCTCGCGCTTGGTGCCACACCGCTTGTACAGCGTCGATACTCACGATCGCCTGCTGCACGCGCGCGGCCAGAGTCTGGCGGACTGGCTGGCGTTGCGCGAAGGCGCATTGGGGACTTATCCCGATGCCGTGGCGTTTCCGGAAACCGCCGAGCAGATCCGCCAATTGCTCGCGCTCGCCCATGATCAGGATTTGTGCCTGATCCCCTATGGCGGCGGCACGTCAGTGGCCGGACACATCAATCCGCCGACATCCGCGCGCCCGGTGCTGACGGTGTCGCTGGCGCGGATGAATCGCCTGACCGACCTCGACGAACAAAGCCTGTTGGCGACGTTCGGCCCTGGCGCCAGCGGGCCGCAAGTGGAAAGCCAATTGCGCGCGCGCGGCTACACGCTGGGGCATTTTCCGCAGTCGTGGGAACTGTCGACGCTGGGCGGTTGGGTGGCCAGTCGTTCCAGCGGCCAGCAGTCGTTGCGCTATGGGCGGATCGAGCAATTGTTTGCCGGCGGCACCCTGGAAACCTTCGCCGGGCCTTTGCAGATTCCGACATTCCCGGCGTCGGCGGCCGGACCGGATCTGCGTGAAATGGTGCTCGGTTGCGAAGGCCGTTTCGGGATCATTTCCGAGGTCAAGGTGCGGGTCAGTGCGTTGCCCGCAGACGAACGTTTTTACGGCGTGTTTCTGCCCGACTGGCCGCAGGCGCTGCAAGCGATCCGGCAACTGGCGCAGGCGCGCGTGCCGCTGTCGATGCTGCGCCTGTCCAACGCGGTGGAAACCGAAACGCAACTGGCGCTGGCCGGCCATCCGCAGCAGATCGCCTGGCTGGAAAAGTACCTCAAGCTGCGCGGCGCCGGCGACGGCAAATGCCTGCTGACCTTCGGCGTGACCGGCAATCGCCAGCAAAACGCACTGTCGTTGAAACAGGCGCGCGCGCATCTGAAAGCCTTCGGTGGCGTGTTTACCGGCACTCTGCTGGGCAAGAAGTGGGCGCAGAACCGCTTCCGCTTTCCCTACCTGCGCGAGAACCTGTGGAACGCCGGTTACGTGGTCGACACCCTCGAAACCGCCACCGACTGGAGCAACGTCAACCACTTGCTCAGCCTCATCGAAAACAGCCTGCGCGACGCCTTGGCCGCCGAGGGCGAACGCGTGCATGTCTTCACCCATCTCTCGCACGTCTACGGCGAGGGCTCAAGCATCTACACCACCTATGTGTTTCGCCCGGCGGCGGACTATGCCGCGACGCTGGCGCGCTGGCGGGCGCTCAAACATGCCGCCAGCCAGATCATCGTCGACCACCACGGCACCATCAGCCATCAGCATGGCGTCGGCAAGGATCACGCGCCCTATCTGCTACGGGAAAAAGGCCCGCTGGCGATGCAGACGTTGCAGGCGCTGAGCGAACATTTCGACCCGGAAGGGCGCCTCAATCCCGGCACGCTGTTGCCAGAGTCGCGGCCATGACGGCGGAATGGAACGCGCGATGGCGCGAGCAGATGCTGCCGACGCTGGCGGATCAAACCTGGGACCTGATCGTCATCGGCGGCGGCATCAGCGGCGCCGGAATTGTCCGCGAAGCCGCGCGCCGGGGCTGGCGCTGTCTGCTGCTGGAGCAGCGGGATTTTGCCTGGGGCACCTCCAGCCGATCATCGAAAATGGTCCACGGCGGTTTGCGTTACATCGCCAAGGGCCAGTGGCGCCTGACCCGCGATTCCGTGCGCGAGCGCCAGCGCCTGCTCGACGAAGCGCCGGGGCTGGTCGAGCCGATGAGTTTCATGATGCCGCACTATCGCGGCGGCTTTCCTGGGCCGCGCGTCATGGGCGGATTGCTCTCGGTGTACGACGCGCTGGCGGGGCGGCGCAACCATGGTTTTCATGACGCGCAGCAACTGCGGTTTCTCGCCCCTGGAGTGAAGGAACACGGTTTGCTTGGCGGCAGCTGTTTTGTCGATGCGTTGACCGATGATGCGCGGCTGGTGATGCGCGTACTGCGCGAGGCCCGAGCTGACGGCGCGGTGATAATCAATGCTGTGCGGGTCACGCAACTGCTTCGTGAAGGCGGGCGCGTGTGCGGGGTTCAGGTTGAGGATTGCGAGGGCGGCACGACGCTGCAACTGCGCTCCTCTGTGCTGGCCGTGGCCACGGGTGCATGGGCTGAGCGCTTGCGTCCCGCTGAAGCTGTCAAACAATTACGACCGTTGCGCGGTAGTCATCTGTTGCTGCCGGGCTGGCGCTTGCCGGTGGCGCAGGCGTTCACTTTTTTGCATGCGCGCGATCGGCGTCCGGTGTTTGTTTTTCCCTGGGAAGGCGCGACGGTGGTCGGCACCACGGACCTCGATCACCGCGACGATCTCCACTTGAGCGCACGCATTTCCAGCGAAGAACTCGACTACCTGCTCGCCGCGTGCCAGCAGCAATTTCCCGGCGCCGAAGTAGGCGTCGACCATGTGCTGTCGACCTGGTCAGGCGTGCGTCCAGTGGTCGGAAGCGCGGCGGGTGCGCATCAGCACAAACCGTCCAACGAAACCCGCGAACATGTGCTGTGGCAGGAGCCCGGTTGCGTGACTTTGGCCGGCGGCAAACTGACCACGTTTCGCCCGCAGGCGATCGAAGTGCTCAAGGCTTGTGCGGCGATGCTTGGGCGATCCTTCGTTGACGACGGCGCGCCTGTGTTTGCCGCTGTGCCGCCACTGAGTATTCCAGGATTTAGCGGACATCAATGGCGGCGCCTGGTCGGGCGTCACGGTCGAGACCTGCCGAGGCTGGCGCAATTGCTCGCTGAACTCGGTCTGGAAACGGTTGGCGCCACCGATACCTTGTGGGCAGAACTGGCGTTCGCCTGCGAGGCGGAAATGATTCTGCATCTGGATGATTTGCTCCTGCGTCGCACCCGTTTGGGCCTGTTGCTGCCGCGCGGTGGCGAGGATTATTTTCCGGCGATCCGCACGCTGTGCCAGCCACGATTGGCCTGGGATGATGAGCGCTGGCTAGCGGAAATCCAGCGCTACCGCTTGCTGTGGCTACGCGATCACGGCTTGCCGGAGATCACGCCATGAAATACCTATTAGCGATCGACAACGGCACCCAGAGCGTGCGCGCATTGCTCTTCGATCTGCAGGGCAATCTGCTCGGCAAAGGCAAAGTCGACTTGCAGGCGTACTACTCGACGCAACCCGGTTGGGCCGAGCAGGATCCGGAATATTACTGGGCGAAACTTGGCGAGGCCTGCCAGCAACTCTGGCAGCAGACCGGTATCGACCGTGCGCAGATTGCCGGGGTGTCCCTGACCACTCAGCGCGGCACCGTAATTAACGTCGATGCCGACGGCAAACCGCTGCGCCCTGCGATTGTCTGGCTCGATCAACGTCAGGCTGAGGTCGAGGGCGGCATCAAAGGGCCGTGGGGCTGGCTGTTCAAATTGGTCGGCGCCAAGGCAACGGTGAATTATTTTCGCGCCCAGGCCGAGGCCAACTGGATCGCCCGGCATCAGCCCGAAGTGTGGGCTGCGACCGAAAAATATTTACTGCTTTCAGGCTTCCTAACCCATCGCTTGTGCGGGCGCTTCGTTGATTCGGTCGGGTGCTGCGTCGGCTATCTGCCCTTCGACTTCAAACGACTGAAATGGGCGGCCCCGCGTGACTGGAAATGGCAGGCGCTGGCGGTGCGCCCGGAGCAGTTGCCGACCCTGCACAAACCCGGAGAAATCCTCGGCTACATCAGCGCGGAAGCCGCCCGCCACACCGGCATTCCCGAAGGCATGCCGCTGATCGCGGCGGGCGCGGACAAGGCCTGCGAAGTGATCGGCTCCGGCGTGGTCGATGCGAGCACCGTGTGCCTGTCCTACGGCACCACCGCGACCATCACCAGCACGCGCTCACGCTACCTGGAAATCGTCCCGCTGATCCCGCCGTATCCCTCGGCCGTGCCCGATCAGTACAACTGCGAAGTGATGATCTATCGCGGCTACTGGATGGTCAGCTGGTTCAAGAATCAGTTCGGCCTGCGCGAGATGCAACAGGCGAAAGCCCAGGGCATCGAACCGGAGCAACTGTTCGACGCACTGGTCGACGAAGTGCCGCCGGGCTCGATGGGCCTGATGCTGCAACCCTACTGGTCACCGGGCATCTGCGAACCGGGCGTGGAGGCCAAAGGCGCGATGATCGGCTTCGGCGACGTGCACACCCGCGCGCATATTTACCGCGCGATTCTCGAAGGCCTGGCCTACGCGCTACGCCAGGGCATGGAGAACATTGAGCGACGCTCTAAAGTCTCGATCAAACGCCTGCGCGTCGCCGGCGGCGGCTCACAAAGCGACGCCGCCATGCAACTGACTGCCAACATCTTCGGCCTGCCGGCAGAGCGTCCGCATGTGTATGAAGCGTCCGGGTTGGGGGCGGCGATTTGCTGTGCGGTGGGGTTGGGATTGCACAGGGATTTTCCATCGGCCATTGCGGCGATGACCCGGGTTGGAGCGGTCTTCAATCCACAACCCGAGGCGCAGGAGATTTACCAGCAACTGTACAAAGACGTCTACCTGCGCATGTACCGGCAGCTCAAACCGCTGTATCAAAGCATCCGCAAAATCACCGGATATCCCGTGTAGGAGTGAGCCTGCTCGCGATAGCGGAGTGTCAGTCAGCCTACCTGTTACTGACCCACCGCTATCGCGAGCAGGCTCACTCCTACAAGGGCACCCCGGTGTACTTGAGATGGCACTGCCGGTCGGCGGCCCTGACTCCAATCAGACCTGAATATGCTAGTCTGCAATCAATGATTTCATTGATTGCAGGAGGACGACATGGCTAGCATCACTATTCGAAACCTTGACGAGACGCTCAAGGAGCAGCTGCGCATTACCGCTGCACACAATGGACATTCCATGGAAGAAGAAGCTCGGCTGATTCTGGGCCGAGCGCTCACCAAGGTTGATCGTGCCGGAGGGCTCGGCAGTCGGATTCACCAGCGTTTCAGCGCCGAGGGCGGAGTCGACCTCGATCTGCCTGCGCGTGCAGAGAAACCGGTCGGTGTGGACTTCTCTGAATGATAGTGCTCGATACCAATGTTCTATCCGAATTCATGCGCATCGAACCCGAGGCTCAAGTGCTGGCCTGGGTGGATGCGCAACCGGCCATGGACCTGGCCATCAGCGCGATCACTGTGGCGGAGATACTGCACGGCATCGCTCGATTACCTTCCGGCAAGCGCAAACAAAAACTCCAGGCCCACGCGTTGGCAATGTTCGAAGAGGATTTTGCCGGGCGGATTTTGCCATTCGATGCGCACGCGGCCGTCGAGTACGCGACGCTGGTAGCCGATGCAGAGGCGAAGGGGCGGGGGATTGCAATGGCCGATGCGCAAATCGCAGCGATCTGCCGAGGTCGTGGAGCCGCGATTGCTACGCGCAATGTCCGGGATTTCGAGTTTTCCGGGATTGAAGTGATCAATCCGTGGCAGGTCTGAAAATTTGCTCTGTCATTTAAACCGCTTTCGCGGGCAAGCCCGCTCCCACAGGGATTTTCGGTGTGTTCAAAATCCAGCGAGCCACACAAATCCAAATGTGGGAGCGAGCCTGCTCGCGAAGGCGGAGTGTCAGACAACGGTGATTTGATTGACCCGACGCCTTCGCGAGCAGGCTCGCTCCCACAGAGATTTTCGTGGTGTTCAAAATCCGGTGAGTCACGCAAATCCAAAATGTGGGAGCGAGCCTGCTCGCGAATGCGAAGTGTCAGGCACTGTTGATTTGGCTGACCCACCGCTTTCGCGAGCAGGCTCGCTCCCACAGGGATTCTGATGTGCGCTCAAAATCCGGTGAGTCACACAAATCCAAATGTGGGAGCGAGCCTGCTCGCGAAGGCGGAGTGTCAGACAACGGTGATTTGATTGACCCACCGCCATCGCGAGCAGGTTCACTCCTACACGGTTCCGAGGTGTTCACAGATTTTGTGTTCGACCTGGGACCTGTAGGAGTGAGCCTGCTCGCGATTTGGTTTCAGCTACAGCGCAAAACCAAAATCAAACGCGGAAGTGGCTAACCATCTGCTGCAACTGACCACCCAACCGCGCCAGCTCAACACTCGACGCTGCCGTCTCATCACTCGCTGCGGCGGTCTGCTCGGACACGTCGCGTACGTTGATGATGCTGCGGCTGATCTCTTCAGCCACTGCACTTTGCTGTTCAGCCGCCGCAGCGATCTGCTGGTTCATCGACTGGATGTTCGACACCGTGCGGGTGATGTTTTCCAGCGAGACACCGGCCTTGCGCGTCAGGGCGACGCTGCTGTCGGTCAGCGCGCGGCTGTTGTTCATCACCGCCGAAACCTGCTGGGTGCCGTTTTGCAGACCGGCGACCAGACCTTCGATTTCCTCGGTGGATTTCTGCGTGCGCTGAGCCAAACCGCGCACCTCATCCGCAACCACGGCAAACCCACGCCCGGCTTCACCGGCACGCGCGGCTTCGATCGCTGCGTTGAGGGCGAGCAGGTTGGTCTGTTCGGCGACTGCCTTGATCACGTCCATGACGCTGCCGATCTTGTCGCTTTCCTGTTGCAGCACGCTCATCGCTTCGGTCGAACGCACCACTTCGCTGGCCAGACGCTCGATCTGCGCGATGGCCTCATTCACAACCTTGTCACCTTCACGGGCTTCGCCATCCGCAGCAGCGGCAGCTTGCGACGCTTCCTCGGCATTGCGCGCAACTTCCTGCACCGTGGCAGTCATTTCGTGCATGGCGGTGGCGACCTGATCGGTCTCGATTTTCTGGCTGTTCACGCCGGCGCTGGTCTGCTCGGTCACGGCCGAAAGTTCTTCAGCGGCGCTGGCAATCTGCGTGACGCCGTCGCGGATGCCACTGATCAAATCACGCAGGGTCACGCCCATGCGTGCGATGCCTTGCTGCAATACGCCGAGTTCGTCGCGGCGGGTGACGGTGACGTTCTGGGTCAGGTCGCCGCTGGCGATGCGCTCGACCACGGCCAGGGTTTCGCGCAATGGACGGGTGATCTGACGGGTGATGATCACCGCCGCAATCACGCCAACCAACAGCGCAAGCAAGGTGCTGATCAGCTGGAAGGTGCGCGCCTGGGCGCTTTCAGCGTCACGGCGATCAAGCTGGATTTGGTACAACTGCTCGCTCAGGGCGACGATGGTGGTGCCCTGATCGGTCATTTCCTTACGCGCCTGCACGGCATCGGTGTTGGCGTTCTTGTACGCCATCAACGCGCTGCGATAGCTGGTCAGCGCGGTTTCCAATTGGCGCAGGGCATCCTGCTGAGTCGCGGCAAATTGCGCGTTCAACGGTTTGAGGCTGGCGATGGCCGCGTCGATCTGGCCGACGGCTTTCTGCTCGGTCTCGGCATTGCTGGTCGCGGTGTAACCACGCACTTCATAGCGCGCGAGAATGAACGCTTCCTTGGCCGCAGTAACAGCCTGGAATTGCTCGAAACGCTGATCGCTCAACTCCATCTGCTGCACGCGCTGGCTGATCGATTCGATCAGGTTGTACGCGGTCTGAGCGTTGACGCTCATGGTGTCGCGGGCGCTGTTGCCGGTGCGATAGGCGTTGCGCATTTTGTTCAGCGAGGTCTGGTACTCAGCAATGGTCGCCGCCTGCTGCTTGAGCAGCGCGACGTTCTCCGGGCTCTTGAATTTGCTGATCAGCGCCTGCTGCTGCGCGGCGAAACTTTCCAGGGTGGTCTGCACATTCTGCGCGGCGGTTTCGTCGCCGTTGGTCAGCATGTACTGCAGGCGCACCACACGCAGTTTGGTCAGACCGGCGTTGAGCTGGGTGATGTCGCTCATCCAGTTGCTGCGGTCGATCAGGCCGCCGAGGCTGGTCCAGCCGGTCAACGCCAGAATGCAGGTCAGGGCCAGCACCAGGCCGAAGCCCAGGCCGAGTTTCATGTTCACGCTGATGTTACCGAACCAGCTATTCATGCAAATCCTCCAGAAACATTGGGTTTCTTGGTCGTCAGTTAAGCTGGAAGATTGTTGTTCTTTTGAGCCAGCAGGGGTGTTAGCAGGTCTGTATCGGCCGCAAACCCGAGAGCTGAAAGGATTTTTGTCTGACAGGTTTCGTGCAACTCAACCCAGGCGCCGCGACCACCGCTGATCCGGCGCCTCGAACCCCGGATTGACCAGCGCCGTCAGCACATGATCCTGCCAACGCCCGGCAATGTTCAGATACGCCTTCGCATACCCCTCACGCTCAAAACCCAAACGCTCAAGCAAACGCGCACTGCGCTCATTGCCCGGAATGTAATTGGCCATGATCCGATGCAGATTCTGCACATCGAACATATAACCAATCCCCGCCTCCAGCCCCTCCTGCATCAAACCCTGCCCCTGATGCGCCTCATCGATGTGATAACCCAAATAACACGCCTGAAACGCCCCACGAATAATCCCGCTGAAATTGCACGCCCCGATCATCTGCTGACCGTCCGCCGACAGCAGCGCGAAATGCATCGCCAGGCCTGCTTCGAAGGCACTGGCCTGGATCTCCAGACGACGGCGGATGTTGGCGGTGGAGAAGTAGTCGGTGGTGCGGATGGGCGACCAGCGCGCCAGGTGCCGCTGGTTGCGCTGGTAGAACGCGCTTTCAAGCTCGGCCTGATCGGGGGAGAGGATCGCCAGTGTCAGGCGCGGGCAGGGCAGGGATAACAGCGGCATCGAGCGCTCCTTGGCGAGGGATCTGCAGGCAGAGTCGCGCATATGGTGGGGAGCGGCAAGGTGTGCTGGATGGCAGACGAAAAAAAGCCCGCTAGGAGCGCGGGCGAACCGTAGTTTCTTGAATGAGCGGGGGGATTTTATCGGTTCGCGGGGCGGGGTGCGGTGAAGAAAAATTCATGTCGAAACAGGCGCATCAATTTCTCGCCATGCTTTCTGACGGGCCGCTACCCATAAACCGCTAACGGCTTCAATACCTGCAAAACCAAGCGATGATTCTCAGAACATCTTTGCTCACAAAATCGCGCATGGCGAAATTTTGATACTAGACGTCGAGTTGGCGGGAGCGACGACAGACTGGCGGCGATTATTGTTTTCGCACAAGTGCAGGAAACAAAAATCATGCTGCCGTTGATTGAAAGAACAGACAGTCACGTTCATTTTTTTACTTCGCAAGACCTGCGCCGAGTGTCCGCTGCGCTGCCCTATGCATTACCTGAGCCGCACTCGCTGACGGCTTATCTGGATACCTTGGTGGCTGCCGGTATTGCTCCGACGCTGATCAATAACGTCCATCTCAGTATTCTGCCGGACTCGGAAAACGTATTTGCCTCGTTTGACGAACTCAAGAATCTTCAGGCAGTCGACCCTCAGCGCTACGGCGGCGTGAGATTGGTTGGGACGCTCAAGGCAGACCCGGCTTACGCCACCAAAGAACGGCTCTCGCACCCACAGGTGATTGGCGCCCGCATCGTTTTGCACGATGCACGGCCGGAAAGCGTTTCTCCTACCCAGTTCGGCGATGAGCAATGGCTGGCGTTTTATCAATGCCTGCAACCGCATCAACATCTGCACATTTACGCGAAAGAAGCCGAGACGAATTTGCGCGTACTGCGCCAGATCCCTCGCGATGTGCGGGTCGTCATCGATCACCTTGGCACTTGCCACCCCGAGCGGGGCATCACCGAGCCTGCCTGGATCGCGCTGCTTGCCGAAGCCAGCGTACGCGGCAACGTGTGCTTCAAGGGGCCCGGCTATCGAACCAGCAGCCGTCCCGAAGAAACCGCTCGTTTCGTGACGCAAATCGTCCGCGCAGTCGGCGCAGACAAGATCCTGCTGGAAGCCACCGATGCCCCTCATGTCGGAACAGACAACGAGGGGATGAAGTATTCCGAGCGGCTCAATCCGACCGAGGCATTCAACTTTGTTGATGCCGTTGCACTGCATGTTTCCCAAGCGACCCGAATTCCTGTTGGCCAACTTCTGCGAGGAGCGTCTGGCCAGTTGGCAAGTTGATCTACGCCCACACCTCTCACTTCGAGATCACTCAGAAATGACGAACATTACAACAAGAGACATCAACTTCAGCGTCAACTACGGCGATGAAACCCTCAGCCTAAAAGGCACGGTTTTTCAGCCGGAACACCACGACGCTGAATCGCAAAAACTGCCACCGGTGATTTTCAACTCCGGCTTCACTGGCGGAGTCACGATGTATGGCCAACTGTTCGGTCGCGCCCTGGCGGCACTTGGTTATCGGGTCATGACGTACGACGTGGCAGGCTTCTTTTCCAACAAGCACATCCGTAACACCATCGAGTCCGGCGATAAAGTCATCACCAACGTCATTCTCGAAGACCAGAAAGATGAAGTGCTGGGGGCCATTGCGTGGGCACGGGAAAATTTCGGTGAAATGCCGGTGGTCGCCTCGTGGGCGATGGGTTCGGTGGCAAGCCTTGGAGCGGTGGCTGAACTCGCCGCGGTCGGCGCTGAACAGATCCGCTTCTGGGTGCCGATGAGCTACACCAACATCCGCAAATTGCAGGCCTTGCGCGCGGATCCGGCGGCAGCGGACGCGGCCATCGCGCAACTCGCCGATGACGCGCCGATCCCGCCGTTCGACACCGGCACCGATGAGACCCGACTCGGCTACTACCCGCTGGATCCGGAAACCCAGGCCTACGTCGACCAGCAACTGGGCGGCTACACCGAAGCGGGCGGCGCGGACCGTTGGCCGGGCTGCACCCACGTGACGGCGAAATCCTACAAGTCCTATGTGCAATATGACCCGGAGCAATCCATCGAAGGTGCAAAAGGCTTCCCGCCCGCGCTGATCATTCACGGCGCTGACAACACTTTGCACATGCCGTCGGAGTCCGTGCGCCTGCATAAGAACTATCCGGGCGATGCCGGCCCGCACGCGTTGATCATTTCGAAGATGCAACATGGTCAGCAGAATCAGGCCGACCACCCGGTGTTCAAATCGATGATCCAGAGCATCGACGAAGCCATCCGCGCACGGGCCTGATCCGCTCGCCATTCTCCTGCGGGACCTCGGATATCGAGGTCTCTCAGCGATTCCCCAGCCTCGCGGGGCTTGTCCTGTCTGGCTGAATGCGTGCCCACCCCCTAACATGCGGGTCGAAAGCCGTTCGCTCGAACGGCTGGCCCCATGAAAGGATCCGGCGATGACAGCCCCCATCGATTCAGCGACGTCTGTGAATAACTGTACGAGCAAGCGAATCGGGCTGCTCATTCTCCCGCAGTTCTCCATGATGGCGCTGGCGGGTGCCAGTGAGCCGCTGCGTGCGGCCAATCGGCTGTCTGGCAAAACGCTTTATGAGTGGACCCTGCTGACTGAAACGGGCGGACCGGTCAGCTCCAGCAGCGGCATCGAAATCCACACCGTGCCGGTTGATCAGGCGCCGGAACTGGATCGCGTGTTTGTTCTGGCGAGCCTGGACATCGAGCATCAGAAACCACCGAAAATCCTGCGGTTCCTCCAGCGTGCCGCTTCGCGCGGGATCACCGTAGGCGCACTGAGCACCGGCACGTTCATCCTCGCCCGCGCCGGTTTATTGGAAGGCAAGCGCTGTACCTTGCACTGGGAATCCATCGGCCAGTTTTCCGAAGAATTCCCGACGATCGAAGTCACCCGAGAGCTCTACGTCAACCATGACAACCGCTGGACCTGTGCCGGAGGTACGGCGGCGATTGACCTGATGCTGGCGCAGATCGCGCTCGATTTCGGTAACCAGCTCGCGGCGAGTATCGCCGAGCAATTTCTGCACGCGCGGATACGTGCGCCGGAAGAGCATCAGCGAATGTCGATCCAGTGGCGCTTCGGCATTCACGATCGCCGGCTGACCGCCGCCATCGCGTTCATGGAAAACAATCTGGAGAACATCGTCGGCATCGAAGAAATTGCCGACCGCTGCAACCTGTCCCATCGGCAACTCGAGCGTCTGTGGCACCAGCACTTCGGCATGACGCCGAAAAAGTTCTATCTGGAGCTGCGCTTGAACGAAGCACGGCGGTTACTGCGCGAGAGTACCCAGCCCATTGCGTCGATTGCCTACAGCTGCGGGTTCGTTTCGGCATCACATCTGGGCGCTGCTTACCGTCGTGTCTGGGGCTGTACGCCCGGAGAAGAACGGCGGAAATTTGATGATGCTCACTCCTGATTCCTTTACACGGAACATCCACCGTAAAACCTGCGGACCACTCACTCCGCTAAATCCCATAGCTAGCTAATGACTCGGCCCGCCAAGCGAAGAGCTCCGGCGAGCCTTTTCATTTGACGACCGCGCCTACAACTATCTGCCATCACTGCAAAACACTGCACTTCATGCGAGCTGGTTGCGTCACGTCGATTTTTTGATAGAAATCGTCGAACTCCAAGCTCAGAGTGCTTGCACGGGCGCGGTACTGTTTCGTCCAGACACGGCGTTCACTCCAGATGCGCGACCGATAAAAACAACAATGACGTACAGAAGGCACAACCCTCATGGAAACCTTGAGTTTCATTCTGGAAAACCCTGGGCTGATCGGGCTGCTGCTCGGCCAGCACCTGTTCATCGTGGCGGTAGCGGTGGGGCTGGCAATTCTGACCGGCGTGCCCGTGGGAATCTTCATCTCCCAGCACCCCAGAACACGCCGCTGGGTCCTGGCCTTCGCCGCCGTTCTGATGACCATTCCCTCCGCCGCGCTGTTCGGGCTGATGATTCCGGCGCTCTCGCAGATCGGCTACGGCATCGGCGTGGTGCCGGCGGTCATTGCGCTGTTTCTCTACTCCCAGTTGCCGATCATCCGCAACACCACCACGGCGATCGCCAACATCGACCCTGCGTTGCGGGAAGCCGCGATCGGCATGGGCATGTCGACCGGGCAACGACTGCGCAAGGTTGAGCTGCCGATTGCGGTGCCGCTGATCATGGCCGGCGTGAGGATGGCCACCGTTATCAACATCGGCATCGCAGCCATCGCCGCTTACATCGGCGCCGGCGGCCTCGGCAGCCTGATCATTCGCGGCATCGCGCAATCGGATACTCGACAGCTTCTGGCCGGTGCGATCGTCATCAGTGTCATCGCCATCGCCGCCGATTATGCGCTGTACGGCTTGCAGCGCCTGCTGACGCCCAACGGCTTGAACAAGAACAAACTGGCCACCGGCCGAATGAAGGAAGCGACGACGTGATCCAGATCGAGAACCTGAACAAGCAATTCGGCGCTGTCACGGCGGTAGAAGATGTCTCATTCAATGTCGAAGAGGGACAGATCTGCGTACTGCTCGGGCCGTCCGGCTGTGGCAAAACCACGACGCTGAAAATGATCAACCGACTGATCACGCCGACCTCCGGCACGATCAGAATCAATGGTCGCGACACGTCCGAACTGGACAGCGTTACGCTCAAGCGCTCCATCGGCTATGTGATCCAGCAAGTCGGTCTGTTCCCGAATATGACCGTCGAGGAAAACATCTGCGTCGTGCCCAATCTGTTGGGCTGGGACAAAAACAAAAGCCGCAAGCGTGCAGCCGAGTTGCTCGAAGTGGTCGCGCTGGATCCGGGGAAATTTCTCAAGCGCTATCCCTGTGAGCTGTCCGGTGGGCAACAGCAGCGCATCGGCGTAGCGCGGGCGCTGGCCGCGGATCCGCCGGTGATGCTGATGGACGAGCCCTTCGGCGCCATCGACCCGATCAACCGCGAAGTGATCCAGGACGAATTCATGCGCATCCAGCGCCTCGTCAACAAGACCGTGTTGTTCGTCAGCCACGACATCGACGAAGCGGTGAAGATGGCCGACTGCGTCGCCCTGTTCCACAACGGCAAAATCCAGCAGTTCGGCAGCTCGGATGATCTGCTGGCCCGTCCCAACAGCGACTTCGTGGCGAACTTCATGGGCGGCGATCGGATCATGAAACGCTTGCGCCTGCTGCGCGCGGCGGACGTCGTCAGCAAGATTGCGCCGCGCGAACACATGCAGATCGTCGGCAGCAACAGCGGCCTCGCGGCGCACTCGCACCTGATCGTCAAACCGGGCGATGACCTGCGCCAGGTGCTCTCGCAACTGCTCGGGCGCGGCCAGGACTGGGCGCTTTGCAACGACAGCGACGGGCGCTTTATCGGCTATGTGCACCAGGCTGACATCCTTGCGCGTCTGGTTGAAAACATCACTCCGGCGGTGCACTGACCATGACGGACTTACTCAACCGATTCTGGCAGGGGCTGCAGTTCTACTGGGGCGACATCAGTTACCTGACCGTCCAGCATTTGCAGATCGTCGCCGTCAGCGGGGTGTTGGCCATCGCCATTGCGCTTCCATTGGGCGTGTGGATGAGCCGTCCGGCGAACCAGCGTTATGCCATGGCCAGCATGCAGGTCCTGAACGTGGGGCAGGCAATTCCCAAACTCGCGCTGTTGGCCTTGGCCATGAGCTTGATCGGCGTTGGCAGCGGGGCAGCGATCATCGGCTTGTTTGTCGCGACCTTGCTCCCCGTCGCGGTCAACACCTACGAAGGCTTGCGCGCGGTGCCGCAGCACCTGGTCGAAGCAGCCGAAGCCATGGGCATGACGCCACGGGAAACGCTGTGGAAAGTCGAAATTCCCAATGCACTGAACGTGATATTCGCCGGCATCCGCACCGCACTGGCGATCAACGTCGGCACCGCACCGCTGGCCTTCCTGGTCGGCGGCGGCGGACTGGGCGAGTTGATCTTCACCGGAATCGACCTGAACGACTTCGGCATGATGCTCGCCGGCGCCGTATCGACCGCGCTCCTGGCAATTGCCGTTGATCTGGGCTGCGGCTTGATTCAAACCGTTGCAGTCTCCCGAGGCTTGCGCATGGCCGGACGCCAATGAATCCGAACACCCTTCACCTAAATCAATAACATGAGGTGCACGATGATTTATCGAATCCTGGCCAGTCTGATCTTCAGCTTTAGTCTCGTTGCCGGTGTTGTCGGCAACGCTACTGCCGATACCAAAATTGTCGTCGGCGGCAAGAAATTTACCGAACAACAACTGGTCGCCGAAATGACCACACAACTGCTGCGCGCCAACGGCTACAAGGTCGATAAACGCGCGGACCTGGGTTCATCTGTACTGCGCGCGGCGCAAGAGAACGGCCAGGTCGATGTGTATTGGGAATACACCGGTACCTCCCTGATTACTTACAACAAAGTCACCGAAAAACTCAGTGCAGAGGAAACCTACAAAAAAATCAGCGAACTGGATGCGCAAAAGGGCATCACTTGGCTGAACCCCTCCAAAGCCAACAACACCTACGCGCTAGCGATGCGCAAAGTCGACGCCGAAAAGGATGGCGTCGTCTCGATCAGCGATCTGGCAAAAAACATCGAAGCGGGCAAATCGTACAAGTTTGCGTCGAATGCTGAGTTCTTCTCCCGGCCCGATGGGCTGCGTCCTCTTCAGGAGGAGTACGGGTTTGAATTCGAGCGGAAGAATATTGTGCGGATGGATGGTGGGTTGACGTACCAGGCGCTTAGGGATGGTCAGGTTGATTTGGCGTTGGTGCTGTCGACCGATGGGCGGATTCCGGCGTTTGGGTTTGTGGTGTTGAAGGATGATAAGGGGTTCTTTCCTGGTTATGCGTTGACGCCTGTTGTTCGGACAAAGGTGCTTGAGGCGAATCCGAAGATTGGGGAATTGCTGAATGCGCTGTCTTCCAAGCTGGATGACGGGACGATTGCGGGGCTTAATTCGCGGGTTGATGTGGGGCGGGAGTCGATTGAGGGGGTGGCTAAAGAATTCCTGCAAAAGAATAATTTGCTCTAGTTATGCTGCGATGGCGTTTTAGCCATCGGTTACAGCATGTTCGGGTCAGCAAGATCTCGCTGGCCCGTCTTAATCCTGCTTGTTTGTTGCGCTTACCCCAAGAACCTTGGGGCATGAGCTCATTCCGTTCGCCTGTCGTTATGCGGAGAATCACCCATGCGGTTGAATAAAAAGTTCGTGGCGTGCTCGTTTTTGTTAGTGGCGGCAAGTGTTCAGGCGGATGACGGTATCGACCGTATGACCCTCGCCGATATGCGTCATGCACTGGATAGCGGCGAACTTACTTCTGAGCAACTCGTCCGGCATTATCTGGAAAACATTCAGGCGAACAATCACCAGGGCCAGAACATCAACGCGCTGGTGACCATCAACGAACAGGCGATCGAACAAGCCCGGAAGTGGGATGCTCAGCGAGAGAAAAAAACCAACGCCAAATACGCACCGCTGGCCGGCATTCCCTTTGTCGTAAAGGATAACTTCGACACCGCTGGCATGGTTACCAGCGGTGGCTCTTACGTACTGCGCTCGTCGGTGCCGAGCCAGGATGCCTTCACCGTGAAGAAGCTGCTCGACGAGCAAGCGATTCTTCTCGGCAAGGCTAACCTGTCGGAACTCGCCGCGTCCTTTGGCTGGTTTGGCTACAGCTCGTTCGGCGGCCAGACACTGAATCCAAGAAACACCAAACGTGATGCTTCCGGCTCAAGCAGCGGTTCAGCCGCCGCCGTGGCTGCAGGATTTGCACCGTTTGCACTAGGGTCGGACACCAGCGGCTCAATCCGCGCCCCGGCCAGCGTCACTGGCACCGTGGGTTTCCGACCTTCGCAGGGTTTGATCAGCCGCAGCGGCATCATCCCGCTGTCGCTCACGTTCGATACTGCTGGCGTGATCACCAACAGCGTGATGGACCAAGCCATCGTGCTCGATGCGATCAAGGGCCAGGACAAAAGCGACGCGGCGACCCTTGATTTACCCGCAGACAACATTCAGTTCCAACCCACGCTCAGCCGCGCGACGCTGCAAGGCAAAACCATCGGCGTGGTCAGCAACTTCAAAGGCGCCAATTCAGAGGTGGATGCGGTGTTCGAGGCAGCCCAGGAGACCCTTCGCAAACGCGGCGCGCATGTTGTCTCCATCGTTCTTCCCAAGGCTTTTGAAACGCTATGGACCGATGTGTTGGGGCCAGTTGGCGAGGGCGAATTCAAACCGCAATTTGAACGGTATCTGTCCAGCCTCGGTCTAGGGCAACCGCGAACCCTTGCGCAATTTCTCGATCTGGCAAAACAGAATCAGGCTGAAAATGGAGCGCATGGCATGAACCCGGCGCGCTTGGCCGAACTTGAAGCCGTATCGAAAACGGCGAGTACCGATTCGCCGCTGTATATCTCCATCCTCTCGAGAAAGATTCCGCAGCTGCGCGCGCAACTGACGGACATCATGAACGGGAGCGGGGTGGACAGTCTTTTCTTCGCGACAATCAATTGCCCGGCTTCGGTGGTGCATGGGGTTACGGATGAGAGTTATGTGTGTGGGGCTGGGGATACTTATGCGTCGTCGTATATTGCGTCTGCGACGGGGTTTCCTGAGGTCAGTGTTCCGGCGGGGGTGATCAAGGGGGATTTGCCGGTGGGGGTTTCGTTTTTGGGTGGGGAAGGGGATGACGCGAAGGTTTTGGGGTTTGGGTATGCGTTTTTTGGGCGGTGAGTTGTGGGGGCGGCCCGGCGATTGAGCTGTATCGAGGTGGTAAGGAAGCAGTTTCTTGAAGATCTAGTCTGGCTGAAACCAGTATCTGACTGCCATTGTCTGCAGATGGACAAGCGTCTGTTGAGCTCCGACCCACTCAAGCATTTGGGGTCGGTTCTATCAAACAAAAGTCGTAAGAACGTCAGCCATCGTTAGTGGGGAAATACAGCTGATCGGCACCTGCTCATAGGCCCTTACCTGCCCAAAGGTAAAGTCGCCCCTTAGTCGAAGGCGATGTCAGTGTTTGTTGTGTTATTCAGGCGACTCTGAAAGTAGTGCGCAGTCTCTTTGTCGGTGCAGTACAGGTAGCAACCCTTCATCCCGCGCGTCATCAGGGTTCGGTAGGTATTTTTGATGATCAAGTCTGTTTCTTTTTTTGCTAGGGAAGGCTGCTCCTTCATCATTTTTTTCCAGCCACGAATTGATTTATCGTGCTTGTCGCGCTCATCCGGGGATGTCACTACGTTGCCGTCACGTACGACTAGGTCTGGTCCGATGATCACTCCGATATAGTCGACTTCCAGACCTTGGCAGGTATGAATGCAGCCAACCTGCTCGATGGAGTTTTCAGCGATGATCCACAGGCTGCCATCCTGATCCAGGTTCCATTGGCGCTTGTAGTCACCAATGACGATATCTGCTGCGGTGGAGTCTTTCTTACTCAACCAAGGCCAGCAATAGCCCGCGACCACACGAGCCTTGTTTCCATGGTTTTTCTCGTCAATGGCGGCATGCAGCGCCTGAGGTGAGTCGAATACCTTGAACTCGTACTCCGAGGTGCTGAGCGTCGGATTTGCTGTCGAGCGAATGCCTAGTACGTCATCCAGCCATGCCATGTAACCGTTAGAACCACTGCAGCGAAACTGTGAAGACAGCACATATTCCTCGACCACAGCACCCTTGGCTTTGGCATAGGCGCGTATAGCCTGCTTGCTGCCGATGTCGCTCAGGGTCACACGCTGGTCTTCATCAATGAAGAAAATTGAGCATTTCGCTGATTCGATCAGCTCCTTGATCTGGTTCTCGCCAAGATTCCCATAAAGCCCGCTTTTCTCATTCAGCCGATGAGCTTCGTCCACGATAAGCGCATCGAATGTATTGGGCTCAGTGTCAATGAACGCCCCGGAGCCTGAAAAGAAATTCGAGAAATGGCTGCGTTTTATTGTGCCAACCAGTTTGCTTTCGTAGACCTTGCGTGGGGCGGCATTCTTGGAGACATATTTGCTCAACAACTTCAGTTCGGTGAGCTTCACCAGCAGATTGATAGCCAGAACAGTTTTCCCGGTACCTGGTCCTCCCTCAATAATCAGCACTTTTGGCGCTTGGTCCGAAGCTTCGCTTGCCGCAGCGAGTGCTGACTCGAAAATTGCTTTCTGATCGTCAATCAATATGAATTCTGGTTTGCCCTTCATCAGTCCGCTTAACGCTTCCGCCAGCGCTTTGGAGGGGCGGATTTTTCCATCCGACAGTTCGTACAGAATCTCTTTATTGTCGCCGTGAACAATATGCGTCTTCAGGAAGCTTCGGAGCTTGCCAAGTTCTTCCGGACCTTTCAGGAACAGTGGAGCTTTACTGATGTGAGGGTCGTAGTGAGCCGAGTCTATGATGCCGTCGCTGACGTAGTTGTGAAGGTAGGCACACGGACGGATCTCGATGCTTTTGTCATACACGGCCTCGTTGAAGCCTTCCAGCAACGCTGCGTATGACCATACTTGGTAAGACGGGTGAATGGTTTCAACGAGCCCGCCACCCAATGCAGTTTTGACGATGGCATCCTTGGGAGTTGCGCTGGCCTTGCTCCATTGCTTCAACTCGATCAATACGGCTTTTTTTGCCTGGCTCTCGTCGCGACCGGTGAGTAGAAAATCAATTCGCTTCGACGACTGCGGAATATGCAGTTCGATTGCCAAGCCTGCATCGCAGGGCAGGCCTTCATCTCTAAGAACCTTGGCCATGTATGTCAGGGAGCCTTGCCACGACCTGATTTCCGAAGTGCCGACGTTCTTGCCAGTAGCATCCTTGTAATGCCTGAGGATCACCTCCTCAATGTCGTCGTTATCGTTGTCTTTAAGAAATTGCTGTTTGGTCGCAGCGTAAACGATCACGGGTCGTCCTTAGATTCGGATAGGTCAGAGTCGGTCGTACTTTTTGCTGTTGCTTTTGGCTTTATCCACGGGATATTTCTGGCCGTTCGAGGCGAGTTTCCGTGTAGCCGCTTCGTTGAGGTCAACGCCGAGTACGCTGCTGAGGCGAACCAAGTACATCAGCACGTCCGCCAGTTCGTCCCGGACGGCTTGGCCGATCTCGGGGTCTGCTGCTGCAGAAAGCGAATCGGCATCGCTCATCCACTGGAAGATCTCGCACAGCTCCCCTACCTCACCGGTGAGAGCCAAGATGAGATTCTTGGGGGAGTGGAACTGCTGCCAGTCGCGATCATCTGCGAAACGCTGAAGGGACGCGGCCAGCGTACTTACGTCGACGAGTGGCGCGGATGAGATGTCTGAGTCGCTCACGGGGCTATCTCTTGTGTCTGTAAGGACGAAAACGGCCGTATGAAATCTGGAGCTGGATTGTAAGAGTTTTCGCTGATTGCGTAGGATTTTTTGTTATTTGCTTCCAGCACTTTTCTGCTGATTCACTCCTGCTTGCGCTCGATATGTTCTATGAGCGTGGCGAAGCGGACCTGCTGATCGAGTCGTCTAGAAAAGGAAAGCGGTATCTGTCGCGTGATGTTGCGCCGGTAATCTTGGCGTAGACTGGAATGAAAAGGTTTTTTCTGCGTTCAAAGCACGCGACGACGATCGTCCGAGAAGTGAATGGTTTCTACCCGCTTGGCGTCTATTGTGAAGCTTCTATTAATAAGCTCCCCGTTTACAACATCTGGGGTACTCGAGTTCCACAACGGCGATCCGTTGCTTACTAGACGGAACGCGGTTCGTCGCGGTCGGTGAATTGAACGCAGGGCTGCTTTCCTCAAGCCGCCATCGTAGAAAGGTCAGCGGAAAGATAGACATTCCACTGAGCTCGGCTCTCAAGAAGTAGCGTGAGTAATTCAGAATCTGTCGAAAGTCAAAATCTGAAAGAACTCAAAAAAATCCTTTCAAGGAAGCCACGAACGGATCAAACCCATGTGCTATTGATTTTCAGGCACAAAAAAAGACGTCCGTGGACGTCTTTAGATGATGAAGTGGTGGAGCCGGGGGGATTTGAACCCCCGTCCGCCAGTACTCCGCTGTCGGTACTACATGCGTAGCCGTGTCTATTAAGTTAACCCTCAGCGACCCGACGGGCAGGGTGCTTTGGGCGAGTTGTGTAAGTTTTAGCCGCTTCGTCCACAACGTACTGCACGGCGATTCTGTTCTATATGACAATCATTTCGGGTTTACAGACATCCCCTGATGATTGCTGGACCCGAAGGTACCAGGAGCATTGTCAGCTGCAATTAAGCAGCGAGAGCAACACCGTATTGGTCGTCATTGGCAACTATAAGTAGTTGCAACAGTGGATTTACGACTTCTGTTACCAAGTCGGCATGCACCTAGAGTTTCGCAACCGGCGTCGAATCCTAAACGGCCCCGAACTCATTGCCCGGTGAATCTGATCGGGCAACAAGCGTGCACAGTGTACGTCAATCTGCCGACGAGGCCAACCCGCAGATTGGCCCGTCAGCATGGATCAGTTGTTGGTGCCTGTGGCTTTTTGAAGTTCCAGAATGGTCTGCTGGGTTTCCGCAACGCAATTGTCGATTTGGCCTTTGGACTTCAGGTCGTGTGCTCTCGTCAGAGTGGCATCAGCCTTTTGGCTCAGCTCTGGCTTCGCTGACAGCTGACCCTTCATGTTCTCGATGGTTTTGACATTGGCATCGCACAGATCGGCAGGCTTGTCTGCGGCGAACGAAGTGGACGCCATCATCGAGGCAGTAACGAACAGACCTAACAGTACAGAACGCTTCATGTGTATCTCCTTGAACTGAGGGATCCAGGCTTCGCTGACCGCTGCGCGAGCCACCGAATGGAGGAAAAGCCCCGATTTGTCGGGGCCTGTTCTGTGGATTGCCGCTTCGCTCAAGAGTTCTATTTTTCTTCAGACGACTTTTGCCTGCGTCACCCGATCCACCAGATACACCAGACCGTGGTAGTCGATGCCACCATGTTGGGTCAGGCCGATTTCGCAGGTGCGGCTGGTGGAAATCCCCTCGCTGCAGTGCTGCACGGCGTCCTTGAGCGTACGCAGTGAATGGCTGTTCAGCTCCGGTGTGGTGAAGCCTTTGTCGCCGGCGAATCCGCAGCAATGTATGCCTTCGGGAATCACCACGGTGTTGCTGCATTTGCGCGCCAGATCGATCAGCGCCTGGCTTTCGCCCAGGTGCTGGGTGCTGCAGGTCACGTGGACGGCAATCGGCGCTTCCTGGGGTGTGAAGTCCAGACGATCCAGCAGATGCGTACGGATAAAGCGCACCGGATCGTACAGATCCAGTCGCGTTTCGCCGATGTCCTGAACCAGACGCAACGTACACGGGCTGGTGTCGCAATAGATCGGGTCGAGGCCGCCGCGGCTGGCGTGGAGCAGGGCACTGATCAGCTCCTGACGTTTGTGCTCGGCCTGTTCGGCGTAGCCTTTGGAGGCGAACGGCTGACCGCAGCAGAGGTTGTCCTGGTTGTCGGGGAAGACTACCTGGTAACCGGCTTTTTCCAGCAGGCCACGGGTTTTGTCGTACAGCGACATCTGTTCTTTATCACCCGCCGCTGGACCCATGACCCGCGACACGCAAGCCGCCAGATAGACCACGCGCGGGCGCTCGTCCGCCACGCTCGGGCTGAAGCGAATGGCTTTTTCCGGTTGTGGCATGGCGTTGGTCCACAGCGGCACCTGGCCTTTGGATAAACGCGTCAGCGTCGCCGACAACTTCGCCAGACGCGGCGCCCCGAGCATCATCCGCGCGCCGTTGGCGACGTGCAGAGTGAAGCGCGCGCCTTGCAGGGTTTTGGCGAAATTTCCTTCAATCCAGTCGGCGGTTTTCTGATGCGTGGCGTGGCGGCCACGGAGTTTTTTCACCAGCTCGCCGGTGTTGATCCCTACAGGGCAGCGTTGCGCACACAGACCGGTCGCAGCGCAGGTGTCGATGCCTTGGTAGTCGAAGGCTTTTTCCAGTTCGGTGGTGTCGACGCCGGCACGTTTTTTCGCCTGGATATCACGCCATATAACGATGCGCTGGCGCGGGCTCAGGGTCAGGCCTTTGGATGGGCAGACCGGTTCGCAAAAGCCGCACTCGATGCACTTATCCACAATCTCGTCCGCCGCCGGCAGTGGTTTCAGGTGCTTGAGGTGGATCTGCGGATCTTCGCTGAGCACCACGTCCGGATTGAGGATACCGTTAGGGTCGAGCAGGCGTTTGAGCTGCCACATCAGTTGGTAGGCGTCGCTGCCCCATTCGAGTTCGACGAACGGCGCCATGTTGCGACCGGTGCCGTGTTCGGCCTTCAGCGAGCCGCCGAATTCCACTGCCACCAGTTGCGCGACGTCGTCCATGAACGCTTGGTAGCGTGCGATTTCTTCCGGGCTGTTGAAGCCTTGGGTGAAGACGAAGTGCAGATTGCCTTCCAGTGCATGTCCGAAAAGGATCGCTTCGTCGTAGGCATGTTTGTCGAACAGCTCGATCAGGCGATTGACGCCGATCGCCAGTTGTTCGACCGGGAAGGTCACGTCTTCGATGATCACCGTGGTGCCGGTTTTGCGCACGGCGCCGACGGCGGGGAAGGTGTCTTTGCGGATGGCCCAGAGTCGGGCGTTTTCCACTGGGTCTTCGGTGAAATCGACCTGCTTCTCGACGGGGAAATCGCGCAGCGACGCCATGATTTGCGCCAGTTGCTCCTGCAGCAATGTCGACGAGGCGGCGCGGGATTCGATGAGCAGCGCGCAGGCATTTTCCGACAGCAGCTGTACGAAAGCCGGCATGCCCTTTTTGTCCTGCACCGAGCGAAGACTGCGTCGATCAAGCAGCTCCAACGCGGATACCGGTTGGCTTTTCAGCACGGTGACCGCGTTGCAGCAGGTCTCAACATCGGGGAACACGATCAGCGCCGAGGCCTTGTTCGGGTGATCGATGACGGTGTCGTAGGTCACCGCGCTGATAAAGCCGAGGGTGCCCTCGGAGCCGACCAGCAGGTGGCTCAAGATATCCACAGGCTCGTCGAAATCCACCAGGGCATTCAGCGACAGGCCGGTAGTATTTTTCAGACGGTATTTGTGGCGGATTCGTGCGGCCAGTTCGGCATTGGCGCGGGTCTCGCGGCCCAATGTCGCCAGGCGTTCGAGCAATTCGCCGTGGCTTGAACGAAATGCCGCGACGCTGACGGGGTCTTCGGTGTCGAGGCGCGTGCCGTCGGCCAGCACCAGACGAATCCCGGCCAGGGTGTGATAGGTATTTTGCGCAGTGCCGCAGCACATGCCGCTGGCGTTGTTGGCGACGATGCCGCCGATTTTGCAGGCGTTGATCGACGCCGGATCCGGGCCAATCTTGCGCCCGAACGGTGCCAGCCAGACGTTGGCTTGCGCGCCGATCACTCCCGGTTGCAGGCGGATTTGCGTGCCCTGGCCACGAATCTCGCGGGCGTTCCAGTTATCCCCAAGCACAATCAGCACCGAGTCGCTGATCGCCTGCCCGGACAGGCTGGTGCCGGCGGCGCGGAAGGTCACCGGCACTTTGTCGCGTTGGGCCAGTTGCAGCAGCGCCACCACTTCGTCTTCGGATTCGACGCGGATCACCAGTTTCGGGATCAGTCGATAGAAACTGGCGTCGGTGCCAAAGGCCAGGGTCGACAGCGGATCGTCGAAGCGCCGCTCTGGCGGTATCAGTTGCTCGGCATCACGCAGGAAAGCGGCAGGAAGACTCATTGATCCTCCAGAATCAGCACGACCAGATCTTTCGGGCCATGCGCGCCATACGCCAGCACCTGTTCAATATCGGCGGTTTTCGACGGACCGGAGACCAGCAGCGCGTTGGTCGGCATACCTTGCGCCCACTCGAATTCCTGTTGCACCTGATAAAAGTTGTCGCGGATTTCGCTGGCCTTGAGCAGGGCGAAATGCACCGGCGGCACCAGGCTCATCAAGCGTGGCTCTTCACGGGTTGGCCAAATGATCAGGCTGCCGGTCGCGGCGATCGCGCCGAGGGTGCCGGTAAGGCTGGCCGGGGTGTCGTTGAACAGCTCGGTTTTCCACTCTTCCATCGGCCGGTCGTAGGATTTCAGTGCTGGCAGCTCGGGATTGTTCGCCCAGTGCTGTGTGATGCGTTGCCCGTGCGGTGTAGTCGGAGCGATCAGCAGGCTCGGCAGCTGGCGGTCGCGCAGCAGTTGCGCCAGTAATGCCGGCCACTCGGCGCCCGAGCTCAGGTGGATTTCGGTGTGCACCGCTTCCATCAGTTTGCGCAGCTGCGGGATGCGTTGCTCGGCGCTGTAGGTGTAGGGCTGGGTGACCAGATCGACGTCGAAGGTGTCGGCGATCGGCGTGGTGCCGGTCAGACTTTTCCGCAGCTTGCCGAGGATATTTTGCTTGGCGCTCATCGACGCTCTCCCTGTTTGCCCAGATGCTCGCGGGCCATGTCATGCAACGAACGCGCGGCGGGTTTTGGTGCGCTGTGATTTTGCGTCCACGGGCCGATGTTGCTGGGTGTCAGGCCGCGCAGACGCGTGGCGAAAAAAGCAAAGATCCGGTACAGAGTTGGCGAGCTGTTGAGTTTCGCCCAGGCGTTCCAGATAAAACGCTCCTTGCGCGAATACTTGCTGCCCTGACCGCGCATCACCTGATTCGGCGCGTCCGGGGCTTTGACGTTTTCTTCGCGCAGACGGCGCAGGATCGCCGGGATCGGGATTTTCACCGGGCAGACTTCACCGCAGGCGCCGCACAGTGAAGACGCGCTCGGGTGATCCGGGACTTTCGCCAGGCCGACCATGTGTGGGGTGATGATTTTGCCGATCGGCCCCGGGTAGACCTCGCCATAGGTGTGGCCGCCGACGCGGGTGTACACCGGGCAATGATTCATGCAGGCGCCGCAGCGGATGCAGTTGAGCGTCTGGCGCAATTCACTGTCGGCGAAGGCCTGGCTGCGACCGTTGTCGAGCAGCACCAAATGCACTTCCTGCGGGCCGTCGAGTTCATGTTCCTTGCGCGGGCCGGAGATCATGTTGACGTAGGTGGTGATCGGAATGCCCAGCGCCGAGCGCGTCAGCAGTGACAGCAGCGGCACCACGTCGCGCAGGTTTTCCACGACTTTTTCGATGCCGGTCACGGCGATGTGCACCGGCGGCACGGTGGTGGTCATGCGCCCGTTGCCTTCGTTTTCCACCAGCAGCAGGGTGCCGGTTTCTGCCACGGCGAAGTTGACGCCGGAGACGCCGATGTCGGCTTCGAAGAATTTCTGCCGCAGGACCCTACGACCGATCTGAATGAGTTGGTCAACGTCCTTGGTGTATTCCACGCCAAGTTTGTCGTGGAACAAGGACGCGACCTGACCGGCATTCTTGTGGATCGCCGGCATAATGATGTGTGAAGGCTTCTCGTGGTCGAGCTGGACGATGTACTCCCCCATGTCGGACTCCAGACATTCAATGTCCCGAGCCTCGAGGAAATGGTTCATCTCCATCTCTTCGCTGACCATCGATTTGCCCTTGATCACTTGCCGCGCCTCGTGAGCGCGGATGATCGATAAGACGATGCCATTGGCCTCGTCCACCGTTTCCGCCCAATGCACTGTCACACCGTTGCGGGTCAGGTTCTGTTCCAGTTGCTCGAGCAGGTCGGGCAATTTGGACAGCGCGCGGGCCTTGATCGAATTGCCCAGTGCGCGCAAGTGTTCTCTTTCGTGGGCATCGCTGAAAGCCGCTGCCCGCTTGGTCATCAGTGAATCCATGGCAGTGCGGAAGTTGTTCCGCAGCTGCTGATCACCCAGGGCATTGTGTGCCCGGGTGCGGAAATCTTCTTCTACGGCGACCGTAGGAATAATCGTCGAGGTGCTCATTGCGCACCTCCGGTTCGCTGCCAGAGGAAGCTCGCCAGATGTTGCCCGCGTAACGCTTCCTGCTGTTTCTCCAGCGCGCCGTTGATGTTCATCAAACAGCCGCAGTCGGCACTCAGTACCTGGTGCGCGCCGGACTCCTTCAACGCGCGGGTCTTGTCAGCCACCATCGCCCCGGAAATGTCTGGCATACGGACGCTGAATGTCCCACCAAAGCCACAGCATTCGCTTTCGTGGTCGTGATTGACCCGTTCCACATTGCTCAACTGCGCCAACAACTCGCGGCCGTGCAGGTGGGTGTTCATTTCGCGGCGTGCCGAACACGACGTGTGCAGCGCGACTTTCACCGGTGCGCCGCTGTCCTTGAGCTGCACCTTGCAGACGAACAGCAGAAACTCGGCCAGTTCATAAGTGCGCGCCGCAAGGGCCTGCACCTGTTTCAACGTCTCCGGCTCGTCCTTGAACAAGTCGGCGTAATGCTCGCGCAGCATGCCGGCGCAGGAACCCGACGGCACCACCACCGGATAATCCCCGGCAAACAGCGCCAATTGCGAGCGCGCTACCGTCCGCGCCTGCTCGGTGTAACCCGAGGTGTAGGCCGGTTGGCCGCAGCAACTCTGCCCCAGTGGATACTCGACGCGGATCCCTTCGCGCTCCAGCAAATGGATCGCGTCCATCCCGGCTTCGGGGTAGAACAGGTCGACCACGCACGTGCCGAACAGGTAGACCCGCGACGGTTTTTCGCTGGTGTATTGCCGAGGTTCGGGCAGTGGCGGTGCCACGCGGGTCGCGTTCGGCACAGCGTTGTAAAAAAGCTCGCTCATCAGGCGTGTCTCCGGGTGGGCCCGGTTATCCGTCTGCTGCGGCTGCCGAATATAAAGCGCGTTGCTTTCAGCAGCCTTACAGACCCGGTGGTGAATTGCTGACGCCGGATCACGGGCCGGCGTCGGTTATTTCCGTCTTTCTTGTAGGCGTCTTGTAGGTTTAGTGCACCAGCATGCCGGTGAACCAGTAGGCCTGCGCCAGGGTGATCAAACCGACAATCGTTGCAAAGAATAGGCTGTGCTTGAGGGTGAAGCGGAACAGATCCGATTCCTTGCCGACCAGACCGGTTGCGGCGCAGGCCACGGCGATCGATTGCGGCGAGATCATCTTGCCGGTCACGCCGCCACTGGTGTTGGCCGCTACCAGCAAGGTGTCGTTGACGCCGATCTGGTGTGCGGTGGTCGCTTGCAGCGAACTGAACAGCGCGTTCGACGAAGTATCCGAACCGGTGAGGAACACGCCCAGCCAGCCGAGGAACGGCGAGAAGAACGGGAACGCCGCGCCGGTACCTGCCAGTACCAACGCCATGGTCGAAGACATGCCGGAGTAGTTGGTGACGAAGGCGAACGCCAGCACCATGCCGATCGACAGGATTGGCCAACGCAGTTCGTAGAAGGTCTCTTTCAAAGTGGTCAGACCAGTTTTGAAGTCGATCTTCAGCACCAGCATCGAAATCAGCGCGGAGAAGAAAATCGCTGTGCCGGTGGCGGAAATCGGGTCGAGTTTGAACACCGCTGGAATGGCGGTCGGGTTGGCCACGATCGGCGCAGTCTTGATCACCAGTTGATCAAGGTGCGGAATCGCAAAGTTGAACACCCAGCTGTACATCGAACCGCCGGCGGCGAACATCGCTTTGAAAGGCTTAAGCGTCCAGATCGTCACCAGTACGGTGAGGATCAGGAACGGCGACCACGCCTTGAAAATTTCCCCGAGGCTGTAGGGCGAAGCCACGGTGGTGCGCTTCTGGCCGAAACCGCCGACGCTGGCGCTGACCACCGAAGCCGACACGGCGCCAACGATGTGCTGGCCGGCGGCGCGGCGTGGTTGCCAGACCTTGAGGAACAGGGTCAGGGAAATCAGGCTGGCGAGTGCCGAGGTGATGTCCGGCAGTTCCGGGCCGATGAAGTTCGAAGTGAAGTACTGGGTGATGGCGAAACTCAACCCTGCCACCAGCGCGGCTGGCCAGGTTTCCCGCACACCGCGCAGGCCGTCCATCATGAACACCAGCCAGAACGGCACGAACAGCGACAGCAGTGGCAACTGGCGACCGGTCATGGCGCCGATCTTGAAAGCGTCAATGCCAGTGACCTGACCCGCAACGATGATCGGAATCCCCAGCGCGCCGAATGCCACCGGAGCGGTGTTGGCGATCAGGCACAGGCCGGCGGCGTACAGTGGATTGAAGCCCAGTCCTACAAGGAGTGCGGCAGTAATCGCGACCGGCGCGCCGAAACCGGCGGCACCTTCCAGAAATGCACCGAAGCAGAAACCGATCAGCAGCACCTGCAGGCGCTGGTCATCGGTGATCGACAGGACCGAGCTGCGGATAACTTCGAACTGACCACTTTTCACCGTCAGTTTGTAAAGGAACACCGCCGCGACAATGATCCAGGCAATCGGCCACAGACCGTAAGCGAAGCCATAACCAGCGGCGGCGAACGCCATGTCCACAGGCATCTGGAAAGCGAAAATCGCCACGGCGATCGAAAGCGCGAGGGTAATACTGCCGGCCACATGGCCTTTGAGGCGGAACACCGCCAACGCGAGAAAGAAGAACACGATGGGAATGACGGCCGCGAGTGCGGAGATGCCGAGACTGCCGAGCGGGCTGTAGAGCTGTTGCCAGGTTTGCATAATGGGGTGGCCCCTAATTGTTGTTGGTCAGGCACTGTCAGCGAATTTGGATAATTGGTAAGACCAATTTACAAGCGCTGTTGGCTAGGGTAAAAGCCTTGGCGTAGGTGTGTCAATTTGCCGCCCTGAAACTTTCGTCGAAGATACGGTGCAGAGGCCAACTGACCCGGTTCGGCGAAGTGGTTTCTGGCAGGTGTCGGCGGCGCGCGGATAGGCCAGAATAGACAGCCCGGCGAGCGGTCGGGATCGTGGAGAAATGAGTTATGGGCTTTGATCAGATACGTCAGCGCCGTTTGTCTGACGATATTGTCGAGCGCCTCGAAGGGATGATCCTCGAGGGCACGCTGAAGTCGGGCGAGCGGCTGCCGGCCGAGCGCGCGCTGGCCGAACAATTTGGCGTATCACGCCCGTCGTTGCGCGAGGCGATTCAGAAGCTGGCAGCCAAAGGCTTGCTGGTCAGCCGCCAAGGCGGCGGCAATTATGTGGTGGAGGGGCTGGGTTCGACGTTCAGCGATCCGCTGTTGCAATTGCTTGAAAGCAATCCTGAAGCGCAGCGCGATTTGCTCGAGTTTCGGCACACCCTGGAGGCGTCGTGCGCTTATTACGCCGCATTGCGCGCCACCGATGTAGATCGTGAGCGCCTGACCGCTGCCTTCGAAGAGCTGCAGGATTGCTACTCGCGTCATGAAGAAGTCAGCCGCGCGGAAGAGGGCGCGGCGGATGCGAAATTTCATCTGGCGATTGCCGAGGCCAGCCACAACGCGGTGTTGCTGCATACGATTCGCGGCTTGTTCGATCTGCTCAAGCGCAACGTCGTGACCAACATTGGCGGCATGTACAAACAGCGCACGGAAACCCGCGACATGCTGATCTCGCAGCATCGCGAATTGTATCTGGCGATTATCGAAGGGCGTGCCGAGCAGGCGCGCGAGGTGTCCAGCCGACATATTCTGTATGTACAGGAAGTACTGGAAGAGGTGCGTCAGGAGGTGCAGCGCATGGCTCGGGCGGAGCGGCGCAAGGGGATGTGAAATAGCGCATCAATTGTGGCGAGGGAGCTTGCTCCCGCTCGACTGCGCAGCAGGCGCATTCGACTCCCGCGACTCTGAAAAAAGCGAGAGCCGCTGCGCGCCTCAACGGGAGCAAGCTCCCTCGCCACAGTTGTGCTTCAGGGCGAGGATCAGTCTTCCTTGCCCTTGTTGCGCACCGCTCGCTGCAACTCACGACCGGCGTCGCGCTCGCGCTCGGTGTCACGCTTGTCGTATTCCTTCTTGCCCTTGCCCAGAGCGATCTCGCACTTGACCATGTGCTTGCTCCAGTACCAGGACAGGCAGACGCAGGCGTAACCCTTTTGCTGCACGGCGGCGGCGAGCTTGTCCAGCTCGCGGCGGTTGAGCAGCAGTTTGCGTGTGCGCACCGGGTCGGCGATGACGTGAGTGCTTGCGGTCATCAACGGCGTGATGTGGCTGCCGAGCAACCATGCTTCGCCGTCCTTGAGCAGCACGTAGCTGTCGACCAGCTGTAGTTTGCTCGCCCGCAGACTTTTTACTTCCCAGCCGGCCAGGACCAGACCAGCCTCGAACTTGTGCTCGATGAAGTAATCGTGTCGCGCCTTTTTGTTCTGCGCGATGGTCCCTGTTGGGTGTTTCTTCTGTTTAGCCATAGGGGCGGCATTATATGGAGTTGTTCGGCTGTCGGCTACGGTGTTGCTGCGTGCTTGAGCAGGTTGAGTGAATCCCGGACAATGCGGCCTCTTTTTCTAACGCTTGGGCGTGATAAACGATGTCGACAGACAAGGTTTCTGTCCACGGCAGTTGGGCTAGCCGCTGGGTATTCATACTCGCCGCGACCGGTTCGGCCGTGGGACTGGGTAGTATCTGGAAGTTCCCCTACATGGTCGGGGTCTACGGTGGCGGCGCCTTCGTGCTGATGTTCCTGGCGTGCATCGCGCTCATCGGCGTCCCGGTCATGCTCGCGGAAACCCTGATCGGCCGGCGCGCCCGGCAAAGTCCGGCGAACGCCTTGAAGGTGCTGGCGCTGGAGGCGGGGCACTCGGCCAAATGGTCGTGGGGCGCGTTTGCCGGGATGATCACCGCCCTGTTGATTCTGTCTTTCTATAGTGTGGTCGGCGGCTGGTCGCTGGACTACATCGTCGATATGGGTCGGGGCGATTTCCAGGGCGCGACGGCCGATCAGGTCGGCGCCTATTTCGGCAATGTCATCTCCAACCCATGGCGCCTGACACTTTGGCACACGATTTTTATGCTGCTGTCGGCCTATGTGATCGCCAAAGGTGTGGTCGCCGGGCTTGAGCGCAGCCTGCGGATCATGATGCCGCTGCTGTTCGTGATGGTGTTGGTGTTGCTGGGTTACAGCATGACCACCGGACATTTCATGGAAGGCGTGCATTTCATGTTCGACTTCCACCCGGAAAAAGTCCTCGACGGCCTGCTGCCAGCGATGGGCCACGCGTTCTTTTCGCTGAGCGTTGGCGTCGGCTCGATCATGATCTACGGCGCCTACATGCCGAAGAACACCTCGCTGTCGGGCACGGTGGTCGGTGTTGCGCTGCTGGATACTTTTGTATCGTTGGTCGCCGGTCTGGCGTTGTTTCCGATTGTGTTCGCCGCGGGCCTGAACCCGAGCGAAGGTCCGGGCCTGATGTTCGTCAGCCTGCCATTCGCTTTTGGTAACGTATTTCTTGGCCAGTTGATGGGCGTGGTGTTCTTTGTGCTGGTCGCGGTGGCCGCGTGGAGCTCGGCAATTTCCCTGCTCGAGCCGATGGTGGCTTACCTCGTTGAGCGCACGAAAATCAGCCGCGCCTGGGTGACTTTCTGGCTGGCGTTCACCTGCTGGTTTGTCGGTCTGGGCACGGTTTTTTCCTTCAATATCTGGAAGCAAGCCAAGTTTTTCGTGAACGAAGGCGGGACGTTCAGCCTCTACCAATGGGGTGCGCAGGGCGGTCTCGACTTCTTCGGCGTGATCGATTTCTTCACCTCGCGGATCATGTTGCCCCTCGGTGGCTTGTGTTTCGTGCTGTTCGCGGGATGGGTGATGGGGCGTGAAGCGGTGCGGGATGAATTGTCCATCCGTAACCCGGTTCTGTTTGCCCTGTCCCTGTTCTTGATGCGCTACGTGGCGCCTATCGGCATTCTTGTAGTCTTTGCCGCTCAGCTCTGGAAGTAACGCTTACATGACGACACATATCCAACGATCCGCGCTTCTGCCGTACCCGGCGCAATTTCTCTACGACCTGGTCAACGACGTCGCGCGGTACCCGGAGTTTCTGCCGTGGTGCTCAGAGGCCGAAGTACTGGAAAGCTCCCCGGACCACATGCGCGCCAGTGTCGGCGTGGCCAAGGGCGGCCTCAGTCAGCATTTCGTCACGCGCAATACGCTGGTGCCGGGGCAGTCGATCGAGATGAATCTTGAAGAAGGTCCGTTCACTCAGTTGCACGGCATCTGGGTATTCAAGGCGCTGAACGAAAAGGCCTGCAAGATCAGTCTGGATCTGTCGTTCGATTACGCCGGGCCTCTGGTGCGCGCTACGTTGGGCCCGTTGTTCAATCAGGCGGCCAATCAGCTGGTGGATGCTTTCTGCCAGCGCGCCAAGCAGATGCACGGTTGAGCCGGTGATCGACATAGAAGTTGTTTACGCGGCGGTTGATCGGCAGGTTTTGCGTGCGGTCAGCGTCGCAGATGGCGTTAGCGTTCGGGCGGCGGTGGACGAATCGGGCATCGCGGCTGAGTTTCCTGAGCTGAATCTGGCGGAATGTCCGCTGGGGATTTTTGGCAAGGTCGTGACTGACGCGGATGCGCGTGCTGTTCAGGCCGGCGATCGCATCGAAATTTACCGGCCGCTGCTGGCAGATCCCAAAGAGGTTCGGCGCCTGCGTGCGGCCAAGGCTGCCGAGGCCAAGGCGCGCAATTCCTGATCAAGCCAAACGGCAGGCAATAAAAAACCCGGAATCTCCGGGTTTTTTATTGCCTCGCGTATTACTGCGGCGAGGTGTCCAGCGGTTCTGGTGTCGGAACCGGTACGGTTTCCACACCATCGACATCCTTCTGGATCTGATCCAGCAAGGAGCCTGGCTTGGCCGGCTTTTCAGCTTCTGGCTTCTCGACGTTTTCAGCAGGCGCGGTCACGTTCGTGCCGCTGTCCTTGCCGAGAATGGCTTCGTCACGGCTCACGCCCGGCATGAAGTCACCGGACAGGCTGACAAGCTGGTCGTTGGAATTGAAGATAACGCTGATTCGTTCCTGCTGGCGTTCACCGCCACCCGGTTGCAGGCTGTACAGATAATCCCAGCGATCGGCATGGAACGTGTCGGCAAGCAGAGGGTTGCCCATGATAAACCGTACTTGCGGCCGGGTCATTCCCGGGCGTAACTGGTCTATCATGTCCTGCGTGACGACATTGCCCTGCTGGATGTCGATTTTGTAAACCCCGGGGAATGAACAACCGGCGAGTGCGAGCAGTCCCACAAAGGTGAAACTGGTTAGCAAGAGCTTGGTGTTTTGCATCGGTGGGCGACTTCCACTATCTTGGCTGGGACAACGTAAACGCCGATCATACCCGCATTAAGAGAAGCTGCGAAGCAGCATCGCGAGAAAGCTGACCATGGTTGAAAATAGCGAACTACGCAAAGCCGGCCTCAAAGTGACCCTGCCACGGGTCAAGATCCTGCAAATGCTCGACTCCACCGAGCAGCGCCACATGAGTGCCGAGGACGTCTACAAGGCGTTGATGGAAGCTGGTGAGGACGTCGGTCTGGCCACGGTTTACCGTGTACTGACTCAGTTCGAAGCGGCCGGCCTCGTGGTCCGCCACAACTTCGACGGCGGCCACGCGGTCTTCGAACTGGCTGACGGTGGCCACCACGACCATATGGTCAACGTGGAGTCGGGTGAAGTGATCGAATTCTTCGACGAAGAAATCGAAAAACTTCAGAAATCGATCGTCGAGAAGCATGGCTTCGAGATGGTTGATCACAATCTCGTACTGTACGTACGCAAGAAAAAGTAAGCATGTCGCGCGAATTTCACATTCGCGAAACGAACGAAGGCGACCCAAGGGTCGCCTTCGTGCTTTCTACCGTTTGTCAGGCTTTGGCGGTCACCACCATTTTTTTCGCGTGAGCCAGGGATTCCTTGGTCAGATCGATGCCACCGAGCATGCGCGCGACTTCTTCGATGCGCTCGTTCTTTGTCAGCTTGGCGACAGCGGTGTGAGTCGCCTTCTCGTCGCGAACCTTGTGCACGAACAGATGCTGATGACCCTGCGCCGCCACTTGCGGCAAGTGGGTCACGGTCAAGACCTGGCCGCGATCACCGAGGCGCCGCAGTAGCTGCCCTACGATCTCGGCAGTCGGGCCGCCGATACCTACGTCCACTTCGTCGAATACCAGCGTTGGCACGCGGGATGTCTGAGCGGTGATTACCTGAATCGCCAGACTGATCCGTGACAGCTCACCGCCGGAGGCGACTTTGGCCAGTGCCTTGAGCGGTTGGCCGGGGTTGGCGCTGACCAGCAGTTCGACCTGTTCAAGCCCGTTCGGCAGCAACTCGTCGCTGCTGTTGGCTTTCAGTTCAATGGTGAAGCGGCCGCCGGGCATGCCCAGGCGCTGGATTTCCTGTTCTACCGCGCTGGCGAGGCTGCCGGCTGCCTGGTGACGAAGATCACTGAGTTCGCGGGCTTTCTCTTGATAGTGGCGGGCGTAGGACGCCAGTTCTTCACCAAGGCGCTCGATGGATTCATCGTTGGCGTTCAGGGTTTCGATTTCATCGAGCAGCTTCTGCTGCATCTCGCCGACTTCGGTCGGCTGGATCCGGTGTTTGCGCGCCAGGGTGTAGATAGCGTCGAGGCGCTCTTCGAGATATTGCAGGCGAGCCGGGTCGGCATCGAAGTTGTCGAGGAAGCGGTTGAGCTCGCCGACCGCTTCTTCTACCTGAATCTGCGCGCTGGTCAGCAGGCTACTGGCTTCACCCAGCGCACCCACCGAATTGTTCACGCTGGACAGGCGATTGAGACTGGCGGTCAGCGCATTCAGTACGTTGCCGGAATCGCTTTCGCTGCACTGCTCGACCACTTGTCGGCAAATGCCCAGCAAGGTTTCGGCGTTGGTCAGGTTCTTGTGTTCCTGCTCCAGCTGTTCGAGTTCGTTTTCCCCGAGCCCGAGGTTTTCCAGTTCTTCGAGCTGGTAGCTGAGCAGTTGATGACGTGCGCGTTGTTCATCGCCGGAGTTGGAGAGACGCTCCAGTTCCTGGCGGGTCTGGCGCCAGCGCTGCGCGGCAAGTTGCACCTGACGCGCCAGATCGGTCGCGCCAGCGTACTCGTCGAGCAGGCGGCGATGGGTGTCGGTTTTCAGCAGCGACTGGTGTTCATGCTGGCTGTGGATATCGATCAGCAGCTCGCCAAGGGCTTTGAGGTCGCCAAGCGGGCAGGGCGTGCCGTTGATATAGCCGCGCGAACGACCTTCCGAGGTGATGACCCGGCGCAGGATGCACGGCCCGTCGTTTTCCAGATCGCGCTCGGCCAGCCAGGCGCTGGCTTCGGGGATATCAACCAGGTCGAACGTCGCGAGAATGTCGGCCTTATCGGCGCCCGGGCGAACCACGCCGCTGTCGGCACGATCGCCCAGAGTGAGGCCCAGGGCATCGAGCATGATCGACTTGCCGGCGCCGGTTTCCCCTGTGATCACGCTCATCCCGCGATCAAGTTCGAGATCGAGATGTTCGACGATGGCGTAGTTGTGTACGGACAGGTGCACCAGCATAAAGGCAGCTCCCAGGCTTGAAGTCTGGTTATTTATACAGTGTTTTGTTCAGGCCTGACAATGCCCACGCTTAGCTCGATTTCCTTGATCGAAAAGTTTTCTTAGCGCATTCGAGAATGACTATTCAGCACTTTTTTGTAGGGGCAATCGATTACAGCCCTTGAAGCCTGATTTTGCGGCCCCATATATCGGGGCAGAAGCGCGAGTCAGACTCGCGGACGAAATTGAAAGGAGAATTCTATGGCTGACGAACAGACAGTAGATACGCAAAACCCAGATGCCAATCAGGCGCCCGAAGGTTCGGGTGACGACCTGGCGACCCGTGTGCAAGTGCTCGAAGAGCAATTGGCCGCCGCGCAGGATCAGTCTCTGCGTGTTGCTGCCGATCTGCAGAACGTTCGCCGCCGTGCCGAGCAGGACGTCGAGAAGGCGCACAAGTTTGCCTTGGAAAAATTTGCCAGCGACCTGCTGCCGATCGTCGACAGCCTGGAGCGCGGCCTCGAACTGTCGAGCCCGGACGACGAAAGCATCCGTCCGATGCGCGAAGGCATCGAGCTGACCCTGAAAATGTTCCACGACACCCTCAAGCGCTACCAGCTTGAAGCGATCGATCCGCATGGCGAACCGTTCAACGCCGTTCACCATCAGGCGATGGCCATGCAGGAAAGCGCCGACGTCGAGCCGAACAGCGTGCTGAAGGTTTTCCAGAAGGGCTACCAGCTCAATGGTCGTCTGCTGCGCCCGGCAATGGTCGTGGTCAGCAAGGCGCCGGCACCGGTTTCGCCTTCGATTGACGAGCAGGCTTGAAATTAGCCGCAAGGCCCCCATTTAGAAGTCAAGCGTTTAAGTGCTACCGCAGTCAGCCACCACTGCTGCGGCAACAAAATCCAAAGTTTCGGGAGAGTGAACATGGGCAAAATTATCGGTATCGACCTGGGGACTACCAACTCCTGCGTCTCCGTGCTGGAAAACGGCAAAGCCAAAGTTATTGAAAACGCTGAAGGCGCGCGTACCACGCCGTCGATCATCGCTTACGCCAACGATGGCGAAATTCTGGTAGGTCAGTCGGCCAAGCGTCAGGCTGTCACCAACCCGCACAACACCCTGTACGCAGTAAAGCGTCTGATCGGCCGTCGTTTCGACGAAGAAGTTGTGCAGAAAGACATCCAGATGGTCCCTTACAAGATCGTCAAGGCTGACAACAATGACGCCTGGGTTGAAGTGAACGGCCAGAAAATGGCTCCGCCACAAATCTCGGCTGAAATTCTGAAGAAGATGAAGAAGACTGCCGAAGACTACCTCGGCGAGGCAGTGACCGAAGCGGTGATCACCGTTCCGGCCTACTTCAACGACAGCCAGCGTCAGGCCACCAAAGACGCCGGCCGCATCGCTGGTCTGGACGTAAAACGTATCATCAACGAACCAACCGCAGCCGCTCTGGCCTACGGTATGGACAAGGCCAAGGGCGATCACACCGTGATCGTTTATGACCTGGGTGGCGGTACTTTCGACGTTTCCGTAATCGAAATCGCTGAAGTTGACGGTGAGCACCAGTTCGAAGTGTTGGCCACCAACGGTGACACCTTCCTCGGCGGTGAAGACTTCGACATTCGTCTGATCGACTACCTCGTTGACGAATTCAAGAAAGAAAGCGGCATGAACCTCAAGGGTGACCCGCTGGCCATGCAGCGCCTGAAAGAAGCCGCTGAGAAAGCCAAGATCGAGCTGTCGTCCGCTCAGTCGACCGACGTCAACCTGCCGTACATCACTGCAGACGCGACCGGTCCTAAGCACCTGAACGTGAAAATCTCCCGTGCCAAGCTCGAAGCACTGGTTGAAGACCTGGTTCAGCGCACCATCGAACCTTGCCGCATTGCCATGAAAGACGCCGGTATCGACGTCAGCGCGATCAACGACGTGATTCTGGTCGGTGGTCAGACTCGTATGCCGCTGGTGCAGAAGCTGGTTACCGATTTCTTCGGTAAAGAAGCGCGTAAAGACGTCAACCCGGACGAAGCCGTTGCCATGGGTGCTGCGATTCAGGGTGCTGTTCTGGCCGGCGACGTGAAAGACGTGCTGCTGCTCGACGTCAGCCCGCTGACCCTGGGTATCGAAACCATGGGTGGCGTGATGACCGCGCTGATCGAGAAAAACACCACGATTCCTACCAAGAAATCGCAAGTGTTCTCGACTGCCGACGACAACCAGGGCGCTGTGACCATTCACGTTCTGCAGGGCGAGCGCAAGCAAGCCGCACAGAACAAATCGCTGGGCAAGTTCGACCTGGCCGACATTCCACCAGCTCCACGTGGTGTGCCGCAGATCGAAGTGACCTTCGACATCGACGCCAACGGCATCCTGCACGTCGGCGCGAAAGACAAGGCTACCGGCAAGACCCAGTCGATCGTGATCAAGGCCAACTCCGGTCTGTCCGACGAAGAAATCGAGCGCATGGTGCGTGACGCCGAGGCGAATGCCGAGGAAGACCGCAAGTTCGAGGAACTGGCCGCTGCCCGTAACCAAGGTGATGCACTCGTGCACTCGACTCGCAAGATGATCGCTGACGCGGGCGACAAGGTCACCGCCGAAGAGAAGACTGCAATCGAAGCCGCCGTGGTTGCTCTGGAAGCCGCCGTCAAAGGCGACGACAAGGCTGCCATCGAAGCCAAGGTTGAAGAGCTGTCGAAAGTCTCCGCTCCGGTTGCTCAGAAGATGTACGCCGAACAGGCTCAGCCAGCTGATGGCGCAGCCCCGCAAGGCGAATCGGCTGAGAAGGCTGACGACGTTGTCGACGCCGAGTTCGAAGAAGTAAAAGACCACAAGTAAGTTGTTGGTCGCCCGGTTGACTGCCTTGCGGCGGTGACTGGTAGGATGTCGCCGCGCGGGAGCTTGCCTCCCGCGTTGGCGTATCTGGAATACGCGAATTTTTACAGCATGCGACAGCGTTCGGATGTTGGCGGTATGGCCGGGAATGCTCCTGCTTTTCGCGCCGCAGATACCGCATCAATCAAGACCAGGATCGTTGAATTGACGTGAGTTGGGTCCGGGCCTTAATGGGGGCTCAACGAGTTTGGCGAGGCTCAGGAGGGGTTTGCCGAACGTCCTTAAGAGTGCAAAGAACTTATGGCAAAGCGTGACTATTACGAAGTATTGGGTGTCGAGCGGGGCACGAGCGAAGCGGACCTGAAAAAGGCCTATCGCCGTCTGGCCATGAAGCACCACCCCGACCGTAATCCCGGCGACAAGGCTTCGGAAGAAGCATTCAAAGAGGCCAACGAGGCCTATGAAGTGTTGTCCGACGCCAGCAAGCGCGCGGCATACGACCAGTATGGTCATGCTGGCGTCGATCCGAGCATGGGCGGCGGCGGTGCAGGTTTCGGTGGCCAGAATTTCTCGGACATCTTTGGCGATGTCTTCAGTGACTTCTTTGGTGGCGGTCGCGGCGGTTCCCGTGGCGGCGCGCAGCGTGGCAGCGATCTGCGCTACACCCTGGAGCTGAATCTGGAAGAAGCAGTGCGCGGCACGTCGGTGAATATCCGCGTTCCGACACTGGTCAATTGCAAGCCGTGCGATGGTTCCGGTGCGAAGAAAGGCTCCTCGCCGACGACGTGCCCGACCTGCGGCGGCATCGGTCAGGTGCGCATGCAGCAGGGCTTCTTCTCGGTGCAGCAGACCTGCCCGCGCTGCCATGGCCAAGGCAAGATCATTTCCGATCCGTGCGACTCCTGCCACGGCGACGGTCGCGTCGAAGAGTACAAAACCCTGTCGGTGAAAGTACCGGCCGGTGTTGATACCGGCGACCGCATTCGTCTGTCCGGCGAAGGCGAGGCGGGTACCCAGGGCGGGCCGACTGGCGACCTGTATGTTGTGATCAATGTGCGCGAGCACGACATCTTCCAGCGTGACGGCAAGCATCTGTTCTGCGAAGTGCCGATCAGCTTCGTCGATGCAGCGTTGGGCGGCGAGCTGGAAATCCCGACCCTCGACGGTCGCGTCAAACTGAAAATCCCCGAAGGCACGCAGACCGGCAAGCAGTTCCGCGTACGCGGCAAAGGCGTGGCGCCAGTGCGTGGCGGCGGTGCCGGTGACCTGATGTGTCGTGTGGCTGTGGAAACGCCGGTCAACCTCAATCGTCGTCAGCGTGAACTGCTGGAAGAATTCCGCAGCTCCCTGGCTGACGACAACAGCCATTCGCCGAAAACCACCGGTTGGTTCGACGGTGTGAAGCGTTTCTTCGGCGATTTGTAAGGAGTCGGCATGCGACGTATTGCAGTGATGGGCGCCGCCGGGCGCATGGGCAAGACCCTGATTGAAGCAGTGCAGCAGACGCCGGGTGCCGGTCTGACGGCGGCGGTCGATCGTCCCGACAGCACGCTGGTCGGCGCGGATGCCGGTGAGCTGGCAGCGCTGGGCCGTATCGGCGTGCCGCTGTCCGGTGATCTGGATCGTGTGGTTGAGGAGTTCGATGTGTTGATCGACTTCACCCACCCGACTGTGACCCTGAAGAACCTCGCGTTCTGCCGCAAACATGGCAAGGCGATGATCATCGGTACCACCGGTTTCAGTGTGGAAGAGAAGCAGTTGCTGGCCGAGGCGGGCAAGGACATTCCAATCGTCTTCGCCGCCAATTTCAGCGTTGGCGTCAACCTCTGCCTGAAGTTGCTCGACACCGCTGCGCGCGTGCTGGGCGACGATGTCGACATTGAAATCATGGAAGCCCATCACCGCCACAAGGTCGATGCCCCGTCGGGCACCGCCGTGCGTATGGGTGAAGTGATTGCTGATGCGCTGGGGCGTGATCTGAAGAAGGTCGCGGTCTACGGTCGCGAAGGTCAGACCGGTGCGCGTGAGCGTGAAACCATTGGTTTCGCCACCGTGCGCGCCGGCGATATCGTCGGTGATCACACCGTCCTGTTCGCTGCCGATGGCGAGCGCGTCGAGATCACCCACAAGGCTTCGAGCCGCATGACCTTCGCCAAGGGCGCGGTGCGTGCGGCGCTGTGGCTGGATGGTCGCGAGCCGGGCCTGTACGACATGCAAGACGTGCTCGACCTGCGTTGAGTCGTTGCTGAACCCGGCGCAAACGTCCCGTTTTGCGCCGGTTTTTACCGCTTGGCGACGACCTGTCGCATTCCCCGGCCTTTAAGGCTCTTTAGCGGTGGACCAAAAACGGCCTTTTCTGTAAGCTACAGCTTTAGTGTGTCCACTAAAAGCGCGCAGAATAATTTCAGTGAAGAAGCGGGGTGACGTGTCCATACGTCACTCCGCTTTTTTACAACCTGCGATTGCCCTTTCATGCGTTATTTACGGGAGGTCTTCTTGACTAAGCCAGCCATACTCGCCCTTGCTGATGGCAGCATTTTTCGCGGCGAAGCCATTGGAGCCGACGGTCAGACCGTTGGTGAGGTGGTGTTCAACACCGCAATGACCGGCTATCAGGAAATCCTTACCGATCCTTCCTACGCCCAACAGATCGTTACCCTGACTTACCCGCACATCGGCAACACCGGTACCACGCCGGAAGATGCCGAGTCCGACCGCGTATGGTCCGCTGGCCTGGTCATCCGTGACCTGCCGCTGGTAGCGAGCAACTGGCGTAACACGATGTCCCTGTCCGATTACCTGAAAGCCAACAATGTAGTGGCAATCGCTGGTATCGACACCCGTCGCCTGACCCGCATCCTGCGTGAAAAGGGCGCACAGAACGGCTGCATCATGGCCGGCGACAACATCTCCGAAGAAGCGGCCATCGCCGCTGCGCAAGGCTTCCCGGGCCTGAAGGGCATGGACCTGGCGAAAGTCGTCAGCACCAAGACTCAATACGAATGGCGCTCGACTGTCTGGGATCTGAAAACCGACAGCCACGCAACCATCGAAGCTTCCGAACTGCCATACCACGTGGTCGCCTACGACTACGGTGTCAAGGTCAACATCCTGCGAATGCTGGTCGAGCGCGGCTGCCGCGTCACCGTAGTGCCTGCGCAGACTCCAGCCGCCGATGTGCTGGCGCTGAAGCCGGACGGCGTGTTCCTGTCCAACGGCCCTGGTGATCCGGAGCCATGCGACTACGCGATCCAGGCGATCAAGGAAGTGCTGGAAACCGAGACGCCGGTGTTCGGCATCTGCCTCGGCCACCAGCTGCTGGCTCTGGCCTCCGGCGCCAAGACCCTGAAAATGGGCCACGGCCACCACGGTGCCAACCACCCGGTGCAGGACCTGGACACGGGCGTGGTGATGATCACCAGCCAGAACCACGGTTTTGCGGTAGACGAAGCCACCCTGCCGGCCAATGTGCGCGCGATCCACAAATCGCTGTTCGACGGCACCCTGCAAGGCATCGAGCGCACCGACAAGAGCGCGTTCAGCTTCCAGGGTCACCCTGAAGCGAGCCCGGGCCCGAACGATGTTGCGCCACTGTTCGACCGCTTCATCAACGAGATGGCCAAGCGACGCTAAGCGTTCGCCTTGAGACTATAGAGAGAAGCCCTCGAGGGCGGCCCCGGCACCGGCGGCCCCTTCGGGACTTCAGAAATCGATCAAGACGGCTTGCCGACTGACCTGCGGATTTGAGTGACAAACCATGCCAAAACGTACAGACATTAAAAGCATCCTGATTCTCGGTGCTGGCCCGATCGTGATCGGCCAGGCCTGCGAATTCGACTACTCCGGCGCCCAGGCCTGCAAAGCCCTGCGCGAAGAGGGTTACCGCGTCATCCTGGTGAACTCCAACCCGGCCACCATCATGACCGACCCGGACATGGCCGATGCCACCTATATCGAGCCGATCAAGTGGCAGACCGTTGCCAAGATCATCGAAAAGGAACGTCCGGACGCCGTACTGCCAACCATGGGCGGCCAGACTGCATTGAACTGCGCCCTGGACCTGGAGCGCGAAGGCGTTCTCGAGAAGTTCGGTGTAGAGATGATCGGCGCCAACGCCGACACCATCGACAAGGCTGAAGACCGTTCGCGTTTCGACAAGGCGATGAAATCCATCGGCCTGGCGTGCCCGCGTTCCGGCATCGCGCACAGCATGGAAGAGGCCAACGCGGTTCTCGAAACCCTCGGTTTCCCGTGCATCATCCGTCCGTCCTTCACCATGGGCGGCACCGGTGGCGGTATCGCCTACAACCGTGAAGAGTTCGAGGAAATCTGCGCCCGTGGTCTGGACCTGTCGCCGACCAAAGAGCTGCTGATCGACGAATCGCTGATTGGCTGGAAAGAATATGAAATGGAAGTTGTCCGCGACAAAAAGGACAACTGCATCATCGTCTGCTCGATCGAAAACTTTGACCCGATGGGCGTGCATACCGGCGACTCGATCACCGTCGCTCCAGCCCAGACGCTGACCGACAAGGAATACCAGATCCTGCGTAACGCCTCGCTGGCGGTACTGCGCGAGATCGGCGTCGAGACCGGCGGTTCCAACGTGCAGTTCGGTATCTGCCCGAACACTGGCCGCATGGTCGTGATCGAGATGAACCCGCGAGTATCGCGTTCCTCGGCACTGGCTTCGAAAGCCACCGGTTTCCCGATCGCCAAAGTCGCGGCCAAGCTGGCTGTGGGTTACACCCTCGACGAGCTGTCGAACGACATCACCGGCGGCAAGACCCCGGCGTCCTTCGAGCCGTCGATCGACTACGTCGTGACCAAGTTGCCACGCTTCGCCTTCGAGAAATTCGCCAAGGCTGACGCGCGCCTGACCACGCAAATGAAGTCGGTCGGTGAAGTCATGGCCATCGGCCGGACCTTCCAGGAATCCCTGCAGAAAGCCCTGCGTGGTCTGGAAGTCGGCGTTTGCGGTCTGGACGAGAAGCTCGATCTGAGCAACCCGGAAAGCATGAGCGTGCTCAAGCGCGAACTGACCGTGCCGGGCGCCGAGCGTATCTGGTACGTGGCGGACGCCTTCCGCGCCGGTCTGTCGGTCGAAGACATCTTCGGCATGAACATGATCGATCCGTGGTTCCTGGTGCAGATCGAAGACCTGATCAAGGACGAAGAGAAGGTCAAGACTCTCGGTCTGTCCTCGATCGACCGTGACCTGATGTTCAAGCTCAAGCGCAAAGGTTTCTCCGATCAGCGTCTGGCCAAGCTGCTGGGCGTCACCGAGAAAAACCTGCGCACTCATCGTCAGAAGCTCGAAGTATTCCCGGTTTACAAGCGCGTTGACACCTGCGCCGCCGAGTTCGCCACCGACACCGCTTACCTCTACTCGACCTACGAGGAAGAGTGCGAAGCCGCGCCGTCGGGTCGCGACAAGATCATGATCCTGGGTGGCGGTCCGAACCGTATCGGCCAGGGCATCGAGTTCGACTACTGCTGCGTTCACGCTGCTCTCGCCCTGCGCGAAGACGGCTACGAAACCATCATGGTCAACTGCAACCCGGAAACCGTTTCCACCGACTACGACACTTCCGACCGACTGTACTTCGAGCCGGTAACCCTGGAAGACGTGCTGGAAATCTGCCGCGTCGAGAAGCCGAAAGGCGTGATCGTCCAGTACGGCGGCCAGACTCCGTTGAAACTGGCTCGCGCGCTGGAAGCTGCTGGCGTGCCGATCATCGGCACCAGCCCTGATGCTATCGACCGTGCCGAAGACCGCGAGCGCTTCCAGCAAATGGTCGAGCGCCTGAACCTGCGTCAGCCGCCAAACGCCACCGTGCGCAGCGAAGACGAAGCAGTTCGTGCTGCCGCGAAAATCGGTTATCCGCTGGTGGTGCGCCCGTCCTATGTACTGGGTGGCCGTGCGATGGAAATCGTCTACAAGGAAGACGAGCTCAAGCGTTACCTGCGTGACGCGGTGCAAGTGTCCAACGACAGCCCGGTGCTGCTCGACCACTTCCTCAACTGCGCCATCGAAATGGACGTGGACGCGGTTTGCGACGGCAAAGACGTGGTGATCGGCGCGATCATGCAGCACATCGAACAGGCGGGCGTTCACTCCGGTGACTCCGCGTGCTCGCTGCCGCCGTACTCGCTGCCGGCGCACATCCAGGACGAGATGCGCGAACAGGTCAAGAAAATGGCCCTCGAACTGGGCGTTGTCGGCCTGATGAACGTGCAATTGGCTTTGCAAGGCGAAGACATCTACGTCATCGAAGTCAACCCGCGCGCCTCGCGTACCGTGCCGTTCGTTTCCAAGTGCATCGGTGTTTCCCTGGCGATGATCGCTGCCCGCGTGATGGCCGGTAAGACCCTGAAGGAAATCGGCTTCACCAAGGAAATCATCCCGAACTTCTACAGCGTGAAAGAGGCGGTGTTCCCGTTCGCCAAGTTCCCTGGCGTTGACCCGATCCTCGGCCCAGAGATGAAGTCGACCGGTGAAGTAATGGGCGTCGGCGACACCTTCGGCGAAGCATTCGCCAAGGCGCAGATGGGCGCCAGCGAAGTACTGCCGACCGGCGGCACCGCGTTCATCAGCGTGCGCGATGACGACAAGCCACTGGTTGCAGGCGTGGCCCGTGATCTGATCAACTTGGGCTTCGAAGTGGTCGCCACTGCTGGCACTGCCAAGCTGATCGAAGCGGCAGGCCTGAAAGTGCGCCGCGTAAACAAGGTGACCGAGGGGCGTCCACACGTGGTCGACATGATCAAGAATGACGAAGTCACGCTGATCATCAACACTACCGAAGGTCGTCAGTCGATCGCCGATTCGTACTCCATTCGTCGCAACGCCCTGCAGCACAAGATCTACTGCACCACCACCATCGCTGCGGGCGAAGCGATCTGCGAAGCGCTGAAGTTCGGTCCGGAAAAGACCGTACGCCGCTTGCAGGATCTACACGCAGGATTGAAGGCATGAGCATAACCAAGTACCCGATGACTGTTCAGGGCGCCAAAGCCCTGGAAGAAGAACATGCTCACCTGACCAAGGTCGTTCGTCCGAAGCTCAGCCAGGACATCGGTACGGCCCGCGAATTGGGTGACTTGAAGGAAAACGCTGAATACCATGCCGCGCGCGAACAGCAGGGCATGGTCGAGGCGCGGATTCGTGACATCGAAGGCCGGATTCAGAATCAGGTCATCATCGATGTCACGGCGATTCCGCACACCGGCAAAGTGATTTTCGGTACTACCGTCGAAATCGCCAACGTCGAGACTGATGAAAGCGTCACTTACCACATCGTGGGTGAGGATGAGGCTGACTTCAAACTCGGCAAGATTTCCGTCGGTTCGCCGCTGGCCCGCGCCTTGATCGGCAAGGAAGAGGGCGACGTGGTCGCCGTCAAAACGCCAAGCGGCGTGATCGAGTACGAGATTGTCGAAGTTCGTCACATCTGAAAGAAGGCGCCCGCTGCATGCGGGCGCCATGCTTTGGCAACTGACCCAGATGCTTTGGGTCGGTGGTCTATGGTTGATTCACATCGGTTTGCAGCCGGCGCTGGGCCAGATCGGTCTGGCGCCGCTGTTGATCGACGAAGTTGCCAGTGCATTCGAAGTGCTGGTGGTGGGATTCGCCGCTCTGTGCGTGATTTTTCAGGCTTTGGTGCTGGTACAGGCCGAGGGCCTTGGCAGTCTATGGCGGGATTTTCGCGGGCAGGTGCTGTTGATGGCGTTGTACGCGTGCGCAATGTATGTCGCCGTGCGTGTCGGCTGGCCGGATGCGCAGCGCTGGCAGGTATTCAGTTATCTGGTGCTGGGATTTTCCGGGTTGGTGCTGGTCATGCAGCCGGTGCCGGGATGGAGTGGCAGGGTGCGCGAAGCACACCCTTGACCCTGCGCATCACTTGAAGCGATGAACGTTCGACAGCTGCTTGTTGACGCTGAAGTTCTTGCGGTAGACCAGAGCCATCTTGCCGATGACCTGAACCAGGTCCGCTTTGCCGACCTTGCACAGTTCGGCGATGTGCGCCAAACGCGACTCGCGGTCGAGGATGTTGAGCTTGATCTTGATCAGCTCGTGATCCGCCAGGGCGCGTTCAAGTTCGGCTAAAACACCTTCGGTCAAACCGTTGTCCGCCACCGTCAATACTGGTTTGAGGTGGTGGCCGATGGATTTGTACTGTTTCTTCTGCTCTGGAGTGAGCGGCATAATCTGACCCTTTCGTCTGGATTCTGTAAAATGGCGGCCATTTTACCCGAGGGTTCGTGGATCCGCCCAACTAATCACGACCCTAATCATCGAGGTGCCCAATGGCGCGTTCCAAGACAAGCCTTGGTTGGCTGAAAAGACATGTCAACGATCCTTATGTGAAGCAGGCGCAGAAGGATGGCTATCGCTCGCGTGCAAGTTACAAGCTTCTGGAGATCCAGGAAAAATACAAATTGATCCGTCCGGGCATGAGCGTGGTCGACCTCGGCGCGGCGCCGGGTGGCTGGTCGCAGGTCACCAGTCGATTGATCGGTGGCCAGGGGCGTCTGATCGCTTCTGACATTCTTGAAATGGACAGTATTCCGGACGTGCATTTTATCCAGGGCGACTTCACTGAGGATGCGGTGCTCGCTGAAATCCTGGAGGCCGTGGGTAATTCGCAGGTGGACCTTGTGATTTCCGATATGGCCCCCAATATGAGTGGTACGCCCGAAGTGGATATGCCCAAGGCCATGTTCCTCTGTGAGCTGGCTCTGGACCTGGCGGAACGGATCCTAAAGCCCGGTGGCAATTTTGTTATCAAGATTTTTCAGGGTGAAGGGTTCGATGTTTATCTGAAGGATGCTCGGAAGAAATTCGACAAGATCCAGATGATCAAGCCAGACTCTTCCCGTGGCAGCTCCCGCGAGCAATACATGCTCGCCTGGGGTTATCGCGGCGGTGATGCGTAAAACGAGGTTTTTCGGCAGGGCGATAGGTTTTTCATATTTCGCTCTGCGTGCATAAGCGAATATTGTGTAGAAAGTGTTTCACAAAGGGTTACAGACGGCGCCTGCCAGAGTTGTAGGTAATGTAGTAAGTTAGGCCGGTGAATATCATGCGAAGCGCGCGCCAGTAGCGGAGCTTGCTTCAGAGGGTAGTTAATTGAACGATATGGCAAAGAATCTGATCCTGTGGTTGATCATCGCGGCTGTCCTGGTGACGGTGATGAACAACTTCTCCAGCCCTAACGAGCCGCAGACCCTCAACTATTCCGACTTCATCCAGCAGGTCAAGGATGGCAAGGTCGAGCGCGTAGCCGTCGATGGCTATGTGATTACCGGCAAGCGCACCGATGGCGACAGCTTCAAGACCATTCGTCCGGCAATCCAGGACAATGGCCTGATCGGCGATCTGGTCGACAATCACGTTGTGGTTGAAGGCAAGCAGCCTGAGCAGCAAAGCATCTGGACCCAGCTTCTGGTGGCCAGCTTCCCGATCCTGGTGATCATCGCGGTGTTCATGTTCTTCATGCGCCAGATGCAGGGCGGCGCCGGTGGCAAGGGCGGGCCGATGAGCTTCGGCAAGAGCAAGGCGCGCCTGCTCTCCGAGGATCAGGTCAAAACCACGTTGGCTGACGTTGCCGGTTGCGACGAAGCCAAGGAAGAAGTCGGCGAGCTGGTCGAGTTCCTGCGTGATCCGGGCAAGTTCCAGCGTCTGGGCGGCCGCATTCCACGCGGTGTGCTGATGGTCGGCCCGCCAGGTACCGGTAAAACCTTGCTGGCCAAGGCGATTGCCGGCGAAGCGAAAGTGCCGTTCTTCACCATTTCCGGTTCCGACTTCGTCGAAATGTTCGTCGGTGTCGGCGCCAGCCGCGTCCGCGACATGTTCGAGCAGGCCAAGAAGCACGCACCGTGCATCATCTTCATCGACGAAATCGATGCCGTGGGTCGCCATCGTGGTGCCGGCATGGGTGGTGGTCACGATGAGCGTGAGCAGACTCTCAACCAGTTGCTGGTAGAGATGGACGGCTTCGAAATGAACGACGGCATCATCGTGATTGCCGCAACCAACCGTCCGGACGTACTCGACCCTGCGCTGCTGCGTCCGGGCCGTTTCGACCGTCAGGTGGTGGTTGGCCTGCCAGACATTCGTGGTCGCGAGCAGATTCTCAAAGTACACATGCGCAAAGTGCCAATGGGCGACGACGTTGCTCCGGCAGTCATCGCACGTGGTACTCCGGGCTTCTCCGGTGCTGACCTGGCCAACCTGGTCAACGAAGCGTCGCTGTTCGCTGCTCGCAGTGGCAAGCGTATTGTCGAGATGAAAGAGTTCGAACTGGCCAAAGACAAGATCATGATGGGCGCCGAGCGCAAATCCATGGTCATGTCCGAGAAAGAAAAGCAGAACACTGCTTATCACGAAGCTGGCCACGCCATTGTCGGTCGCGTCGTACCTGAGCATGACCCGGTCTACAAGGTCTCGATCATCCCGCGCGGTCGTGCGCTGGGTGTGACCATGTTCCTGCCGGAAGAAGATCGCTACAGCCTGTCCAAGCGCGCGTTGATCAGCCAGATCTGCTCGCTGTACGGTGGCCGTATTGCTGAAGAAATGACGCTGGGCTTCGATGGTGTGACCACCGGTGCCTCCAACGACATCATGCGTGCAAGCCAGATTGCCCGGAACATGGTGACCAAGTGGGGGCTGTCGGAAAAACTCGGTCCGCTGATGTACGCCGAAGAAGAGGGCGAAGTGTTCCTCGGTCGCGGCGGTGGCGGTCAGGCTGCCAGCTTCTCCGGTGAGACAGCCAAGCTGATCGACTCCGAAGTGCGCAGCATTATCGATCAGTGCTACGGCACCGCCAAGCAGATCCTCACGGACAACCGTGACAAGCTGGATGCCATGGCTGATGCGCTGATGAAGTACGAAACCATTGATGCCGAGCAGATCGACGACATCATGGCGGGTCGCACCCCTCGTGAGCCGCGTGACTGGTCCGGTGGCACCGGTACGCCTCCGCCGCCTGTCGTGCAGGACGAGCGTCCGGAAAAACCGATTGGCGGTCCGGCTGCTGACGTTTAAGGTTTGAAATGACTTCTGTTCAGTCCCTGACCCGGTTGCCTTGCGGCAACCGGGTTCTTGATTTGGCCCATACGCATGTCATGGGCATTCTCAATGTCACTCCCGATTCCTTCTCCGACGGTGGCCGTTATAGCCAGCTGGACGCAGCTCTGCGCCACGCCGAAGCCATGGTGCTGGCTGGTGCGACGCTGATCGATGTCGGCGGCGAATCGACCCGGCCGGGTGCTCGAGCGGTTTCTCCTCTGGAGGAGCTTGAGCGCGTCGCACCGATTGTCGAGCTGATCAATCGCGAGCTGGATGTCATCATTTCGGTTGATACTTCTACGCCGGCAGTCATGCGCGAAACCGCACGGCTTGGCGCTGGATTGATCAACGACGTGCGTTCTCTCCGTCGCGCTGGTGCGCTGGATGCGGCAGCGGCGACCGGGTTGCCGGTCTGCCTCATGCATATGCTCGGCGAGCCGGGCGATATGCAGGATAATCCGCAGTATCAGGATGTCACTCGCGAGGTCGGTGATTTTCTTGTCGAGCGCATGGATCAATGCGCGCAGGCGGGCATTCCTGCCGAGCGGATCATTCTTGATCCCGGCTTCGGCTTCGCCAAAACCCTGCAGCACAATCTAAGCTTGTTCAAGCACATGGAGGCCCTGCATGCGCTGGGTCGACCGCTGCTGGTAGGGGTTTCGCGCAAGAGTATGATTGGTCACGCTTTGAATCGTCCCGTTGGCGAGCGTCTGCATGGCGGCCTGGCGCTGGCGGCGTTGGCGTCGGTCAAGGGCGCGCGGATATTGCGCGTTCACGACGTGGCGGAAACCGTCGATGTGGTGCGAATGATCGCGGCCGTTGAATCAGCCGAATAAGAATGATGGAGCACTTATGAGCAAGAAATATTTTGGTACCGACGGCATTCGCGGTCGCGTTGGTGAGTACCCGATCACGCCTGACTTCATGCTCAAGCTCGGCTGGGCGGCAGGCATGGCTTTCCGCAAGATGGGCGCCTGCAAGGTGCTGGTCGGCAAAGACACGCGGATCTCCGGCTACATGTTCGAGTCTGCACTCGAGGCGGGGCTGACCTCGGCGGGTGCCGATGTGATGCTGCTCGGCCCGATGCCGACGCCAGCCATCGCCTACCTGTCGCGCACTTTCCAGGCTGAAGCCGGGATCGTGATCAGTGCATCGCACAACCCGCATGACGACAACGGTATCAAGTTCTTCTCCGGCAAGGGCACCAAGCTGCCGGATGAATTGGAGCTGATGATCGAAGAGTTGCTGGATACGCCGATGACCGTCGTCGAGTCGAGCAAGATCGGCAAGGTCTCGCGAATCAATGACGCATCGGGTCGCTACATCGAGTTCTGCAAAAGCAGCGTACCTACCGGGACCAACTTCGCCGGTCTGAAAATCGTCATCGACTGTGCCCACGGTGCAACCTATAAGGTAGCGCCGAGCGTCTTCCGTGAATTGGGCGCCGAAGTCGTCGTGCTTTCTGCCCAGCCGAATGGACTGAACATCAACGATAACTGCGGTTCCACGCACATGGGGCCATTGCAGGCGGCAGTGCTGGCCGAGCATGCCGACCTGGGTATCGCCTTTGATGGTGATGGCGATCGGGTATTGATGGTCGATCACACCGGCACCATTGTCGATGGTGATGATCTGTTGTTTATCATTGCCCGCGATCTGCATGAGCGCGGCAAGTTGCAGGGTGGCGTGGTCGGTACCCTGATGAGTAACCTTGGCCTCGAGTTGGCTTTGGCAGATCTTTCGATCCCGTTCGTGCGCGCCAATGTCGGTGACCGCTACGTGATCGCTGAGCTGCAGGAGCGCAACTGGCTCGTAGGCGGGGAAAACTCCGGGCATGTCGTCTGTTTCAATCACACCACCACGGGCGATGCGATCATCGCAGCCTTGCAGGTGTTGATGGCTTTGAAATCGCGCAACGAAGGTCTCGCACAAACCCGGCAGGCGTTGCGCAAGTGCCCTCAGGTGTTGATCAACGTTCGCTTCGGTGGCGGTGAAAGTCCGCTGGAGCATCCGGCTGTCAAGGAAGCCAGTGCCCGTGTGACTCAGGCGATGGCGGGGCGCGGTCGCGTGCTTTTGCGCAAGTCCGGCACAGAGCCTCTGGTGCGCGTAATGGTCGAAGGCGAAGATGAAAACCAGGTTCGCGGCTATGCCGAAGAGCTGGCAAAACTGGTAGCCGAAGTTTCTGCCTGATACGGCTTGCAAGCCATGATTGTGTTGGGTAACATCTGCGCCCACTTTGACCGACGAGGTACAGCATGCGTCGCCCTATGGTAGCTGGTAACTGGAAGATGCACGGTACCCGCGCCAGCGTCGCTGAGCTGATCAATGGCCTTCGTCATCTGGCCTTGCCAAGCGGTGTTGATGTCGCGGTATTCCCGCCTTGCTTGTATATCAATCAAGTGATTGATGGCTTAAAAGGCAAGTCGATTTCGGTCGGCGCGCAGAATTCCGCGGTGGAAGCCATGCAAGGTGCGCTGACCGGTGAGATTGCTCCCAGTCAGCTGGTGGATGCAGGATGTTCCCTGGTGCTTGTCGGGCACTCCGAACGCCGCCAGATTATGGGTGAGCGAGACGGGATGCTGAATCGCAAGTTCGCAGCGGCGCAGGCATGTGGCTTGATTCCGGTGTTGTGTGTAGGGGAAACCCTCGAGCAGCGCGAAGCCGGAAAAACTCTTGAGGTTGTCGGGCGTCAGCTGGGCAGCATCATCGAGGAGCTGGGTGTCGGTGCCTTTGCCAAGGCAGTCATTGCTTACGAGCCGGTCTGGGCCATTGGTACCGGGCTGACTGCAACGCCGCAACAGGCGCAGGATGTGCATAAAGCCATTCGCGACCAGTTGGCGGCAGAGAATTCTGAAGTCGCACGAGGTGTGCGGCTTCTATACGGCGGCAGCGTGAAGGCGGCCAATGCGGTCGAACTGTTCGGCATGCCGGATATCGATGGGGGGCTCATTGGTGGAGCTTCCCTGAATGCAGATGAGTTCGGTGCGATCTGTCGCGCCGCGGGAAACTGAAAAAATGCTGGAAACAGTCGTAGTCGTTTTTCATCTGCTGGGTGCATTGGGCGTAGTTGCTCTGGTTTTGCTGCAGCAGGGTAAGGGTGCGGACGCTGGCGCGTCTTTCGGAGCAGGTGCTTCAAATACTGTGTTCGGAAGCCAAGGTTCCTCTACCTTTCTTAGTAAGTTTACTGCTATACTTGCCGCCGGTTTCTTCATAACCAGCTTGGGGTTAGGTTACTTTGCTAAAGAGAAGGCTCATCAGCTGACTCAGGCAGGTCTGCCAGATCCAGCAGTGTTGGAAGTACCTAAGCAACAACCGGCTTCTGATGATGTCCCGGTGCTTCAAGAGCAAAAGTCGGCTACTCCGGCGACTGACGTGCCTCCAGCTCAAGAGCAGAAGTAAGAAGAGTTTCAAACGTAGTATTGCCGAGGTGGTGGAATTGGTAGACACGCAACCTTGAGGTGGTTGTGCCCATAGGGTGTAGGGGTTCGAGTCCCCTTCTCGGTACCAATTAGTCAGGAGAGCCCGCTGTTGCGGGCTTTCTTGCAGGTGGAAGGTTACATTGACCCTAAAAGGGATCGGTCGTATACTTCCGCCCCAGCTTTGTCGCGGGGTGGAGCAGTCTGGTAGCTCGTCGGGCTCATAACCCGAAGGTCGTCGGTTCAAATCCGGCCCCCGCAACCAGTTTAAGGAGCCCCTTTTAAGGGGCTTTTTGTTAGCTGGATACTTTCAACGCCGCTGTTCGACGGCGTTTCAAGGATGGGCGTTATGCCCATTTTTTTATTTTGCAAAGCATGCACATATCATGCACTAGGGGGTTCAGGTGTCGAGCAAGCTAGAAGAGTTGCAGGCCTTGCTGGCCCCGGTGGTCGTGGCCCTGGGCTATGAATGCTGGGGTATCGAGTTTTCGGCTCAGGGTCGTCACTCGATGTTGCGCGTTTATATCGATAAAGAGGGTGGCGTGCTGGTGGACGATTGCGCCATTGTCAGCCGTCAGATCAGCGGTGTTCTGGATGTTGAAGATCCGATCTCCGTTGAATACACCCTTGAAGTTTCCTCGCCTGGCATGGAGCGCCCGCTGTTCACTCTTGAGCAGTTTGCCAAATTTGCCGGTGAACAAGTGAAGATCAAGCTGCGCTCGCCTTTCGAAGGTCGACGCAACTTTCAGGGCCTTCTGCGCGGTGTAGAAGAGCAGGACGTCGTGGTGCAGGTGGAAGACCACGAGTTCCTGTTGCCGATCGATATGATCGACAAGGCCAACATTATTCCCAGTTTTGACTGAGACGCGGATCCCGCGGATCCAATGGCTTGCGAAAGGCGAGGCGTACGATGAGCAAAGAAGTACTGCTGGTTGTTGAGTCGGTATCCAATGAAAAGGGTGTACCGGCAAGCGTAATTTTTGAAGCGCTGGAGCTGGCTCTGGCCACTGCTACCAAAAAGCGTTTTGAAGACGAAGTGGACCTGCGTGTGGAAATCAACCGCCACACCGGTTCCTACGAAACCTTCCGTCGCTGGACGGTCGTCGAAGAGAATGATCTCGACGATCCGGCCATCGAGACCTGGCCAAGCAAGGTTGCCGAAACGCATCCTGGCGCCAAGGTTGGTGACGTCGTCGAAGAGAAAATCGAATCCATCGAGTTCGGCCGCATCGCTGCACAGACTGCCAAGCAGGTCATCGTGCAGAAAGTTCGCGAAGCCGAGCGCGCTCAAGTGGTTGACGCCTATCGCGAGCGCCTGGGAGAAATCATCTCCGGCACCGTGAAAAAAGTTACCCGCGATAACGTGATCGTCGATCTGGGCAATAATGCTGAAGCATTGCTGGCCCGCGAAGACATCATTTCTCGCGAAACCTTCCGTGTCGGCGTGCGTCTGCGTGCGCTGCTCAAGGAAATCCGCACCGAGAACCGCGGCCCGCAGCTGATCCTGTCGCGTACCGCGCCGGAAATGCTGATCGAGCTGTTCCGTATCGAAGTGCCGGAAATCGCCGAAGGCCTCATCGAGGTCATGGCCGCCTCCCGTGATCCGGGTTCGCGCGCCAAGATCGCCGTCCGCTCCAAGGACAAGCGCATCGACCCGCAAGGTGCATGCATCGGTATGCGCGGTTCGCGCGTCCAAGCGGTATCGGGTGAGTTGGGCGGTGAGCGTGTTGATATCGTGCTGTGGGACGACAACCCGGCCCAGTTCGTGATCAACGCCATGTCCCCGGCCGAGGTTGCGGCAATTATCGTTGACGAAGATGCCCATGCCATGGACATCGCCGTTGGCGCAGACAATCTGGCTCAGGCCATCGGTCGCGGTGGTCAGAACGTGCGTCTGGCCAGCCAGTTGACTGGCTGGACCCTGAACGTGATGACCGAATCGGACATCCAGGCTAAGCAGCAAGCAGAAACCGGCGACATCCTGCGCAACTTCATCGACGAGCTGGAAGTCGACGAAGAGCTGGCTCAGGTGCTGGTAGATGAAGGCTTCACCAGCCTGGAAGAGATTGCCTACGTACCGGTGGAGGAGATGCTCAACATCGACGGCTTTGACGAGGACATCGTCAACGAGCTTCGTGCTCGCGCCAAGGATCGCTTGTTGACCAAAGCCATCGCTACTGAGGAAAAGCTGGCAGACGCCCATCCGGCCGAAGACCTGCTCTCGCTTGAGGGTATGGACAAGGATTTGGCGATGGAACTGGCGGTGCGCGGCGTAATTACCCGCGAAGACCTGGCCGAGCAGTCTATTGACGACCTGCTCGACATCGACGGCATTGACGATGATCGTGCCGGCAAGTTGATCATGGCCGCCCGAGCCCACTGGTTCGAGTAATTAGGCGCGGCCTGAGGAGAGAAGTGCATGACGCAAGTCACGGTGAAACAACTGGCCGATGAGGTCAAAACACCGGTAGAGCGCCTGTTGCAGCAGATGCGTGAGGCAGGTCTGCCGCACACCGCCGCCGACGAAAATGTGACTGACAGTGAGAAGCAATCCCTGCTGACTCACTTGAAGAGCAGTCACAAGGCGAAAGTGGAAGAACCACGCAAGATCACGCTGCAGCGTAAAACCACCAGCACCCTGCGTGTGGCTGGTAGCAAGAGCATCAGCGTTGAAGTTCGCAAGAAGAAAGTTTTCGTACAGCGCAGCCCGGAAGAAATCGAAGCCGAGCGCAAGCGTGAACTGGATGAGCGTCGCGCAGTAGAAAATGCTGCCCGTCAGAAGGCTGAAGAAGAAGCCAAGCAACGCGCCGAAGAAGAAGCGCGTCGCCAGCCTGCTGCTGCGCAGAACGCTGCCAGCGACGCCGTTGCGGCGCCGGCTGCTGCCGAACCTGTTCGCGAAAGCGCACCGGTGGTGGCTGCTGCTCCAGCTCCTTCGGCTGACGTTCGCAACAAGCAGAACGAACAGCGCCGTCCGGACAAGCCACGTGCCGACGACAACAATCGTCGCAGCGGTGGCGGTGATGGCGAGCGCAAAAACGCTCCGCATCGCGCATCGGTCAAGGAAAAAGCCCCGGCGCCACGCGTGGCGCCACGCACTACCGACGAAGAAAGCGATGGCTTCCGTCGTGGTGGTCGCGGCAAGGCCAAGCTGAAGAAGCGCAACGCCCACGGTTTCCAGAGCCCGACCGGCCCTGTCGTGCGTGATGTGCAGATCGGCGAGACCATCACGGTTGGCGATCTGGCCAACCAGATGTCGGTCAAGGCTGCTGAAATCATCAAGTTCATGTTCAAACTGGGTACCCCAGCGACCATCAACCAGGTGCTTGATCAGGAAACTGCTCAACTGGTAGCCGAAGAACTGGGCCACAAAGTGACCCTGGTCAGCGACACTGCCCTGGAAGATTCCCTGGCCGAGTCCCTGAAGTTTGAAGGCGAGTCGTTCTCCCGTGCACCAGTCGTGACCGTAATGGGCCACGTTGACCACGGTAAGACTTCCCTGCTCGACTACATCCGTCGTGCCAAGGTAGCTGCTGGCGAAGCCGGCGGTATCACCCAGCACATCGGTGCATACCACGTTGAGACTGATCGCGGCATGGTCACTTTCCTCGACACCCCGGGTCACGCTGCGTTTACCGCAATGCGTGCCCGTGGTGCCAAGGCGACCGACATCGTGATCCTCGTGGTCGCAGCGGACGACGGCGTGATGCCGCAAACCATCGAAGCCGTTCAGCATGCTCAGGCAGCTGGCGTGCCGCTGGTGGTCGCAGTGAACAAGATCGACAAGCCGGGCGCCGATCTCGATCGCATCCGCAGCGAACTGTCGGTTCACGGCGTGACTTCCGAGGACTGGGGTGGCGACACGCCATTCGTACCGGTTTCGGCGAAGATGGGTACCGGCGTGGACGAGCTGCTTGAAGCCGTTCTGCTGCAGGCCGAAGTTCTCGAACTGAAGGCCACTCCGTCGGCTCCTGGCCGTGGTGTCGTGGTTGAGTCGCGTCTCGACAAAGGTCGTGGCCCGGTGGCAACCGTGCTGGTTCAGGACGGTACCCTGCGTCAAGGCGACATGGTTCTGGTCGGTTCGAACTACGGCCGCGTACGTGCCATGCTCGACGAGAACGGCAAGCCGATCAAGGAAGCCGGTCCTTCCATCCCTGTCGAGATTCTCGGCCTGGACGGTACGCCGGACGCTGGCGACGAGATGAGCGTGGTTGCCGACGAGAAGAAAGCCCGTGAAGTGGCTCTGTTCCGTCAAGGCAAGTTCCGCGAAGTCAAACTGGCTCGCGCTCACGCCGGCAAGCTGGAAAACATCTTCGAAAACATGGGTCAGGCCGAGAAGAAGACGCTCAACATCGTCCTCAAGTCCGACGTCCGTGGTTCGCTGGAAGCGTTGAACGGTGCCTTGAATGGCCTGGGCAACGATGAAGTGCAAGTGCGCGTCGTGGGTGGCGGTGTCGGTGGTATCACCGAATCCGACGCCAACCTGGCACTGGCTTCCAACGCTGTACTGTTCGGCTTCAACGTGCGTGCCGATGCTGGCGCTCGCAAGATCGTCGAGCAGGAAGGTCTGGATATGCGTTACTACAACGTGATCTACGACATCATCGAAGACGTCAAGAAAGCCCTGACCGGCATGCTCGGCAGCGATGTTCGCGAGAACATCCTGGGTGTGGCCGAGGTGCGTGATGTGTTCCGTTCGCCGAAGTTTGGCGCGATCGCCGGTTGCATGGTGATCGAAGGTGTCGTGCACCGTAACCGTCCGATCCGTGTACTGCGTGAAGACATCGTTATCTTCGAAGGCGAGCTGGAATCCCTGCGCCGCTTCAAGGATGACGCTTCCGAAGTGCGTGCCGGCATGGAATGCGGTATCGGCGTGAAGAGCTACAACGACGTCAAAGTCGGCGACAAGATCGAAGTCTTCGAGAAGGTTCAGGTTGCTCGCAGCCTCTGACTCGCGCACTTCAAGGGCCGCGATGGGCCGTAGCATGCAAATGCACGGCACAGCGTCCGGACTCTAAACGCAACGCCCGGTCTGGCTTTTGTCAGGCCGGGCGTTTGCCGCTTTCAGACCTTGCGGGTTTCACCGCTGGGCAGTAACAGGTAACAAATCATGGCAAAAGAATACAGCCGTACCCAACGTATCGGCGATCAGATGCAGCGCGAGCTGGCGCAACTGATCCGTCGCGAAGTCAAAGACCCGCGCGTCGGCCTGGTCACCATCACTGCTGTGGAAGTGTCCCGTGACGTCGGTCACGCGAAGATTTTCATCACCGTGATGGGTCAGGACAACGCTGAAGACATCGCGCAAAGCATCAAGGTGCTCAATGCCGCCGCAGGTTTCCTGCGCATGCAATTGGCCCGTGAAATGAAGCTGCGCAGCGTGCCGCAATTGCACTTCCACTACGACGAATCCGTCGTGCGTGGTGCGCACCTGTCGGCATTGATCGAGCGCGCCGTGGCTGAAGACAATCAGCACGTTGCCGCTCCAGCACCTGAAGACACCAAGGAGTAATTCGGTGGCTCAGGTCAAACGTATCCGTCGTAACGTCAGCGGCATCATCCTGCTCGACAAGCCGTTGGGTTTCACTTCCAACGCCGCGTTGCAGAAGGTGCGCTGGCTGCTTAATGCCGAGAAGGCCGGGCACACCGGCAGCCTCGACCCGCTGGCCACCGGCGTGTTGCCGCTGTGCTTCGGCGAGGCGACCAAGTTCTCGCAGTACCTGCTCGATTCCGACAAGGGCTATGAAACCCTGGCGCAACTGGGCAAGACCACCACCACGGCCGATGCCGAAGGCGAGGTTTTGCAGGAGCGTCCGGTGACCGTTGGTCGCGCCGATGTCGAAGCGGTTCTGCCAAAATTTCGTGGGCAAATCAGTCAGATACCGCCGATGTACTCGGCGCTCAAGCGTGATGGCCAGCCGCTGTACAAACTGGCACGTGCAGGCGAAGTAGTGGAGCGCGAACCGCGTTCTGTTACTATTGCGCGCTTGGAATTGCTGGCCTTCGAAGGCGATACTGCGCGGCTTGCGGTGGACTGCAGCAAGGGCACCTATATTCGGACCCTGGTGGAGGATATCGGTGAGCAACTCGGTTGTGGTGCGTACGTCGCAGAATTGCGTCGGACCCAGGCCGGGCCTTTCACCCTCGCGCAGACCGTGACCCTCGAAGAGCTGGAAGCGGTACATGCCGAAGGCGGCAATGAAGCGGTCGACCGCTTCCTGATGCCATCGGACAGCGGCCTGCAGGATTGGCCGTTGCTGCACTTCTCGGAAGCGAGCGCGTTCTACTGGCTCAACGGCCAGCCGGTACGTGCCCCGGATGCACCGAAGTTCGGCATGGTGCGAGTACAGGATCACAATGGTCGCTTCATCGGTATCGGTGAAGTGAGCGAAGACGGGCGTATCGCGCCGCGTCGCTTGATTCGGTCAGAATGACCGGAACCGGTCTGCGTTAAGCGGGCCGGCGAGTGTGGCTGTTAACAGGCATGGTCACTACTCATTTATAGATACAGGGATTTGTCCCTGGCCTGTTGAAGCTGTTTCCCTGAAACAGTTTCCTGATAAGGAAGGATTGCCTCATGGCTCTCGACGTTCAAGAAAAAGCTCAAATCGTTGCTGACTACCAGCAAGCTGTTGGTGACACTGGTTCGCCAGAAGTGCAGGTTGCACTGCTGACCGCCAACATCAACAAACTGCAAGGTCACTTCAAGGCCAACGGTAAAGATCACCACTCCCGTCGTGGTCTGATCCGCATGGTTAACCAGCGTCGCAAGCTGCTGGACTACCTGAAAGGCAAGGACGTGAGCCGGTACGCCGCTCTGATCGCTCGCCTGGGTCTGCGTCGCTAATCAGCGATTGCGCTATGAGGTTGGTGGTCTGTCGGACGTCAGCGGTTTTCCGCTGGCGTCTTGCAGGCTCCCAGCCTCAAGTTTTATCTGCAGCATGGCTTTACCTGTAATACCCGGACAATTGCCATCGGGCCGATTCCCGAGATTGCCCAAGAATTCGCAAGAAACCGTTTCCCCCAAGAGCCACAAAGAAGGTAGGACACCGTGAACCCGGTAATCAAAAAATTCCAGTTCGGTCAATCGACCGTTACCCTCGAGACAGGCCGTATCGCCCGTCAGGCCTCCGGCGCAGTATTGGTCACCGTTGACGACGACGTCAGCGTGTTGGTGACTGTTGTCGGTGCAAAGCAAGCCGATCCGGGCAAGGGCTTCTTCCCTCTGTCCGTGCACTACCAGGAAAAGACTTACGCTGCCGGTAAGATCCCTGGCGGTTTCTTCAAGCGTGAAGGCCGTCCTTCCGAGAAAGAAACCCTGACTTCGCGACTGATCGACCGTCCGATCCGTCCACTGTTCCCAGAAGGCTTCATGAACGAAGTGCAGGTTGTCTGCACCGTCGTTTCCACCAGCAAGAAGACCGATCCGGACATCGCTGCGATGATCGGTACCTCGGCTGCCCTGGCCATTTCCGGCATTCCGTTTGACGGCCCGATCGGCGCCGCTCGCGTGGCGTTTCACGAAAGCACCGGCTACCTGCTGAACCCGACTTATGAACAGCAAGCCGCTTCGAGCCTGGACATGGTCGTTGCCGGTACTTCCGACGCCGTACTGATGGTTGAATCCGAAGCCAAAGAGCTGACCGAAGACCAGATGCTGGGCGCGGTACTGTTCGCTCACGACGAATTCCAGGTTGTGATCAACGCTGTTAAAGAACTGGCTGCCGAAGCCGCCAAGCCAACCTGGAACTGGGCTCCACAGCCTGAAGCCACCGAGCTGCTGGGCGCTATCCGTGCCGAGTTCGGCGAAGCGATCTCCCAGGCTTACACCATCACCATCAAGGCCGACCGTTACGCTCGCCTGGGTGAGCTGAAGGACCAAGTGGTTGCCAAGCTGTCCGGTGAAGAAGGCCAGCCAAGCGCTGCTGAAGTCAAGGCAGCCTTCGGCGAAATCGAATACCGCACCGTTCGCGAAAACATCGTTAACGGCAAGCCACGTATCGACGGTCGCGACACCCGCACCGTACGTCCGCTGAACATCGAAGTCGGCGTTCTGCCGAAGACCCACGGTTCGGCACTGTTCACCCGTGGCGAAACCCAGGCACTGGTTGTGGCAACACTGGGCACCGCCCGTGACGCGCAACTGCTGGACACCCTGGAAGGCGAAAAGAAAGACCCGTTCATGCTGCACTACAACTTCCCGCCGTTCTCGGTAGGCGAGTGTGGTCGCATGGGTGGCGCCGGTCGTCGCGAAATCGGTCACGGCCGTCTGGCCCGTCGTTCGGTTTCGGCCATGCTGCCAGCCGCTGACGTGTTCCCGTACACCATCCGCGTAGTGTCGGAAATCACCGAATCCAACGGTTCGAGCTCGATGGCTTCCGTGTGCGGCGCTTCCCTCGCGCTGATGGACGCTGGTGTACCGATGAAAGCACCGGTGGCCGGTATCGCCATGGGTCTGGTTAAAGAAGGCGAGAAGTTCGCCGTCCTGACCGACATCCTCGGCGACGAAGATCACCTGGGCGACATGGACTTCAAGGTAGCCGGTACCGCCAAAGGTGTGACCGCGCTGCAGATGGACATCAAGATCAAGGGCATCACCGAAGAGATCATGGAAATCGCTCTGGGCCAGGCCCTTGAAGCGCGCCTGAACATCCTCGGCCAGATGAACCAGATCATTGGCCAGTCGCGTACCGAACTGTCGGCCAACGCTCCGACCATGATCGCGATGAAGATCGACACCGACAAGATCCGTGACGTTATCGGTAAAGGTGGCGCGACCATCCGTGCGATCTGCGAAGAAACCAAGGCTTCGATCGACATCGAAGACGACGGTTCGATCAAGATCTTCGGCGAAACCAAGGATGCCGCAGAAGCAGCGCGTCAGCGCGTTCTGAGCATCACTGCAGAAGCCGAGATCGGCAAGATCTACGTAGGTAAGGTTGAGCGCATCGTCGACTTCGGCGCATTCGTCAACATCCTGCCGGGCAAGGACGGTCTGGTGCACATCTCGATGCTGAGCGACGCTCGCGTAGAGAAAGTCACCGACATCCTGAAAGAAGGCCAGGAAGTGGAAGTGCTGGTACTGGACGTGGACAACCGCGGCCGTATCAAGCTGTCCATCAAAGACGTGGCAGCTGCCAAGGCTTCGGGCGTTTAATCACCCCAACGCTTTAGCGCAATGAAGATGCCCCCGCCGTGAACACGGCGGGGGCATTTTTTTGCCTGAAATAAAGAGCAAAAGATCCCAGCCTGCGGCGGCTCCTACAGAAGCGGTGTGATAACCCGATCATGTGGGAGCTGCGGCAGGCTGCGATCTTTGCTTTTGTGAAAACCGGTGCTAGGTTTAGCGCACCGCCCGTGTAGCTCAGCCGGTAGAGCAGCGCACTCGTAACGCGAAGGTCGCAGGTTCGATTCCTGTCTCGGGCAAAAAAATTTTCGCCTTCGGTTTCATGCGTGGTGTTGGAGGTATTCGTTCAGTGCTTGACGTGTCAGATCATTCAACGACACATTTTGACGGGTTGCCGCCAAAGCCGCTGCCAAATGCAGATCGTGACCGATGCGAACATTGAATGATCCTTTGCACGGAATTTCCGGCTTCTGCCCGAGCTGCTGACAGGTTTGCAAATAGTCATCTACCGCCTCGCGAAAGGCTGCTTCCAGCTCAGCCACCGTTTGTCCTTCATAATTCACCAATGCCCTGATGAAAAGGAGTTTTCCGAACAGGCACTTATCCTCGGTGCTCGCCTCAATAGAGCCAACATAGCCTTTGTAGTGCAGCTGGGAACTCATGGAATCAGGCCTCCTGTTTTCAATTGCTCGATAATCTGGCGTCTTGCGTATGTTTTGATCTCATTTCCGGGATGTGGTTTGTGCAGGTTGATCATTGCGCTCGGGTCGCCATTGTCGAATTTGATCCTGCTGCCGGATCCTTCCAGTTGGGAATAACCAAGCCGACCTAACAGAGTCACAAGCTCGGACCACATGAATGCGCTTTGCCCGTTGATTAGCTTGGCGAGAAGTTTTTCAGTCTTTGACATGCTGGCCTTTTTTGCAACTGAATATAGTTGCACGTTTTTAAGCGGTCAATGTGAAGGTTCGTTCGTCGTAACCTGAAAAATCGATGGTGAGGGTTTATACGCAGTGAATTTCGCGCATGGAAACAGGAAACTGTAACCAAGCGCATACCACCCTTCATTTCATTCCCCCAGTTGCACTGGCTTGCGTCTCTGTTAGGATTCCTTTGTTCCAGACAAGCAAGCACCGTTGTTTTCACATGATCCACGAATGGTCCTGAAGGCCAGGAAAACCCGAGCTCCCAATGGCTTCCTGCGTCAGAGAGATCCTTGATGATCCAGATCCATCCTCCATTCTTAAGATCAGCGAGAACCCCATGACTGAATTGACCCAAGAGCAACGCCACGAACAAGCGCTCGAGAAATACAAACTGGATGCGCCGCAGCTGTTGGAAGAGATCAAGGACTTGAGTCCTGATGATCAGAAAGACCAGATCCAGTGGGCCTTCGAAGACGAAGCCGAAGCGCAGGGCTTGCAGCCGTGGGAGCTGACGCTCAAGTACACGAGCACGCCGGAGGAGTTCGAGGCGCAGCGCCTTGTGCTGCACAAGGAAGCGGCGGAAGTATTGGGTGTCGAGTGGGACGAGTACTGCGAGATGAACAATCTAGTCGTTTAAAAGCAGCTACAAGTTTCGAGCTGCAAGCTACAAGTCAAAGCAGAATCGCTCAGCTTGCAGCTTGCAGCTTGCAGCTTGCAGCTTGCAGCTTGCAGCTTGCAGCTTGCAGCTTGCAGCTCAGAGACTGAGTCGCATCGACAGATCCACCGCTTTGACATCCTTGGTCATCGCGCCAATCGAGATGTAATCCACGCCCGTTTCGGCGATTGGCAGCAGCGTGCTTTCGTTGATGCCGCCGCTGGCTTCCAGTTTTGCTTTGCCGGCGGTCAGGCGGACCGCTTCGCGCATGTCGTCCAGGCTCAGTTCGTCGAGCATGATGATGTCGGCGCCGGCCTCCAGCGCCTGCTTCAACTCCTCAAGACTTTCCACTTCGATCTCCACCGGTTTGCCCGGGGCGATCTTGTGCGCGGCGGCCACGGCTTCAACGATGCCACCGCTGGCGGCGATGTGGTTTTCCTTGATCAGGAAAGCGTCGTACAGACCGATGCGGTGGTTGTGGCAGCCGCCGCAGGTCACTGCGTATTTCTGCGCCAGGCGCAGGCCGGGCAGGGTCTTGCGGGTGTCGAGCAGCTTCACCTGCGTTTCGCCGACGAAGTCCGCCAGGTACTGCGCGCGGGTCGCCACACCGGACAGCAACTGCAAGAAGTTCAACGCGCTGCGTTCACCTGTCAGCAGTGAGCGAGCCGGCCCTTCCAGATGAAACAGCGGCTGATTGGCTTTGACCCGCTGGCCGTCGACCACTTGCCAATGCACCGCCACGCGCGGATCGAGCTGGCGAAACACCGCATCGACCCACGCGGTGCCGCAGATGACCGCGTCGTCACGGGTGATGATGGTGGCTTTGGCCAGGCGTTCGGCCGGGATCAGTTGCGCGGTGATGTCGCCGCTGCCAACGTCTTCGAGCAACGCACGGCGCACGTTGTTTTCGATTTCGGCGGTCAGATCGGCGAGACGTAGATTCGGCATAACGGACTCCACAAACAAAGTGGTTCGATTATAGGGGCAGGGCGCGAGCCAACCCAAGGCGAGAACGCGCGTGCCTGACGCATCTGGTCGATTTTCTCAGCCGAGGGCGGGGTTCGTGGCGTATAGGGGAAACCCTGAGGCCTATAGCATCGGCGACATCTTTTGCCAGATAATCCGCCTTGTATTTGACGTCATGGCTTTGACGAACGACTCCGCTGGGGCAGTGTCAAAGCGACGAACCGAATCACCGGTCCAGGAGGCTTGGATGCGCAACGACGGGAAAGTGGTGCCTTTGCACCGGGCGACTGCCGATCTGGCGGACCACTCGCCGCTTGCCCGCTTGCCGGTGATCCTGCTGCAAGTCCGCGACAAGGCTGCGCAGCAGCTGCGCCACGATTTGCAGGAGCTGTTCGATAACGCCGACGACACGTTGTTCGAAATGGCCGACCGGGCGCGCAACGATGTCGATCAGAACATCTTTTTCGAAGCCATGCGCGACCTGCGCCTCAAGCGCAAGAACATCGAGCGCGGCTTTCTCGAATTGTTCTTCGAAGCCTTCGCCGGTCTTACTCAATACGATCCGGCGGCCAATACCCTGCCCCGCACGCTGGTGGTCGAAGATTCGGCGCTGCGCACCGATGCCATGGAGCGCACCGTCGCCGTGCAGACCATGGTCAGCCGTGTGCTCAAACGCGACGGCTTCGCCCTCGACCAACTGACGGCGCGGTTCAGCTCAATGCTCGGCAAGCGTCTCGACGATCAGCACAATCCGCTGAGCCCGGCGATGCTCTGCGAATATTTCCTGCAGGCCGGGCGTAATCTTGGCGTCGAGATCAAGGTCAAGCTGATCCTGCTCAAACTGTTCGAACGCTACGTGCTGGCTGACACCGAGCAGTTGTACGCCGAGGCCAATCAGTTGCTGCTCGCCACCGGCGTGTTGCCGCATCTGAAACCCGCTGTGGCTCGTCGCGTTGTCGAACCTGCGGACAGCGACACCTTCATTGAAGATCTCGACGCGCCGCCGCCAGCGGACGAAGGCGTCGAGGAAGTATTCGCCGCGATGCAGCAATTGCTCGCCCACGTGCGCGGCCGCGTCACACCGACACTGGAACCCGGCGCGCCGGCGCATCCGATCAACACCCGCGACCTGCTGCGTCTGTTGTCGCACTTGCAGCAGTACGTACCGGCGCTGGAGGCTCAGGAAGATTTCGATCTGCGTCATCAGCTCGAACAGCTGCTGACCCGGGTCAGCGTCAGAAGCGGCCGCTCCCGCGTCGTCGCGACTGCCGACGAAGACGTGATCAACCTGATCGCCATGGTCTTCGACTGCATCCTCGAGGATCGCAACGTGCCCGACGCGCTCAAGGCGCTGATCGGCCGATTGCAGATTCCGATGCTCAAGGTTGCGGTACTGGACAAGAGTTTCTTCAGCCGCAGCACCCATCCGGCGCGGCGCCTGCTCAACGAAATCGCCGAAGCCGCCATGGGCTGGAGCGATTGCGACGGTGCTGAGCGCGACAGCCTCTACGTGCGCATCGAGCAAGTGGTGCAGCGCTTGCTGAGCGAGTTTGTCGACGACCCGGCGATCTTCTCCGAACTGCTCGCCGACTTCCTCACCTTCACCCAGGAAGAACGCCGCCGCACCGAACTGCTCGAACAACGCTTGCGCGATGCCGAGGAAGGCCGGGCGAAAGCCGAGTTGGCTCAGCATCGCGTCGCGCAGGCGTTGCAGCAGGCATTGCTGGGCAAAGTGCTGCCGGCCTCAGTGGTCAGTTTCGTCCAGCAGGCCTGGAGCAAAGTGCTGTTGCTGACTTGTCTCAAGCATGGCGATCAGTCTGCCGAATGGCACGCCGATGTGCAGACCATGGAACAGTTGGTCTGGAGCGTGCAACGCCACGACGACGGCGAATCCAGCCTGCGTCTGCTGGCGCTGGTGCCGGGTCTGCTCAAGTCGCTGCGCGATGGCCTGAGCAGCACTGCGTTCGACCCGTTCGCCACCAGCGAATTCTTCAGTGAACTGGAGGCTCTGCATGTGCGCGTGCTGGAGCGCTCCGAGGCCGCCGATCACAGCGTCACGCCGCAGATCGAAGTCACGCCGCAGATTTTGCAGCACAGCGCCGAGCAAGCTGCGGCATCCGCTCCAGCACCGGGCTCGGCGCATGGCGCTGCCGGTTTGTCTCAGGTCGAGCAGTTGCGTGTGGGCAACTGGGTGGTGTTCGACGAGGACGACGAACAGACCTTGCGTTGCAAACTCGCGGCGATCATCGATGAGACCGGCAAATATGTCTTCGTCGACCGTACCGGTATGAAAGTGCTGGAGCGCAGCCGCACCGATCTGGCCCTGGCATTGAGCCGTGGCGTCGCGCGCGCACTGGATGACACCTTGTTGTTCGACCGCGCACTGGAAGCGGTGCTGGGCGACCTGCGGCGACTCAATCGCGGCAAGTGATCGCGCGCCGGGGGCGGATCGCGGCATACTGGGCGCCCACATGGTCGGCGTTGAAGGAATCGGTATGCAGTTGGATCCCGCGAGCGGGTGGTGTCATGGCGTGCAGATCTGCCCGTCGCCCAACTTCAATGAGCGCCCGGCGGGCGAAGTGTCCCTGTTGGTCATCCACAACATCAGCCTGCCGCCGGCGCAGTTCGCCACCGGCAAGGTCCAGGAATTTTTCCAGAATCGTCTGGATGTCACCGAACACCCGTACTTTGCAGGCATCGCTGACCTGCGCGTCTCGGCGCATTTTCTGATCGAACGTGACGGCAAGGTCACCCAGTTTGTCTCTTGTCTTGCGCGGGCATGGCATGCCGGCGTTTCGATGTTCGAAGGTCGTGAAACCTGTAACGATTTTTCCGTGGGCATCGAGCTGGAAGGCACCGATGATCTGCCGTTCACCGACGAACAATATCGCTCGCTGACGGCGCTGACCCGGCAGTTGCAGGAACGTTTTCCGGCGATCACCGATCAACGCATCTGCGGCCACAGCGATATCGCTCCGGGGCGCAAGACCGATCCGGGACCGGCATTCGACTGGGCACGCTACCGCGCCGCCCTGGCAAAAGAGGAAGGACAATGAGTTTTCTGGTGTTACTGCTGGCGGTGTGGATCGAGAAGTTTTCGGCCCTGCGCCATCGGCTTCAACGCGACGGCGGATGGATCCGCGAACTGCACAAGCTCGAAAGCAGTGAACGGCTGGCCAAACAACCGTGGCTGGTGCTGACGATTCTGGTGCTGTTCCCAGTGGCGTTGCTGGCGCTGTTGCTATTGGTGCTGGAACCAGTGGCGTACGGTTTGCTGGCGCTGCCGGTGCATTTGCTGGTGGTGATTTACAGCCTCGGGCGTGGCGATCTGCTCGGCGGTCTCGGGCCGTTCCGCGATGCCTGGCGCCGTGAGGATCTGCAAGCGGCGGCGCATGTGGCCAAGCGCGACCTGAACATCTGCGCCGACAGCGGCGAGCAATTGCTCGAGCAGGTGCAAGGGCATCTGCTGTGGCAGGCTTATCAGAGTTTCTTCGCGGTGATCTTCTGGTACTTCCTCCTCGGCCCGGTGGCGGCATTGGCCTATCGCTTGCTGGCGCTGGCCGAAGAGCACGGTATCAACCCGGCGCTGGTCGAGCGCGCTGCGCAGTTGCGTCATGCCTTCGATTGGGTGCCGGTGCGTTTGCTGGCGGCGAGCCTGGCCCTGGTTGGCAACTTCGTCGCGGTCAGCCGCGTGATGCTGCATGAGCTGCTCAACTGGAACATCAGCGCTGCACAGTTGATCAACAAGGTCGGCCTCGCCGCTGGAGAGATCCCGCCCCCAGCGGTCGGCCCGGACGGCATCAACACCCTCGACTGCCTGTGGGAACTGCTGCTGCGCGCGGCGGTGCTGTGGTATGCCGGGTTTGCCTTGTGGACTGTTCTGGTTCACTGATGATCTGAAGTGAACATTGTGGCGAGGGAGCTTGCTCCCGCTGCGTGGCAAAGCCGCCCTCGCTGTTTCGTCACCTACAACAGTTTTGTCTGATTGGCGACTGCTACGCAGCCGAGCGGGAGCAAGCTCCCTCGCCACAGTGGCTGTCGTTCGTCCTTCTGCCATTAACCTTAAGTTACAAAACCCTCCGCTGATTTGAGCTATACAGAGATAGCGCCCGATAGTGGCTATCTGCTGTCGCCCGCGCCTGCCAATAAAAACAAGAAAAACCAAGGGAGACTTCCAGTGAAGAGCTTGCTCTATCCCGCCGTCTCGCTGATGAACCGTCTGAGCTTCGGCATGAAGTTCAGCCTGATCAGCGTGTTGTTCCTGGTGCCGATGCTGGTGACCAATTTCTATCTGGTGCGCGACTCCTATCGCGAATTTCAGGGCACCCGTGTCGAACTGCAGAGCCTCGACCTGTTGGGCAGCAGCCTGACCCTGCGTCGGGATCTGGAGACCTTGAACAATCTGGTGCAGATCGACGTCACCCTCGGCCAGTCCGCCAAGGCGGGCAATGTCGAAGCGCAGATCCAGACCCTGGAGCAGGCCGTGCTCGCGCGTCTCGAAGGGCTGACGGCGATGACCGACGACCCGGAGCAGATCAAGCAATTCGAGGCCAAGCGCGATGAAATGATCGCCGCGTTCAAGGCCCAGCAAGCGGAGAGCTCGCGGCAAAGCAAAAGCGCGTTGATCGGCAAATTGCTGGCCAGTGCGCAGATTTTCAGCCAGATCATCAGCAGTCAGGCTGGCCTCAGTCGCGATAATCAAAGCGATATTCGGCAGCTCAGCGAACTGGTGACGCTGATCACCCCTAGCGTCACGCAAATCCTCGGCGAAGGCCGGGCAATGGGTTCGTACTCATTGGGCCAGGGCTTTCTCAATAGCTCCTCGAGCACACGTTTTGACGAATTGCTGGTGCAGATCGAAAAACTCCAGGCCGAGTACGCGCTGAAACTGCAAGACGCCCTTGCTTCCAGCAGCGCCGCCCGCGAATCGCTCAGTGCCCAGGCCGACAGCAGCAAGGCTTCGCTCAAGCAGGCCAGCGAACTGTTCGAAGAACAAGTGGTGATGGCCGACACCCTCGATGCGCCGTGGCAGGGGTTTTACGATCAGGTCACCGGGCTGATGGAACACACCTACCAGCTCAATCAGGCCACGCTGAAATTTCTCGACAGCCAGTTGCAACGGCGCCTGGCGCAGAACCGCACGCATATGATCCTGCAGGCCTCGGCGCTGTCAGTGGTGTTCGTGCTGATTTTCTATCTTTATGGCGGTTTCTACGCCTCGACCCGCACCACCCTGAAAAGCCTGGGGGCGATGATGGACAAGGTCGCGGCCGGTGACATGACCGTCAATTTCAAGGCCAGCAGCCGTGATGAACTGGGCGAGTTGGGAGAGGTGTTCAACGGCACGGTGAAGAAGATTCACGACCTGATCGAACGCGTCGGCCACACCGTTGGCGAAGTCGAGCGTCAGGCCGGGCAGGTGGAAAGCGTGTCGGCACAGAGCAATCAGGCTGTCGCCGGGCAGCGTTCGCAGATCGAACAAGTGGCGACGGCGATGAACCAGATGTCGGCGACTTCAATGGAGGTTGCCCGCAGTGCCGCCGCTGCGGTGAGCAGCGCCCACAGCGTCAACGATGAAACCCTCAGCGGACGCGGGCTGGTGGAATCGCAGCAGGACAGCATTGCCGCGCTGGCCAGCGAGATCGATCAGTCGGTGCTGGTGATCAATCAACTGGCCAGCGACAGCCAGTCGATCAGCCGTGTGCTGGAAGTGATCAAGAGCATCGCTGAACAGACCAACTTGCTGGCGCTCAACGCCGCGATCGAAGCGGCGCGGGCCGGTGAGCAGGGCCGCGGCTTTGCCGTGGTCGCCGATGAAGTGCGCACCCTGGCCAAGCGCACCCAGCAATCGACCGAAGAGATCGAGCAGATGATCGCCAAACTGCATGGCGGCGTCGGCGCGGCGGTGAAGGCCATGGGCATCAGCCATCAGATGGCCAATGGCACGGTGGGGCAGTCGGAGAAGGTCCAGCAGGCGCTGGAAAATATTCTCGGCGCGGTGGGCATGATCGTCGACCAGAACCAGCAGATTGCCGCTGCCGTGGAGCAGCAGACCGCTGTGGCGCATGACATCGACCAGAACATCGTCGAGATCAACCGCGCCGGCGAACGCACGGCGCAAGGCGCACACCAGACCGAAGATGCCAGCCGCGCACTGTCCGCGCAGGTGGTTGAACTCAAACAACTGATCAGCGCGTTTCGAGTCTGAGCCATTCACCGTCCCCCTGTAGGAGCTGACGAGTGCAACGAGGCTGCGATCTTTTGATCTTCAAATGCAAAGTCAAAAGATCGCAGCCTCGTTGCACTCGTCAGCTCCTACAAGGGGATCGGTTACCAGCCAAAGACTTCGCAGCAGTTGGCGGTGCTGGCGTTGGCGAGTTGTTCAGGCGTGATATTCATCAGCTCGGCCAACGCGGCACAGATTGCCGGCAAATGCGCCGGGCTGTTGCGCTGGCCGGGGAACATGGCGGGGGCCATGTCCGGTGAGTCGGTTTCCAGCACCACCGAGTGCAGCGGCAGTTCCGGCAGGACCCGATGCATGCGCAACGCCTGCGGCCAGGTCGGTGCGCCGCCAAGACCCAGTTTGAAACCGAGCTTGATGTATTCCCGTGCTTCTTCGCGGCTGCCGGCGAAGGCGTGGATGATGCCGGCGCGTTTGAGCTTGAAGCGTTTGAGCGTGGCGATCACCGCCGCATGGCTGCGGCGTACGTGGATCAGCGCCGGCAGATCGAAATCCACCGCCAGTTGCAGTTGTGCTTCGAACAACGCTTGCTGGCGCTCGCGATCCAGGGTTTCGATGAAATAATCCAGACCGATCTCGCCCACCGCACACAACTGCCGATGCCCGCGCAGGCGCGTCAGCCAGTCACCCAGTGCGTGCAGATCCTCGGGGCGATGCTGATCGAGAAACACCGGATGCAATCCGAACGCCGCATACAGGTCGGCATCGCTCTGCACCAGATCCCAGACCCTTTGCCAGTTGCCCTGATGCACGCCCAGCACGACCATGCGCCGCACGCCGAGGGCGCGGCTTTCGGCCAGCAGCGCCGTGCGATCGGCATCGAAGTCGGGGAAGTCGAGGTGGGTGTGACTGTCGATCAGCTCCACGATTCAGTCCCGATGAATACGCTGCTTGAAGGTCCGCGCAATGGCTTGCACGCCCGGCTGGTAATCGTCCTGCTCGACGGCGGCCAGGGCCAGTTCCAGGGCCTTGTCGGCGATCAACTGGTGTTGCTGGGACATGGCGTTGACCGGCAGCGGCAGGAAATCCAGCAACTGCGTGTCGCCGAAGGTGCCAAGGCGCAGCGGCCGCGATTTCAGCGGGAAATCATGCAGCGCATCGAACACGCCCTGCAGCAGCACGTAGGACGTGGTCACCAGCGCATCAGGCAAATGCCCCAGCCGCTGCAGGAGTTCTTCCATCAATTGCTTGCCGCACTCGCGGCTGAACGACTCGGCGTGCTCGACCAGCACCTCGCCCTGGAAATCTTTGAGCGCTTCGCGGAAACCGGCAGCACGTTCCTGGCTGATGCTCAATTCCGGGCGGGCGCCGAGCAGCACGATCTGTTTCGGCTGCGGATCGAGCAGGCTCTGGGTCAGGTGCAGGCTGGCCTCGCGGTCATCGCTGATCACCGAGCAGAAATGCTCCGGCTCCATGACCCGGTCGATGGCGATGATCGGCAGACCCTTGGCCTGCAACTGGCGGTAGCTGTCATCGCCGGCCGGCAGGCAACTGGCAACGATCAGCGCATCACAGCGACGGGCGCGGAACAGTTGCAGGAGCTGGCGCTCGCTGTCCGGCGCATCGTCGGAACTGGCGATCAGCAATTGATAACCGCGCGCCCGGGCGCCTTGTTCGAGCAACTTGGCGATCCGCGCGTAACTGGGGTTTTCCAGATCCGGCAGGATAAAGCCCAGGGTGCGCGTGTGCCGACTGCGCAGGCCGGCCGCTTGCGGATTGGGCGTAAAGCCATGCAGATCGACCACCGCGCGCACGCGCTCGACGGTCGCGTTGCTGATGCGTTGCTGTTCGGCCTTGCCGTTGATGACGTAGCTGGCGGTGGTGACGGAGACGCCGGCCAACCGCGCGATATCACTGAGTTTCAACCCGGTATTTCCTTGTTTTTTCGAGCATGCCGCGACATTTTCGCCAATCCTACCCGATAAGGGCAGCCGACTTATTGCCTGGGCAGATCCGACCAGTTGGACTTCAAGGATGAGACATTATCGAGTAACGTGCCGATCAATCTAGATTAAACGTTTCAGCAAGCGTATTTTCTACGTTTTGGACGCCTTTGGCCGGTCCTGCCGTGAAACCGCCAAAACTGCCGCTGAAAAGCGCGGCAGAGCGCCTAAGCTGTGAACCATTCAAAACAATACCTGGCGTTGAACTGCGCCAAAAAGGAGATCGCATGCTCGAGCTCACTATAGAGCAGATATCCATGGGCCAGTCGGCCGTGGATAAACCCGCCGCCCTGCAATTGCTCGCCAGTCATCTGGTCGCCGACGGTCTGGTGGCCGACGGTTACCTCGCTGGCCTGCAGGCCCGGGAAGCCCAGGGCTCGACCTTTCTCGGTCAAGGCATCGCCATTCCCCACGGCACCCCGGAAACCCGCGATCAGGTATTCGCCACCGGCGTGCGCCTGATGCAGTTTCCTGATGGCGTCGATTGGGGCGATGGCCAGATCGTCTATCTGGCGATCGGCATCGCGGCGAAATCCGACGAACACCTGCGCCTGCTGCAACTGCTGACCCGCGCCCTCGGCGAGACCGATCTGGGCCAGGCGTTGCGTCGTGCCAGCTCGCCCGAAGCGTTGCTGAAGTTGCTGCAAGGCGCGCCGCAGGAACTGGCGCTGGACGCGCAGATGATCGGCCTCGGTGTGTCGGCCGACGATTTCGAAGAGCTGGTCTGGCGCGGCGCGCGTCTGCTGCGTCAGGCCGACTGCGTGAGCAACGGCTTTGCCGGCGTGTTGCAGCAAGTCGAAGCGCTGCCATTGGGCGATGGCCTGTGGTGGCTGCACAGCGAGCAGACCGTGAAGCGTCCGGGACTGGCGTTCGTTACCCCGGATAAACCGATGCGCTACCTTGGCCAGCCGCTCAGCGGTTTGTTCTGCCTGGCGAGCCTGGGCGAAGCGCATCAGGCCCTGCTTGAGCGTCTGTGCGCGTTGCTGATCGAAGGTCGCGGCCACGAACTGGGCCGCGCCACCAGCAGCCGCAAAGTCCTCGAAGTGCTCGGCGGTGAACTGCCGGCTGACTGGCCGAGCGCGCGCATTGCCCTGGCCAACGCCCATGGCTTGCACGCGCGCCCGGCGAAAATTCTTGCGCAACTGGCGAAAAGCTTTGATGGCGAAATTCGCGTGCGCATCGTCGACAGTCAGGACAGTGCCGTGTCGGTGAAGAGCCTGAGCAAACTGCTCAGCCTCGGCGCCCGGCGCGGTCAGGTATTGGAGCTGATCGCCGAACCAAGCATCGCCGCCGATGCCTTGCCGGCCCTGCTCGCGGCGATTGAAGAAGGCCTCGGTGAAGAGGTCGAGCCGCTGCCGGCCGTGAGTCAGCAGCGCGAAGCGATCGCCGACATCGCCGAAGTGCTGGTCGCTCCGGCCTCCGGCAGCCTGTTGCAAGCGATCCCCGCCGCCCCGGGCATCGCCATCGGCCCGGCGCACATTCAGGTGCTGCAGGCCATCGATTACCCGTTGCGCGGCGAGTCGGCGGCGATCGAGCGCGAGCGCCTCAAGCAAGCGCTGAGCGACGTGCGCCGCGACATTCAGGGCTTGATCGAACGCAGCAAGGCCAAAGCGATTCGCGAGATTTTCATCACCCACCAGGAAATGCTCGACGACCCGGATCTGACTGACGAAGTCGACACCCGCCTCAAGCAAGGCGAAAGCGCTGAAGCGGCGTGGATGGCGGTGATCGAAGCAGCGGCGAAACAGCAGGAAGCGCTGCAGGACGCTTTGCTCGCCGAGCGAGCCGCGGATCTGCGTGACATCGGTCGCCGGGTGCTGGCGCAGTTGTGTGGCGTGCAGACCGCGAACGAGCCGGAGCAACCGTACATTCTGGTGATGGACGAAGTCGGCCCATCCGATGTCGCGCGGCTGGATCCTGCGCGAGTGGCGGGGATCCTCACCGCGCGCGGTGGCGCTACCGCGCACAGCGCCATCGTCGCCCGTGCCCTCGGAATTCCGGCATTGGTCGGTGCGGGAGCGGCGGTGTTGCTGCTCGAACCGGGCACGCCGCTGTTGCTCGATGGTCAGCGTGGCCGTCTGCATGTCGACGCCGATGCCGCGACGCTGCAACGCGCCGCTGAAGAACGCGACAGCCGCGAGCAACGCCTGAAGATCGCCGCCGAACAACGTCATCAACCGGCGCACACCACCGATGGTCATGCGGTCGAAGTATTCGCCAACATCGGCGAAAGCGCCGGTGTCACCAGTGCGGTGGAGCAGGGCGCCGAAGGTATCGGCCTGCTGCGCACCGAACTTATTTTCATGGCCCACCCGCAGGCGCCGGACGAGGCGACGCAAGAGGCCGAGTACCGTCGCGTCCTCGACGGTCTCGCCGGGCGGCCGCTGGTGGTGCGTACGCTCGATGTCGGCGGCGACAAACCGCTGCCGTATTGGCCGATTGCCAAGGAAGAAAACCCGTTCCTCGGTGTACGCGGCATTCGCCTGACCTTGCAGCGTCCGCAGATCATGGAAGCGCAACTGCGTGCCTTGCTGCGCTCGGCCGACAATCGCCCGCTGCGGATCATGTTCCCGATGGTTGGCAGCGTCGAAGAGTGGCGCCAGGCCCGCGACATGACCGAGCGTCTGCGCAAGGAAATTCCGGTCGCTGATCTGCAACTGGGGATCATGATCGAAGTGCCGTCGGCCGCACTGCTCGCGCCGGTGCTGGCCAAGGAAGTCGACTTCTTCAGCGTCGGCACCAACGACCTCACGCAATACACCCTGGCCATCGACCGTGGTCATCCGACCCTGTCGGCGCAGGCGGATGGCTTGCACCCGGCAGTGCTGCAACTGATCGACATCACCGTGCGCGCCGCCCATGCCCATGGCAAATGGGTCGGTGTCTGCGGCGAGCTGGCGGCCGATCCGCTGGCGGTGCCGGTGCTGGTCGGCCTCGGCGTCGATGAGCTCAGTGTGTCCGGTCGCAGCATTGCCGAAGTCAAGGCGCGCATCCGTGAACTCAGCCTGACCCAGGCGCAAACCCTCGCTCAACAGGCCCTGGCCGTGGGCAGCGCGAATGAAGTGCGCGCATTAGTGGAGGCCCTGTAATGGCCAAGATTCTCACCCTGACCCTCAACCCGGCACTCGACCTCACCGTTGAGCTGTCGCGGCTGGATGCCGGTCAGGTCAATCGCAGCGACGAGATGCACACCCACGCTGCGGGCAAGGGCGTCAACGTCGCCCAGGTGCTGGCGGACCTCGGCCATCAGGTCACCGTCAGCGGCTTTCTCGGCGAAGACAATCTGCAAGCATTCGAAACCCTGTTCGCCAAGCGCGGTTTCGTCGACGCGTTCATCCGCGTGCCGGGCGAGACGCGCAGCAACATCAAAGTCGCCGAACAGGACGGGCGCATCACCGACATCAACGGCCCGGGGCCAGTGGTCGATGCAACAGCGCAGCAAGCTCTGCTTGATCGACTGTTGCAGATCGCACCGGGGCACGATGCGGTGGTGGTCGCCGGCAGCTTGCCGCGCGGCGTCACTGCGCAGTGGTTGCGTGAGCTGATCGAGAAGCTCAATGCCCTCGGCTTGAAAGTCGCCCTCGATTCCAGCGGAGAAGCCTTGCGCGCCGCGTTGCACGCCAGCCCCTGGCTGATCAAACCGAACACCGAAGAACTGGCCCATGCACTGGGCTGCGAAGTGGTTTCGCCGATTGCCGAAGCACAAGCCGCCGCACGTTTGCACGGGCAAGGCATCGAGCACGTGGTGATCTCCCACGGCGCCGACGGGGTCAACTGGTTCAGTGTCGGCTCGGCCCTGCATGCCTCGCCGCCGAAGGTCAGCGTCGCCAGCACCGTGGGTGCAGGCGATTCATTGCTCGCCGGCATGCTCCACGGTCTGCTCAGCGCCGACACCCCCGAACAAACCCTGCGCACCGCCACCGCGATTGCGGCGATGGCGGTGACCCAGATCGGTTTTGGCATCAACGACCCTGCGCAACTGGCGCAGCTCGAACAGGGCGTGCGCGTGCGCCCCCTGACAGAACAATAAGAGGGTTTGTCATGAAGTTAGCCATTGTTACGGCTTGCCCGAACGGCATGGTCACCAGTGTGCTGTGCGCGCGTCTGCTCGATGCAGCGGCGCAGCGTCAGGGCTGGAGCACCAGCGTCGAAGTGGTCGATCCGGCGCACCCGGAACGCGAATTGTCGGCGGCGACAATCGAAGCCGCCGAGTGGGTGTTGCTGGTCACCACTGGCGCGGTGGACATGAGTCGCTTTGTCGGCAAGCGCGTGTTCCAGATCGCTCCGGCGCAGGCCTTGCAGGATGTCGAAGCGGTGCTGCGTCGCGGTGCTGAAGAGGCCGAAGTCTACGTGGCCAGCGAGGTCGAACCGGCGATCGATGCGCCACGTGCACCACGCATCGTCGCCATCACGGCCTGCCCGACCGGCGTCGCCCACACCTTCATGGCCGCCGAAGCGTTGCAGCAGACTGCCAAGCGTCTGGGCTATGAATTGCAGGTCGAAACTCAAGGTTCGGTGGGCGCGAAAACCCCGCTCAGCGCAACGGCCATCGCCGAGGCTGACGTGGTGCTGCTGGCGGCGGATATCGATGTTGCCACCGAGCGTTTCGCCGGCAAGAAAATCTATCGCTGCGGCACTGGCGTTGCGCTGAAGCAGTCCGAAGCAACGCTGAAAAAAGCCTTGGCCGAAGGTGCGGTAGAAAGTGCGGCAAGCGACGGCAAGGCCCCGGCCAAGTCCGAGAAAACCGGCGTCTACAAACACCTGTTGACCGGCGTCTCGTACATGCTGCCGATGGTGGTGGCGGGTGGTTTGCTGATTGCGTTGTCCTTCGTGTTCGGCATCACCGCGTACAAGGAAGAGGGCACGCTGGCAGCGGCGCTGATGCAGATCGGCGGCGAAACCGCGTTCAAGCTGATGGTGCCGCTGCTGGCCGGTTACATCGCCTACTCGATCGCCGATCGCCCGGGCCTTGCTCCGGGGATGATCGGCGGCTTGCTCGCAGGCACTCTGGGCGCCGGATTCATCGGCGGGATCATTGCCGGTTTCATCGCCGGTTACGCCGCCAAAGCCATCGCCCGCTATGTGAAATTGCCGCAGAGCCTGGAAGCGTTGAAGCCGATTCTGATCATCCCGTTGCTGGCCAGTCTGGTCACCGGCCTGGTGATGATTTACGTGGTCGGCAAACCGGTCGCCGGCATGCTCGCTGCGCTTACGCAGTTCCTCGACAGCATGGGCACCACCAACGCGATTCTGCTCGGCGTATTGCTCGGCGGCATGATGTGCGTCGACCTCGGCGGGCCGATCAACAAGGCTGCCTATGCGTTCTCGGTGGGGCTGCTGGCCTCGCAGAGTTACGCACCGATGGCCGCGACCATGGCCGCCGGCATGGTGCCGCCGATTGGCCTGGGCATCGCCACCTTCATTGCCCGGCGCAAGTTTGCCCAGACTGAACGCGAGGCCGGCAAAGCAGCCTTCGTGCTCGGCCTGTGCTTCATCTCCGAAGGGGCGATACCATTTGCCGCGAAAGACCCGCTGCGGGTGATTCCGGCGAGCATCGCCGGCGGCGCGCTGACCGGCGCCTTGTCGATGTATTTCGGCTGCAAACTCATGGCGCCGCACGGTGGCTTGTTCGTGCTGGCGATCCCCAATGCGATCAACCATGCGTTGCTGTATCTGCTGGCGATTGTTGCGGGGAGCCTGGTCACGGCGGTGGTGTATGCGCTGCTCAAGCGGCCTGAGGCTGTCGAGCTGGCAGTCGAACCCGTCAATGCCTGACACCCGCTAAACCCTGTGGGAGCGAGCCTGCTCGCGAAGGCGGTCTGCCAGCGACGTCCAGGTTGACTGACACATCGCTTTCGCGAGCAGGCTCGCTCCCACAGGAGTCTGCGTTGTCATAGCGGGTTCATACAGCCGTGCTTAAGTTTTCCCTTTTGCAGGGAGAACACCATGAGCGATTTCAATCTCGGCCGGCGTCGCGTCATGCAAGCGGTTGGTGCCGGGCTGTTGCTGCCGGGGTTGGCGCCGGCGGTGATTGCTTCGGTCAAGGATCGTCCGCAGCTCACTGACGGCGTGCAGTCCGGCGACCTGCTCGGCGACCGCGCGATGATCTGGAGCCGCAGTGATCGCCCGGCGCGCATGGTGGTCGAGTGGGACACCGGCAGCCTGTTCGGCAACCCGCGCAAATTCGTCTCGCCCCTTGCCGATGCACGCAGCGATTTCACCGCCCGCGTCGAACTCACCGGCCTGCCGGCCAACCAGGCAATTTTCTATCGCGTGCACTTCGAAGACGCCCAGAGCGGCGTTGCCAGCGAGCCGTGGTTCGGTCATCTGCGCAGCGTGCCGACGGCCAGGCGTGACCTCCGTTTTGTCTGGAGCGGCGACACCGTCGGCCAGGGCTTCGGCATCAACCCGGACATCGGCGGCATGCGCATCTACGAAGCCATGCGCCTGCGCCTGCCGGACTTCTTTATCCACAGCGGCGACACCATCTACGCCGACGGCCCGGTGCCCGCGCAACTGACCACCGAAAGTGGCCGCGTCTGGCGCAATATCACCACGCAAGCCAAGAGCAAGGTCGCGCAGACGCTCGACGACTATCGCGGCAACTATCGCTACAACCTGATGGATGAAAACATCCGCCGCTTCAACGCCGAAGTGCCGCAGATCTGGCAGTGGGACGATCACGAAGTGGTCAACAACTGGTCACCGGGCAAGCAACTGGATGAACGCTATCAGGAGAAAGATATCCACAAGCTGGTCGGCCGTGCCCGACAGGCATGGCTGGAATATGCGCCGATGCGTTTGCAGACGGCGGACGGTGGCGGGCGGATCTATCGCAAGCTCAATTACGGGCCGATGCTCGATGTCTTCGTGCTGGATATGCGCAGCTATCGCGAAGCCAATGATGACAACCTTGGCGCGGCAAAACCTTTTCTCGGGCGCGAGCAACTGGACTGGCTAAAGCGCGAATTAAAGGCATCGAAGGCGCAGTGGAAGGTGATTGCGGCGGACATGCCCATCGGCCTTGGCGTCCCGGACGGCGAGGTCAGCCCGGGCGTTGCGCGTTGGGAAGCGGTGGCCAACGGCGACCCTGGCGCGGCGCAGGGGCGTGAGCTGGAAGTCGCCGAGCTGCTCGGATTCCTGCGCGCGCAGCAGGTGCGTAATTTCGTGTTTCTGACGGCGGATGTGCACTACTGCGCTGCGCATCACTATCACCCGGATCGCGCCGCGTTTCAGGATTTCGAACCGTTCTGGGAATTCGTCGCCGGGCCGCTGAATGCCGGCAGTTTCGGGCCGAATCCACTGGACAAGACGTTTGGGCCGGAGGTGGTTTTCGAGAAGGCGCCGCCCGCACAGAACACCTCGCCGTTTGCCGGGTTTCAGTTTTTCGGTGAGGTGAATATCGAAGGGCAGAGTGGCGAGATGAGTGTGGTGTTGCGGGATCTGGATGGGGTGGCGGTGTTTGAGCAGAAGTTGCAGCCTGTTTAGTCACTCTGGATCAAAAGCCCCTCACCCCAGCCCTCTCCCAGAGGGAGAGGGAGCCGACCGAGGTGTCTTGTGTCATGCATCGACCTGGAAGACCTAGGTGATTATGGTTTTGGATTCAGTGAAGAACGCTCAGGTCGGCGTCGATCTCAAGCATCCCCCAATCAGTCCCCTCTCCCTCTGGGAGAGGGCTAGGGTGAGGGCATTCTCCTGTCCGCCGCAATACTGATGATCTGCTCCAACACATCATCCATCTGCTGAAGCACCTCAAGATTACTGAATCGCACGACTTGAATGCCTTGTTGATACAGGAAGTTCGACCGGCGCCGGTCATGAATCACTCCGGCCGTTTCAAAGTGCTGCCCACCATCCAGCTCAATCGCCAACTTCAAATCCACACAGTAGAAGTCCAGCACATACGGTGGACATGGAAACTGTCGACGAAACTTCAGGTTGGCGATCTGCCGGGAACGCAGACGCTGCCAAAGCAGGTGTTCGCAATCTGTCTGGTTGGTGCGTAACTGGCGGGCGAATTGGGCGAGGGTAGGGCGGCTTGGCATGGCTTCACGGTCCTTGTGAAGTTGACTGGAGATTTAACCGTAGCCCATTTCCCTCATCGGAACGCCGCCCGCCCAGCCCTCTCCCGGAGGGAGAGGGAGCTGACCGAGGTGTCTTGCGTCGTGCATCGACTTGGAAGACCGAGGCGATTATGGCTTTGGATTCAGTGAAGGACGTTCAGGTCGGCGTCGATCCCCAGCATCCCCCAATCAGTCCCCTCTCCCTCCGGGAGAGGGCTAGGGTGAGGGCTTCTCGCCGGCGTTAGTAAACATCCCGGCGATACCGTCCCAGCTCGATCAGCCGTTCAACTTCAGCAGCGCCGAGAACATCATTGAGCACCTGATCCACTCCCGAAGCCATCCCTTGAAGGCTGCCACAGACATAAATCACCGCCCCCTCCGCCAGCCACTTTTTCAGCTCATCAGCCGACTCACGCAAGCGATCCTGCACATAAATCTTCTCGACCTGGTCGCGGGAAAACGCCAGATCCAATCTCGCCAGATCACCATTGACCAGCCACTCTTCCAGCTCGGCGCGGCAGAGGAAGTCGTGCTCGCGGTTGCGCTCGCCGAACAGCAGCCACTGCCGTTGCTGGCCGTCGGCAATGCGTGCCTTGAGCAGGCTGCGCAGGCCAGCGAGGCCGGTGCCGTTGCCCAGGAGGATCATCGGCACCGGCTCGTTCGGCAGATGGAAACCACTATTGCGCCGCACCCGCAGGCTGATGCTGCCGCCAACCGGCGCATGCTCGGTGAGCCAGCCGGAGCCGATGCCGAGGCTGCCGTCGCTGTGCTGTTCCTGACGCACGATCAGCTCGAGCATGCCGTCGGCGGCGATCGAGGCGATGGAGTATTCGCGCATCGCCAGCGGCACCATTGCATCGACCAGCGATTGCGCATGCAGGCCGACCAGATGCGCGCGGTGTTCGGGCAGTTGGCGTGAGGCGAGCGCCACTTCCAGCGGCTCGTCGATGCCGTTGACCTTCACCGGGGTTTCGCCACGGATGCCGAGGCCGTCGAGGAAATGTTCGATGGCCCACGGGCAATTGCGTGGCAGCACTTCGACCAGGTCACCGGCCAGCCAGCTGCGCGTGTCCGGGGCTTTGAGGCCGAGCAGATAGACCGGCGCGCCGCTGCTGTCGGGGTTCATCAGTTCGCGGCGGACCAGCGTCCAGTTGTCGTAGCTTGGCGCTTGCCAGGTCTCCGTCGGCGCTTGCCCGGTCAGCTGGCCGAGTTGCGTTTGCCAGTGGCGCAGCGCGTAGGGATCGCCGCTGTCGACTTCCACTGGCGCGAACAAGGTCTTACCGCCGTGTTCGCCGAGCCATTGATGCAAGCGTTTGGCGAAGCCGCAGAAGTGCGCGTACTGCCGATCGCCGAGGCCGAGCACGGCGTAGTTGAGGCTGTCGAGTGTCGAGGCCTTGGCCAGCACTTTGCGTTCGAAACCACGGGCGCTGTCCGGCGCTTCGCCGTCGCCGAAGGTGCTGACCACGAACAAGGCGTTGTTGGAATTGCGCAGATCCTGTTCGCTGAGATTGGCCAGCGACTGCACGTTGACCGGTAGTCCGGCGGCCTGCAATTGCCCGGCGGTCTGCCACGCCAGTTGCTCGGCGAAACCGCTCTGGCTGGCGAAGCCGATCAGCCATGCCGAAGCATCGGCGGACGGTTGCGCCAGGCCTTGGCGGGCATCCTTGATCTGCTTTTTCTTGCGTCCACGATCCAGATACAGCAGCCAGCCGGTGATGAAAAACAGCGGCATGCACACCGCCGCAATCGTCACGATGATGCGCCCGACGAGGCCGAAATAGCTGCCGACGTGCAGTGCGTAAATGCTGGTCAGCAATTGTGCCTTGAAGCTTTTGTCGGCATAGCGGTCAACGCGTTTGACCACGCCGGTGGCCGGGTCGAGGGTGATCTGGTTCAGCGCACGATCATGAGGCGAGCTGTCGAGCAGGTAGAACACCGTCGCCGGCTGGCCGGCCACTGCTGGCATGCGGATGTTGTACGCGGCCAGGCCCGGGCCGGCGGCGCTGTAGATGCTGCTCCACATTGCCGCGTAGTCGGCTGTCGGCGCCGGACCTTCCGGCGCCGGGCCGCGACCACCGCGCACGCGCTCGTTTTGCGGCGCGTCGGAAAGCAGTCGGGTCAGGCCTTTGTTGTACCACTCGTACGACCAGGACAACCCGGTCAAGGCCAGCAGCAGATACACCAGCAAACACCAGGTGCCCGCCACCGAGTGCAGATCCCAATTGAACGCGCGCCCTTTCTTTTTCCAGTCCAGCGTCAGCCACACGCGCCAGCTGTTCCACTGACGCGGCCAGCGCAAATACAGACCAGAGAGACAGAAGAACAACAGCATCAAGGTGCAGGCGCCGGTGATGTTGCGCCCGGTGTCACCCATGGCGAGGAAGCGGTGCAGTTGCAGCATCAGGCCGAAGAAATCCTGGCCAGTGGCGTCGCCCTTGAATTCGGCGGTGTACGGATCGAAGTAGCGCATCTCGCCACGCCGTTCGCCCTTGGGCGGGGTGAAGAACACCCGTGCGGCGTGACCGCTGTCGGTCTCGACCCAGAGCATCGCGACTTTCTTGCCGGACGCGGCTTCGATGCGCTCCACCAATTCAACTGGCGGCAACACGCCGGCGACCTGCTTTTCCACCTGCAGAACGGACGGATTGAGCGCGCGCAGGATCTCGTCCTGAAACGAATAGGCCGCGCCGGTGATGCCCATCAGGGCCAGCACCAGCCCCGCGGTGATGCCAAAAAACCAGTGCAACTGGAACAGGGTTTTCTTCAACACGTCACTCGCCGTCCATTCGGAAATTGTCATCACGGCGGGCATTATGCCGTGGGTTATCAAGAAGCGTTTTGCGTAACACACAAAAGCCCCGTTCAACTGAATGAACGGGGCCGAGCCTCGCGGCACATTCTCTGTGGGAGCGAGCCTGCTCGCGAAAGCGGTGTGTCAGTCAGCATCGATGTTGCTGAAAGATTGCCTTCGCGAGCAGGCTCGCTCCCACAGGTTCCAAATCGTCAGAAGTGGAAGTTGGTACTCAACAGCGCCGTACGTCCCGCCGCCTGATTGGCGAAGTGAGTCGAGAAGGCTTTGTCGTAATAGGTTTCGTCGGTGAGGTTCTGCACGTTGAGTTGCAGGTCGACATTCTTGGTCAGCTTGTAGGCCGCCATCGCGTCGTAACGCACATAGGAATCGACCATTGTCGTGTTGGCCACACTGCCGTAGACGTCGTCGACGTAGAATGCGCCACCACCGATGGTCAGCTTCGGCGTGACTTGATACGTGGTCCACAGGCTGGCGCTGTTTTTCGGCGTGTTCGGCAGTTCGTTGCCGTCGTTGGCGCGACCCAGCGGGCCGCCGTCGACCTGTTCGCTGTCCATGAAGGCGTAACCAGCGAACACCTGCCATTTGTCGGTGATCCTGCCGCTGGCCGACAGTTCGAAACCTTGTACCCGGGTCTTGCCGGCGTTCTCGTAGGAACTGGTATCGACCTGCACACGAGCGTTTTCCTTCTCGGTGCGGAAGATGTCGGCGGTCAGCGACAGGCGATCATTGAGCAGATCCCACTTGGTGCCGATCTCGTAGTTCTTGGTGGTTTCCGGCTCCATGTCGCTGCTCAGCAGGTTGCCGCTGCGATCCGGCGTGCCGCCCAGCGGGTTACCTTCCTGACCTTCGCCCAAGGTGTTGCCCGGCGGTGTCGCCGAGGTCGCATAGGAGGCGTAGATGCTGCCGTTTTCCGCCGGTTTGTAGACCACGCCGAACTGGCCGGTGACGAACTCGCTGGTGTCATCGCCCTTGGAGGTGGTGGTGCCTGCGGCGTTGTAGGTTTTGTAGTCGGTGTCGAAGTGGTCGTAACGCAGGCCCATGTTCACCAGCCATTGCTCGGACAATTCCAGCGTGTCGAAAACGTACAGTGCGTAGGTGTCGGCCTGGGTGTCGGTGCCGGCGTAGTTGCGCGAGATCGCGCCGTTCCATGGATCGTTCGGGTTCGGGTTCGACAGCGAGGTGCAGTTGTAACCGCTGGCGGCGCCGATCAGGCCCGGGTTGCAGTTGGTGCTGGAGTTGCCGGGCGTGCGCGGCGTGGTGTCGGTGTTGACGTTGTACGAGGATTTCTCGCTCTGCTCGCGGGTGTATTCGACACCGGTGGAGAAGCTGTTCTTGAAGCCGGCCACGTAGAAGGTGCCGAACAGGTCGGTCTGGTTGGTGGTGGTTTCGGTGTTGCTCACCCGCGTGTTGGCCCGGCGCCAGACGCTGCCATTGTTGACGTTGCCCTTGCTGTCGTCCGGCTGGGTGAGGATGTAATCCTGCATGCTGGTGCCGTGGCGCAGGGTGTTCTTGATGGTCAGCGCATCATTCAGGTCGTGCTCGATGGCGAAGGTCGCGGTGTCGGTGCGGCCCTTGCGGAAGTCGCGATCCAGACCATAGAAATTGTCGTGATCGCCACCGGCGTACGGCTTGTCCGGATTGGACTTGGTGCGCGCGGCCGAACCGCCGGTTGGAATGGTGTACGGGATGCCCGAGTCCGGGGTGTCGTTGCTTTCCAGGTGGTAGTAGTCGAGGTTGACGCGGGTATCGGTGCCCAGGCCAAAGGCCAGGGACGGCGCGATGCCCCAACGGTCGTAATCGACCTTGTCGCGACCGGCGACGTTGCTCTCATGGCTCATCAGGTTGAGACGGCCGGCAGCGCTGTCGCTGAACTGGTAGTTGCCATCGAGGGTGTAGCGTTGGGTCTGGTCGGAGCCGTAGGTGAAGCCGCCGTCGAACGAGTTGCCCAGGTGCGCTTTCTTGCTCACCAGATTGATGCTGCCGCCGGCGGCGCCGCGGCCGCCAATCGCCGAGTTCGGGCCTTTGCTGACTTCGATGTTTTCCACGGCGAAGATCTCGCGGCTCTGCGAACCGGTGTCGCGCACGCCGTCCAGGTAAGTGTCGCCCTGGGCGTCGAAGCCGCGAATGAACGGACGGTCGCCCTGCGGGTTGCCGCCTTCACCGGCGCCGAAGGTGATGCCCGGCACTGTGCGCAGCGCGTCCTGCATGTTCAGCGCGCCGGTGTCCTTGAGCACTTGTTGCGGAATCACGGTGACCGAGCGCGGGGTGTCGACCAGCGGTGCGGTGTACTTGGGCGAGGAGGCTTTTTCGACCTGGTAGGAGGTCGCGTCCTGGGCTTCGCCGGTGATGGCGGTGGCGTCCAGGGCAATGGCATTGCCGGAAGCTTTGCTGTCGGTCTTTTCCGCTGCGAAGACCATTTGGCCTGCGGAGCCGGCGGTGATCGCGACACCGATTGCCGAGGCGAGCAGACGTGGTGAACTGACCGGTAATTGTGCGTGTTGACGTGCCATTTTTATTCCCCTCCCCAAGGATTTGAGGCGGCGGAATATAGGGTAAACAGGTATTCGTATCAATTGCGAAACATTGTTATTCGCATTGAATTTACATTCTTTACAATTTGCCCTTACGGTTTCTGTTCGTTCATTCGTCTTGCGGGTTTTACACGGTCAATAAGAATCAATACCATTGCCGCCTTCTTGCCATCAGGTGACATTGCCATGCTGCTGCACATTCCCGGGCTGTTCGCAAAAGACGAAGTGCAGCGCATTCGCCAGGCCCTGGAGCAGGCGGACTGGGCCGATGGCAAGGTCACCGCAGGCTTCCAGTCGGCCAAGGCCAAGCACAATCTGCAATTGCCCGAAGGCCACCCGCTGGCCAAGGAGATCGGCGCGGCGATGCTTGAGCGGCTGTGGAAAAATCCGCTGTTCATGTCCGCCGCATTGCCGCACAAAGTCTTCCCGCCGTTGGTGAACTGTTACACCGCCGGCGGCAGTTTCGATTTCCATATCGACAATGCCGTACGCCAGCCCAAGGGCAGCATCGAGCGGGTGCGTACCGATCTGTCGGCGACGCTGTTTTTCAGCGAGCCGGAAGATTACGACGGCGGCGAGCTGGAGATTCAGGACACCTATGGCACCCAGCAAGTGAAGCTGCCGGCCGGCGACATGGTGTTGTATCCGGGCACTAGTTTGCACAAGGTCAATGCGGTCACTCGCGGCGCGCGTTATGCGTCGTTCTTCTGGACGCAAAGTCTGGTGCGCGAAGACAGCCAGCGCGCGTTGCTGTTCGAAATGGACGGGGCGATTCAGCAGCTCACTCGTGACGTCCCCGATCACCCCTCGCTGATCCGCCTCACCGGCACTTATCACAACCTGCTGCGGCGTTGGGTCGAGGTATGAGTTTCCTGCTACGCCGCGAGGAAGTCCTCGACGCCGCCGGCTTGGCGGCGATGCTCGAAGAAAGCCCGGCTCGAGCGGCGCAGGCGATTTTACTGGCAGCGGGCGAGGGCGAGGTTGAAGCGCAGGCGCTGCTCGGGCAGATCCTGCTCGACGGCCAGGGCATCGCGCAGGATCAAGCGCTGGCGCTGCGCTGGTTCGCCATCGCCGCCGGTCGCGGGCACCTGATGGCGCGCAACATGCTCGGGCGTTGTCAGGAGCATGGTTGGGGTTGTGCTGCGAATCCGTCGATTGCGGCGCAGCATTATCGGATCGCCGCAGAAGCCGATCTGGATTGGGCGATGTACAACCTCGCCAATCTGCTGGCGACCGGGCGTGGTGTCGCGGTCGATCATCAGCAGGCCTTGGCGCTGTATCGGCGCGCGGCTGAGTTGGGCCATGCGAAATCGATGAATCTGCTTGGGCGGTATCTGGAGGAAGGGCAGGTGTGTTCGGCGGATCCGCTGGCGGCGCGCGAGTGGTATCGGCGCTCGGCTGAGGGTGGGGATTTTCGTGGGCAATTCAGTTATGCGGCGGTGCTGGCGGGTGAAGGACGGATTGATGAGGCGGTCGACTGGCTTGAGAAAGCCTTGGCCGGCGGTAATCTGAATTTCTTGCGGGTGGCGAGTCAGACGCTGTCAGGTGCGACAGATCCCAGAATTCAGGGGATGGCTGCTCAGTTCGCACTTCGATACGCAGAGTTGCAGCGCGGCTGAAACCGCAAAGCCCTCACCCTAGCCCTCTCCCAGGGGGAGAGGGGACTGACCGCGTCGTTCCTGCGCTATACATCGACCTGAAATATCCAGTCGAACTCAATTTTGAAAAGCATGCACATCGGCTCCCTCTCCCTCGGGAGAGGGCTGGGGTGAGGGGCCTCGGTCTCAAGCTCGCAACAACTTCAAGCCGAACGCACAGACACAAAAAAGCCCATGACACGTCATGGGCTTTTCTCTTGCAGCTTGCAGCTCAAAACTCGCAGCTGCTCCTTACACGTAAAACGACTTCAACGGCGGAAACCCATTGAATTCAACCGCGCTATAGCTGGTGGTGTACGCGCCGGTCGACAACCAGTACAGACGATCACCAATTGCCAGGTTCAGCGGCAGACCGTACTTGTAGTTCTCGTACATGATGTCGGCGCTGTCGCAGGTCGGGCCGGCGATGACGACTTCTTCCATCTCGCCTTTCTTCTCGGTCCAGATCGGGAACTTGATTGCTTCGTCCATGGTTTCGATCAGGCCGGAGAACTTGCCCACATCGGTGTACACCCAGCGCTCGACAGCAGTGCGCGATTTGCGCGCAACCAGCACCACTTCGCTGACCAGGATGCCGGCGTTGGCGATCAGCGAACGTCCCGGCTCAAGGATGATTTCCGGCAGGTCATCACCGAAGTCTTCTTTCAGGAAACGGATGATTTCTTCGGCGTAGGTTTCCAGGCTGTTGGTGCGGGTGATGTAGTTGGCCGGGAAGCCGCCGCCCATATTGATCAGCTTGAGGTGGATGCCGTCTTCTTCTTTCAGACGCTCGAAGATCACTTTGACCTTGGCGATTGCTGCGTCCCAGACGCTGATGTCGCGCTGCTGCGAGCCGACGTGGAACGAGATGCCGTAAGGCACCAGGCCCAGATCGCGGGCGAGGATCAGCAGGTCCATGGCCATGTCGGTCTGGCAACCGAATTTGCGCGACAGCGGCCAGTCAGCGGTGGTCGAGCCTTCGGTCAGGATGCGCACATAGACTTTCGAACCCGGTGCAGCCTTGGCTATGTTGCGCAGGTCGGCTTCGGAGTCGGTGGAGAACAGGCGCACGCCCTTGTCGTAGAAGTAGCGGATGTCCTTGGATTTCTTGATGGTGTTGCCGTAGCTGATACGGTCCGGGCTGACGCCGCGATCCATCACTTTGTCCAGCTCGTAGATCGAGGCGATGTCGAAGCTCGAACCCTTGTCTTTGAGCAGGTCGATGATCTCGACGGCCGGGTTGGCCTTGACCGCGTAGTAGACCTTGGCGAATTCGAAACCGGCGCGCAGGTCATCGTAGGCCTGGGCGATCATCGCGGTGTCGATCACCACGAACGGGGTTTCCTGTTTGTCGGCGAACGCCTTCATTTTGTCGAATGTAGCGCGCGCGAAATAGTCTTCGACCTGGATCGACATGCTGGGAACTCCTGCTGGCAAACTAAGTTAATCAATGGGTGCATGAACGCCCTCCGTATCCCCACTTTGGTTCGCCTACTTCCCAAGGCATGTCGCCGAAAGCAAAAAGGCCCAGAGATGTGCCGCTATCCCTTGGCCTTGCTGTCTCGTCGTCAGTACTTGAGCCGGATGGATCGTTTCCAGCATGGACGTTCGGCGCGAACTTTAGGGCGTGAGGGGCGTGAGATCAACTAAAAATGTCGCGTTTTTGCACGCTTCTGACGTGCGACGCGTTCATCACTCCTTGTACCCGACCGAGATGACGGGGAGATGTTCCCGACGAATTTTCGAGTGTTAAACATATCTGCACGTTCGTGGCTTTTGTCAGCTAGATCGCAGATAAGTGTGATAGCAGCAACTTCGGCGACGTTGGCGGCGAGAGAGACTTTTGAAGGAGGATTTGGACCTCGAAGAAGCTGAATTGACGATGCTATTGCAGGAGAGGCTGTTGAGATTCTTTGTCACCCTGCGAAGATCAACAAAATCACGCAGATCCTGTGGGAGCGAGCCTGCTCGCGAAGGCATTTTCACAGCCGCCATCAGCGTCGACTGATATTGCGCTTCGCGAGCAGGCTCGCTCCCACAGGGATCGGGTTTCAACCAGCGCAGATGGTTTACGCGACCACGGTCTCAGCCGGCGAGACGATGTTGGTCTTCATCCCGCGCGAGCGACCCGAACTCAGATAAGCCGCGATCGATTCCTGCGTCACCTCGCCGAGGAACACTCGTTCGGCATCCATCACCGGCAGCCAGGCGCGGTTGAATTCATACATGCGCGACAGCAGGATGCGCAGGTGCTCGTCGTACGCCGCCGTGGCGTTGAACTCACGCAGGAATTGCGCACAGGTGCCGGTCTGCCGATGCAGGTCGCGACGGCGCACGTAACCCAGTGCCTTGTTCTCTGAACAGGTGACCACCACGTAGCGACGGTCGTGCTCGTCCATCAATTCCAACGCGTCGGCCACTGGCGTTTCCGGGCTCACCGAGGGTGCGTTGTCCGCCGCGTCTTCGGCTTTCACCAACAGCAGGCGCTTGAGCGTGCTGTCCTGACCGACGAAGTTGCTGACGAAGTCATCCGCTGGATGCGCGAGCAGCGTGTCGGGATGGTCGATCTGCAGCAGCTTGCCGGCGCGGAAAATGGCGATCTTGTCGCCCAGCTTGATCGCTTCGTCGATGTCGTGGCTGACCATGATCACGGTCTTGTTCAGCGCGCGCTGCATCTCGAAGAATTCGTTCTGGATCATCTCGCGGTTGATCGGGTCGACCGCGCCGAACGGTTCGTCCATCAGCAATAAAGGAGCATCTGCCGCCAATGCGCGGATCACACCGATACGCTGTTGCTGGCCACCGGACAATTCCCGCGGATAACGATGCAGATACTGCTTGGGCTCAAGCTTGATCATGCTCATCAGTTCGCGGGCGCGGTCGTGGCATTTCTGTTTGTCCCAGCCGAGCAGTTTCGGCACGACGACGATGTTCTCTTCGATGGTCATGTTCGGGAACAGACCGATCTGCTGAATCACGTAGCCGATATTGCGGCGCAGGGTCACTTCGTCGAGATCGGTAGTGTCCTCGCCGTTGATGAGAATCTTGCCCGAGGTCGGTTTGATCAGGCGGTTGATCATCTTCAGCGTGGTGCTTTTGCCGCAACCCGATGGCCCGAGGAACACGCAGATCTCGCCTTCATTGACGGTCAGGCTTACCGAGTCCACGGCTTTGACATCTTTGCCGTTGCTTTGGAAGGTCTTGCTGAGGTTTTGAAGTTCGATCATTTGAGGAGTCCTTTTGGAGTCAGCGAGCGTTGCAGCCACTGCAAAACGAGATCGGCGAAAATCGCCAGAAGACTGACCAGCAGCGCGCCGACGATAAGCATCGACATGTCACTGCGGCTGATGGAGGCGAGGATCAACACACCGAGGCCGCCGGCGCCGATGGTCGCGGCGATGGTCATCACGCCGATATTCATCACCACGGCGGTACGCACGCCAGCGAGGATCACCGGCACCGCGATCGGCAGTTCAACCATGCGCAGGCGCTGGCCGAAGGTCATGCCGATGCCGCGCGCGGCTTCGCGGATGCCCGGCTCGACACCGGTGAGGGCGAGGTAGGTGTTGCGCATGATCGGCAGCAACGAATAGAGGAACACGGCGGTGATCGCCGGCAGCGGCCCCAGGCCTTGGCCGAACTTGGAGTAGAACGGCAGCAGCAGGCCGAACAGGGCAATCGACGGCACGGTCAGCAGCACCGTGGCGCTGGCCTGCAACGGGCCGGCGAGGCTCGGGAAACGTGTCATCAGAATGCCCAACGGCACGCCGATGACAATCGCCAGGGTCACGGCGATGCCGACCAGGGTGATGTGCTGCCAGGTCAGGTGCATCACCTGCTGCCAGTCGAGATGGGAAAAGGCGTTCAGAAATTCCATGACTTCTCCTCTCTTAATTCAGTGGATGCTGGCGCAGGAAATCGGCGGCAACGGACGATGGGCTTTCATGATCGACATCGACCCGCGCGTTGAGCTGGCGCATGGTTTCGTCGTCGAACAGTTCGGCCAACGGCTTGAGCTGTTCGGCCAGTTTCGGGTTGGCGTCCAGCGTGGCCTGACGTACTACGGGAGCTGCGGTGTAGTCGGGGAAGTAATGCTTGTCGTCTTCCAGCAACTTCAGGCCGAAGGCATTGAGACGACCGTCGGTGGTGTAGACCAGACCGGCAAACACCTGACCGTTGCGCAGCGCGGTGTAGACCAGGCCGGCGTCCATCTGGCGGATGTTCTTGCGGGTCAGGTTCATGCCGTAGAGCTTGACCATGCCGTCGAGACCGTCGGAGCGGTTGGCGAACTCGGTGTCCAGCGCCACCAGATGATTGGTCTTGGCTTCGGCGCGCAGCACTTCGTTGAGCTGGCTGATGTTGTTGATCTGCGGATATTCCTCGGCCACTTTCTTCGGCAGGGCGAGGGCGTAGGTGTTGCTGAATTTCGACGGCGTCAGCCAGATCAGGCCTTTTTTCGCGTCGAGTTCTTTGACCCGGGCGTAGGACTGCGCGCTGTCGAGTTTTTCCGTGACGTGGTTGTAGGCCACCAGCGACACGCCGGTGTATTCCCAGAGCAGGTCCAGTTGCCCGCTTTCGTGGGCGCTACGGGCGAGGTTACTGCCCAGACCGCCGGTGATCTGCGCGTCGTAGCCTTTGCTGCGCAGGTATTGCGCGGTGATTTCGGCGAGCAGGGTCTGCTCGGTGAAGACCCGGGCGCCGAGGCGGATGAGCGGTTTTTCAGCGGCTTGCGCCAATCCTGCGAACAGCAGGACGCAGCCTAAGATCAAGCTAAATCGTTTCATGAGTATTCCTTGCAAAGCCTTAGGACGGGCGCAAACCGCGTTCCAGCCAGAGACGGCTGGCGAGGGTGACCACGCCATCGAGCAGCAGCGCCAGCAGCGCGGTGCACGCGGCGCCGAGCAGCAGTTGCGGCTGATTGTTCAGGGCGATGCCGGGGAAGATCAGGCTGCCGAGGCTGTTGGCGCCGATCAAGAAGGCCAGCGGCGCGGTGCCGACGTTGATGGCCAATGCAACACGCACACCACCGATGATGATCGGCACGGCGTTGGGCAATTCGACTTTCCACAGCACCTGGCGCGGAGTCATGCCGATGCCGACGGCGGCTTCTTTCAGTGAGCCCTGCACATTTTTCAGGCCTTCGTAGGTGTTGCGCACGATCGGCAACAAGGAAGCGAGGAACAGCGCGAAGATCGCCGGCCCGCTGCCGATGCCGAGGATGCCCAGCGCAATCGCGAGCACGGCCAGCGGTGGCACGGTATTGCCGATATTGAAGATCTGCATGAAGCGTTCGGCGCGGCCGACCATGGTCGGGCGGCTGAGGAAGATACCGGCGGGGATGCCCACGACAAGGGCGGCCAGCATGGAAGCGAGGACGAGAATCAGATGAGCTTGCAGGTAAAACAACAAATCGTCGCGGTAGTGTTCGATCGTGTTGATGCCGATCCAGTGGACCAGCAGGGCCAGGAGCGCGATCACCACCGCACCTCCCATCAGCCCTTTGCCATAGCGGATAGCCACAGGCGGACTCCTTTTTTTGTAGTCGGCGAACGCTCTCCCGTGTGGCATGCCATACATGGCTGCCGGGAATAAACGTTCGCGAGAAGCAGCTCCCTCAGCACCGGCAAAAAGCGGTCTGAAAGCGAGCCATGAGCGCAGCCTCGTCAGGCTAACTTGCTGATTTTTCAGCCCCTGACGAAAATTCGTAACAGGGGATGGACGTCTCCGAGCTTTAAAAGGTTCCCACATAAGATGCCATCTGGCCACCTGTAGGAGCTGCCGAAGGCTGCGATCTTTTGGCTTTGTTGGTAAAAAACACGATCAAAAGATCGCCGCCTGCGGCAGCTCCTGCGGGGTTTCGCGCGGCCGAGGGACGGTGGTTCGGCGATCACTTTTTAAGCTATACTCGCCGCCCTTTTTTGAATCACCGCCAGGCGATTTCCCATGACCCAACAGGCCGCCGAAGTCGCGAAACGCCGCACTTTCGCCATTATTTCCCACCCCGATGCCGGTAAAACCACGATCACCGAAAAGCTCCTGTTGATGGGCAAGGCGATTGCAGTGGCCGGTACGGTGAAATCCCGTAAATCCGATCGCCATGCGACATCCGACTGGATGGAGATGGAGAAGCAGCGGGGTATTTCCATTACCACGTCGGTCATGCAGTTCCCCTATCGCGAACACATGATCAACCTGCTCGACACCCCGGGCCACGAAGACTTCTCCGAAGACACCTACCGCACCCTGACGGCGGTGGACTCGGCGTTGATGGTGCTCGATGGCGGTAAGGGTGTAGAGCCGCGGACCATTGCGCTGATGGACGTTTGCCGTCTGCGTGACACGCCGATCGTCAGCTTCATCAACAAACTCGACCGCGACATCCGCGACCCGATCGAACTGCTCGACGAAATCGAAGCCGTCCTGAAGATCAAGGCGGCGCCGATCACCTGGCCGATCGGCTGCTATCGCGACTTCAAGGGCGTGTACCACCTGGCCGACGACTACATCATTGTCTACACCGCTGGTCACGGTCACGAACGCACCGAAACCAAGATCATCGAGAAACTCGACTCCGACGAGGCGCGCGCGCACCTGGGCGATGAGTACGAGCGCTTCATCGAACAGCTGGAACTGGTGCAGGGCGCCTGCCACGAATTCAACCAGCAGGAATTCCTCGACGGTCAACTGACCCCTGTGTTCTTCGGTACTGCACTGGGCAACTTCGGTGTCGACCACGTGCTCGATGCTGTCGTCGATTGGGCGCCGCGCCCGCTGGCCCGTGTCGCCAACGAGCGCACGGTCGAGCCGGTGGAAGAGAAGTTCTCGGGCTTCATCTTCAAGATCCAGGCGAACATGGACCCGAAACACCGCGACCGCATCGCCTTCATGCGTATCTGCTCCGGCAAGTACGAAAAAGGCATGAAGATGCGTCATGTGCGTACCGGCAAGGACGTGCGCATCGGCGACGCCCTGACGTTCTTCTCCTCTGAGCGTGAACAGCTGGAAGAGGCTTACGCCGGCGACATTATCGGTCTGCACAACCATGGCACCATCCAGATCGGCGACACCTTCAGCGAAGGCGAAGTCCTCGGTTTCACCGGTATTCCGCACTTCGCCCCGGAACTGTTCCGTCGAGTGCGTCTGCGTGATCCGCTGAAGTCCAAGCAGTTGCGTCAGGGCCTGCAGCAGTTGGCGGAAGAGGGCGCAACGCAGGTGTTCTTCCCCGAGCGCAGCAACGACATCATTCTTGGCGCCGTGGGTGTGCTGCAGTTCGATGTGGTCGCCAGCCGCTTGAAAGAGGAATACAAGGTCGAGTGTTCGTATGAGCCGATTACTGTGTATTCGGCGCGCTGGATCGAGTGCGATGACAAGAAGAAGCTTGAGGAGTTTTCCAACAAGGCGGTGGAAAACCTGGCGCTGGATGGCGGTGGTCATCTGACCTATCTGGCGCCGACGCGGGTGAATCTGGCGTTGATGGAAGAGCGCTGGCCGGATGTGAAATTCCGCGCGACGCGGGAGCATCATTAAGAGTTGAGTTGGTTTTATGAAAGCCCCTGGGGTGTAGGCCTTGGGGGCTTTTTTATGGGCTGCCGGTTTTGGTCTTGGCGGCCTTTGGGCCGACCAGGCTCTTTCTTCAAAAAGTGCGCTGGGTTGGAGAACAATACGTCGCTTGAAATCCATTTTGAAGACACGACATGCGCACATGTCGTCGTCAGCGACATGAGATCGTGACGTGTCGTCAAAATCTCAAAAAAGCGACACGTAGGGCGCACATGTTTACACTGACGCCATAAGGGGGCGCATACAGGTGTCCTTACCTTAAATGTTTATCCCAAGGATCAGGCCCTTCATCCATGACCATACACGCACTTCCTTGGACGGCGGACAAGCCGTATAACCAGCTTCCGACCTTACCACCCAAAGCAGAGCTGGAGACTCGAGCAGTGCTCAAGCGCTGCATCGAGGCCCGCACAGCGCTTGCGGAGTTGAAGCAGGCAGCCGAGCTCATTCCGAACCAAACGGTGTTGATCAACACCATCCCATTGCTGGAAGCGAAGGACAGCTCCGAAATCGAAAGCATAGTCACCACCACGGATTTGCTCTTTCAGCACGCCCATGATGGCGAAAATCACGCCGACCCCGCTACCAAAGAAGCTCTGCGCTATCGCAAGGCTCTCCATCATGGCTACCAGTCTTTGGCCGAACGCCCACTTTCCACTGGTACGGCAGTCGAGATTTGTCGCACTCTCAAAGGTGTGGATATGGACATACGCCGTGTTCCCGGTACTCAGTTAGCCAACGACCGTACAGGCGAGATCATCTACACACCTCCCGAAGGTGAGGATCACCTGCGTGATCTACTCGCTAATTGGGAGCGCTTCCTGCACAACGAGACGGATCTGGATCCACTGGTGCGTATGGCCGTCGGGCATTACCAGTTCGAGGCGATTCACCCGTTTACCGATGGCAACGGCCGTACCGGACGAGTGCTCAATACTCTGTACCTCATTCAAGAAGGTTTGCTGAACCTGCCGATCCTTTACCTCAGCCGTTACATCATCGCGCACCGCGCCGAGTACTATCGATTGCTGCTCGATGTCACTCGCGAGCAAGCATGGGAACCCTGGCTGCTTTACATGCTCAGCGCTGTGGAGGAAACCGCCCGCTGGACCAGCGCCAAAATCGCCGCCATCCGCAGCCTGTCCGAGCACACCACCCAGTTTGTTCGAGAGCAACTCCCAAAAACATATTCCCGCGAGCTGGTGGACGTCATTTTCGAGCAACCCTACTGCCGCATCAGCAACGTCGTTGATAAACAGATTGCCCAGCGTCAAGCTGCCTCCCGCTACCTCAAAGAGCTGGTCGCCATTGGCGTTCTGCAAGAAGTGCAGGTCGGTAAGGAAAAGCTGTTCATCCATCCCAGGCTGATGCAATTACTGATTCGCGACAGCAACGACTTCAGGGCCTATGCCTTATAACATCGTTGCGTCTCCAGGCAGTTGCGTCAGGGTCTGCAACAATTGGCGGAAGAGGGCGCGACGCAGGGGTTCTTCCCGGAGCGCAGCAACGACATCATTCTTGGCGCCGTCGGTGTGCTGCAGTTCGATGTGAAGACTTGGGGGCTTTTTTTTGCCGGGTGTATATCCGTTTCTGCGGGTGTTGCGGCTGGCGGTTTCGCCCTTACGGCGAGTCACCTTTTTCAGACGCCGGAGTGCCGGCCCAGCAAAAAGGTAACCCAAAAGGCTTGCTCCTGCGTTCGGCCCTCGCAGGCTCGGGTCCCTTCGCTCCGGGACTGATCCGGGCGCAGCGGCTCCGGTTTGCTTCGCTGCACCTCCTTCCGCTGTGTCTGGCTGCGCCAGACGGTCGCTGCGCTCCCACGCCCGGATCAATCCCTCCACTCAGCCTTCCGACGTCGCCGGTGGATCAACAGCAAGATCAAAAGCACTCGAGCTTGCGCTCATTGTTGAGTGGGGCGGCTTTGCCGCGGGCAGCTGCGCTGCTTTGCTTTTTTGTGGGAGCGAGCCTGCTCGCGAAGGCGTCTTTATTGCCGGCCCATCTACTACCGAATGCACGCCATCCATTGTGGGAGAGTTTGCTGAGTGAGAGCTATACGTCGCTTGAAACCCATTTTTGAAGACACGACGTTCGCACATGTGGCCGTCAACGGAGATCGAAACGTGTTGTCAAAGCCAAAAAAAGCGGAGTTCCCAGCAAGGCTTTGGAAAAACGGCGTTGATAGAAGAGCGCTGCCGGGTGTGATACTCCGCGCGACGTGTGAGGATCATTAATAAAACTTGATGTTGAACAAAAGACGAAGGCTTAGGGCTTCGCCTTTCTGTTACTGCTTATTTTTTCCCGAGTTTATATTTATCTGCTAAATCAGAAGAGGCCCCAACAAATCCATTGATATCAGTCTTGCCCTCGATTGAAACTGTAGTTCCTGTTGTCGATGTAACGGAAAATCTAAAATCAGCAGTGATGATTTGTTTGGTTAATTCGAAGTTTATGATGTCAATTGTGCCTGAGTTGACGTTCCACGGCTTTTCAGTGTCTGACTCTGTATACCAAACGCCGAACTCTACGTTGGGGGTATAATTTTTCAATTCGTAAGTTTTTCCAGGTTTTATGGACTCGGCATCGTTTATATCGAAAGTAATAACATGTATTTCTTTCGTCGCAAAAACTCCTGAAAACGCAAGGTATTTATTGCTTGTGGCTACGTGAACGTAGAAGGCCTCCTGAGCGGGGGCTGAGTTTTTTTTAGCGGAAAAACTTTTTGAAAGGGCTGGATTTGCCATTTTTCTCTCCTGTCTTTGCTCTCGGTATAGGTAATTTATAAGAAAAAATCTACGCCCGTTGTTAACTGCTGCCTACTGTCAATGTTGACAGTTAAACGTTTCAGCACATACGTGATGTGAAATGGAGTTCGCTCTGAGCAGTACAAAGTTCGGGCCGCCCCAGCTTTTTGGATTGAGTGGATATCCGTTGCCTGCCGGTTTCGCCCTTGCGGCGATTCCTTCTTTTGATTTTGCTTTTTGGAAGCGAGCCTGCTCGCGAAGGTGTTTTTATTGCCGGCCCTCTACTACCGAATCCACTCCATCCAACGAGATGTCGAACGTGTGCGCTAGGCTTGGGTTTGGTGGTGGAAGCGTATGCGCCTGCCTTTAGTTTTGCGGTGGGTTTGCCCCTCATCGGAACGCCGCCCGCCCAGCGCTCTCCCGAGAGAGAGAGGGAGCCGATTGATGGGCTGTTCAAATCCTGAGTTCGGCTCGGTATTTCAGGTCGGCGTACCTTGCCCGAAAACAACGCGGTCAGTCCCCTCTCCCTTCGGGAGAGGGTTAGGGTGAGGGGCTTTTGATCTTTAGCGCCGCGTGAACAATGAACTTGAAATCCGGGCGCAGCGATTTCTCTGTAAGGCATTTTCCTTCAGCGTCGTAGCCATACTCTGCTTTTACTTCGCCTACCTCACCCCCCCACGACATTCCAATCCAACCCGTCTACTGTTCAGCGAACCCTCGCCCACAGCGGACGTTACATGCTCAAAGGACTGACTCATCTGTTGCACCCCAACGGCTATTTCACCCCCATGGCCTGGATCCTCGCGGCTCTGTTGTTCATCAACCGCCTCAGCGCCATGGTCAAGTTGTTCATGGCGCTGTACCTGCGTCAGGAATTGGGGCTGGCGATTGAAACCGTCGGCTGGTTGCTGTCGGCCTATGGCGCGGGGTTGTTGGTCGGTTCGATGCTCGGGGGCTGGCTCAGTGATCATGTGCGCACGGCGCGGCTGACGGCGGCGTTGTTTTTCGTCTCGGTGTGGGTGCTGATGCTGTTGGGGCTGGTGACGCAGGTGCCGTGGCTGGCCGCTTTGTTGTTGCTCAGCGGTGTCATCGACGGCGCGATTCGGACGTTGCATCAGCGGCTGATCATGGAGTATTGCGAAGTCGCGCAACGTTCCCGTGCGCAGGCTCTGAGTCGGGTGGCGCGTAATCTGGGCATGGCCGCCGCCGGGGTGGCCGGTGGGGTGTTGGCGCAGGCGGATTTTCGTTGGGTGTTTTTTGCCAGTGCAGCGATGACGATGCTGGCGTTGCTGTGGTTCGTGCGCACGACGTGGCGGCGGCCGGTGCTGGTGCTTGAGGATGAGTCCGATGATGGCTCAAGCCTGCCGTATCTCGACAAGCCGTTCCTCTGGCTGCTGGCGGCGACGGCCGTGCTCGGCATTGCATTCGACACGGTCTACAGCACGCTGGGCAATTATCTGCGTGATTACTACCACCTGAGCACCGAAGCGATCGGTTGGCAGTTCGGGCTCAATGCGCTGTTGGTGATCGCGCTGCAGATTCCGCTGTCGCACTCGGTAGAACGCTGGGGCGCGCGCTGGCAAATGCTCGTCGGCAGTGTGCTGTTGGCCTGCGGATTGGGCATGTTGCCGTTCGGTTCCGGGTTGGCTTTTGTCTGTCTGTCGACGCTGATCTGGACGCTGGGCGAGGCGCTGTTCATGCCGCCATTGAATGTACTGGCGATGCAGTTTGCCCAGAGCGGCAAGAGCGGTCAGTACTTCGGGCTGTTCTTCATGAGCTGGAGCGCCAGCGCGCTGTTGTCGCCGGTACTCAGCGGTCACCTCTATGGTCATTTTGGCGGGCACAGCGTGTGGCTGATGAGCGCACTGCTGGTGCTGATCTCAATTCCACTGACTTGGCAGGCCACGCGCCACGCTTAGCTGTTTCGGTTATTGCCATTATTCGAAAGCAATCTGTCCGCCGATGGCATTTCTCCGCTAGCTGCCGCGTCCTAACTGGTGAGCCGGGCGGATTGAGACTAGATTTCACACGGAGCCAGTCCGGCAAGCATGTCTTAGCGCAACAGGATGGAGTCGGCCATGAAAAGCAGATTGCTACGGATATTGATGTTGTTGAAAGTGATGGTGATGCTGTCCCTCGGCACCGCAACGGCCTGGGCCGAGTGCGAGGATCACGATTCGCAGGCCTTCAACGGCCAGGTTGGGCATAGCGGGCTGATGATTGCCAAGTCCGAGTCGGAGCCGGGTGATCTGGGACAGGGTGGCGCCGACAACGATGACGACTCGACCACTGACGAGCCGGATACCGATGAAGACGAAGAGGGCGATAGCCAGACGTAGATAGTCGACCAAATAAAAACCCCTTCGGCCTCGATTGATGCGCAATCGAGGTAGAAGGGTTTTGTTATCGCATGAATTCTTGAATCAACACGAACTCCCTGTGGGAGCGAGCCTGCTCGCGAAAGCGGTTTATCAGTCACCGATGATGTTGACTGAGATGACGCCTTCGCGAGCAGGCTCGCTCCCACATGGGGTTTTGTGTTGGCCTCCGGAGTGGCTTACGCCGCGCCGTCGAGGAACTGCTCGGCGTAGTGGCAGGCCACCTGGCGATTATCCAGTTCACGCAACAACGGCTCTTCCGTGCTGCAACGCTCGGTCGCGTACGGGCAGCGCTTGTGGAAAGCGCAGCCTGAAGGCGGGTTGAGCGGGTTGGGCAGTTCGCCGACGATCTTGATTTTCGGCTTGTGCGGGTCCGGGTGAATGGTTGGGGTCGCCGACAGCAGCGCCTGGGTGTACGGGTGCAGGGGGCGTTCGTAGATGTCGTTTTTCGGACCCAGTTCCACCGGGCGGCCGAGGTACATCACCATCACATCATCGGCCACGTGCTGCACCACCGCGAGGTTGTGCGAGATGAACACGTAGGCGGTGTTGAACTCCTGCTGCAGATCCATGAACAGGTTGAGCACCTGCGCCTGAATCGACACGTCGAGTGCGGAGGTCGGTTCGTCCGCCACCAGCACTTTCGGTTGCAGCATCATGGCCCGGGCGAGGGCGATACGCTGGCGCTGACCGCCGGAGAACATGTGCGGATAGCGCTGGTAATGCTCGGGACGCAAGCCGACCTGCTTCATCATCGCCTGGACTTTCTCGCGACGCTCTGTGGCCGACAGCTTGGTGTTGATCAACAGCGGTTCGGCCAGTTGATCACCGATTTTCTGCCGTGGGTTCAACGATGCATATGGGCTCTGAAAGACCATCTGCACGTCTTTGCGCAGTTGCTTGCGCTCGGCCTTGTCGGCGCCGGCGACTTCCTGGCCGGCGATCTGCAGCGAGCCCGACGACGGCTCTTCAATCAGCGTCAGCGCGCGGGCAAGGGTGGATTTGCCGCAGCCCGATTCACCGACCACGGCGAGGGTCTTGCCGGCTTCCAGTTCGAACGACACGCCGTTGAGCGCGCGCACGGTGGCGTGGCCCTTGAACAGGCCACGGGAGACTTCATAGTGACGGGTCAGGTCGCGGGCGGTAAGTACGACGGCCATTACGCCACCTCCTGGTTCAGCGGGTAGAAGCAACGGGCGAGGCTGTTGGCTTTCGGATCGAGGCCCGGACGCTGGGTGCGGCAGTTGTCCTGCACGTACGGGCAGCGCGGCGACAGCAGGCAACCCTGCGGACGGTCGTAGCGGCCCGGGACGATGCCCGGCAGGGTCGACAGACGCGAGGCGCCAAGGCTGTGCTCGGGAATCGCCTTGAGCAATGCTTCGCTGTACGGGTGCGCCGGAATGTCGAACAGTTGCGGCACCTGGCCGACTTCAACGGCCTGGCCGGCGTACATCACGCAGACGCGCTGAGCGGTTTCGGCAACGACGGCGAGGTCGTGGGTGATCAGCACCAGACCCATGTTCTGTTCTTTTTGCAACGCCAGTAGCAGGTCCATGATCTGCGCCTGAATCGTCACGTCGAGGGCCGTGGTCGGTTCGTCGGCGATCAGCAATTTCGGCTCGCCGGCAATCGCCATGGCGATCGCGACACGCTGGCTCATACCGCCAGACAGTTGATGCGGGTAGGCGTCCATGCGGCTGGCGGCGCCCGGGATTTCGACTTTTTCCAGCAGTTCGATGGCACGCTTGCGCGCTTGCTTGCCGGACATTTTCAGGTGCAGGCGCAGCACTTCTTCGATCTGGAAACCGACGGTGTAGCTCGGGTTCAGCGCGGTCATCGGGTCCTGGAAAACCATCGACAGGTCTTTGCCGACGATCTGCCGACGCTGACGATTGCTCAGTTTGAGCATGTCCTTGCCGTCGAAGCTGAGCGAGTCGGCGGTGACGATGCCGGGATGCTCGATCAGGCCCATCAGCGCCATCATGGTCACGGATTTACCCGAACCCGACTCGCCAACGATGGCCAGTACTTCGCCTTTGTCGACTTTCAGGTCGAGGCCGTCGACCACCGGCGTGGCGGTCTTGTCGCCGAAGCGGACGTTGAGATTCTTGATTTCTAGCAGTGACATTTGAATCTCCTCAGGCGGCGTTCTTGAGTTTCGGGTCCAGCGCATCGCGCAGGCCGTCGCCCATCAAGTTGATTGCCAGCACGCTGAGCAAAATGGTCAGACCCGGCAGGCTCACCACCCACCAGGCGCGTTCGATGTAATCGCGGGCCGAAGCCAGCATGGTGCCCCACTCAGGGGTTGGCGGTTGTACGCCGAGGCCGAGGAAGCCCAGTGCGGCGGCATCGAGAATCGCCGAAGAAAAGCTCAGGGTCGCCTGCACGATCAGCGGCGCCATGCAGTTGGGCAGCACGGTGATGAACATCAGACGCGGCAGACCGGCACCGGCCAGGCGCGCGGCAGTAACGTAGTCGCGGTTCAGTTCGCCCATCACGGCGGCACGGGTCAGACGCACGTAGGACGGCAGGGAAACCACGGCAATCGCGATCACGGTGTTGATCAGGCCAGGGCCGAGGATGGCAACGATCGCCACGGCCAGCAGCAGCGACGGCAGGGCCAGCATGATGTCCATCAGACGCATGATGGTCGGGCCGACCACTTTCGGGAAGAAACCGGCAAACAGACCCAGCAGGATCCCCGGAATCAGCGACATCACCACCGACGACAAACCGATCAGCAGCGACAGGCGCGAGCCCTGGATCAGACGCGACAGCAGGTCACGGCCCAATTCGTCGGTGCCAAGCAGGAACTGCATCTGCCCGCCTTCGAGCCACGCCGGCGGCGTCAGCAGGAAGTCACGGTATTGCTCGCTCGGGTTATGCGGCGCGACCCACGGCGCGAAGATCGCGCAGAAGATGATCAGCAGCATGAACAGCAGGCCGGCAACGGCGCCCTTGTTCTTGGAGAACGCTTGCCAGAATTCTTTGTACGGTGACGGGTACAGCAGGCTTTGATCCACGGCGGACGTGGCGGTGGCTACTGAGGAAGTTGGAGTGCTCATGGGTATTGACCTCAGCGCTGATGACGGATGCGTGGGTTGGCAAAACCGTAGAGGATGTCCACCACGAAGTTGACCAGAATCACCAGGCAGGCGATTAACAGGATGCCGTTCTGCACCACCGGATAGTCCCGGGCGCCGATGGCTTCGATCAGCCATTTGCCGATGCCGGGCCAGGAGAAGATGGTTTCGGTCAGGACCGCACCGGCCAGCAGCGTGCCGACCTGCAGGCCGACCACGGTCAGCACCGGAATCAGCGCGTTGCGCAGACCATGCACGAACACCACGCGCGACGGCGACAGGCCTTTGGCCTTGGCGGTGCGGATGTAGTCTTCGCGCAGCACTTCGAGCATCGACGAACGGGTCATCCGCGCGATCACCGCCAGCGGAATGGTGCCAAGGACGATGGCCGGTAGGATCAGGTGATGCAGGGCGTCGAAGAACGCGCCGACGTCATCGGCCAGCAGCGTGTCGATCAGCATGAAGCCGGTTTTCGGCTCGATGTCATACAGCAGGTCGATGCGCCCGGAAACCGGGGTCCAGCCCAGGCTCACCGAGAAGAACATGATCAGGATCAGGCCCCACCAGAAGATCGGCATCGAATAGCCCGCGAGGGAGATGCCCATCACCCCATGGTCGAACAGCGATCCTCGTTTGAGTGCCGCGATCACCCCGGCCAGAAGCCCGAGGATGCCAGCGAACAGCAGGGCGGCCATGGACAGTTCCAGGGTCGCCGGGAAAAGAGAGGTGAACTCGGTCCACACACTTTCACGGGTACGCAACGACTCACCGAGATCGCCCTGGGCCAGTTTGCCGATGTAGTCCAGATACTGGGCATACAGCGGCTTGTTCAGCCCCAGGCGTTCCATTGCCTGAGCGTGCATTTCGGGGTCGACCCGACGTTCGCCCATCATCACTTCCACGGGGTCGCCCGGAATCATGCGAATCAACGCGAAAGTCAGCAAGGTGATGCCGAAAAACGTGGGGATCAATAACCCCAGTCGGCGGGCAATAAAACTAAACATCTTGTGTGGTACCTCATCAGCCGGTTAGGCGTGTCCGGCGTCCCTCAGGTCAGGGACGCCGGGCGTTTCTTATCTACTTCACCTGGGTGGTGGCGAAGTTATTAGTGGTGAGAGGGCTGATGTGGTAGCCCTCTACATTTTTGCGCATTGCAGTGAACATCCGAGTATGGGCCATGCTGATCCATGGCTGGTCCTGATTAAACAGCACTTGAGCCTGTTCGTAGAGCGCGGCGCGTTCGGCCGGATCTACTTTAGCCCTTGCTTCATCCAGCAGTGCCTGGAATTTTTCGTTGCACCAGCGTGCGTAGTTTTCGCCGTTCTTGGCGGCCTCGCAACTGAGCATAGGCGTCAGGAAGTTATCCGGGTCGCCGTTGTCGCCCGCCCATCCGGCCGAGACCATGTCATGCTCGCCGGCCTTGGCGCGCTTGAGCATCTCGCCCCATTCCATCACGCGGATGTCGATCTTGATCCCGACTTTCGCCAGGTCAGCCTGCATCATTTGTGCGCCGAGCATCGGATTGGGGTTGGTCGGACCACCGCCGTTGCGGGTGAACAGGGTAAACGTGGTGCCTTCCGGAACCCCGGCTTCCTTGAGCAGCTTGCGCGCTGCATCGAGATCGCGTGGCGGGTTCTTCAGGTCATGGTTGTAGCCGAGCAGGGTCGGCGGATACGGGTTGACCGCCACCGAAGCGTTGCCCTTGCCGAACAGCGCGTTGACGTAGGCTTCCTTGTCGAAAGCGATGTCGATGGCTTTGCGCACGCGCACATCGCTCATGTACTTGTGCTGGGTGTTCATGGCGATGTACGAAACGGTCATCGCGTCGAGCTCGTCGACTTTCAGGTTGCTGTCTTTCTTGATGCTCGGAATGTCATCCGGTTTCGGATACAAGGCGACCTGGCATTCGTTGGCCTTGAGCTTCTGCAGGCGGACGTTGTTGTCGGTGGCGATTGCCAGGATCAACGCGTCGGCCGGTGGCTTGCCACGGAAATAATCCGGGTTGGCCTTGAAGCGTACCTGGGCATCCTTGGCGTAGCGCTGGAAGATGAACGGGCCGGTGCCGATCGGCTTGTTGTTCAGATCGCCGGCCTTGTTGGCCTTGAGCAACTGGTCGGCGTATTCGGCCGGGTAGATCGACGAGAACGCCATGGCGAGGTCGGCGAGGAACGGCGCTTCGCGGCGGGTCAGGGTGAACTTGACCGTGTTGTCGTCGACTTTTTCTACGCTTTTCAGCAATTCCTTGAAGCCCATGCTTTCAAAGTACGGGAAGCCCACGCTCGACAGTTTGTGCCACGGGTGATTCGGGTCCAGCTGCCGCTGGAAGCTCCAGACCACGTCGTCGGCATTCATGTCGCGGGTCGGCTTGAAATATTCGGTGGTGTGAAACTTGACGCCTTTGCGCAGGTGGAACGTGTAGGTCAGGCCGTCTTCGCTGATGTCCCAGGACTCGGCAAGTGCCGGAATCACTTCAGTGGTGCCGGGCTTGAAATCGGCCAGGCGGTTGAAGATGGTTTCGGCCACAGCGTCCGCCGTGACTGCAGTTGTGTACTGGACCATATCGAAGCCTTCCGGGCTGGCTTCGGTGCAGACCACCAAGGGTTTGGCCGAGGCGCCGACAGCGACACTCAGCAACGCAGCCGCGATGGCTGCACGTAGGGGAAGCATTTTCATCGATAACCCTCTGCAATCGGTTGAAGACAGAAAACCGAACGGCCGACTCATCATGAGTCAGCCGTCGGTTGGCGTTTTTACAGAATGTTGAACGGGATGGTGGTTACGAGGCGGAACTCATTGATGTTGCCGTCAGCCTGATGCTCGCTGGCGCGGTGAGTGGTATAGGTCGCGCGAATTGCAGTGGCTTTGAGCGGGCCGCTCTGCACGGCGTAGGACGCACCGACACCGTACTCGTAGTGGGACTCGCCATCCATCAGGCTCAGGTCGCCGCGCTTGGCGCCCGGATCAGTGTAGGCGGTGCCGCGGTAGTGAGTACCGTCGATGCCCCAACCGCGTGCCTGGTAGATATTGAATTTCAGGCCTGGCACGCCGTATTCGGCCATGTTGATGCCATAGGCGATCTGGAAGGACTTCTCGTTCGGGCCGTTGAAGTCCGACAGCAGGGAGTTTGCCAGGTAGATGCCGTTGGTTTCGTGCAGATAGTCGAAGTACTCGTTACCGTTCACTTGCTGATACGAGAAGGTCAGGCTGTGGGCCTGGTGGGCCAGACCCAGCGACAGCGAGTATGTATCGTTGTCGATGTTGCCCATCAACTTTTTGCCTTCGTCGACAGTCTTGTAGTAGTTCAGACCGGTGGTCAGGCTCAACACTTGGCTGTCGCCCAACTCGTGGGTGGCGCCGAAGTAGTACTGATTCCAGAAGTCTTCGACGTTGGAGCCGTAAAAGCTGGTTTTCAGACTCTTGAACGGTTGGTAGTTGACGCCGGCAACGTAAACCTTGTCTGTCTCGACGCCGGTGGCGGAATACTCGGTGCGAAATTTCGACAGGCTTTGTTCGGTACGAGGGGAAACGCGGTCGAAGCCACCCGCGTCGAACGACAGGTTGTTGAACTCTTCGCTGTGCAGGGTAATACCTTCAAAGCTCGAAGGCAGCGGACGGTTGCCGATGACATCGACAATCGGCGTGCTGAAGTTCTGGCGACCTGCGGTCAATGTGGTGTTGGAAACACGAAGCTTGACGTTGGCCAGACCCAGCTTGCTCCATTGGTCGACAGCGTCGCCGTCGGAATCCGCCAGGGTCCGGTTGGAGCCGCCAGCAATGTCCTTGCGATCACGATCCAGCACAATGGCGTTATAAGCGGCGACTTCGGTGCTCACGCCCACGGTGCCTTGGGTGAAGCCCGAGGTGTAGTTGACGATGGTGCCTTGCACCCAGTTGATCCGGCGTGGCGTCGGAGTGCGAACGGTAGGCGTGGTGTTCTTGTCGCTGTTTTTCACGTAGCTGAAACGGTCGTCGCGACGACGCAATTCGTTGGCATACCAGTTACGGGTTGTACCGCCCAGGCTTTGTCCATCGATAAAGCCTTTGGCCTCGCTTTGGGCGCTGCTGCCGGCCAATGTGGTAGGGACGAATTCCTGACTTGCAGGTTCGGCGTACGCCGTAGCGGTGATGCTGCTGATGGCCAGGGCCAGTATCGCGGTGCTGCTCAGTTTCATGGGTGAAGCTCCTTTACTTTCTTTTTATCCGGCTTTTTTTGGTAGTCCGGTTATTGGTTTAGAACTCGTTCACACATCGCAAACGTTTGCAAAAGGCCGGATTGGCGAATTTCGGCAAAGCGCTTGCGTGAGGGGAGTAGACGGCTCCCCTCAGCATTGCGGCTAATCGGTGGGTTTAATCGATACTGACACCCGAGAACACGTTGCGGCCGAACGGGCTGACTTTGAACCCTTCGACTCTTGTGCTTAACGGCTGGTTGACCGTCGAGTGGGCGACAGGCGTGATCGGCACTTGCTGTTTAAGCAATTGCTGGGCCTGTTTATAAAGCTCGGTGCGCTGGTCGCGGTCGGTGACGACCTTGGCCTGTTTGATCAGCTTGTCGTAAGCCGGATCGCACCACATGGAATAGTTGTTGCCGCCGATGGCGTCGCAGCTGTACAGCGTGCCCAGCCAGTTGTCCGGGTCACCGTTGTCACCGGTCCAGCCGATCAGGCTGATGTCATGCTCGCCGTTCTTGGTGCGCTTGATGTACTCGCCCCATTCGTAGCTGACGATCTTCACTTTCAGACCGATCTTGGCCCAGTCGGACTGGAGCATTTCGGCCATCAGCTTGGCGTTCGGGTTGTACGGACGCTGCACCGGCATTGCCCACAGGGTGATCTCGGTGCCTTCTTTGACGCCGGCAGCCTTGAGCAGCTCTTTGGCTTTTTCCGGGTTGTAGGCGGCGTCCTTGATGGTGTCGTCGTAAGACCACTGCGTCGGTGGCATGGCGTTTACGGCCAGTTGGCCGGCACCTTGATAAACAGCGTTCAGAATCCCCTGTTTATTCACCGCCATGTCCAGCGCCTGACGCACTTCCAGTTGATCGAACGGCTTATGGCGCACGTTGTAGGCGATGTAGCCGAGGTTGAAGCCTGGCTTGGTAATCAGCTGCAGCTTCGGATCGGTTTTCAGCGCTTCGACGTCGGCAGGGCGCGGGTGCAGGGTGATCTGGCACTCGTTGGCCTTGAGTTTCTGCACGCGGACCGAGGCGTCGGTGTTGATCGCGAAAATCAGGTTCTTCAGCTTGACCCGGCTCGGATCCCAGTACTGCGGGTTACCGGTATAGCGGATGTTCGAGTCTTTCTGGTAGCTCTTGAATACGAACGGCCCGGTGCCGATCGGCTTCTGGTTGATATCGCTCGGCTTGCCGTCGGCCAGCAGCTTGTCGGCGTATTCGGCGGACAGAATCGAGGCGAAGCTCATGGCGATGTTCTGGATGAACGCGGCATCGACGCTGTTGAGCGTGAACTCCACGGTCAGCGGCCCGGTCTTCTCGACCTTGGCGATGTTCTTGTTCAGGCTCATCCCGTTGAAGTACGGAAACTCGGTGGGATAGGCCTTGCGAAACGGCTGTTGCGCATCAAGCATGCGATTGAACGTGAACACGACATCGTCAGCGTTGAAATCGCGGCTCGGCTTGAAGTAAGGGGTTGTATGAAATTTCACGCCTTCACGCAGGTGAAAGGTGTATTTCAGGCCATCTTCGGAAATGTCCCATTGGGTCGCCAGGCCCGGTACGACATTGGTCGCGCCTTTTTCGAACTCGACCAGGCGGTTGTACAGCGGCTCGGCGGCGTCGTTGTCGGTGGCCGTCGTGTATTGCGCGGTATCGAAACCCGCCGGGCTGCCTTCCGAGCAGAACACCAGGCTATCGCTGGCGGCGTAGCTTGCAGACGTGGCGGCCAACAGGCCGGCGCCCAACAGTGCGGAAAAAACCAAGGTATGGCGCATGACGCTCCCTCTTTTTTAGTGTTGTGCAATGCGCCTGGGTCCCGATCCCGGGACTTTCTGGTCGCATTGAGCTCAATCCAATACGTACGGCAAAACCGGTGGCCCACGCAGACACTGGTCAGTACGCGACGGTAGGCACCGTGCTTCTGGCAGTAAATACGTAATTGCCTTAATGCTCGTAGGAAAAGTCGACGCACCTATACCGAAGCAATCATCTGCGGCGGATTTGGGTGTAGGCCTTTTCCTTTTTTCCCGGAAGATAAAGCAACGGCGACGTCAGAAACGCCGCCGCTGCAATGTCTTACTTGCTGACGCTGACGCCGTAGAAGGAATTCAGGCCAAATGGGCTGATCTTGAAATCCTGCACGTTGGCGCGCATGGGTTGATACACCGTCGAGTGAGCGATAGGTGTCATTGGGACTGCATCTTTGAGGACGTGTTGCGCCTGTTTGTACAGCTCGGTGCGCTTGCCCTGGTCGGTGGTACGTTTGGCTTCCTTCACCAGACCGTCGAATTTCTTGTCGCACCATTTGGAGAAGTTGTTGCCACTCAGCGAGTCGCAGCCGAACAGCACGTTGAGCCAGTTGTCCGGATCACCATTGTCACCGCTCCAGCCAATGATCATGGCTTGGTTCTCACCACCTTTGGAGCGCTTGATGTACTCGCCCCACTCGTAGCTGGTGATCTTCACTTTCAAGCCGATCTTGGCCCAGTCGGACTGGAGCATTTCAGCCATCAGTTTGGCGTTCGGGTTGTACGGACGCTGAACCGGCATCGCCCACAGGACGATTTCGGTACCTTCCTTGACGCCGGCTTCCTTGAGCAGCTGCTTGGCTTTCTCAGGATCGTACTTGGTGTCTTTGATGGTGGTGTCGTAGGACCACTGGGTCGGCGGCATGGCGTTGACGGCCAGTTGGCCAGCGCCCTGGTAAACCGAATCGATGATCTGCGGCTTGTTCACGGCCATGTCCAGCGCCTGACGCACGCGCAGGTCAGCCAGCGGGTTGGCCTCGTTGCTGCCCTTGACCTTATCCATCACGTTGTAGGCGATGTAGCCCAGGTTGAAGCCGGCCTGATCCGGCATCTTCAGCGACTTGTCTTCTTTCAGCGCCTTCAGATCGGCCGGACGCGGGAACAGGGTGACCTGGCACTCGTTCTTTTTCAGCTTCTGGATACGCACCGACGGGTCGGTGGTGATGGCGAAGATCAGGTTGTCGATCTTCACGTCTTCAGGCTTCCAGTAATCCTTGTTGCCGGTGTAACGGATGTTCGAGTCTTTCTGATAGCTCTTGAACACGAACGGGCCAGTGCCGATCGGCTTCTGGTTGATGTCGGCGGCTTTGCCATCCTTGAGCAGCTGGGCGGCGTATTCGGCGGACTGTACCGAAGCGAAGCTCATGGCCAGGTTCTGGATGAACGCGGCGTCGACTTCTTTCAGGGTGAACTTGACGGTGTGGTCGTCGACTTTATCGATCTTGGTGATGTTGGTGTCCATCCCCATGTCGGTGAAGTACGGGAATTCGGTCGGGTACGCCTTACGGAACGGGTCGTCCTTGTTGATCATGCGGTTGAACGTAAACAGCACGTCGTCGGCGTTGAATTCACGAGTCGGCTTGAAATACGGGGTGGTGTGGAACTTGACGCCTTCGCGCAGGTGGAAGGTGTAAGTCAGGCCATCATCGGAAATGTCCCACTTGGTCGCCAGACCAGGAATCACGGCGGTGCCGCCGCGCTCGAACTGGGTCAGACGGTTGAACATGGTTTCGGCTGAGGCGTCGAAGTCGGTTCCGGTGGTGTACTGGCCTGGATCAAAACCGGCCGGGCTCCCTTCGGAGCAGAACACCAGGTTAGTCGCAGCGGTGGCGAAAGGTGCGGAGGCTAACAAGCCTGCGCCGACTAGAAACGGAATGACCGCGTGTTTAAGCATGTTGGCCTCATGATTTGTTGTCATTTTTTAGTAGTGAGGTACGACCTCGTGAGTCGTGCCTGCGGATACTTATGCAGGGCCCATACCCAATGCAAGATCCAGAGCGGTCGGCGGCCTTAAACGGTGGCACGAACGTACCTTAATGTCGCATCTGTGTAACTTTTGACGCATTTGACCGTTTGCGGGTGGTTTTTAAGGTGCAAATGCAGCCCCGAAACGGTGCGCCGGTCACCTTCTGCGCGCCGCTCTGGGGCCGGGTGTTACTTATTTATACCTACACCGTAGAAGGGGGTTAGACCGAAAGGGCTGATACGGAAGTCGCTGACTTCCTTGCGCAGCGGTTGGAACACCGTGGAGTTGGCGATCGGCGTGATCGGCACCTGCTGTTTAAGGATCAGTTGCGCCTGTTGATACAGTTTTACCCGTTGCGCTTTATCCGTGGCCACTTTGGCCTGCTGCACCAGTTTGTCGTAGGCGGGGTCGCACCATTTCGCATAGTTGCTGCCTTTGACGGCCGCGCAGCTGTAAAGCACGCCCAGCCAGTTGTCCGGGTCGCCGTTGTCGCCGGTCCAGCCATAGATCATCGCGTCATGTTCGCCGTTCTTGGCGCGCTTGATGTACTCGCCCCATTCGTAGCTGACGATGTTGGCCTTGATGCCGATCCTGTCCCAATCCTGCTGGATCATCTGCGCCGACATTCGTGCGTTCGGGTTCGAGGCGCGCTGCACTGTCATCGCCCAGAGGTTGATGGTTGTACCGGGTGCAACTCCGGCCTCCTTGAGTAGCGCCTTGGCCTTGGCCGGGTCGTAAGGCGCGTCTTTGATGTTCGGGTCGAATGACCATTGCGCGGGTGGCAAAGCGTTCTGGGCCAACTGACCGGCGCCCTGGTAAACCGCCTTGATGATCGCCGGCTTGTCGATGGCCATGTCCAGCGCCTGACGGACCTTGAGCTGATCAAGTGGCGCGTGGGTGGTGTTGTAGGCGAGGAAGCCGAGATTGAATCCGGCCTGTTTAAGCACGCGCAGGTTCGGGTCTTTTTCCATCACCTCGATATCGGCCGGGCGCGGGTAGCCACTGACCTGGCATTCGCCGGCCTTGAGCTTCTGCAGGCGCACGGCGGCATCGGGTGTGATCGAGAAAATCAGGTTGTCGATTTTCACGTCTTCGGGTTTCCAGTAGGCCTTGTTCGCCGCGTAGCGGATCTGCGAATCCTTTTGATAGCGTGTGAACACGAACGGGCCGGTGCCGATCGGTTTCTGGTTGAGGTCGGCGGCTTTGCCGTCCTTCAACAGTTGTGCGGCATATTCGGCCGACTGCACCGAGGCGAAGCTCATGGCGAGGTTCTGTACGAAGGCTGCGTCAACGTTGTTGAGGTTGAAGCGCACGGTGTGGTCGTCGAGTTTTTCCACCGATTGGATCGTGGTGTTCAGGCCCATGTCGGTGAAGTACGGGGATTCGGCGGGGTAGGCCTTGCGGAAGGCATTGTCCGGGTCGAGCAGGCGCTGGAAGGTGAACAGGACGTCGTCGGCATTGAAGTCGCGGGTCGGGGTGAAGTAGTCGGTGGTGTGGAATTTCACGCCTTCGCGCAGGTGGAAGGTGTAGTGCAGGCCGTCGCTGGAGACGTCCCATTTTGTCGCCAGGCCAGGTTCAATGTCGGTGCCGCCGCGCTGGAATTGGGTGAGGCGGTTGAAGACGGTTTCGGCGGAGGCGTCGAAGTCGGTGCCGCTGGTGTATTGGCTTGGGTCGAAGCCGGCGGGGCTGGCTTCGGAGCAGTAGACGAGGGTTGTGGCGGCGTTGGCGATCGGTGCGGTGGCGGCAAGGGCCAGGGAGATCAAGAGCGGTTTGAGGGTGGATCTTGGCATGGAGTCCCCGGGGAATTGGCGGTGGTGGTGGATTGAGATTAGCGGGGATTCGGGGGCGTCCGGAAATATCGTTTTTCTCGTGGGAGTGTCTATCTCGGTATATGTGGCTGTGTTTTGGGTGCATATCCGTTGCTTCGGGTGCTGCGGCTGGCGGTTTCGCCTGACGGCGACTTACTTTTTTACAAGCGCCTAAAAAAGTAAGCAAAAAACGCTAGCTCCTACGTTCGGCCCACTCGCTGGGGCTCGGGGTCCCTTCGCTCCGGGACTGATCCGGGCGCAGCGGCTCCGGTTTGCTTCGCTGCACCTCCTTCCGCTGTGTCTGGCTGCGCCAGACGGTCGCTGCGCTCCCATCCCCGGATCAATCCCTCCGCTCAGCCTTCCGACGTCGCCCGTGGATCAAGATCAAGATCAAAAGCAGGCGAGCTGACACTCGGCCTATTGAGTGGTGAGGAGCGGTTGTTCGGCTTTGGTTTTGTGGTGGGTTTGCCCCTCACCCCAGCCCTCTCCCGAGGGAGAGGGGGCCGATTTTTGGGCTTTTCAAGGCCGGATTTCAACGCGGTATTGCACGTCGGCGTAGCTCTCGCAATCACCTCGGTCAGTCCCCTCTCCCTCCGGGAGAGGGCTAGGGTGAGGGGCTTTTGACTTTCTGCATATTTGCATTCAGCTCGGTATTCCACGTCGGCGTAGCGCTCGCAATCACCTCGGTCAGTCCCCTCTCCCTCTGGGAGAGGGCTAGGGTGAGGGGGTTTTGACTTTCTGCATATTTGCATTCAGCTCGGTATTCCACGTCGGCGTAGCGCTCGCAATCACCTCGGTCAGTCCCCTCTCCCTCTGGGAGAGGGCTAGGGTGAGGGTTTGCTTTTGGCTGTTTAAATCCGATGCCAAATAACCCGAACCTTCCCACAAGGTTTTCAGGTTGTCCGTCGGACGTCTGCTCTCTAGTCTGGGTCGTCGCTGGTTGTTCAGCGATCGGGTGTGAGAACCCGACATTCATAGTCATTCAGTGCCCAGATCCGCATAATTGCCGCCAGCAAGTCTGCTGCCTGCAAAGTGCGTTATGGCGGCTCTGTGCGGGCGGACGTATGTCCGGCCGGGTGCCTATGACCGGTTTTCTCACCCCGCACAAAGCTGCCACCTCTTCGCCGTGTGAGAAACGGCATCGAGATGGCTCAACCTCATAGGTGAAGCGCATGACCAAGCCAGTCCCCGACCCACCCGAAGAAATCCCAACCCCCCTCGAAGCGGCGCTGCGCGCCGACGATCTGGCAAAAAACCGCGAAGCCATAAAACGTGCCCTCGATTTCTACCTCTGCCCGGCACCCAGCAAACCGCATCCACCGAGCACGATGTTTCTGATCCAGCCCGACATCGACACCGAAAGCCTGCTCGCCCACGCCTGCGAATCCCTCGCATCAGCCAATACGCTGGCCAGCGATTTCGCTGATCAGCTCGGTCGGCCGCAGCGCAATACGGCGCTGGCCATTCAACAGATCATCATGCTGGCGGAGCTGGCGGTGAATCGGGCGCTGGATCGGGTTGATCCGCACGCTTGAGACCGCGTCATCGTTCTTCGCGAGCAGGCTCGCTCCCACATTCAAATGTGTTCAACCTGTGGGAGCGAGCCTGCTCGCGAAGGCGGTGGAATATTCACCACAAATCCCGGGCACAAAAAAACCGCCGATCATTCACTGATCGGCGGTCCTTCATTGAGCCAAGCTCAAATCACTGCATCAACACTTCAATCGAGCCATCAGCGGTCATGCTGACCTGGCTGGTGCCGGCTTCGACTTCCGGGGTCACCGGAGCGGAATCCATGGCGGCGGCTTTCATCATCATCGGCGCGCGCAGGTACGGTTGTGGGTAACCGTTGCTGTTGAGGTTCAGATTGACGATTTTGTAACCCTTGCCGCCCAGGGCGTCGGTGGCCAGTTGCGCGCGGTTTTTGAAGGCGGTAACGGCTTCCTTGAGCAACTGGTCTTCGCTGGCCTTGCGGGTCGGGTCGGCGATGGCGAAGTCCATACCGCCCATTTTAAGGTCGGTCAGCAGTTCGCCGGTGAGTTTGGACAGGGCGGCGAAGTCGGTGCTTTCCAGGCGCAGTTCGGCGCGTTCACGCCAGCCGGTGATCTTCTGGCCTTTGGTGTCGTAGATCGGGTAGCTGTTGCGGCTGCCGGTGCGCAGGGTGATGTCCTTGACCTGTTTGGCCTGGGCGGTGGCCTTGTTCATGGTGGTGCTGATGGCGGCGGCGAGTTTGGCCGGGTCGGTGTTCTGCTCTTCGGTGTAGAGCGTCACGATCATCTGGTCGCGGGCGACTTCCTGGCTGACTTCGGCGCGCAGGGAAATCTGGTTGTAGTGCAGCTCATCGGCGGCCAGCGCCGGAAGGCTGGCGACGCTGCCGACGGTCAGGGCGAGGAGGGCGGCGCTGCGGCGAAATGTGTGCATGAAAGCTCCTTGAATGAGGCGCAGGTGTTGGGGCTCGGCCTGCGTGAACAATCAGACTCTAACTTCTATGATCCGGTTCGCCCAGTTACAACTTCTATACAGATCGGCCTGGTGGGGCGGCAGTGCCTTTGTGGCGAGGGAGCTTGCTCCCGCTCGGCTGCGCAGCAGTCGTAAAATCAGCAGCAGCGCTGTTTCAGAAAGATCACGGTAGCCGGGTTCGGGCCTGCTTCGCAGGCCAGCGGGAGCAAGCTCCCTCGCCACAGGTGATATGCCGCAACAAAAAATCGCCTCGTTTGAATTTACGGGCAGCGCCATGTGGTCGTTTGCCGCACTTTCGCCTCTCACGCCCGCGCCTTGGTTATACTCCGTGCGATCCGCCTGGAGCGCTCATCAGGAGAGCTCATGCTCGCCCCCGTACAACTGACTTCCGCCACTCGCCAGAATCTCTGGCGGCTGACTTTCATCCGCACCCTGGTGCTGGCCGCGCAGGCCGGGTCCGTGGGCCTGGCCTACTGGCTGCAATTGTTGCCGTTGCCTTGGGTGCAACTGGCGATGACCCTGGGCTGTTCGATTCTGCTCTGCGTGTTCACCGCCGTGCGCCTGCGCACGTCGTGGCCGGTGACCGAGCTTGAATACGCGCTGCAACTGGCCTGCGATCTGGTGATCCACAGTGCGCTGCTGTATTTCTCCGGCGGCTCGACCAATCCGTTCGTTTCTTATTATCTGGTGCCGCTGACGATTGCGGCGGTGACGCTGCCGTGGCGTTATTCGGTGATTCTCTCGGGCATCGCGCTGGCGCTGTACACGGTGATGCTGACGCGTTTCTATCCGCTGGAAACCCTGCCGGTCGCCCGTGAAAACCTGCAGATCTACGGCATGTGGCTGAGCTTCGCCCTGGCTGCTGCGGTGATTACGTTCTTCGCCGCACGCATGGCTGAAGAGCTGCGCCGGCAGGAAGAGCTGCGGGCGATTCGTCGTGAAGAAGGTCTGCGCGATCAGCAGTTGCTGGCCGTTGCGACCCAGGCTGCCGGTGCGGCGCATGAGCTGGGTACGCCGCTGGCGACCATGAGCGTATTGCTCAAGGAAATGCAGCAGGATCATCCCGATGCACTGCTGCAGGACGACCTGAAAGTGCTGCAGGATCAGGTCAAGTTGTGCAAGGAGACCTTGCAGCAACTGGTCCGCGCTGCCGAGGCCAATCGGCGTCTGGCGGTGGAGATGCAGGACGTCACCGACTGGCTCGACGAAGCGCTGAACCGCTGGCACCTGATGCGCCCGGAGGCCAGTTATCGCTTCCAGCGTCTCGGTCAGGGCGCCGTGCCGCGCATGGCGCCGCCGCCGGATCTGACTCAGGCGCTGCTTAATTTGCTGAACAATGCCGCGGATGCCTGCCCGGAAAATCTCCAGGTCACGTTGGACTGGGATGCGGAAACCCTGACCATCAGCATTCGCGACCACGGCGCCGGAGTGCCGCTAGCCATCGCCGAGCAGATCGGCAAACCGTTTTTTACCACCAAGGGCAAAGGTTTCGGCCTGGGCCTGTTTTTGAGCAAGGCCAGCGTGACACGCGCCGGCGGCTCAGTGAAACTCTATAGTCATGAGGAAGGCGGCACGCTCACCGAGCTGCGCCTGCCCCACGGCGCCCGAGGAGACCAACATGAGTGACGAAATCCAAGTCGAAGGCGAAGAACTGCCGCATCTGCTGCTGGTCGACGACGACGCGACCTTCACCCGCGTCATGGCCCGCGCCATGGCCCGCCGCGGCTTTCGCGTCAGCACTGCCGGCTCCGCTGAAGAAGGCCTGACCATCGCCCAGGCCGATCTGCCTGATTACGCTGCGCTGGACCTGAAAATGGACGGCGACTCCGGGCTGGTGCTGCTGCCCAAGCTGCTGGAGCTGGACCCGGAAATGCGCGTGGTGATCCTCACCGGTTATTCGAGCATTGCCACCGCGGTCGAGGCGATCAAGCGCGGCGCCTGCAACTACCTGTGCAAACCCGCCGATGCCGACGACGTGCTGGCCGCGTTGCTGTCCGAGCACGCCGACCTCGACAGTCTGGTGCCGGAAAACCCGATGTCGGTCGACCGCCTGCAATGGGAACACATCCAGCGCGTGCTCACCGAGCACGAAGGCAACATCTCCGCCACGGCCCGCGCACTGGGCATGCACCGCCGCACCCTGCAGCGCAAACTGCAGAAGCGTCCGGTGCGTCGCTGAACCTGCGCTGAACGACTATCGCCAGCCCTCGCGATAAATCGCGCCGATCATCTATGATCGGCGCGTGTCTGTTCTATTTTCAATCGAGCCTTATCCATGAATCAGAACGCTGAATATTCCGCGGTCAACGATGCTGTGCGCGGGCAGTTTTTTCGCAAAGTCTGGGCGATGACCACGCCTTACTGGCGCAGCGAAGAGAAGGGCAAGGCCTGGACGTTGCTGATTGCCGTAATCGCGCTGACGCTGTTCAGCGTATGGATCGCGGTGTGGCTGAACAGTTGGTACAAGGACTTCTACAACGCCTTGCAGAAAAAGGATGAGGCGGCGTTCTGGCAGTTGATTCTGTACTTCTGTGGTATCGCCGCCGTGGCGATTCTCGCTGCTGTTTACCGGCAGTATCTGACGCAGATGCTGACCATTCGCTGGCGGGCGTGGCTGACCGAAAAACACTTCACCCGTTGGCTGGAACACAAGAATTACTACCAACTGGAGCAGGGCGGTTATACCGATAACCCCGACCAGCGCATTTCCGAAGACCTTAATAAATTCACCGCGAACACCCTGGCGCTGGGCTTGGGGTTGATCCGTACGGTCGTCAGTCTGGTGTCGTTTTCGATCATCCTGTGGGGCGTCTCCGGGAGCATCGAGGTGTTCGGTTTCACTGTTCCCGGCTACATGTTCTGGTGTGCACTGGTGTATGCGGCGGTCGGTAGTTGGCTGACGCACTTGATCGGTAGACGCCTGATCGGTTTGAACAACAACCAGCAGCGTTTTGAAGCCGACCTGCGTTTCTCGATGGTGCGGGTGCGCGAGAATGCCGAAAGCATCGCCTTGTACAACGGCGAACCGAACGAAAACCGCCGCTTGAGCAATCGATTCGGGCTGGTCTGGCACAACTTCTGGGACATCATGCGGGTGTCCAAGCGTCTGACATTCTTCACTTCGGGCTATGGCCAGATCGCGATTATTTTTCCGTTCATCGTTGCAGCCCCACGGTATTTCAGCGGCAAGATCGAGCTTGGCGAGCTGATGCAGATCAACTCGGCGTTCGGCAATGTGCAGGAGAACTTCAGTTGGTTCATCAGCGCTTACCAGGATCTGGCCGAGTGGCGCGCCACTTGCGATCGTCTGCTGAGTTTCCGCAATGCCATGAGCAACAACGAGGAGCGGGTGCCCGCTATCGACGTGCAGAACCAGGGCAGCGAATTGCAGGTACATGGCCTCGGCCTGGATCTGGCCGATGGTCGGCATTTGCTGACCAGCGCCGACATGACCGTAGAAGCAGGCGAGCGAGTGATGCTCAGCGGCCGTTCCGGCAGCGGCAAGTCCACATTGCTGCGGGCGATGGGCCATTTGTGGCCAGCGGGGCACGGCAATATTCGGTTGCCGGCAGCGCGTTATCTGTTCCTGCCGCAGAAGCCTTATCTGCCGATCGGCACATTGCGTGAAGCGCTGAGTTATCCACAACCCGGCGACGCCTACGCGCCAGAGCGTTATGCACAGGTGCTGGAAACCTGTCGCTTGCCGCACCTGGTTGGACGTCTGGATGAGGCCAATCACTGGCAGCGCATGCTTTCGCCGGGCGAGCAGCAACGCCTGGCGTTCGCCCGCGCACTCCTTTATGCACCGCAATGGCTGTACATGGACGAAGCCACTTCGGCGATGGATGAAGAAGACGAAGCGACGTTGTATCAGGCGCTGATCGATGAGATTCCGGGGTTGAGCATTGTCAGCGTCGGTCACCGAAGCAGTTTGAAACGATTCCATCCGCGGCATGTCAGGATCGACAGCGGGCGTCTGGTCGAACAGGCCATAACCGTCTGAACAACCATCTGTGGGAGCGAGCCTGCTCGCGAAGGGGTCATATCGGTCGACGAATCTGTCGTCTGAACCACCGCTTTCGCGAGCAGGCTCGCTCCCACAGTGGGGCAATGTGATCTGCCCGGTGATCGTACAACCCGCTTGAGCTATGATGGCGCCAAGCCGAACTTTCGAGACAAGATACAAATCATGGAAAAGCTGATCGACACCCCGCGCCTCCCCCGCAAGCGCCGCAGCCTCGCCCAGGAATTGGTGACGGTGTTGAGCGAGCAGATCCGCGATGGCCTGCTCAAGCGTGGCGACAAGTTGCCCACCGAGTCGGCGATCATGGAAGCCCATGGTGTCAGCCGCACCGTGGTCCGCGAGGCAATTTCCCGTCTGCAGGCCGCCGGCCAGGTGGAAACCCGCCACGGCATTGGCACCTTTGTTCTCGATACGCCGAGCCCGAGCGGTTTCCGCATCGATCCGGCCACTGTCGTCACCCTGCGTGACGTACTGGCGATTCTCGAATTGCGCATCAGCCTCGAAGTCGAATCCGCCGGCCTCGCCGCGCAACGCCGCAGCCCCGAGCAACTGGCAACCATGCGCGCCGCCCTCGACGCCCTGAACGAAAGCGCCTCGCATGCCAGCGATGCGGTGTCGTCAGACTTCGCTTTCCACCTGGAAATCGCCCTGTCCACCGGCAACCGCTACTTCACCGACATCATGACCCACCTGGGCACCAGCATCATCCCGCGTACGCGGCTGAACTCGGCGCGTCTGGCTCACGATGATCAACAGCACTACATGAGCCGCCTGAGCCGCGAGCACGAAGAAATCTACGACGCGATTGCCCGTCAGGATTCCGATGCTGCCCGCGCAGCGATGCGGTTGCACCTGACCAACAGCCGCGAAAGACTGCGCCAGGCCCATGAAGAGGCGCAGGCGCAGGGTTAGCTCATTATTCCAGGATTACGTACAAATTTATTGGGGGGGCCGGGAAGGGAGCATCATTTACGGCGCACCAGAATCTCGAGAGCGTGAAGTCGAACTTTTCTTTCTCAATCGGAAAGACGAATTCCTTTCCATGATTTTCTTCAGTCACAAAGATCGAGGAAATCCAAGGGGTTATTTGAAACAGCTCAAAAGTGATCTTATCGCCAACCTTGTATGCAGGATTCCAGGGCACGATGCCGTGGGCAGGGCCTTCGAGCTTGGTAGTGTCAAGGGTTAGACTGCCCTGCCCAGTGCGATAAGCCTCTCTAAATGTAGGGTCGTAAGATTTTTTTTTTGATTTGGTTAAAGCCATCTCTAAATTCCTTTTTCAGAATGATTAAGCCATGACTCGAATCACGGCATCGTGTAGGGGACTCACCACCTACGTGATCATTAGGGGCAAGAATCGAACGGCTGACACCTGTAAGAAATACCAGTACGGACGAACGGTTGACCTGTCGCTGGATTGCCTGAGCGGTGCACGAGCAGACGCGTCGAGAGGATCAGGGTTCAATTCGCATCCTCAACGCCCGCGAATACGGCTCCATACTCGACTCATCCCGAAACTTGTACCTCAGCTCCACCTCGCGGTTCAGATACGGTTGCAGCGCTTCTTTCGGCAGTTGCACTTCGATATCGAACAGCTTCTCCATTTCATCCTCGGCGTCGTCCCAGGCGCCAGTGTCCACCTCATCGCCTTCCCATTCAGGATCCTCGGCATCGCTGCCGAGGATCGCGTAAACGCTCCAGTTCGCTGCGAAATCGCTGGAATCCGGAACCTGCACGGTAAGGATATCCGGCAGTTGCGAAAGCTTAAGGGTGACGCAGTCGTCCTGTGCAGGCGCGACGTGGGAGAGGGTGGGGGCGGCAAAATGCATCGACATAACGGCTTCCTTTGAGTGGTCCGCCACGATCCTTCGTGGCAGTCGACGTACTTTACGAGCCGCTGGTCCCTGAGGAATTAAACGAATCCAGACCAGATATTTCCGCCAGCAAATGCTTCAAGCACGGGCCTTCCAGCGATTTCAGCAAGCGCAAAAAGCGATGTTGTCGGACAAAAAAGCGCTGCCAACGATGAAATGCAGTTGACGGTTATCTTTTAAGTTGTACGATGACCTACAACTTCGGCGAAGGCTGAACGGTCCACTCACAATAAAACGTTGCTACCAGGGTGTTCGAATAATGAATCCACAAGAACTGAAGTCCATCCTCTCTGCCGGCCTGCTGTCTTTCCCGGTGACCGATTTCAACGCGCAAGGCGATTTCAACCGCGCGGGCTACATCAAACGCCTGGAATGGCTGGCTCCGTATGGCGCTTCGGCTCTGTTCGCCGCCGGCGGCACCGGTGAGTTCTTCTCCCTGGCCGCCAGCGAATACTCGGAAATCATCAAGACTGCCGTCGACACCTGCGCCACCAGCGTGCCGATCCTCGCCGGCGTCGGTGGCTCGACCCGCCAGGCCATCGAATACGCTCAGGAAGCCGAGCGTCTGGGCGCCAAAGGCCTGTTGCTGCTGCCGCACTACCTGACCGAAGCGAGCCAGGACGGTGTTGCCGCCCACGTTGAAGCCGTGTGCAAATCGGTGAAGATCGGCGTGGTCGTCTACAACCGTAACGTCTGCCGCCTCACCGCGCCGCTGCTGGAACGTCTGGCCGAGCGCTGCCCGAACCTGATCGGCTACAAGGACGGTCTGGGCGATATCGAGTTGATGGTGTCGATCCGTCGCCGCCTCGGTGATCGCTTCAGCTACCTGGGTGGTCTGCCGACCGCTGAAGTCTACGCCGCTGCCTACAAGGCGCTGGGCGTGCCGGTGTACTCCTCGGCGGTGTTCAACTTCATCCCGAAAACCGCGATGGACTTCTACCACGCGATCGCTCGCGAAGATCACGCCACCGTCGGCAAGATCATCGACGACTTCTTCCTGCCGTACCTGGACATCCGTAATCGCAAGGCCGGTTACGCCGTGAGCATCGTCAAGGCAGGTGCAAAAATCGCCGGCTATGACGCAGGTCCGGTGCGCGCGCCGCTGACCGATCTGACCGGCGAAGAGTACGAAACGCTCGCCGCGCTGATCGACAAGCAAGGCGCGCAATAAACCAGAGAAGCGAAGCCGCTGAGCAATCAGCGGCTTTTTGCGTGAAGGCTTTTAGAGTTGAGGGCTGCCCTGTGACAACTGCAAAACGCTACGACAACTACATCAATGGCGAATGGGTCGCCGGTGCCGATTACTCGGCCAACATCAACCCGTCGGAACTCAGCGACACCATCGGCGACTACGCCAAGGCCGACCTGACTCAGGTCAACGCCGCCATCGACGCCGCCCGCGCTGCTTTCCCGGCGTATTCCACTTCGGGCATCCAGGCTCGTCACGATTCGCTGGATAAGATCGGCACCGAGATCCTCGCCCGTCGCGAAGAGCTCGGCACGCTGCTGGCCCGTGAAGAAGGCAAGACCCTGCCGGAAGCGATCGGTGAAGTGACCCGCGCCGGCAACATTTTCAAATTCTTCGCTGGCGAATGCCTGCGTCTGTCCGGCGACTACGTGCCGTCGGTACGCCCGGGCGTCAACGTTGAAGTCACTCGCGAAGCGCTGGGCGTGGTCGGTCTGATCACCCCGTGGAACTTCCCGATCGCCATCCCGGCGTGGAAGATTGCTCCGGCCCTGGCCTACGGCAACTGCGTCGTGCTCAAGCCTGCCGATCTGGTTCCGGGCTGCGCCTGGGCGCTGGCGGAAATCATTTCCCGCGCAGGCTTCCCGGCCGGTGTGTTCAACCTGGTGATGGGCAGCGGTCGCGTGGTTGGCGAGGCGCTGGTCAACAGCCCGAAAGTCGACGGCATCAGCTTCACCGGTTCGGTAGGTGTTGGTCGTCAGATCGCAGTGAACTGCGTTTCGCGCCAGGCCAAAGTGCAGCTGGAAATGGGCGGCAAGAACCCGCAGATCATTCTCGATGACGCCGACCTCAAGCAAGCGGTCGAGCTGTCGGTGCAGAGTGCGTTCTACTCCACCGGTCAGCGTTGCACAGCGTCGAGCCGTCTGATCGTCACCGCCGGCATTCACGACAAGTTCGTCGAAGCCATGGCCGAGCGCATGAAGTCGATCAAGGTCGGCCACGCGCTGAAAGCCGGCACTGACATCGGTCCGGTGGTCTCCCAGGCGCAGCTTGAACAGGACATGAAGTACATCGATATCGGCCAGTCCGAAGGTGCACGTCTGGTCAGCGGTGGTGGTGTGGTGACCTGCGACACCGAGGGCTATTTCCTCGCGCCAACGCTGTTCGCCGACAGTGAAGCGTCGATGCGTATCAGCCGCGAAGAGATCTTCGGCCCGGTGGCCAACATTGTTCGTGTGGCCGATTACGAAGCCGCGCTGGCAATGGCCAACGACACCGAATTCGGCTTGTCGGCCGGCATCGCCACCACCTCGCTGAAGTACGCCAACCACTTCAAGCGCCACTCCCAGGCCGGGATGGTGATGGTCAACCTGCCGACCGCCGGTGTGGATTACCACGTACCGTTCGGTGGTCGTAAAGGCTCGTCCTACGGCTCCCGCGAGCAAGGCCGCTATGCGCAAGAGTTCTACACCGTGGTGAAAACCGCCTACGTAGGCTCCTGATACACGCAATACCCCTGTAGGAGCTGCCGAAGGCTGCGATCTTTTGATCTTGATCTTAAAAACAGGATCAAAAGATCGTCCGATCGCGGCCCGAGCCTTCGGCAGCTCCTACAGGGAATAAATGCAAGACCAAAGAAGCTTCACCCCGCATAAAAATAATCAGTGGGAGTACATCTGCATGCAATCCTCCAAGCCGACTCACGTCCGCTATTTGATCCTGCTCATGCTGTTTCTGGTGACCACGATCAACTACGCCGACCGTGCCACGATCGCCATTGCCGGCTCCAGCCTGCAAAAGGATCTGGGCATTGACGCCGTTACCCTCGGCTACATCTTTTCCGCATTCGGTTGGGCCTATGTCGCCGGGCAAATTCCCGGTGGCTGGCTGCTCGATCGCTTCGGCTCGAAAAAAGTCTATGCCCTGAGCATTTTCACCTGGTCGCTGTTCACCGTGCTGCAAGGCTTCGTCGGTGAATTCGGCATGTCCACGGCAGTGGTTGCGCTGTTCATGCTGCGTTTCCTCGTGGGCCTGGCCGAAGCGCCATCGTTCCCCGGCAACGCGCGCATCGTCGCCGCGTGGTTCCCGACCGCTGAACGCGGTACCGCTTCGGCGATCTTCAACTCGGCGCAGTACTTTGCCACCGTGTTGTTCGCGCCGCTGATGGGCTGGATCGTCTACAGCTTCGGCTGGGAGCACGTGTTCATCGTCATGGGTATCCTCGGCATCGTGTTCTCGCTGGTGTGGCTGAAAGTCATCTACAGCCCGCGCGAGCACCCACGCGTCAACGAGGCCGAGTTCAAGCACATCGCTGACAACGGCGGCATGGTCGACATGGATCAGAAGGGCAAGAAGTCCGACGGTCCGAAGTGGGATTACATCCGTCAGCTGCTGACCAACCGCATGATGCTCGGCGTGTATCTGGGCCAGTACTGCATCAACGGCATCACCTATTTCTTCCTGACCTGGTTCCCGGTGTATCTGGTGCAAGAGCGTGGCATGACCATTCTCAAGGCCGGTTTCATCGCTTCGTTGCCGGCCATCTGCGGCTTTATCGGCGGCGTGCTCGGCGGGGTGATTTCCGACTACCTGCTGCGCAAGGGCCACTCGCTGACCTTCGCCCGCAAGGCGCCGATCATCGCTGGTCTCTTGGTATCGAGCAGCATCGTTGCGTGCAACTATGTTGATGTGGAGTGGATGGTGGTCGGCTTCATGGCTTTGGCATTCTTCGGCAAAGGCGTTGGCGCACTGGGCTGGGCGGTGGTTTCCGACACCTCGCCGAAACAGATCGCCGGTCTGAGCGGTGGCCTGTTCAACACCTTCGGCAACATCGCTTCGATCACCACGCCGATCGTGATTGGCTACATCATCAGCTCCACCGGTTCGTTCAAATGGGCGCTGGTGTTTGTCGGCGCCAACGCACTGGTCGCGGTGTTCAGCTATCTGGTCATCGTCGGCCCGATCAAGCGTGTGGTTTTGAAAGAGCCGCCAGCCAAGGGTGGCGATGAAGTCACCGGCAATTTGTCTCAAGCGCATTCCTGAGGAGCGGCGTCATGCAGTTGATTGAACATTCCGACTCGCCGCGCTACATCCGCCTGCACGAGCGGGACAACGTTGTAGTGGTGGTCAATGATCAGGGCGTACCGGCCGGTACCGAGTTTGCCGATGGCCTGGTCACCGTGGATTTCGTCCCGCAGAGCCACAAGGTCACCCTGGAGGATATTCCCGAGGGCGGCCCGGTGATTCGTTACGGGCAGATCATTGGCTATGCATTGCAGCCGATCCGTCGTGGCAGTTGGGTCAAGGAAGATCAACTGCGCATGCCGACCGCGCCGCCGCTGGACAGCCTGCCGCTGTCCACCGACGTGCCGGCCGCGCAGGCACCGCTGGAAGGCTTCACCTTCGAGGGTTATCGCAACGCCGACGGCACCGTCGGCACGCGCAACATTCTCGGCATCACTACCACCGTGCAGTGCGTCACCGGTGTGCTCGATCACGCGGTCAAGCGCATCAAGGAAGAGCTGCTGCCGAAGTACCCGCACGTCGATGACGTGGTGGCGCTGACTCACAGTTACGGCTGCGGCGTGGCAATCACTGCCACCGACGCCTACATCCCGATTCGTACCGTGCGCAATCTGGCGCGCAACCCGAACCTGGGCGGCGAGGCGCTGGTGATCAGTCTGGGCTGCGAGAAATTGCAGGCCGGGCAGGTGATGCACGAGGATGATGCTTCGGTGGATCTGAGCGATCCGTGGCTGTACCGCTTGCAGGATTCCAGTCACGGCTTTACCGAAATGATCGAGCAGATCATGGAGCTGGCTGAAGTCCGCTTGAAGAAGCTCGACCAGCGCCGCCGTGAAACCGTGCCGGCCTCCGAGCTGATTCTCGGTATGCAGTGCGGCGGCAGCGACGCCTTCTCCGGCATCACCGCCAACCCGGCGCTGGGTTATGCCTCGGACTTGCTATTGCGTGCGGGGGCGACGGTGATGTTTTCCGAAGTCACCGAAGTGCGCGATGCGATCTACCTGCTGACCTCTCGCGCGCAGACACAGACCGTCGCCGAAGAATTGGTGCGCGAGATGGACTGGTACGACCGTTACCTGGCCAAGGGCGAAGCCGATCGCAGCGCCAACACCACGCCTGGCAACAAGAAGGGCGGGTTGTCGAACATTGTCGAGAAGTCCCTGGGCTCGATCGTCAAGTCGGGCAGCAGCGCGATCAACGGCGTGCTCGGCCCGGGCGAGCGCTTCAAGCAGAAGGGCCTGATTTTCTGCGCGACGCCGGCGAGTGATTTTGTCTGTGGCACCTTGCAACTGGCGGCAGGGATGAACCTGCACGTGTTCACCACTGGCCGCGGCACGCCTTACGGGCTGGCCATGGCGCCGGTGGTCAAGGTGTCGACGCGGACTGAACTGGCGCAGCGCTGGCCGGATCTGATCGACATCGATGCCGGACGCATTGCTACCGGGCGCGCGACCATCGAGGAGCTGGGCTGGGAGCTGTTTCACTATTACCTGGATGTTGCCAGTGGCAAGCAACAGACCTGGGCGGAGAAGCACAAGCTGCATAACGACATCACCTTGTTCAACCCGGCGCCGATTACCTGATTGGTGCCGGGAAGATCAAAACCCCCCTCACCCCAGCCCTCTCCCGGAGGGAGAGGGGGCCGACCCGGGAATATTCGCGAAGCACACCGACCTGAAATGGCTTTACAGAATCCATAGTCGACTCGGTCTTTCAGGTCGATGTATGACGCAAGACATCTCGGTCAGTCCCCTCTCCCTCCGGGAGAGGGTTAGGGTGAGGGGCTTTTGCCTTTCAGCTTTCGGCTTTTGGATTGAGGCCATAGCGCCGCAAGTGGCTTATCATTAGCCCCCTATCGACGCTCACCCAAGGCTATCCGGCATGCTGGCAATCTTTCTTGAAACCCTGAACATCACCGCGCCGGTGTTTGCCATGCTGTTTCTCGGTGTGCTGCTCAAGCGCATCGACTGGATCAACGACAACTTCATCCATACCGCCTCGTCGCTGGTGTTCAACGTGACCATGCCGGCGCTGCTGTTTCTCGGCATCCTCCACGCTGACCTGCATGCGGCATTGCAGCCTTCGCTGCTCATCTACTTTTCCCTCGCCACCCTGGTGAGTTTCGCCGTGGCCTGGGGCTGGGCGATTTTCAAGTGTCCGCGGGAAGATCGCGGCATCTACACCCAGGGCGCGTTTCGCGGCAACAACGGCGTGATCGGCCTCGCGCTCGCCGCGAGCATGTACGGCGATTACGGGATTTCCCTCGGCGCAATTCTCGCGGCGCTGGTGATCCTGTTCTACAACACGCTCTCGACCATCGTGCTGGCGGTGTACAGCCCGGTGATCAAGTCCGATCCGTGGAGCATCTGCAAAAGCGTGTTCAGCAACCCGCTGATCATCAGCGTGATTGCGGCGGCGCCGTTCGCCTATTTCAAGATCGGCCTGCCGGGCTGGCTGGAAACCTCCGGCCAGTATCTGGCGCAGACCACTTTGCCGCTGGCGCTGATTTGTATCGGCGGCACGCTGTCACTGGCGGCGTTACGCAAGAGCGGCAAGATGGCGCTCAGCTCCAGTCTGGTGAAGATGGTCGGTCTGCCGTTACTGGCAACCGTGGGCGCGTGGTTGTGGGGCTTTCGCGGGGCGGAGCTGGGGATTCTGTTTCTCTACTTCGGCAGCCCGACGGCAGCGGCGAGTTTCGTCATGGCCCGGGCAGCGCAGGGCAATCATGAGCTGGCAGCGGCGATTATCGTGATGACCACGTTGATGGCGGCGATTACCACCAATGTCGGGATCTTTGTGTTGCAGTGGGGTGGGTGGATCTGATCAAGGATGTGCGGTGTCTGGCAGGGCCTCTTCGCGAGCAGGCTCGCTCCCACAGGGAAACGCATTGCAAATGTGGGAGCGAGCCTGCTCGCGAAGGTGGTCACTGCGGTTTCTGATAGCTATCGATCACTTCCTGCGCTGCGCGAAACGCATCGATCGCCGCCGGCACGCCGGCATACACCGCGCAATGCAGCAGCGCCTCGCGAATCTCCTCCACTGTGCAGCCATTGTTCAGCGCGCCGCGTACGTGGCCCTTCAATTCCTGCGGGCACTTCAACGCGGTCAGCGCGGCGAGGGTAATCAGGCTGCGGGTTTTCAGCGACAGACCTTCGCGATTCCACACCCCGCCCCACGCGTGTTCATTGACGAAATCCTGCAGCGGCTGGGTGAATTCGGTGGCATTGCCCAGTGCGCGATCGACGAAGGCATCGCCCATGACCTGACGACGGATTTCAACCCCGGACTGCTTCGACTCGCTCATGGCACATCTCTCTTGTGGTGTTGGCGACGCCAGGCGCGGATCGACGTGAACAGCAGAAACGTCAGCAGCGCCGGCAGGACATAAAACAGCATCAAGCGCTCGAGTTTGCCGGCCAGCGGCATGCCGGTGGTGAACGACACCACGTGCAGCCCGTAGACCAGATACAAACCCAGCAGCAGCAAGCCTTCGGCCCGGGTCACGCGATAGCCGGAATAGAACACCGGCAGACACAACGCAGCGACGCCGAGCATCACCGGCAAGTCGAAATCCAGCGCGTTGGGCGAAACCGAAAGCGGCGCCGGTGCGAGCAACGCGGTCAGCCCCAGCACACCGAGCAGGTTGAACAGGTTGGCGCCGATCACGTTGCCCACGGCAATGTCGCGCTGCCCGCGCAACGCGGCGATCAGCGAAGTTGCCAGTTCCGGCAGCGAGGTGCCGACCGCGACCACGGTCAGGCCGATGACCCGTTCCGACAGGCCAAGATCGGTGGCCACGACCACGGCGGCGCCGAGCAGCAAGCGGCCGGCGAACACCAGCATGGCCAGGCCAGCGACAATCATCAGCACACTGATCAGCCAGGATTGCCGGGTATCCTGCAGTCGTTCGGAATGAGGGCGGGTCGAGTGTCGCGACTGGCGAAACAGCAAGCCGAGATACAGCGCCAAGGCCCCGAGCAGCAGGACGCCGTCGAAACGCCCGAGTTCTTTGTTCCAGGCGAGGACGAATACCAGCAGGCCGGCGCCGATCATCAGCGGGATATCCAGGCGTACCAATTGTCGCGAAACGCGCAGCGGGATGATCAGCGCCGACAGGCCGAGGGTCACCAGAATGTTGAAGATGCCGCTGCCGACCACGCTGCCGACGGCGATGTCCGGGTTGTTCGTCAGCGTCGCTTGCAAGCTGACGGCCATCTGTGGCGCGCTGCTGCCGAGGGCGACGATGGTCAGGCCGATGATCAGCGGACGCACATGCAGACGCTCGGCCAGACGCACGGCGGCGCGCACCATCAGCTCGGCGCCGATGATCAAAAGACACAGGCCGCTAAACAGTTCGATGACGTTGATCAGCGGCAGATCGGCTAGTCCGAAAATGGTCGGCGCTCCATCAGTCCAGGGCCTGCACGCGAACCCGTGCGGTGCCGCTGCGCAGCATGCCGATCTCGTCGGCGGCCTCGCGCGACAGATCGATCAGTCGGCCACGGGTGTGCGGGCCACGGTCATTGATGCGGACCACGACCGATTCGTCGTTTTTCAAGTTGGTGACCTTCACCCGCGTGCCGAACGGCAACTGGCGGTGGGCGGCGGTCAGGGAATGCTGGTTGAACGCCTCGCCGCTGGCGGTGCGTTTACCGTGGTGTCTGGCTCCATAGTAGGAGGCGACGCCGGTCTGGTCGTAACCGTGCGGGTCGATGGTGTCGGTACTGGCGCAACCGGCCAGCAGGGAGAGCAGGGCGCTGCTCAAAAACAGACGCTTCATTCAAGGTTTCCCGGATACAAATGTGGGAGCGAGCCTGCTCGCGAAGAGGCCATTACATTCAACATCCATGTTGGATGTCAGGGCGCCTTCGCGAGCAGGCTCGCTCCCACAGGGATCGGAGCCAGTCATGACTGCGGCTGGCTCCATTTGTGGTCAGCCTTCGAGCTTGCTTTTCAGCAGTTCGTTCACCTGCTGCGGGTTGGCCTTGCCTTTGGAGGCTTTCATGGCCTGGCCGACGAAGAAGCCGAACATCTTGCCGCGTTTGGCTTCGTCTGCCGCGCGGTACTGTTCGACCTGTTCGGCGTTGGCTGCGAGCATTTCGTCGAGCACGGCGGAGATTGCGCCAGTGTCGGTGACCTGCTTGAGGCCGCGCTTTTCGATGATCTCGTCAGCACTGCCTTCGCCATTGGCCATCGCTTCGAACACAACCTTGGCGATCTTGCCGGAGATGGTGTTGTCCTTGATGCGCTGGAGCATGCCGCCCAGTTGCTCGGAGGACACTGGCGAATCCTCGATGTCCAGGCCCTGCTTGTTGAGCAGGCTGCCCAACTCGACCATCACCCAGTTCGCCGCCAGTTTCGCGTCGCCACCGATGGCCGCGACTTTCTCGAAGTAGTCCGCCTGTTCACGGCTTGTCGCCAGCACGTTGGCGTCGTAGGCCGACAGACCGAACTGGCTCTGGAAGCGTTCGCGCTTTTGCGGTGGCAGTTCCGGCAGGGTCGCACGCACTTCACCGAGGAACGACTCTTCGATGACCACCGGCAGCAGGTCCGGATCGGGGAAGTAACGGTAGTCGTTGGCTTCCTCTTTCGAACGCATCGGACGGGTCTCGTCCTTGTTCGGATCGTACAGGCGGGTCTGCTGGATCACTTTGCCGCCGTCTTCGATCAGCTCGATCTGGCGCTGGACTTCCGAGTTGATCGCCTTCTCGATGAAGCGGAACGAGTTGACGTTCTTGATCTCGCAGCGGGTGCCGAACTCGACCTGGCCTTTCGGGCGCACCGAGACGTTGCAGTCGCAACGCAGCGAACCTTCGGCCATGTTGCCGTCGCAGATGCCCAGGTAACGCACCAGCGCGTGGATGGCCTTGACGTAAGCCACGGCTTCCTTGGCGCTGCGCATGTCCGGCTCGGAAACGATTTCCAGCAGCGGCGTGCCGGCACGGTTCAGGTCGATGCCGGTGGCGCCGTTGAATTCTTCGTGCAGGCTCTTGCCGGCGTCTTCTTCCAGGTGGGCACGGGTGATGCCGACGCGTTTGACCGTGCCATCCTCGAGGGCGATGTCCAGGTGGCCCTTGCCAACGATCGGCAATTCCATCTGGCTGATCTGATAGCCCTTCGGCAGGTCCGGATAGAAGTAGTTCTTACGGGCGAACACGTTGTGCTGGCCGATCTCGGCGTCAATCGCCAGACCGAACATCACCGCCATGCGCACCGCTTCCTGGTTGAGCACCGGCAGCACGCCGGGCATGCCCAGGTCGATCAGGCTGGCCTGGGTGTTCGGCTCGGAACCGAACGTGGTGGAACTACCGGAAAAGATTTTCGACCGGGTGGTGAGCTGAGTGTGAATCTCCAGCCCGATCACGACTTCCCATTGCATGTGTGTCTCCTCAGAAGCCGGTTGGGGTGCGGGTGTGCCAGTCAGTGTTGAGCTGATACTGGTGGGCAACGTTCAACAGGCGGCCTTCCTGGAAGTACGGCGCGAGCAACTGCACGCCCACTGGCAGACCGTCGACAAAACCGGCCGGCATCGACAGGCCCGGCAGGCCGGCGAGGTTGGCGGTGATGGTGTAGACGTCTTCCAGATAGGCAGCGACCGGGTCGCTGTTCTTCGCGCCGAGTTTCCACGCCGGGTTCGGCGTGGTCGGGCCGAGAATGATGTCGACTTCATTGAAGGCAGCCATGAAATCGTTCTTCACCAGACGACGGATCTTCTGCGCTTTCAGGTAGTAGGCGTCGTAGTAACCGGCGGACAGCGCGTAGGCACCGACCATGATCCGGCGCTGCACTTCCGCGCCGAAGCCTTCGCCACGGGAGCGTTTGTACAGGTCGATGAGGTTTTCCGGGTTCTCGCAGCGATGGCCGAAACGCACGCCGTCGAAACGCGAGAGGTTCGAGGAGGCTTCTGCCGGGGCGATCACGTAGTAGGCCGGAATCGCGTGCTGCATGTTCGGCAGGCTGATTTCCTTGATCACCGCACCGAGCTTCTGAAGCTGCTGGATGCTGTTCTGGATCAGCTCGGCGATGCGCGGGTCGAGACCGGCGCTGAAGTATTCCTTCGGCACGCCGATGCGCAGGCCTTGCAGCGAATCGCCCAGGCCGGCGGAGTAATCCGGCACTGGCTCGTCGATGCTGGTGGAATCGTTCGGGTCGAAGCCGGCCATGCCTTGCAGCAGGATCGCGCAGTCTTCGGCCGTGCGCGCCAACGGGCCGCCCTGATCGAGGCTGGAGGCGTAGGCGATCATGCCCCAGCGCGAGACGCGACCGTAGGTAGGTTTCAGGCCGGTGAGGTTGGTGAACGCCGCCGGCTGACGGATCGAGCCGCCGGTGTCGGTTGCGGTGGCGGCAGGCAGCAGGCGCGCGGCCACAGCGGCGGCGGAACCACCGGACGAACCGCCCGGTACGTGTTCCAGGTTCCACGGGTTTTTCACCGCGCCGTACCAGCTCGACTCGTTGGCCGAACCCATGGCGAATTCGTCCATGTTGGTCTTGCCCAGGGTCACCGCGCCGGCAGCAGCCAGTTTCGCGACTACGGTTGCGTCGTATGGAGCCTTGAAATTGTCGAGCATCTTCGAGCCGCAGCTGGTGCGGATGCCCTGGGTGCAGAACAGGTCCTTGTGGGCGATCGGCGCGCCGAGCAGGGCGCCGCTCTCACCATTGGCCCGGCGTGCGTCGGCGGCTTTCGCCTGCTCGATGGCCAGGTCCTCGGTGAGGCTGATGAAACTGTTGAGCTGCGGATCGAGCTGGGTAATACGCGCCAGCAGGACTTTGGTCAGCTCTTCGGAGGAAAACTTTTTATCGGCGAGACCGCGGGCGATCTCGGCCAGAGTCATTTGATGCATTGCAGGCTCTTTCCCTTTAGTCGATGACTTTCGGAACCAGATACAGGCCGTTTTCGACCGCTGGTGCGATGGACTGGTAGGCCTCGCGATTATTCGTCTCGGTCACCACGTCGGCGCGCAGGCGCTGACTGGCTTCCAGGGGGTGGGCCAGCGGCTCGATACCGTCGGTATCAACGGCCTGCATTTCGTCGACCAGCCCGAGAATGCTGTTGAGGGCGGAAGTAATGTGCGGAAGATCGGCATCGTTGAGGCCAAGGCAGGCCAGGTGCGCGATTTTTTCCACGTCGGAGCGTTCTAGCGCCATCGGGATTCTCCAGTGGAAAACAGAACGGACGGCGTCCGTGTGTTAGATTGTCGGAACACTACCGCACTTCTACGGTCATAAGGCCGCGATTGTGGGGCTTGGTGCACAGAAAAGCGGCCAATTTAACATATTGGCGCCTTGCCCAAAATCCCTGTCGTTGTTAGAGTTTGCCGCACTTTTTTACCCACGCGTTGCCTAGGGTCCCTTTCCCATGTTCAAGAAACTGCGTGGCATGTTTTCCAGCGATCTTTCCATTGACCTGGGCACTGCCAACACCCTTATTTACGTGCGCGAGCGCGGTATCGTCCTGAATGAGCCATCGGTTGTGGCCATTCGGACACACGGTAACCAGAAAAGTGTCGTCGCTGTCGGCACCGAGGCCAAGCGCATGCTCGGCCGTACGCCGGGCAACATTGCTGCCATTCGTCCGATGAAGGATGGCGTGATCGCCGACTTCAGCGTCTGCGAAAAGATGCTGCAGTACTTTATCAACAAGGTTCACGAAAACAGTTTCCTGCAGCCCAGCCCTCGTGTGCTGATCTGCGTCCCATGCAAGTCCACCCAGGTTGAGCGTCGCGCCATCCGTGAATCGGCCCTTGGCGCCGGTGCCCGTGAAGTGTTCCTGATCGAAGAGCCGATGGCCGCTGCGATCGGTGCCGGTCTGCCGGTTGAGGAAGCGCGCGGTTCGATGGTCGTGGACATCGGTGGTGGTACCACTGAAATCGCCCTGATCTCCCTCAACGGTGTGGTTTACGCCGAATCCGTACGTGTCGGCGGCGACCGTTTCGACGAAGCGATCATCACCTATGTGCGCCGCAACTACGGTAGCCTGATCGGTGAATCCACCGCCGAGCGCATCAAGCAGGAAATCGGTACTGCCTACCCGGGCGGCGAAGTGCGCGAAGTCGATGTTCGCGGTCGCAACCTGGCCGAAGGCGTTCCACGCGCATTCACCCTGAACTCCAACGAAGTGCTCGAGGCTCTGCAGGAGTCGCTGGCAACCATCGTTCAGGCGGTGAAAAGCGCGCTGGAGCAATCGCCGCCGGAACTGGCTTCCGACATCGCCGAGCGTGGCCTGGTGCTGACCGGTGGTGGTGCGCTGCTGCGTGACCTCGACAAGTTGCTGGCCCAGGAAACCGGTCTGCCGGTGATTGTTGCCGAAGATCCGCTGACTTGCGTTGCTCGCGGCGGTGGCCGTGCGCTGGAAATGATGGATAAGCACACCATGGACCTGCTTTCGAGCGAATAATCAAACGGCGTGAAAGCTACTCAGGGCTGGGAGCCTTCGGCTTTACGCGCGCAATACTGCGTTAAAAACAGGCTCGGAATGCTCATTTACAACCCGTAAACTCCGCTTCCTCGCCTGTTTTTGCCTTGTCTTGCCGTCGCTCGCTACGCTTTCACACCATTTGAAGCTTCGAATGCAATACGTGGGTGAACGCACAGGCAGCACTTTGCAGTGCTGCCTGTTGGCGTTTATCTTCTGTCAGTCTTCATCCAGGCCGGTTTGATGCCGTATGAATAAACAGAACATTTGCCTGGGAGGAGCGGCTTATTAAACCGCTTTTCACCAAGGGCCCTTCGTTGGGCGTGCGCCTGTTGGTGCTGGCCGTGCTTGCGGTCGCGCTGATGGTGGTCGATGCACGTTTCGACCTGCTCAAGCCCGCGCGCAAACAAGCGTCGCTGGTGCTCATGGACGCCTACTGGATCACTGACCTGCCCGGCCGCTTGTGGGAAGGGGTTGCCAGCCAGTTCGGCAGCCGCACCGAGCTCGTCGCCGAAAACGAAAAACTCAAGACCGAAAACCTGCTGTTGCAGGGACGCATGCAAAAGCTCGCGGCCCTGACCGAGCAGAACGTTCGCCTGCGCGAGTTGCTCAATTCCTCTGCGCTGGTCAACGAAAAGGTCGAAGTGGCCGAGTTGATCGGCATGGACCCCAACCCCTTCACCCATCGCATCATCATCAACAAAGGCGAGCGCGACGGCGTGGTGCTCGGCCAACCGGTGCTCGATGCCCGCGGGCTGATGGGCCAGGTGGTCGAATTGATGCCTTACACCTCGCGAGTCCTGCTGCTGACCGACACCACCCACAGCATTCCGGTGCAGGTGAACCGCAACGGTCTGCGCGCGATTGCCAGCGGCACTGGTAACCCGGAACGTCTGGAATTGCGTCACGTCGCCGACACGGCGGACATCAAGGAAGGCGATCTGCTGGTCAGTTCCGGTCTCGGCCAGCGCTTCCCGGCGGGCTACCCGGTGGCGACGGTCAAGGAAGTCATCCACGATTCCGGCCAGCCGTTCGCCATTGTCCGCGCCGTGCCGACCGCCGCCCTGAATCGCAGCCGCTACCTGCTGCTGGTGTTCAGCGACAGCCGCACCGCCGAGGAGCGCGCCAATGACGCGGCCCAGGCGCAGGAACAGCTCGATGCCCACGGCGGTGGCCCGATGTTGCCCGCCAGCGTGCCGAAACCGTTGATCATGCCCGCCACGCCTTCGACCGCTACATCATCAGCACCGGCCGCCGAAGCCACAGCGCCTGCCGTTGCACCTGCCAAGCCCGCCGCGAGCAAACCGCCCGCTGCCGCTCCGGCCGCTGCCAAACCACCGGCCGCCAGCAAACCACCGGCGAAACCGCCAGCGACTACCGGGGGACGAGAATAATGGTCGGCGCGAAAAAATCCGCAAACGGCTGGATGATCTGGCTGACCTTCTTCGTCGGCATCCTGCTCAGCGTTTCACCGTTGCCGATCTTCATGGAAATCCTTCGCCCGCTGTGGCTGGCTTTGCTCGTGACTTTCTGGGCGTTGTACATGCCGCACACGGTCGGCATGGTCACCGCGTTCTGTCTGGGGTTGGCCGAAGATGTCCTGCAGGGCGACCTGCTCGGGCAGAACGCGCTGATCCTGACCCTGATCACATTCCTTGTACTGTCGTTGCAGCAGCGTCTGCGCATGTTCCCGATGTGGCAGCAGTGCCTGGTGATCCTGGTGATCTTCGGCCTCGCGCAATTGGCGCAACTGTGGCTCAGCGCTTTGACCGGCAATCGTCAGCCAACTCTGGCGTTGGTCCTGCCGGCACTGGTCAGTGCCTTGCTCTGGCCGTGGGTCAGCTTCGCCCTTCGCGGGATGTGCCGACGCTACAGAATCTATTGAGCCGGTGAAGCAGGGCACTGAACAGGGAGATGTTTTGATGAAACTGCTTTACCTCGCCTCAGGCTCACCGCGTCGCCGTGAATTGCTCACGCAGATCGGCGTGCAGTTCTCCGCCATCAGCGCGGATATCGACGAAACCCCACTCCCGGAAGAATCCCCTTCGGCCTATGTCGAACGCTTGGCGCGTGGCAAGGCCGAGGCCGGTCGCCGCTCGGTCGTTTCTGACCAGCCATTCTGCGTGCTCGGCGCCGACACCGCTGTGGTGCTCGATGGCAAAATTCTTGGCAAACCGGTGGACGAAGCCGATGCATGCGCCATGCTGATGATGTTGTCCGGCAACGAACACGAAGTGCTGACCGCCATCGCCGTGCTTGAAGGCGAGCGCTGCGAGTCGCGGGTGGTGCGCAGTCGGGTGCGTTTTCGCGCGATCAGCCGCGATGAGGCCGGCGCCTACTGGGCCAGTGGCGAGCCGCGTGACAAGGCCGGCGGTTACGGCATTCAGGGTCTTGGTGCGGTGTTTGTCGCCGGGCTCGACGGCAGCTATTCGGCGGTGGTCGGCCTGCCGCTGTGCGAAACCTGCGAGGTGTTGGGCCATTTCGGCATACCCTGTTGGCAAAACCTGAACACGCCCTGAGCGTCGTACGAATCCAGATGCGGCCACTATCGTGAACATGCCTGAACGAGATCCTGCCATGAGTGAAGAGATTCTGATCAACATCACGCCGATGGAGTCGCGCGTGGCGGTGGTCGAAAACGGTGTGCTGCAAGAAGTCCACGTCGAGCGCACGCAGAAACGCGGGATCGTCGGCAACATCTATAAAGGCAAGATTGTCCGCGTCCTGCCGGGCATGCAGGCGGCATTCGTCGACATCGGCCTCGATCGCGCCGCATTCATTCACGCCGCCGAAATCTCCCTGCGTGAAGGTCCTGCGGTGGAAAGCATCAGTTCGCTGGTGCACGAAGGTCAGAGCCTGGTGGTGCAGGTCACCAAGGACCCGATCGGCTCCAAAGGCGCACGCCTGACCACGCAACTGTCGATTCCTTCGCGTTATCTGGTGTACATGCCGCGCACCGCCCACGTCGGCATTTCCCTGAAGATCGAAGACGAAACCGAACGTGAGCGCCTCAAGCAGGTGGTCAGTGATTGCGTGGCCAAAGAAGGCATCAAGGAAGCCGGCGGCTTCATTCTGCGCACGGCCGCTGAAGGCGCCGGCGCTGACGAAATCCTTATGGACATCCGTTACCTGCGGCGCCTGTGGGACCAGATCAACGAACAGATCAAGACCATCGCCGCGCCAAGCGTGATCTACGAAGACCTCGGCCTGGCCCTGCGCACCCTGCGCGATCTGGTCAATCCGAAGATCGAGAAGATCCGCATCGACTCGCGGGAAACCTTCCAGAAAACCACGCAGTTCGTCGCCGAACTGATGCCGGAAATCGCCGATCGTCTGGAACACTATCCGGGTGAGCGACCGATCTTCGACCTCTACGGTGTCGAAGACGAAATCCAGCGTGCGCTGGAGCGCAAGGTGCCGCTGAAGTCCGGCGGTTATCTGGTGATCGATCCGGCGGAAGCCATGACCACCATCGACGTCAACACCGGGGCGTTCGTCGGTCATCGCAACCTCGAAGAAACCATTTTCAAGACCAATCTCGAAGCGGCCACGGCGATTGCCCGGCAGATGCGTCTGCGCAATCTTGGCGGGATCATCATCATCGACTTCATCGACATGGAAGATGAAGAGCACCAGCGTCAGGTCTTGCGCACTCTGGAAAAACAGCTGGAGCGCGATCACGCCAAGACCAACATCATCGGCATCACCGAACTGGGCCTGGTGCAAATGACCCGCAAGCGCACCCGCGAAAGTCTTGAGCAGGTGCTGTGCGAGCCGTGCAGCAGTTGCCAGGGACGCGGCAAACTGAAGACCGCTGAAACCATCTGTTACGAGATCTTCCGCGAGATTCTGCGCGAGGCCCGGGCCTATCAGGCCGAGGGTTACCGGGTGCTGGCCAACCAGAAAGTGGTCGACCGTCTGCTCGACGAAGAGTCCGGTAACGTCGCCGAGCTTGAAGGCTTCATCGGCCGCACCATACGCTTCCAGGTGGAAACCATGTATTCCCAGGAACAATATGACGTGGTGCTGCTCTGAAGCCCTGCAGCACCATTCATTCAACGCGGCTGGCCTCAGCTTTTCGCAGTTTTTTTGCCATGGGAGCCAACTGACATGGAGCGTCTGACACGCATATTGGCCGCACTCACCCGCTGGGGGCTGGGCCTGTGCGCGTTGGTTCTGGTGTTGATGGCGTTGTACGTCAGCCTCGGCCGCGAGCTGACCCCTTTGGTGGCGGAATACCGCGCCGACATCGAAGACAAGGCCAGCGCCGCTCTTGGCATGCCCTTGCAGATCGGTGAGCTGGAAGGCAACTGGAGCGGCTTCGCGCCGATCCTGCTGGCCCATGACGTGATGCTTGGTGACGGCACCAACGCACTGCGCCTCGATCGTGTGCGGGTGGTGCCGGATCTGTGGGCCAGCGTGCTCGCCCGCGAAGTGCGCCTCGCGCATATCGAACTCAACGGTTTGAAGATCAGCCTCAAGGAAGCCGAAGACGGCACTTGGGCGCTGGAAGGTCTGCCGGTGCAGAAGGACCAACCGTTCGATGCGGCGCAACTGTTCCAGCGCTCGCAGATGATCAAACAATTGTCGGTGCTCGACAGCCAGGTGACCCTGCAACCGCTCGATCACCCGCCGATGACGCTCACCTATGTCGGCCTCAATCTGCGTACCGGCGCCAGTCGCCAGCGTCTTGACGCGCGTCTGACCTTGCCCGATGGCCAGCCCGTCGCGCTGAGCCTGCGCAGTCAGCTGCGTCCTGACCAGTGGCAGAACAGCGCCATCGAGGGTTATGCCAGCCTGCCACAGAGCGACTGGTCGAAATGGCTCCCCGAGCGTCTGACCCAGCAATGGAATTTTTCCGAGATCAAGGCCGGCGGCGAACTCTGGGTCGATTGGGCCGAAGGCACCCTGCAAAGCGCTGCGTTGCGCCTGAATGCACCTCAGGTCACCGGCGCCTACGCCGAGCGCAAGCCGATCCAGATCAACAATCTGGCGCTCAACGCCTATTACCGCAACAGTGCCGAGGGCGCGAACGTCACCCTCGATTCACTGGCAATGAGCTTCGGCGAAACCCGCTGGGAATCCCGCGTGCAGATACAACAGACTCGCGCCAGCGCCAAGGCGGAAGAGCTCTGGCATTTGCAGGCCGATCGCCTCGATCTGACCCCGATTACACCGCTGCTCAATGCGCTGGGGCCGTTGCCGCAGAGTTTTGCCACAGTGGTTGAACGCTTGAAAGTGACTGGCGGCCTGCGCAATGTCCTGCTGGATTTCCGTCCGACCGCTACCGATGGCAGCAAATTCGGCTTTGCCGCCAACCTCGATAACGTCGGTTTCGACGCTTACCACGGCGCTCCGGCGGCGCGAAATGTCAGCGGCAGCCTCAGTGGCAATCTCGACGGCGGCGAGTTGCGCCTCGACAGCAAGGACTTCGTCCTGCACCTCGATCCGATTTTCGCCAAGCCATGGCAATACCTGCAGGCCAATGCGCGCCTGACCTGGAAGCTCGACAAGGACGGCTTCACCCTGATTGCGCCGTACCTGAAGGTGCTGGGCGAGGAGGGCAGGATTGCCGGCGACTTCCTCATCCGCCTGCACTTCGACCATAGCCAGGAAGACTACATGGACCTGCGCGTCGGCCTGGTCGATGGCGACGGCCGCTACACCGCCAAATACCTGCCAGCCGTGTTGAGCCCGGCGCTTGATGAATGGCTGCGCACGGCGATCCTCAAAGGCGCGGTGGATCAGGGCTTCTTCCAGTATCAGGGCTCGCTGAGCAAGAACGCCGGCGACGCTGATCGCAGCATCAGTCTGTTCTTCAAAGTACATGACGCCGAACTGGCCTTTCAGCCGGGCTGGCCGCATGTGAGCAAGGTCAGCGGCGACGTATTCATCGAGGACAGCGGCGTGCGCATCTGGGCCAGCAAGGGCCAGTTGCTCGACACCCAAGTCAGCGATGTTTTCGTCAATATTCCTCATGTACCGGCCGGGCAGAACTCCCATCTGTTCCTCGATGGCGCGTTTGCCGGTGGCCTGGGCGATGGCTTGAAGATTCTTCAGGATGCGCCGATCGGCACTGGCGAGACCTTTGCCGGTTGGGAAGGCGCTGGCGATCTCAACGGCAAGCTCAAACTGGATATTCCGCTGGCCAAGGGCGAGCAGCCGAAAATCCTCGTCGACTTCAAGACCTCCAATGCGCGGCTGAAACTGGCCGAGCCGAAGCTGGAACTGAGCCAGCTCAAAGGCGATTTCCGCTTCGACAGTAACAAAGGCCTCAGCGGCCAGAACATTTCTGCGCGAGCCTTCGACAAACCGGTCACTGCGCAGATCTTCGCCGATGGCAGCCCCAACCAGATCAAGACTCGGGTGGCGGCGTCGGGGCAGGTCGAAGTGAAAAAGCTCACTGACTGGTTGGGCGTGACCCAGCCGCTGCCGGTATCCGGGACCATTCCTTATCAGTTGCAGCTGAATCTCGCAGGCGCCGACAGTCAATTGATGGTCAGTTCCAGCCTCAAAGGCGTGGCGGTGGATTTGCCGGCGCCGTTCGGCATGGCCGCCGATGTCGGTCGGGACACGGTGTTCCGCATGACCCTGCAAGGGCAGGAGCGGCGTTACTGGGCCAATTACGGCCAACTGGCCAGTTTCACCTTTGCCGCGCCACCGAGCAATTTCGCCGATGGCCGTGGCGAGCTGTTTCTCGGCGCTGGCGACGCGGTATTGCCGGGCGCCAAGGGCCTGCGGATTCGCGGCGTGCTGTCGGAGCTGGACGTGGCGCCGTGGCAGGATCTGGCCAATAAATACGCCGGGCAGGATCCAGGCGGCAGCGCCAAACAGTTGCTCAGCAGCGCTGACGTCAAGGTCGGCAAACTGACTGCGTTCGGTACCACGCTGGATCAGGCCTCGGTGCAGATCAATCGCAAGCCCGGCGCGTGGAATCTGGCGCTCGACAGCCAGCAGGCCAAGGGCAGCGCCAGCCTGCCGGACGCCAAGGGCGTGCCGATCGCGGTAAACCTGCAATACGTGAAACTGCCGGCGCCGGACCCGGCGGTGCAGGCTGACGAAAACGCGCCGGATCCACTGGCATCGGTCGATCCGACGAAAATCCCGGCACTGGATATCACCCTCAATCAGTTGTTCCTCGGTCCCGATCTGGTTGGCGGTTGGTCGCTGAAAGTACGGCCGACCGCCAAAGGCATCGCCCTGAACAACCTCGACATGGGCCTCAAGGGCATCCTCCTGCAAGGCAATGGCGGCTGGGAGGGCACGCCGGGGGCGACCAGCAGTTGGTACAAGGGCCGCATTGGCGGCAAGAATCTGGCTGACGTGCTCAAGGGCTGGGGCTTCGCGCCGAGCGTGACCAGCCAGGAATTCCACATGGATGTTGACGGCCGCTGGCCGGGCTCGCCGGCATGGCTGGCGACCAAGCGCTTCTCCGGCACCCTCGACGCCTCGCTGAACAAGGGCCAGTTCGTCGAAGTGGAGGGCGGCGCCCAGGCGCTACGGGTGTTCGGCCTGCTCAACTTCAACTCGATCGGCCGGCGTCTGCGTCTGGACTTCTCCGACCTGTTTGGCAAAGGCCTGAGCTACGACCGGGTCAAAGGTTTGCTGGTGGCGAATAATGGTGTCTACGTTACGCAAGAGCCGATTCGCCTGACCGGGCCTTCGAGCAACCTTGAGCTGGATGGCACGCTGAATATGGTCGATGACAAGGTCGATGCGAAATTGCTGGTCACGCTGCCGGTGACCAACAACCTGCCGATCGCCGCGCTGCTCGTCGGCGCACCGGCGGTCGGCGGCGCGCTGTTCCTCATCGACAAGCTGATCGGCGACCGCGTGGCGCGCTTCGCCAGCGTCAAGTACACCGTCACAGGCCCATGGAAAGAGCCGAAAATCACCTTCGACAAGCCTTTTTAACTAGCAGACACTACCCCGTGTAGGAGCTGCCGAAGGCTGCGATCTTTTGATCTTGTTATTGAAGATCAAGATCAAGAGATCGCAGCCTTCGGCAGCTCCAACACAGTTCTGCGTAAATCCCGAGGAGCGGCCATGTCTTTAGCGGTGATTCAAATGGTCAGCCAGAGCGACGTGCTGGCCAATCTGGCCCAGGCCCGACGCCTGCTCGAGCAGGCGGCCGCCGCCGGGGCGAAACTCGCGGTGCTACCGGAAAACTTCGCCGCCATGGGCCGTCGCGACGTTGCCGATATCGGCCGCGCCGAGGCCTTGCGCGGCGGGCCGATCCTGCCCTGGTTGAAACAGACCGCCCGTGACCTCACCTTATGGATAGTCGCCGGCACATTGCCGTTGCCACCGCTGGGTCAGCCCTCGGCCAAGGCCAATGCCTGCTCGCTGTTGATCAACGAACACGGCGAAATCGTCGCGCGCTATGACAAGCTGCATCTGTTTGATGTCGACGTGGCGGACAATCGCGGCCGGTACCGGGAATCCGATGACTATGCTTATGGCGGTAATGTAGTGGTGGCAGATACGCCGGTGGGGCGCGTCGGTCTGAGCGTGTGTTACGACTTGCGCTTCCCGGAGCTGTACAGCGAATTGCGCGCCGCCGGAGCCGAGTTGATTACCGCACCGTCGGCGTTTACTGCCGTGACCGGCGCCGCGCATTGGGATGTTTTGATCCGCGCACGGGCCATCGAAACACAGTGTTATATCCTGGCGGCCGCACAGGGCGGCAATCATCCGGGGCCGCGGGAAACCTTCGGGCATGCGGCGATTGTCGATCCGTGGGGTCGCGTGCTGGCCCAGCAGGATCAAGGCGAGGCGGTATTGTTGGCCGCCCGCGACAGCGATGAACAGGCGTCCATCCGGGCGCGCATGCCGGTGACGCGTCATCGGCGGTTTTTCTCGCAGGGCGCCCAGCGGCCTGCTTCAGAACACGAATTTAAGGCGTAAACCTATGAGCGAGTTGTTGTCCTCAGTCAGTGATCACCTGTTGGCACCCGGCGGTGTCACGATCGAGAGCCTGCAAGGCGTGCTCGGCGATCTGGCCGGGCCGGGCATCGATGCCGCCGACCTGTATTTCCAGGGCCAGATCTCCGAGTCGTGGGCGCTGGAAGACGGCATCGTCAAGGAAGGCAGCTTCAACCTCGATCAAGGTGTTGGCGTGCGTGCGCAGTCCGGTGAGAAAACCGGGTTTGCCTACAGCAACGCGATCACCCTCGAGGCCCTGGGCGCAGCCGCCCGTGCCGCGCGCTCGATCTCCCGCGCCGGCCAGAACGGCACCGTGCAGGCGTTCAGCAGCCAGGATGTCGCGCAACTGTATGCACCGGATAACCCGCTGGAAGTGCTCAGCCGCGCGGAAAAAGTCGAGTTGCTCAAACGCATCGACGTCGCCACCCGTGCACTCGATCCGCGGATTCAGCAGGTCAGCGTGAGCATGGCCGGGGTCTGGGAGCGGATTCTGGTCGCCTCCACCGACGGTGGCCTGGCCGCTGACGTGCGGCCACTGGTGCGTTTCAACGTAAGCGTCATCGTCGAACAGAATGGCCGTCGCGAACGCGGCGGGCACGGCGGCGGTGGGCGTACCGATTACCGCTACTTCCTCGCCGAGGACCGTGCGATGGGTTACGCCCGCGAAGCGCTGCGCCAGGCACTGGTCAATCTGGAAGCGATTCCCGCGCCGGCCGGTACCTTGCCGGTGGTGCTGGGTTCCGGCTGGTCTGGTGTGCTGCTGCACGAAGCGGTCGGTCACGGTCTGGAAGGCGATTTCAATCGCAAGGGCAGCTCCGCCTACAGCGGGCGCATGGGCGAAATGGTTGCCTCCAAGCTGTGCACCATCGTCGATGACGGCACCTTGAGCGGCCGTCGCGGCTCGCTGAGCGTCGATGACGAAGGCACGCCGACCGAGTGCACCACGCTGATCGAAAACGGCGTGCTCAAAGGCTACATGCAAGACAAGCTCAACGCGCGGCTGATGGGCGTGGCGCGCACCGGTAACGGTCGCCGCGAATCCTATGCGCATCTGCCGATGCCACGCATGACGAACACCTACATGCTTGGCGGTGAAAGCGACCCGGCGGAAATCATCGCCTCGGTGAAGAAGGGCATCTACTGCGCCAACCTCGGCGGCGGTCAGGTCGACATCACCAGCGGCAAGTTCGTGTTCTCCACCAGCGAGGCGTATCTGATCGAGGACGGCAAGATCACCGCGCCGGTCAAAGGCGCGACGTTGATCGGCAACGGCCCCGAGGCGATGAGCCGGGTGTCGATGGTCGGTAACGATCTGGCGCTGGACAGCGGTGTGGGTACGTGCGGCAAGGATGGGCAGTCGGTGCCGGTGGGTGTCGGCCAGCCAACGCTGAAAATCGATGCGATTACCGTGGGTGGCACGGGCGCATAAGAGAAGTGGGGCTTTCGGGTGGCGCGCAGCACGGCCACCCGGTGGCGATTTTCAACGCAGGCCGCGTTGAGTCTCGTCCAGCTCCCGAATGTATTTGAAGATCTTGCGGCTCGAAGCAGGTGGCTTGTTTTGCGCAACCTCATGCTGGGCCTGACGGATCAGGGAACGCAATTGCTGGCGATCGGCGTCCGGGTACTCGACGACGAATTTCTCCAGCACGGCGTCATCGCCCGCGATCAGGCGGTCACGCCAGCGTTCCAGATTATGGAAACGCTCGTTGTACTGGCGAGTGGAGGCATCGAGTTGATCGAGCAGAATCAGAATCGCGTCAGTGTCCTGATCGCGCATCAGTTTGCCGATGAACTGCAAATGCCGTTTACGCGCGATGTTCGCGGTGTGCTTGGGCGCATCGGCCAGTGCCCGGCGCAAAGCGTCGGTCAACGGCAGTTTGGCGACCAGATCAGGCTTGAGTGTGGTCAGGCGCTCACCGAGGTCAACCAGCGCATGCAACTCGCGTTTGACCTGAGATTTGCTTTTTTCTCCCGTATCGAGGGAGTCGTCGTAAGAATCAACCATGGTGGCAGTCCGCAAAGAAACGCCGCCATGATAACCAGTCGGGGGCCGCTTGTCCGGCCCGGTCGCTCGATGACCCCAGCCGAAAGCAGAATTTGAGTGGAGATGAGCATGAGTGCAGTTCAAAGCGTCGGCCCGCAGGCATTGCCGGCACTGCAAGAACAGGTCGAGCAGATCATCGCCGAAGCCAAGCGCCAGGGCGCCAGCGCCTGTGAAGTCGCGGTGTCGCTGGAGCAGGGGTTGTCGACCTCGGTGCGGCAGCGCGAGGTTGAAACCGTTGAATTCAACCGTGATCAGGGTTTTGGCATCACCCTTTACGTCGGCCAGCGCAAGGGCTCGGCGAGCACCTCGGCCACTGGCCCTGAGGCGATTCGTGAAACGGTCGCAGCTGCGCTGGCCATCGCCAGGCACACTTCCGAGGACGAAGCCTCGGGCCTCGCCGATGCGGCGCTGATGGCCAGGGACGTGCAGGATTTCGACCTGTTTCACGAGTGGGACATCACTCCGGAGCAAGCCATCGAGAAAGCCTTGCTCTGCGAGGCCGCGGCGTTCGACGCCGATGCGCGGATCAAGAACGCCGACGGCACCACCCTCAGCACCCATCAGGGTTGCCGCGTTTACGGCAACAGTCACGGTTTTATCGGCGGTTACGCGTCGACCCGGCATAGCCTGAGTTGCGTGATGATCGCTGAAGCCGACGGCCAGATGCAGCGCGATTACTGGTATGACGTCAATCGTCAGGGCAGTCTGCTCGCCGATCCGGTGAGCATCGGCCAGCGTGCCGCGCAACGCGCAGCGAGCCGTCTGGGCGCGCGTCCGGTGCCGACCTGCGAAGTGCCGGTGCTGTTTTCCGCGGAGCTGGCGGGCGGCCTGTTCGGCAGCTTCCTCTCGGCAGTTTCCGGTGGCAGCCTGTATCGCAAATCGTCGTTTCTTGAAGGCACTCTGGGGCAGAAGCTGTTCCCGGAATGGCTGACCATCGATGAGCGACCGCATCTGATGCGCGCGATGGGCAGTGCTTCCTACGACGGTGACGGCCTGGCGACCTACGCAAAACCGTTCGTCGAGAAGGGCGAATTGGTCTCGTACATCCTCGGCACCTACTCCGGGCGCAAACTGGGCATGCCGAGCACCGCCAATGCGGGCGGCGTGCACAACCTGTTCGTCACCCATGGCGACGAGGATCAGGCCGCGCTGTTGAAGCGCATGGGCCGCGGTCTGTTGGTTACCGAGCTGATGGGCCATGGCCTGAACATGGTCACTGGCGACTACTCGCGCGGGGCCGCGGGTTTCTGGGTCGAGAACGGCGAAATCCAGTTCGCCGTGCAGGAAGTGACCATCGCCGGCAACATGCGCGACATGTTCAAGCAGATTGTCGCGGTGGGTAATGATCTGGAGCTGCGCAGCAACATTCGTACGGGTTCAGTGTTGATCGAACGGATGACTGTCGCCGGCAGCTAAGCCGCGAATCCGCCAACAAAAAAAGGCGCGCCATCCGTTCTGGATGGCGCGCCTTTTTTATTCGCTTCGCACAAATCCCCTGTGGGAGCGAGCCTGCTCACGAAAGCGGTGGATCAGTTGCAGATGTGCTGACTGACACAGCGCATTCGCGAGCAGGCTCGCTCCCACAAGTGAACAGCGCAAACTCGCTCGCTTGTTTTGGTTCTCATTATCATCTAATAATGAATCTCATCTCCGAACGAGTCCCGGATCATGAGTTCTGCCTTGCACGAGCAGCCCTACCTCGAAAGCTGGCGCTGGATGAGCCGCCAGATCCGTTGCGCGCTGGATCCTGACGAACCGCGCCTGATCGAACATTACCTCGCCGAAGGGCGTTATCTGTCCTGTTGCACGACGACTTCGCCGTGGATCGTCGCTGAAACGTCTTTCCGCCTGCTGCTCGATACCGCCACCGACATCGCGCTGCCGTGGCACTGGCGCAGCGTCTGTCTCGATCAAGCCTGGCGCCCATTGCGCGAAATGGAGCGCCTGTCGCTGTGCCAATGCCGGTTGCAGCGCTGGCAACGCTACACCTGGCAGCTCGCCACCTGCGAGTTGCAACCGTCGATTCCTCTCATTGATCTGCTGCAAGGACACTCGAATGACCAAGACACGTATTGAGCGCGACAGCATGGGCGAATTGCAGGTGCCGGTGGACGCGCTCTATAGCGCGCAGACTCAGCGCGCCGTGGACAACTTCCCGATCAGCGGCAAGCCGATGCCGACGCAATTCATTCGCGCGCTGATCCTTGCCAAAGCCGCCGCGGCCCGGGCCAACGTCGAGCTGAACCAGATCAGCGCAGCCCAGGGCAAAGCCATCAGCGATGCCGCGCAAGGCCTGCTCGAAGGCGACTTCATGCAGCATTTTCCGGTGGATATCTTCCAGACCGGTTCCGGTACCAGCTCGAACATGAACGCCAACGAAGTGATCGCCACACTGGCCAGCCGCATGCTCGGCGAGCCGGTCAATGCCAACGATCACGTCAATTGCGGGCAGAGCAGCAACGACATCATCCCGACCACCATTCACGTCAGCGCCGCGCTGGCGCTGCATGAACAACTGCTTCCGGCGCTGTTGCATCTGGTCCAGGGCATCGAGCGCAAGGCCGGGCAGGTGCATCACCATGTCAAAACCGGTCGCACCCATCTGATGGACGCGATGCCGGTGCGCATGAGCCAGGTACTCAACGGCTGGGCACAGCAGCTCAAGGCCAATATCGGGCATCTGCAGGATTTGCTGCCGAGCCTGCAAGCGCTGGCGCAGGGCGGCACCGCCGTGGGCACCGGGATCAATGCGCATCCAGAATTCGCCGCGCGCTTCAGTCGGCATCTCAGCCAACTGACCGACGTGCAATTCAGCCCGGGCAAGGATCTGTTCGCCCTGATCGGCTCGCAGGACACCGCCGTCGCTGTCTCCGGCCAACTCAAGGCCACCGCCGTGTCACTGATGAAAATCGCCAATGACCTGCGCTGGATGAACTCCGGTCCATTGGCCGGTCTTGGCGAAATCGAACTGGAAGCGCTGCAACCGGGGTCGTCGATCATGCCCGGCAAGGTCAATCCGGTGATTCCGGAAGCCACCGCCATGGTCGCCGCGCAGGTGATCGGCAACGACTCGGTGATCACCGTCGCCGGCCAGTCCGGCAATTTTGAACTGAACGTGATGCTGCCGATTATCGCGTACAACCTGCTGAGCAGCATCGAACTGCTGGCTAATGCCAGCCGCCTGCTTGGTGACAAGGCAATCGCTACTTTCAAGGTCAACGAATCGCGCTTGCAGGAAGCGTTGTCGCGCAACCCGATTCTGGTCACCGCCCTCAACCCCATCATCGGCTACCAGAAAGCCGCCGACATCGCCAAGCAGGCCTACAAGGAAGGCCGCGCGGTGATCGACGTCGCCCTGGAACACACCGACCTGTCGCGCAGCCAACTGGAAGAGTTGCTCAACCCCGAGAAACTCACCGCCGGCGGCGTATAAACCCCGCAACCGCTTTGGAGGTTCACCATGGAGCACTGGAAACGCACGATCGAACGGGCCAATCGCTGCTTCATGTTGGGCGAGCTGATCGACGCCCGCGAGGCTTACCTGCAAGCGCTGGCCCTGGCGCAAGTGCTGTTCGAACGCTGGGCGGATGCCGACGAAGCGGTGGCGGCCTGCGTCGTCTCGCATCACAACCTCGCCGACCTGCATTTGCGCCTGAATCAACCGGAGGAGAGCGCCGAATACCTGTGCGCTATCCATCAACGCTTGTTGCAGACCATGCAGGACGAACGCCTGCGCCCGGCGCTGCGTGAGGCGGCGTTGCGCCAGAGCAGCAAGACCTACGTCGAACTATTGAATTTCATCAGCGAGCACGGCGAATACCCACGGACCCAGCGCCTGCTGCATCCGGACACCGGCAATGCCCGCCGCGCCATAGTCACCCATCACCACGGAGTTCATTGAAATGGCTTTTACCTTGCCTGTCTTGCCTTACGCCTACGATGCCCTCGAACCGCATATCGATGCGCAGACTATGGAGATCCATTACACCAAGCATCACCAGACCTACATCAACAACCTCAACGCCGCCGTGGAAGGCACCGAGTTCGCAGAGTGGCCGATAGAAAAACTCGTCGCCAGCGTTGAGCAATTGCCGGAAAAACTTCGCGCGGCGGTGATCAATCAGGGCGGTGGCCACGCCAACCATTCGCTGTTCTGGGAAGTGATGGTGCCCAACGGCGGCGGCAAGCCCGCCGGCGCGCTGGCCAAGGCCATCGACGAGCAACTCGGCGGACTCGACAGTTTCAAGGAAGCGTTCACCAAAGCCGCGCTGACCCGTTTCGGCAGCGGCTGGGCCTGGCTCAGCGTGACCCCGGAGAAAAAGCTCATCGTGGAAAGCAGCGGCAACCAGGACAGCCCGTTGATGAACGGCAATACCCCAATCCTCGGGCTCGACGTCTGGGAGCACGCTTACTACCTGCGCTACCAGAACCGTCGTCCGGAATACATCAACGCGTTTTACAACGTGATCAACTGGCCGGAAGTTGCTGCGCGCTATCAGGCCGCACTGGTTTAAGCCTTCAATAAAAACAATCAGGGCTGACTATGGGCACGGAAACACTGGCGATTGGCAGCGGGCGGATGTTTCGTTACGCGGTGGGCTCGCTGTTGCTGTTGGCGGGGATGACTCTGCTGGTCGCCCACGGTTTGCAATGGCTGAATCTGGAACCGCGGCTGCTGCGCGCGTTGCAGGGCGGCGCCATTTGCGCTCTCGGCACGGCGCTCGGCGCGGTGCCGGTGCTGGTCATTCGGCGCATGCCGCAGGCGCTCAGCGACACCTTGTTGGGATTTGGTGCCGGGGTGATGCTGGCGGCGACGGCGTTTTCGTTGATCGTGCCGGGGATTGCTGCGGCTGAGAGTCTTGGCCTGACGCCATGGGCCGCCAGTGGTTTGATCTGCTTTGGCATCCTGCTCGGCGCCTTCGGCCTGTATCTGGTGGATCGCAGGGTTTCCGGTGCCACGCCGGAGATGCTCGTCGGCACGCTCGAGCGTCCGGTGATTCCACCGCGAATCTGGCTGTTCGTGTTCGCCATCATCGCGCACAACATTCCGGAGGGCATGGCGGTCGGCGTGTCTGCCGGTGGCGGCATGGCAGACGCCGACAGTCTGGCAATGGGCATCGCTTTGCAGGATGTGCCGGAAGGTCTGGTGATTGCTTTGGTGCTGGCCGGGGCGGGGATGTCGCGAGTCAGGGCATTTCTGATCGGCGCGGCGTCAGGGCTGGTCGAACCGGTGTTCGCGTTGTTATGCGCGTGGCTGGTCAGTCTGGCTCAAGTGCTGTTGCCACTGGGGCTGGCGCTGGCGGCCGGGGCGATGTTGCTGGTGGTGACTCACGAAGTGATTCCGGAATCGCGTCGTCATGGGCATGACAAGCTGGCGAGTCTTGGTTTGCTGATCGGGTTTTGTCTGATGATGGTGATGGATACGGCGTTGGGTTGAAAGAAGATCAAAAGATCGCAGCCTGCGGCAGATCCTGCAAAGGCTGCGATCTTTTGACTTTGGCTGTCAGCCACCTTCGTCGAAGTAGTTGTTGATCAGTTCGACCAAGGCGTCCATGGCTTCCTCAGCCTGTTCGCCTTCGGTGCTCAAATGGATTTTGGTGCCCTTGCCCGCCGCGAGCATCATCATCGCCATGATGCTTTTACCATCTACCGTTGTCTCGGGCGTGCGACCGACTCTTATCGTAGTCTCCGGAAACTTGCCGGCCACGCCGACGAACTTGGCCGATGCCCGGGCATGCAGACCCAGCTTATTGATGATTTCGATTTCACGAGCAGGCATCGCGGTGTGAATCCTTTAGGTGAGGTCGCGGTGGCGAACCTGGACGTTCTTCAGGGTTTTCTGCAGGGCCTGACCCAGGCGTTCGGTCAGGTAGACGGAGCGGTGATGCCCGCCGGTGCAGCCAATGGCAATGGTGACGTAGGCGCGGTTGCTGGCGGCGAAACGTGGCAGCCACTTGTTCAGGTAGGCGTAGATGTCCTGATACATTTCTTCGACGTCCGGCTGTTCCGCCAGGTACTCGGCCACTGGGGCATCGAGCCCCGACTGCGCGCGCAGCTCCGGTTTCCAGTACGGATTGGGCAGGCAACGTACGTCGAAAACCAGATCGGCATCGACCGGCATGCCGCGCTTGAAGCCGAACGACTCGACCAGAAACGCCGTACCAGGCTCCGGCTGATTCAACAGGCGCAACTTCAGGGTATCGCGCAGTTGATACAGATTGAGGTGGGTGGTGTTGATTTTCAGGTCGGCCAGATCGGCGATCGGGCCGAGCAGGGCGCTTTCATCGTGGATGGCTTCGGCCAGGGAGCGATTGGCGTTGCTCAACGGGTGACGACGACGGGTCTCGGAAAAACGCTTGAGCAGGGTTTCTTCGTCGGCGTCCAGATAGAGCACATCGCACTTGATATGCTTGGCCCGCACGTCTTCGAGCAATTCCGGGAAACGAGACAGATGGCTCGGCAGGTTGCGTGCATCGATCGACACGGCAACCAGCGGCTGCGCCAGTTCAGTGTGGATCAACGCGCGCTCGGCCAGTTCCGGCAGCAAGCCGGCCGGCAGGTTGTCGATGCAGTAGTAGCCGTTGTCCTCAAGGACATTCAGGGCGGTACTTTTACCTGAGCCCGAACGGCCACTGACAATGATCAAACGCATGATTAGTGCCCGTTCTGCTCGTCCAGTACAACCTGGTACAAGGCTTCGTTGCTCGCGGCGCTGCGCAGCTTTTCGCGCACTTCCTTGCGGTCGAGCATGCTGGCGATCTGGCGTAGCAATTCCAGATGCGCGTCGGTCGCGGCCTCCGGGACCAGCAGCACGAACAGCAGGTCAACCGGGGCGCCGTCGATGGCGTCGAAATCGATCGGGGCTTCGAGGTGCAGCAGGGCACTGACGGGCGCCGTGCAGCCCTTGAGGCGGCAGTGGGGAATGGCGATGCCGTTGCCAAAACCGGTGGAACCGAGTTTTTCACGGGCGATCAGCGCCTCGAAAACATCCTGCATCGCCAGATCCGGCACTTCGCGGTGGATCAGGTTGGCAATCTGTTCGAGGGCTTTTTTCTTGCTGCCGCCCGGCGCGTTCACCTGGGAACGGCCGGGGGTCAGGATGGTTTCAAGTCGGATCATGGGATAGGGGTGTTAACGACCGGTTGCGCCCTGGAGGAGGCTCTGGGTCTTTTCCTTATGCTTTTTGAGTTGGCGATCCAGCTTGTCGGTGAGTGAGTCGATCGCAGCATACATGTCGGTATCTTCTGCGTTGGCGACCACTTCGCTGCCGGGGATATGCAAGGTGGCTTCGATCTTCTGCTTCAGCTTTTCGACGCACATCGTGACTTGCACGTTGGTGATCTTGTCGAAATGTCGCTCCAGTCGTTGGAGTTTTTCCTCGATGTAGGAACGCAGAGGTTGGGTCACTTCCAGTTGGTGTCCACTGATGTTGACTTGCATACAGCTTCTCCTTCGTTGCCAGTGCATAAAGCGGCAGGCCGAAAAGCCTGCCACTGGAACGCTGTAACGTGGCTTACATCAACCGCTTGCGTTCGCTCGAAGGCGCGATTCCGAGGGATTCGCGGTACTTGGCGACGGTGCGGCGAGCCACCTGAATGCCTTGTGCCTCCAGTAAACCAGCGATCTTGCTGTCACTCAACGGCTTTTTCTGATTTTCCGCCGCGACCAGTTTCTTGATGATCGCGCGAATCGCCGTGGACGAGCATTCGCCGCCTTCGGAGGTGCTGACGTGGCTGGAGAAAAAGTATTTCAGCTCATAAATACCGCGCGGGGTATGCATGAATTTTTGCGTGGTCACTCGGGAAATCGTCGATTCGTGCATGCCGACCGCTTCGGCGATGTCATGCAGTACCAGCGGTTTCATCGCTTCGTCGCCGTATTCGAGGAAACCGCGCTGATGTTCGACGATCTGCGTGGCCACTTTCATCAGTGTTTCGTTGCGGCTCTGCAGGCTCTTGATGAACCAGCGGGCTTCCTGCAACTGATTGCGCATGAAAGTGTTGTCGGCGCTGGTGTCGGCGCGCTTCACAAAACCGGCGTACTGGGCGTTGACGCGCAGACGTGGCACCGATTCCTGGTTCAGTTCGACCAGCCAGCGCTCGTTGTCCTTGCGCACGATCACGTCAGGAATGACGTATTCGGCTTCGGTCGATTCGATCTGCGAGCCCGGACGCGGATTGAGGCTCTGCACCAGTTCGATAACCTGGCGCAGCTCGTCTTCCTTGAGCTTCATCCGACGCATCAACTGGCTGTAATCACGGCTGCCCAGCAAGTCGATGTAATCGGCGACCAGACGCTTGGCCTCGGTCAGCCACGGCGTCTTGGCGGGCAACTGGCGCAGTTGCAGGAGCAGGCATTCGCTGAGGTTGCGCGCACCGATTCCGGCGGGTTCGAATTGCTGGATGCGATGCAGGACGGCTTCGATCTCGTCGAGCTCGATGTCCAGTTCCGGATCGAACGCTTCAAGAATTTCTTCGAGGGTTTCGTCCAGATAGCCCTGATTGTTGATGCAATCGATCAGGGTCACGGCGATCAGGCGATCGGTGTCGGACATCGGCGCCAGGTTCAGTTGCCAGAGCAGATGGCTCTGCAGGCTCTCCCCGGGGGACGTGCGGGTGGTGAAATCCCACTCATCGTCATCGCTACTGGGCAGGCTGCTGGCGCTGGTCTGGTAGACGTCTTCCCAGGCTGTGTCCACCGGCAGTTCGTTGGGGATGCGCTCGTTCCATTCGCCATCCTCGAGGTTGTCCACCGTCGGGGCGGTTTCCTGGTAGGAGGGTTCCTGGATTTCGGCAGGCTTCTGTTCGGCGCTGTCGGCCAAGGGATCGGCGTTGTCGAAGTCGTCGCCTTCTTCCTGGCGTTCGAGCATCGGATTGGATTCCAGCGCCTCCTGGATCTCCTGTTGCAGGTCCAGGGTCGACAATTGGAGCAGGCGGATGGCCTGTTGCAGCTGCGGTGTCATCGTCAGCTGCTGGCCCATTCTCAAGACTAGCGATGGTTTCATGGCAGGGGCTTAACACCTTATTCGCCGGCGCTTTGCGCCATCCACTACAGGGCGCCGAAGCGCCAAACTTAAGCAAATTATATGCCTGAAACTGAAGTGTTTGCCTAGAGCGCTGTAACAATTAAAGCGGATAAATGCGCCTTGAATCGATACAGCGCTGTCGCGCTTACAGGCGGAACTCGTGACCCAGATACACTTCCTTGACCAGATCGTTGGCCAGGATGGTCTCGGCATCGCCCTCGGCGATCAGTTGACCGTCGTTGACGATGTAAGCGGTTTCGCAGATATCCAGCGTCTCACGCACGTTGTGGTCGGTGATCAGTACGCCGATGCCCTTGGCCTTGAGGTGGTGGATGATCTGCTTGATGTCGCCGACCGAGATCGGGTCGACACCGGCGAACGGTTCGTCGAGCAGGATGAATTTCGGCGCAGTGGCCAGAGCGCGAGCGATTTCCACCCGGCGACGCTCGCCACCGGACAGGCTCATGCCGAGGTTGTCGCGGATGTGGCTGATGTGGAATTCCTGCAGCAGGCTTTCCAGCTCCTTGCGACGGCCGGCCTTGTCGAGTTCCGGGCGAGTCTCGAGTATCGCCATGATGTTGTCGGCGACCGACAGCTTGCGGAAGATCGACGCTTCTTGCGGCAGATAGCCGATACCGGCCTTGGCGCGACCGTGCATCGGCTGGTGGCTGACGTCCAGATCATCGATCAGCACACGGCCCTGATCGGCCTGCACCAAGCCGACGATCATGTAGAAGCAGGTCGTCTTGCCGGCGCCGTTCGGGCCGAGCAGGCCGACGATCTGCCCGCTGTCGATCGACAGGCTGACGTCACGCACGACCTGGCGGCTTTTATAGGCCTTGGCCAAGTGCTGAGCTTTCAGAGTTGCCATTACTGGGTTTTCTCTTCGGTTTTCTTCTTCGGCTGGATCACCATGTCGATGCGCGGACGCGATTCGGTGACCTTGCTGCCCGTGGCGCGACCGGCGCTGGCCAGTTTCTTCACGGTGTCGTAGACGATTTTTTCGCCCTGGGTGACGTTGTCATCCTTGTCGATAACCTTGGCCTTGTCGATCAGCACCACGCGGTTCTGCTGGGCGTGGTACTGAATGGTTACGCCGTAGCCCCTGACCGGGTTGGCGTCGCCCTGGGTCTGCAACTGCTCGAAGTAAGCCAGATTGCCCACCGAGGTCACCACGTCGATGTCGCCATTGGGCGCACGGGTCATGGTTACGGTGTTGCCTTTGACGATCATCGAGCCCTGGGTAATGATCACGTCACCTTTATAGGTGGCGATGCCATTCTTGTCGTCCAGCTGGGCGTCGTCGGCCTGAATGCGGATAGGTTGCTGCTGATCGTTCGGCAGGGACCAGGCGCTCGCGCTTCCCAGTGCTGCGCCCAGACTGAGCAAAATAGGGAGGGTTTTAACGAGCCTCATACTGTCCTCTTACGTTCGATTGCAGGTGTATCCTGCTGTCCTTCAGGTACGCTTTCATTCCGACGCCAGTCGACACGCCGCCAGCGCCCTCGATTCTAACGGGTTGCGCAGTCTGCGCATATTCCTGCTGCGGGAACACGGTCATGCGGGTGCTGGTGATCAGGGTGCCGCGCTGTTTCTCATCGGTGCGCTGTACGCGGACCGAATCGATCAATTCCACCTCGGTACCGCCGGAGTTCACTTCGCCGCGCTCGCTGGTCACGTGCCATGGGAAGTCGGTGCCGCGATACATATTCAAATCAGGCTTGGTCACCAGAGTGACATCGGTGGCCTTGACGTGCTCGGCCTTGTCCGAAGTCATCTCGTACTGCACCTTGCCGTCGGGCAGGTACTGAATGGTGTGCGTGTTGGTCGCGTACCAGTCGATCGGATTCTCGGCTGCCGAGACCGGTGGCTTGTCGAGGAAGCGCTCCGGGCTGATGTTCCAGTAGCCGACCGCAGCGAAAATCGCCGCGATGCAGCCGAACAGCAGGAAGTTGCGAAACTTTTTGCTAAACATGGTCAGGCTCACAGGTACGCGGCGTTGGCCGCTTCGAGGCGGCCCTGGGCGCGCAGGATCAATTCGCAGAATTCGCGGGCGGCACCTTCGCCGCCACGGGCGCGGGTAACGCCGTGGGCGTGTTCGCGGACGAAATCGGCAGCGTTGGCCACCGCCATGCCCAGCCCTACGCGGCGGATCACCGGCAAGTCTGGCAGATCGTCGCCCAGATAGGCGACTTCTTCATAGCTTAGGCCCAGTTGCGCGAGCAGGCCGTCGAGCACCACCAATTTGTCTTCACGCCCCTGAAACAGGTGCGGGATGCCTAGGTTCTTCGCGCGGCGCTCGACCACCGGGGTCTTGCGACCGCTGATGATCGCGGTTTGCACGCCGGCATTCATCAGCATTTTGATGCCCTGACCGTCGAGGGTGTTGAAGGTCTTGAACTCGCTGCCGTCTTCGAGGAAGTACAGACGGCCGTCGGTGAGCACACCGTCGACGTCGAAGACTGCCAGTTTGATCGCTTTGCCGCGTTGCAGCAGATCGTTGCTCATTACATGACTCCTGCGCGCAGCAGATCGGAGAGGTTGAAGGCGCCGATCGGGCGGTCCTCTTCGTCGACGACTACCAAGGCGCTGATTCGATGGTCTTCCATGATTTTCAGGGCTTCAGCGGCAAGCATGTCGGGCCGCGCGGTTTTGCCGTGTGCGGTCATCACTTCATCGATGGTCGCGTTGCGAATGTCGATGGTGCGGTCCAGGGTGCGGCGCAAATCGCCGTCGGTGAAGATCCCGGCGAGTTTGCCGTCGGCCTCAAGGATAGCGGTCATGCCGAGGCCCTTGCGGGTCATTTCCATCAGCGCGTCCTTGAGCAGGGTGCCGCGTTGTACTTGCGGCAACTCCTCCCCGGCGTGCATGACGTTTTCCACTTTCAGCAACAGGCGCCGGCCAAGGGCGCCGCCCGGATGCGAGAAGGCAAAGTCTTCGGCGGTAAACCCGCGCGCTTCCAGCAAGGCCACGGCCAGGGCGTCACCCATGACCAGCGCTGCGGTGGTCGAAGATGTCGGTGCCAGATTCAACGGGCAGGCTTCGTGCTCGACGTGCACATTGAGATTGACCTCGGCAGCCTTCGCCAACGGCGACTGCGGGTTGCCGGTGACGCTGATCAGCTGGATACCCAGGCGTTTGATCAATGGCAGCAGCGTTATGATTTCGTTGGTCGAGCCGGAATTCGACAGCGCCAAGATGACGTCGTCGCGGGTGATCATGCCCATGTCGCCATGGCTGGCTTCCGCCGGATGCACGAAAAACGCCGGAGTGCCGGTGCTGGCCAGCGTCGCGGCGATCTTGTTGCCGATGTGTCCGGATTTGCCCATGCCGACCACGACCACGCGGCCCTTGCTGGCCAGAATCATCTCGCAAGCGCGTACGAAATCGGCGTCGATATGGGCCATCAAGCCTTGGACGGCTTCCACTTCGAGGCGGATGGTGCGTTGTGCCGACTGAATCAGGTCGCGGGTTTTGCTCATGTCAGAATCGTATGGCCCGATGAAAAGGCGGCGATTATAGCGGTTATGTGGCAAAGCCTCACGCAAGTTCGTCGTGCTTTGTCATTACTGGTTACCAAAACCCTCCGAAAGTCGCTGCGAGCCTCATGTGTCGGCGATTCTGGCCGGGTTCTCGCTTGGGCGCTCAGCCTTTGCAGTGATATAGTTCGCCGCCAGTTCGGCCTGCCCGGGATGCAGGTGTTTCCGAGGAAAGTCTGGCATCCCAGTGAGAGGCTGCATCGCAAGGAGTTTAGATGAGTGCCGATAACGCCTACGCGGTCGAGCTGAAGGGAGTTTCCTTCAAGCGCGGTGCGCGGAGCATTTTCAATAACGTCGATATCCGCATCCCGCGCGGCAAGGTCACCGGCATCATGGGGCCTTCCGGCTGCGGCAAGACCACGCTGCTGCGTCTGATGGGCGCGCAGTTGCGGCCGTCCAGCGGCGAAGTCTGGGTCAACGGGCAGAACCTGCCGACGCTGTCGCGCAGTGACCTGTTCGACGCGCGCAAGCACATGGGCGTGCTGTTTCAGAGCGGTGCGCTGTTTACCGATCTCGATGTGTTCGAGAACGTCGCCTTTCCGCTGCGGGTTCACACCGAGCTGCCGGAAGACATGATCCGCGACATCGTCCTGCTCAAGTTGCAGGCCGTGGGGCTGCGCGGTGCCATCGAACTGATGCCGGACGAACTGTCCGGCGGCATGAAGCGCCGAGTGGCACTGGCCCGGGCGATTGCCCTCGATCCGCAGATTCTCATGTACGACGAGCCCTTCGTGGGGCAGGACCCGATCGCCATGGGCGTGCTGGTGCGCCTGATCCGCCTGCTCAACGATGCCTTGGGCATCACCAGCATCGTGGTGTCCCATGACCTGGCGGAAACCGCGAGCATTGCCGACTACATCTATGTAGTGGGCGATGGTCAGGTGCTGGGGCAGGGCACGCCGGATGAGCTGATGAATTCGGATGAGCCGCGTATCCGCCAGTTCATGACCGGCGATCCCGATGGTCCGGTGCCCTACCATTTTCCAGCGACGGATTACCGCGCAGATCTTCTGGGGAAGCGCTGATGCGCAGAATTTCATTGATGGAACGCGTGCGTCGGTTCGGCGAATCGGCGATCGACGCGGTCGCGGTGTTTGGTCGAGCGACCCTGTTCCTGTTTCACGCCCTGCTGGGCCGTGGCGGTATCAGCGGTGGTTTCGGTCTGTTGATCAAGCAGTTGCACTCGGTCGGCGTCATGTCGCTGGTGATCATCGTCGTTTCCGGCATCTTCATCGGCATGGTCCTCGCGCTGCAGGGCTTCAGCATTCTGTCCAGCTATGGTTCAGAGCAGGCGGTGGGGCAGATGGTCGCCCTGACGTTGCTGCGTGAACTGGGACCGGTGGTCACGGCGTTGCTGTTTGCCGGGCGCGCCGGTTCGGCGCTGACCGCCGAGATCGGCAACATGAAATCCACCGAGCAGCTGTCCAGCCTGGAAATGATCGGTGTCGACCCGCTCAAGTACATCATTGCACCGCGCCTGTGGGCCGGCTTCATTTCCCTGCCGGTGCTGGCGATGATCTTCAGCGTCGTCGGCATCTGGGGCGGTTCGTGGGTCGCGGTCGACTGGCTGGGCGTCTACGAAGGCTCGTACTGGGCGAACATGCAGAACAGCGTGACCTTCACCAGTGATGTGCTCAATGGCGTGATCAAGAGTGTTGTCTTCGCCTTTGTGGTGACCTGGATTGCCGTATTCCAAGGCTATGACTGTGAACCCACTTCCGAGGGAATCAGTCGTGCCACTACCAAGACCGTGGTGTTTGCCTCGCTGGCAGTGCTCGGTCTGGACTTTATTCTGACCGCTTTGATGTTTGGAGATTTCTGATGCAAAACCGCACCCTGGAAATCGGTGTCGGCCTGTTCCTGCTGGCAGGGATCCTGGCTTTGCTGCTGCTCGCCCTGCGCGTCAGCGGCCTGTCTCCGACTTCGTCCACCGACACTTATAAGTTGTACGCCTACTTTGACAATATCGCCGGTCTGACGGTCAGAGCGAAAGTGACCATGGCCGGTGTGACCATCGGCAAGGTCACCGCCATCGATCTGGATCGCGACAGCTTCACCGGTCGGGTCACGCTGCAGGTGGATAAAAAGGTCGACAACCTGCCGGTTGACTCGACTGCGTCTATCCTCACCGCGGGTCTGCTGGGCGAGAAATACATCGGTATCAGTGTCGGCGGTGAAGACACCCAGTTGAAAGACGGTGGAACCATCCACGACACGCAGTCGTCACTGGTACTGGAAGACCTGATCGGTAAATTCCTGCTCAATACCGTTAGCAAAGACGCCAAATGAGGAGCTTTTGAATGATCTCTATCTTGCGACGTGGCCTGTTGGTGTTACTCGCGGCCCTGCCGTTGATGGCTAACGCTGCACCGGGGCAATCGGCTCATGACCTGATTCAGGACACCACGAACCGGATGCTTGCCGATTTGCAGGCCAATAAAGAGAAGTACAAGCAGGATCCGCAGGATTTCTACGCGGCGCTGAACAGCATTGTGGGGCCCGTGGTGGATGCCGAGGGCATCTCCAAAAGCATCATGACCGTGAAGTATTCGCGCAAGGCCACGCCTGCGCAGATGCAGCGCTTCCAGGAAAACTTCAAGCGCGGTCTGTTCCAGTTCTACGGCAACGCTCTGCTGGAATACAACAACCAGGGCATCACGGTTGACCCGGCCAAAGACGAATCGGGCGACCGCACCAGCGTCAACATGACCGTCAAGGGCAGCAATGGCGCGATCTATCCAGTGCAGTACACCCTTGAGAAGATCGGCGGCGAGTGGAAGCTGCGCAATGTGATCATCAACGGTATCAACATCGGCAAGTTGTTCCGTGACCAGTTCGCCGATGCCATGCAGCGCAATGGCAACGATCTGGACAAGACCATCGATGGCTGGGCCGGTGAAGTGGCCAAGGCCAAGCAGGAAACCGACAAAGCCGCCGCGAAGCCAGCGCAATGAGTGAGGCGGCAGTACGGATGAGTGATGTCGACGAGCTGGTGCTCAGCGGCGTGCTGGATTACCGCACCGGGCCCGACCTGCGTAAGGAAGGGCAGGCGCTGATCAAGTCGAGCAAGGCGTCGACGCTGGTCATCGATTGTTCGGCGGTGCAGAAGTCCAGCAGCGTCGGCCTGTCGTTGCTGCTGTGCTTCATGCGTGATGCTCAGGCGGCCGGCAAGGCCGTCAGCATCCGCGCGATGCCCGAAGACATGCGCGAAATCGCTCAGGTCAGCGAGTTGACGGAGCTGTTGGCGCACCCCTGAACCATCATCTGTAAACAAGCCCCCCGTCAGAGTCCTGCGTCGCGGGGTTCGCAGGCGCGGGGCTTTTTTGTATGATGTCCGACCCGTGCGCACAGGGCGCCGATTGAGGTTGAGCATGCAGGCCGTAGAAGTGAAGAGCTTCCTTGAAGGAAAGCTGCCAGGAACGCTGGTAGAAGTTGAAGGCGAAGGCTGCAACTTCCAGCTGAACGTGATCAGCGATGAACTGGCGGCGTTGAGCCCGGTGAAGCGTCAGCAGCAGGTCTATGCCCATTTGAACCCATGGATCGTCGATGGCAGCATCCATGCGGTCACTATGAAATTTTTCAGCAGCGCGGCCTGGGCCGAGCGCACCTGAGCCCTAGGGCGTCGAGATACTAATGGATAAATTGATTATTACCGGTGGCGCTCGTCTTGATGGCGAGATCCGCATTTCCGGCGCGAAGAACTCCGCCCTGCCGATCCTGGCCGCGACCTTGCTGTGCGATGGTCCGGTCACCGTTGGCAACCTGCCGCACCTGCACGACATCACCACCATGATCGAGCTCTTCGGGCGCATGGGCATTGAGCCTGTGATCGACGAGAAGCTCAGCGTCGAAATCGACCCGCGCACCATCAAGACCCTGATCGCGCCGTACGAACTGGTGAAAACCATGCGTGCGTCGATCCTTGTGCTCGGCCCGATGGTCGCGCGTTTCGGTGAAGCCGAAGTGGCACTGCCTGGCGGTTGCGCCATCGGCTCGCGTCCGGTCGACCTGCATATCCGTGGTCTCGAAGCCATGGGCGCAATCATTGACGTCGAAGGCGGCTACATCAAGGCCAAGGCGCCGGAAGGTGGCCTGCGCGGCGCGCACTTCTTCTTCGACACCGTGAGCGTGACCGGTACCGAGAACATCATGATGGCCGCTGCCCTGGCCAAGGGTCGCAGCGTGTTGCAGAACGCCGCTCGCGAACCTGAAGTGGTCGACCTGGCGAACTTCCTCAATGCCATGGGCGCCAAGGTTTCCGGTGCCGGCACCGACACCATCACCATCGATGGCGTCGAGCGTCTGGGTTCGGCGTTCTACAAGGTCATGCCTGACCGGATCGAAACCGGCACCTATCTGGTCGCCGCTGCCGTCACGGGTGGCCGCGTCAAGGTCAAGGACACCGATCCGACCATCCTCGAAGCGGTGCTGGAAAAACTGCGTGAAGCCGGTGCGGAAATCACCTGCGGTGAAGACTGGATCGAGCTGAACATGCACGGCAAGCGCCCGAAAGCGGTCAACGTGCGCACCGCGCCGTACCCGGCGTTCCCTACCGACATGCAGGCACAGTTCATCTCGCTCAACGCCATTGCCGAAGGCACCGGTGCAGTGATCGAGACGATCTTCGAAAACCGTTTCATGCACGTCTACGAGCTGCACCGCATGGGCGCGCATATCCAGGTTGAAGGCAACACCGCGATCGTCACCGGTATCGAGAAGCTCAAGGGCGCGCCAGTGATGGCTACCGACCTGCGCGCATCGGCCAGTCTGGTGATCTCGGCGCTGGTTGCCGAAGGCGACACGCTGATCGACCGCATCTACCACATCGACCGTGGTTACGAGTGCATCGAAGAAAAACTGCAAATGCTGGGTGCCAAGATCCGTCGCGTTCCGGGCTGATCGCTGCATCGGGACACACGGACGTGTCCACTGAATTCGTTTCGAGTCGAGGGTGTGCGCACCCTCGATGTGTGTCCGGCGCCGACTGCGACCGGGCATGAGTACCTTGATAAGGACTGACGTTTCCCATGTTGACCATCGCACTGTCCAAGGGCCGCATCCTTGACGACACTCTGCCGCTTCTCGCTGAAGCGGGCATCGTGCCGACCGAGAATCCGGACAAGAGCCGCAAGCTGATTATCCCCACGACCCAGGACGACGTGCGTCTGCTGATCGTGCGTGCCACCGACGTGCCGACCTATGTCGAGCATGGCGCGGCCGACCTCGGCGTTGCCGGCAAGGACGTGCTGATGGAATACAGCGGCCAGGGCCTGTATGAGCCGCTGGACCTGCAGATCGCCCAGTGCAAGCTGATGACCGCCGGCAAGATCGGCGCGCCGGAGCCCAAGGGCCGTCTGCGTGTGGCGACCAAGTTCGTCAATGTTGCCAAGCGTTACTACGCCGAGCAGGGCCGTCAGGTCGATATCATCAAGCTGTACGGCTCGATGGAACTGGCGCCGCTGATCGGTCTGGCCGACAAGATCATCGACGTGGTCGACACCGGCAACACCCTGCGCGCCAACGGCCTGGAGCCCCAGGAACTGATCGCCACGATCAGCTCGCGCCTGGTGGTCAACAAGGCTTCAATGAAAATGCAGCACGCCCGAATCCAGGCGTTGATCGACACCCTGCGCAACGCAGTGGAATCGCGACACCGCGGCTGATCTACCTGCGCGACCCGAGGTCGCGCCGTCTATCCGCCTCATAGCCAGAATTCTCAGGTGCCCAAGCGGATCGAATGCTAGTTTCGGGCGCCTGAGTTTTTTGCCAATTCCTATGAGGCTCTCGCTATGACCGCACCGACTGCAATTCGCCGACTCAACGCTGCTGACCCGGATTTCGCACATCATCTGGATCATCTGCTGAGCTGGGAAAGTGTGTCTGACGACTCGGTCAATCAGCGCGTGCTGGACATCATCAAGGCTGTGCGTGAACGCGGTGACGCGGCGCTGGTCGAGTTCACCCAGAAGTTCGATGGTCTTGAAGTCGCTTCGATGGCCGACCTGATCCTGCCGCGTGAGCGCCTCGAACTGGCCCTGACCCGCATCACCGTGCCACAGCGCGAAGCACTGGAAAAAGCCGCCGCCCGGGTGCGCAGCTATCACGAAAAGCAGAAGCAGGACTCCTGGAGCTACACCGAAGCCGACGGCACGGTGCTCGGCCAGAAAGTCACGCCGCTGGATCGTGCCGGCCTGTATGTGCCGGGTGGCAAGGCCTCGTATCCGTCGTCGGTACTGATGAACGCGATTCCGGCCAAGGTTGCCGGCGTGACCGAAGTGGTGATGGTCGTGCCGACCCCGCGCGGTGAACTCAACGAACTGGTGCTGGCGGCTGCCTGCATTGCCGGCGTCGATCGTGTGTTCACCATCGGCGGTGCGCAAGCGGTTGCCGCGCTGGCTTACGGCACCGAAAGCGTGCCGCGTGTCGACAAGGTCGTCGGCCCGGGCAACATTTATGTCGCCACCGCCAAACGCCACGTTTTCGGCCAGGTCGGCATCGACATGATCGCCGGCCCTTCGGAAATCCTCGTGGTCTGCGACGGCCAGACCGATCCGGACTGGATCGCCATGGACCTGTTCTCCCAGGCGGAGCACGACGAGGACGCGCAAGCGATTCTGGTCAGCCCCGACGCCGAGTTCCTCGACAAGGTAGCGGCGAGCATCGACAAACTGCTGCCGACCATGGACCGCGCAACCATCATCGAGACCTCGATCAATGGCCGTGGCGCGCTGATCCAGGTCAGCGACATGGCCCAGGCCATCGAAGTCGCCAATCGCATCGCCCCGGAACACCTGGAATTGTCGGTCGCTGATCCACAAGCCTGGCTGCCGCAGATCCGTCACGCTGGCGCGATCTTCATGGGCCGCCACACCTCCGAAGCGCTGGGCGACTACTGCGCCGGCCCGAACCACGTATTGCCGACTTCGGGCACTGCGCGTTTCTCCTCGCCGCTGGGTGTCTACGATTTCCAGAAACGTTCTTCGATCATCTTCTGCTCCGAGGCCGGTGCTTCCGAGCTGGGCAAGACTGCATCGGTACTGGCCCGTGGCGAATCGCTTAGCGCCCACGCGCGCAGCGCCGAATACCGCATCAAAGATGAAGAGTTTCTGAAAGGGCAGGGGGAATGAGCATGAGTAAATTCTGGAGCCCGTTCGTCAAGGATCTGGTGCCTTATGTGCCGGGCGAACAGCCGAAGCTGACCAGACTGGTCAAGCTCAACACCAACGAAAACCCCTACGGCCCGTCGCCAAAAGCATTGGCGGCGATGCAAGCCGAGCTCAACGACAATCTGCGCCTGTATCCGGATCCAAACAGTGATCTGTTGAAAAACGCCGTGGCCGAATACTACGGCGTGCAAACCAGTCAGGTGTTCCTCGGCAACGGTTCCGACGAAGTGCTCGCGCACATCTTCCACGGTTTGCTGCAGCACGATCAGCCGATTCTGTTCCCGGACATCAGCTACAGCTTCTATCCGGTCTACTGCGGGTTGTATGGCATTGAATTCGATGCAGTGCCGCTGGATGCGCAATTCCAGATCAACCCGGCCGACTATGCCAAACCGAATGGCGGGATCATTTTCCCCAACCCGAACGCCCCGACCGGTTGCCTGCTGGCGCTGGACGCGGTTGAGCAGATCCTCAAGGCCAGTCCGGATTCGGTGGTCGTGGTGGACGAGGCTTACATCGACTTTGGCGGCGAAACCGCGATCAGTCTGGTGGACCGTTATCCGAACCTGCTGGTGACGCAGACATTGTCCAAGTCCCGTTCGCTGGCTGGCCTGCGTGTCGGTCTGGCGGTAGGGCATCCTGATCTGATCGAGGCGCTGGAGCGGATCAAGAACAGCTTCAACTCCTATCCGCTGGATCGTCTGGCGATTGTCGGTGCGGCGGCAGCTTTCGAAGATCGCGAGTATTTCGACAAGACCTGTCGTCAGGTGATCGACAGCCGCGATTGGGTGGTGGCGCAATTGCAGGCCAAGGGCTTTGAAGTGCTGCCATCGGCGGCCAACTTCATCTTCGCCCGGCATCCGCAACATGACGCGGCGGGGCTGGCGGCCAAGTTGCGTGAGCAGGGCGTCATCGTGCGGCACTTCAAGCAAGAGCGGATTGCACAGTTCCTGCGGATCTCGATTGGCACGCCGGAGCAGAATCAGGCGTTGATTGACGGATTGGATCAGGCCTGACGTCTGGCGCCGCTCCCCCGGCTCCTTGATTGTTCAATAGCCGGGGTGATTTTTAAGCGATGACCACGGCATTGATATTGAATTCACCACTGACTTCGATTCCGTCCTTGGTTTTGAAACGGTATTCACCCTTTGCTGACGTCAGCGGGGAGTTCACATCCATTTCCACCTGTCCGCTTTCGGCCACGTAGGAAATCCCCCTGACAGATGTACGTGCGTCGCCTTCTTTCAACTGCACCGTGTGCTGACCCGCCGCAAGCTCTGGATGGCCAATCATCACCGTGTCGGATCCGTTCGCGCCTAAAAGAATTCCGCCGCCGTCTCCAGTCGGGACCAAGTTAACGAGAACCGCGTCGAAGCCTCCGTTGTCGCCGAGCCGAACACTGAACGAACCACTAGCCTTTACCTTTGCTTTTTTTAGCTTGTCGAGGATGTCCATGTCTATCACCTGCCTATCGTTGAAAGCATGAGGAAACAGGATCAGATTAGGTATTTGCGTGTGCTCATACCACTGACAGAAATGACAGTCTATGAGATCGTTTTAGTCGGGAATATTCATTCAAACCGTACTTATGGTTATGAGCTTCGTTAAAAGTCTAGCCTCAGACTGCGCCAAGGCTGCGCGAGCAGGGGGTGATCGTCCGGCACTTCAAGCAAGAGCGGATTGCGCAATTCCTGCGGATCTCGATTGGCACGCCGGAGCAGAATCAGGCGTTGATCGATGGGCTGGGCGACCTCTAAAAGCAAAAGCCCCTCACCCTAACCCTCTCCCAAAGGGAGAGGGAACTGAATGGGGAATATGCAGAGGTACGCCGGCTTGAACGATTTGTGGTGAATCCATAATCGACTCGGTTTCTCAGGTCGATGTATCCCGCAAGACAACTCGGTCGGCCCCCTCTCCCTCCGGGAGAGGGCTGGGGTGAGGGAAGCTTTTTACTCGTGATGCGGCTCGCCGAGGAACGTCAGCGAACTGAACAACCCTCGACTATCCACATCCACGCTGTCCCTCACCGGCACTTCAACCTGCGCCGCAATCACGTTCAAACCCTCATTTCTCACCAGCACCTGCGCACGCCCATCCTTGTCGGTCTCGGTGCTCAGCGTATTTGGCGAACTGCGGTAATCGCCATACAACTTCACCCCCGCCGCTGGTTTGCCATCGAGCAGCACCCGCACTGGCAACGATTTGCCCGGTCCGACGGTAAGCGGATCAACTTCCGGCAGGATCAGCAGTTTGATCTGGTCCAGTTTCGGCAACTTTGCCCCCGGCTGATAGATCGCCAGGCTGTACTTGAAAGTCTGCGTGGCCTCGGTGGCGCCGGGCACTTTGCTGCGGCCCTCGTTGACCCACTTCTTGTCCGCCGTCTGCGACCACATGCCATTGTTCAGCGCCACGGCCATCACCGCCGGCGGCTTCAACGGTTTCAGTCGGGCATGATCGGCCAGGCGCTCGACGCTGACCGGGATCATCTTGCCGCCGGCATCATAAGCCCAGGCCCCGCTGATTTTCCGCGCCTTGAAGGAGTTGTCTTCAGCGCCGTGACCGTAGATCACTTCGATGTTGCCGCGTCGTTCCTCTGTCCACAGACCGTGCGCCGACACCTGGCCGGTGAACAGCGCAGCGATGAGCAGAAGGGGTTTGCCGTAGTGCATGGTGACGTCCTTTTACAGGTTGAGTGTCAGGCTGACGGTGAAATTGCGTGGCTCGCCGGGGTTGACCCAGTAATTGCTGTAGGAGCGCTCGTAGTATTTTTCGTCGAAGATGTTGTTCAGATTCAGGCCGAGCGTGACGTTGTCGCTGGCCTTGTAGTGGGCGAGCAAGTCGACGGTCTGATAGGCCGGCAATTCGAAGTCGCTGCCTGACTCGCCCGAGCGATCGCCGACGTAAGTGAACGCTGCGCCGACGTCCGAGCCGCGCAGACGCCCATCCTGAAATTCATACACACCCAGCAGACTGCCGCTGCGTTTGGCCACGCCGAGGATGCGGCTGCCGGTCGCAATGGTCGCGTCGCCCTTGGTCACCTCGGCGTCGATGTAGGCGAAGGCGCCGATGACCCGCACCGCGTCGGTGACCTGGCCGCTTACTTGCCAATCGAAACCCTGACTGCGCGCCTTGCCGATGGCGCGGCTGGTGTCGGTGCCCGGGTCGAGGGCGAGGACGTTTTCCTTGTCGATGTGGAAGAAGGCGAGGGTGCTGCTCACGCGCTCATCGAACAGTTCGTTCTTGATCCCCACTTCGTAACCGACACCTTCTTCCGGGTCGAAGGATTTGCCGGAAGCGTCCAGGCCATTGTTCGGTTTGAACGAAGTCGAGGCGTTGGCGAACAGGCCGGTAGTCGGCGTGAGTTGATAGAGCAAGCCGGCGCGTTGGGTCAGCGCGTCGTGGCGTTGCTGGCTCTTGGCGTTACGGCTGTGATCGTCGATGCGCTGATCGAAGTGCTCGAAGCGCGCGCCGAGCATGCCGCGCAGTTTGTCGGTGAAGATGATCTGGTCTTGCAGGTTCAGCGCGTGACTTTCGACGTGTTCGAAGAAGTCAGTGCCCGAGCGTGCACCATTGGGTTTCGGCTGGCCGTAAACCGGCTTGTAGATGTCGATGGCGTAGGGGCCGCCGGCGATGGTGGTGACGCGTTCGTCCTTGCGGTAATTCTCGTACTCGGTGCCGATCAGCAATTCATGCTGCCACGGACCGAGGTCGAACAGACCGCGCAGTTCCAGTTGGGTGATGCTGTCGTGCCAACTCGTATCGCGTTCGCGCAAGCGGCGGTTGACCGTGTGGCCATCGGCGTTCAGCGCTCGTTGTTCCGAGGCGTCGCCCCAGAGTTTGCCCTCCTTGTAATGACTGGCCAGACGCAGTTTCCAGCTGTCGTTCAGATGGTGTTCAAGGGTGGCCTGGAGCAGGTTGTTGTGGTTGTCGATGTTGCCGTCGTTGGGTTCGCCGAGGAAGGTCGAACGGGATACGCCGCTCCATTTATTGTTCGGCGCCACTACACCACGATCGAACGTCGAGTTGTGACGGACAATTTCGCTTTCCACCAGCAGCGAAGTGTCCGGGTTCAACTGCCAACTGATCGAGGGCGCGACGAAGACCCGTTGGCTGTCGACGTGGTCGCGGAAGCTGTGGTTGTCTTCGACCGCGAGATTGATGCGCGAGAGCACATTGCCCTGTTCATCAAGGGGCGTGTTGACGTCCAGTGCGGTGCGATAGCGATCCCAACTGCCGGCGCTGGTCTGCAAGGTAGTGAATGCTTCGGGCTGTGGTTTCTTGGTGACGATGTTCACCGTGCCGCCGGGATCGCCTCGACCGTAGAGACTGGCAGCCGGGCCCTTGAGCACTTCGATGCGCTCGATGTTGGCCGCATCCGGCGTGCTTGGGTAGCCGCGATTGGCGCTGAAGCCGTCCTTGTAGAACTCGGAAGTGGTGAAGCCGCGCACGCTGTACTCGTACAGAGTCAGGCCGCCGAAGTTGTTCTGCTTCGAAACCCCGCCGGCAAAATCCAGCGCGCGCTCGACGCTGGTGCTGCCCAGATCCGAAAGCACACTCGCCGGGACCACGCTGATGGCTTGTGGGATATCGCGAATCGCCGTGTCGGTTTTGGTCGCACTGGCGGAGCGGGTCGCGCGATAGCCGCTGACCGGGCCGGTGGGGGATTCGTAGTCGGACGTGACGCTGATGGCTTCCAGCTCAACGGGCTGCGGTTCATCGGCGAAGGCGGGATCGCAAAGCAAACCCAAGGTCAGGCCCAGCAGCGAGGCCTTTTTGCGAGACGACATGTTATGTTGTTCCAATTGCTAGAATTGAAACAATATAACATGCCTGTTGAGAATGTCTGTTATTCGCGCCACTGGCGCGAAAACATTTTTACTCTTCTTTTTCTTTCACCGGTGCTGGCGGTGGGCGCAAGCCGATTTCAGCAGTCAGCTTCAGCTCTTTGCCGTTGCGCATGACCTGGATTGTGACCTTGTCGGTCGGTTTGATTCGCGCCACCTGGTTCATCGAACGGCGACCATCGCCAGCCGGCTCACCATCTATACTCAGAATCACATCGCCCAGTTGCAGCCCGGCTTTCTGCGCCGGGCCGTCACGGAAGATCCCTGCGACGACAATCCCCGGGCGCCCGGACAAGCCAAACGACTCGGCCAGTTCCTGGGTCAGCGGTTGCACTTCGATGCCCAGCCAGCCACGAATTACCTGACCGTGCTCGATGATCGATTTCATCACTTCCATCGCCAGTTTCACCGGAATGGCAAAGCCGATACCTTGCGAGCCGCCGGACTTGGAGAAGATCGCCGTGTTGATGCCGGTGAGGTTGCCGTTGGCATCGACCAGCGCACCGCCGGAGTTGCCCGGGTTGATCGCCGCGTCGGTCTGGATGAAGTCTTCATAGTTGTTCAGCCCCAACTGATTACGGCCGGTGGCGCTGATGATGCCCATGGTCACGGTCTGGCCGACGCCGAACGGGTTGCCGATGGCCAGCGCAACGTCGCCGATGCGAATGCTGTCGGAGCGGCCAACGGTGATCGCCGGCAGGTTTTTCAGGTCTATCTTCAGGACAGCAAGGTCGGTTTCCGGATCGCTGCCGATCACCCGCGCGAGTGTTTCGCGACCATCCTTGAGCGCCACGACAATCTGGTCGGCGCCGCTGGTGACGTGGTTGTTGGTGAGGATGTAGCCTTCCGGGCTCATGATCACCCCGGAACCGAGGCTCGATTCCATGCGCTTCTGTTTCGGCGAGTTGTCACCGAAGAAGCGGCGGAACTGCGGATCCTCGAACAGAGGATGCGCCGGTTTGTTGATGACCTTGGTGGTGTACAGGTTGACCACCGACGGCGCGGCGATGCCCACCGCGTCCGCATAGGACACCGGCCCCTGTTGCACGATCGTTGTCTGTGGCGCCTGTTGCAGATTGACGTCGAGGCTCGGCAGCCCGACCCACTCGGGGTAACGCTGAATAATCAACAGAGCGATAAGCACACCGGCCAACAGCGGCCAGCCAAAAAAACGCAGCGCCTTGAGCATTAAGCACGTTCCTGGAAAGGTTGCAGGCGAGGTCAGACCGCCCATAATGTCGCGCATTATACGAGGCCGCGCGTGCCTCTGAACGGGATATTTAGGAGTCTGTCATGGCCGTTGCCCTCAGCACCCTCGTCGAAGAAGCCGACCGCTACCTGGCCAGTGCAAAAATTGCCGATTATTGCCCCAACGGATTGCAGGTCGAAGGCCGCCCGCAGGTGATGCGTATCGTCAGTGGCGTCACCGCCAGCCAGGCTTTACTGGACGCAGCCGTGGAAGCCGGGGCCGATCTGATCCTGGTCCACCACGGTTATTTCTGGAAAGGCGAAAACCCTTGCGTCACCGGCATGAAACAGCGCCGCTTGAAGACCCTGCTCAAGCACGACATCAGTCTGCTCGCTTATCACCTGCCGCTGGATCTGCACCCGGACGTCGGTAATAACGTGCAACTGGCGCGTCAGCTCGACATCACTGTCGAAGGGCCGCTGGACCCGAGCAACCCGAAAGTGGTCGGACTGGTCGGTTCGCTGAACGAGCCGATGACCGCGCGGGATTTCGCGCGCAAGGTGCAGGAAGTCATGGGCCGCGAGCCGCTGCTAATCGAAGGCAGCGGCATGATCCGCCGCGTCGGCTGGTGCACCGGTGGCGGGCAGGGTTATATCGATCAGGGCGTGGCGGCGGGTGTCGATCTGTTCATCAGCGGCGAGGCCTCCGAGCAGACTTTCCACAGTGCGCGGGAAAACGACATCAGCTTCATCGCCGCCGGCCACCACGCCACCGAACGCTATGGCGTGCAGGCGCTGGGCGAGTATCTGGCGAAGCGCTTTGCCCTTGAGCACATCTTCATCGATTGCCCCAACCCGATCTGACACATCGTTCGCTGTGTAGGAGCTGCCGAAGGCTGCGATCTTTTGATCTTGATCTTTAAAAACAAAATCAAAAGATCGCAGCCTTCGGCAGCTCCTACATGGGCCGGCGCGCCCAAACGAGTGGGCATATTCATATACCCTTTCGATCTAGTTGGCGTCCTGATTAGAAGAGGTCGCTGTGCTAGGATTCCCCGCTCGAACACGGCCCGCTGGCCGTTCATAAGAAAGCTTTCGTGAGTAGCCATGGTCGACAAACTGACGCATCTGAAACAGCTGGAGGCGGAAAGCATCCACATCATCCGCGAGGTGGCCGCCGAGTTCGATAACCCGGTGATGCTGTACTCCATCGGTAAAGACTCCGCCGTGATGCTGCACCTGGCACGCAAGGCGTTCTTCCCGGGCAAACTGCCGTTTCCGGTGATGCACGTCGACACCCGCTGGAAATTCCAGGAAATGTACAAGTTCCGCGACAAGATGGTCGAAGAACTGGGCCTGGACCTGATCACCCACATCAACCCCGATGGCGTGGCGCAGAACATCAACCCGTTCACCCACGGCAGCGCCAAGCACACCGACATCATGAAAACCGAAGGTCTGAAACAGGCACTCGACAAGCATGGTTTCGACGCAGCGTTCGGCGGCGCCCGTCGCGATGAAGAGAAATCCCGTGCCAAAGAGCGCGTGTACTCGTTCCGCGACAGCAAGCACCGCTGGGACCCGAAAAACCAGCGGCCCGAGCTGTGGAATGTCTACAACGGCAAGGTCAACAAGGGCGAATCCATCCGTGTGTTCCCGTTGTCGAACTGGACCGAGCTGGACATCTGGCAGTACATCTATCTCGAAGGCATCCCGATCGTGCCGCTGTACTTCGCCGCCGAGCGCGAAGTGATCGAGAAGAACGGCACGCTGATCATGATCGACGACGAGCGCATCCTCGAACACCTGTCCGACGAAGACAAAGCGCGCATCGTGAAAAAGAAAGTGCGGTTCCGCACCCTTGGCTGCTACCCGTTGACGGGCGCGGTGGAGTCCGAGGCCGAAAGCCTCACGGACATCATTCAGGAAATGCTCCTGACGCGAACTTCCGAGCGCCAGGGCCGGGTCATCGACCACGATGGCGCAGGCTCGATGGAAGACAAAAAACGTCAAGGTTACTTTTAAGCTTCGAGTTACAAGCGGCAAGCTGCAAGTTAAAGGCGGTATGAGTAGCTTTGCAGTTTGGCGCTTGCAGCCGGTTGCTGCGGGCCGGAATCGGATGACTCGTAATGGATTTCGAGAGACTGGTTGTATGGCAGCGAAGCAAATGTCTGGCGGTGAGGATTTTCAAAGAGTTTGCGCGGTGCGGGGATTTTGGATTCAAGGATCAGATCACCCGTTCTGCACTTTCAGTGCCTTCCAATATCGCTGAAGGCATGGAGCGTCGGAGTTGCAAAGAAAAGGTTCATTTTCTTTGGATTGCGAAAGCTTCTTGTGGAGAGCTGCGCACCCAGATCCTGATAGGCCGAGATATCGCTTACATCGCAGAACCACTGGCTGAAAATTGGATTATGGAGACCCGAGAGCTTTCTAGGATGCTGGTTGGGTTGATCAACAAAATTTCTGACTAGCTGTACGCCGACAAGCTTGCCGCTTGAAGCTTACAGCTTGGAGCTTGAATGCAATGAGCCATGCTTCTGATTTGATCAGCGAGGACATCCTCGCCTACCTGGGCCAGCACGAACGTAAAGAGCTGCTGCGCTTTTTGACCTGCGGTAATGTCGATGACGGCAAGAGCACCCTGATAGGGCGCCTGCTGCACGACTCGAAAATGATCTACGAAGATCACCTCGAAGCGATTACCCGCGATTCGAAGAAATCCGGCACCACCGGTGACGACATCGATCTGGCATTGCTGGTCGACGGCCTGCAGGCCGAGCGTGAGCAGGGCATCACCATTGATGTCGCCTACCGCTATTTCTCCACCGCCAAGCGCAAATTCATCATCGCCGACACCCCCGGCCATGAGCAGTACACCCGCAACATGGCCACCGGTGCGTCCACCTGTGACCTGGCGATCATTCTGGTCGATGCCCGTTACGGCGTGCAGACCCAGACCCGTCGCCACAGCTTCATCGCTTCGTTGCTGGGCATCAAACACATCGTCGTCGCCATCAACAAGATGGACCTGAAGGACTTCGACGAAGGCGTGTTCGAGTCGATCAAGGCCGACTACCTGAAATTCGCCGAAGGCTTGAAGATGAAGCCGACCAGCATGCACTTCGTGCCGATGTCTGCCCTCAAGGGCGACAACGTGGTGAACAAGTCCGAGCGCTCGCCCTGGTACACCGGCCAGTCGCTGATGGAAATTCTCGAGACCGTGGAAGTGGCGGGTGATCGCAATTTCACCGACCTGCGTTTCCCGGTGCAGTACGTCAACCGTCCGAACCTGAACTTCCGAGGTTTCGCCGGCACTCTGGCCAGCGGCATCGTGCACAAGGGCGACGAAGTCGTGGTGCTGCCATCCGGCAAGAGCAGCCGCGTGAAATCCATCGTCACTTTCGAAGGCGAGCTGGAACATGCAGGGCCTGGTCAAGCGGTGACGCTGACCATGGAAGACGAAATCGACATTTCCCGTGGCGACCTGCTGGTGCATGCCGACAACGTGCCGCCAGTCACCGACAGCTTCGAAGCGATGCTGGTGTGGATGGCTGAAGAGCCGATGCTGCCGGGCAAGAAATACGACATCAAACGCGCCACCAGTTACGTGCCGGGCTCGATCGCCAGCATCGTCAACAAGGTCGACGTCAACACCCTGGAAGAAGGCCCGGCGAGCGCGTTGCAGCTCAACGAAATCGGCAAGGTGAAGATCGCACTCGATGCACCGATCGCCCTCGACGGTTACGAAAGCAACCGCACCACCGGCGCGTTCATCGTCATCGATCGCCTGACCAACGGCACCGTGGGCGCCGGCATGATCGTCGCGCAGCCAGTGACGCACGGCACCGCCACGCATCACGGCAAACTGGCGCACGTGGCGACCGAGGAACGTGCCCAGCGCTTCGGCCAGCAACCGGCCACCGTGCTGTTCAGCGGCCTGTCGGGCGCGGGCAAAAGCACATTGGCGTATGCGGTCGAGCGCAAGCTGTTCGACATGGGCCGTGCGGTGTTTGTACTGGATGGTCAGAACCTGCGTCACGACCTCAACAAAGGTCTGCCACAGGATCGCGCTGGACGTACCGAGAACTGGCGTCGTGCCGCGCATGTCGCGCGTCAGTTCAACGAAGCGGGGCTGCTGACATTGGCCGCGTTCGTTGCGCCAAGTGCCGAAGGTCGCGAGCAGGCCAAGGAACTGATCGGCAAGGATCGCTTGCTGACGGTTTACGTGCAGGCCTCGCCAACCGTCTGCGCCGAGCGTGACCCGCAAGGTCTGTATGCCGCTGGCGGCGACAACATCCCGGGCGAATCCTTCCCGTACGACGTGCCGCTCAATGCCGATCTGGTGATCGATACGCAGTCGCTGAGTCTGGAAGAAAGCGTCAAGCAAGTGCTGGAGCTGTTGCGTCAGCGTGGCGCGATCTAAGCACTGAAGCAGCGACAAGCTTCCAGTTTCAAGCGGCAAGAAAAAGCCCGTCGATGAGCAATCATCGGCGGGCTTTTTTGTCGCTTTGAGAATGTCAAAAGATCGCAGCGTTCGGCAGCTCCTACAGGGTGTGCACCGATTCAATGTAGGAGCTGCCGAAGGCTGCGATCTTTTGATCTTTAACGCTTTGGATATTCGCGGTGCATCTGCTCCAGCAACGCATCCTTGTCCAGCCACAGCTGGTTGATCCAGCCCTGAAACTGCAAACGGTACTCGCCGTCCTGGTCGTAGTTCTTGCCGATGAACGCTGGTGGGATTTTGATTTCTTCAAAGTGCACCACCACATCGCGCACATTGCCGCAGAGCAAATCCCAGAACCCCGGACGCCCGGCCGGGTAGTGAATCGTCACGTTGACGATCGATTCCAGCTGTTCACCCATCGCATCGAGGACAAAGGCAATCCCGCCCGCCTTGGGCTTGAGCAGATACTTGAACGGTGATTGCTGCTGCGCATGCTTGCCTTCGGTGAAGCGTGTGCCTTCGACGAAGTTGAAAATCCCCACCGGGTTATGCCGGAATTTTGCGCAGGTCTTGCGCGTGGTCTCCAGATCCTTGCCTTTCTTCTCCGGATGTTTTTCCAGATACGCCTTGGAGTAGCGCTTCATGAACGGAAAGCCCAGCGCCCACCAGGCCAGACCAATCACCGGCACCCAGATCAACTCCTGCTTGAGAAAGAATTTCAGCGGTTGAATCCTGCGGTTGAGCACATATTGCAGCACCAGAATGTCCACCCAGCTCTGGTGATTGCTGGTGATCAGGTACGAGTGCTGATAGTCGAGACCTTGCAGGCCGCTGAGGTGCCAGCGGGTGCGCCGTACCAGATTCATCCAGCCCTTGTTGTTGCTGATCCACGCTTCGTGAGTGTGGCTCATCAGCCAACCGGCAATGCGCTGGGTAAAGGCAAACGGCAGGGCCTTGACCAGCGCCACGCAGAACAGGAACGAGCAGAGCAGAATCGTGTTGAGCGCCAACAGCAGCGAGGCGATCGCGCCGCGCACGGGTGCGGGTAGAAAATCCAGCATTTACACATCCATAGGTCGGTTGGCGGCTTGAATCGCAGTGAGCGCGATGGTGTAGACGATGTCATCGACTTGCGCGCCGCGCGGCAAGTCGTTTACCGGTTTGCGCAGGCCTTGCAGCATCGGCCCGAGGCTGACGCAATCGGCGCTGCGCTGTACGGCTTTGTGCGTGGTGTTGCCGGTGTTCAGATCGGGGAAGACAAACACTGTGGCGCGCCCGGCGACCTGACTGTTCGGCGCCAGTTGTCGGGCAACGTCGGCATTGGCGGCGGCGTCGTACTGCAGCGGGCCGTCGATCAGCAGCGAGTGTTGCTGTTCGTGAGCGAGCAGGGTCGCCTCGCGGACTTTCTCGACTTCTTCACCGCGCGCCGATTCGCCGCTGGAATAACTGATCATCGCCACCCGTGGGATGATGCCGAATGCCGCTGCTGAATCCGCGCTTTGCAGGGCGATCTCGGCCAGTTCGGCAGCGCTCGGGTGCGGGTTCATCACGCAGTCGCCGTAGACCAGCACTTCTTCCGGGAAGAGCATGAAGAACACCGACGACACCAGTGTGCAGCCCGGTGCGGTCTTGATCAGTTGCAAGGCCGGGCGGATGGTGTTGGCGGTGGTGTTGATCACCCCGGAGACCAGGCCGTCGACCTCGTCCAGCGCAAGCATCATAGTGCCGATCACCACGGTGTCTTCCAGCTGCTGCTCGGCCATCGGTGCATTGAGGCTTTTGCTTTTGCGCAGGGCGACCATCGGTTCGACGTAACGCTCGCGGATATGGTCCGGGTCGAGAATTTCCAGACCCGGCGGCAACACGATGCCTTGGGCGCGGGCGACCGCTTCGACGTCTTCGGGTTTGGCCAGCAGCACGCAGCGGGCGATCCCGCGTTCCTGACAGATTGCCGCCGCTTGCACGGTGAACGGCTCGCTGCCTTCAGGCAACACGATGCGCTTGTTCGCCGCTTGCGCACGCTGGATCAATTGATAACGGAACACCGCCGGTGACAGGCGCATCTCCCGAGGTGTACCGCAGCGCTGGTGCAGCCAGTTGGCGTCGAGATGGCTGGCGACGAAATCGGTGATGATCTCCGCGCGCTCGCGGTCATCGATGGGGATTTCCTTGTTCAGGCCGTTGAGCAGATTAGCGGTGTCGTACGAGCCGGTGCTCACCGACAACACCGGCAGCCCGGCCTGCAACGCGCCTCGGCACAGGTCCATGATGCGCGGGTCGGGCAGGGTGTCGCTGGTCAGCAGCAGGCCGGCCAGCGGCACGCCGTTGATCGCGGCAAGGCTGACGGCGAGGATGATGTCGTCGCGATCACCCGGCGTCACCACCAGCACGCCGGGCTTGAGCAGCTCGACGGTGTTGCGCATGGTCCGCGCGCAAATGATGATTTTGCTCATGCGCCGGGTTTCGTAGTCGCCGGCGTTGAGCACCTGCGCGCCCATCAGGTCGGCGACGTCGCGGGTGCGCGGCGCGTTGAGTTCAGGCTGAAACGGGATGCAGCCGAGCAGGCGGAAATCACCGCTGCGCAGCAACGGCGAATGCTCCTTCAGCCGCGTGGCGAAGGCCTCCATGCTCTCGTCGGTCTTGACCTTGTTGAGGATCACGCCGAGGACTTTCGGATCTTTCGGGCCACCGAATAGTTGAGCTTGAAGCTCGACCCGACCAGAGAGTTCGGCGAGGACTTCGTTTTCCGGCGCCGAAACCAGTATCACCTCGGCATCCAGACTCTTGGCCAAGTGCAGATTGACCCGCGCGGCGTAGCTGGCGCTGCGGGTCGGCACCATGCCCTCGACCACCAGCACATCCTTGCCGACCGCCGCCTGCTGATACAGGGCGATGATTTCTTCGAGCAACTCGTCGAGCTGACCGTCGCCGAGCATCCGCTCGACATGCGCCAGGCCCAACGGTTGCGGCGGTTTCAGGCCGTGGGTGCGCGCCACCAGTTCGGTGGAACGCTCGGGGCCGGTGTCGCCCGGATGCGGCTGGGCGATCGGTTTGAAGAAGCCGACTTTGAGGCCGGCGCGTTCAAGCGTGCGCACCAGCCCGAGGCTGATGGAGGTCAGACCCACGCCAAAATCGGTGGGGGCGATAAAAAAAGTTTGCATGGGAATTCTCTATGCAAGGGTGTCAGCCTATGTCTGGCCGACTACCGAAATTCAGTCGCCAAGGTTAGCGCTAACCGAGCCTTGTGCACACCAACCGCAGGCAAAGGGTTGACCTGTTTTTTCAATACGTTGCGCCGGATCCAGGACCCAGGGGCGGGTTTGCCACGGCGGCTGATGGCGCAGGTGCTGGGTGTGGCCACAGGAAAGCTCGACCACCCAATGGCCGTCTTCGTCCTGATGAAAGCCCATGATGGTCGAAACCCGTTTGTCCGGGTTGTGGTCGCTTTCACGCGATTGCTTCGCTAAACTTGGCCTTTCTATATTCTTATGCAAAAGGTCTCGCCCCATGCTGATCGCCGCCAATAAGGCTGTCTCCATCGACTATACCCTGACCAACGACGCTGGTGAGGTCATCGACAGCTCCGCCGGCGGCGCTCCGCTGGTCTACCTGCAAGGCGCAGGCAACATCATCCCGGGCCTGGAAAAAGCCCTCGAAGGCAAAGCCGTCGGCGACGAGCTGAAAGTGGCTGTTGAGCCGGAAGACGCTTACGGCGAATACGCCGCCGAGCTGGTCAGCACCCTGAGCCGCAGCATGTTCGAAGGCGTTGACGAGCTGGAAGTCGGCATGCAGTTCCACGCTTCGGCGCCGGATGGCCAGATGCAGATCGTCACCATCCGTGATCTGGACGGCGACGACGTCACTGTCGACGGCAACCACCCGTTGGCCGGTCAGCGCCTGAACTTCGAAGTGAAGATCGTTGATATCCGTGACGCCAGCCAGGAAGAAATCGCCCATGGTCACGTCCATGGCGAAGGTGGCCATCACCACTGATTTTCTGCGCTAAGCTTCGAGTACTGAAGAGGCGCCTGTGGGCGCCTTTTTAGTCCGCGGCTGTCCCTGGTGGCCTCGCCAAGTGGCTGTTTCGAGTAGAACACGAGAATCCTGGAGTTCGGCATGAGTGCTTTTCACGACCTTAAGTTGACAGCCCTGGATGGTCAGGAGCTACCGCTGGCGCCGTTCAAGGGCCAAGTCGTGCTGGTGGTCAACGTGGCCTCCAAATGCGGCTTGACCCCCCAGTACGCGGCACTGGAAAACCTCTACCAGCAATACAAAGACAAAGGCTTTACTGTGCTGGGCCTGCCATGCAACCAGTTTGCCGGACAGGAGCCAGGCTCGGAAAAGGAAATCCAGGAGTTCTGCAGTCTCAACTATGGCGTGACGTTCCCGTTGTCGAGCAAGCTCGAAGTCAACGGCCACGAGCGGCATCAGTTGTATCGCCTGCTGGCGGGCGAGGGCGCCGAGTTTCCCGGTGATATCACCTGGAATTTCGAGAAGTTCCTGCTCGGCAAGGACGGCCGGGTGCTGGCACGGTTCTCGCCGCGTACGGCGCCGGATGATCCGACCATCGTGCATGCGATTGAAAAAGCGCTGAGCTGAAAAGCAGGATCAAGAGATCGCAGCCTTCGGCAGCTCCTACAGGGGGAACACAAATCCCGTGTAGGAGCTGCCGAAGGCTGCGATCTTTTGCTTTTCAATCTTTTGATCCTTAATCACCAAAATCAATAATGCTGTTCATCAGGATCGGCTGCTCATATTATCGTCGTCATATCGATTCATGCCTGTCGCCAACGTTTTCGTGGAGCCTCCCGATGCCTGTTCAAGCCCTGTTCAAACCATTCCACCTCGGTGCCCTCGAACTGCCGACCCGCGTGGTCATGGCGCCAATGACCCGCTCGTTCTCGCCGGGCGGCGTGCCCAATTCCAAGGTCATCGAGTATTACCGCCGTCGCGCGGCCGCTGGCGTTGGTTTGATCATCACCGAAGGCACCACGGTCGGCCACATCGCGTCCAACGGCTATCCGAATGTGCCGCAATTCTTCGGTGATGCACCCTTGGCCGGCTGGAAAAAAGTGGTCGACGCCGTGCACGCCGAGGGCGGCAAGATTGTCCCGCAACTGTGGCATGTCGGCAGCGTACGCCGCCTCGGCACCGAGCCGGACGCCAGCGTGCCGGGTTACGGCCCGTCGGAAAAACTCAAGGACGGTCAGGTCGTGGTTCACGGCATGACCAAACAGGACATCCAGGACGTGATCGCCGCGTTTGCCCAGGCTGCCAAAGATGCGCAGAGCATCGGCATGGACGGTGTGGAAATCCACGGCGCCCACGGCTATCTGGTCGATCAGTTCTTCTGGGAAGGCAGCAACCAGCGCACCGACGAATACGGCGGCAGCCTGGCCAACCGTTCGCGTTTTGCCATCGAACTGATTCAAGCGGTGCGCGCGGCGGTCGGTGAAGGCTTCCCGATCATCTTCCGCTTCTCGCAATGGAAGCAGCAGGATTACACCGCGCGTCTGGTGCAGACCCCCGAAGCGCTGGGCGAGTTTCTTCAGCCGCTGTCTGACGCTGGCGTGGACATTTTCCACTGCTCGACCCGCCGCTTCTGGGAGCCGGAGTTCGACGGCTCGGATCTGAACCTCGCCGGCTGGACGCGCAAGCTGACTGGCAAACCGACCATCACCGTGGGCAGCGTCGGCCTGGACGGTGAGTTTCTGCAGTTCATGGTCAACACCGACAAGGTCGCACAACCGGCCAGTCTGGAAAACCTGCTGGAGCGTCTGAACAAAGAGGAGTTCGACCTGGTGGCGGTGGGCCGTGCGCTGTTGGTCGATCCGGACTGGGCGCAGAAAGTCCGCGAAGGACGTGAGCAGGAAATCTTGCCGTTCAGCCGAGAGGCGTTGATGACCTTGGTCTAAGCGACGCCAGTTCGAACCATTCGCGCGCAGGCTCGCTCCCACCCTTGATCGCATGAATGCGGTGCCCATGTGGGAGCGAGCCTGCTCGCGAAAGCTGTTTTTATGTCGACGAAAATCTAAAGTTGTGTCTGCGCCCGAGGAATCACTTGCTCCCCCACACAAGCCCCACGCAAATACCCCTCGAACTGCTCGATAATCGCTCCCCAGCCCTGGCGACTGCCATGCTGTCGCGCATTCAGCCTGACGCAACGCAAGCGCTCATCCTCTTCCATCAACCACACCGCCGCCTCGCAAAAGGCCTGCTCATCGCCGGGCATGGCTGACACGCCGTTGTAGCCATGGCGAATATGCTGCGCCGCCGCTGCCTGATCATAAGCCACTACGCCGAGTCCCGAGGCCAAGGCCTCCAGCACCACATTGCCGAAAGTTTCGGTCAGGCTGGGAAAGACAAAAAGATCCCCGGAGGCATAGTGGGCCGCCAGCGTTTCCCCACGCTGCGCGCCGCAGAAGATCGCTTCCGGTAATTCTTTTTCCAGCGCCGAACGCTGGGGGCCGTCACCGACCACGATCAGTTTCAGATGGCGCTGTGGATAAGTTTCCCGCAGGGTCTCGAAGCAACGTTTGAGCAGCCCCAGATTCTTCTCCGGGGCGAGCCGCCCTACGTGAATCACGGCGATATCCTGCTCGGACAGTCCCCATTGCTCACGCAACGCATTCTGCCGTTTGCTCGGGTGAAACAACTGGCTGTCGACACCCCGCGACAACAACGCCAAGCGCTCGAAGTGCCGGCGCTCCAGCTCCAGGCGCTGACTGACGCTTGGCACCAGGGTCATTGCCGAGCGATTGTGAAACCAGCGCAAATAATGGGTGAGCATTCGCGTCAGCAGACTGAGGCCGTATTGGCTGGTGTATTGCTGAAAGTTGGTGTGGAAACCGCTCACCACCGCAATCCCCAGGCGCCGTGCTGCACGCAATGCCGACAAACCGAGCGGGCCTTCCGTGGCGATATACAGCACATCCGGACGTTGGCGTTTCCAGCGGCGCAGCAATTTGTGCATCGACGACTGGCCCCATTGCAGCCCCGGATAGCCCGGCAGTGGCCATCCGCGACACAGCAACAGCGCATCGTCCTCGCTGCGCTGCGGGTCGCTGGCCTGACGCGGGCGCACCAGCTCCACCTGATGGCCGCGCGCGCGCAAGCCCTCGCACAAACGGCCAAGGGTATTGGCCACGCCGTTGATTTCCGGTGGGAAGGTTTCGCTGATGAGGGTGATGTGTAGAGCTGTCGTCATGACCTCAGTGTCGGCTGAGGCCATGTCGACGTTGTGACGTTCAGATGATGGATTTGTGACGCAGTCAGTGCTGCGTCACCAGATTCTCGGCGCCACGTTCGCGCACCCAGAACAGCGTGGCCCCGGCCACCGCCGCCGGCATCATCAGGATGTTCACCACTGGGATCAGCAGCACCAGATAAACGATCCCGCCAAAGCTCATGCTCTGCCAGCGCTTCTGCCGCAGCCAGGCGAGCATCTCGTTCCAGCCGAGTTTATGGTTGTCCGCCGGATAGTCGATGTACTGGATCGCCATCATCCATACACCAAACAACAGCCACAGCGGCGCGGCAATGATATTCACCACCGGGATGAACGAGAGGATGAACAGGCCGATGGCGCGCGGCAGAAAATAACCGAGCTTGCGCATTTCCCGGGCCAGGGTGCGCGGGATCATCGCGATCAGTTCGCCCCAACTGAATGCCGGGAAATCATCGGTACCGCGCACCACCACTTCGACTTTCTCCGCGAGGAAGCCGTTGAACGGTGCGGCAATAATGTTGGCGAGCATGGTGAAGGAGAAGAACACCATCAGCGCCACCAGCACCACGAACAGCGGCCAGAGGATATAGCTGAGGAAACTCAGCCATTCAGGCAACGACGGCATCAGCGTATCGACCCACAGGCTGAACTGGTGGCCGGCCAGATAGATCAATCCGACGAACAGCACCAGGTTGATCGCCAGCGGCAGCAGCACGAACAGGCGCAAGCCTGGGCTCAAGACCAGTTTGAGGCCTTCGCGCAGGTATTGCGGGCCGGACAGAACGGGGGCGGGCATAAGGTGCTCCGAAGCTAAGGAAAACGCGCCGACGTTACCGACTTTGTCACAGCGGCGAAAGCGTGGCAGAGCAATCGACATTCACTGTAACAAAGAGGTCTATCTCGTCAGCGTCTCGGCATAGAGACCACCTATGAGCTGGATTGTTAAACCGTATTTCCTTAATCTTGCCCCCCTCGATACGCTGCACCCAACTTTTTACAGGACTGTCGAGTTAAGCCTTCCCCAAGGTGTCCACAGTCCTTTTTTATTCCGCCGGCCGTCCGGCGTCCGCGCCAGATTTTTCATGGCCGGCCAACAGGAGCAGATTCATGTCTGAAGTCCGTCATTCGCGAGTGATCATTCTTGGTTCCGGCCCCGCCGGTTACAGCGCTGCGGTCTACGCGGCCCGCGCCAACCTCAAGCCTCTGCTGATCACCGGCATGCAGGCCGGCGGTCAACTGACCACCACCACCGAAGTCGACAACTGGCCGGGCGATGTGCACGGCCTGACCGGCCCGGTGCTGATGGAGCGCATGCGCGAGCACGCCGAGCGTTTTGAGACCGAGATCGTTTTCGATCACATCAACGCTGTGGACTTCGCTGCCAAGCCCTACACCCTGACCGGCGATAGCGCGGTCTACACCTGTGACGCGCTGATCATCGCCACCGGCGCCAGCGCCCGCTACCTGGGCCTGCCGTCGGAAGAGGCGTTCATGGGCAAAGGCGTGTCGGCCTGCGCGACCTGCGACGGTTTCTTCTACCGTAACAAGCCGGTCGCCGTGGTTGGCGGTGGCAACACTGCGGTTGAGGAAGCGCTGTATCTGGCCAACATCGCCAGCACCGTGACCCTTATCCACCGTCGCGAAACCTTCCGCGCCGAGAAAATCCTGATCGACAAGCTCAACGCCCGTGTGGCTGAAGGCAAGATCATCCTCAAGTTGAACGCCAACCTGGACGAAGTCCTCGGCGACAACATGGGCGTCACCGGCGCGCGTCTGCGCAACAACGATGGCAGCTTCGACGAGATCAAAGTCGACGGCGTGTTCATCGCCATCGGCCACACCCCGAACACTTCGCTGTTCGAAGGCCAGCTTACCCTCAAGGACGGCTATCTGGTGGTGCACGGTGGCCGTGAAGGCAACGCAACGGCCACCAGCGTCGAAGGCATCTTCGCCGCCGGTGACGTGGCTGACCACGTTTACCGTCAGGCCATCACCTCGGCCGGCGCTGGTTGCATGGCGGCACTCGACACCGAGCGCTACCTGGACGGCCTGCAGAACGCCACGTTCTAAGACCCCAGGGTACAAAAAAACCGGCCAGAGATTGGCCGGTTTTTTTGTGCTCGCTATTCACCGCCACCACCTATCCAGTGTGGGAGCGAGCCTGCTCGCGAAAGCGGTCTATCAGTCGACATCAACGATGAATGTCAGTCCGTCTTCGCGAGCAGGCTCGCTCCCACAGGGGTTATGGGTGGCTTTGGGATCAGCGGCGGGTCAGGGGTTGTGTGGTGAATTTCACGCCCGCCAGACCATGCTTGATCAACGCGCGAATATTGCCGTGATCACTGCCCTCAGGCGTCGCCAGCACCGAGCGGTAATGCTCGCCGAACGCCAGCAGCGTTTCTTCATCGCTCAGACCTTCCAGCAGGGCCAGGCCCAGTGTCTTGCACGAACCTTCGTTCTGCCCGGCAGCGTTTTCCACACCGCCGTTATTGAACGCCTGAGGCTGGTAGTGGTAACCGGCGGCGATGAACGCCAGGGTGTCGGCGAAAGCATGTTCGCCGCTCTTGAGGCTGGCGCGCAGGGTGTTCAGATCAGTCATTGGGTTTTCCTTTGGCGAACGCCGCTTGCTGTTCGGCGCTGGCTTCTTGCTGGTATTGGGCTTTCCACTCGGCGTAGGGCATGCCGTACACCACTTCGCGGGCGTCATCGAGGCTGACCTCGATCTGACGTTGATCGGCTTCGGCCTTGTACCACTTCGACAGGCAGTTGCGGCAGAACCCGGCGAGGTTCATCAGATCGATGTTCTGCACGTCCTTGCGGCTGTCGAGGTGAGCGACCAGTCGGCGGAAGGCGGCGGCTTCGAGTTCCAGGCGTTGTTGCTCGGTCATAGGGGTCTCTGCGAGACAGCTTCAAGCGGCAAGCTTCAAGCTGCAAGATGGATCGGGGTCGGCTGTTAGCTTACCGTTTGAAGCTTGAAGCTTGAAGCTTGAAGCTTGAAGCTTAGCGGCTCGCCGCGAGCGTAATCGATACCGACTCGGCAAAGCGCAGCGCGTGTGGTTTGTCGACTTCGACTTCGGCGTACAGCACCGATGCGTTGGTCATCACCAGATCGAGCAATTCTTGCGTCAGGCGCTCGAGCAGGGCGAAACGGTTGCCTTCGACGTGGGCGATGATCGCTTTGGTGATGGTGCGGTAATTCAGCGCATGGTCGATATCGTTGTCGCGCACCGCTTCCTGTGCCGCGTACAGAATGGTCAGGTTGATCAGCACATCCTGCTTGTTGAGGATTTCGTCCTCGTTGATGCCGATAAAGGTGCGCAGGCGCAGATCCTTGACCCGGATGCGCGCCATTCCCGGTTGAAGTTGTGGCATTGATTTGCTCCGTCCAATCTATAGCAGGCGTTCTGGTGGATCTTACTCGACTCGCAGCCGAAGCGGGACGGCCTATTTGACGTGCCGGCCGCCGTTGACGGTCAGGGTCGTGCCGGTGACATAAGGATTGTCGAGCAGATAGCGCAGGCTCTGGTAGATCACCTCGCTGCCGGGCTCGATGCCCAGCGCGGATTTGGCCAGCGCCCTGGCGCGGTACGCAGCGTCGTCGTCAGGGTTGAACAGCACCAGTGCCGGAGCGATGCCGTTGACCTTGATGGCGGGCGCAAAGCGCGCGGCAAACGACAGGGTCAGGCTGTCAAGGCCGGCCTTGCTGGCGCAATAACCGATGTGTTTGCTGCTGCCCTTGCGGGTGACGTCGTCGCTGATGTGGACGATGTCGGCCGGCGTCGAGCGCTGCAGCAACTCGGCGCAATTCAAATTGATCAGGTAAGGCGCGAGCATGTGAATGTTGAACATGCGATTGAAGGCTTCAGCTTCGCTGCCTTGGGTTTCCGCCAGCCATTCAGAGGCGTTGTGCACAATCGCGCGCAAACTGTCGGTATGCGCTTTCAGCGCGTCGATGAAGGCAAGAATACCGGCTTCGCTGGAGAAGTCCGCGTACAGGCCTGTCGCGCCCAGATCGCGCAATCGCTGCACATCCGGGCGTTCGGTTCGGTACGTGAAGATGACTCGATGGCCATCCTCGATCAAGCGCTGCGCGCAGTGCAAACCGACACGCTGGCCGGCGCCGGTGATGAGGATCGGGGCTGGGGAGTCTGGCATGGGCGGCTCGCATCGCGGTTGAAGCGAAAACTATAACAGGCTCGCCGCCCGCTGCAGATCAGCGATTCTGTGCCGACGCTGTGGCCGCCAGTGGCCGCGTCGGCGTGCTGTTCAACCAGTTCGCCAGCAGGCGCGTCGATAACGGGATGAAGAAATACACCATCAGCGGTGTCAGGCACGCCGTGCCGATCAATATGCGTGGCAACAGGCTCAGCTCAGCGAGCAGCGGGCCGAGGACAAAGTTGAAAATCAGCGACACCGGGAAAAATGCCAGCCAGATTGCAACGGCCTGTTTCCAGCGCGGTGGACGTTGTCCGGCGGCGCCAAACCAGCCTTCAATGCCGCTGACACGATGTTCTTTGGGGTGTTCGAAAAGATCGCTGCCGCGGTTCAGCCAGGCGGTACGCGACGCCGAGTATTCCCACGCATGCAGCGTCTGTTCATCGACAAAGCGGAAAATGATCTGAAATTCGTTATCGCCTGGCGGCGGCGCAAGCACGCCGGAGCCGAGGTAGCCGGGAAAGTCGGTAGCCAATTGTTCGCCTTCGCGAAGCCAGGCGATCAGATCGTGATAGCGGCCATCGGCGACGCGACGCGCTACCATCAGCGTGACGGGGGAAGTAGACATTTTGTATCTCCGTATTTCGAATGCGTCGCTCCGGGTAAGAGCTTCGCCTGACGCAGTCCGGGGTAGAGGCCTGCGCTTCACAGCAAGCAAGGATTATTCCTGATTTTGTCGATTAAACCAGCGACGTTCGTCGTAGATCTTTACTTGAACGTTTGCTGTCCACCATGTTTAGAATGGGATCCAATAAACCGACATGGAAGTTGACCGCCAGATGCCTGTAATCACGGACACTCGCCAGGCTTCGACAACATCCGGCACGCTTGAGCGCGTAGAGCTGTTTCCCATCCGCGAAGTAGCGCGCTTGACTGGCGTCAACCCGGTGACCCTGCGTGCCTGGGAGCGCCGTTATGGACTGATCCAGCCGACCCGCACCGAAAGCGGGCATCGTCTGTATTCAATGAACGATATCGAGCGCGTTCGCAGTATTGTCGACTGGATCGATCGCGGCGTGGCGGTGAGCAAGGTCGGCAAGATTCTGGCGAAAACAGAGCCTTTGAAGGTGCTGGCGAACTTTATCCCCGATGACCACGTGCAGGCCGACTACAAGCAATGGCAGGAGCAGGTTCAGCAGGCGGTCAGTGAGTTTGACGACCAGCAACTGGATCGGGTCTACGGGCAGATTTTCTCGTCTTACACGCTGCCGGTGGTGTTCGAAGCCATCATCATGCCGCTGTGGCGGCAACTGCTACAGCGCCAGGACGCCTTCGGGCAAACCAGCGAATGGTTGTTTCTGGACGGCTTTCTCAGAGCACGCGTGCTGCAGCGCATTGTCATGTTGCGCGGCGCGCAACCGCGTCGGGTGATTGTCAGCGCGCTTGCGGGGCAATGCAGAGAGCTTGAGTTGCTCGTAGCGGCGCTGTTTCTCAGCGGCAACGATTCCGGCGTTCGGGTGCTGACCACCGGCCAGCCTTTCGATGAATTGACGCTGGTCTGCGAAAAGGTAAAACCTGAAGCACTTGTGCTGTTTTCAAATCACGCCCCCGGGCCAGAACTGCCCCGGCGTCTGAACCGGTTGGCCCTGAGTCTGGATTGCCAGCTGATGCTGGCCGGCGATGCCTCCGAACTGGCTGAAGATGGTCTGGCCGGTTCGTCAGTGGCTTGTCTGGGCAATGAGGGCGCGACAATGCGTCACCGCATGAAGCAATTCATGGCAGGCAAACTGGATACCTGAAACTCAGGCGTGCAGGGCGGGGTGAGTCAAACGATGTTGTTGCAGGATGAACTGACGCAGGCGCTCGGTTTCATCGGCATCGGTCTGGCTCAGTTCGTAAGCGAAGAAACCTTGCTCGGTCTCCCGCTCGAAATGGCCGCGCAACGAGATGCGCTCATAACCGGAGGGGCTGAACCACAGGGCGAAATGTTTCGGTGGTTTGGTCTTGTTGCGCACTTCCAGCAAAACGCCTTTGTGCGATACCTCATGAACCCACAGCGTGCCGGGCTGGCCCTTGGCATTTTCCAGTGCCACCGGCTCCTCAAGCACGAGGCGCCATGGGCGCACCATCGGGCCATCTTCGTAAATGCTTGGCACACCGAGACGCAGGTGCAACGCGTGGAACTCGTCTTCGACCAGATGCAGCGGAAAAGTCATCTGCTGATTTTCGAAGTTGGCCTGGATCGTCACCTGCTCGTGCGCCGCAAGGCGAGTGAGCAGATCACGGATCTGTGAACCACCATTAACCAGCAGACTCGACGTCGCATCCCGCGCATTCAGTTGCGGGTTGTGCTGCATGGTCTGGATAAAATCCAGCTCGTCCTGGGTGAGGAGGGCGTCGCGCTGCATGGTTAACTCGAAGTGAATAATTACAAAGTCATTGGTGATTGTAGTTAATGACCATCAGTTCGCGGTTTTGTTTGCGCCGTTCGTCGCTTTCAATGCGGCGAGCTCGCTTTGCAGTGCCGCCAGTTGTGCTTCCAGCTGGGCAACCCGTTGCTGGGCCTTGACCTGAACCGTCACATCCTTTTGCACACCGATGAAGTAAGTCTGCCCGTCATCGGCATTCTTCACCGTCGACAACGACAGCTCGTTCCAGAACGGTGTGCCATCCTTGCGATAGTTGCGCAGGATCTCCCGGCACGAACCGCCTTCGCGCAACGTCTCGCGAATCAGCTGCAGGCTTTGTTGGTCACGGTCTCCAGACTGCAGGAAGCGACAGTCCTGATAGAGAATCTCCTCACTGCTGTAGCCGGTCAACCGTTCAAAAGCGGGGTTGACGTAAATCAGGATATTGTCCTGCTCACCTTCCTTTTCTGCGACCACGATGCCGTCGTTCGAGGCGTTGATCACCATTTGCAGCAGACTGGCGTTGATCATCCGAGAATCCCTTCCGTTGTGTCAGTGGCTGGCATTCTAGAAGAAAGCCGCGGACTGTCTATAGGCCAGCACCTCGCATTGAGAGCTGATCGCAACGGCGGCGCATGGGCTGTTACTATCGCGGCTCTTTTTTCTCAGTTTCAGGATCAGATTGATGAAAGTCGCCATCCTCTCCGGTTCGGTCTACGGCACCGCCGAAGAAGTCGCCCGCCACGCCCAGAACCTGCTGAAAGCCGCTGGCTTTGAAACCTTCTACAACTCGCGCGCCACGCTGGCTGATATTCAGGCGTTCGGCCCCGAGGCCCTGCTGGCTGTGACTTCAACCACTGGCATGGGCGAGCTGCCGGACAACCTGCAACCCTTGTATTCGACCCTTCGTGATCAATTGCCTGCAGCATGGCGCGGTCTACCCGGCGCGGTGATTGCCCTCGGTGATGCCAGCTATGGCGACACCTTTTGCGGCGGTGGCGAGCAGATGCGGGAGTTGTTTGGCGAACTGGGCGTAACCGAGGTTCAGGAAATGCTGCGCATCGACGCCAGCGAAAGCGTCACGCCGGAAACCGATGCCGAGCCGTGGCTGGCGCAGTTGATTGAAGCGCTCAAGGGCTGATCGCCAAACATTCCGCTGCACCTTGCGGGCGTCGTTGCGTTGGAAGTCATCCAGGCTGTTTGCCCGACTGACTCGTTCAGTCATCAAGCTGGCTGCCAATGCAACTACGCGATGCCCTGCGCCTGACTAGACTGCTGACACGAGCAGAACAAGAAGAACGCAGAGGTGCATACAGTGAGCGTAGCCCCCGTCCAATCGTCGCCGAATGTCAAAGACCAGGTCAGCGTTGCCGAGTGGCAGGCCCGTGTCGATCTTGCCGCCTGTTATCGCCTGGTTGCACTGCACGGCTGGGACGATCTGATCTTCACGCATATCTCGGCCAAGGTGCCCGGCACCGAAGATTTCCTGATCAATCCGTTTGGCCTGATGTTCCATGAGATCACCGCCTCGAGCCTGGTGAAAGTCGATCAGGCCGGCAACAAACTCATGGACAGCCCGTACGAGATCAACCCTGCCGGTTACACCATCCACAGCGCTGTTCACGAAGTGCGCCACGATGTGGTTTGTGTGCTGCATACGCACACCGCGTCAGGCGTTGCGGTGTCGGCGCAAAAGCAGGGCGTTCTGCCGATCAGTCAGCAGTCGTTGTTCGTCTTGTCGAGCCTGGCTTATCACGCTTATGAAGGCGTGGCGCTGAATCATGAAGAGAAGGCGCGCCTGCAGGCCGATCTCGGCGACAACAATTTCCTCATGCTGCACAACCACGGTCTGCTGACCTGCGGCGGCACTATCGCCGACACTTTTCTGATGATGTTCACCTTCCAGCGTGCCTGCGACATTCAGGTCATGGCGCAAACGGGCGGGGCGGAACTGATCGCCATCGAACCGCAGATTCTCGCGGGCGCCAAGGCGATGATTGCCGGCGTCACCAAGAGCGCACAGGGCATGGGCGGCGTGCTGGCATGGCCGGCGCTGCTACGCAAACTCGATCTACAGGATCCGGGGTATAAATTCTAATGCCACTTGGCGAGATTCCTCTGAGTGTCTGGCGCAAGCGCAGCCGGACCTTCGTTTTTCGTGGCCAGTCGATCCGCTACTGGACAGTCGGGCAGGGTGAGCCGCTGCTGTTGATTCACGGTTTCCCCACCGCCAGTTGGGATTGGCATTACCTGTGGCAGCCACTGGCACAGCGTTATCAGGTGATCGCCTGCGACATGCTCGGCTTCGGCGATTCAGCGAAACCGCGCAATCACACCTACAGCCTGCTGGAACAAGCCGATCTGCAACAGGCGCTGCTCGCCCATCTTCAGATCGAACAAGCGGTGCATATTCTTGCTCACGATTATGGCGATAGCGTCGCCCAGGAATTGCTCGCCCGGCATTACGAGAAACGCATCGAAGTTGCCAGTTGCGTGTTTCTCAATGGTGGCCTGTTTCCGGAAACCCATCGGCCATTACTGATGCAGAAACTGCTGCTCAGCCCGATTGGCTGGCTGCTCGGCCGCGCATTCAGCCGTGAGGCGTTGGTCAAAGGTTTCCGCCAGATCTTCGGCCCGCAGACCCAGCCGAGCGAAAGCGAGCTGGATGATTACTGGAGTCTGGTCGACAGCAACCATGGCCCGCGCATCCTGCATAAATTGATCACTTACATTCCCGAGCGCCGGGTGCAACGTGAGCGCTGGGTGACGGCCATGCAGCAGGATGACATTCCCTTGCGGGTGATCGACGGCGCATTCGATCCGATCTCCGGTGTGCACATGGTCGAGCGCTATCGCGAACTCATCCCGGATGCTGACACCGTTTTGTTGCCGGGCGTCGGCCACTATCCGCAAACCGAGGCGCCAGTGCAGGTGCTCAAGCACTATCTGGCGTTTCGTGATCGTCTGGTATTGCCTCCGCGCAAAGTGGCGTACTCCTGACAGATCAAAAGATCGCAGCCTTCGGCAGCTCCTACATTGGATTTGTGTAGGAGCTGCCGCAGGCTGCGATCTTTTGATCTTTTGACGTCTTTATCATCGCGCAACCTTATCGCGCACCATTCAGCCCCAGCCGTGTTCGTTGTGACTCAAAGCCCTGTGCCTGACACTCAGGATCAATACTGGCCTGCTGGAGTTGCTGCGATGAATGAACCCGTGCGTTTCGAAGATAAAGTCGTGATTGTCACCGGCGCCGGTGGCGGCCTCGGTCGCGCGCATGCGCTGCTGTTCGCCAGACAGGGCGCCAAGGTGCTGGTCAACGACCTCGGCGGCTCGACGCAGGGCGAAGGCGCCAATGCCTCGGCCGCCGACCGCGTAGTGGCGGAAATCCGCGAGGCCGGCGGTATTGCCGAAGCCAACCACGATTCGGTCACCGACGGTGACAAACTGGTGCAGAACGCCCTTGATGCCTTCGGCCGCGTCGACGTGGTGGTCAACAACGCTGGCATCCTGCGCGACAAGTCGTTTCACAAGATGGACGACGCCGACTGGGATCTGGTCTATCGCGTGCATGTCGAAGGCGCCTATAGGGTGACCCGTGCTGCCTGGCCGCATCTGCGCGAGCAAAACTACGGCCGGGTAATCTTCACCGCCTCCACGTCGGGCATCTACGGCAACTTCGGCCAGTCCAACTATGGCATGGCCAAACTCGGGCTGTATGGTCTGACCCGCACACTGGCAATTGAAGGGCGCAAGAACAACATTCTGGTCAACGCCATCGCCCCCACCGGCGGCACACGCATGACCGAGGGCCTGATTCCGCCGCAGGTATTCGAGCAACTGAAGCCGGAACTGGTCAGCCCATTGGTCGTGTATCTGGCCAGCGAACAATGCCAGGAAACCTCCGGCCTGTTCGAAGTCGGCGGCGGCTGGGTGGGCAAGGTGCGCTGGGAACGCAGCCTCGGCGCCGGTTTCGATCCGCGCGAAGGCTTCTCGCCGGAAGACGTCGCGGCGCACTGGCAGCAGATTTGCGACTTCGAAGGAGCGGCGCATCCGAAGGACAATATTGAAGCGCTGAAGGAAATGATGGCGAATTTGCAGAAGTATTCGATTTGAAGGTAACGGAGCCACCAGCCCTCGCGGCTGGTGGCTCCAATTTCAGATGTATCTTTTTTCTGTCATGAACTTGGGCGGCGTCCAGTTAGGTCCTTTGACAGCCAGGCCTTTTGCTCCCTCCAGTAAGATCCCAGCAGCGAAGAGCCGAGAATACGAGGCTTCCAGGGTCCCATATTCTTTGATCAGGTCTCGATTGTGCCGTCTGATCATCATATCCAGATGTGGCGTTGCCTGAAGTAACGCGAACACAGTGACTATGTCATCCAGAGGTTCATTTTTAACAATCATCTCAACGGTGCTCATTACCACATCCCCTTCAGCAATTTCTGGTAATCACGTTCTTCCTGCTCCATTGCTGCAGCCAGTGCTTCGGACGTGTAGAGAAGTGTGGGATCGTCTTTCAACTGGAAATCTTCCAACGTTGCCGTATGTACGTTATTCCAGATCGGTGACCCGATCTCTGGCATCTCGGTATCACCAAAGCCTAAAGCTCTGAATCTTTCGAACTCCCTTATCTCGTGAGTGTAGAAACGTTTGTCAGTGTCGGTAGCTTCGAGTTCTCCACGAGCGATTCGCTCCAGGCGATCAAGCATTACGTCATTGGCAGCTGATTGTGGAAACTTTGAAATATGTAATTTCACGATGTCCGTTCCTTCCGGTGAAACAATGGCTGTTGTCCACTGCAGATCTGATATTTCATCTCCAATCTCGTCAGGGTTGAAACCACGCCCGCTGTGCTTCCCCTCTTCGGTCGCCCCCTCATGAGGACTACTGAACACCACATAAAGCGGCTCAATCCCCGAATCAGCCGGAAACACGATGATGAATCGATCCCAGCCTTCAACCAGGATCGGGTTCAGATCCAGCCGCCCTTCAACCGGAACAATGGAAGCGCCGGAATAGGCGGGAGAACCGGTATCCACTATTGGCAAGGCGGTCGATTGGTCTCCCTGCGAGATTGCCGGTGTCCAGGTCAGGAAGTCGGTGGGCGAGTCCGATAGTGCGACCTTGTACACGTCGTTGAGCAAATCGTAAGCGGCATTCAAAACCAGCACACTTGAGCGAATATGGAAGTCATCACTCGTAGCGACGAACACTTGCGTGCCAGCCCCGAGTCGCCTGACGCCTAGCCCGACCTGCATCTCCAAACTACCCTCCCGGTCTGCGATTCTCCGTAGCGTCTCGGCCGGCTCGGACGACAATTCGGCCAGTGGAACGCTCATGGCGAAGCGTTCGCCGTTGCCCAAAGGTGACGGCATTAATAGCGCCGCGAACCCCATCAGTACTGGACTGCCGAACAGCGCCGTGCCCGTCGCTGTCAGGGTCGCTTTTGCAGTACGTAGCGCATTGAGTATTCCCGCCGAGATAGCCGGGCTGAGCGGAACGGCTGTCGAAGCGAAAGAAACGGCCGGGCCATTGCTGGCCATTGCTCCAGAAGCCGGAAAGACATGCTTCCTGTCCTCCTGTAACCGAGCCTGTTCTGCCGCATGGGCCAGCGCCGCTGCTTCAGCTTTGGCTTGTGCCTCGGCCTGGGCGATTTTCAACGCAGCCAGCCGCTCTTTCTCCCGAGCTTCTGCCTCTGCATTCAGGCGTGCGGTCTCAGCCGCCAGTCGAGCCTGTTCGGCCTCGCGACGCTGTTTCTCCGCCAACGCGGCCAGACGCGCCTGTTCGCGTGCGCGAATTTCTTCCTGCTCCCGGCGCACCGCTTCGGCAATGTCACGCTGGCGCTGTTGCTCCGCGGCAATGCGGGCACGTTCCGCAGCTTGGCGTTGCGCCTCTGCCGCTGCCGCCTGTGCCTGATCCTGGGCCTGTACGGTGGCCAGCCAATTGAGTACGCCAGCCTGTTGCTGGTTGAGCAGCGCCAATGTCTGGCCCAGCAGCCGCGCTTCGTGGGCGGCCCGAAAGGACTCGCTCCACAACGCTCTGCTGCGGACCGCTGCGCCATGCGCGCGCCGATTGGCCGATGCCTGATTCAGGTAATCCTTGAAGGTTTTTCCCAACGGATCGCTGCCATAAAATCGGTTGGCGATGGCAGTCTGCCGTTGAAACTCGGCGCTCTTGCGTTGAATCAGCGTGTTCCTGACGCCCACTTCGCGGGCCAGTGCTGCGGCAGGTGGCAGAGGATTCGTCGGCCCTTCCAGCCTGGTCGCCGCCAGTTCGACCTCAATGGTTTGGGGAATCGAGGCGGTTCTTGCGTTGAATTCCTGTTCCACGGCGACTTGCGTTTCATGCATCAATTCACGCGTCTGCGGATTGGCCCCGGCAGGACCGAACATGCCGCTGTAGGAGTAATTCATGTCGCGTTCTTTGAATGGTTCGAAGCCATCAGGGCCGAGCTCCCTGATATGTACTGGATCCAGTTCCAACGGTGGAGGCTTTTGCATATTCATGTCCTTTGAATGTGCGTAGTCACTCGCTCGAAAAAAGTGCGCACGGGTGGCGATGACATCCGTGTCACCAGCGAATGGTTGAGGTGTTTCAAGTTACCTCAGAGTGACGGTTATCAAATCCGAGAAGCCGGTCAGTAACAGGGCGTTGTGTCGAGAGGGTTTTCGCTGGTTTTGATCGATGCAGAGGAAATTCGTCCGAGCTTCGAAGAAATGTCTGACGCGCTGATCGGAATATTTGCCGAACCGCTCTCCAGCCTTTTTAAACGCCCATAAAAAAGGCCGCTGCAAACGCAGCGGCCAAGGTAAGACGTTGGATCAAGGAGCTACAAATCAACGTCAGTGAACAGCGGGGCGATAGACCGAAAAATCGATTTATCCGAAATCGGTAGCCAATCGCATGCGCATTCTGCGGAGCGGGCCTGGCGGTTTCCGGCAAGTTCTGGAAAGCGCGCTCAGATTAAGGGTTTGAGCCTGTAGGAAAAATACCAATTCCAGACATGCACTGTTACGGGGCGCGCAACAGTGGGGTGCCCATGCATGGCGCTGATGACGCACCATCCAGCCAGTCCATGAACCGCTCCAGGCCCCGCCGTACAAGGCCATTCATCCTTTCGAGCGACAACGCAAATACCTCCTTGGTGCGCTTATCGACCGCATCGCCCGGCAGTAGGGTGGGGTCTTCTGTCACTCACCGGGGAAGACGCATGACAAAAACAACAATGCGCGCCATCTTCACACCGCAGGCGTTGGCCGCTGCGGTGGCTTTGGGTTGCTGCACCCAGGCGCACGCGGTCGCCTTCAATATCGGCGAGATCGAAGGCACCTTCGACTCGTCACTCTCGATCGGCGCCAGCTGGGGCATGCGCGATGCCGATGATTCGCTGGTCGGCACGGTCAATGGTGGCAGCGGGCAATCCTCGACCGGTGATGACGGGCGCCTGAATTTCAAGAAGGGCGAAACCTTCTCGAAAATCTTCAAGGGCATTCACGACCTCGAATTGAAATACGGCGATACCGGTGTATTCGTACGCGGCAAGTACTGGTACGACTTCGAGCTCAAGGACGAAGACCGCGAGTTCAAGCCGATCAGCGACAGCGGCCGTAAGGAGGGCGCCAAGTCTTCCGGTGCGCAGATTCTCGATGCCTTCGTCTATCACAACTACGCCATCGCCGATCTGCCTGGCACCGTGCGGGCCGGCAAGCAGGTGGTGAGCTGGGGCGAAAGTACCTTCATTGGCAACTCGATCAACAGCATCAACCCGATCGACGTCTCGGCGTTCCGGCGTCCCGGTGCCGAGATCAAGGAAGGCCTGATTCCGGTGAACATGCTGTTCGGTTCGCAGAGCCTGACCGACAAACTCTCGGTCGAAGGCTTCTATCAACTGGAATGGGACCAGACCGTTCTCGACAACTGCGGCACGTTCTTCGGCGTCGACGTGGCAGCGGACGGTTGCAACAACGGCTACACCGTCGGCAGTCCGGCGGTGGCGCCACTGGTACCGCTGACCACCGCATTTGGCCAAGGCATTCAGGTCACCCGCGAAGGCGTGGTGATTCCCCGTGGCGGCGATCGTGATGCGCGTGATTCCGGGCAGTGGGGCACGGCGCTGCGCTGGCTCGGCGAAGACACCGAATACGGCCTCTACTTCATGAACTACCACAGTCGTACGCCGACGGTCGGCACCACCACCGCCGGATTGTCGACACTGGCGGCATTGCCCGCCATGGTTGGCATTGCCAACGGCCTCGCGCCTGGCAGCGGTGCGGGGCTGGCGCAAAGCGTGATGCTCGGGCGTGGACAGTATTACCTCGAATATCCGGAAGACATTCGCCTCTACGGCGCGAGTTTCTCCACCACTCTGCCCACGGGCACCGCGTGGACCGGCGAGATCAGTTACCGGCCGAACGCGCCGGTGCAGGTCAACACCAACGATCTGACCCTGGCGCTGGTCAACCCGATTGCCGGCGGCACCGCTTCGCCACTCGCCACTTCTCCCGGTGCGGACAACAAAGGCTACCGGCGCAAGGAAGTCACGCAGATCCAGAGCACCCTCACGCACTTCTTCGATCAGGTGCTGGGCGCCGAACGCCTGACCGTAGTCGGCGAAGCGGGGGTGGTGCATGTCGGTGGGCTGGAGTCACGCAGTGAGCTGCGTTATGGCCGTGATTCGGTCTACGGCCAGTACGGTTTCGGCGGCGACACTGACGGCTTTGTCACCTCGACTTCGTGGGGCTATCGCGCCCGGGCGATTCTCGATTACGCCAACGTCATCGGCGGGGTCAACCTCAAGCCCAACCTGTCGTGGTCGCATGACGTCGCCGGTTACGGCCCCAACGGCCTGTTCAACGAAGGTGCGAAAGCTGTGAGCCTCGGCGTCGATGCCGACTACCGCAACACCTATACCGCGAGCTTGAGTTACACCGACTATTTCGGTGGCGATTACAACTTCCTCGAAGACCGTGACTTCGTGGCCCTGAGCTTCGGCGTGAACTTCTGATCTGCCCGAGAAGGATGACTGCAATGCGCAAAACGATTCTGCAATGTGGCGTGCTGGCCTTGAGTCTGCTGGCGGCCAACGTGATGGCGGCGGTGTCGCCGGATGAAGCCAACAAACTCGGCACCAGCCTGACCCCGCTCGGCGCCGAGAAGGCCGGCAATGCGGACGGTTCGATCCCTGCGTGGACCGGTGGCATCCCGAAAAACGCCGGCGCGGTGGACAGCAAGGGCTTCCTCGCTGACCCCTTCGCCAACGAAAAACCACTGTTCACCATCACAGCGGCGAACGTCGAGCAGTACAAGAGCAAGCTTTCCGATGGCCAGGTAGCGATGTTCAAACGCTACCCGGAAACCTACAGGATCCCGGTTTACCCGAGCCACCGCACCGTCGCCGCTCCGGCGGAAATCTACGAGTCGGCCAAGCGCAGCGCGCTCAACGTCAACGCCATCAACGATGGCAACGGCCTGGCCAATTTCACCGGCAACCGCTACTACGCCTTCCCGATTCCGAAGAACGGTGTCGAGGTGCTGTGGAACCACATCACCCGTTATCACGGTGGCAACCTGCGGCGGATCATCACCCAGGTCACGCCGCAGACCAACGGCAGCTACACGCCGATCCGCTTCGAAGAAGAGATCGCCGTGCCGCAACTGATGAAGGACATCGACCCGGATAAAGCCGCCAACGTGCTGACCTTCTTCAAGCAATCGGTCACCGCCCCGGCGCGACTGGCCGGTAACGTGCTGCTGGTGCACGAAACCCTCGATCAAGTGAAGGAACCGCGTCTGGCGTGGATCTACAACGCCGGCCAACGCCGCGTACGTCGCGCGCCGCAAGTGGCCTATGACGGCCCGGGGACAGCGGCCGATGGCCTGAGGACTTCCGACAACTTCGACATGTTCTCCGGCGCGCCGGATCGCTACGACTGGAAACTGGTCGGCAAGAAGGAAATGTACATCCCCTACAACAGCTACAAACTCGACTCGCCGAAGCTCAAGTACGACGACATCGTCAAGGCCGGGCATATCAATCAGGACCTGACCCGCTACGAACTGCACCGCGTCTGGGAAGTGATCGGCACGGTCAAACCGAACGAGCGGCACATCTACGCCAAGCGCCACATGTACATCGACGAGGATAGCTGGCAAGTGGCACTGGCCGATCACTACGACGGCCGCGGGCAACTGTGGCGCGTCGCCGAAGGTCACGCCCAGTACTACTACGATCACCAGGCCCAGGCCTACACACTGGAAGCGCTCTACGACATTATCGCCGGCCGCTACATTGCGTTGGGCATGAAAAACGAAGAGAAGCACAGCTTCGAATTCGGCTTCGAAGCCAAGGCTGCCGATTACACCCCGTCAGCCTTGCGCGCCGAGGGCGTGCGCTAACGGTTGTGCCAGACCGCTGGACAAAAGGCGACCGCACGGTCGCCTTTTTTATGGCCATCGATCAGCGTGCTGAATACTCGTCAACAAGCGCGCAGGAGAGGGCTAGGGTGAGCGCACAACGATAAGAAGGCTCACCCGATGACCGCCATGACCCCGTGCCTGGATCGACCCGGATTTCTGCCCAGGCTTTCTTCGCATCATCAGCCTCGCGCTCGCTTGAGCGAACCTTTGCTGGCAGCGAACGCACGGGTCAGGCTGCTGTGCGCGCCGGCTGGCAGCGGCAAAACCGCTCTGCTCACCGAATGTCTTCTGCAGGTGCGTGCAGACTGCGAAGCAGTTTGGCTGCCGCTGGCCGGAGCCGCGCTCAGCCCCGAGGAATTTTGCCTGCGTCTTACTCGCGCGCTCGGTCTGGTCGAAGGCCTGGACGTTACGCAACTGATGGCGGAGCTGGCCCGTTGGTCCAGACCGACCTCGCTGTTTATCGACGATTACAGCCGTCTTCCGGATCCGGCTCTGGATGCTCTGCTGGATCGCTTGCTGGCGGTCAGCAGCCCGGTGCTCACCTGGTGGATCAGCACGCGCCGCCGGCCGCAGTGCAACTGGCCACGGCTGTTGCTCGATGACGAACTCTACGACTCCGAGCACGCCAGCCTGGCGCTGACGCACGATGAGGTGGTATCGGTGTTGCGCTATTTGCCGCCAGACCAGGCGGACCGTGTCGCTACTCGAATCATCCAGCGTACCGGCGGTTGGTGTGCGGGTGCGCGCATGGCGCTCCTGCAAAAGTGCGACTGGTCGCAAAACCTGCTGCCGCAGCAGCGTGTCGACACCTTGCTCGATTATCTGCAGCACGAACTCTTCAGCAACCTGACGCCGGAGCAGGATGAGGCCTGGCGTGTGCTGGCTCACCTGCCGCGGTTCAACGCGCAGTTATGCGAGCATTTGTTCGGTCCCGGTGAAGGCGCGCAGCTGCTGCATGATCTGCAAGTGCTCGGCTGCTTTATCGAGCCGTGGCAGCAATCCGCTGGCTGGCTCCAGGTCTTCCCCCCGCTGTCGCGGATCATGCAGGAGTCGCATTGGCCGTGTGCGCGTTCCTGGCACCGGCGCGCCTGTCAGTGGTTCACCGCGACGCAGGATTGGCGCGCAGCGTTCGAACAAGCGTTGTTGGCCGAGGAATACGAAACCGCCGTCAGCCTGTTGCAGCATTTGAGCTTCGAGGACTTGTTCGAAGACCAGACCGTCGTCCTGCTGTTGCGCTTGCATGAGCAACCAAGCCAGGAGCTGACCCTGATGACACCGCAGCTGATCGGGCTGGTCGCCGCGGCGTTGCTGTTCGCCGGTCGCTTCGAACAGGCCGGGCAATGCCTGGGGCATCTCGCCCGCTTCATGCCGCAGCCGACAGCGCAGTCGGAGCAGCAATTGTTGGCACGCTGGCAAGCGCAACAAGGCTGGCTCTGCCACCTGCAAGGGCAGATGGAGCCAGCGCGTGCCTGTTTTCAGGAGGCGTTGTCAGCACTGGCTGACGATGCCTGGCAGGCGCGTCTCATGTGCCTGTCGGGACTGACCCAGCAGGCGTTACTGTGTGGTGAACTCGATCAGGCCCATGCCCTCAATCGCGAGGCGTTGTGCCTGGCGCGTGCTCACGACTCCCTGTTGTTCGAAGGGTTGCTCGAGCTTGACCATGCGCAATGGCTCGAGCAACGAGGGGCGCCCCTGCGTGCCGAGCATCTGCTGGTGGACATCGAGCACTTGCTGCGCCAGCGCGCCATGGTGCCCGTGCCGCTGCTGGGCCGGATTGCCCTGCGCCGCGGACGGCTGGCGCTGTGCATGGGGCTTGAAGAGCAGGCTGCGCAGCTGTTCAGCCGAGGTCTTGAGGATTGCTTGCGCAGCCACGACAAGCGGGTCCTCTATGGTTATTTGGGACAGGCGCAACTGGCCGGCAATCGCGGCGATTACGCGTGCGCTTTCGAACGCCTGCGCGAGGCCGAAAGGGTCATGCAGCAGCGGCAGATACCCGATACGGTCTATCGCGGGGTCGTGCTGCAGGTCAGCAGCCAGTTCTGGTTGCAGCAGGGCCGGCCGCAACTGGTCCAAGAGGCGTTGGGCCGGCTGTTGCGGCATTACCGTGGCCCCTCTGCGCTGCAAGCGCCACCCGCGACGTTCGAGCTGATTATCCGCATCGAATACCTGCTGGCCTGCGCGCAGGCGCAATTGAATCCGGGCGAAAACTGCTTGGCAACGATTGAGCGACTGTTGAGTCAGACCGAGGCCAGAGGCATGTTGACGGCGCAAACCGAGTTACTCCTGGCCTTCGCCCAGTTGGCCGAATCGAACGGTGACACGGTGGCGGCGCAGCAAGCTTTCCAGCGAGCCGGAATGCTTGTGGAACGCTGCCGGTTGCAGCAAGCCATGCGGGAATGGGAATTACGCCGAGACAACGTCGGCGCGGAGTCTGGCAAGCAGGTGCCCGCCTGGCTGGGCAATAACGGTGATCATGCGCCGGGCCTGAGTCGACGCGAGTGCGAAGTGCTGACGTTGATTGCTCAAGGGGCTTCGAATCAGCAAGTTGCCGAAAAACTTTTTATTTCACTGCATACAGTAAAAACCCATGCGCGACGCATTAACGGGAAGTTGGGTGTGGAGCGCAGAACTCAAGCGGTGGCAAAAGCAAAGTTGCTGGGAATACTGGTTTAGTTGGGAAGTTTCGAACCGCAAAAGGTTGTGTTTGTTGGTTGGCATGTTTTGTAAATTGTTCGCTCTTCAAGTTAGTCGGAAAAGAAACTACCTTGCAACTATCTACAGTGGCTGTGTTCGCAGCTCTGGATAGTCAAGTAAGGAAGCATTGTGGTCAAGTTACATAAAAGTCTTATGCGTGGTTCTTTCGGCGAGCAAGTTGCCTGGCCTGAAGAGTGGGAAAAGGCAGCACAAGCAAAAGCCGAACTTTTCAAGATTGTCGATGCTATGCCGAGCGTGCTGGATGTTCTTCGCGGCATGCTGGAAAGTGAATTGAAGCGATTGGGCAAGACCGTTGATATCGACAAGGTCTATATCAATACTGATCCTGCATTCCCTGCTGACGAAAATCGGCCTTCAGGTACTCTTTGGGATGTCACTGTTTATTGCCTGAATAATAACGTCAGTCCGGCCTACATAATGGGTGGTGATGGTGTTTTCTCTCTGCCAGATACATTCAGTGAACAATTCAAGGTCAATGCCTCAATCCCATTATTGTCGAAGATCTGATCGCTGCCGTCGCTGCCGGACTGGAAAAAACCTTGCGAACCGAGATCGCAAAGTTCTGGGCGGCGCCCGCCAGAACAATGGGGGCGAACTCTGCACCGTTGTCCAACAAGCAGGCATTCATCAACGCGTACGGCTTGGTCACGAGTGCAGAACTGTCCCTGTCGGTCATGGCCAACAATTTTGATGCCCAGTTGGGTGAACGATTCGCTCATCTGCTACACGCAGATTCCGGTCGCGCAGCGTTTGAAGTGAAGTTGCAACCGGCACAGGATTATCTTCTGTCGCGCCAGCCCTGTTTCGTTCTGGACAATGCCGAGCGTCCGGAAACAGAAATGCGGTTGGTCAATGAATCGACTTCCTATCTCATGCACACGCCGGAGAATGGCTTCGAGTTCTTTGACAAAAATACCGAGCTGCACAGCAAACTGCAGCAGCGGTTGTCTTTGGCCAGCGATCAGATCAGTTACCTGAAAGCCACGCAAAGTCCTCAGGCGTTTTGCGTAGAGACTCACCTCAAGGGCCAGATGGAAAGCGTGTCATCCTTGCTCGCTGGCCGGGAACAACTGGAAACTCCGCTCACCTGCGCGCTGCAGGAAAACCAGGGTCTGCATGTGCTGCGCTACGGTATCGAGACCCGCTTCTATCTGCTCTGGGCTGCATTGAAACGCACCGATTGGCCGCTATGGCTGCATGCCGCTGGTAGCGATATGCAACAGCGATACAGCGAGCTTGAAGAATCCCGGGATGAATACCAGGCTGCCTATTCAAGCGCCTTCGATGCATGTTTTTCATTCAAGGATCATGTAGTGCGCACGTTCGCCGAATGGGCGGACAGGGTGCTCGGTGAACAACTGGATCCGGAAACGATAAGTGTCCATAGCTCGTACAGTCTGCAAATTGCCGGACGTACTATTGATCAGGAAGATACCCGGACGCTGACGGAATTTATCGTTTTCGGTCTGCATGACAGTGGCCATAAAGCCACTCTGAATATAATCGGCGCTCCCCAGGGAAGTCGGCTGACACCTGTAGCACTCGAGCAGTGGCTGGAAAATCGTAACCTGCGACTGGGGTTTACCGGCAGTCTGGCATTCTCACCTTCGATTGATTATCAGGAGGCATATCGCAACTATCTCTTCAGCCAGATGGAGTTTGCTGCTTTTGTTGCTCGCCACTCCGGAAAGCTGGACTCCACCGATGCGAACATCATCGCTCGCGCCATGGCCAATGACCCCGCGGTGACTATTCAGGGATTGCGAATCAGATCCCAGGTACCAGCGTTGAAAGACGTCCTGATCATTTCGGCCAGAGAATATGTACCGTCGCTGATGTTGATCAAAACGCCTGCCGGTGAATTCGAACTGCAAAAATTTGCTGATATCTACGCGGCCACCCGCTGGCTGGAGTCGGCATTGTCCGCAGATCGTGAATACGCTGCATTGCTCATCCATCCGGATTACCTGCACGACGCGGGGGAGTTGCTCGGCAGCGCTCGCACACAACTGAGCTATCGCTATACGCTCGATAGCCGACCGGTTGATCTTGGGCTGAACCCCAAAGCACCGTTGGCTGATTATGCAAGTGTCGCTTACCGAGCCGAATTTGCCCTGCACAAGGCCATTGCGCCGGTAGGCTATCGAGCACTTGGCTTCGAGGGCCGCAAGCGCTATTCGCGTCTGACAACCGAACTCAAGGCACTGTCCACGGTTGATGCACGAGACAATGGTTTCCCGACATTCGAGCAGTTCACTTATGACTCGGTGAAAGCGCAGATAGAAGATATTTTGCGAACCCGTGGCAGCACCGTTTCGGTCAATCCGGACCACATCATCGTTCAGACCGAAGACTTCCGTAAGAGCGTTACCGACGTCTTGCTCGAGGGACTCGCCTTTGAAGCGGTGCACCCGGCCTACGAAACGAAGTTCAGCCCGAAATACTATTTGGTAAATGGCCATCCCATCATCGAAAAGCTGGACATCCGCGACCTGTCCTCGCTGTCAAAGACATTCCGTCCCGGTGACCGATATGCCGCGATGCTGAAAGAGCAGTATCAGAACAAGGCTCACTCTGATTACCCATTCAAACGCGAGGTACATGCGCGGAAAATTCGCTGTGAGATGTACTGCAATGCTTTTGCCGACTTTATCAATGGCAGACTATCGACAGAGGCTTTCTCTGCTATCCAACGCGTAATCGACAATCTGAAAGGAGGTGGCGGTTATCAGGCCAACGTGGATAGTGTTTCCGAAGGTGGCGTCGGGCTATATAAATTCAATGTCGGCACGCTGGGTCTGACGACTGCCTGGGATCGAACGGTTGGCGGCGTTTATGTTTTCCGACTGAAGGTGTATACGGAATTCTACGACTTGCTTTATACGCCGGACGCGCCGGATCTGATCAGTTTCCGGCCAATCGCTGAGTTCATTCCTTCGATTCGTTTCCGATACGGCCCGTTCAGGAAGTACTACAGCGAGCGGATACTGCTGGTCGACCAGAAAGTGGTCAATGACTATTTCGATAATCTGGTCGCAACGGTTGATACCAAACCGGTCATTCGTACGCAGCAGCGTTCGTTACTGCCTGATCTGTTCACTTTCCATGACGAGCGCGTGCGCCGGGTATTGAGTGACATCGACGAACGTACCACCAGTCTCAACGAAATAATCGCCGGTGTGGTTTATGAAAACCTGTTGAAGGCCGCGAACATTGTGAGCCTGCTGGTGCCCCCCGTAGGCACTGTCGTGGTGGCTGTACAGGTGATGAAAAGCATCTACGACGCGTCGCAGTCGCACCGACGCGGTGATTATTCCGCCGCGCTGGGGCATGTGCAGGATGTATTGAGCGGGCTGCTGACGTTGGGACAGGCTGCGGCGGCGGGCGCACCGGCTAAAGAACTTACCCGTGCGCAACGCTCGTTTCTCAGTTTGTTCGAAGACGCCCGCACGGTGGCAGAACTCGTTACGTATTACACCGGCCATAAAGACCCCCAGGATGAGCTGATCGGTTTCTTCAAGTCACTGATGGAAGATTCCGGCTCTGCATTGAGCAAGACCACGGTGCGTTGAGCCGTTTCGAGCGCTCATAGTCCAGCTTGTCCTTCATAACCCATTCGCCAACTCACGGCCCGCGTCGCAGCCAACAACCGCTGCGCCGCCGGGCCGTTTTCGTCGGCGTGGAACAGCGAGGTCGGGCCAACAATGGTCAGCACTGCAGCGATCTGCCCGACCGCGTTGAACACCGGCGCAGAGAGCGCATCCACCCCCGGCATCAACAAACCATGCACATGATGCAGACCGCGTTCGCGAATCTGTTCGCACAGCACTGCATAGGCTTTTTCGTCCTTGAGCGGATGCTCCGCAACGGCGATTTCCTGTTCGCGTAATTCATCGGTTTCCCGATGCGGCAGGTAAGCGCTGAACACCAGCCCGGTGGATGAACTGAGCAGCGGCAGCACCGAACCCAATTGCGTCACCACCGTCACCGCGCGCACCGCCGGTTCGATGTGCACCACGGTTGCGCCCTGATTGCCCCATACCGCGAGAAAGCAGGTTTCGTTGAGTTCGTCGCGCAACTCGGACAACGGCAGGGCGGCGACTTTCAATACGTCCATGCTGTTGAGTGCGGCCAGGCCCACGCGTAGCGCTTCGCGACCGAGGCCGTAGTGGTTGGTGGCGGCGTTCTGTTCGGCAAATCCGGAGGCGATCAACGCCTGCAAATAGCGATGCACCTTGCTCGCCGGCATCTGCACATGCTCGGCCAGACGCGACAGCGAAGTCGACGGTGACAGCTCGGCCAGGGCCTTGAGGATGTCGGTGCCGACTTCCGCGGAGCGGACTTTCTGTTTGCCGTTGCTGTCGCTGGTTTTTTCCATGGGGCTGGCGGTTCCGGTTCGAATGGGCGTCTTTATAGCTTGACGCTGGATAGCGAGCAAATTACGTTATGCGTAATCAAATTACGATAATAACAACCCCGGCGTGCCGAGACCTCTGAGCCAGAGCGATCGGCCATTGCCGACTCCCTGTTCAGGAGGCTCCATGAACCTCGATTCAACCGCGCAGGCCTTGGCTTATCAGTCCGGCTTCGGCAACGAATTCAGCACTGAAGCGTTGCCCGGCGCGCTGCCCGTTGGCCAGAATTCTCCGCAAAAAGCCCCGTACGGCCTGTATACCGAATTGTTCTCCGGCACCGCGTTCACCATGCCGCGCAGCGAAGCGCGACGTACCTGGATGTACCGGATTCAGCCATCGGCCAATCACCCGGCGTTCGTCAAACTGGAACGGCAACTGGCGGGCGGGCCGTTGGGTGAAGTAACCCCCAATCGCCTGCGTTGGAATCCGCTGGATCTGCCGACCGAGCCGACGGATTTCATTGACGGTCTGGTGAGCATGGCGGCCAACGCCAGCGCCGAGAAACCGTCCGGCATCAGCATTTATAACTACACCGCCAACCGTTCGATGGAGCGCGTATTCTTCAACGCCGATGGGGAAATGCTGCTGGTGCCGCAACTCGGTCGCCTGCGCATCGCCACCGAATTGGGTGTTCTGGACGTCGCGCCGCTGGAGATCGTGGTGCTGCCGCGAGGCCTGAAATTCCGCGTTGAATTGCTCGATCCGCAGGCGCGCGGTTACCTCGCCGAGAACCATGGTGCGCCGCTGCGCCTGCCGGATCTGGGACCGATCGGCAGCAACGGTCTGGCCAATCCGCGGGATTTCCTCACGCCGGTCGCTGCTTATGAAAACCTGCAGCAACCGACCACCCTGGTGCAGAAGTTTCTTGGCCAGTTGTGGGCCACCGAACTCAATCATTCACCGTTGAACGTGGTCGCCTGGCACGGCAACAACGTGCCGTACAAATACGACCTGCGCCGTTTCAACACCATCGGCACGGTGAGTTTCGATCACCCGGATCCTTCGATTTTCACCGTACTGACCTCGCCAACCAGCGTCCACGGTCTGGCCAACCTCGATTTCGTGATCTTCCCGCCGCGCTGGATGGTCGCTGAAAACACCTTCCGGCCGCCGTGGTTCCATCGCAACCTGATGAACGAATTCATGGGCCTGATCCAGGGCGAGTATGACGCCAAGGCTGAAGGTTTCGTGCCCGGCGGCGCTTCGCTGCACAGCTGCATGAGCGCCCACGGCCCGGATGGCGAGACCTGCACCAAAGCGATCAACGCCGTGCTTGCGCCGGCGAAAATCGACAACACCATGGCCTTCATGTTCGAGACCAGCCAGGTCTTGCGGCCGAGCCGCTTTGCCCTCGAATGCCCGCAATTGCAATCCACTTACGATGCTTGCTGGGCGACGCTTCCCGCCACGTTCGACCCGACCCGGAGATAACCCATGACACACAATTCCATCCCCCGCAGCTGGGTCGCTTCGGCCAACGGTCACAGCGATTTCCCTTTGCAGAATCTGCCGCTGGGCGTGTTCAGTGTTGACGACTCCACTCCACGCGCAGGCGTGGCGATCGGTGAACACATCTTCGATTTGCAGGTGGCGCTTGAGGCCGGTCTCTTTGACGGTGTCGCCCGCAGTGCCGTGGAAGCCATGCATGGGGGGCAATTGAACGCGTTCTTCGAACTCGGCCGGGAACCGCGGGTCGCCCTGCGCGAACGCCTGCTCGAACTGTTCAGTGAAGGCAGCACCCTGCGCGGCAACATCGAAGCGCAAGGGGCGACAATCCTGCCGTTGGCTGCCGATTGCCAGGTGCACCTGCCGGCGCGAATCAGTGATTACACCGACTTCTACGTCGGCATCGAGCACGCGCAGAACGTCGGCAAACTGTTCCGCCCGGATAACCCGCTGCTGCCGAACTACAAGCACGTGCCGATCGGTTACCACGGTCGCGCTTCCACGGTGCGAGCGTCCGGCACCGAAGTGCGCCGGCCGAAAGGCCAGACCCTGCCGGCCGGGCAGACTGAGCCGGTCTTCGGCCCGTGTGCGCGTCTGGATTACGAACTGGAACTGGGCATCTGGATCGGCCCGGGCAACGATATGGGCGAGCCGATTGCCATCGGTGACGCCGCCGAGCACATCGCTGGTTTCTGCCTGCTCAACGACTGGTCGGCACGGGATATCCAGGCCTGGGAATACCAGCCACTCGGGCCCTTCCTGTCGAAGAGTTTCATCACCAGTGTCTCGCCCTGGGTGGTGACGGCCGAAGCGCTCGAGCCGTTCCGCACGGCGCAACCTGCGCGTCCTGAGGGTGATCCGCAGCCGCTGCCGTATCTGCTCGACAAGCGTGATCAGGACGGCGGCGCCTTCGACATCGAACTGGAAGTGCTGCTGCGCACCGAAGCCATGCGCGAGCAGGATCTGCCGGCCCATCGCCTGACCCTGAGCAACACCCGATACATGTACTGGACCGTCGCGCAGATGGTTGCGCACCACAGCGTCAACGGTTGCCAATTGCAGGCCGGTGACCTGTTCGGTTCGGGCACCTTGTCCGGCCCGGAAAACGGTCAGTTCGGCAGCCTTCTGGAAATCACCGAGGGCGGCAAAAAGCCGATCGAACTGGCCTCCGGCGAAGTGCGCAAATTCCTTGAGGACGGTGACGAAATCATCCTGCGCGCGCGCTGCGTCCGCGACGGTTTCGCCCCGATCGGCTTCGGCGAATGTCGCGGCACCGTGCTTGCGGCGCGCTGACAGGAGCGGCTTATGGATCTCTACACTTATTACCGTTCCACTTCGTCGTATCGGGTGCGGATTGCGTTGGCGTTGAAGGGGCTCGATTATCAAGCGTTGCCGGTCAATCTGATCTCGCCACCGGGTGGCGAGCACCGGCAAGCGGCGTATCTGGCGCTCAATCCGCAGGGCCGGGTGCCGGCCTTGCGCACTGATGACGGCGAGCTGCTGATTCAGTCGCCGGCAATCATCGAATATCTGGAGGAGCGTTATCCACAGGTGCCGTTGCTGCCGGATGATCTTGTCGCACGTGCGCAGGTGCGTGGTGTTGCCGCAGTGATCGGCTGCGATGTGCATCCGCTGCACAACGTCAGCGTGCTCAATCGCCTGCGCCAGTCGGGGCAGGATGAGACGCAGGTGGTGGAGTGGATCAGTTACTGGATCAGCCAGGGTCTGGCGACGGTGGAGCAGTTGATCGGTGATAGTGGTTTTTGTTTTGGCGAATGGCCGTGCGTGGCGGATGTGTATCTGATTCCACAGTTGTACGCGGCAGAGCGGTTCAATGTCAGCCTCGAGGCATATCCGAAAATCCGCCGTGTTGCTGAGTTGGCGGCTGAACATCCGGCGTTTATCAAGGCGCATCCTGCCAATCAACCGGACACACCGTAGTCCCCTGTGGGAGCGAGCCTGCTCGCGAAGACGGAGTGTCAGTGGCCTTTCATTCAGCTGACACAGCGCCTTCGCGAGCAGGCTCGCTCCCACAAAAAGCGCTAATGGACGACGGAGTTGGGTGGCAGATGGCCGAGGCGTTCGGTCAGGCGCAGGCGCTGGATCGGGTCTTCACTGAGCAACAGCGCGTGCTCCAGATCGAAGCGCTCGGCGTTGGGGCAATCCAGCCGCTGGTACAGACTGGCCCGGGCCATGTAATCGGCCGCCTTGGCGCTACCCAGTTCGAGTACCCGTTCCGCGTCGATCAGCGCGGCGATGAAGTCGTCGTGGGTCAAGTGCAATTGGCGCAGGTTGCGCGACAGGCGCTGGAGCATCTGCACCGGCGTTGCCGTCAGCAGATGCTCGGCGCTGAGCTGCATGTTCGGGCCGTACTGGCGTTGCAATAATTCTCGGCAGTCATTCGGATACAGCCGCCGCCCGCCGCAAGGGTCGAGCAAATGATCAGCGCCCGGAACCCGCAGCAGAAAATGCCCCGGGAAATTCACCCCGACCAGAGGAATCTCCAGGCCGTGGGCCAACTCCAGCGCAATCAGCGCCAGTGCCAGCGGCTGCCCGCGTTGGGTGTGCAAGACACGATGCAGCAGCGCCGCCTGTGGACGCAGCGGCAGGAAATCATCCTGGGCAAAACCGAGATCGACCATGCGTCGCAACAGCGGTTGCGCCAGTTCGCTGACCGGCAGCATCGGCAGGCCATAGCTGACCCGTAATTGCAGATCCTTGAAAGTGTTCAGCCACGCCTCGGGTTCGAGGGTTTTGTCGTGCTCGGCACTTATCCACAGTGCGGCTTCCAGCAGGGCTGGCGGCGAACGGTGCAGGCAGTCGAAGAAGCGTTGGCGCGGACTCATCTAAATCTCCCTCCAATGCCTCGTTTTAGCCTCGTCCGGGGTGTTCGTCCAGTAGCTGACTCTCTGGATGCGAGTTATATGGCGAGTCAGTGTCCGCTCGGCGGCTCATGCCGGTGCGCGCCAGCAATTTTCAGGGGCAAGCCTATACTGGCGTTCTACAAGAAGTGATTCGGGAGCCTGTCGATGTTCGCTCTCATGCAAAGCACTCGCCTGGAATCGCTGCACCTGAGCGTTGACCCGGTCACCGGGTTGAAGGCGGTCATTGCCATTCATAACAGCCATCTGGGGCCTGCCCTGGGCGGGTGCCGTTACCTTGCTTATCCCAACGACGAATCCGCTGTCGAGGACGCCATTCGCCTGGCGCAAAACATGAGCTACAAAGCAGCACTCGCCGGCCTTGCGCAGGGTGGTGGGGTGGCGGTAATCGTGCGGCCGATCCATGTCGAGAATCGCGGCGCGTTGTTCGAAGCTTTCGGTCGTTGCATCGAGCAGCTCGACGGCCGCTACATCACCGCCATCGACAGCGGTACTTCAGTGGCGGACATGGACTGCATCGCCCAGCAGACCCGGCATGTCACCAGCACCACTTCGGCAGGCGACCCGGCGCCGCACGCAGCCATGGGTGTGTTCACCGGAATTCGCGCGACGGCAATGGCGCGTCTGGGTAGCGACAACCTCGAAGGTCTGCGCATTGCGATCCAGGGGCTTGGCAATGTCGGTTATGCGCTGGCCGAGCAACTTCACGCGGCAGGCGCCGAGTTGCTGGTCAGTGACATCGACCACGGCAAGGTGCAACTGGCGATGGAACAGCTCAATGCCCACCCGATCGCCAACGATGCATTGCTCAGCACGCCGTGCGACATTCTGGCGCCGTGCGGATTGGGCGGGGTGCTCAACAGTCATTCGGTCTCGCAATTGCGCTGTTCGGCGGTCGCCGGCTCGGCGAACAATCAACTTTCCCATCTGGACGTGGCGGATCAACTGGAACGACGCGGGATTCTGTATGCGCCTGACTATGTGATCAATGCCGGCGGGCTGATTTACGTTTCGCTGAAACATCGCGGCGAGGAATTGCCGACCATCACGGCGCACTTGTCGAAAATCAGTTCGCGGCTGACTGAAGTGTTCGCACACGCCCAAGCGGAAAAACGTTCGCCGGCGCGAGTGGCGGATGAGTTGGCGGAGAAGGTTTTGTATCGTTGAAAAAGCAAAAGATCGCAGCCTTCGGCAGCTCCTACAATCGGAATGTAGGTGCTGCCGCAGGCTGCGATCTTTTGATTGGGCGCTGATTACTTCGGCGCTTTCGCTGCTTTCGCGGGCTTCGCCGGCGCCTCGTCAGATTCTGCCGCTTCAGCTTTTTCGACAGGCTCGGCCGGCGCATTGATCAGCTCCGACAGCGCATCGGGCTGGCTCTTGAACGCCCGGGCGAACACATCGCGGTTCTTCGCCATGTAGATCCCGGCTTCTTCCACTTGCTGTTCGGTCAGGGACGGAACGGCTTTTTGCAGCACATCGGCCAGATATTCGGCCAGTTCGAGCATTTTGTCATGACGATCAGCTTCGGCTTTATCCATGAACAAGCGCTCCAGATCTCGGCTGCTGCGGTATACCACTTCGACGGCCATTCACCACCTCACATGCCTTCACGTTAAGTTGTCTTGACGACTACTGTATCCATATACAGCGAAAAGGATAAGCGAATCCCTGCGCCATGGGTAGTGGCTTTTCAATGTAGACCGGATTTAGCGTTTGTCAGGGGGACGGTGTCGCTGCTATCGCGAGCAGGTTCGCTCCCACAGAAACTCCAGCGGTGCGACCAAACGCCACGGCGCGGGATTTGCGGCGGATCGCCATGATGCGTGGCCCTGAACCTGCATGAAAACTGTTGCAACAAGGCGCGCGCGCAAAACCGTCACGTGCGATACGCATCATCCGCCCGAAACGGGCTAAGGACATTCATCGTGAAAATCAACTGGGCCGAGAAACTGCGGCGTAACGTGCACCAACTGGCCGAGTCGCTGGGCAACCTGTTCGTCGAAACCTTTCACTACCTGGCGCTGTTCGCCATCGGTGCGGTGACGGCGTGGGCGGCGGTGATGGAGTTTCTCGGCATGCTCGAAGTCGGGCACATCAAGATCGATGACATTCTGTTGCTGTTCATCTATCTGGAACTGGGGGCGATGGTCGGGATTTATTTCAAGACCAACCACATGCCGGTGCGCTTCCTGATCTACGTGGCGATCACTGCGCTGACGCGCCTGCTGATCTCCAATGTCTCGCACCACAACCCGCCGGACATGGGCATTATCTACCTGTGCGGCGGCATTCTGCTGCTGGCGTTCGCGATCCTGGTGGTGCGTTACGCGTCGTCGCAATTCCCCTCAGTGAAGATCGAGAACCCGCAGCGCAAGATCGGCACGGGTTCCAGCGAACATCCTGAAGTGGAGAAGGGCGAGCTTTAAAGGCTCGCCGCCTGGCCGGGCTGGCCTTTGACGCGGGGCGGTGGCGGGGTGAGCCCGGCGCCGCTGGTCATGGCTTCGAGAATCGACATGGCGCTGTGGCCCTGTTCGATGGCAATGCCGAACTGAATGCTTTGCACCAGCCGTTTCAGACGCTCGGGGTCATTGCGCTGTTCGGCACTGATCATGCGTTTGGCCACGATGCGGCCAGCGTTGGACAGGGTCAGCATGATGCTGCCGTCCAGGCCCTGAATGCTCAGATTGATCTGATAGTCCGGCGCGAAAGCATCGGTAATGATTTGAAATGGGTTGTCCATGATGCGTCACCGCCTGATTGAACGTGCAGTTGTTGACCGGCCATGATCCGATTTGGTTCGCAACACCAGACCACTGGCATCTCGTTCGCTGAGGTTTGCAATTTCCTTTTGCCTCAAGAGTGACGTAGCAAGGCCCATGCCGGAAAAATTGTCGAACAATAAACCCGGTGAAAAAAACGGCGAGCCTTGAGGCTCGCCGTTTTTTTTGGCGCATTTTCAGGGCAGGAATGAGTCAACGACCGCTGACGGTGCAGTCAGGTCAATCAGCACTCCACCCAGTTCACGGCCAGCCCGCCCCGGGACGTTTCCTTGTACTTGTCGTGCATGTCGGCGCCGGTGTCGCGCATGGTGCGGATCACCCGGTCGAGGGAAATGAAGTGATTGCCGTCGCCGCGCAGGGCCATTTGCGTGGCGTTGATTGCCTTCACCGCCGCGATGGCATTGCGCTCGATGCACGGCACTTGCACCAGGCCACCGACCGGATCGCAGGTCAGGCCCAGGTTGTGTTCGAGGCCGATTTCGGCAGCGTTTTCCAATTGCTCTGGAGTTGCCCCGAGTACGTCGGCCAGGCCGGCGGCGGCCATCGCACACGCCGAGCCGACTTCGCCCTGACACCCGACCTCGGCACCAGAGATCGACGCATTTTTCTTGCACAAAATGCCGACGGCGGCCGCGGCTAGGAAGAATGCGACGACGTCATCGTCAGACGCATCCGGATTGAATTTCATGTAGTAGTGCAGGACGGCCGGAATGATCCCGGCGGCGCCATTGGTCGGAGCGGTGACCATGCGCCCGCCGGCGGCGTTTTCCTCGTTGACGGCGAGGGCGAACAGGTTGACCCATTCCATCGCCGACAGGGTCGAACTGATCACATTCGGTTTGCCGATTTCCAACAGGCTGCGGTGCAGTTTCGCCGCGCGGCGCGGCACTTTCAGACCGCCGGGCAGGATGCCTTCGTGGCGCAGGCCTTGTTCGACGCATTCGCGCATCACCGACCAGATGTTCAGCAGGCCCTGGCGAATCTCGGCATCGCTGCGCCAGGCGCGCTCGTTGGCCATCATCAATTCGGACACGCGCAGATTGTGTTGCTTGCACAGGGCGAGCAGCTCGGCGGCGCTGGAAAAATCGTACGGCAACACCACGTCACTGGTCGGCGCCACACCGGACTCGGCTTCAGCCGCTTCGACGATGAAACCGCCGCCCACCGAATAATAGGTTTGCGTGAACAACTCGGCGCTTTCGCCGTAGGCGCTCAGCGACATGGCGTTGGGGTGGTAGGGCAGGCTCTCGTCGAGCAGCAGCAGATCACTCTGCCAATCGAAAGCAATCGAACGCTGACCGGCGAGTGACAGTTGCCTGGTTTCGCGCAGTTGCTGGATGCGTCGATCGATGGTCGACGGATCGATGCTGTCCGGCCACTCGCCCATCAGGCCCATGACAGTCGCGCGGTCGGTGGCATGGCCAACGCCGGTGGCCGACAGCGAACCGTACAAACGGATTTCCACCCGTCGCACGTCATTGAGCAGATGCTGGTCGATCAGGGTTTGGGCAAACGTCGCCGCTGCGCGCATCGGACCGACGGTATGGGAACTGGACGGGCCGATGCCGACTTTGAATAGATCGAAAACACTGATAGCCATGCTAAACCCTCACAAGCAATGGAGTAGGAATCGCTGCCATTTTTTGTCGGACAAGCGCAATGTCGGCGATACTGCCTCGCTCGGTCCGAGCTGACCAACGAAACCTCCTAAGACAGCCTTTAGCAGGACTAAACAATGAGTCGTCAATTGCATGCCCAGACCTACGTCTGGCTACAGGTGTTTGCCTGTGCGGCGCGGCACCTGTCGTTCACCCGTTGTGCCGAAGAACTGCACATCACCCCGGGGGCGGTCAGCCAGCAGATTCGCCAATTGGAAGAGCGCCTGGGCTTTCGCCTGTTTCATCGGCGAGCGCGCGGCGTTGAGTTGAGCGCGCAGGGGCAGCGGCTGGCGATTACCGTCAACGAAGCCTATGGCAGCATCGATGCGGAGCTGCGCCGACTGGATGCCGGGATGATCAGCGGGACGTTACGGCTGCGTTCGATTCCGTCGTTTCTCGGCAAGTGGCTGACCCCACGCTTGCCGCGCTTGCAGCAACGCTTTCCGGACATCCAGTTGCGCCTGGTGGCGGAGGACAGCAGCGTGCCGTTGCACGAAGGCGATTTCGATCTCGCCATCGATCTAAACGACGGCAGTTACCCCGGATTGTTATCCACAGCCTTGCTCGACGAACAGATATTTCCGGTATGCGCGCCGAGCCTGCTGCGTGGGCGACCGCCGTTGCACGGGCCGGCGGATCTGGTGCATTTCCCGCTGCTGCACGACATCACCGCTTGGCGTGGCAGTTACGAATACGCGGAATGGGAGTTCTATTTGAATGCGATCGGCTTTGAAGGCGCCGATGTGCGACGCGGGCATACGTTCAATCGCAATCACCTGACCATCGAAGCGGCGATTGCCGGCATGGGCGTGGCAATTGCCCGGCGCACGCTGCTCAACGACGAACTGGAACGCGGCACTCTGATCCTGCCATTCGGCTTGTCGGTACCCAACCATAAACGCTACGTGCTGCTGTATGCGCCGGGGGCGTTGAGTCATCCGGGCGTGCGGGCTGTGCATGACTGGCTGGTGGAGGAGGCGGGGATTTTTCGCAGTCAGCACCCGCTGAATGAGCAGCAGATGTGAGCGGATTTTGCCGGGAGGCGAGGCGATCCAACTCCCGACCTTAGCAGCGCTTTGCTCGGTTGTCCGGCTTTTTTTGCGAATGAATATTTTTCTTTTTTCAGGGGTTGAAATGTTCGGCGCTCGGGCCGATTGTTGTAACCAGGAGGTCAGGAAATTCACTTCAAGGCCTCCAGCGAGCTAGCTGAAATAAGGGATGAACTATGCAAATCCAAGTCAACAGCGATAACCATATTCAAAGCAGTAAGCGACTGGAGGAGTGGGTACGTACAACTATTGAGAGCACGCTCGACCGTTATGAAGAAGACCTGACCCGTGTCGAAGTCCACCTGAGCGACGAGAACGGCGAGAAACCAGGTCCCCATGACTTGCGCTGCCAACTGGAAGCGCGGCCAAAAGGCCACCAACCGATTTCCGTGACCCACAAAGCCGATTCGCTGGAACAGGCGATCGACGGTGCTGCCGAGAAACTCGAGCACAAACTGGATCATCTGTTCGGCAAACTGCGAGGTAAACCACGCGCCGCTGTAGTGCCATTTACCGGCAAGGCCAACGACAAGCTGTTGGCGGAAGAATTCGACGAGAACGAACAGGCAGCGATCAACAGTTGATGCGCTGATTTCACAAGTCACCAAAGGAGAACGGGCCTGCTGATGCAGGCCCGTTTTTTTTGTTCGAGGTGTTGGTTGTTTCGCGGCAGGGTTGGAGATCGTAGCCCCTCATCGGAACGCCGCCCGCCCAGCCCTCTCCCGAGGGAGAGGGAGCCGATCCCGGTTGTTTTCAAGTCCAGAGTTCGGCTCGATAATCCAGGCGAGCGTAAATCGTAAATACACCTCGGTCAGTCCCCTCTCCCTCTGGGAGAGGGTTAGGGTGAGGGGCTTTTGATCTTCAACGGATCAGGACTCAGAACGCCACCGACGTCTGCACATAAACCGTCCGCGGCTCCCCTACGTACTTGCCCTTGTTGTTGTCATCAAACGAGCGCGTGAAGTACTGCGTGTTGAAGATATTCTTTACCCCCACGGCCACATTCAAATCCGACAGTTGCGGTCCGAAGTCGTAAGCAGCGCGGCTGCTGAACAGCATGTAACCGGGGATCTTGCCGGTGCTGCCGTCGGCGCTTTCCTTCGAGGTATTGGCGTTGTCGGCGAACTGGTCGCTCTGGAAGCTGCTGTCCAGATTCAGCTTCCACGGCCCTTCGCTATAACCAACACCAATCGTGCCTTTGTGTTTAGAGGAAAACGGCACGCGGTTGCCTTTGTTCGGCCCGTCCTCGCGAATGGTTGCGTCGACGTAGGCATAGGTGGCGTAGACATCGAAACCGGCCAGGGCCTGGCTCAAGTCATCGAGGGCGTAATTGACGCTGGTCTCGATGCCCTGATGGCGGGTTTCGCCGCGGGCAATCACCGAATCGTTGGTCTGGTTGCTTTCGTACTGGTTATCGAAGTTGATCAGGAACGCACCGATTTCCGCGCGCAGGGCACCGTTGTCATAGCGCGTGCCGAGTTCCCAGGTGCGGGCCTTTTCCGGTTTCACTTCGCCGCTGCTCACGCGATTGGGCATCTGGCTGTACTGCACGCTGCCGAACGAGCCTTCGGTGTTGGCATACAGATTCCAGCTGTCGGTCAGGTGATAGAGCACGTTCAGCGCCGGCAGCGCGGTGTTGTAGTCGCCCTTGTATTTAACGTTGGTCAGATTGTTGGTCTGTTGCGACTCGATCATCTCGTAACGCACGCCCGGGGTGATGGTCCATCGGCCGATTTCGATGCGGTCATCGACGAAGAACGCATTGGCCTCGGTGCCGCCACGGGTGTCGCGGTCGTTGCGGCTGCTGGTGGTCGGGTATTGGTTGGCGCTGATCGGCGTGCGATAGCGCAGTTCGTGGCCAGCCTCGTTGATGTAGCGGTAGCCGACGCCGACTTCATGGCTGCTCGGACCCAGGTCGAAGCCTTGGGCGAAGCGGGTTTCCAGACCACGCACCCAATACTCGCGCGGCGACAGCGAAAGGAACGTGCCCTGATCCAGATAACCGCTGCGCAAAGTCTTGGTGAAGAAGGTGTTGGCGGTGAACTCGCGGCGATCTTGCTGATAGCGATAGCCGAAATTGAACATGGTCCGGCGCCCCCAGAATTGATCTTTGGGGCGCGTCGACTGATACGGATCGGCATCGTAATCGGCGACGTTCAGACCGCCGGGCATGTCGGCCTTGCCTTCGTAATACTGAGCCATGGCGTTGAAACTGTTGGCTTCGTCGAGCTGGTATTTGCCCTTGAGAATCAGGTCGTCGATCTCGGTATCGCTGTGCTCACGCCAGTCACCGCCACGGGTGCCGGAGTACAGCAAGGCGCCGCCCAGGCCGTTGGCGTTGGTGCCGCCGGCCAGCAGATTGGCGCTGGTCTTGAAACCGTCGTGGCTCGACGACGGGCTGGTTTCAGTCTGGAAACCACCCTTGACCGTTGGTTCGTCGGGAATCGCCCGGGTCACGAAGTTGACCACGCCGCCGACGTTCTGCGGGCCATAACGAACGGCGCCGCCGCCACGCACCACGTCCACCGCATCCATGTTACCCATGCTGATCGGCGCGAACGACAACTGCGGCTGACCATACGGCGCGAAAGGCACCGGGATGCCGTCCATCAATACTGTCGAGCGCGCGGCCAGGCGTGGATTCAAACCGCGAATGCCGAAATTCAGCGCCATGTCATGGCTGCCGGTGCCGTTGTTTTCCGGTGCATTGACGCCGGGGATGCGGTTGAGCACGTCGCGGGCCTGGGTCGCGCCCTGGCGTTCGAATTCCTCGCGGCGAATCACATCACGCGCGCCGGGGTGTTCGAAGACATTGACCTGCGCCGCATCGCCGAGCCAGTCGCCGACCACGGTCGAGGTGCCCAGCTCCAACGCCGCGTCAGCCAGCGGTTGCAGGCTGAAGGCATTGTCGCCCTCGGCGCGGGCTTGCAGGCCGGTGCCTTCGAGCAACGCATCAAGGCCTTGCTGCGTCGTGTAATTGCCTTCCAGACCACGGCTCTGCACACCGCTGGTCACTTGCGAGCCGAAGGAAATCAGCACGCCAGCTTCACGGCCAAACTGGTTGAGCGCGGTTTCCAGCGACGCCGGGGCAATGTGGTAGACCTTGGCCTCGGCGCCCAGCGCGGCGGGCAGGGCGGTGAAGCTGAGGCTGGCGCCGAGCAGCAGATTGCGCAAGCTGCGGGCCAGTGGCGTAAGGCGGGTGGGCTGCATGTGGACGATCCTGAGAAGGTGGAATCAAGGAGGCTTTCCTTCTCTGTCACGCCAGATCTGAAAAACGGCTCATTTTTTTTCAGAATCAAAAGATCGCAGCCTTCGGCAGCTCCTACAGAAAAAATGCATTCCAAATGTAGGAGCCGCCGAAGGCTGCGATCTTTTGATCTTGCTGTTCAAACCCGCGCTTCGACGCTCACCCAATAACGGGTAAAGCGCTTCACCTTGATCGGCAGACTGATCTGCAGCAGATCAAGAATCCGCTCACTGTCATCCAGCGGATACGTCCCGGAAATCAGCAGATCGGCGACTTGCCTGTCGCACCTCAGTTGCCCGCGCCGATAACGGCCAAGCTCTTCGAGGAAATCGCCGAGGCGCATATGCGCGGCGACCAGCATGCCGTCAGTCCAGGCACCGCTGTTGGCGTCCAGCGGCTTGGCCTCGCTGACGGAGCTGGCAGTGAAACTCAACTGCCGCGCGACCGGCAGCAGCAGGGGCGTACGCTGGTTGGTGGTGAGTTCGACTCGCCCTTCAAACAGCGCGATCTGCGTGCGATCGGCAAACTGCCGCACGTTCAGGCGCGCGCTCTGGGTTTTCAGCACGCCGTGGGCCGTGCGTATTTCGAACGGATTGGCAGCGTTCAACAGCATTTCGCCATCGAGCAGGCGAATCAAACGCTGCGCCTTGTCGACGTCGGCGGAGCTGGCGGTATTGAGCTGCAAGGAATCGGCGCCGCCCAGGGCAATCCTGCGCCGCTGCCCGACCGGTGTGCGGTAATCGGCGAGCAGCGACGGCAGCGGCGTGTGCTCGCGCAGGCCCCAGGTCGCCGCTGAGCCGGCCCCTAGAATCAGCAGCATTTTCAGCGCCTGACGGCGACTGCCGGACTTCGGTCCATTCAGCGCCGCGTGGGCCAACGGCGATGACACGCCGCGCAAGCGCTGGTTGACCCGTTGCATGTGTTCCCACGCCCGGCGGTGTTCGCTGTGCGCATCCAGCCATTGTTGCCAGGCCTGCTGCTGGCGCGGGGTGAGCGTGCCCTGCTGCATCTCCAGCAGCCAGTGCACCGCCTGTTCGGCGACTTGCGCGGAGAAATCCGGCACGCGATTCACAGGGCGAAATAGCAGCGCATGGCCGCTTTGTTCAGGTGACGTTTGACCGTGGCCACCGAGATACCCAGTTCTGCGGCGATCTGTGGATAAGTCAGCCCATCGACCTGCGCGAGCAGAAAGGCGCGTTTGACCGGGCGTGGCAAACCGTCGAGCAGCTCATCGAGCTCGGTCAACGTCTGCAGGATGATCGCCTTGTGTTCTTCCGACGGCGCGGCCATCTCCGGCATCTGCGCCAGCGTCTCGAGGTAGGCGCGCTCCAGATCCTGACGTCGGTAATGGTTGAACAGCACGCGCTTGGCCAGCGTGGTGAGAAACGCGCGCGGTTCGATGATCACCGGCGGTTCGCGGGCGCTCAGCACTTTGATGAACGTGTCCTGCGCCAGATCCGCCGCGCTGTCCGGACAGCCGAGCTTGCGTCGCAGCCAGCCGGTGAGCCAGCTGTGATGGGCGTGGTAGAGCGATTCGACGGAATGAGCGGGCGGCAACGAAATGACTCCGGACGCAAAGTTTGCGTAGAGAACGCGCATTAGAGAACAAGAACGGTTCGCATTGTAGGGGCTGGCGACCGTGTCCGGCAATCAGATGCTTTTGCGTATGAGAATATTTATCATTAATATTGCCCGCCTGTAGATTCGGCTTGTCGGCCGAACGTTTTTCGTTTCAGGGTCGAAACATGAAAGGCAAACTCGCCACACTTCCCATGTCTTATCGTCTGGCCGTCACTTCGCGAGTGTTGGCGGCGATTTTCGGCGGCTATCTGGTCGCGGCGCTGGCCAGTGTCACCCTGACGTTGTGGCTGCCGCTGAACCGCGCCGAAGCGGTGGTCACTGGCATGACCGTGTCCTTTCTCGTTTATCTGGTCGCGGTGCTCTGGTGCTTTGCCTGCCGCAGCGCGTGGTCAGCGTGGGTCGGCCTGCTGGTGCCGAGCGTGATTCTCGCCACCATTTCCGGCGCCGCACGCGGTCTGGGGCTGGCATGAAAGAGAGCTTCCGGCAGGCGATGGCCTGGCTGCACACCTGGGCCGGGCTGGTGTTCGGCTGGTTGCTGTTCGCGATTTTTCTCACTGGAACGCTGGCTTACTTCAAAGACGAAATCAGCCACTGGATGCAGCCGGAAATTGCTGCGCACTCGCTCGACGCCGAAGCAAGCCTGACGCTGGCGCAAGACTATTTGCAACAGCACGCCGCCGGTGCCTCGCGCTGGCTGATCGATTTGCCCGATGCCCGCGATCCCGGCCTCACCGTGCGCTGGCAACAGGCGCCGGGCAAACCCGGCGAGCGCGGTCGCTTCGAATCCCGAACCCTCGACGCCCAGAGCGGTGCCGAAGTACAGGGCCGCGAAAGCATGGGCGGCGAGTTCTTCTACCGCTTCCACTTCCAGTTGCAGATGCCTTATCCGTGGGGCCGCTGGCTGGCGACCATCGCCGCGATGGTCATGTTTGTCGCGTTGATCAGCGGCATTATCACCCACAAGAAAATCTTCAAGGACTTCTTCACCTTCCGCCCGCGCAAGGGCCAGCGTTCCTGGCTCGACGGGCACAACGCCGTTGGTGTGCTGGTGCTGCCGTTTCATTTGATGATCACCTACAGCAGCCTGGTGATTTTCATGTCGATGGTCATGCCCGCCAGCATCGTTGCCTCTTACGGCAGTGACGTGCGCAAGTTTTACGACGAAGTCTTTCCCGCCTCCAAAACGCCGGAACGTGCTGAGATCGCCGCGCCGCTGACCGCCATGGCGCCGCTACTTGCCAAGGCCGGCGAGCAGTGGTCGGGCGGCCATACCGCGCGCCTGTCGGTGAGCAATCCGGGCGATGCCAGCGCCACGGTGGTGCTGTCCCGCGCGGGCGATCGGGTGGTGCATGATTTCGGCCGGGCGGTGACGTTCAACGGCGTCACTGGGCAGCTTCTGAGCAGTACCCCCGATCAACCCATGGCGATGGCGGTGGGTGGTGCATTCTACGGTCTGCACATGGGCCATTTCGCTGGGCCGCTGTTGCGCTGGCTGTATTTCATCTGCGGACTGGCCGGCACGGCGATGATCGGCACCGGGCTGGTGATCTGGCTGGGCAAGCGTCAGCTCAAGCACGCAAAAAGCGCGGCGCTGCCGTTCGAATTGCGTTTGGTCGAAGTGCTGAATATTGCCAGCATGGCCGGGCTGGTGTCGGCGGTGGCGTTATTCTTTCTGGCCAATCGGTTGTTGCCGGTGAGTCTGACGGGACGGGCCGACTGGGAAGTGAATGCGTTCTTCATCGCCTGGGGCCTGAGCCTGGTGCATGCAGTGTTGCGTCCGGGCCGCAAGGCCTGGATCGAACAGCTGACGCTCGGCGCCGCGCTGTTTATCGCGGTGCCGCTGATCAATGCGCTGACTACGCCGTGGAATCTTGGCGCGACCCTGATACAGCGCGACTGGGCATTGGCCGGGTTCGATCTGAGCTGCCTTGCGGCCGGACTTTTTCTCGGCTGGGCTGCGCGCAAGATGCAGCGTGCTGATAACCGCGTCAGCGTCCGCAAAGCAAAGTCCTCGCCTCGGTCGATCACTGTCGAGCAGGGTGCGAACTGATGCTGCTGGCCCTGTTACTCACTTACGCCGGCTTCAGCGTTTTATGCCTGTCGATGGCACGCCATCACGCTGAATTGCTCGGCCACAAACCCTCTGCTGTACGGCAGCGAGCATTGGCGTTGGCGGGATGGCTGTTGCTGGCGCTGTCGCTGTGGGCAGCGGTGACGGCCAATGGCTGGAGTTTCGGTCTGGTCGACTGGTTCGCCGTGTTGATGCTCAGCGCTTTGGCCCTGGTGCTGTTGCTGCCGTATCGCCCGCGTTTCGCCTTGGCACTGGCCGGGTTGAGCCTGCTGGCCAGTCCGGTTGCGGCATGGGCGCAGTGCTGAAGTGCTGATCGGTCTACCGCCGGAATCGGGTGAGGATGAAGCGCGTGGCGCGCGTGCGCATTTTCTCCAGGTTTTTCTGTCCCAGCGTGCGCAAATGGAAGCTCTGGTGAACCGGCGCGTCGGTTGTCGGGCGACGGCGGCGGATCTGGTCCAGGATCTGTTTTTGCGCTTCTGGCGCCGGCCGCTGGTGCAGGTCGAAGAACTCAGCACTTATCTGCTGCGCTGCGCCGGCAATATCGCCATCGACCATCTGCGCAGCGAAGGCACGCGTGCGCGGGTCAACGAAGGCTGGCAGCCGGATGAACCGGACAGCCACGGCAGTGAGCCCCAGGCTGCGCTCGAGGCCGGTAATGATCTGCGCCATGTCGAAGCGGCGTTGCGCGCCTTGCCCGAACGCACGCGGCAGATTTTTCTGCTCAATCGCATTCACGGGCGCAAGTACGCCGAAATCGCCAAGGCCATGGGGCTTTCCCAAAGTGCCGTGGAAAAACATATGATGCGCGCCCTCGAGGCCTGCAAGGCCAGCCTGCGCGACCCCGCGCCACGTCTGCCAGGGAAAGCACCGTGAAGCCATCCAATCCGATCACACCGACCCCGGCTCAGGAGCAGGCCGCGCTGGCCTGGCTGAGCCTGCTGCATGACCGCCCGAGCACTGGCGACCAACTCACCTTCAGTCAATGGCTACGCGCCGATCCCGCCCATGCCGAGGCATATGCGCAGGCGCAGGTGATCTGGGAACTCAGCGAAGCCCCGGCGCGCACCCTGGCCGATGAAGAGGCGTTCGCGCTGCAAGGTTATTTGCAAGCGATGGATGCGCCGCGTCGTTCGCCGTTGTTGCGTTGGTCCGGAGCGCTGGCGCTGGCCGCGTGTCTGCTGCTGATGGTCAGCCTCGGCACGGGCTGGCAGGCGCAGCGCTGGCTCGACGATCTGCGCGCCGATCATGTCTCGGCGCCCGGCGAAATCCGCACGGTGACACTGGCCGATCAGTCGCAAGTGACATTGGATGCCGACAGTGCGATCGCCGTGGACTTCAGCCACGGTCAGCGCCGCGTGCAGTTGATCCGTGGCGCCGGTTTCTTCAGCGTCACCCACACCGGCGATCCGTTTGTGGTGGCAGCGGAGCTGGGTGAGGCGCGGGTGCTGGGCACCCGGTTCGAAGTGCGCCGGCAACCCCACGGCGCGCAGGTGACGGTGTTGTCCGGGCGCGTCGCGGTGACGGCGGGTGAGCATGGCTCGCCGCAGATTCTCACCGCCGGCCAGCAGGTTGCCTACGCCGACGGCAAGGCGGAACAACTGCATGCCGTGGACAGTGAAGCGCAACTGGCCTGGCGTCAGGGTTGGCTGACTTACTACAAGACCACGCTGGCCGATGTCGTCGAGGATCTGCGCCGCTATTACCCGGGGCGGATTGTGCTGCTCAACGATGAGCTGGCAGCGCGCAAGGTCAGCGGCAGCTTTCCGAGCAAGGACCCGCAGGCGGTGCTCAATTCGCTGCAAGGGGTGTTGGGGTTTGAGCAGCATCGGGTGTTGGGACAGCTGATTATTTTGCGCTGAGGCTGCCGGCATCTTCGCGAGCAGGCTCGCTCCCACAGGGAAACGCATTCCAAGGTGGGAGCGAGCCTGCTCGCGAAGGCGTCCGCCCAGGCAACAAATCCCCCGAAAATATTTTCAAATTAAAGGTGAGGTAACTCCGAGCCCCATCCGTGTAGTGACTGAAACTGCGAGCCATTCGCATCCGTTGCGGTTCTACACAGGTCATTGAGCAATGAAGTCCAGGGCAAAATCCGGTTCGGTCAAACAGTGGTTGCGCATGTCGGCGTTGAGTTTTTCCGCGTTGGCATTGCTGCCGGTGAGTGTGGCGCTGGCCGCAGAAGCGGTGAGCAATCAGGCGCAACAGCAATTCAATTTCGCCCTCGCCGCCAAACCGCTGCCGCAAGCCCTGAGCGATTTCAGCCGCGTGACCGGGCAAAGCGTGGTCTACACCGACGAAGCGCCGTACGGCCTCAATGCTCCGGCCGTCAGCGGCCAGATGAGTGCCGAGCAGGCCCTGCAACGCTTGCTCGGCAACTCCGGCCTGAGCTTTCGCCGCACTGATAGCCACACTCTCGCGCTTGAGCCGGCGCCGACCGAAGGTGCGCTCAATCTCGGCGCCACTACCATCACGTCCACGCGCGACGAATCGCTGAGTTATCAGCCGCCGGAAACCAGTTCGGTGATGCGCTCATCGGCATCGCTGCAAGAGATCCCGCAGACCGTCAATGTCATCCCGGCGCAGGTCATCCGCGATCAGGCGCCGCGCAATCTCGATGACGCGCTGGCCAATGTCAGTGGCATCACTCAGGGCAACACCTTGGGCAGTACGCAGGATTCGGTGATGACTCGCGGTTTCGGTGACAATCGCAATGGCTCGATCATGCGCGACGGCATGCCGCTGGTGCAGGGCCGTGGCATGAACGCCACGGTCGATCGCGTCGAAGTGCTCAAGGGCCCGGCCTCATTGCTCTACGGCATTCAGGATCCGGGCGGCGTGGTCAACCTGGTCAGCAAGAAGCCTGAACTGACCCAGTACAACGCCGTGACCGTGCGCGGTTCGACCTACGGTGATGGCAAGAACGGCAGCGGCGGCGCCTTCGACAGCACCGGTGCGCTGGGCGAGTCCGGCTTCGCTTATCGCATGGTCGTCGATCATGAAGACGAAGATTACTGGCGCAACTACGGCACCCACCGCGAGACGCTGATCGCGCCGTCGCTGGCCTGGTTCGGCGAGCGCACCAAGCTGTTGTTCGCCTACGAGCACCGCGAATTTCTCACGCCGTTCGACCGTGGCACCTTGATCGATCCGCGCACCAACCATCCGCTGGATATCTCGCGCAAGCAGCGTCTCGATGAGCCGTTCAACGACATGGAAGGGCGCTCGGATCTGTACCATTTTGAAGCCGACCACGAACTCAACGACGACTGGAAAGCCCACTTCGGCTACAGCTGGAATCGCGAGACCTACGACGCTAGCCAGGTGCGCGTGACTGCGATCGACACCAGAAAAGGCACACTGACCCGCAGCATGGACGGCACCCAGAATGCGATCAGCACCGACCGGTTCACCACCGCCAGCCTCGAAGGCAAAGTGAATGTACTGGGCATGCAGCATGATCTGGTGTTTGGCGTCGACGACGAGTACCGCAAAATCTACCGCGAGGATCTGATCCGGCAGAAAAGCCTGACCACGTTCAGCTATCTCAATCCGGTGTATGGCCGCGAAGTAATCGGCACCACCGTGAGCGCGCCCGACAGCGCGCAGACCGATAAACTGCGCAGCGATTCGATGTTCCTGCAGGATTCGATTCATCTCAATGAACAGTGGATTCTGGTCGCCGGCGGACGCTTTCAGGAATACGACCAGTACGCCGGCAAAGGCGTGCCCTTCAAGGCCAACACCGACAGCAACGGGCAGAAGTGGGTGCCGCGCGCGGGTCTGGTGTATCGCTACACCGATGCCTTGTCGTTCTACGGCAGCTACACCGAATCGTTCAAACCCAACTCGACCATCGCCCCGCTGAGCGGCAGCAGCACTGTGCTCGACGGCAGCATTGCGCCGGAAGAAGCCAAGTCGTGGGAGCTGGGCGCGCGACTGGATATGCCGGGCAGCATCACCGGCAATATCGCGCTGTTCGACATCAAGAAACGCAACGTGCTGGTGGCCAATTCCGAAGGCCCGACGACGATTTACAGCGCGGCAGGCGAGGTACGTTCACGCGGGCTGGAAGTCGACCTGAGCGGGCAACTCAGCGAGCACTGGAACCTGATCGGCAGCTACGCCTACACCGATGCCGAAGTCACCGAAGACCCGGACTACAAAGGCAAGCGTTTGCAGAACGTGGCGAAGAATTCCGGCTCGCTGTCGGCGGTGTATGATTTCGGCAATGTGTTTGGCGGAGATCAATTGCGGGTCGGGGCGGGGGCGCGGTATGTCGGCGAGCGCGCAGGGAATGCGGTGAATGATTTCGATCTGCCGAGCTATACCGTGGCTGATGCGTTTGCCACTTACGACACTACAGTTGAGGGGCAGAGGGTCAAGTTTCAGTTGAACGTGAAGAACCTGTTTGATCGCACCTATTACACCTCGTCGGCGAGCCGCTTCTTTGTCTCGATGGGGGATTCGCGGCAGGTTTCCTTGTCGAGCACTGTGGAGTTTTAAGGCAAGATCAAAAGCCCCTCACCCTAGCCCTCTCCCGGAGGGAGAGGGGACTGATTGGGGGATATTGAAGAACTCCACCGATGTGATCGATCTTTACCGAATCCCTAATCGACTCGGCCATTCAGGTCGATGTAAAACGTCAGACACCTCGGTCGGCCCCCTCTCCCTCTGGGAGAGGGCTGGGGTGAGGGGAAAAGGGCTCAACGCAAAAATGCCTGCCGATACTCGCCCGGCGTCCCACCCAAAACCTGCTTGAACCGATTGGTGAAATGACTGGCACTGGCAAACCCGCACGCCAGCGCAATCTCCCCCAAGGGCAACGCCGTGCCGCGCAACAATTCCCGCGCGCGGCTCAGCCGGCGCGCCAGCACGTATTGATGCGGTGGCAGGCCGAAACTGGTGCGAAACATCCGCGCAAAGTGATATTCCGACAGCGCGCACAGCCCGGCCAGTTGCCCGAGGCTGATCGGCTCGGCCAACTGATTGTCGATGAACTCCACCAGTTGCCGACGTTGGTGCGGCGCCAGTCCGCCCTTCAAGCGCAAGCCCTGTCGCGCACCCACCTGGCTGAGCAGCGTGTGGCTGATCAATTCGTGGGCGAGGCTGCTGGTCAGCAAGCGTTCGGCTGGCTCTTGCCAGTTCAGGCTCAACAATCGGCGAAAGCGTTGCGCCTGCTGTGGATCTTCGAGAAAGGTCTGTTCGCGCAACTGCATCTCGCGCGGTTCGCGGTCGAGCAAAGTGACGCAACCGAGGGCGAATTGTTCGGCGCTGAAATACAGGTGCGCGAGCCGGATATCGCCATTGATCACCCAGCCCGATTCATGTTCGGCCGGGAGGATGCACAGCTTGTCCGGCCCGCCCTTGCGGCCCGGCTGGCCACGGCGGAATGTGCCGGTGCCGCCAGCGATGTAACAGGACAAGGTGTGATGACTCGGCGCTTCGTATTCCTGGGCGTCGTGGTGGTTGGTCCACAAGGCCGCAGACAAGCCGTCACCGAGCTCGGCGCTGTGCACCAGACGTGCATTCGGCGAGCGGTTGAGGGCTTGAAAGACTTGCAGGGTATCGATGGCGGCCATGTTCGGTTCTCTTCAACGCCTTCGCATCCTACTCCGTAGATGCCGCACTGCCAGCCTGTCGCCAGACAAAAGCGCAAGATTCTGCAAGCGTCCAAGGAAGGCCGAGGCAGACACTCAAGGCCTGTTTAAGGAGTGTTTGCCATGAATCTGTCGTTGTACCTGCTGACCGTGCTGATCTGGGGCACCACTTGGATTGCCTTGAAATGGCAATTGGGCGTGGTCGAAATTCCCGTGTCGATCGTCTATCGCTTCGGCCTCGCTGCGCTGGTGCTGTTCGCGTTGTTGTTGCTCAGCCGGCGCCTGCAACCGATGAACCGCCGTGGGCATTTGATCTGTGTGGCACAGGGTTTGTGCCTGTTCTGCGTGAACTTCATGTGCTTTCTCACCGCCAGCCAGTGGATTCCCAGTGGGCTGGTGGCGGTGGTGTTTTCCACGGCAACGCTGTGGAACGCGCTGAATGCGCGGGTGTTCTTCGGCCAGCGCATTGCGCGCAATGTGTTGCTGGGCGGTGCGTTGGGGCTGTCGGGTCTGGGGCTGTTGTTCTGGCCGGAGCTGGCAGGGCATCAGGCCAGTCCGCAAACCCTGCTTGGCCTTGGGTTGGCGTTGTGCGGAACCTTGTGTTTTTCGGCGGGCAATATGCTTTCGAGTCTGCAACAGAAGGCAGGGTTGAGACCGCTGACCACCAATGCCTGGGGCATGGCCTATGGTGCGGCGATGCTGACGGTGTGGTGTCTGTTCAAAGGCATACCCTTCGACATGGACTGGTCGCCGCGTTATGTCGGCGCGTTGCTGTATCTGGTGATTCCCGGCTCGGTGATCGGCTTCACCGCGTACCTGACGCTGGTCGGGCGCATGGGCCCGGAGCGTGCGGCTTATTGCACGGTGCTGTTTCCGGTGGTGGCGCTGAACGTGTCGGCGTTTGCCGAAGGTTATCAATGGACTGCGCCGGCGCTGGCCGGATTGGTGTTGGTAATGCTCGGCAACGTGTTGGTGTTCCGTAAACCGAAAACGCTGTTGTCAGCAGGGCAAGGGAAGTTGGCCTGATAAAACGAGCGCTGCTGTTCAGCGCTCGACTTTCAACGTGATATAGATCATTACCGGGAAGATGAAGTCGACTATATGTCGTGCCCAGTCTTTGGCATTCCATGATTGCGAAGTGTCCATGTCGAACCATTCGACGCCGACCGTTTGCAGGCACGCGTAATAAATGAAGATGGCGACCAATATGCCCATGATCGAGAATTTCTTGGCCTCATGAAACTCCGCAGCCGATGCATCAATGTAGCGATATAACTGGTAAGTGCCGATCAGGCACAGCGCCGTATAAATGACTTCCATGGTAATGATGAACCAGTAGATCCGGTGATGGATCATGGGTGTGTCAATCGCCCGGTACATGATGTTTTCACTGGCATTGGTGGTGTCCATGCTCAGGATATGCGCGACATAAGTGTAATTGGATTCGTAGTCGGTGAAGTTGTGGATCATTACCAGCAGGCCGAAGAAGCTTATATAAGCCATCAAGATGACTTTGCTGTAACGAATGAGTTTGTCGGTGGTCAGGGTGTTCACGGGATTGGCTCTCCATGGCAATTAATCAATAAGTTGATAATTTGCGAGAGCTTATAGTGCAGTTACTGGGTTGGGCTTATTTGTACGGTTGCAAGTTATGTGGAGAAATAGATAAAGAGGCCAGCGCGAGAGGACGCTGGCCCTTTTTTTCAGCCACGCCAGACTTGCGAATTGACCAGATCCTGCGGCCGTTCGCCAAGCAGCGCGCTGCGCAGGTTGGCCAATGCGCGATTGGCCATCGCTTCACGAGTCTCGGTGGTGGCCGAACCGATGTGCGGCAGGGTCACGGCGTTCTTCAACTGGAACAGCGGCGATTCGGCCAGCGGTTCTTTTTCGTAGACGTCCAGGCCCGCGCCGCGGATGCGGTTGTTTTGCAGGGCTTCGATCAGCGCTGGCTCGTCGACGACCGGGCCGCGCGAGATGTTGACCAGGATAGCGCTCGGCTTCATCAGCGCCAGCTCGCGATGGCTGATCAGGTGGTGGGTCTTTTCGCTCAGCGGCACTACCAGACAGACGAAATCGGCTTCGGCCAGCAGCTCATCGAGGCTGCGCAACTGCGCACCGAGCTCCTGTTCCAGTTCGGTCTTGCGGCTGTTGCCGCTGTAGATGATCGGCATGTTGAAGCCGAAGCGACCGCGTCGTGCAACGGCAGCGCCGATGTTGCCCATGCCGACGATGCCGAGGGTCTTGCCGTGCACATCACTGCCGAACAGCGGGGCGCCGATACTGGCTTGCCATTGGCCGGCCTTGGTCCAGGCGTCGAGTTCGGCGACGCGGCGGGCACTGCTCATGATCAGGGCGAAGGCGAGATCGGCGGTGCTTTCGGTGAGCACGTCGGGGGTGTTGGTGAGCATGATCCCGCGTTCGTTGAAGTAGTCGAGGTCGTAGTTGTCGTAGCCGACCGAGACGCTGGAGACCACTTCGAGTTTTGTCGCGGTTTGCAGTTGCGCGCGGCCGAGTTTGCGACCGACGCCGATGAGGCCGTGGGCGTGGGGCAGGGCTTCGTTGAACTGGGCGTTGATGTCACCGGTCTTGGGGTTGGGGACGATGACGTCGAATTCTTCTTGCAGGCGTTCGATCATGGGCGGGGTGATGCGGCTGAAGGCCAGGACTGTTTTTTTCATTGGGGTTGGGCTCGTCGGGGCTTGATTGCAAGCACGCTAACATTTTCTCGCCCGGGTTGTCTTGGCGGCCTATGGGCCGACCATGCCTTGGGTGTTCCGGGTGTATATCCGTTTCTGCGGGTGTTGCTGATTACGGTTCCGCCCTTACGGCGGGTCACCTTTTTCAAACGCCAAAAAGGTAACCCAAAAGGCTTGCTCCTGCGTTCGGCCCTCGCAGGCTCGGGTTCCTTCGCTGCGGGATCGATCCGGGCGCAGCGGCTCCGGTTTGCTTCGCTGCACCTCCTTCCGCTGTGTCTGGCTGCGCCAGACGGTCGCTACGCTCCCACGCCCGGATCAATCCCTCCACTCAGCCTTCCGACGTCGCCCGTGGATCAAGATCAAAAGCACTCGAGCTTGCGCTCATTGTGGAGTGGGGCGGCTTCGCCGCGGGCAGCTGCGCTGCTTTGGTTTTGCTTTTGTAGGAGTGAGCCTGCTCGCGATGGCGGCCTGCTGGTCAACGAATTTCTATCGAATTCACTCGCTCCAACTGTAGGAGCTGCCGAAGGCTGCGATCTTTCGATCTTGCTTTTGCTTTTCTGTGGGAGCTGGCTTGCCAGCGATGGCGGCCTGGCAGCCGACCTGTTTCGCGCTGGTGCGCGCATTCCAACTGTAGGAGTGCGCCTGCGCGCGAGGGCGGCCCGCTAGTCGACGAATTTCTATCGAATTCACTCGCTCCAACTGTAGGAGCTGCCGAAGGCTGCGATCTTTTGATCTTGCTTTTGCTTTTCTGTGGGGCCTGGCTAGCCAGCGATGGCGACCTGACAGCCGACCTGTTTCTCGCTGATGTACTCGATTCAAACTGTGGGAGCGAGCCTGCTCGCGAAAGCGGTTTATCTGACACCCGAATGTTGAATGTGCCGAAGCCTTCGCGAGCAGGCTTGCTCCCACAGAGGCTTAATTGCGTGTCGGGTATTGTTGGATTTCGTAATTATCCAGCACCCGGTTCACCGCCAGTTCCGCCAGCATGATCACCTGCTGAATGGCCAATATCGTGTGCCGCTGCGGGCTGTCGACGTGGGCGGCGATGTCGCTGCTCATGATGCTGGCCGAGGCGAGGGATTCGCAGGCATGGGCCAGCAGGCTTTCGTTGTCCTGGTCAGGGGCGACCTGGAACATGGTGCTGGGTTTGTGGTTTTGCTGCGCGCTGGCGGACGGTTTGAGGTAGTGGTCCAGCGCACGCTCGGCGGCGCCGTGGAGTTTTTTCGAGGCGGGGGATTGGTAGGGGGAAGTGCTTTCGGATTCGGGGGGATTGGGTGTGGGTTTGAACATGGTGAAACTCCATTCGGGAAGTGGAGTTCGCCACTGACTGCGACCAAGCAATCGGGTGGCGAACCGTACGCGGGTTGGTCGACCAGGGAATGGAAACCCGGCAGGGCCAAAGCCCTCCCACGCACAGCTCGCCATTAAGCATGCTTGAAAATGTGCGCCATTCTAAACCCGGACGACCAAGTCCGGTCGCCGATTCGTCAGCAACCGCCAAATCCTAGCCAGCGCACTTCCGACGGACAACCTGCAAAACCTGTCAGACACTTCCTTGTAAACGCGTCCATGTAGGAGCTGCCGTAGGCTGAGATCCGTTGATTTTTAAACAGCAAGATCAAAAGATCGCAGCCTCGTTGCACTCGTCAGCTCCTACCCGAAGTCAGCGGTGTTTAAAACTCAGGTGGCGACCCGGACGCCAGCCAGGCTTCCGGTCAATTCATACGCCACCAGTTCCGCCTGATGCGCCGCCAATATCTCCGGCAACGATCCGCGCAAATATTCCACCCAGGTTTTGATCTTCGCATCCAGGTACTGCCGCGACGGGTAGATCGCGTAGAGGTTGAGTTCCTGCGAGCGGTAGTTCGGCATCACGCGTACCAGGGTGCCGTTGCGCAGGCCTTCGATGGCGGCGTAGACCGGCAGCACGCCGACGCCCATGCCGCTGGTGATGGCGGTTTTCATGGCGTCGGCGGAGTTCACCAAAAACGGCGAGCTGTTGATGGTGACCATTTCCTGACCGTCCGGGCCGTCGAAGGTCCATTTCTCCAGGGGAATCACCGGGCTGACCAGGCGCAGGCAGGCGTGGTTGAGCAGGTCGCTGGGTTTCTGTGCGGCGCCGTTGGCTTTTACGTAGGCCGGCGAGGCGCAGACGATGCTGTAGGTGATGCCCAGGCGTTGCGAGACGAAGCCTGAATCGGGCAGTTCACTGGCCAGCACGATCGATACGTCGTAGCCCTCGTCGAGCAGGTCCGGCACGCGGTTGGCCAGGGTCAGATCGAAGGTCACGTCGGGGTGGGTCTTGCGGTAGCGGGCGATCGCGTCGATGACAAAGTGCTGGCCGATGCCGGTCATGGTGTGCACTTTCAGCTGACCGGCCGGGCGCGCGTGGGCGTCGCTGGCTTCCGCTTCGGCTTCCTCGACGTAGGCGAGGATCTGTTCGCAGCGCAGCAGGTAGCGTTTGCCGGCCTCGGTCAGGGCGATGCGCCGGGTCGTGCGATTGAGCAGGCGGGTTTGCAGGTGGGCTTCCAGGTTGGAGACCGCGCGCGAGACGTTGGCGGTGGTGGTATCCAGTTGCACGGCGGCGGCGGTGAAGCTGCCCGCTTCGGCAACACAACTGAAGGCGCGCATGTTTTGCAAAGTGTCCATGGGGTGCTCTCAAGGGAGATGGCAAATTGTGACACGAAGTTTCGGGGGCTGAGACCCCAGACTTAAGGATTATCTCGTTAACCGTAACAAAGATTCACAGAAATCCCAGCTTATCGCCACAGAGGCAGCTCCATAGAATTGCGCCGGTCCCTGGGTAGGAGCTGCCGAAGGCTGCGATCTGTAGATTTTGTTTTAAGGGAAGCAAGATCAAAAGATCGCAGCCTTCGGCAGCTCCTACACAAGTCCCTCGATTGATCCCTTTCTCAGGAATTCGCAGCTGTGCCGCGTCGCATCAACAGAGCGCTTTTGCCGCTCAGTGTTCTGGCTTTAACCCTGGCTCTCGGCGGCTGCATCTCAACCCAAGGCATTGCCCCACACGGCGAGGCGCTGGAGGCCGATTCACTGGCCACTGACGCCGCCATTGCCGAGGCCGCCAAAGACGCGCACTGGCCCACCGCCCAATGGTGGCGGGCATTTGGCGATGCGCAACTGGATCGCTGGATTGACCTCGCCGTGCAAGGCAGCCCGAGCATGGCCATCGCTGCTGCACGTGTGCGTCAGGCGAAAGCAATGGCCGGTGTTGCCGAAGCCGCCGAGGCGTTGCAGATCAATGGCGAGTCGACCCTCAAACGGCACAACTGGCCGACCGATCAGTTCTACGGTCCTGGCGATTTGGCCAATACCACGACGTGGGATAACAACGCCGCGGTCGGCTTCAGCTACGCCCTCGACCTCTGGGGCCGCGAGCGCAATGCCAGCGAACGGGCGGTGGATCTGGCGCATGTCAGCGTGGCCGAGGCGCGCCTGGCGCAGTTGGAACTGCAGAACAACATCGTCCGCGCCTACATCGAACTGTCGCTGCATTACGCCCAGCGCGACATCGTCGCGGCGACGCTCAAACAGCAACAGCAGATTCTCGATCTGGCGCAGAAACGCCTGAACGGAGGCATCGGCACGCACTTTGAAGTCAGTCAGGCCGAAACGCCGCTGCCGGAAACCCATCGCCAACTCGATGCGCTGGACGAGGAAATCGCCCTGAGCCGCAACCAGATTGCCGCGCTGGCCGGCAAGGGCCCGGGCGCTGCTGCGCAACTGCAGCGGCCGACGCTGTCCCTCGCGGCGCCGTTGAAGTTGCCCTCGGCATTGCCTGCCGAACTGCTCGGGCAGCGCCCGGATGTGGTTGCCAGTCGCTGGCAAGTGGCGGCGCAGGCGCGGGGAATCGATGTCGCCCATGGCGGTTTTTATCCCAATGTCGATCTGGTCGGCAGCCTCGGCTACATGGCCACGGGCGGCGGTGCACTGGAGTTTTTGACTGGCAGGAAACTCAACTACAACGTCGGCCCGGCGATCTCGTTGCCGATCTTCGACGGCGGTCGACTGCGTGGCGAATTGGGCGAAGCGGCGGCCGGTTATGACCTCGCCGTGGCGCACTACAACCAGACGTTGATCAACGCACTGAAGAACATTTCCGATCAGTTGATCCGCCGCGAGTCGATGGACAAGCAGCAGGACTTCGCCGCCGAATCCGTCGCCGCTGCACAGAAGACCTACGACATCGCGATGATCGCCTATCAACGTGGCCTCACCGATTACCTCAATGTGCTGAATGCGCAGACCCTGCTGTTCAAGCAGCAGCAAATGCAGCAGCAGGTGCAGGCGGCGCGGCTGAGTGCGCATGCCGAGCTGGTGACAGCGTTGGGTGGCGGCCTCGGTGCGGGGGACGACATGCCGACGGCCGAGCAGACCCAAGCCCCGAAAATCCCGGCGCTCCTGCGTTGAACACAGCACCCATCGTGGGAGCGAGCCTGCTCGCGAAGAGGGCGTATCAGTCAATGAACATGTTGCCTGACACGCCGCTTTCGCGAGCAGGCTCGCTCCCACAGGTTTCAAGTCCGCATTGCATGCCTGAGTATTTTCAATGACCTCCTTGCCCGCCCCTCTGCGCTGGCTCCACTCCCTGGAATGGCGTCGCGGTTTCTTCGACTGGGCACGCAGCGATGGCGTGACCTGGGTCTATATTTTCAAGGTGTTGCTCGCCGCGTTTCTCACCCTGTGGCTGGCGATGCGTCTGGAACTGCCGCAGCCGCGTACGGCGATGATCACCGTGTTCATCGTCATGCAGCCGCAGAGCGGCCAAGTGTTCGCCAAGAGTTTCTATCGCTTCCTCGGCACGCTGGCCGGGTCGGCGATGATGGTCACGCTGATTGCCTTGTTCGCGCAGAACACAGAGCTGTTTCTCGGCTCGCTGGCGATCTGGGTCGGCATCTGCTCGGCGGGAGCTGCGCGCTGCCGCAACTTTCGCGCGTATGGTTTTGTTCTTGCCGGTTATACGGCGGCGATGGTCGGTCTGCCGGCGCTGGCGCACCCGGACGGCGCCTTTATGGCGGCGGTGTGGCGGGTGCTGGAGATCTCGCTGGGAATTCTCTGTGCGACGCTGATCAGCGCCGCGATCCTGCCGCAGACTGCTAGCGCGGCGATGCGCAACGCCTTGTATCAGCGCTTCGGTGTGTTTGCCCTGTTCGTCACCGACGGCTTGCGCGGGCGCAGCAAAACCGAGGCGTTCGAAGCCAGCAACGTGCGCTTCATTGCCGAAGCCGTGGGCCTGGAAGGGCTGCGCAGCGTGACCGTGTTCGAAGACCCACACATGCGCCGGCGCAACGGCCGCCTGAGTCGTTTGAACAGCGAGTTCATGGGCATCACCACGCGCTTCAACGCCTTGCATCAATTGCTTGAACGCCTGCGCGGCAATGGCGAAGAACACGTCGTGGCGGCGATCAAACCGGGCTTGCAGGATCTCGCCGAAGTGCTCGACGGTTTCAGCGGTCGCGCCCTCACCAGCCCGGATGCTGCCCGTTTGGCCACCGCGCTGGCGACCTACAAGGAAGGCCTGCCGGCACGCGTTCGAGCTCTGCGTGGCATTTTTCAGGACACCACTCCGAGCGAAGCCGAACAGCTGGATTTTCATACGGCCTATGAATTGCTCTACCGCTTCGTCGACGACCTGCACAGTTATGCACAGACCCACGCGTCCCTCGCCGATCACCGCCACGAACGTGAACGCTGGGACGAGCCGTTCACCCCGCAAACCAACTGGTGGGCGGCGGCCGCGTCGGGGATTCGTGCCTCGTTCATCCTGATTGTGCTGGGCAGCTACTGGGTCGCTACCGCGTGGCCGAGCGGGGCGACCATGACCCTGATCGCCGCCGCAACCGTGGGCCTTTCCGCTGCCACACCCAACCCGAAACGCATGGCTTTTCAAATGGCCTGCGGGACTTTTCTCGGCGCACTGATCGGCTTCGTCGAGATGTTTTTCATCTTCCCGTGGATCGACGGCTTCCCCTTGCTCTGCGTGATGCTCGCACCGGTGATCGTACTCGGTTCGTTCCTCGCCTCACGGCCGCAGTACGCCGGTGTCGGGCTGGGCCTGCTGATTTTTTTCAGCACCGGTTCGGTGCCGGACAATCTCACGATCTACAACCCTTACACCTTCATCAACGACTACATCGCCATGGTCATGGGCATGCTCGTGTGTGCCGCCGCCGGGGCGATTATTCTGCCGCCGAACAGTCGCTGGTTATGGCAGCGCCTGGAGCAGGATCTGCGCGGGCAAGTGGTCTATGCCATCAGCGGCAAGCTCAAGGGCCTGGCGTCGAGTTTCGAGAGCCGCACCCGCGATCTGCTGCATCAGGCCTATGGTCTCGCGGCGGGGCAGCCGAAGGTACAAAAGAGTCTGCTGCGCTGGATGTTCGTGGTGCTCGAAGTCGGCCACGCGATCATCGAGTTGCGCAAGGAACAGGCGATCCTGCCGGTGCACCCGGCGTATGCCGAATCGCAGCCGTGGCGCCAGGCAATCCGGGTGATGGGGCGTGCGTTGGTGCGCCTGTTTTTGCAGCCGAACGCGAGCAATCTCGAGCGCGCGCTGGTGGCGGTCGATCACGCGATCAGCCGCGTCGCCGCCACGGATGAACCGTTCGCGCCGCACTTCGATACCTCGGCGTTGCGCCGGGTGAAAAGCTATCTGCACTTCATCCGCACCTCATTGCTCGACCCGCAATCACCCCTCGCCAAATTCGTTCCCGCCAGGCCCGAAGGACTTGCCCATGCCTCGTGAAATTGCCTTCCACGGCGTGTACATGCCGACCATGACCCTGATGTTTTTCATTGCTGCGGGGCTGGCCTGGGCGCTGGACCGCTTCCTCTCGGGGCTCGACCTGTACCGTTTTTTCTGGCACCCGGCGCTGCTGCGTCTGAGCCTGTTTACCTGTCTGTTCGGCGCCATGGCGCTGACTGTCTACCGTTGACTCTCTGTCTCTGAAGAAGGCCCTGATGAAAAAGTTTTTCAGCCTGCTCGCGACCCTGCTGGTTCTGGCCCTGGCGCTGTGGATCGGCCGCACGTTGTGGCAGCACTACATGAACACGCCGTGGACCCGCGATGGCCGCGTGCGCGCCGACATTATCAACGTCGCCGCCGACGTCACTGGCGAAGTGGTCGAGGTGCCGGTGCGTGACAATCAGTTGGTGAAGAAGGGCGATCTGCTGATGCGCATCGACCCTGAGCACTACCGCATCGCGGTCAGGCAGGCGCAGTCGCTGGTCGCCTCGCGCAAGTCGACCTGGGAGATGCGCAAGGTCAACGCCCACCGCCGCGCCGACCTCGACAACCTGGTGATCTCCAAGGAAAACCGCGACGACGCCAGCAACATCGCCGACGCCGCGCTGGCTGACTACCAACATGCCCAGGCACAACTGGAAGCGGCCGAACTCAACCTCAAACGCACCGAAGTGCGCGCCGCAGTGGACGGCTACGTGACCAACCTCAATGTGCATCGCGGCGACTACGCACGCATCGGCGAGGCGAAGATGGCCGTGGTCGACATGAACTCGTTCTGGGTTTATGGCTACTTCGAAGAAACCAAACTGCCGCATGTGAAAATCGGTGACGAAGCCGATATGCAGCTCATGAGCGGCGAAGTGCTCAAGGGCCATGTCGAGAGCATTTCCCGCGGCATCTACGACCGCGACAACCCGGAAAGTCGCGAACTGATCGCCGATGTGAACCCGACGTTCAACTGGGTGCGCCTCGCGCAGCGGGTGCCGGTGCGCATTCACATTGATGAAGTGCCGGAGGGCGTGGTGCTGGCGGCGGGGATTACTTGCACGGTGGTGGTGAAGCAGGACGTTGTGGATAACTGACAGACCGCGTTGACTGAATCGCGAGCAGGCTCACTCCTACACTGGATCTGTATCACTCCGACGATCCACTGTGAGCGAGCCTGCTCGCGATCCGGGTTATCGGTAGAACGTTTTGACCACCCGCAGTCCGGACTCGATGGTCTCATCGACTGTTAACCGTTTGTCTTCAATGAGGGTGATTATCCGCTGATCATTGGCAATATTTGCGTCAGGTTTTTTCAACTGAGCGGCGCGATTGATCACGATGTAGATCAATACATGATCTCGGTTCCTGATGAATGGCAGGTCCATGGCATCGCCGATCGACTGAGTCATGTAGGCATGACGTTCAGCGGTCGTCAGGCCCTTGAAGGTATCCGGATAGTCCTGATAGATCTGGGCGGAGTAGCGGGCGACGTCCTCTGCTCGTTCTTCTGCGGCCAATGCCGCCTTGCTGGCGACCTGAGGGACGAGGTCGTTGTAGCGTTTGTCAGCCTCGGCAACCTGGCTCGGGCTCATCCGGGTTTTGAGTGTGGTGCCGATGGCGGCGTCCTCAGTATCGATGAGGAATTTGCTCCACGCGTAAGCTTCGGGCAGGTTGTCCTGTTTTTCGTACTTTTTGATCAGTTCCTTCTGGGCATCCGGATAACCGTGTTGCGCTGAGCGCAGCAGCCAGCGCATGGCAAGTTTGGCGTCTTTTTTCGCCCCGAGAGTGCCGGAACTGTACATATCGTACAGGCCGTACTCCGCACACCAGTCATTTTGCTTTGCCGCGTAAGCTGTGTAGTTGAAAACCTGATTTTTGTTTTTGCTCAGGTCGCCGGACTGCATCACCATTGTGGACAGGTAGCAAAACGCTCGAGGGTGGTTCGGCGCCGCCATGACCAGGCAAGTTTGGGCGACATCCCGCGATCCGCCCTCGAACATCAGCAAACCTGTGCCAAACAGAATGTCGCTGTCCATCTGTGGATTGCAGTATTCATTTGCGGTGACGGCTGGCAAGAGCGCTTGCGCGGTCAATTTCGGCAGGGTGTCGTTGAGGGGCACTTCTTGAGTGGAACAGCCCGCCAGCCATGTGAGCAATGCCAAAGGCAATAAGTTGAGAAGTTTCAAAAGTTGGTCCTGATCTGAAGTGAAGCATACGCAGGGCGGCGTCAGGCAGGCAAACAAAGCAGCGACGTTTCCGTAGAGAAAGGCCGGGGGAGGGGGATATCAGTGTTCAGCAGTTCCCTTGCTTCGATGCGTGCACCAGCGATTCCATGCGCTATACGGTTCACTTGAAGCATTGCATGCTTCAAGTGCGGCGCATTCTACGTTGATCGGCTGATTTGGCAATTTCACTGAAGTGAATCAGAGCTTCCCACGCAAGCCGAACCGCTTCATCAACGTCGACTCCAGCAAACCCTTCGGCAGCAACGTCGCCAGCAACGGCAACGCCCGGCTGCCGTTGCCAATGCGCACCAACCGTGGCGGCTTGCTCTGCTGCACAGCCGTCAACAACTGCGCGGCGAACTCAACCGCTGGCGTCGGTCTGTCCTCCGATGCCTTGGCCCGTGCGCGAATGCCTTCACGCAATGGAAACCACGGCGATTGCTCATTGATCAACTGTTCGGCCTCATTTCCGGCGTTCTTCGCGAAACTGGATTCGATTGCCCCGGGCTGGACTTCCATCACGCGAATGCCGAACGGCGCAAGTTCCATTCGCAGGGCATCACTCAGCGCATGCACCGCCGCTTTCGAAGCGCAGTAGGCGCCGGCGAATGGCGTGACCAGCACGCCGGAGACACTGCCGATATTCACCACCAGTCCCTTGGCCCGACGCAACAGCGGGAACAGCGCGCGGGTGACGCCGACAATCGAGAACACATTGGTTTCGAACTGGCGCTGTATCGCCGGCACGCCGCCGTCGAGCAACGGCCCCATCGCGCCGTAACCGGCGTTGTTGATCAACACATCGAGGCCGCCGTGCTGCTGGTTGAGGCGCTCGGCGAGTTGCGCCAGTGCGGGGCCATCGTTGACGTCCAGCTGAATCGCGGTAAAACCGGCGGCGCTGAGCGCAGCGACGTCTTCGGTTTTGCGCGCGCTGGCCCATACTTCGTAGTCGGCTGCTTTGAACGCATCGGCGAGGGCGCGGCCGATGCCGCTGGAACAACCGGTAATCAACGCAACGGGCATGGCGCATTCCTTGTGCAAAAAAAGTCGGGGGAGGGCATCAGTCGGCGAAACTACCCTGCAAATGCTCGGCGCGAAACTCCAGGGTTTGCGGGCGATACCCGGGGCGCAGCGGCGGCAGTGGCAAGCAGTCTTCCCAGGTCGCGCCGGCCTGCAGTTCGCCGGGTCCGCGATAGCGTGGCGCTGTGTATTGATTGTCGGCGAGGTTGACCGTATCGCCCGGCGCGTACGCGGCAATGCGCCAACGCAGTTCGGTCAGCGGCACGTCGTTGCCGTTGTTCATTTTCAATTGCAGCGGCCGGTCGGCCGGGCATTGTTCGGGAGCGTAGGCAATGCGCAGCTCCAGACGCGCCAGTTGCTTGATCTCGCGATTGTCCAGCCACACCACCCACATGGCCACGAAGCCCAGGCCGATCGCAGCGGCCACCGATACCGGCAAGGCCTTGGCCGGATAGCGCAGCAGCAGGATCAGCCAGGTGATGACCAGCAGGATACCGATGAACATGCGCGAACGCTCCATGTGGGATGAGCCCCATCCTACCGAAGGCCTCGCGCGATGGGTATTGCTGACGAGATCAATCCTACCGTCGGTCGGAACTGTAATTTCTGACAGTGGCTGTCCGGGCCTGCTCTTGGTCAGATGGCCAAAAGCACACACGGACGTTGACTGACCATGGCTATCCACAGCAAAACGCCGACGCTGGCCGTGAACGATCCGCGCGGTCTGGCCATCCTCACTGTCAATTACTGGCGCACCGATGCGTCCCTGCCAGGCGAGCCGCGGATCGAGCGGACTTTGCGCGACGTTGACGGGCGTGCGATCAGTCAATGGGATGCTCGACTCTGGGCGCTGCAAGCGATTGATCCGCAGACGCCTGCCAGTCTTGCATCGGTCTACTCGCTCAATGACAGCTTGCTGCGCTCGGACAGCACTGATGCCGGCATTGAAGTGCAGTTACCCGGTCTGGCTGGCGAGATGCTGTTCAGTTGGGACAGCCGCGGCACATGCCGTCATATTGAATACGATGATTTGCTGCGCCCGCTCGCGGTGTTCGAAGAAGGTGCTGGCGAACCTCGTCGTTGCGCCGAGCGTTTTGCCTATGGCCGCCCCGGCGCGGGCGAGCCGCTGCGCAATCAGCTCGGTCAATTGATCCGTCATGACGATCCGGCCGGTAGCGTCCTGTTCGAGCAGTTCGCAATCACCGGACAGTGCAGCGAAAACACCCGCCAATTCACCCTTGAACCGTTTGTGCCGAATTGGCCAGAAGCTGACGTCGAGCGACGACTACTGCTGGAGTCCGAAGGGGCAACTACGCGTTGGCGCTTTTCACCGCAGGGATCTGTGCTGGAACAGGTGGATGCCGGTGGCCATCGGCAGGTGTTCGCGCTGACTCTGGACGGTCGCTTGCGCAGGGTTGGTTTACGGCTCAGGCATCAGACTTCAGACCATCCTGTGGTCAGTGATATTCGCTACAACGCCGAAGGCCAGGTCACCCGGGAGCTGGCGGGCAACGGCGTTCTGACCACGCTGAGCTACAGCCCCGAAGATGGCCGTCTGCTCATCCGCCATGCTCAGGACCCACTGTGCAACGTCTGGCAACACCTGCTGTATGCCTATGACCCGATGGGCAATGTGCTGAGCATCGAAGACCAGGCATTGCCGGTGCGCTGGTTCGCCAACCAGCGCATCGAGCCGGTCAGTCGTTATCGCTACGACAGTCTTTACCAGTTGATCCACGCCACTGGCTGGGAGGCCGGCGCCGCCGGTGGCGGGCCCACAGCGGTGGTCAGATACACGGAGGAGTATCACCACGATGCTGGCGGCAACCTGCTCGAGCTGACTCACGTCGGCGCACAAAGTCCTGGGCATCAACTGCAGGCCGCGCGCTACAGCAATCGTTGCCTGCCGTGGCGCGACGCAAGGCCGCCCGACGAGGCAGAGATCGCCGCAGCGTTCGATGCGCGGGGCAATTTGCTGTTGCTGGATCAGGGACGCCAGCTTCGGTGGAATCTGCGTAATCAGCTGGCTTCGGTTGTGGCCGTGCAACGTGAATCAGGCGCCAACGATGATGAAGCCTATCTCTACGATGGCGCCGGGCTGCGTGTGCGCAAAATGGGCGTGTCCCTGACCAACGCACGCCACTTGCTCGCAGACGTCCGTTATCTGCCAGCGCTGGAGTTGCGCACCGACACGGGCTCTGGCGAGAGGCTGCAAGTCATCACCGTGCAGACCGAACTCAACAGCGTCCGCGTTCTGCACTGGGAAAGCCCGGCACCGACGGGCATCAACGATCTCTACCGATACAGCTTCAGCGATCATCTGGGCTCGATCAGCCTTGAGCTGGACGCTGATGCGCGGTTGATCAGCCGCGAGCATTTTTATCCGTACGGTGCGACTGCGTGGGCCGATGAGCCTGATGTCAGCTATAAAACCGTGCGTTATTCAGGCAAGGAACGCGATGCGACCGGGCTTTATTACTATGGCTATCGTTATTACATGCCTTGGTTGCAGCGCTGGTTGAACCCAGACCCCAAGGGATTTGTCGATGGGCCGAATCTCTTTCAGATGGCCGGCAATTCACCCATCCGTTACGTGGACAGTGATGGCGGCAGCAAAGGCGATACCTCTGAGCTGGCGGGCAGTGCACAGAAGCAAAGCGCTTTGCTCGAATCAATGACGTCGGCAGCCGCTGATGTCAGGAACTCGCTGCTAAACCATACCCAGGCGCGACACCGCTTCCGAGCGCTGGCAAGGCGAGTCGTTACGCAGTTGGCCAGCCGCGCCGTCAGCGCCGGAGCTCAAGCAGTCGGCGGGGCTGTAGGTGGCGGACTGGGCGGCGCATTTGGGCCGATGGGAGGCGCGCTTGGAACGAAACTGGGTTCGAAAGCCGGCAGTAAGCTGGCTGACGCAGCAATCAACACCGTCGTGGACGCCTATCAATTGAATCGGCCCATCAACTTTACGGGCCGGGAGATGAACCCGAAGGCTTTCGTCGAAAGCGTAGAGCCCAAAAAACAGCGGACTTATGCGCAAGTGAAACTGGAAATGTCCGCACACGATTTTCGTACTTCAGAGGGGCGATCGCGACTGTTCAAAGTGGCGCGGACCAAGGTTGAGGACAAGATGCTCTCGGTTGCCGGCGACAAGCTTGGAGCGGAGGCTCCGGGACTGATTCAGACCGGGCGGGAGTTTGTCCGTGCTGCGCAAGGACTTGATGCCGAGGCGTTGAGCCAGACCTGGGAAGATATTCCGGTGGACATCGACATGGCGACCTTCAGAACGCAGGCCATCGTGACCGAGCTGGCAACTGCCGGCAGCTCTGACGCTAAGCTCTTCGAAGCAGTTTCCGAACTGTCCGTTAAAACGGCGAGCACTGTTCAAACGCTGGAGCGTACTCAGGACTTCATCGGCCTGGTGGCGCCCAGACCCTATGCGGGGCGGCAGCAATCAATGGGTGGTTATGCCCGGCCAACCCCACGACGGCAAAACACCCACAGCTGAAAAAGCCCCCGCCCAGCCCGCTGCGGATAGGGGACGCAACGGGCTGGACGAGGGCTTCTTGTTTCAGCGGGGGATCACTGCGCGATGGTTTTCACCGACACGCCGCGCTCGATCGGGGTGGAGCGGCCGTAGATATCTTCGAAGCGCTCGATGTCGTCTTCGCCGAGGTAGCTGCCCGACTGCACTTCGATGATTTCCAGCGGGATCTTGCCCGGGTTGCGCAGGCGATGCACCGAGGCGATCGGGATGTAGGTCGACTGGTTTTCGGTGAGCAGGAACACGTTCTCGTCGCAGGTCACTTCGGCAGTGCCGCTGACCACGATCCAGTGTTCGGCGCGGTGGTGGTGCATCTGCAGCGACAGGCACGCGCCCGGCTTGACCGAGATGTGCTTGACCTGGAAACGCCCGCCCATGTCCACCGAGTCGTACGAGCCCCACGGACGATACACTTCGCAGTGGTTCTGGGTTTCGCTGCGGCCCTGGGCATTGAGGGTGTTGACCATCTGCTTGACGCCCTGGACCTTGTCCTTGTGGGCAATCATCATCGCGTCCTTGGTTTCGACCACGACGATGTTTTCCAGACCGATCACCGAGACCAGTTTGCCGTTGCCGTGGATCATGCAGTTCTTGCTGTCCTGAATCACCACGTCGCCTTTGCTGACGTTGCCGTTGGCGTCTTTCTCGTTGACTTCCCATAGCGACGACCAGCAACCGACATCGCTCCAGCCGGCGCTCAGCGGCACGACGCAGGCGCGCTGGGTTTTTTCCATCACCGAGTAGTCGATGGAATTGTCCGGGCAGCAGGCGAAAGTGGCTTCGTCCAGGGTCACGGTGTCGGCGTCCTGCTGGCTGCGCTCGAGGGTCAGCAGGCAGGTGTCGTAGATGTCCGGATCGTGCTTTTTCAGTTCTTCGAGGAAGCGGCTGGCGCGGAACAGGAACATGCCGCTGTTCCAGTAGTAACCGCCGGATTCGACGTACTCGGTGGCGCGCTTGACGTCCGGTTTTTCGACGAAGTGCGAGACGCGGCTGACGCCCTCAGGCAGCAGCGAATCAGCGGTGGACTTGATGTAGCCGTAGCCGGTTTCCGGTTTGGTCGCCGGCACACCGAACAGGACCATTTCGCCGTTCTCGGCCGCGACGGTGGCCAGGGCCAGGGCGCGTTGCAGGGCTTTCTGGTCTTCCAGCACGTGGTCGGCCGGCAGTACCAGCATCAGTTCGTCACGACCTTCGTTGACCAGCATCATCGCGGTCAGCGCCACGGCCGGCGACGTGTTGCGGCCGAACGGTTCCATCAGGATGCGCTGGCATTCCAGATTGCGTGCAGCCAGTTGCTCGTTGACGATGAAACGGTGTTCCTTGTTGCAGACCACGATGGGCGTGTCCATGCCTTCGAACACCAGGCGCTCGAGGGTCTGCTGGAACAAGGTGTGTTCGCCGGTCAGGGCGAGGAATTGCTTGGGGAATTGCTTGCGCGAAAGAGGCCACAGACGCGAACCGCTACCACCTGACAAGATCACCGGAATCATAATGTTTACTCCATAAATGCAGTTGAGAGCTGCAAGCTGCAAGTGGTGAGTTAGAAGCACTGCACTTGCAGCTTGAAGCTAGTAGCTGATAGCTCGAGCGATTAGCGAGTCGACACCGGGCGTTTCACCCAGACTGGCGACAGGTTGCTGCCGTTGCCGGTGACGTACAGCACGGCTGCCTCACCACGCTCCAGCGCGACCGGTTTCACGTCGCCGACTTTCTTGTCGCCTTCGTACAGCGCCAGGCTGACTTTCACCGGGTTGATTTCACGTTCGCCACGACCTTTGGCAGCCACGTTCGGCACCACGTCGGTCTTGCCGTCGGCGGTTTTCAGGGTCAGCGATTTGTCGCTCAGGTTCTGCACGCGCACCAGGGATTTCTGCTTGTTCTTGAACGGTGGTTCTTCGATCAGTTGCGGCGCGCCGGAAGCGTTGTTGACCAGGGTGTAGTAGTGGTCACCGGCCAGTTTCACCGGCAGGGTCTGGCTGCCGACCTTGGCGCTGTAGTCGCCGCCCGGCATGAAGCTGAAGTCGCTGCTGGCCAGTGGCGCGATGTCGCTCAGGTTAGTGCTGCCGACAGTCGCGCTGACTTCCGCGTTGCTGGCGTTGTAGACACGCACGAAGGTCGAGCCTTTCGGTGCGGTCGGGCCGTACAGTGCGGCGTCGCCACCGGCGAAGGCTGGGACGGAAAGTACGCTGAGGCCAGCAACCAGTGCGAAGCTTTTAGCGAGACGACGAGGAGTTGTAGTGAAAGTCATGGTGTACCTCTCTTTCAGTTTTGCGCCCGATCGGGCGTCTCGGATTTAGTGTTGATGGCTACGTTTTGTTGGCGGGCGCCGGCTTGTTTGAGCTCTGCGACCCACTGCGGGTCGGCGTCGCCGATTTCGTTGTTCACAGGCAGATATCGTTCAGGAAACTCCCAGATCAGCACTTGTGGCGGGCTGTTCTTGAAGTCATCGCTTTTCAGGTAGCTGAGCATTGGCAGAATCGGGCCGTGGCCGTCTTCGGCGTAGTTGACGACGTCACTGTGCAGCGCTTGTTTGAGCGCACCGACGAAGTTCCAGTTCGGGTTGGCGCTGTAGCTGGTGCCGATCAGCGCGACCGGTACTTCGCTGTTGGCGAACAGGGCGTCGTCACCGGCAGGTTGCTCGGCGGCAACGGTGTTGCGTTTGAGCAGAGGCTCAGGCGCCGGCATCATGTTTTCGAACAGCGGATCGAGCGGCAGGAACAGACGCAGATCGCCCTTGTGCGTGACCTGCTCCGCTGGCGTGGTGACGAAGCGCTGTGGCTCGCCGCTCAGCGGGAATTTCTCGGCAATGGTCTTGGCCAGCGTATTGGCTGCGATTTCTGCGCCTTCCGGGGTCCAGTGGGTGTCGGTGCGCAGGAACACTTGCTCACCGTTCTGCTTGGCCTGTTGCAGCGGGCCGAGCAGATCAGGGGCGAGGATCTTGTCGGCCGCGACACGGGCGTGGAAGTCCTGATACAGATTCTGGTGAATGCTCGCAGGCTTCACTTCACCCAGATGCTCCGGATACAGACGCACCTTGGCCGGCACGATCGCCATCACCAGTTTCACGCCTTTGTCTTTCAGGGTCTGGCGCACGCCTTCGACCAGCGCGTAGTTGCCTTGCAGGTTCTGCTCTTCGTTGACGATCGGGTTGAATTCCTCATCGCTGTACAACCACTGGTCGCGGCCGAGCACGACGCCCGGACGACCTTCGTTGAACAGTTTGAAATCCAGCGCGGCCCAGAGGTTGGTGCCCAGACGCTTGATCGGGAATTCCTCGTCGTAGTGGGTTTCCACTGCCTTGGTCCAGCGGCCGTTGAGCACCGTCGCATCGGCGTTGGTGCTGAAGCCGAAGAAGCTGCGAATCGACCACAGACCCAGGACCAACAGCGTCACCAGGAACAGGGCGATGTAGAAGATGCGTAATGAGCGGGTCATGTCAGATCCCTCAGAACTGGAAGTAAAGGAACGGCGAGAAGCTTTGCGCCGAGAGTTTGAGAATCGAGGCGATGAACAACAGCAGGATCAGCCCGCGCATCACGTAGCGCGACCAGTCTGCGGTCCAGTAGGCCGGTTGCACCTGAGCTTCGACGCCGACGGTGTAGCCAGGTTCATGGATGCTCGCCGGATTTTCACCAGGCACTGCCTTGATCATTCCCGGGGTCGCAGTGGCAGGGCCGTCGGCCTCGACGTTGACAGCAGGTTTGGTCTTGGCTGGCGGCTGATTGGTGTACAGATCACGCAGGCCGAAGAACGCCAGGGTCACGTAGGCCACCACCAGAGTCGCCACTTGCAGGCCGGTCAGGCTGGCCTGATTGAGTTCCGACAGCGACCAGTCGCCGAAGCTGAACATCGCGCCGTACATGCGCCCGGCAACGTGCAGGTTCTCGGCACGGAAGATCACCCAGCCCATCACCACCAGCAGGAACGTCAGTGCCCAGCGGATCGGGTTGAGGCTGCGCGGCGAAGTGTTCAGGCCGAGCATTTTTTCGATCGCCAGCCACATGCCGTGCCAGGCGCCCCAGATGATGTAAGTGATGTTCGCGCCGTGCCACAGACCACCGAGCAGCATGGTCAGGAACAGGTTGCGATAGGTCATCAGCGTGCCTTTACGGTTACCGCCGAGGGTGATGTACAGATAGTCACGCAGCCAGGTCGACAGGCTGATGTGCCAGCGGCGCCAGAACTCGGTGATCGACTGGCTGATGTACGGCTGCTTGAAGTTTTCCATGAAGCGGAAACCCATCATCAAGCCCAGGCCGATGGCCATGTCGCTGTAACCGGAGAAGTCGAAATACAGTTGCGCGGTGTACGCCAGCGCACCCAGCCAGGCATCGCCCGTGGTCGGGTTCTGCAGGGCGAAGCAATGGTCGGCGACCACGGCGAGGGTGTCGGCGATGAAGACTTTCTTGATGAAACCCTGCATGAACCGCGTGCAGCCCTCGGAGAACTTGTCGAGGGTGTGCGTGCGGTTGTTGAACTGATCGGCGAGGTCACGGAAACGCAGAACCGGGCCGGCAATCAGGTGCGGGAAGATCGCCACGAACGCTGCGAAATCGATCAGGTTGCGCGTCGCCGGCGTGTCGCCACGGTAGACGTCGATGATGTAGCTGATCGATTCGAAGATGTAGAACGAAATACCGATCGGCAGCAGCACGTGGGTCAGGATGAACGGCTCGAGACCGAACGAAGTCATGATCGCGTTGATGCTGTCGACGCCGAAGTTGGCGTACTTGAAGTAGCCGAGGATGCACAGGTCGACGGCCACGCCGAGCAGCAGCCAGCGCTGTGCCGGTTTGGTTCGGACGCCGGCGGCACCGACCTTGAGGCCGATCCAGTAGTTCCACAGCGTTACCGCTGCGAACAGCGCAAGGAAGTCCACCCGCCACCAGGCGTAGAACACGTAGCTGGCGATCAGCAGCAGCAGGTTGCGATAGCGTTGCCCGCTCAAGTAGTACAAGCCGAGAAAGATCGGCAAGAACAGAAACAGGAACACGTTGGATGAAAATACCATCCCGATCTCTCCATGTTTGAACCAACAGTCAAGGGCCAAAGCCCCCCCAAACCCCCCGTGGTAGTGGAGGGGTGACACAGTGTTTGCTTGAGGTCTGGGCTGGCCGTCAAACCGCGCCCCTCACCCCCCGCCCTCTCCCGGAGGGAGAGGGAGCCTGATCTCCATGGTTTTCAAAAATGGAGATCGACTCGGTATTTCAGGTCGGCGGATTTCTCAAAAGCACCTCGGTCAGTCCCCTCTCCCTCCGGGAGAGGGTTAGGGTGAGGGGCTTTTGCTTTTCGCCTTTCAAGAACCTTTGTTGCCCTTTTCATGCGACGGGTCGTAGACCTTGGTCAGATCTCCGCCAAGGCGGAAAGTCTTGAACGGTTGCATGTCGCGCTTCTTCTCGATCACATCCGGCGCACAGGTGTAGAGCGTGCAGAACGGTTCGAGCCAGGCGAATTTCATGTCCTCTTTCAAGTCGGTCATGTCCTGCTTTTTGCCGTTCTTTTCTTCGAACTCATCAGGGTCTTTCACGCCGGCCAACACACGATCACCGAGACGCTTGAGCGCGCCATTGTTTTCCTGGCGCAGATCGACACCGTTGACCTGGGCGAAACTGGCGATCATCGCCAGCGGTGGCAGGGCGTAGTTGTGATAGGCGAGGGCGCGTTGCTGGCGCTTTAGTTCGTTGGGCAGGAAGCCGTCGGCGTCGACCTGATTGACGCCGACCTTGTATTCCTTGACCGCCCAATCAAACAGGTCGCGGCGGTTGGTGGCGACGGCGGTGGCCATCACCGACCAGGCAGCCCAGTACGAGTGGTTGTTGGTTTTTTCCAGCGGCAGGTTGTCCCAGTCGCTGACCACCTGATCAGCCATTTTGCTGAACCAGGCTTCGATCAACTGCGCTTCCTGCTGGTGCTGAGCCAGTGGATGCGAGTCGGAAAACTTCAGGTGAATGTACGAAGACGCCATGCTGCCCAGCGCCCATTTGCGCATCGACTTGCCGGTGTGGTTGAAGTCTTTCGACATCAGCGCATCGGCTTTCGCCCACGCGGTCAGCCAGTTGAGCGTGCATTCGAGCTGCTCCGGGCGACCGTCGCGCATGAACTGCATGACGCGCTTGGCGGTGCCGCGCTCAAGCGTGGTGATGTCTTTGGTGGTATCGCGAAAGGCTTTTTCCGACTGCACGTTCAGCGTCGCGCGGGCCTTGTCCGAACCTTCGTATTTACTGCGAAATTGCAGCGGACCGGTGTACGGCGCCGGCATCGCGTCGCAGCCTTCGCTCTTGTCGCCGGTCTTGAATTTATCCACCGGGGCGAAGTAGCCCTGCGGTGGACGCAATGGCGCGGCGGCCTGAGTTGCCCCGGCGAACATCGCCAGGCTCAGCAGCGTCGGTGCCAACAGGTTTTTCAGTTTCGGATTTCGCATAGCAGACCTCATTGCCCGAGCTGCGCGGTCTGTTGACCTGCGCCCGGGAATACGTTGCGTTTGCAGATTTTCGCTTCGACTTTTTGTGGCGCGGCGCCAGGTCCGGCTTCAGGACCCTGGACTTCGACCGCCAGCAGGTTTTGCGAGGCCCAGTCTTCGTCGGTGCGCAGCTCAAAGGCGAAACGACCGTCGGTATCGGAGGTTTCCGGTTTCTCGATCTTGATGTCCTCGTGGCGACCGTTCATGTACCAGAGGGTGGCTTGCAGGGTTTTCACCGAGGTGTCGGCGAAGCGGATGTCGACCTGATGGTTGGCGTTCTGCAGGTTCAGGTTCTTGCTGTTGACCAGCAGTTCTTGCTTGCTGCCCGGCTTCAGCGTGGTGCTGGCGGACATCTGCGCATCCTTGCCTTCACAACCGTTGTCGAGCAGCGCCATCATCTGGCGATAGATGGTTTCCTGATCGAGGCGGTACAGCGGCGAGAATTCCCAGATGAGAATCTTCGGCGGGGTCTTCTGGAATTCTTCGCTGCCCAGGTACTGCAGCATCGAACCTTCGAAACCGCCGCCGGGGAAGGCCACGTTGAGAATGTCGGCGCCGATGGCTTCTTCGAGGAAACCGGCGAAGTTGTAGTTCTTGCCGCTGTGCGACGTACCGACCAGGGTGATCTGCGGATTGCCGGAATCGCCGAACAGATCGCCGTCGCCTGCCTCGCCTTTCGGCTCGGTGGTGAACTGGTCCATGTACTGGATCGCGTAGCTGGTGCCACACAGTTGCCCGGCCATGTTGTGCAGGGTGCCGGTCTTGCCCATGCGCCCGGACTTCTTGGTCTCGAATTCACGCTTGGGAATGTCGGCGAAAGCGGGGATCTGCTTGACTTTTTCGGCGACGATTTTTGCCGTGCGCTGGGCGCCGTATGGCGTCCAGTGCTGGTCGCCACGGAAGTAGAAGTCGTGGGCGGGCAGGGTGTCCGGCAGCGACTCGTTGGTCAGCGGCGACAGGTCCGGCACGACGTAACCCATCTTGGCGAAACGGCCGAGCATGGTCTTGTAGTTGCCCAGCGCTTTCTCGTAATCGAACGCGGCTTTTTCCTGCGGGTTGAGCTTGTTGCGGTTCACCAGGCCACGGGTCGGCTGGTAGACGATCACCAGCTCCACGCCTTTGCTCTTGAACGCATCGTGCAACTGTTGCAGGCGCTTGTAGCCGGCCGGCGTGGTGTTGAACTCGGTGCGCAGGTCTTCCTGGGTACGGAACAGCCAGTCGCCCTGGGCCTGTACCAGCGTGGTGAAGTTCTGCTGATAACGCGTGGTGTAGTTCTTCGCGTCATGGGCAGCCGGGCACAGGTTGCAGCACGGTTCGGCGGTGAACTTCGGTGGCGCGGCGCTTGCGCCTTCAGCGTCGGCGCGGGCGTTGCCGGCAGCAAGAATGCCGAGGGTCAGGGCCGAGAGGCTGAGCAGTTTGATCATGTGTGGGTGCATAAAAATTATCCTCAGTCCTGCATTTCGGTCTGGCGTTCGACAGGGTCGATCAGCACGGCTTTCTGCTGGCGCACCAGCAGGTCGAGAATTTCATCCTGGCGCTCGCCAAGGATGCCGTTGAAGCTGATGCCGCTGGACTTGGTCGGCGCCAGCATCGACACGCGATACAGCTCGACACTCAACGGCGAGTCGATCGACAGCGGGCCGCTGCCATTGGCCGCCAGCTCGCCGCCCACCACAATCAGCGACACCTGCGCGTCGAACGGGTCGAGCTTGATGTCACGGTCGGTGTCGGTCAGGTCCTTGATGTGGCCGTAGATACCGGTCAGGCCGTTGGTCATGGCAACGTTTTCGTAGAGGCGGATGTTCACGCTGTTACGAATACGGATGCCGTGACGGGTATTGCTGATGACCTTGTTGCCCCACAGCAGGTTGTCGGCGGACTCGTAGAGCGTGATGCCGTCGGTGTGGTTCTTGTAGATCTCGTTGTAGGCAATGATGTTGTTGACGCTGTTACGGTCGATCACCAGGCCCGACAACTTGTTGTCGAAACTCTTGTTGTTGAAGATGAAGCTGTCGTTGACCTCACGGGAAATGATGATCCCGTGCTTCTTCTTCGTGCCGTAGACAGTGTTCTCGGCAATGATCAGACGGTGCGAGCGGTCATGCGGGTCGATGCCGTAGACGATGTTGTCTTTGTACGTGTTGCCCTTGACCACGAAGTCGCTGGTTTCGTAGCAGTAGAAGCCGTACCACATGTCCGAGAACTCGGAGCCGACGATCCAGCCGGTCGGTTCCGGGCGCTTGAGGACTTTGGCCATGTTCGGCGTGTACTGGGAAATACTCACCCCGTACGACTTACTGTTGGCGTAACCGAAACTGGCCATCTTGCTGTTGACGATGTAGGTCTCGGTGCCGCCCCAGGCGAGCAGGAACGGACGGAATTCCTTCGGCGAACGGAAGGTTGCCGGGCCGTTTTCCTTCTCGCGCCAGCCGGTGACTTTGGTGTCACTGACGAACAATTTGCCGTCGTTGACCAGGAACGAACCGGCCTCCTGCGACAGGCGCAGTTCCTGGGTCTGACCGTCGATTTCGAGGATGCCTTTCTCGCCAACGACGATCGGCAATCTGGCCAGGTACACGCCCGGAGCGGTCTCGCTGAAATACTGCTTGGGCAGTTTTTTCGCCAGATCCTTGAGGTTCATGTAGCCGTCGTCGATGAAGATCGCCTGCGGGATGCCGTGCTGACGCACCACCCATTCGGCCATCTTGTTATCGCCGCCGATGAAGTCCTTCAGGGCGTTTTCCTGCATCATCCGGCGCACGCTGATCTTGCCCGGCTTGCTGCGCACGATTTTCGCGGCAGCGGCTTCGGCGGTGAAGCCGGACAGGTCGGGCAGTTTCGGCTTGGCCAGTTGCAACGCCTCGGTCGGCGCGCTGCTGACGGTGTAGGTCTTGGCCTGTTGCAGTTCCTTGGCCACGGTCGCAGGTTTCGCCGGTTCAACATTGGCGAAGGCGCCGGCGCTGGCCAGCAGCATCGCGCCGGCCAGCAGGCTGAGTGAGCCTGTTCTGGTGCTGATCATGTCGGGCACTCCCTTGGCGGTTTGCATCAGAAGCGCCAGATCACGTCGATGAATGCGCGGTGCATGTAGGAATCAACCTGGCTGCCGTAGGCATCGCCCGGTTTGAACACACCGCCACGGAAACGCACCAGTGCCGAAGGCTCGTCGATCGACTGGCTCAACGCCGCTGGCAACAGGCCTTGCTTGAAGTACTTGGTGACGACCAGGTCCATTTCCTGACCCAGGTCCTTATTGCCATCTTCAAGCGGCAAGGATGTGCTGGAGAGGATTGCGCCGGTGACGTCGTCGGTGTTGTTTTCCACCGCGTTGATGCCGTTGCTGCCGACCGGCTTGTTGCCGTCGACACGCCAGAACTTGTGGTAGATCAGGCTGGCGTCGTACTCGTCGTTGACCATCCACGAACCGAACAGGGTGGCGGTCTGCATGTTGTTCATTTCGCCACGGAACGCTTCACCGAAACGGTGTACGCGCGAGCGGGTACCGGTGTAGTTGGAGCGGTTGCTCTCCAGACCGTTCTGCTCGTAATCAGCACTGGCGCGAGCATAGGCACCGCCCACTTGCCACTGCGGATCGAGGCGCAGACGCACGCCGACATCCGCCGCCCAGCCACTGATGTCATCGCTGCGCTTGGCTTGTGCCGGGCGCGTGCCATCGGCGTTCAGCGGGTTGACCGTGTCGCGGTCGCCGCTCATGCCGGTGATGCTGCCCCAGTAGTTGACGGTGTTGGTGTTGCGCCAGTTGTAGGCATCGCTGTCGGCGGTCAGGCCGATCCAGCTGATGTCGCCGTTCTGGGTCTTGTCCAGCGAGTCGCGCGGCACGCCCGGCTCGGCGTAATCGAGTTTGCCGTCATCGTGGGCGTGATGACCGCGAATGCCGACCCACTGGCCCGGCGTCCACTGGTACGCGGCGTCGGCGTAGGCGTGCAGGCGATCCTTGTCTTTCGGCGCCAGCTCTTTGAGGTCGGTGCGGTATTCGCTGAAGCGCTCGGCAACACCGGCATTGGCCCGCAGCAGGGTGGTGTCGAAGGTCCAGTTCAGCGCTTCGATGTTAGTGTCGCGCCATTGGCCGTCGTCATTGCGCAGGCGCTGGCGACCGAACTTGAGGATCTCGCCAGGGTAGGGCGTGAAGCCGCTGTAGCCGACCCAGAACTCGCGCATCGCGAGGTAGTTTTTCTTTGTTTCGCGATCGCCGCTGTCGGTGGACTCTGCGCCGTCCGATTGTTGCAGGGTGTCGGTCTCGATGATGTCGGTCGAGGTCACTGCCTGACCCATCGCATAGGCGCTCCACGCGCCGCTTTCGCCATAGATCCACGGACGCAGATCGAGGCCGACGCCGTTGACGTCGCCGCCACGGGCGGTGCCGAGGTCGCGGTCGTCTTCGGACTGGCCGGTGAGCTTCACTTCCAGGCCGAAGTTCTTGCTTTCAGTCATCGCAGCCAGTGTCGGGCAAGACCAGATCAGCGCGAAGGTGAGGCCAATACCGGCCTTCACGAATGGGTTCAGCTTCATAGTTTTTCCTCGCCGTCTTCTTCTTGCAGGGCGTGCAGTTGCAGCGTGTTCGGGTTCAGGGCGCCACGGCTGGCCTGTTCCTGTTGCAACAGGCGGCGGGCTTCGGGCAGGCGCTCGGGCGGCAATTGCGCCTCGAGAGTTGCCGCCAGTTCATCGGCTTGCGGGGTGTTCTGGGCCTTGGCCAGTTGGCTGAATACGTAAGCGTTCAGCGGGTCGGGCTTGGTGCCCTTGCCTTGGGAAAACAGCTGCGCGATGGCGAAGTCGGCACTGTTCTGGCCGTTGCGCGCAGCGGTCAGCAGATGGTCGAGAGCCTTCTGCGGATAGACCTTGCCCAGGTAGCCACGACGGTAGATCTGGCCGAGGTAGTAATCGGCGGCCACTTCGCGGCCAACGGCTTTCTGGAAATGTTCTTCGGCGACTTTTGCGTCAGCCGGGACCAGTTTGCCCTCGTAGTAGACCTTGCCCAGCAACAGTTCGGCGCGTGGCTGGTCGGCGGCGCGGCCGTTGTCCAGGTACTTCATCATCTGATCGACGTCGCCCAGTTCAGGGAAGTCGTAAAGCAGTTGGGCGAGGGTCACCCACGACGCCGGATAGCCCGGAGCGATCGGCTCGAGCAGCGCCTGCGCGGTTTTTTCGTCAGTCTTGCCAAGGGTCGAATCGGCCAAAACACGGGCCACGGAGTCGACACGCTGCGCGGTGACGGTGCCACGGCTGTAACCGGCCTGCATCTGCTTGATCAGCTCGGCCTGTTGGTCCGCCTGGCCACGTTTCTGGTAAACGGTGGCCAGTTCGACGTAGCAGATGTCGGTGGTGTTGAGCGCGGCCTTGCAGATTTTTTCCACGTCATCCAGGTGCTGGTCGTAAGTGCCCTGGGTGCGATACAGCAGCACTTGCGCCAGACCGGCTTCCGGGTAGCCCGACTTGCGCCACTGATCGATCTGCTGCTGAGCGTTGATGTTGGGGAAGCTGTGCGGGTATTGCAGATACAGCATCGCCAGCGGGATCAACGTGTTGCCTTCGCCATTGGCGGCGGCTTTTTTCAGCAGGGTTTCGGCTTCGTGGTGCTCGGCTTCGGTCGAGCCCGGCTTGGCCACCAGCAGGCGACCGAGACGTGCCTGGGCACGCGGCGAAACGCTCGCCGCTGCGCGGTAAGTCGCTTCGGCCTGTTTCATCTGCGCCGGGTCACGGCTGTCGACCTGAATATCGGCCAGGCCGACTTGCGCTTCGCTGTAACCCAGATCGGCCAGTTGCTGGTAATTCTGCGCGGCGGTGGCGGTGTCGCCACGCTTGAGCGCTTCGTTGGCCAGACGCTGATCGGGCAGCCCGGCGCAACCGGCCAGAGAAACTGCCAGCGCCAGCGAGCACACCATCAACCCCATGTGGGAGCGAGCCTGCTCGCGAAGCAGTCGACTCGGTACTTCAGACAGACCGCGCTGGCCCTTTCGCGAGCAGGCTCGCTCCCACAGGGTCGGCGGTGTGTTCAAGTTATGCGTAGTCACAGGCATGTCCTCGACTTAAAGACCGGCAGCCATGGCTTTGTCGATCAGCCAGTTCAGGTTCGGGCCACGGTCGCTGTTCACTTCCACCGGACGGCCGGCGAGGCTGCTGTCGAGCGGCTCGTCAGGCTGGATCTGCACGCGGATGTCGGAGGACAGGTCGGCGCTCTTCAGGCTGGTGCTGCTGACGATCTTGCCGGTGCGGGTCTTGTCTTCGCCGGCGATCTGGAAGCTCACCGGGGTGCCCGGACGCACGTCGCCGAACTGACGATAGGAGAAGCGTGCTTCAACGTTGGCCTGGGTGTTGCGCGGCACCAGTTGGAAAATCACGTCGCCCTTGCTCGCGTACTGACCGTCAGCCACCAGTTGCTGGGCCACGGTGCAGTCGCACGGCGAAGTCAGGGTGCCGGTCATTTGCTTGCCGAACAGTTCTTCAACCTTGGCCGGGGCCAGTTGATCTTCGGCCAGATGACCCTTGAGCACGTCGAGCATGCTGGTGCTGAAGGTCGCCAGCGGGGCGCCTTTGGCGGCAACGCCGTCGGACTTGACCAGGCTCTGCACGGTGCCGTCGCGCGGCATGGTGATGTTCATCCCCGGCACGCTGACCAGACCGGCCTGGGCGTGGCTTACGAAGTACATGCCGTACACCGACTTGAAGATGAAACCGGCAGCGACCAGGCCGACCGCGAAAATACCGGCGCTGAAGGTCACGGCTTTCAGGCGGCCGAACGGAGTCATGCCGGTGTCGTTGGTCTTGTTCTTGCGCGCCTTGGTGAAATTGTCGCGCTGCAGGGTCGCCAGTACTTCACCGATGCTGACGATGTCGCCGGCCAGGTGCGAAGTGATCAGGTGGCGCAGGGTGGAAATGTCCTGCGGCTCCAGGTTCTGGAACTGGCAGCCGGCACGCCCGGTGGCGCGGTCAAAGGAACGCACCTGCAGTTCAACGTCCATGGCCAGGCCGAGGTTGTCGATGACAAATTGCAGACGCGCCTTGTACACCTCGCCGATGGTCAGCGGCATCTGCCCGGCGTTGAACGCCAGACCGCCAGCCGACAGATCGAGGACCCGCGCTTCGAGCGGAGTCCGGTCAGGGCCGAAGAAACGCAGCTTGGCCGGGATTTTCACGCGAGCGTGCTGGCGCTGGGCTTCGGATTCATGCACTACGTTGACGTTGACGGCGGTATTCATAGGGGCGATTTCCTTGTTAATTCAATAGGAGCGGGTCAGACCATCATCAGCAGCACGGCGACAAAAATGCTGCCGGCGGAGAAGGTCATGGTCCGAGACGACCAGGTGTTGAACCAACGTTGAAAGCTGGCGAGATCACGGGTCAGGGATGTGGGCTGGCGAGTCCAGGATTGTTGGTCGAGGCGGAAGAACACGTAGATCTTCACCAGGGCGCCAACGATCTGGTTGTAATACAGAATCGCCGGGTAAGCAGGGCCGATACGGTGGCCGGAACACGACAGCAACAGCGTCAGGATCAGGCGGGTGATGCCGATCCACAGCAGGTACACGAGGATGAACGCGGTGCCGTACTTGAAGCTGGCGATCAGCGCGACGGTGAGGCCGAGCAGCGAAGTCCACATCGACACGCGCTGGTCGAACAGCACCACCGAGGTGAACACGCCGAGGCGGCGGATACCCAGGCCCAGTGCGCGCGAGTTCTGGCGCAGGTTGTTGCCGTACCAGCGGAACATCAGCTTGCGGCTGGCCTTGATGAAGCTCTTTTCCGGCGGGTGCTCAACGGTGTTGATCGCGGCGTCCGGCACGTAGAAGGTGTCGTAACCCAGGCGCATCAGGCTGAACCAGCTCGACTTGTCGTCACCGGTGAGGAACTTGAAGCGGCCCAGACGCCAGTGTTGCAGCGAGTCGCTTTCAACGTCGGCGATGAATTCCGGATTGGTCACCACGGAGGCTTTGAACACCGACATCCGACCGGTCATGGTCAGTACGCGCTTGGACAGGGCCATCGAGCACATGTTGATGTGACGCTGGGCGAAACGCAGCTTGTGCCATTCGCTCATGATGTAGCCGCCGCGCACTTCGCAGAACTCGTTGGTGGTCAGGCCGCCGACATTGCCGAACAGCTGGAACCACGGCACGGTCTTGCGCACGACGCCTTCGCCGAGCACGGTGTCGCCGTCGATCACGGCCACCACGGCACGGTCGTCCGGCAGGTGACGGGAGATCGCGCGGAAACCGAAGGCCAGACCATCGCGCTTGCCGGTACCGGGAATGCGCACGAAGTCGAGCTTGACCCGCTCCGGCGGATTCATCCGCGCCCACAGCGCCTTGACCAGCAACTCGTCGGACATTTCCACGATCGAGCAGACAATGGTGGTCGGCAGTTCGCAGTCGATGGCTTCGCGGATCACCGAGCTGTAGACCTGCGCGGTTGTCAGCGCGTCAATACGAAAGCTGGTGACCATCAGAAACACATGCGACGGGTCGGCCGCTTTACCCAGCTTGCGTACTTTGCGACGCAGGTGCGGGTAGACGATGTAGAGAAAAATCATGCCACGCACAAAGTGCGTTGCACCCATCGAGTAGCGCCAGATACCCACGGCGCCAATCAGGAAAATGAAGTCCTTCGACTCGGAGTCGAATGTGGACGTGGGCAGCATCAAGGCCAGGCCCATCAGCAGACTGAGATAAAAAAGCCAGCCGGCTGATTGCAGAAAAAAATGTTTGAGCTTGGTCATAACCGTCATCCGAAGGTGATGGAGGCTTCAAGCCGCAAGCGTGTTGCTTTTGCTTGCGGCTTGAAGCTTGAGGCTTGCTGCAGCCTTACCAGCAAATGCCTTCGGTGCGGCTACCGGCGCTGGTGGCCTTGGACATGAAGCCCACCAGGTCGATGACTTGCTTGCCCTGCGGCGCTTCCTGGGCCAGCGCACGGAATTTCTCGTCGCGGTTGCCGAGGATGATCACGTCGGAGTTGTCGATCACCGAGTCGAAGTCGGAGTTGAGCAGGGACGACACGTGCGGAATCTTCGATTCGATGTAGTCCTTGTTCGCACCGTGGACACGGGCGTACTCGACGTTGCTGTCGTAGATGCTCAGGTCGTAACCCTTGCCGATCAGCATTTCCGCCAGCTCAACCAGCGGGCTTTCGCGCAGGTCGTCGGTACCGGCCTTGAAGCTCAGACCGAGCAGGGCGACTTTGCGTTTTTCATGGCTTTCAACGATGTCGAAAGCGTTCTGCACTTGCGATTCGTTACTGCGCATCAGCGAGTTGAGCAGCGGTGCTTCGACGTCCAGGGAACCGGCGCGGTAGGTCAGCGCACGCACGTCTTTGGGCAGGCACGAACCGCCGAAGGCGAAGCCCGGGCGCATGTAGTACTGGGACAGGTTCAGGGTCTTGTCCTGGCAAACCACTTCCATCACTTCACGACCATCGACGCCGACGGCTTTGGCGATGTTGCCGATCTCGTTGGCGAAGGTCACTTTGGTCGCGTGCCAGACGTTGCAGGTGTACTTGATCATCTCGGCAACGGCGATGTCCTTGCGGATGATCGGTGCGTCGAGTTCTTCGTACAGCGATTGCAGAACGTCGCCCGAGGCGGTATCGAACTCGCCGATAACGGTCATCGGTGGCTGATCGTAGTCAGCGATGGCGGTGGATTCACGGAGGAATTCCGGGTTGACCGCAACGCCGAAATCGACGCCGGCCTTCTTGCCGGAGCAGTCTTCCAGAATCGGGATGACCACGTTGGCCACGGTGCCTGGCAGCACGGTGCTGCGCACGACGATGGTGTGGCGGGTGGTTTTTTCACGCAGGACAAAACCGATCTCGCGGCATACGGCCTCGATGTAGTTCAGTTCCAGGTCGCCGTTCTTCTTGCTTGGCGTGCCGACGCAGATCATCGACAGGTCGGTATCACGAATCGCCTCGGCGAAATTGGTCGTGCCGCGCAGACGACCGGTCTGGATACCCTGTTGCAGCAGTTCGCCCAGGCCTGGTTCGACGATTGGCGATTTGCCGGCGTTAATCATGTCGATCTTGTCTTTGGCAACATCGACGCCAACTACGTCATGGCCCCGTGCAGACAGGCAACCGGCACATACTGCGCCAACGTAACCCAAACCAAATATGCTGATGCGCATCGCAATTACCTCTGTATATATCAGGCCTTAGAAGGCCGGAGTTAATGGTGTTCAGCGGTCACTAGTGCACTCGGAAGTGCGGCTTACAGGCGCCACAATGCCGTGTGCAGGCATACAAAGTTCCGAGTGTCTAATAAGTGCACTCAAGAAGTGCGCAACTAGGCCTTGTTGTTATGACTTGCCCTGTTATGCAGCCGATCTTCCGTGCGGGAAGACTCTAGTGCAGTCGTGTAGCCTGCTCGACGTCCGGTAGGGAGCCGGTAAATCAAGCAGTTAGGTGCTCAGGCGAGCACGTTTATAGGGGCGCGGCCTTGGCCTTTGTAGGGGATATTAATGGTGCGTATCTCCTGTCCATCGATTGTTTTGAGACTCGTTAGTCACTCAGGCAAGTTGCTGTGACAACTTGGTTACATGGCTATCTGCTCTGCGTAAGTTATCTCGTACAAACTCGGCGAGAATCGTTACCGGTGGTATGAGCAACGCATTTGGACATAGTTCCAGCCCGCTCATCGTGCCGGCCGAAATTTTTTGAAATACTGACTAAGATGGCACTGGGTGCAAAGTGATAGCACTAACGATTTCGCCCTTTATTGATCGGGGTGAAACCGGGGTCGATAGTTTTGTGCCACTACCGGTAAAAAATTTAAGTGCCACTACTGAAAAAAAACTTCAGTGTCGAGTGAAACTAAAATTAGAAAACAGGGTGTGGTTTTATTGGCGCCATGAAATTGGCGATATATAGCGAGGGGATTTTGACTTCGGGCGGACTGCACGACTCCTGATGAAAAGAGTCGTGCAAAGGGCATGCTTTATTCCGGGGCGTGGTCGCGCAAAAACACCAGATTGTCGGGTTTCGATTGCTCGGCGCTGTAGCGATAACCCTGCACATCGAATTGCTTGAGCTGAGCCGGATCGTTGATGCGTTCCTGAATCACAAAACGGCTCATCAGGCCGCGCGCTTTCTTCGCATAGAAACTGATGATCTTGTACTGGCCGTTCTTTTGATCCTTGAACTCGGTGTTGATGATCCGCGCCTTCAAGGCGCTGCGCTTGACCGCGGAAAAGTACTCGTTGGATGCAAGGTTGAGCAGCACGTCATCGCCCTGATCGGCCAGCGCTTCGTTCAGCCATTCGCTGATGCGCGTACCCCAGAACGCATACAGATCCTTGCCACGGGCGTTGGCCAGTCTGGTGCCCATTTCCAGACGATAGGGCTGCATCAGGTCCAGCGGGCGCAGCAGGCCATAAAGGCCGGAGAGCATGCGCAGGTGCTTTTGCGCGTAATCGAATTGCGCCTCGCTGAACGACTGCGCGTCGAGGCCGGTGTAGACATCGCCCTTGAATGCGAGCAGGGCCTGCTTGGCGTTCTCTGGTGTGAAGGCCGGCGTCCAACTGCCGAAACGCGCGGCATTGAGGCCACCGATCTTGTCGGACACATGCATCAACTCGCTGATCTGCGCCGGGCTCAGCTCGCGCAGCTGCTGGATCAGTTCCTGGGAATGGTCGAGGTACTGCGGCTGAGTGAAGCGCTGGGTCGCCGGCGGTGTTTCGTAGTCGAGTGTCTTGGCGGGGGAAATCACCATCAGCATGAAGTCGTCTCCTTTAATCGTGGGGGCGATTCTAGGGGGTTGTTCTTGTTGACTCCAGCTATGGGGGTTATAGGTCGGTGCAAGTGCCGGGATTTGCGACGGTTGGTGGATTTTACCCTCACCCCAGCCCTCTCCCAGAGGGAGAGGGGGCCGATGTTCGCTGGCTTCAAATTTGAGTTCGACTCGATAGCTCAGGTAGACGGATATCGAAAGAACCGCTCGGTCAGCTCCCTCTCCCTCTGGGAGAGGGCTGGGGTGAGGGTGACGACCTTGAATCTTGCACATCAGCTATAGTGCCGCGCGGGTTTTGTTATGGAGACATCCCTTTGCGCATTGTTCTTTTATTCACCGCGTGGCTGTTGAGCTTCGCGGCCGTCGCGGCGCCCGGTGATGCGGCGACGCTGGATCGCACGACCTGGCCGGAGCAGCTCAGCAATCCGACCCTGTTCGACGTCGCTTCGCGGGCGGAGATTCTCATGTTCGCTCGCGGTCTGCTCGGCACCGAGTCCATCGACGAAGCGGCACTGGCCCAGCGTCTCGGTCTGCGCACGGTCAATATCGATGCGGTCAATCAGTTGCGCCAGCGCCTCTGGCAGCGTTTGCTCGCCAACTACAATCACGCCCAGCAGAGCTGCGATCAGGACGCCTCGTTCTGCTTCCTTGTCGAAGATTTGCCGACCCTGCGCGAGCAGGCGGCCAAGTTCGTGGTCAGCGACGACAGCTATTACACGAAGTGGGCCGAGCCGAGCCGGATCTTCCATTTGCAGTACCTCGACGAGTTGATGCGCAAGGCCGCGCTGTCACCGCAAACCAGTAACGAATTCGATCGTTTCGGCGACTACGAGCGCAACGGCGACGACATGCACGACCGGCTGTTTCTGCTGACCTTCGACAGCGCCGCCAACGTGCAACCGGACAACACTGACTGGCTGACCGAATACCTGCGCAAGTCCAATCTGAGCGGGACGTTCTTTGTCCTGGGCAAGGATATTCAGGCGCGACTCGGCGGGCGCTCGGTCAGCAGCCTGCAGGCGAGCTTTTCCCGGCAGTGCGTCGGCGTGCAGGGCTGGGAGTTCCGCTCCCACAGCCATTGGCAGGACTGGCAGGATTCAGTACGGCGCAGCGCAGATCTGGTGAAAAACAAACTGCCGGAAAACTACGTGCCGCTGTTCCGTCCGCCGGATGGCCAGCGCCGCAGTGACGCGCAGGGTTTTTTCAATAGCCAGGGCCTGCAAGTGGCGCTGTGGGACATCGATGCCCAGGACGGTGCCGGCAAGCTCAAGGGCCCGGCCAGCGCGCAGCGGGTGTTGACCCTGATGTTGCTGTGGCGTCACGGGGTGATCAATTTCAACATGAAACAGGATGCGGTGAAGACGTCCTTGCCGTGGCTGATCACCCAGACTGCGCAGAGCGGCATCGGCTGGGAAGACTGTCAGGACGCGTTCCGTTGAGAAACGAAGAAAAGCCCGGAAACATTGGGCCTTGGGTGATTTTCGGGAGGAATTCGATGCAGGCGGACTTCCGACTTTAGCGGTGTCTGGGGAGTCCGCCAAGGGCTTTTCGTCACTCTGCAAAATAAACTTAAAAAAACCGTCAAAGTACTTTTTTATGTCATCGGTTTTGGAGTATTACGAAGACAGACCGCCGAAACCTGCAACACAGGTGGCGTCTTCCCAGACTCCTATTGTGTGCAGTTCATCCAGCCCTCGTGGATGAATTCGGCAGTCACCTCGAGGCGCAGCACTGTCAAGGTATTGCGTCGAATGGCTCCCACATAGGTGACCGAGTATGGATGATCACGGACGCAGCCCTTCCTCCAACCAGCCAATCCTGTATGTACTCGATACCAACGTATTGATTCACGATCCAAATGCCCTGCTGAATTTCGAAGAACACCACGTCGCTATCCCGATGACCGTGCTGGAAGAGCTGGACAAGCTCAAGAGCGGCCATCACAGCGTGGCCGCCGAATGCCGCCAGGCAATCCGCTTGATCGACAAGACCCTGGGCGATGCGTCCCCCGAAGACGTCGAACTGGGCGTGCCGATCCAGCGTGGCAAGGGCGGGCCGAAGGGCTTGCTGTCAATTCTGATGAGCAAGCAGGCCGAGTCGAACCTGATTCTGCCCGAGCACCTGAACGACAACAAAATCATTAACCAGTTGATCGATCTGCACACTCGCGATCCGCAGAAACCGGTGGTACTGGTCACCAAAGACATCAACATGCGCCTCAAGGCGCGCGCCTGTGGCATCGACGCCGAGGACTACAGCACCGATCAACTGGTCGATGACGTGTCCCTGCTGCCCAACGGCTATCACAACATGACCGGCTCGTTCTGGGACCGCGTGAGCAAGGTCGAAACCCGTCAGGACCATGGCCGCACCTGGCATCAGGTGCAACTGATCGACAACCTGCCGGCGGTGCACATCAACGAGTTCATCATCGACGAGCAGGGTTTCGTCGGCTGGATCAAGGAAATCCAGGAAGACAGACTGCTGATCCTCGACCTGCATCAGGAGCCACTGCTGCATCAGGAGGCCTGGGGCCTGAAGCCGCGCGACATCTATCAGAGTCTGGCGCTGTACGCGTTGCTTGATCCGGACATTCATCTGGTCAACCTGTCCGGCGCCGCCGGGTCCGGTAAAACCATTCTGGCGCTGGCCGCTGCGATCGAGCAGACCATGGTCAGCAAGCGTTATCGCCGCATCATCGCCACCCGCAGCGTGCAGGGTCTGGACCAGGAGATCGGCTTCCTGCCGGGTACCGAAGCGGAAAAAATGGAGCCCTGGCTGGGCGCCATCACCGACAACCTCGAAGCCTTGCACATGGATGACGAAAACACCCATGGCAGCGTCGACTACATCCTCAGCAAAGTGCCGTTGCAGTTCAAATCGCTCAACTACATTCGTGGTCGCAGCTTCCAGCAGAGCCTGATCCTGATCGACGAATGTCAGAATCTCACGCCGCACCAGATGAAAACCATCATCACCCGTGCCGGCGCCGGTTCCAAAGTGGTGTGCCTGGGCAACCTGGCACAGATCGACACCCCTTACCTGTCCGCGACCAGCTCCGGGCTGACCTATCTGACCGAACGCTTCAAGGACTTCCCCAACGGTGTGCACATCACCCTGCAAGGGGTGCCTCGCTCGATCCTGGCCGAATACGCCGAATCGCATCTCTAAGAGGAGCAGCAACAAGCTTCAAGCCGCAAGCTACAAGTGGTCCGAGTGAAATTCACTTGCCGCTTGAAGCTTGCGGCTTTCGGCTGTTTAAATGCGAGCTTTCCTGCCGCCTGCCTACCGCGCTTTAACTTGCCGCTTGTAGCTTGCCGCTCGCAGCTGCCTCAAGGAGGCCCTCGTGCTGACTCATCTCGATTCCCAAGGTCGCGCCAACATGGTCGACGTCACTGAAAAAGCCGTGACGTTCCGTGAAGCGACCGCTCAAGCGCTGGTGCGCATGCTCCCCGCAACCCTGCAGATGATCGTCAGCGGCGGTCATCCCAAGGGTGATGTATTCGCCGTGGCACGCATTGCCGGGATTCAGGCGGCGAAGAAAACCAGCGATCTGATTCCCCTGTGCCACCCGCTGATGCTCACCGGCGTCAAAGTCGAACTCAGTGCCGAGGGCGATGACAGCGTGCGCATCGTTGCCCGCTGCAAGTTGTCCGGGCAGACCGGCGTCGAGATGGAAGCGCTGACCGCCGCCAGCGTCGCCGCCCTGACCATCTACGACATGTGCAAAGCCGTGGATCGTGGCATGACTATCGAAAGCGTGCGTCTGCTGGAAAAAGTCGGCGGCAAGAGCGGCCACTTCCAGGCGGAGCAGCCATGAACCTGACCGTGAAGTTTTTTGCCCGTTACCGTGAAGCGCTGGGCGTGGATTCGGTAAAGGTTGAAGGAGATTTCGCCACCGTCGATGACGTACGCGCACTGCTCGCGCAACGTGATGGCGCCGAGGTGCTGAGCGAGCAGAACCTGATGTGCGCACGCAACGAAGATCTCTGCCAGCTCGATGAGCCGGTGGCCGATGGTGACGAAGTAGCGTTTTTCCCCACCGTGACCGGAGGCTGAACATGGCGATTCGGGTGCAGGCCACGCCGTTCGATCCGGGCGCTGAAGTCAATGCGATGCACGCGGCCAATGTCGGCGTTGGCGCGGTGGTGAGCTTTGTCGGTTACGTCCGTGACTTCAACGACGGGCTCGACGTGGCCGGGATGTTCCTTGAGCACTATCCGGGCATGACCGAAAAAGCCCTCGGCAAAATCGCCGTCGAAGCCGAGCAGCGCTGGCCGCTGCTGAAGCTGGAAGTGCTGCACCGCATCGGCGCGCTGGAGCCGGGCGAGCCGATCGTCTTCGTTGGCGCCGCCAGCGCCCACCGCCAGGCCGCGTTCGATGCCTGCGCCTTCGTCATGGACTACCTGAAAACCCGCGCGCCGTTCTGGAAGAAAGAAAACACCAGTGACGGCTCGCGTTGGGTCGAAGGGCGCGACAGTGATCATGCGGCGGCCGATCGCTGGAAGAAGTAATTCCTGTAGCGCCCTCCAGTCAGTCTTCGCGAGCAGGCTCGCTCCCACAATTGGAATGCGTTCCCCTGTGGGAGCGAGCCTGCTCGCGAAGGCGTCATCTGCGACACCGAAACCTCCCCTCTCTACCCGATTGACGATTTGTACCTGAGAGTCCAGTATGGATTTCCAAGTACAAAAAAGCTTCTGTCTTGCAGCTGATAGCTTGCCGCTTGTAGCTGCTCTTCTTGCCAAACCAACAACAAACCGCGAGAGAACGAACATGAAGAAACTCCCCCTCATCACCGGTCTGGCCCTCAGTCTGTTGTCCTGTGCCAGCGTCTTTGCCGCCGAGAAAACCCTGCGCATCGGTATCGAAGCGGCTTACCCGCCGTTCGCGTCGAAAACCGACAAAGGTGAAATCGTCGGTTTCGACTACGACATCGGCAATGCCCTGTGCGCGCAGATGAAGGTCAATTGTGTGTGGGTCGAAGGTGAGTTCGACGGGCTGATCCCTTCACTGAAAGTGAAGAAGATCGACATGGCGCTGTCGTCGATGACCATCAACGAAGATCGCAAGAAGTCGGTGGATTTCAGCCACAAGTATTACTTCACGTCCTCGCGCCTGGTGATGAAGGAAGGCGCTACGGTGGATGATCAGTACGCCAGCCTCAAAGGCAAGAATGTCGGCGTGCAGCGCGCGACCACCACCGATCGTTATGCCACCGAGGTGTTCGAACCCAAGGGCATCAACGTCAAGCGCTACAGCAACAACGAAGAAATCTACATGGACCTGGCGGCGGAGCGCCTCGATGCGATTTTCGCCGACACCATTCCGCTCAATGACTTTCTGTCGATGCCGCGCGGCAAGGGTTACGCGTTTGTCGGGCCGGAGCTGAAGGATCCGAAGTATGTCGGCGAGGGGGCCGGGATTGCGGTGCGCAAGGGTAATGCCGAGCTGGTCAGCCAGTTGAACAGCGCCATCGACGGGATTCGCGCGAGTGGCGAATATCAGAAGATTTCCCAGAAGTATTTCAAGACCGACATCTACGGCGATTGATCAAGCGCTTTTCGCGAGCAGGCTCGCTCCCACAGGGGGAACGCATTCCAAATGTGGGAGCGAGCCTGCTCGCGAAGAGGCCAGCGCTAGCGATGCAAATCTTCAGCCCTTCAATTCCTTCAAATGCTTGTACACCGTCGCCCGTCCCATGTTCAGCACATTGGCCACGTAGTTCGAGGCGCTTTTGCCCTTGAACGCGCCTTCGGCGTGCAGCGCCAGCACCAATTCGCGTTTGTGATCGCGGGTCAGCAGGTTCAGGCTCAACTGCCGCTCGCGCAGCCAGGCGTGGAGGAAGGTGTTGATGCGTTCCTGCCAGTCATCACGGAACAGCGAGTCCGGTTGCGGAATCAGTTTGCTTGGTGACAGAAACAGATCCAGCGCCGCCTTGGCGTTCTCGAACAGGGAAATATTCAGATTGATGCACAGCACCGCCAGCGGCCGGCTTTCGCTGTCGCGCAGCACAGTGCTCAGGCTACGAATTTTCTGACCGTCCCAATTGAGCTTTTCGTACGGGCCGATGTTCCTGTCGCTGACATCCTCGCTGAGCATGTCCTCCAGCGACGAGTCGTCGCCGATGTCGCGCTTGGACAGGTTGTTGGCGATGTAGTCGACCTTCTGCGTGCGCAGGTCGTGCAGCACCACCTCGGCATGGGGAAAGAACAGCGTGGCGATGGCGTCGGCGATGGCGCGGAAGTTATCCAGCGCCGGGTCGAATTCGGGGGCAGTCATGACAGTGGAGCTCCAGGCAGCGTCAGCGCCCCTTGTGCCGGGGCGCTGCGAGTGTGCCGCAATCTCTTGGACGCGTCGATGCGATCAAGCCAGTCGGGCCGGGGAGAGCATGGCGCTGTCCAGACCGAATTGATGCAGGTGCTCGGGGAACGGCTCGCCGCGCACCAGCGCCGCACTGGCCTGGCCCATCGCCGGCGACGTCTGGATACCGTAACCGCCCTGCGCGGCGACCCAGAACAGCCCCGGCACTTGCGGGTCGAAGCCGCTGAGCAGATCACCGTCCGCCACGAAACTGCGCAGACCGGCCCAGGTGCGGGTCGGGCGGCGGATGGTCAGCGTGGTGGCTTCTTCGATCTGATAAATGCCCATGGCGATGTCGAGTTCTTCCGGCTGCACGTCGTGCGGTTCGACCGGGTCGGCATTGGCCGGCGAGCCGAGGAACATGCCGGCGTCGGGCTTCATGTAGAAGGATTCGTCGAGGCTGACCAACATCGGCCAGTGATGAATATCCACGCCTTCCGGGCCGGCAAAGATAAACGCAGCGCGACGTTTCGGTTGCAGGCCCAGCGGCTGCGCACCGGCGAGGACACCGATCTTGTCCGCCCAGGCGCCGGCGGCGTTGATCAGCACCGGTGCGCTGAACGTCTCGCCATTGGTCTGCACGATCCACAGGCCATCGGCATCGCGGCTCAGGCCGAGCACTTCGCAATCGGTGTGGACTGTGCCGTGGTTGCGGCGAATGCCGCGCAGGTAGCCCTGATGCAGCGCATCGGTATCGATGTCGCAGGCCGAAGGATCGTAGATCGCGCCGTGGACTTTTTCCCGGCGCAGGATCGGCAGGCGTGCGCAGGCCTCGTCGGCGCTGAGCAGTTGCATCTGCGGCACTGTGGCTTTGGCGCTGAGGTACTGGTTGTTCAGTTCAGCTGCATCACCGATGAAGTCGACGGTCATTTCGCCGCGTGGGGTCAGCAGCGGATGCTCGCAGAAGCCGCTCGGAGGACTGTCGAAGAAGGCGCGGCTGGCCTGGGTCAATGCGCGTACCTGTGCCGTGCCATAAGCAGCGGTGTACAGCGCCGCGGAACGACCGGTGGAGTGGTAGCCGGGATGGGTTTCACGCTCAAGCACGATCACTTTGCCGTGCGGCGCCAGCCAGAACCCGGTGGAAGCGCCGGCAATCCCGCCGCCAATGATGATGAAATCTGCGTGGTTCATGTAGGTCTCCAGTGGGTACGCAATATCAAGGCGTTCGCTAGTCCCTGTGGGAGCGAGCCTGCTCGCGAAAGCGGTGTATCAGTCGACATCTTCGGTGAATGTCAGACCGCATTCGCGAGCAGGCTCGCTCCCACAAGGGATTTTTGGCGCTAGTGGGTTAAGTGATAAACCGCATTGGCGAGGGCAATGTCTTCCAGGCCCAAGCCGATTGAACGGAAGAACACGTGACGGTCGTAACCCGGGCGCTGCACTTTTTCGCTGAGCAAATCCGCCAGGTCGCCAACAATCGAATCCTTGTCCCATCCATGCTGCTCAGCGGCAATCAACATCTCACCCGCCGACCCCGGCGTGGTCAGACGATAGTCGCAGAACACCTGCATGTCGTTGAGGCTTTGCGGCGGCACTTCATGGGCGCAGGGAGCGTTGGTGCTGATCGAGGTGATCAGTGCCGGTTTGCTTAACGCGGCAGGATCAATCACTGGGCCGGCCGACGAGGTGCAGAGCATGATCACGTCAGCTTCGGCGATAGCGGTCTCGCGACTGTCGGCAATCTTCACTTGCGGCGCGATGGTTCTCAACACGGTCTGTGTTTCAGGATCTGCCAGCAGCGACGGCGAATACAGATTAATGCTCTGCCAATCGCGCAACGCTTTCACATAGTGCAGATGCGCTTGAGCGACCTTGCCGCTACCGATGATTGCCAGTCGTTGGGCGTGCAACGGCGCCAGGGCATCGACCGCCACCGCTGTGGTCGCGGCGGTGCGCGCGGTGGTGAGTTCGCCGGCATCGCAGAGCAGCAGTGGTTGACCGGTTTTCATCGACATCAACAATGTCCACGCTGTCACCAGCGCACCCTGATCACGAACGATGTACGGCGAAGTCTTCATTCCGTACACGCCGTCTTGAGCCAGCACGCCCAGATAATTGATGAAGTCGCCGGCACCCTGTGGGAATTCCACCAGTTGCTGAGCTGGCTGCACGGCGTTACCGGCCGCCAGATCACGGAACAGTTTGCGCAGGATCTGCGGCACATCAATGCGTGCCAGCAGCGCACGGGCCTGGGCTTGATCGATCACGTAGGGCGTACTGGACATGTTGTGCTCCAAAACTGAACTTATTTTTCCATTATGGACTTTTAGTTTATCCGGGCAACCGTCAGGCATAAAAAAAGCGCAGTCCGTTTCCGGCTGCGCTTTTTCATTTCGTGGCGCTTACTGCGGGCGCTTGCGCTCAACTGCGCGCAGCAGATGCGTCGGCGGTGTTTCGCAGCTGATCTTGCGACCGAGCTTTTCTTCGATGGACGGCAACTGATAAGAGTCGTCCTCGCCGGCAAAGCTGATCGACACACCGTCAGCGCCCGCGCGACCGGTACGGCCGATGCGGTGCACGTAGTCGTCCGGCACTTCCGGCAGAGTGAAGTTGATCACGTGGCTGATACCGTCGATGTGGATGCCGCGCCCGGCGACATCGGTGGCCACCAGCACGCGAATCTTGCCTTCGCGGAAACCTTCCAGGGTCTTGATGCGCTTGTGCTGCGGCACGTCCCCGGACAATTGCGCGGCGTTGATGCCGTCCCGCACCAGGCGCTCTTCGATACGGCGCACTTCGTCCTTGCGGTTGGCAAACACGATGACCCGCTCCCAACCGTTGTCGTTGACCAGGTTGTAGAGCAGTTTGTATTTGTCGGCAGCGGCCACGGCATAGATATGCTGCTCGACGTTCTCGTTGGCGACGTTGGTGATTTCGATTTCGACGATAGCCGGGTCGGTGGTCCATTGCTTGGCGAGGTTCATCACGTCTTCGGTGAAGGTCGCGGAGAACAGCAACGTCTGGCGCTCGGACTTCGGCGGGGTCTGGCGAATGATCTGCCGTACCTGCGGGATGAAACCCATGTCGAGCATGCGGTCGGCTTCGTCCAGCACCATCACTTCGACCATGTCCAGGTGCACGTCGCCGCGCTGGTTGAAGTCGAGCAGGCGGCCCGGCGTGGCAACGAGAATGTCGCAATGACGCGCTTCGAGGTGCTTGAGCTGTTTGTCGAAGTCCATGCCGCCGACGAACGTCATCACGTTCAGGCCGGTGTACTTGGTCAGGTCAGCGGCGTCCTTGGCGATCTGCACCACCAGCTCGCGGGTCGGCGCGATGATCAACGCGCGCGGCTCGCCCATGTAGCGCTCTTTCGGCGGCGGTGTCTGCAGCAACTGGGTGATGATCGAGATCAGGAACGCGGCGGTCTTGCCGGTGCCGGTTTGCGCGCGGCCGATGGCGTCTTTGCCGGCGAGGGTGAAGCCCAGCACTTGCGCCTGGATCGGCGTGCAGTAAGGGAAGCCCAGGTCCTGGATGGCGTGCATCAGTTCCGGGGCGAGCTTGAAATCGTGGAAACGGGTTTTGCCTTCCTGGGGTTCGACGACGAAATCTTCGAGTTTCCAGGGAATCACCGGTGCCTTGGGCTTCGGTTCGCGACGTGGTCTGGCCGGTTTCGGCGCCTCGCCAGGTGCAGGCTCGGCAGCGATTGGCGCGGCCGCGGCAGGTTGTGCTTCTGGCTTCGGTGCCGCGACGGGAGCGGGGCGGTCGGCCTGCGGGGCATCGGTGCGATGACCGGGGGCGTGCGACGGCGCACTGGGAACTGGCGCGAGCTGCTCAGCCTCGCTTTTACCGAACATTTTCTTGAGTGCTTCGAGCACGGTCATCTCATCAATTGGTTAAGGAATGTACGCCGGCCAGTGTAATGCAAGAAACGGGCGCGGCGTAGTAGGAGGGATCAATGGGCCGACATTGGTCGCAAATCAGCGCAGACGTTCGCTCAACCAGACGCCAATGTCGCGGATCTCTTCAGGTAACACTTCGTGCTCCATTGGGTATTCCTGCCATGTCACGGTGACACCATGCTTCACCAAATGCTCATAGGCAGTGCGGCCCATCGAGTTCTGCACCACACCATCGAACTGGCCGTGCAGACACAGCGCAGGAATGCGCTGCTGACTGGCGCAAAGCTCCATCTCGTCAGTGAATGTCGGTGCATAAGTCGACAACGCCAGCACCCCACCCAACGGGCCCTGCCATTTCAGGAATGCGGTGTGCAATACCACGGCGCCGCCCTGGGAAAACCCGGCAAGAAAAATCCTCGAGGCGTCTATTCCGCTGGCGCGCTCGCTTTCGATCAGTTCGATGATGCGCTCTGCCGACGCTTCCAACTGATCACGGTCGATCGCCCGGGCCGGGCTCATGGCCTTGATGTCGTACCAGCTGGGCATGGCATATCCGCCATTGATCGTCACTGGAAGGGTCGGCGCCTGCGGCAGTACGAAGCGCGTGCTCAGCAGACTTTCCTGCAAAGCTTCGGCCACCGGCAGGAAGTCGTAACGGTCGGCGCCGAGGCCGTGCAGCCAGATCACGCAGGCATCCGCGGGCTTAACAGGCTGAAGAATCAAGGGCTCGGTCATGTTTGCTCCAAAAATGTGCGGGCGCTCTCATTGAGTGCGTGATTGAAGTGCGCGCCCGGTTGATCCGTTAACAAGATGTCGCAAGGTTACAAGTTTAGCTATTGACGTGTCGCGCAATGGCTTCGACAAGCGGTCTGGTACGGCGTTTGCTATGGAGCTTTGCGTATGAAGCATCCGTTGCGCGGCGGTAACACTATCAGTCTACGTCGCACGATGGGACAGCAACGAATCCGGTGATGGATGTTCGCCAATGGCCGCTACGGGCTTAGCGAACGTGAAAGGGCTACAGCCCGTTCGGCCGATTGGTGAGAAGTGAGTGATCCATGATGTGGATTTTCTCCTACTAGACTCATAGCGAAGGTCTTACGTCGGTTGACCCCAAAAAAAGCCAACACGGGTCAACAACGCCTCAAAAGGGTGCGACAGGACTCAAGCTCCGACACAACAAGAGCAAAACTGGAGGTTTGAATGAAGATGTTGAAATCCACTCTGGCGGTCGTGACTGCAGCAGCAGTACTCGGTGTCAGCGGGTTCGCTCAGGCGGGTGCAACCCTGGATGCGGTACAGAAAAAAGGTTTCGTGCAGTGTGGCGTGAGCGACGGTCTGCCGGGCTTCTCGGTACCGGATGCGACCGGCAAGATCCTCGGCATCGACGCCGACGTCTGCCGCGCTGTGGCCGCAGCCGTTTTCGGCGACGCCAACAAGGTCAAGTTCAGCCAGTTGAACGCCAAGGAGCGCTTCACCGCGCTGCAATCGGGCGAGATCGACATCCTGTCGCGCAACACCACCATGACCAGCTCCCGTGACGCGGGCATGGGCCTGAAATTCCCGGGCTTCATCACCTACTACGACGGCATCGGCTTCCTGGTGAACAACAAGCTGGGCGTGAAAAGTGCCAAAGAGCTCGACGGCGCTACCATCTGCATCCAGGCCGGTACCACCACCGAGCTGAACGTTTCCGACTACTTCCGTGGCAACGGTCTGAAATACACCCCGATCACCTTCGACACCTCCGATGAAAGCGCCAAGTCGCTGGAGTCCGGTCGTTGCGACGTGCTGACCTCCGACAAGTCCCAGCTGTTCGCCCAGCGCAGCAAGCTGGCCTCGCCGAAGGACTACGTGGTGCTGCCGGAAACCATTTCCAAGGAACCACTGGGCCCGGTCGTGCGTAACGGCGACGACGAGTGGCTGGCCATCGTGCGCTGGGTTGGCTACGCGCTGCTCAATGCCGAAGAAGCCGGCATCACTTCGAAGAACGTCGAAGCTGAAGCCAAGTCGACCAAGAACCCGGACGTGGCCCGTATGCTCGGCGCTGACGGCGAGTACGGCAAAGACCTGAAACTGCCGAAAGACTGGGTTGTGCAGATCGTCAAGCAAGTCGGCAACTACGGTGAAATCTTCGAGAAAAACCTCGGCAAGAGCACTCCGCTGGAAATCGACCGTGGCCTGAACGCCCTGTGGAACAACGGCGGCATTCAGTACGCACCACCAGTGCGCTAATGGTTCTATCACCCGGCGGGCCAACCGCCGGGTGATGTTCTTGTTCCATTTCTTTCGGGGCACTTCATGCAAAATTCTATCGGCGCACCAAAGCAGAGGCTCAGCCTCAGCGATCCACGAGTGCGTGCGTGGCTATTCCAGATCATCACCGTTGTGGCGGTGGTCTCGCTTGGCTGGTACCTGTTCGACAATACGCAAACCAACCTTCAGCACCGGGGCATCACCTCCGGTTTCAGCTTTCTGGAGCGCAGTGCCGGGTTCGGCATCGCTCAACACCTGATCGACTACACCGAAGCGGACAGCTACGCGCGGGTGTTTGTCATCGGCCTGCTCAACACTCTTCTGGTGACCTTTATCGGCGTGATTCTGGCGACGATTCTCGGTTTCATCGTCGGCGTGGCGCGGCTGTCGCAGAACTGGATCATCGCCAAACTGGCGACGGTGTATGTGGAAGTGTTCCGCAACATTCCGCCGCTGTTGCAAATCCTGTTCTGGTACTTCGCGGTGTTCCTGACCATGCCGGGGCCGCGCAACAGCCATAACTTCGGCGACACCTTCTTCGTCAGCAGCCGCGGCCTGAACATGCCGGCCGCACTCGCAGCTGACGGCTTCTGGGCGTTCGTGGTCAGCATTGTGCTGGCCATCGTCGGCATCGTGCTGATGTGTCGCTGGGCCAACAAGCGCTTCGAAGAAACCGGTGTACCGTTTCACAAGTTCTGGACCGGCCTGGCCATTCTGTTGGTGATCCCGACCTTGTGCGCACTGATCTTCGGTGCTCCGCTGCACTGGGAAATGCCTGAGCTCAAGGGCTTCAACTTTGTCGGCGGCTGGGTGCTGATCCCGGAACTGCTGGCCTTGACCCTGGCGCTCACGGTGTACACCGCAGCGTTCATCGCTGAAATCGTGCGTTCCGGGATCAAGTCGGTCAGCCACGGCCAGACCGAAGCAGCGCGTTCCCTCGGCCTGCGCAACGGCCCGACCCTGCGCAAGGTGATCATCCCGCAAGCCCTGCGCGTGATCATTCCGCCGCTGACCAGCCAATACCTCAACCTGGCGAAAAACTCCTCGCTGGCCGCTGGTATCGGTTATCCGGAAATGGTTTCGCTGTTCGCTGGCACCGTGCTCAACCAGACCGGACAGGCCATCGAAGTGATTGCCATCACCATGAGCGTGTACCTGGCGATCAGTATCAGCATTTCCCTGCTGATGAACTGGTACAACAAGCGCATTGCGCTGATCGAGCGGTAAGGAAAAGCGCATGAGTACTCATACTTTCAAACCCGACATGCCTCCACCCAACAGCAGCATCGGCGTGGTGGCGTGGATGCGCGCAAACATGTTCTCCAGCTGGCTCAACACCCTGCTGACGCTGTTTGCGTTCTACCTGATTTACCTCGTCGTGCCACCGATCCTCAGCTGGGCGATTGTCGACGCCAACTGGGTCGGCACCACCCGCGCTGACTGCACCAAGGAAGGCGCCTGCTGGGTATTCATTCAGCAGCGGTTCGGCCAGTTCATGTACGGCTACTACCCGACCGAACTGCGCTGGCGCGTCGACCTGACCGTGTGGCTGGCGGTCATTGGCGCAGCACCACTGTTCATCTCGCGCATGCCGAGTAAAGCGGTGTACGGACTGAGCTTCCTGGTGCTGTACCCGATCATTGCCTTTACCTTGCTGCATGGTGGTTTCGGAATGACCACCGTCCCGACCAGCCAGTGGGGCGGGCTGATGCTGACCCTGGTGATCGCCACTGTCGGCATCGCCGGGGCGCTGCCGCTGGGCATCGTGCTGGCGCTGGGACGGCGTTCGAACATGCCGGCGATTCGTGTGGTCTGCGTGACCTTTATCGAGTTCTGGCGCGGCGTGCCGTTGATCACTGTGCTGTTCATGTCCTCGGTGATGCTGCCGCTGTTCCTGCCCGAAGGCATGAACTTCGACAAACTGCTGCGGGCGCTGATCGGGGTGATCCTGTTCCAGTCGGCGTACGTCGCCGAGGTGGTGCGTGGCGGTCTGCAAGCGATTCCCAAGGGACAGTACGAAGCGGCTGCAGCGATGGGCCTCGGTTACTGGCGTTCGATGGGCCTGGTGATTCTGCCGCAAGCCCTGAAACTGGTAATCCCGGGCATCGTCAACACGTTCATTGCGCTGTTCAAGGACACCAGCCTGGTGATCATCATCGGCCTCTTTGACCTGCTCAACAGCGTCAAGCAAGCCGCCGCCGACCCGAAATGGCTGGGCATGGCTACTGAAGGCTACGTGTTCGCCGCCCTGGTGTTCTGGATTTTCTGTTTTGGTATGTCGCGCTATTCCATGCATCTGGAACGCAAGCTCGACACTGGCCACAAGCGTTAGGAGTTCTCTGTAAATGAGCGAAGCAATCAAAAAGCCTGTGGGTCCGGAAGGCATCATCCAGATGCAGGGCGTGAACAAGTGGTACGGCCAGTTTCACGTGCTCAAGGACATCAACCTCAACGTCAAACAGGGCGAGCGTATCGTCCTCTGCGGCCCGTCGGGTTCCGGTAAATCGACCACGATTCGTTGCCTCAATCGTCTGGAGGAACATCAGCAGGGCCGTATCGTCGTCGATGGCGTGGAACTGACCAACGACCTCAAGCAGATCGAAGCGATCCGCCGCGAAGTCGGCATGGTGTTCCAGCACTTCAACCTGTTCCCGCACCTGACCATTCTGCAGAACTGCACCCTGGCGCCGATGTGGGTACGCAAGATGCCCAAGCGCAAGGCCGAGGAAATCGCCATGCATTACCTGGAACGCGTACGCATTCCGGAGCAGGCGCACAAATACCCGGGGCAACTGTCCGGCGGTCAGCAGCAGCGTGTGGCGATCGCCCGCGCCTTGTGCATGAAGCCGAAAATCATGCTGTTCGACGAACCGACCTCAGCGCTCGATCCGGAGATGGTGAAAGAGGTTCTCGACACCATGATCGGCCTGGCCGAAGACGGCATGACCATGCTCTGCGTCACCCACGAAATGGGCTTCGCCCGTACCGTGGCCAACCGCGTGATCTTCATGGACAAGGGCGAGATCGTTGAGCAGGCCGCGCCGAATGACTTCTTCGACAATCCGCAGAATGATCGGACCAAGCTGTTCTTGAGTCAGATTTTGCATTGATGGTGGATGAGTAAAACCAACCCGGCGATGTGCCGGGTTGGTTTTTCTGGACGGTTCAGGACACGGAGAGGGATTCGTGTTCTTTGTGGACGATGTGCTCGAAACCTCTCAAGTCTGCACCTTCGCCGAGAGTCTTCACATCGGTTAGCAAGTACGGGTAACGATCCAATAAACGCATCAACAGTATGAGCGCCTTGGGCGGCAATACATCGCCGCGCTCATAGCGAGAAAATGCGTTATGCCCACCCCCAGACAGCAGTTGTACCGTCTCTTTTTGCGTCAGGTGCAATTTGCGACGGATACGCTTCATCTCGTCACCAATCATTTGCCTCGCAGCGATAACCAACTCATCACCTGCGTTGCAATACCGCTGCGCACTATCGGTGTCGGGGTCCCATTCGATCTCACCGCACTTCTGGCATTCCCAGCCAGAAAGATTATCGACACGACGCTCCATGCCTTTGACTCTCAGGGTTTCGCCGCGCCCCTGAAAATGCCTCATTCCTTCACGCGTCCCGCAGCTGACACATTGCTGGGTTTTCATGGGTTTTTCTCCTTAAAGGAGATCACCGGTGGGCTGCCGCCGGGGCGGTATGTCACCTTGATGTAAATCTCCTGATCTCGCGAATTGATGTGATACACGTCTTGCCAGATTCGGTGATCGTCATAGGTAGTCATCGATTTGTACAACATCCTGGTTTGTAGCTCGAAAACAATCTCCTGCATTTCGCTGATGTTGAAGCCGAGCTTCTCAGCTGACCTTACTGAAGTTTTGGTGAAAGCATTTTGACCCAGTCGCCTCACTTCAGACTTGATCACCGCCAAGTCGTAATGGGGTGTGTTCTTTTCCATAAGAAGCCAAAACCCTGTCCCTGAAACTACCCTTAAAGGGTAATTTTGACCAATCGAAAATGCCGCTCCATGTGTCTCCGATTGACCCTAGGTGGTTGCCGTCCTACATGGGTCTGACTAACATGTCGGAAAATTCATCCTATGATTGGATGAAAAGGCGAGGCTCATGTCCGAAATTTCCCCTTTGATCAAGCGATCCCTGGTCGATCAGGCTCTGGACCAACTGCGCCAGCGCATCAACAGCGGTGCTTGGCAGGTCGGCGAGCGTCTGCCGACCGAGCCTGAGCTGTGCGCCGAGCTGGGCATCAGCCGCAATACCGTGCGCGAGGCGATGCGTGTGCTGGCGTTTTCCGGGCTGATCGAAATTCGTCAGGGCGATGGCAGTTATCTACGCGCAGTGGTTGATCCGCTGGATACGCTGAAGGCGTTGTCCCGCTGTTCGCTGGAGCAGGCCCGGGAAACCCGGCACATCCTCGAAGTCGAGGCGATCGGCCTGGCGGCGTTGCGCCGTACCGATGAGGATCTGGCGGCACTGCGCGAAGCGCTCGGCACCAGTGGCAGCCATTACCACGGCGATCTCGACACGTACATTGCCTGCGATCTGGTGTTCCATCGGCGTCTGGTCGACGCCGCGCACAACCCGACCCTCAGCGAGCTGTATCGCTATTTCTCCAGCATCGTCGGCGCGCAATTGCGCCAGACCCTGAATATCACCCCGCGCCGTCAGGAAGTGTTCGACCTGCACATCGACCTGCTCGATGCGGTCGAGCAACGCGACCCGGAACGGGCCAAAGCCTTGTCGAGGCAGTTGATCAATGAACCTTGAAACCGAGAAAACCATGACCCGCACCGAGTTATCCACAGCGCCGAAACGCACCACCGAGCTGGATGAGCTGTTGATTGATGCCGAAGCCGATGACGAGCAGGTGCAGCAAAGCCACCCGTTGGTGAAACGTCCATGGCTATTGCTGCTCGGGCTGATTCTGGTGGCGCTGAACCTGCGCCCGGCGTTGTCGAGCATGGCGCCATTGCTCAGCGAGGTCTCCAGGAGCCTCGGGCTGTCTGCAGCGCAGGCGGGATTGCTGACCACGTTGCCGGTGCTGTGCCTGGGCTTGTTCGCGCCGCTGGCGCCGATCCTCGCGCGGCGTTTCGGTGCTGAGCGGGTGGTGCTGGGGATTCTGCTGACGCTGGCCGGCGGGATTATCCTGCGCAGCAATTTCGGTGAGATCGGCCTGTTCGCCGGCAGCGTCCTTGGCGGCGCCAGCATCGGTATCGTCGGCGTGCTGCTGCCGGGCATCGTCAAACGCGATTTCGCCAAACACGCTGGCACCATGACCGGCGTCTACACCATGGCCCTGTGCCTTGGCGCGGCGATGGCGGCGGGTTCGACCGTTCCACTGAGTGAACACTTCGGCAACAGCTGGGCGATGGGCCTGGGCTTCTGGGTGATTCCGGCATTGGTGGCGGCGGTTTTCTGGTTGCCTCAGGTCGGCTCGAAGCACGGCGCGCACAACGTCGCCTATCGCGTGCGCGGGTTGCTGCGTGATCCGCTGGCCTGGCAGGTGACCTTGTACATGGGCCTGCAATCGTCGCTGGCCTACATCGTGTTTGGCTGGTTGCCATCGATCCTCATCGGGCGCGGGCTGACACCGACCCAGGCCGGATTGGTACTCTCCGGTTCGGTGATCATTCAACTGGTCAGTTCGCTGGCTGCGCCGTGGCTGGCGACCCGTGGCAAGGATCAACGTCTGGCGATTGTTGTAGTCATGGCGCTGACCCTGGCCGGCCTGTTCGGCTGCCTGTACGCGCCGATCGAAGGTCTGTGGGGCTGGGCGATTCTGCTCGGGCTGGGGCAGGGCGGTACGTTCAGTCTGGCATTGACGCTGATCGTTCTGCGTTCGCGTGACTCCCATGTCGCGGCGAACCTGTCGAGCATGTCTCAGGGTTTTGGCTACACGCTGGCGTCCATGGGGCCATTCGCCGTGGGCGTGGTCCATGACTGGACTGGCGGCTGGAATGCGCTGGGCTGGATCTTCGGCATTATCGGCGCCGGCGCAATCCTCGCCGGGCTGGGTGCCGGCCGGGCGCTGTATGTGCAGGTGCAAAGCGAAAAGATCTGAATGCACTGTTTCCAAATGTGGGAGCGAGCCTGCTCGCGAAGGCGGTGTTTCCGTCAACACAGATGTTGAATGTTGAATTGCCTTCGCGAGCAGGCTCGCTCCCACAAAGGTTTTGCGTATTGCCGATAGTGTTTCTTCGCGCGGCAGATTATGGTGCTGGCAATCTGTATATCTTTCCTTGGAGATTGCCTTGAGCGAAGCCCATAGCGCCCTGATCACCCGCTTCTACGAGGCCTTCCAGCGCCTCGACGCCGAAGCCATGGCCGCCTGCTACACCGACGACGTGGTCTTCAGCGATCCGGCCTTCGGTGAGTTGCGCGGGCGCGATGCCGGCGACATGTGGCGCATGCTCACCACCCGCGCCAAGGATTTCTCCCTGACCTTCGACAACGTCCGCGCCGACGAGCGCACCGGTGGCGCGCATTGGCTGGCGACTTACCTGTTCAGCCAGACTGGCAATGTCGTGGTCAACGATATTCAGGCGCGCTTCGTCTTCCGCGAGGGCAAGATCTGCGAGCACCACGACCACTTCGATCTGTGGCGCTGGTCGCGGCAGGCGCTGGGTTTCAAAGGCCTGCTGCTGGGCTGGACGCCGCTGGTGCGCAACGCCGTACGTGCGCAGGCGCGCAAGGGACTGAAGGCATTTCAGGCCGGGCGCTGATAAGATCGCCGCCTGTTTTCCTACACATTCAGATCCCGAAGTGACCAGCCTTAGCGAAAAATCCGTCGACGATGCCGAACCGGTGAGCAAATCCTGGTTCGTTTATCTCGTGCGTGCCGCCAATGGCTCGTTGTACTGCGGGATCAGCGATGACCCGGTGCGCCGTTTCGCCAAGCATCAAAGCGGCAAAGGCGCACGGTTCTTCCTCTCCAGCCCGGCGATGGCACTGGTTTATACCGAGCTGTGCCGCGATAAAAGCGATGCGTTACGGCAGGAGCGCTTGATCAAAAAACTCAGGAAGAGCGCCAAGGAATGCCTCGTCGCCTCTTATCAATCTGACTGATTGGTTCCCATCAGGCAGATCGGTAGGCCTGTCAGGTAATGCGCGCTAAGCTGCGGATTCACTTTTCCAGCGGCGGAGCCGAGCATGTCCGAGTTGATTCTGCATCATTACCCGACCTCTCCATTTGCCGAGAAGGCTCGCCTGCTGCTGGGCTTCAAAGGCTTGTCCTGGCGTTCGGTGCATATCTCGCCGGTGATGCCGAAACCGGATCTGACCGCCCTGACCGGTGGCTATCGCAAAACTCCGGTATTGCAGATTGGTGCTGACATCTACTGCGACACTTCGCTGATCGCCCGTCGCCTGGAGCAGGAAAAGGCGTTGCCGGCGTTCTTCCCTGAAGGTCAGGAATTCACCTCCGCCAGTTTTGCCACGTGGGCTGACTCGGTGGTGTTTCAACATGCGGTGAGCTTGGTGTTTCAGCCGGAATCGGTCGCCGTGCGCTTCGCCAAGTTGCCGCCGGAAGCGATCAAAGCGTTTATCGCCGACCGCGCCGGTTTGTTCAGTGGTGGCAGCGCCACGCGTTTGTCCGCCGAACAGGCCAAGCATCAATGGCCGACGATCATGGCCCGTCTGGAGCAGCAGTTACAGCGCGAGCAGGGCGACTTCCTGTTTGGCGAGCCGTCGATTGCCGACTTTGCGTTGGCGCATCCGCTGTGGTTCCTCAAGGCGACGCATGTGACTGCGGGCCTGGTGGATGAGTACCCGGCGGTTTCGGCGTGGCTGAGTCGCGTGTTGGGCTTCGGTCATGGCGCGGCGAGTGCGATGACGTCCGAAGAGGCGCTTGAGGTTGCACGCAACGCGACGCCGGCGGCATTGCCGGATGAGCAGTTCGTAGATCCGAACGGCTTCAAGGCTGGGCAGCAGGTGGCGATTGCCGCGACGGATTACGGGGTTGATCCGGTGCTGGGTGAGTTGCTGTTTGCCGGCAGTGAAGAACTGATCATTCGCCGAGAAGACGAGCGCGGCGGCGTGGTGCACGTGCACTTTCCGCGCTTCGGCTTCCGTATCGAAGCGCGCTAAAAGCAAAAGATCGCAGCCTTCGGCAGCTCCTACATGAGACTTGGGTAGGAGCTGCCGAAGGCTGCGATCTTTTGATCTTGATGTTATTTCAGGGCAGCGAGGATTTCGTCCGGATCAAACCTGCGAATCAACGTGCCGTTCACATCGATCAGCGGAATCCCGCGTCCGCCCAATGCTTCATACGCCTTGCGCGCTTCAACATCCTTCTCGATATCGAACTCCTTGAAAGGTATGCCCTTGCTGTCGAGAAAGCGTTTGGTCTGCTTGCAGTAGCCGCACCAGTCGGTGGCGTAGAGCACGACGTTGGCTTGCGCGCGCGTCTGCTCCGAGACCATTTGCGAGGGATTGAACACCCGCTCGATCTTGCCCCAGTTCTGGTAGACCACGACTACCAGCAGCACCAGGGCAACCTTTTTCAACACATTGCCGAGCATCAGTTGCGGCGCTTCAACTGATCGGTCAGCGAAGTCGGCAGGCCTTTGATGATCAGGGTGCCGTTCTCCTCGTCGTATTCGATCTTCGAACCCAGCAGATGCGCTTCGAAGCTGATCGACAGGCCTTCGGCGCGGCCGGTGAAACGACGAAATTGGTTGAGGGTGCGTTTGTCCGCCGGGATCTCTGGCGACAGGCCGTAGTCCTTGTTGCGGATGTGATCGTAGAAGGCTTTCGGACGTTCTTCGTCGATCAGCTCCGACAATTCTTCCAGGCCCATCGGTTCGCCGAGTTTGGCCTGGCTGCTGGCATAGTCGACCAGGGTCTTGGTTTTCTCGCGGGCCGAGTCTTCCGGCAGATCTTCGCTTTCGACGAAGTCACTGAAGGCCTTGAGCAGGGTGCGCGTTTCGCCGGGGCCGTCGACGCCTTCCTGGCAGCCGATAAAGTCGCGGAAATACTCCGAGACCTTCTTGCCGTTCTTGCCCTTGATGAACGAGATGTACTGTTTCGACTGCTTGTTGTTCTGCCACTCGGAAACGTTGATCCGCGCTGCCAGATGCAACTGGCCAAGGTCGAGGTGGCGCGATGGCGTTACGTCGAGCTCGTCGGTCACCGCCACGCCTTCGCTGTGGTGCAGCAGGGCGATCGCCAGGTAATCGGTCATGCCTTGCTGATAGTGGGCGAACAGCACATGGCCGCCCACCGACAGGTTGGATTCTTCCATCAGCTTCTGCAGATGCTCGACCGCCACTTTACTGAACGCAGTGAAATCCCGGCCGCCTTCCATGTACTCCTTCAGCCAGCCGCTGAAGGGGAACGCACCGGACTCCGGATGGAACAGGCCCCAGGCTTTGCCCTGTTTGGCGTTGTAGCTTTCGTTGAGGTCGGCGAGCATGTTTTCGATGGCTGCGGACTCGGCCAGTTCGGAGTCACGGGCGTGCAGCACTGCGGGCGTGCCGTCGGGTTTTTTGTCGATCAGGTGGACGATGCAATGACGGATCGGCATGGGCTTCTCGGCTGTTGGAAGGGAGGAGGGCAGGCTCCCCCGAAAAAGCGCTCAGTGTAACCGAATCTCCGGCCGAGGCCCTGTGCAGGAGCTGCCGAAGGCTGCGATCTTTTGATCGTGTTTTTGAAAAAGCAAAGTCAAAAGATCGCAGCCTTCGGCAGCTCCTACAGTCGGGCCAAGGCTTAAATCGGGGCAAGTGGCCGGCCTTATGCGGTTTTTTACCGGTTTAGAGCAATAAAGCTGACCAAATGGGTAGCTAGAGGCGGATATTTCCTTGTCGCTGTGCTAGTTTTGCCCGGTCTTACGCGAAGTCACTGCGTTAAGCGTGCATTCAGCATTTGTCAGGTCGAACCAAACCCTGATTTCGGCATCTATAACCCGACTCGTCGTGGTTATCGCCGAGGGTGCCAGATCCAGAAGATCGGGCTCGATGGCTGACACTGCACTCTGCAATCCATATGAATTTGATAGGGAAGGAACACTACATGGCTCTTACTAAAGACCAACTGATCGCCGACATCGCTGAAGCTATCGACGCGCCGAAAACCACCGCGCGTAACGCTCTGGACCAACTGGGCCAAATCGTTGCCGATCAGCTGGAAAACGGCGGCGAAATCACCTTGCCAGGTATCGGCAAGCTGAAAGTGACCGAGCGTCCTGCCCGCACTGGCCGTAACCCTTCGACTGGCGCTGCCATCGAAATCCCTGCCAAGAAAGTGATCAAGCTGGTTGTGGCCAAAGGCCTGACCGACGCTGTGAACAAGTAAGACGCAGCGATAAAAAAACCGTGCTTCGGAGTGATCCGGGGCACGGTTTTTTTGTGTCTGTGATTTAGCGACTGAATCGCAGGGCCAATGTGGGAGCGAGCCTGCTCGCGAAAGCGGCGTGTCAGCCAGCTTCGATATCGACTGACCCACCGCTTTCGCGAGCAGGCTCGCTCCCACAGGGGGATCTACAGCGCCTTAGCGCACCCAGCGCTCACGCCGCCAGATCTGCTGCTCGGACTTGGTCTGGAAGGTCCAGGCCACGAAACGGCTCTGCTTCTGCCCCTGGGACATCTCCACGACCTGGCTCTCCAGCACGCCAGCCTTCTTCAGCGCAGTTTCGATGGCCGGCAGGTTCGACGCCTTCGACACCAGGGTGCTGAACCACAGCACTTTGTGCTGGAAGTTCGCGCTCTCGGCAATCAACTGCGTCACGAAGCGCGCTTCACCGCCTTCACACCACAGCTCCGCCGATTGCCCACCAAAGTTCAGCACCGGCAGTTTGCGTTTCGGATCAGCCTTGCCCAGGGCACGCCATTTGCGCTCGCTGCCCTTGGTCGCTTCTTCCATCGAAGCGTGGAAGGGCGGGTTGCACATGGTCAGGTCAAAGCGCTCGCCCGGCTCCAGCAAGCCGATCAGGATGTGCTTGCGGTTTTCCTGCTGGCGCAGCTGGATCACCTTGCTCAGATCGTTGGACTGCACGATGGCTCTGGCAGCGGCCACGGCGGTCGGATCGATTTCGGAGCCGAGGAAGTGCCAGCGGTATTCGCTGTTGCCGATCAGCGGATAAACGCAGTTGGCGCCCATACCGATGTCCAGCACGTTGACGATCGCGCCGCGCGGAACCTTGCCGTCGTTCATGCTCGCCAGCAGGTCGGCGAGAAAGTGCACGTAATCGGCACGCCCTGGCACCGGAGGGCAGAGGTAGTCCGCCGGGATGTCCCAATGCTGAATGCCGTAGAACGCCTTGAGCAGCGCCCGGTTGAACACGCGCACCGCGTCGGGGCTGGCGAAGTCGATGCTTTCCTTGCCGTACGGGTTGGTGATCACGTACCTGGCCAGTTCCGGCGTGGTCTTGATCAGCGCCGGAAAGTCATAGCGACCCTGATGGCGATTGCGCGGATGCAGGCTGGCCTTCTCGCGCGGCTCGACGGCTTTGCTCGGGGACGCGGCGTCAGGCTTCTTGCGCGCAGGTTTGGGTGTGCGGGGGGCAGTCATGGGCGTGGTCGATTCGGGTATGGCTGAAAGTGGCGGGTATTGTCCCACATTGACGTCGAATACGCCGAACCCATGTAGGAGCTGCCGAAGGCTGCGATCTTTTGATCTTGATCCTGAAAAACAAGATCAAAAGATCGCAGCCTTCGGCAGCTCCTACAGGGGGAAATGTGGTGGGCATAAAAAAGGGAGGCCACCTGGGCCTCCCTTTTTCAGTGCGATCTGCCGTTACAAACTGGCAATCCGCGCGTGCTGCTCGGCCAGCTTGCCGAGGGCCTGTTCAGCCTCGGCCAGTTTGGCGCGTTCCTTCTCGATGACTTCGGCCGGTGCCTTGTCAACGAAACCGGCGTTCGACAGCTTGCCGCCAACCCGCTGAACCTCACCCTGCAGACGCAGGATTTCCTTGTCCAGACGTGCCAGTTCGGCGCCCTTGTCGATCAGGCCGGCCATCGGCACCAGCACTTCCATCTCGCCCACCAGTGCGGTAGCAGAGAGCGGCGCTTCTTCTCCAGCCGCAAGAACGGTGATCGATTCCAGACGCGCCAGCTTCTTCAGCAGCGCTTCGTTCTCGGTCAGGCGGCGTTGGTCGTCAGCGCTGACGTTCTTCAGGAAGATCGGCAGTGGCTTGCCCGGGCCGATGTTCATTTCGCCACGAATGTTGCGCGTGCCGAGCATCAGTTCCTTGAGCCATTCGATGTCGTTTTCCGCCGCCGGATCGATGCGCTCTTCGTTGGCCACCGGCCAAGGCTGCAGCATGATCGTCTTGCCCTGAACGCCGGCCAGCGGCGCGATGCGCTGCCAGATTTCTTCTGTGATGAACGGCATGAACGGATGCGCCAGACGCAGCGCCACTTCCAGTACGCGCACCAGCGTACGGCGAGTGCCGCGCTGACGTTCGACCGGCGCGTTCTCGTCCCACAGCACTGGCTTGGACAGTTCCAGATACCAGTCGCAGTACTGGTTCCAGATGAACTCGTACAGCGCTTGTGCGGCGAGGTCGAAACGGAACTGATCGAGTTGACGGGTCACTTCGGCTTCGGTGCGTTGCAGTTGCGAGATGATCCAGCGATCGGCCAGCGACAGCTCGTAGGCGTCGCCGTTCTGGCCGCAGTCTTCGCCCTTGTCCAGAACGTAACGCGCGGCGTTCCAGATCTTGTTGCAGAAGTTGCGATAGCCTTCGACGCGGCCCATGTCGAACTTGATGTCGCGACCGGTAGAGGCCAGCGAGCAGAAGGTAAAGCGCAAGGCGTCGGTGCCATAGCTTTCGATGCCGTTGGCGAATTCTTCGCGGGTGGCTTTCTCGATCTTCTTCGCCAGTTTCGGTTGCATCAGGCCCGAGGTGCGCTTGTGCACCAGGGTTTCCAGGTCGATGCCGTCGATGATGTCCAGCGGGTCCAGGACGTTGCCCTTGGACTTGGACATCTTCTGGCCCTGGCCGTCGCGCACCAGACCGTGTACGTAAACGGTCTTGAACGGAACCTGCGGCGTGCCGTCTTCGTTCTTCATCAGGTGCATGGTCATCATGATCATCCGGGCAACCCAGAAGAAGATGATGTCGAAACCGGTGACCAGCACGTCGGTGGAGTGGAATTTCTTCAGGAACTCGGTCTGCTCGGGCCAGCCGAGGGTCGAGAATGTCCACAGGCCGGAGCTGAACCAGGTGTCGAGGACGTCGTTGTCCTGTTGCAGCGCAACGTCCGGGCCGAGGTTGTGCTTGGCGCGCACTTCGGCTTCGTCGCGGCCCACGTAGACCTTGCCCGACTCGTCGTACCAGGCCGGGATCCGGTGGCCCCACCACAGCTGACGGCTGATGCACCAGTCCTGGATGTCGCGCATCCACGAGAAGTACATGTTTTCGTACTGCTTGGGCACGAACTGGATGCGCCCGTCTTCGACGGCAGCGATCGCCGGCTCGGCCAGCGGTTTGGTCGACACGTACCACTGGTCGGTCAGCCACGGCTCGATGACGGTGCCGGAGCGATCGCCCTTCGGCGTTTTCTGGTTGTGATCATTGACGCTCACCAGCAGCCCGGCGGCGTCGAACGCGGCGACGATCTGCTTGCGCGCTTCGAAACGTTCGAGGCCAGCGAACTCGGCCGGAATCTTGCCGTCGATGCTCTCGTTCAGCGTGCCGTCGAGGTTGAACACCTGTGCGGCAGGCAGCACGTTGGCGTTCTTGTCGAAGATGTTCAGCAGCGGCAGGTTGTGGCGCTTGCCGACTTCGTAGTCGTTGAAATCGTGGGCCGGGGTGATTTTCACGCAGCCGGTGCCGAATTCAGGATCGCAGTAATCGTCGGCGATGATCGGAATACGGCGGCCAACCAATGGCAGCTCGACAAATTTACCGATCAGGGCCTTGTAGCGCTCGTCGTTCGGGTTAACCGCGACGGCGGAGTCGCCGAGCATGGTTTCCGGACGGGTGGTGGCGACGATCAGGAAGTCATTGCCTTCAGCGGTTTTTACGCCATCGGCCAATGGGTATTTCAGGTTCCACAGGAAACCTTTCTCTTCGTGGTTTTCCACTTCGAGGTCGGAAATCGCCGTGTGCAGTTTGGTGTCCCAGTTGACCAGACGCTTGCCGCGGTAGATCAGGCCGTCTTCATGCAGGCGCACGAACGCTTCTTTCACCGCTTCCGAGAGGCCGTCGTCCATGGTGAAGCGCTCGCGGCTCCAGTCGACGGACGAGCCGAGGCGACGGATCTGCCGGCTGATATTGCCGCCGGACTGATCTTTCCACTCCCAGACTTTTTCGAGGAATTTCTCGCGGCCCAGATCATGACGATTCTGGCCTTGGGCTTCGAGTTGGCGCTCCACCAGCATCTGCGTGGCAATACCGGCGTGGTCGGTGCCCGGTTGCCACAGGGTGTTGCGACCTTGCATGCGGCGGAAACGGATCAAGGCGTCCATGATCGCGTTGTTGAAGCCGTGACCCATGTGCAGGCTGCCGGTGACGTTCGGCGGCGGGATCATGATGGTGTAGGACTCGCCCGCGCCTTGCGGGGCGAAGTAGTTCTCGGACTCCCAGGTCTTGTACCAGGAAGTTTCAATGGCGTGCGGCTGGTAGGTCTTATCCATGCGCGGCGGGACCCTATTGGCATTTATTCAGGAAAAGCCGGGAAGTATAGCCGTGGGGGCAGCCACAAGCCACAAGCTGCAAGCTTCAAGAGGAGCGCGGCGGATTTGCTTTGGCTTTGGCTTTGGCTTTGGCTTGCAGCTTAAAGCTTGCCGCTTGCAGCTGCGGCGAGCAGCCGCTCCATCCGTGCCTCGAGGCGGCGTTTGATTTCGGTTTCGATGTGCGGAGCGAAGTCGTCGATCACGTCTTGCATGATCAATTGCGCGGCCGCGCGCAGTTCGCTGTCCAGATGTAGCAGGGCGTCCGGGCCTTTATCCACAGGCGCGACGGTTTGGGTGGCCGGGGGCGGCGCTGGCGCTGGCTCGACGGCCGCCGGCTGGTTGCCGACGGAATCGAACAGCATCGGAATCTGTTCCTGTTCGCTGTCATCGACCGTATCGGTCAACAGCGGCGGTTGCAGGTTGTCATCGCCGAGCAACTGGCGGATCGATTCAAGATCGTCCAGCAGGTGTGCGGATTTCTGTTGCGGTTTCGGAGTGTCCATTGGAATGCTCAGAGTCGCTGTAAACGGTGGTCTTGCAGAGAATAGCCCTGTTCGCGATAGAAGCGGAAACTCTCCCGCGCCGCCGCTCGGATGGTCGGGTCTTCCACCACCACTTCCGCCACGCGGGCGAACTTGCTGGCGAAGGCCGGGACTTTCAGGTCGAGATTGACCAGCAGATCCTGATGCTCACCGCAGTCTTCCCCGAGTCCCAGCACGATCAAGCCGTCCGGCTCACTCTCGGCAGGGCCGTGGGGCACGAAGCTTTCGCCCTTGAATGCCCACAGGCGCGCATCGAGATTGTCCCGCTGGGCCGCATCGCTGCAATGCAGGTAGATACGGTGGCCCATGCGCCATGCTTTCTCGGTGAGCTTGCAGGCAAAATCCAGGCGCGCCGAAGGATCGGCGCTGGGCAGGATATAGAAGTCGACTTTGGTCATTGCGGTTCCAGAGCGGCAAGTGGCATCACCCGAGAGTGACGCCACCTTTCAGCGATTTCAGGCCTTGGCGCGATCCAGCAGGTACTGGGTCAGCAGCGGAACCGGACGGCCAGTGGCGCCCTTGTCCTTGCCGCCGCTGGTCCACGCGGTGCCGGCGATGTCCAGATGCGCCCAGTTGAGGTTCTTGGTGAAGCGCGACAGGAAGCAGGCGGCGGTGATGGTGCCGGCCTTCGGCCCGCCGATATTGGCGATGTCGGCGAACGGGCTGTCCAGCTGCTCTTGATACTCGTCGAACAGCGGCAGTTGCCAGGCGCGGTCGTCGGCGGCCTTGCCGGCGCTGAGCAACTGGTCGATCAGTTCGTCGTTGTTGCCCAGCAGGCCGGACGTGTGTGCGCCCAGGGCCACCACGCAAGCACCGGTCAGGGTGGCGATGTCGATCACCGCTTGTGGCTTGAAGCGCTCGGCGTAGGTCAGCGCATCGCACAGCACCAGACGGCCTTCGGCGTCGGTGTTGAGGATTTCCACGGTCTGGCCGCTCATGGTGGTGACGATATCGCCCGGACGCGACGCGTTGCCGCTCGGCATGTTTTCGGCGCAGGCGAGGATGCACACCAGATTGATCGGCAGTTTCAGTTCAAGCACGGCGCGCAATGTGCCGAACACGCTGGCCGCGCCGCCCATGTCGTACTTCATTTCGTCCATGCCGGCGCCCGGCTTCAGGCTGATGCCGCCGGTGTCGAAGGTGATGCCTTTGCCGACCAGCGCGTACGGCTTCTCGGATTTCTTGCTTCCGTTGTATTGCATGACGATCAGGCGTGGCGGCTGGGCGCTGCCCTGGCCAACGGCGTAGAACGAACCCATGCCGAGGGATTTGATCTTCTTCTCGTCGAGTACTTCGACTTTCAGATCCTTGAACTCTTTGCCCAGGTTCTTCGCCTGTTCGCCCATGAACGTCGGGTGGCAGATGTTCGGTGGCAGGTTGCCCAGATCGCGGGTGAAAGCCATGCCGTTGGCGATTGCGGTGGCATGATTGACGGCGCGCTGCACTTCGGCCTGTGCAGCCTTGATGGTCAGCAGGGTGATTTTCTTCAAAGCGCGGGGTTCGGCTTTCTGGCTCTTGAACTGGTCGAAGGTGTAGCCGCCGTCGACCAGGGTTTCTGCCAGCAGGCGAGTCTTGCCGTAGCTGTCGCGACCTTTGACGATGACTTCATCGAGCGCCAGTACGGCATCGCCGCCGCCCAGGCCTTTGAGGGTATTGAGGATACCGGCAACGATCTTGCGGAACGGACGGTCGCCCAGTTCTTCGTCCTTGCCCACGCCGACCAGCAACACGCGCTCGGCTTTCAGGTTCGGCAGGCTGTGCAGCAGCAGGCTCTGACCGACCTTGCCGGCCAGGTCGCCACGCTTGAGCACTGCGCTGATCGCGCCACCGCTCGACTCGTCGACCAGTCTGGCGGCGACACCGAGTTTGCGGCCTTCGCCGACGGCAACCACCAGGGTGGCGGTTTTCAACGTTTCTGGGCTAACGCTTTTTACAACCAGTTCCATGTCCGGATCCCTGAATGAATGGTCAACACGCAGGCGTTCGACGCTGTCCGCAGTCGCCTGCTTATAGATAGAAGAGGCGCAGGCCAAAGCCTGCGACAAGGGCCGCAGTTTGAACCTCGCTCCCCGCGCCTGACAACCCTAGGGGGCGTTCTCAATTAGTTTTCACACCGCGCTGTCGCCTTAAAGCCAGCCAGGCAAGGCGCAGGCCGCTGGGAATGGTTGTTCCCTTTCCAAGGCCTGCAACGCAGACTGGCCGGCTTTAAGGCACAACCCGAAGGGCCGGGCCTGCTGTTGTGCAGGGCTGCGTTGCTCGAAGCTTATTTGGAATGACCAAACCACGCTTCTCGCGCCTTGTCCTGCACAACAGCAGACGCGGCGCGGTGTGAAAACTAATTGAGAACGCCCCTAGGTTGTACGATCAGCAAAGGATTACAGAGATGGATGAGTGTGCGCAGTGACAGGCGCACCCAATCACAGGATAATGCCGCATCTTTTTTCGACCGCTCTGCATGGCGGGCCGGTCGATGTGCTTGCTTGTTTGGCCGCCTTAGCCTGACAACCCTGGAGTGTCTGGTTTGATCGTCTTCCGTTATCTGTCCCGCGAAGTCCTGTTGACCCTCAGCGCCGTAAGTGCCGTGCTGCTGGTCATCATCATGAGCGGTCGTTTCATCAAATACCTGGCGCAGGCTGCGGCCGGTCAGCTCGATCCGGGCTCGTTGTTCCTGATCATGGGCTTTCGTCTGCCGGGTTTCCTGCAACTGATTCTGCCACTGGGCCTGTTCCTCGGGATCCTGCTGGCCTACGGTCGCCTGTACCTCGAAAGCGAAATGACCGTGCTCTCGGCCACCGGCATGAGTCAGCAGAAGCTGTTTCGCATGACCCTGTTTCCGGCGACGCTGGTGGCACTGGTGGTGGCGTGGCTGAGCCTTGGCCTGGCTCCGCAGGGCGCCAACCAGTTTCAGCTGTTGCTGAACAAACAGGACGCGCTGACCGAGTTCGATACCCTCGAACCGGGCCGCTTCCAGGCGTTGCGTGACGGTACTCGAGTGACCTATACCGAAACCCTGAGCGACGATCGCGTCAATCTCGGCAGCGTGTTCATTTCGCAGAAGAACCTCGGCGCCGATAAAAAGGACCGCGGGATTTCCGTGCTGGTGGCCGAATCAGGCCGTCAGGAAGTTCACCCCGACGGCAATCGCTACCTGATCCTCGATAACGGTTACCGCTATGACGGCAGCCCGGGTCAGGCCGATTACCGCGCCATCCATTACGAAACCTACGGCGTGCTGCTGCCCAAGCCGGACGTCAGCGAAGAAGTCACCGATCGTGATGCGATGCCGACCTCGTCCCTGTGGGGCAGCGACGACATCCGTTCGAAAACCGAGCTGCAATGGCGCATGTCCCTGCCGTTGCTGGTGTTCATCGTGACCCTGATGGCGGTGCCGCTGTCGCGGGTGAATCCGCGTCAGGGGCGTTTCCTCAAGCTGCTGCCGGCGATTCTTCTTTATATGGCTTACCTGACCATCCTGATTGCCGCCCGCGGCGCCCTCGAAAAAGGCAAGATCCCGCCGGCCCTTGGCCTGTGGTGGGTGCACGCGATCTTCCTGCTCATCGGCCTGGGCCTGCTCTATTGGGAGCCGCTGCGCCTGAAGCTGGCCAGCCGTCGCAGCGCCGCGCTGGAGGTGGCCCGTGGTTAAACTCGACCGCTACATCGGCAGCAGCGTATTCATGGCGATCATCGCCGTGCTGGCGATCATTCTCGGCCTGGCGACGCTGTTTGCCTTCATCGATGAAATGGGCGACGTCAGCGACACCTACACTCTGGTCGATGTGCTCAGTTTCGTATTGTTGACCGCGCCGCGCCGCCTCTATGAAATGCTGCCGATGGCCGCTTTGATCGGCTGCCTGATCGGTCTTGGCAGCCTGGCCAGCAGCAGTGAGCTGACGGTCATGCGCGCTGCTGGCGTGTCGATCGGGCGTATCGTCTGGGCCGTGATGAAGCCGATGCTGGTGCTGATGCTCGCCGGCGTGCTGATTGGCGAATACGTCGCCCCGGCCACCGAGAGCATGGCCCAGGCCAATCGCTCGCTGGCCCAGGGCAGTGGCGACGCGCAAAGCGCCAAGCACGGTATGTGGCACCGTCAGGGTGAAGAATTCATCCACATCAACGCGGTGCAACCGAACGGTCTGTTGTACGGCGTGACGCGTTATCACTTTGACAAAGAGCGCCATCTGCTCAGCTCCAGCTTCGCCAAAAAGGCCGAGTTTGACGGCACCAAGTGGCAGCTCACGGACGTTGCCACCACGCTGTTCAAGGAGCGCAGTACTGAAGTCGTCAATACCCCGAGTGAGGAGTGGGACGTGGCGTTGAGCCCGCAACTGCTCAGCACCGTGGTCATGGCGCCGGAATCGCTGTCGATCAGCGGTCTGTGGGGCTACATCCACTATCTGGCCGAGCAGGGCCTGAGCAACGGCCGCTACTGGCTGGCATTTTGGGTCAAGGTGTTGCAGCCGCTGGTGACCGCCGCGCTGGTGCTGATGGCGATCTCGTTCATCTTCGGCCCGCTGCGTTCGGTGACCCTGGGCCAGCGTGTTTTCACCGGCGTGCTGGTGGGCTTCACCTTCCGCATCGTCCAGGATCTGCTGGGGCCATCGAGTCTGGTGTTCGGTTTCTCGCCGCTGTTTGCCGTGCTGGTGCCGGCCGGCGTGTGTGCGCTGGCGGGTGTCTGGCTGCTGCGCAGGGCCGGTTGATGAACATCTGTTCATCTTTGCCTTGAACCTCGAAAACGCCTCGGTCGCCAGACCGGGGCGTTTTTGCGTGTGATCCGGGTGACAGGCGAACGTGACGCTTGCGCCGTGTATCAGGTACAATTCCCGGCTATTTTTCGGCGGGCCAAGCCTGCAGCCTTTTTGAGTGTTGATCCGTGAGTGATTTGAGTCATATCCGCAATTTCTCCATCATCGCCCACATTGACCATGGCAAGTCGACGCTGGCTGACCGTTTCATCCAGATGTGCGGCGGCCTGGCCGAGCGTGAAATGGAAGCCCAGGTACTGGATTCCATGGATCTTGAGCGTGAACGCGGGATCACCATCAAGGCCCACAGCGTTACCCTCTATTACAAAGCCAAAGACGGCATCACCTACCAGCTGAACTTCATCGACACCCCGGGCCACGTCGACTTCACCTACGAAGTCAGCCGTTCCCTGGCCGCGTGTGAAGGCGCCTTGCTGGTGGTCGATGCGGGGCAGGGCGTTGAGGCCCAGTCCGTGGCCAACTGCTACACCGCCATCGAGCAGGGCCTCGAGGTCATGCCGGTGCTGAACAAGATCGACCTGCCTCAGGCCGAGCCGGATCGCGTCAAGGACGAGATCGAGAAGATCATCGGCATCGACGCTACCGACGCCGTCACTTGCAGCGCCAAGACCGGCCTGGGTGTCGACGAAGTGCTCGAGCGGCTGGTCCACACCATTCCCGCGCCAACCGGCAACATCGAAGATCCGCTGCAAGCGTTGATCATCGACTCGTGGTTCGACAACTACCTGGGCGTTGTCTCCCTGGTACGCGTGCGCCACGGCCGTGTGAAGAAGGGCGACAAGATTCTGGTCAAGTCCACCGGCAAGGTGCACCTGGTCGACAGCGTCGGCGTGTTCAACCCGAAACACACCGCTACTGTTGACCTCAAGGCCGGCGAAGTGGGCTTCATCATCGCCAGCATCAAGGACATTCACGGTGCGCCGGTCGGTGACACCCTGACCCTGAGCTCCACGCCAGACGTTCCGGTACTGCCGGGCTTCAAACGCATCCAGCCACAGGTTTACGCCGGTCTGTTCCCGGTCAGCTCCGACGACTTCGAGGATTTCCGCGAAGCGCTGCAGAAGCTGACCCTGAACGACTCGTCGTTGCAGTACACCCCGGAAAGCTCCGACGCCCTGGGCTTCGGCTTCCGTTGCGGCTTCCTCGGCATGCTGCACATGGAAATCATCCAGGAGCGCCTGGAGCGCGAGTACGACCTGGACCTGATCACCACCGCGCCGACGGTAATTTTCGAGTTGGTGCTGAAAACCGGTGAAACGATTTACGTCGACAACCCGTCGAAGCTTCCGGATGTGTCGGCGATCGAGGACATGCGCGAACCAATCGTGCGCGCCAATATCCTCGTGCCGCAGGAACACCTGGGCAACGTCATCACCTTGTGCATCGAGAAACGCGGCGTGCAGGTCGACATGCTGTTCCTCGGCAATCAGGTGCAAGTCACCTATGACCTGCCGATGAACGAAGTGGTCCTGGACTTCTTCGACCGTCTCAAATCCACCAGCCGCGGCTATGCTTCGCTGGACTACCATTTCGATCGTTACCAATCGGCTAATCTGGTGAAACTGGACGTGCTGATCAACGGCGACAAGGTCGATGCCCTGGCATTGATCGTGCACCGTGACAATTCGCACTTCAAAGGTCGCCAGTTGACCGAGAAGATGAAAGAACTGATTCCTCGTCAGATGTTCGACGTGGCGATCCAGGCCGCCATCGGTGGTCAGATCGTGGCCCGGACAACCGTCAAGGCGCTCAGAAAGAACGTATTGGCCAAATGCTACGGCGGTGACGTCAGTCGTAAGAAGAAACTGCTCGAGAAGCAGAAGGCCGGTAAGAAACGCATGAAACAGGTCGGCAACGTGGAAATTCCACAGGAAGCCTTCCTCGCCGTGCTCAGGTTGGAATAATCAGGTCCTATGTCGCTAAATTTCCCGCTGTTGCTGGTCATCGCCGTGTTCGTCTGCGGCCTGTTGGCGTTGCTCGATCTGCTGTTCCTGGCACCGCGTCGGCGAGCTGCCATTGCCTCTTATCAAGGCAGTGTCAGCCAGCCCGAGCCTGTGGTGGTCGAGAAGCTGAACAAAGAGCCGCTGCTGGTCGAATACGGCAAGTCGTTCTTTCCGGTGCTGTTCATTGTGCTGGTGCTGCGTTCGTTCCTGGTGGAGCCGTTCCAGATTCCATCCGGCTCGATGAAACCGACCCTGGACGTCGGCGACTTCATTCTGGTGAACAAGTTTTCCTACGGGATCCGTTTACCGGTGATCGACAAGAAGATCATCGAAGTCGGTGATCCGCAGCGCGGCGATGTCATGGTGTTCCGCTACCCGAGCGACCCGAACGTCAACTACATCAAGCGCGTGGTCGGACTGCCAGGTGACACGGTGCGTTACACCGCCGACAAGCGTCTGTTCGTCAACGGCGAATCGATTGCCGAGAAGATGGTCGGCGCCGAAGCGGGATCGCTGGGCAGCGCGGAGCTCTACCAGGAAAAACTCGGTGCAGCCGAGCACCTGATCCGCAAGGAAATGAGCCGCTACCGCGCCACTCCGGATCGTTCGTGGACGGTGCCTGCCGGGCACTACTTCATGATGGGTGACAACCGCGACAATTCGAACGACAGTCGCTATTGGGATGATCCGAACATTCCCAAGGACCTGCTGGGCATGGTTCCCGACCGCAATATCGTCGGCAAGGCTTTCGCAGTCTGGATGAGCTGGCCAGAGCCGAAACTCAGCCACCTGCCGAATTTCTCGCGGGTCGGCCTGATCAAGTAACCAAACACGGCGCTGTTGACCACAGCGCCGAATGCATTTCTGGAGCCGGCACAATCGGCTTCGCAATCGCCAGGATCTAATTTTTGAACACAGCGTTAATTGTCCCAGGCCTGCGCCGTACCCCGGCGGTGGCAGTGGAAACCAGCCACGAACTCAGCGTGGGTAAACCGTGAGCGTTTCTCTAAGCCGTCTCGAGCGCCAGCTCGGTTACACCTTCAAGGACCAGGAGCTGATGCTGCTGGCCCTCACGCACCGCAGTTTTGCCGGGCGCAACAACGAGCGTCTGGAATTCCTCGGTGATGCCATCCTCAACTTCGTCGCTGGCGAGGCGCTGTTCGATCGCTTCCCGCTGGCCCGCGAAGGCCAGTTGTCACGTTTGCGCGCACGGCTGGTAAAAGGTGAGACCCTGGCCGTACTGGCTCGCGGTTTCGACCTCGGCGATTATCTGCGCCTGGGTTCGGGTGAACTGAAGAGCGGTGGTTTCCGCCGTGAATCGATTCTGGCCGATGCCCTCGAAGCTCTGATCGGTGCGATCTACCTCGATGCCGGCATGGACGTTGCCCGCGAGCGCGTGCTGGCCTGGCTGGCCGGCGAATTCGAAGGCCTGACGCTGGTCGACACCAACAAGGATCCGAAAACCCGCTTGCAGGAACACCTGCAATCGCGCGGTTGCGAACTGCCACGCTATGAAGTGGTGGATATCCAGGGCGAACCGCACTGCCGTACCTTCTTCGTCGAGTGCGAAGTGGTCTTACTGAATGAAAAAAGCCGAGGTCAGGGTGTGAGTCGTCGTATTGCCGAACAGGTAGCGGCCGCCGCAGCACTGATTGCCCTGGGCGTGGAGAATGGCAATGACTGATACAAACGCAACTCGCTGTGGCTACGTTGCCATCGTCGGCCGTCCCAACGTCGGCAAGTCGACGCTGCTCAACCACATCCTCGGGCAAAAACTCGCGATCACCTCGCGCAAGCCGCAGACCACGCGGCACAACATGCTCGGCATCAAGACCGAGGGTGACGTGCAGGCGATCTACGTCGACACCCCTGGCATGCACAAGGGTGGCGAAAAGGCCCTGAACCGCTACATGAACAAAACCGCTTCGGCGGCGTTGAAAGACGTTGACGTTGTGATCTTTGTCGTCGACCGCACCAAGTGGACCGACGAAGACCAGATGGTTCTGGAGCGTGTGCAATACGTGACCGGCCCGCTGATCGTCGCGCTGAACAAGACCGATCGCATCGAAGACAAGGCCGAGCTGATGCCGCATTTGAGCTGGTTGCAGGAACAACTGCCGAACGCGCAGATCATCCCGATTTCCGCGCAGCACGGGCACAACCTCGAAGCGCTGGAAAAGGTCATCGCCGATCACTTGCCGGAGAATGATCACTTCTTCCCGGAAGACCAGATCACCGACCGCAGCAGCCGTTTTCTTGCCGCCGAACTGGTGCGCGAGAAAATCATGCGCCAGATGGGCGCCGAGCTGCCGTACCAGATCACCGTCGAAATCGAAGAATTCAAGCAGCAGGGCAAGACCTTGCACATCCACGCGCTGATTCTCGTCGAGCGTGACGGCCAGAAGAAAATCATCATCGGCGACAAGGGCGAGCGCATCAAGCGCATCGGCACCGAAGCGCGCAAGGACATGGAGCTGCTGTTCGACTCCAAGATCATGCTCAACCTGTGGGTCAAGGTGAAGGGCGGCTGGTCCGATGACGAGCGCGCGCTGCGTTCGCTGGGTTACGGCGATTTGTAAGTAGCGATCTCGAAAACACCGATACTCACTGTGGGAGCGAGCCTGCTCGCGAAGAGGATGTAACATTCAGCATCGATGTTGACTGTCACTCCGCTTTCGCGAGCAGGCTCGCTCCCACAGTAGTTTTGGGTTGTATGTAAAACCGCGTTTCTTCATCGAGAACTCAATGTCGCAAACCCCACCACCCGCCCAACCCGCCTATGTTCTGCACTCGCGCGCCTATCGCGAAACCAGCGCACTGGTCGATTTCCTCACGCCGCAAGGTCGGCTGCGGGCGGTGTTGCGCAGTGCGCGAGGCAAGGCCGGCACACTGGCGCGACCGTTCGTGGCGCTGGAGGTCGAGTTCCGTGGCAAGGGCGAGCTGAAGAATGTCGGGCGCATGGAGAGCTCCGGCACCTCGGCGTGGCTCAATGGCGAGGCGCTGTTCAGCGGTCTCTACCTCAATGAGTTGCTGATTCGCCTGTTGCCCGCGGAAGATCCGCATCCCGGGGTGTTCGATCACTATGCCGCGACACTGCTGGCGCTGGCAGAAGGTCGGCCGCTGGAGCCATTGTTGCGCTCCTTCGAGTGGCGGTTGCTGGATGATCTCGGCTACGGCTTTTCCATGAACACCGACATTCACGGTGAGCCCGTCGCTGCGGATGGACTCTATCGCCTGCAGGTCGATGCCGGACTCGAGCGGGTTTATCTGTTGCAACCGGGCCTGTTCAACGGCACCGAGCTGCTGGCCATGGCTGAAACCGACTGGTCGGCGCCCGGTGCACTCTCTGCGGCCAAGCGTTTGATGCGCCAGGCGCTGGCGGTGCATTTGGGCGGGCGTCCGCTTGTCAGTCGCGAGCTGTTTCGCAAGCCCTGATATGCTGTGCGCCGAATCTCTCAATCCAGGAGCGCATCCGTGACCAGCAGCAATCGCATTCTTCTCGGCGTGAACATCGACCACGTCGCCACCCTGCGTCAGGCCCGTGGCACGCGCTACCCGGATCCGGTCAAGGCGGCGCTGGACGCAGAAGAGGCGGGCGCCGATGGCATCACTGTGCACCTGCGTGAAGACCGCCGGCACATCCAGGAGCGCGACGTGCTGCTGCTCAAGGATGTGCTGCAAACGCGCATGAATTTCGAAATGGGCGTTACCGAGGAAATGATGGCGTTCGCCGAGCGCATCCGCCCGGCGCATATCTGCCTGGTCCCGGAAACCCGCCAGGAATTGACCACCGAAGGTGGTCTGGATGTAGCGGGGCAGGAGGAGCGCATTCGCGCTGCGGTCGAGCGTTTGTCGAAAATCGGCAGCGAAGTATCGCTGTTCATCGACGCCGACGAGCGCCAGATCGCCGCCTCCAAACGCGTCGGTGCGCCGGCTATCGAGCTGCACACCGGGCGCTACGCCGATGCCGAAACTCCCACCGAGGTGGCCGAAGAGCTCAAGCGTGTCGCTGACGGTGTGGCCTTTGGTCTGGCGCAGGGGCTGATCGTCAATGCCGGGCATGGCCTGCATTACCACAACGTCGAGGCAGTCGCGGCGATCAAGGGCATCAACGAACTGAACATCGGCCACGCGCTGGTGGCGCATGCGTTGTTCGTCGGCTTCAAGTCTGCCGTGTCGGAAATGAAAGCGCTGATCCTCGCTGCTGCCAAATCCTGAGCAGCTACACAAAACCCCTGTGGGAGCGAGCCTGCTCGCGAAAACGATGTATCAGTCAAAGATAATGTCGACTGACACGACGCTTTCGCGAGCAGGCTCGCTCCCACATGGGGTATGTGGTGTGGGTTAGAGCGGGGCGGGTTCCTGCGCTGGCTTTGACTTGTCGATCGCCGGCACATGCAGGTTGCCTTCGGCCACCTGGTCGCCCTCCAGCTGCGGCTGGGTCACCCAGGTGAGGATGTCGTAGTAGCGACGGATGTTCGCTACGAAATGCACCGGTTCGCCACCGCGGGCATAGCCGTAACGGGTCTTGCTGTACCACTGCTTCTGCGACAGGCGCGGCAGGATCTTTTTCACGTCCAGCCACTTGTCCGGATTCAGGCCTTCCTTTGCCGCCAGTTTGCGTGCGTCGTCCAGATGGCCGCTGCCGACGTTGTACGCGGCCAGGGCAAACCAGGTGCGGTCCGGTTCCTGGATCGAATCGTCGAGCTGATCCTTCATGTAAGCCAGGTACTTCGCACCGCCCATGATGCTCTGCTTGGGATCGAGGCGGTTGGACACGCCCATCGCCTGCGCGGTGTTCTGGGTCAGCATCATCAGGCCGCGGACGCCGGTTTTTGACGTCACCGTCGGCTGCCACAGGGATTCCTGATAACCGATGGCCGCCAGCAGGCGCCAGTCGACTTTCTCTTTCTTCGCGTAATTCTTGAAGTGCTGCTCGTATTTCGGCAGGCGTTGCTGCAGGTGCTGGGCGAAGGTGGTGGCGCCCATGTAACCGAGCACATCGACGTGGCCGTAATAGCGGTCTTTCAGGCGTTGCAGGGTGCCGTTTTTCTGCACCTTGTCCAGATAGGCGTTGATTTCGTTGAGCAGGCTGTTGTCCTCGCCCGGACCAACCGCCCAGCTCTGGCTGCGCGCGTCGCCAAGGTCGAAGGCCACGCGGATATTGGTGAAGTACACCTGGTTCATCGCCACTTCGTTGGAGTCGACCAGGGTCAGGTCAATCTGGCCCTCATCGACCATGCGCAGCAGATCGACCACTTCAACCGCGTCGGATTCTTCGTATTCGATGCCGGGAAATTTCTGTTTCAGCCCGGCCAGTTGCTCGGCGTGGGTGCTGCCCTTGAGCACGGTGATCTTCTTGCCGACCAGATCCGCCGGATCGGTCGGCCGCGACTGGCCGTTGCGGTAGATGATCTGCGGAGTCACTTCAAGATAGGAGTGGGAGAACCGCACCTGCTTCTTGCGTTCATCACTGCTGACCAGACCGGCCGCCGCGAGCACCGGGCCGTTGGGCTTGCCGACCTGATTGAACAGGACATCGAGATTGTCGGCGGTTTCGATCTTCAGCTCGACGCCCAAATCGTCGGCGAAACGCTTCACCAGCTCGTATTCGAAGCCGGTTTCACCGCTGCGATCCTGAAAGTAAGTGGCGGGGCTGTTGCGGGTAACCACGCGCAGCACACCGTCCTCCTTTACGCGCTCGAGTGTGTTGGGTTTATCAACACAACCACCGAGCATCAGGAAGAGTCCGGTTGCGATCAGCCATTTGGCGTATCGCGGACGCAAAGCCGTTGGGAAAAACATCTGCGCAGTATACGCAAACGGCCACGGGCGCCATATCTCGACAGCGTAGGACTAGTCTGCTAGCGATCACAAAACCGAACGAAATCCCTTGAATACGGGCTCTCAGGGCATTTTGTTACAGTAAAAATAAGCTGCGCTGAAACCCCCGATATACCTGACCCCGAAGGCAGAAACACAGATTGCTACCCGAGTGCAACCGTGCGTAGCGTTTCGAGTGATGTTGAGGGCGGTTTAGGCTAGAATGCACGGCCTCAAAGCACACCCCTTCCCGAGGCTGTCCCGAAGATGTTGATCCTGCGCGGCGCTCCTGCCCTTTCTGCCTTTCGCCACAGCAAACTCCTTGAGCAACTGAGCCAGAAGGTTCCAGCTGTCAGTGGCCTGTATGCTGAATTCGCTCACTTCGCCGAAGTCACCGGCGTCCTGACCGGCGACGAACAGCAGGTGCTAGCGCGCCTTCTGAAGTACGGCCCAAGTGTTCCGGTTCAAGAGCCGACCGGTCGTCTGTTTCTGGTGTTGCCGCGGTTCGGCACCATCTCGCCGTGGTCGAGCAAGGCCAGCGACATCGCCCGCAACTGCGGCCTGAGCAAGATCCAGCGCCTGGAACGCGGTATCGCCTTCTACGTCGCCGGCCAGTTCAGCGAAGCCGAAGCCCAGCTGATTTCGGACGCCCTGCATGACCGCATGACCCAGATCGTGCTGGCCAACCTCGAGCAGGCCGCTGGTCTGTTCAGCCACGCCGAGCCGAAGCCGCTGACTGCAATCGACATCCTCGGTGGCGGTCGCGCCGCGCTGGAAAAGGCCAACACCGAGCTGGGCCTGGCCCTGGCCGAAGACGAGATCGATTATCTGGTGAACGCCTTCAACGGTCTCAAGCGCAACCCGCACGACATCGAACTGATGATGTTCGCCCAGGCCAACTCCGAGCACTGCCGCCACAAGATCTTCAACGCCAGTTGGGACATCGACGGCCAGAGCCAGGAAAAAAGCCTGTTCGGCATGATCAAGAACACCTATCAGATGCACAGCGAAGGCGTGCTGTCCGCTTACAAGGACAATGCTTCGGTGATCGTCGGCAACGTTGCCGGCCGCTTCTTCCCGAACCCTGAAACCCGCCAGTACGGCGCGGTGCAGGAGCCGGTGCACATCCTGATGAAGGTCGAAACCCACAACCACCCGACCGCGATCGCTCCGTTCCCGGGCGCATCCACCGGTTCCGGCGGCGAAATCCGTGACGAAGGTGCAACCGGTCGTGGCGCCAAACCGAAGGCCGGCCTGACCGGTTTCACCGTATCGAACCTGCAGATCCCGGGCTTTGAACAGCCGTGGGAAGTGCCGTACGGCAAGCCTGAGCGCATCGTCACTGCCCTGGACATCATGATCGAAGGCCCGCTCGGCGGCGCTGCGTTCAACAACGAATTCGGTCGTCCGGCCCTGACCGGCTACTTCCGTACCTTCGAACAGTCGATCAGCACGCCGCACGGTGACGAAGTGCGCGGTTACCACAAGCCGATCATGCTCGCCGGCGGCATGGGCAACATTCGTGAAGAGCACGTCAAGAAAGGCGAGATCGTCGTTGGCTCCAAGCTGATCGTGCTCGGCGGCCCGGCGATGTTGATCGGTCTCGGTGGCGGCGCGGCTTCGTCGATGGCCACCGGCACCAGCTCGGCGGATCTGGATTTTGCTTCCGTACAGCGTGAAAACCCTGAAATGGAGCGTCGCTGCCAGGAAGTCATCGACCGTTGCTGGCAACTGGGTGACAAGAACCCGATCAGCTTCATCCACGACGTCGGCGCGGGCGGTCTGTCCAACGCCTTCCCGGAACTGGTCAACGACGGCGACCGCGGTGGCCGTTTCGAACTGCGCAACATCCCCAATGACGAGCCGGGCATGGCCCCGCACGAAATCTGGTCGAACGAATCCCAGGAACGTTACGTGCTGGCGGTCGGCCCGGAAGACTTCGAGCGCTTCCAGGCGATCTGCGAACGCGAGCGTTGCCCGTTTGCTGTCGTCGGTGAAGCCACCGCCGAACCGCAGCTTACTGTCACGGATAGCCACTTCGGCAACAACCCGGTGGACATGCCACTGGAAGTGTTGCTGGGCAAGGCGCCGCGCATGCACCGTTCGGTGGTTCGCGAAGCCGAGCTGGGTGATGACTTCGATCCGTCGGACCTCGACATCAGCGAATCCATCGAGCGCGTTCTGCATCACCCGGCCGTGGCGAGCAAGAGCTTCCTGATCACCATCGGCGACCGCACCATCACCGGCCTCGTTGCCCGTGACCAGATGGTCGGCCCATGGCAAGTGCCGGTGGCCGACGTTGCCGTCACCGCCACCAGTTTCGACGTCTACACCGGTGAAGCGATGGCAATGGGCGAGCGTACTCCGCTGGCTCTGCTGGACGCCCCGGCCTCCGGCCGCATGGCTATCGGCGAAACCATCACCAACATTGCCGCGTCGCGGATCAACAAGCTCTCCGACATCAAACTGTCGGCGAACTGGATGTCGGCGGCCGGCCACCCGGGTGAAGACGCGCGTCTGTATGACACCGTGAAAGCGGTCGGCATGGAGCTGTGCCCGGAGCTGGGCATCACCATTCCGGTGGGCAAGGACTCGATGTCCATGGCCACGCGCTGGACCGACAACGGCGAAGACAAGACCGTCACCTCGCCAATGTCGCTGATCGTCACCGGTTTCGCGCCAGTGGCTGACATCCGTCAGACCCTGACCCCGGAACTGCGCATGGACAAGGGCACCACCGACCTGATCCTGATCGACCTCGGTCGCGGGCAGAACCGCATGGGGGCGTCGATCCTCGCGCAAGTCCACGGCAAACTCGGCCAGCACGCGCCGGATGTCGATGACGCCGAAGACCTGAAGGCCTTCTTCGCGGTGATCCAGGGCCTCAACGCCGACGGTCACCTGCTGGCCTACCACGACCGTTCCGACGGTGGTCTGCTGACTTCCGTGGTGGAAATGGCCTTCGCCGGCCACTGCGGTCTGAGCCTGAACCTGGACAGCGTTGCCGAATCCTCATCGGAAATCGCCGCGATCCTGTTCAACGAAGAACTCGGCGCGGTGATCCAGGTTCGTCAGGACGCTACCCCGGACATCCTCGCGCAGTTCAGCGCCGCCGGTCTGGGCGACTGCGTGTCGGTGATCGGTCAGCCGATCAACAATGGCCAGATCAACATCACCTTCAACGGTGACACGGTGTTCGAAGGCCAGCGTCGTCTGCTGCAGCGTCAGTGGGCCGAGACCAGCTATCAGATCCAGCGTCTGCGCGACAACGCCGACTGCGCCGAGCAGGAATTCGACGCGCTGCTGGAAGAAGACAACCCGGGCCTGAGCGTCAAGCTCAGCTACGACGTCAACCAGGACATCGCCGCGCCGTACATCAAGAAAGGCATCCGCCCACAGATTGCCGTGCTGCGTGAGCAGGGCGTCAACGGTCAGGTGGAAATGGCCGCGGCGTTCGACCGCGCCGGTTTCAGCGCGATCGACGTGCACATGAGCGACATCCTCGCCGGTCGTGTCGACCTCAACGAGTTCAAAGGCCTGGTGGCCTGCGGTGGTTTCTCTTACGGCGACGTACTCGGCGCCGGTGAAGGCTGGGCCAAGTCGGCGCTGTTCAACAGCCGCGCCCGCGATGCGTTCCAGGGCTTCTTCGAGCGTAACGACAGCTTCACCCTGGGCGTGTGCAACGGTTGCCAGATGATGTCCAACCTGCACGAGCTGATCCCGGGCAGCGAGTTCTGGCCGCACTTCGTGCGCAACCGCTCCGAGCAGTTCGAAGCGCGCGTGGCGATGGTGCAGATCCAGGAATCGAACTCGATCTTCCTGCAGGGCATGGCCGGTTCGCGCATGCCGATCGCCATTGCTCACGGTGAAGGTCATGCCGAGTTCGCCAGCGAAGAAGCATTGCTGGAAGCCGATCTGTCCGGTTGCGTGGCGATGCGTTTTGTCGACAACCACGGCAAGGTCACCGAAGCCTACCCGGCCAACCCGAACGGCTCGCCGCGCGGGATTACCGGCCTCACCAGCCGTGACGGTCGCGTGACGATCATGATGCCGCACCCGGAGCGGGTGTTCCGCGCAGTGCAGAACTCGTGGCGTTCGGAAGACTGGAACGAAGATGCACCGTGGATGCGCATGTTCCGTAATGCTCGTGTGTGGGTTAACTAAGCGTCGTGTACAAGCTGGCGTTTTTTGTTCCTGACAGCCATGTCGAGGTGGTCAAGGGCGCCGTATTCGCTGCTGGTGGTGGGCGGATCGGTGACTATGACCACTGTGCGTGGCAGGTGCTTGGCTCTGGTCAGTTTCGGCCTTTGGATGGCAGTCAGCCGTTTATTGGCGAAGCAGGGCAGGTTGAGCGGGTTGAGGAATGGAAGGTTGAGCTTGTGGTGGCGGATGAGTTGATCGTGGCTGTTGTGGCGGCGTTGAAACTCAGTCATCCGTATGAGACGCCGGCTTATGAGGTGTGGCGGTTGGAGGATTTCTGATCTTCTTTGCTGCTTGAACGGGAAACTCGCAGATGAGTGATTGTCTGCGGGTTTTTTGTTGGGCTTGGTTTTATGTTGATTTGGGTGAATATCCGTTGCTTCGGTAGCGGCTGCTGGCGGTTTCGCCTGACGGCGACTCACTTTTTTTACAAACGCCTAAAAAAAGTAAGCAAAAAAACGCTTGCTCCTGCGTTCGGCCCTCGCAAGCTCGGGTTCCTTCGCTGCGGGATCGATCCTGGCGCAGCGGCTCCGGTTTGCTTCGCTGCACCTCCTTCCGCTGTGTACGACTGCGTCGTACGGTCGCTGCGCTCCCACGCCCGGATCAATCCCTCCACTCAGCCTTCCGACGTCGCCCGTGGATCAAGATCAAAGGCACTCGAGCTTGCGCTCATTGTGTAGGAGCCGCCGAAGGCTGCGATCTTTTGATCTTTCCTTTGCTTTTCTGTGGGAGCGAGCCTGCTCGCGAAGGCGGCCTGACAGCCGACCTGTTTCTTCCTGATGTATACCGCCTCCCTTGTAGGAGTGAGCCTGCTCGCGATGAGGCCCATCCATGCGCCCGAGAACTTGAAATTGTTTAAATCCGGTACCTAATAACCAGAATCTTCCCACAAGGTTTTCAGGTTGTCCGTCGGACGTGCGAGCTCTAGTCTTTTCCCGTCGCTGCGAATCAGCGACCGGGAGTGAGATCCCCGGATAGCTTGCAACTGGCGCCAGCACCACGATAATTGGCGCCAGCTCAATCTGTTGCCTGCTTTATGGCGGCTGTGTGCGGGCAGACTTCGGTCTGGCCGGTTGCCTGCTCCGGTGGATCTCACCTCGCACATAGCTGCCACCTATTCGCCGCGTGAGATCCGGCGATTGATGGTTGCCCATTAGCGTCAGCAGGAGAAACATTGTGGATAAAATCTTTCCCGACCCACCCCTCGACTCAACCACCCCCCTCGAACAAACCATCCGCGCCGACGACCTCGCGAAAAACCGCGAAGCGATCAAGCGCGCTCTGGATTTTTACCTGTGCCCGCAACCGAGCAAGGCGCACCCGCCCGGCACCATGTTCCTCATCCAGCCCGAGATCGACACCGAAACCCTGCTTGCCCTTGGCCAAAAAAACCACTGAGCGGTCAAGCCCAGTGGTTTTCCCTGATGCGCAAGCGAACCCGCGTTATTTCACTTGCGTCAACTTCACACCCGTTTCAAGCATCTCGATCAGCGTCCGCAGGTATGTGAACCCCTGATCTTTTTTCTCCCAACGGTCTATGAACAGCAAGCCTTTGTCATTGACCTGGATCGGCGTGACGACGATGTCACCAGTTTTGGACTTGTGCACCAGACGGCTACCGCTCGGGCCTTCATTTTCGATGAGGAACAGGCCCGAATGGGTCAGTTTGCTACGGCTGACAGACGGGGTCAGGGCAGGTTTTTTCTTTCCGGTTACGGCTACGTTCATAAGAAAATCGTTTTGCAGGCCGCGGAAGTTGATTCCGCGCTTTTGTGTCACATCGGCGACGACTTCGCCTGCGCCGCGATGGACGTCTCGGGCCAGCTCAGGAGCGGTGTCGCGCACGTGCAGGCTGACGGCCGAAAGTGTATCGGCCAGACCCGGCACACCGAGGTTGTAATTGGTGTGCGCATTGCCAACGAGCGCCACCCACTTATGCGGCCCGTGGGCCAGTTGGTCTGCCTCGATCACCCGAGTGGCGAAATAGCTGAACATCTCGTTTCGCGAGATATCTGCGTCAGCAATGCCCTTGAGGTGGTAAGAGGCGGTGCAATCGAGCGCCCTGATGCGGATGTTGTACTTGGCCGCCGCCTGATAGACCGCCGTGTACGTATCGCTGCCGGTGTAAGTCGGCATCTGCCCTTGATCCTGACGATGCAGATACACCTTCAGCCTGTCCGGCATGAGCTGGTCCCGCAGAAAAATGTCGAGATCGGCCTGGTGCAGGTCGGTGAACAGGTGTTCCACATACAACGTGTCATACCCTGCATCCTTGAGTGCTTTCATGTGCTTTTTCAGCAGCGCTTTGCTCGACACATCGGCATGGGCTTCGCCGATCAGAAGATTCAAACGTCGGTCGGCCAATTGCTGCAAAAAAACTTCGAATGTGCAGTCGGAAGTGATCGCTGGCAGGATCGGCGCGTCGGGAGGAATGTAGTCGGTAAAAGCGTCTCTGGCGGTTTTTTCCAGCCGTTTGCGCTGGGCAAGAAAAGCGTCGTAGGCCGGTTTTTCACTGGCTACTGTCGGGGGGTAATTGGAGTCCATGGCGTGGGGCGTATGCAACATTTCAGCAATGTCGTCGCGCAATGGCGAAGCGATATCGAATTCGCTGAAATGGTCAACAGTGGCAGCTGTGGCCGGCGGCCTGGAGACGGGTAGAGGTGCCTTGTACGTACTCGGCATCTGCACGAGGTAATCACCTTGCGCTGGCGCGTCTGCGGCGGTGGCACCAGGCGCATCCCTGCCTATGCGTGCGGTTTGAGTCAAGCCGATATCTTCAACACGCACGGCGACGGCCTCATGCAGGTCGGCCAGGCCCGGCGTGTTGTCGAAGGTGGTCATGCGCGACTGCTCGGTCAGGACGATCCAGCGTTCTTCACCGGCTGCGGCGATATCGCCGGCAAGCGCCCTGTGCGAATAGAAGTTTCTGATGGAGTTGCTTCGCGGGGTCAAAGGCGAGACCTCGGACATCACCATGATCCCTTCGAGTTTATAACTGGTCGAGCCGTCCAGTGCGTGGATGCTCATGCCTTTTTCCCGGGCAGTGCGCACCAGCGCCAGGTAAGAAAATGCTGAGTCCGGCTGATACCCCATGGCTTTGTCGAGCCCCTTCAGATGTTTCTTGATATGGCGCCAGGAGCCGTTTTTGTTGAGCTTCTCCAGTTTGAGATGAAAAACGTCCCCTGGCAGGTATTCGAGAAACAGGTGCTTGTAGCCGTTCTCCACGAGCACGTCGAGATTGTCGATCAATACCTGTTTGCTGGCGATCGAACCGGGCTGCGCACCGATAACCAGATTCTTTGCGGTGAACGCGTCGCTGGTGATCAATTGCGCGAAGGTGGTATCGGCGGCAACCGCAGGGACCGGGGCGCGGGCGGGCAGGGGAGCGAGTTGAGCAAAGTGGCGCTTAGCGTCTGAGGTGATTTTTTCGACCTGTTGCAGATAGGCGATGCGCATGTTGGCCAGCCTGTCGACAACAGTCACCATGATGACGTGCGGCGAGACGCCCATGTAATGCTCGCCCATCTGCAGCAGTTTTTCCCGCGCTTGCGGCAGCAGCATCGTTTCGACGCGATCCCGGTACTTGGGCGCAACCCCATAGTCCTTGTGCGGACCGGGGCTATCGGGCACGGCTTCGTACTTCGGTGCACCGCCGGACAAGCCGCTTCGGACCATCACCCCGTCGGAATTACGTACGGTCAGAATCCCGCTCGAAAGCAGTCCTGAGCCATTCGGATCCGGGCGATAAAGCAAATAACGGCCCAGTGCGTCCGGGGTGTTGCTGGCGTAATACTCCTGCCCTCTGAAGACGACCGCATGCATATCGTCCCAGGCGGGATCAGTCGCCACTTGATCGACCAACGCCACAACGTTCGGTTGCTCGTCGCTGGCAGTGGCGACAGCCTGACGCAAGGGACGCCGGACGGGTTTGAGTGAACGCAGCGCCGGACGGAGATCCGTCAGCACCGCGCCGGCACTGTTGAACAGATAACCGAGCAAGTGCCGGAACGCTTCGTTGTTGTTGCCCTGCCGATAGGCATGCAGGGCGAGCATCGCGTCCTTGAAGGCCAGCAACAGACCGGTGCTCAGGCTCAACAGCGGGAAGGGGGCGGTGGCGATGGCCGCGACCCATTCAACGCTCGTCCAGATCAGGCCGGCGATCATTTCGGCACGACTGGTGGTGGTCGCATGGACGTTGTCGATCCGTCGTTGCAGCTTCATGTCGTACAGCGCCGAACGCAGGTCGCTGACGGCGTCGGCCGGTCGCATCGAGTCATAACGGGCGGGACTGGGGGTCGTTTTGTTGAGGTCTTTGGGCAGTTTCCTGCGGATGTTTTCCAGATGCGTGCGGACCCGGGTCTGGGCGCTGACACCCACGCGTGAGGTGAAGTATTCGATCATGCCCGATTGCTGCAGCAGAAAATTGAACAGGCGCGCTTCACGAAAACGCACGCCGTCCGGTGCGTCCGGCGTGTACAGCAGGACTGGCTTGTCGCCATGGCTGAACAGCCAGGTATCGATCACCCATTCGCCGTCGATCATCAGCCGGTGGATCGGGTACTTCGTCCGCGTCTGCCCCGACGTTTGATCCATGCTGGTGATGCTTTGCTGGAGCCATTGCAGGTCGCTGCTGGAGATATGTCCTTGCAGCTGGCATTCCAGCGCGGCGCTTTTCATCTGCCGCTGGGTGATCGCCAGTGTCGCGTTACGTCTGAAATCGTAGCCTTCGCTCTGCGAATGCTGCAGTTCCTTTTTGACTTTGTCGGTGTAGCGTTGGCCGATCCACACCCCTGTCACCGAGCGCGCGACATTCTGTGCGGTCAGGCTGCTGATATCGATGCCTTGCGGACCTTTGAAGTGCGCAGAACGCGAGAATTTCTGGTCGAGAAAACCGACACCGTCGGCGTAGCCATCGCGATACAGTCGGGTATACGTCAAAGGTTTCGGTGTCCATGAGGGCACGATCGATTTTGCCGAATACGCCCAGACGGTGTCAGGGTCGACGTCATTGGCGGGGCGCTTGAGCAAGCGGTTCAGGCTGATCTTCGCTTGCTCGTGTACGTAATCGTCAAACGTCTGGAAACGCCCGCCCGACAGCGGATGCTTATTGAACGCACGCAGCGCGCCCTCGGCGTCGTCGGTCAGCGTCGACAATTGCCGGCGGTTGGCTGCAGTGGTCGAGCGATACCACAACGGTGTGCTGAAATCATAGTCATCGACGCGTGTGGCGAGCACGTGTTCAGCCATCGCTTTGAGGCAGTCGAGATGGTTGCCGAGGTGATCGAAAGTGACCTTCTGGTGCTCCGCTGCTTCCGGCCTGAAACTCAGTCCCGACAAGACCTTGCGCAGAGCGGGGCGAAAGCGCATCGGCGCGCGGCTGATCAGATAGCCGGCCATGCTCTTGGCGGTGTCACTCTGCCTGGCCCAGGCCAACAGATGGGTCTGGCATTCGCGCTCACTGTCAAAGGCCTCGAACTGGCGTTCGCGGGGTGCTTGTGGCGTGCAGAGCAGAACACGTTTGACCGCACCGGACTGGTCGTTCTGCCGCAGCACCCAAAGGTCTTGCAGTTGCGCACCATGCAAAGACAGCGTGGCGGCGCGCAACTGTGAATCGCTGCCGCTGCGCAGGCGCTGGATCATTTGCAGGTCGCTGTCGAGCAGGTGCCCTTGCAGTGCTGCAGTATGGGCGAGCGCGACAATGCGCTGATCAAGCATCTGCTCGATGGCGGGTTTTATCGCCGAGCTTGCCTGCATTTGCGTCTGCAAGCGTGCGAAGTCGACGCGAGGTTGCAGATCCAGTGCCTGTTTGACCAACCAGGCGGGCGTCACTTGCGCATATTCGTCAGGTAACGGCAGGCCGTTGTAGGTCAGGCGGGTGTAGCGGAGAAATTCCGAGCCGGGCAACTCGTCGCCGGTGTGCGGGCCACGCAGGGTCAGCTCGAGCAGATTGCGCTCGTGCACATATACGCCGTATCCGGGGACGCGCCGATCGGTGGTGATCTGCAACTTGTGCGGTTCCAGATCGTCGATTTCCAGCTCATCGCTCAGACGTTCCAGCCATTGGTGGCGGGCCACGGCCATCAGGCTGACCGCCGGTCCCATCAAGTCAAGCAGGTCTTGCCGGGCCCGATTGTAGTTGCCCAGGTGCAGGGCCAGTTCGGCCCGCTTGACGGCGTTGGCGCTGCGGTACCAGTCCGGAGCGCTGTTGCGCAGATGCCGTTCGAACAGAGTTTGCGCCTGTAATGTCAGACGCGGGGTGAGATCCGGCAGCGCAGCGCTGATGGCGCGCTCCAGCTCGGCGATCAGTCGAGCGGCATCCTGCTGCGGATTGGCGACAAAACTCAACGCATGTTCGATATCCAGGGTGCGTTTTTCGATCAATGCATCGTAGATGTGCTCGAACAGCGGTTTGCTGTCGATGGGTGACAGCTGCAATGGCCAGATTCCTGCTGCACCGATTTCGTGGTAGCGGCTGGGCAGCATCTGCACTAATTCGTCACGACTGATGCTGTGCTTCATGGTGTCGAGCAGATGGGCGTCGAGATCGGCCAGGGAATTGAACAACTCCATGCCTCTGGCCGGGGTGAACAGAACCACGAAGCCAGCGCTCTGGTCGGTCAGCAGATCGCTGACCCTTGGGGTGTCTTTTTGCGTAACAACAAACGCCCCGGCCAGCTCGACAGTGGTGTGCTGGTAATTGAACTGCAGCGCATACATGGCCGGACGCAACAGAGGGCCCAGCGCCAGTTTCTTCATCAGCTCACCGGCCTGCGGGTGCAACAGGCGATCCTTGACGGCCTGTTGCGCCTCGTACTCCAGCGCGGTGAAGCCAGCATCGTATTTAAGGAAGGTTTTTGCCGGTTTGCCGTCGATCTGGTCACGCAGATCCATGTTGATCAGTTGCGTGTTGAGGCGGACTTTCAGCGTAGCGATCAGTTGCTTGCCTGTCTCGCTCTGCAGGTCGCTGGTTGCCAGCGCCTGATAGAGCGCGCGACTGCGTTGCAGATAGCTGTCGCGATAGGTTTTCAGCTGCTCTTCAATGCGTTTGAGATGGGCCTGCTCGGTGCTCGGTTTCTGCTCGGGCAACAGCGGGGTTGCGGTTTTGAAAATAAGACGGCCGATCTGGTTGAGGTCGTTTTTGATCTCTTCGGGTCTGGGCGCGGTGAGGGTGCTCATGGGCACGATTTCCATGCTGGGGATGAAGGGCCAGCATGGCGATCGAGGCATGGAGGAGGGTGGTAGTTATGTATCGGGCATGGATGGAAATTTCTTCCTCGCTCCAGACCTTTGCGCAGCGCAGTAACCATGTTTTTTCATGAAGCGTGCATTGCAGAGGACGGCGGGCCTGCTCGCGAAGAGGCCCGCCTGGCCAGCGCATATCAGACCTGCGCGCTGACCTCCCGACGATTCACCAACGCCTCGATCGCCCCACTCAAACTCGCTGCCTTGTCCCCCACCAGCAAGTGCCAGACGCCGCCGTCCAACTGGCTGACGCCCAGGCACCCCAGCCCTTTCAACTGCGCCTCGGACAATGCCTTGCCATCGGCCAGTTGCAGGCGAATGCGGGTCATGGCGATGCAATCCAGCTGCAGCACATTGTCGCCACCGCCCAGTGCGTTCAGCCATTGCTGCGCCTCGTTGCTGGTAAGTGCAACTGTCGTCGGCTCATCGGCAACTACTGCGGTTTCCACCAAAGCAGTACGACCCAGCGCAGGCATGGCCAAGCGGATTTCATCGGCAATGCTGTCCGCCAGCGGCCCGACCACGACCTGCAAACTGCCACCCTTGCCTGGACGCACCACGGCCATCGCGCCCAGCGCTTTCAGCTCGGCGTCCGAGGCCTTGTTGCGGTCGACCATTTCCAGGCGCAACCGTGTGGTGCATGCGCCGACGGTCAGCAGGTTGTCTGCGCCGCCCAGGGCTTTGATGTAAGCGCTGGCGCGTTCGGTTTCCGAGAGCACGGCTTTTTCTGCCGTGGCCACGTCTTCACGCCCAGGTGTCTTCAGGTTGAAGCGGCGGATACAGAAGTCGAAAACCAGATAGTAGATGGCCGCGTAAGCCAGTCCGACAGGTACCACCAACCAGCCATTGGTCGACTTGCCCCAGCCGAGAATCATGTCGATGAAACCACCGGAAAAGGTGAAGCCCAGATGGATGTTCAGGCCGTTGGTGACCGCCATCGACAGCCCGGTCAGCAGCGCGTGCAAGAGGAACAGCAGCGGCGCGAGAAACATGAAGGCGAATTCGATCGGCTCGGTCACACCGGTCAGGAACGAGGTCAGCGCCATCGACAGGAAGATCCCGCCCATCACCTTGCGCCGCTCCGGCAGGGCGTTGCGGTACATCGCCAGGCATGCGGCGGGCAGGCCGAAGATCATCATCGGGAACATGCCGGTCATGAACTGGCCGCCCTTCGGGTCGCCGGCAAAATACCGCGACAGATCGCCAGTCACCAATGCCCCAGTGGTCGGATCGGTGAAGTTGCCGAAGACGAACCACGCCATGTTGTTGAGGATGTGATGCAGGCCGGTGACGATCAGCAGGCGGTTGAACACGCCGAAGACGAAGGCGCCGATGCTGCCGCTTTCCATCATCAGCGCGCCGAACGCATTGATGCCCTGCTGGATCGGCGGCCAGATATAACCGAACAGCACGCCCAGACCGACTGCCGCGAACCCGGTGACAATCGGCACGAATCGCCGGCCACCGAAGAACGCCAGATACTCCGGCAGCTTGATGTCCTTGAAGCGGTTGTACAGCGCGCCGGCCAACAGGCCGCTGACGATGCCGGCGAGCATGCCCATGTTGATCGTCGAGTCGAGCACCTTGAGCGTGGAGATCATCACCAGATAACCGATCACCCCGGCCAGGCCGGCGGTGCCGTTGTTGTCCTTGGCGAAACCGACGGCGATGCCGATGGCGAAGATCATCGCCAGGTTGGCGAAGATCACTTGCCCGGCATCGTGAATGATCGCGATGTTCAGCAGATCGGTGTCGCCCAGGCGCAGCAGCAGGCCGGCGATCGGCAGGATCGCGATCGGCAGCATCAGCGCGCGGCCGAGGCGTTGCAGGCCTTCGATGAAGAGTTGGTACATGGTGGTTCTCCTGCTCTTTGAAGAGAGCTTGTTGTTAGGGCAACGGCCAGTTCTGACGGCAGGCGTGCCGCACCGCGGCGGCGCTGGAGAGCTTGAGCAGGTCGCGGCTCAGGCGCTGACATTCGGCTTCGTGCAGCTGGCGCACACGGTCCTTGATCTCACCGATCTGCACCGGGCTCACCGACAGCTCGGTAACGCCCAGGCCGATCAGCACCGGCGTCGCCAACGGGTCGGAGGCGAGGGCGCCGCAGACGCCGACCCAGCGCTTGTGCACCGCCGCGCCTTCGCAAGTCATGGCGATCAGGCGCAGCAGCGCTGGATGCAGGGCGTCGACCCGCGCCGCCAGCCCGGCGTGATCGCGGTCCATGGCCAGGGTGTATTGCGACAGATCGTTGGTACCGATCGAGAGAAAGTCGGCGTGTTCGGCCAGTTGTTCGGCTTGCAGCGCGGCGGCAGGAACTTCGATCATCACGCCGATCTGCGGACGCTCGGCAATGCCCAGCTCAAGGCACAAGGCATCAACGCGCTGGCGGATCTGCAGCAGTTCGTCGACTTCAGTGACCATCGGCAACAGAATCCGGCATCGCTGCAACGGCTTGACCTGCAACAGCGCGCGCAGTTGCTGATCGAGGATGTCCGGGCGCGCCTGCGCCAGACGAATACCGCGCAGGCCGAGCACCGGGTTGGCTTCGGCAGGCAGCGGCAGGTAGTCGAGTTGCTTGTCGCCACCGACGTCGATGGTGCGGATGATCACCGACTTGTCGCCCATGGCATCGATGACCGCTTGATAGGCGCTGCGCTGTTCTTCGACGTCCGGTGCAGTCTGACGATCGACGAAGAGAAACTCGGTGCGCAACAGGCCGACGCCATCGGCACCGTTGGCAAAAGCGTCCGTCGCTTCGCTGCTTGAGGCGACGTTGGCGACCACTTCGATGTGCACGCCATTGCGCGTTTCGGCAGGCAGATGCGCCTTGGCTTGCTGGCTTTCGCGGCGCTGCTGGTGCTCGATCTGCGCCTGTTGCACGTCGGCCAGGCGTTGCGCATTCGGCGTCAGTTCGAGACGACCGCCGTCAGCGTCGAGCACCACGGCCTGATCTTGCGGCTGCTCAAGCAATTGCGCGCCCAAAGCCACGAGGCACGGCAGGCCTTTGCCGCGCGCCAGAATCGCGACGTGCGAGGTTGCGCCGCCCTCGGCCATGCACAACCCGGCGACACCTTCCGCGCTGAGTTGCAGCAGATCCGATGGGGTCAGTTCCTGGGCGGCGACGATGGCGCCGGCCGGTACCTGGTATTGCCAGGCCTCCCCAAGCAGGGCGCGCAGCACGCGTTGCTTGAGGTCGCGCAAATCGTTGGCGCGTTCGGCCAGCAGCGCACTGCCGATACCTTGCAGCATGTCGCACTGCGCGTCGATCGACTGACTCCAGGCGTGAGTCGCCGCGGTGCCTTGCACGATGAACTGCTGCGCAGCGTCGAGCAGAGCCGGGTCTTCGAGCAGCGCCATGTGCGCGGCGAAGATCGCTTCTTCGTCGGCGTTCCTGTGCTTTTTCGCTTGGGCGAGGGTGGCGGCGATTTCGCTGCGCACTGCGTTCAATGCCGTTTCGAGAAGCTGCTGCTGTTGCTCCGGATCGTGATTGCCCGCATCCGCCGGCAGCGTGATCGCGTTCAAGCGAAACAACGGCCCGGCGACCAGCCCCGGCGCCGCGCAAACGCCGTGCAGCACGCCAGCCTCGGCCGGGCGTTTCGGCGCCGCAGTGCGGACCGGCGCTTGCGCGTGATGATCCTCCGGCAGTGCCGTGGCCAATGCGCTGAGCAAGGCTTGCAATGCTGCATCGGCGTCCGGGCCCTGACAACTGACCTGCACCTCATCCTGTTCTCCGATCGCCAGCCCCATCAGCCCGATCAGGCTGTTGCACGGCGCCGATTTGCCATTGAAGTGCAGCTGTGACCGGCTGTTGAAACCCTGAGCAGTCTGGCGGATCAGCGCAGCGGGACGCGCATGCAAACCGCCGCGATGAGCGACGCGCATTTGACCACGAACCTCAGGCCCGCCGCTTATATCGGTATTCGCCGCGACAACGTTGCGCGCGATGATGTGCAGCAGCGGCTCGCCGACTTTCACCGCTTTGAGGGTGATCGGCCGCACCTGAAAATCCGCGCTGTTGGTCAGGATCAACAGGCTGACCAGGCTTTTGCAGTGCTGGCCGACCTTGTCCAGGTCATAGCGCAACAGCGGCTGACCGAGGCTCACGCGATCGCTTTCCTTGACCAGCATGGCAAAACCTTCGCCGTTCAGCTCAACGGTGTCGAGGCCCAGGTGCAGGAGGATTTCCGCGCCGTTGTCGGCGCGCACGGTCACCGCGTGGCTGCTGCGCGCGACGTGGATGATCACCCCGGCGCAGGGCGAATACAGCGTGTCGTTGAGCGGGTCGATGGCGATGCCGTCGCCCATCGCGCCGCTGGCGAACACCGCGTCCGGGACGTTGGCGAGCGTCAGCACGGGGCCGCTGAGCGGGGCGCTGAGGGTCAGCTCTTTATTGTTGTCGGGCATGGCTGGATCTCATCAGATGAATCTCGGTGGTCAATGCGTGCGGGTCACTTTGCTCAAATGGCGCGGCTGATCCGGGTCCATGCCCCGCGCCACGGCCAGGCCTGCGGCCATCACGTAGAAACTCTGGATCGCCAGAATAGGGTCGAGGGCCGGGTGCTCGGCGCGGGTCAGGGTCAGGTCGCGCTCGCTGACGTCATCCGGGGCAGCGAGCAATACCCGGGCGCCGCGTTGACGCATTTCTGCCGCGAGGCTCAGCAGGCCGGCTTGCTCGGCACCGCGAGGGGCGAAAACCAGCAGTGGATAGTGCTCGTCGATCAACGCCATCGGCCCGTGACGGACTTCGGCGCTGCTGAACGCTTCGGCCTGAATCGCCGAGGTTTCCTTGAATTTCAACGCCGCTTCCTGGGCGATGGCGAAACCGGCGCCACGGCCGATCACCATCAGGCGCTCGCAATCGCGCAGCGCTTCGATGGCGACGCTCCAGTCCTGTTTTGCGGCTTCGCGCAAACCTTCAGGCAGCGCGTTGCCGGCCTCAAGCAATTCGCTGTCCTCTTTCCAGTGCGCAATCAAACGCGCGCTGGCGCTGAGGGTGGCGATGAAGCTCTTGGTCGCGGCGACGCTGCTTTCAGTCCCGGCAAGCAGCGGCAGGCTGAATTCACAGGCCGCTTCCAGTGGCGAATCGGCGGCATTGACCATTGACACGCTCAGCGCGCCACGCTTGCGCAACAGGCGCAGGCTGTTGACCAGGTCCGGGCTCTGCCCCGACTGCGAAAACGCGAAGGCGACCTGACCGCTGACCTTCAGGGGCGCTTGCTGCATGGTCACCACCGACATCGGCAATGAGGCCACCGGCACGCCCAGTTGCTGCATGGTCAGGTAGGCGAAGTAGCTCGCCGCGTGGTCGGAGCTGCCTCGGGCGACGGTCATCGCTACTTGTGGCGGCTGCCGGCGCAGGCGCCCGGCGATCTCGATCATCGGCGCATCGAGCTGTTGCAGTTGGGCTTGCACGGCCTCGAACGAGGACAGCGCCTCTTCAAGCATTTTTGAAGTCAATGTCTTCTCCTTCGACCGTGACGGCGGTCAGTGTGAGTGAGCGATCGAACCGCACGCAGTCGGCCCAGGCACCCGGGGCAAGGCGCCCGCGTTCGGGAATGCCGAGGTAGTCGGCGGGAAATTGCGACAGACGCTGCGAGGCTTCGCTGATCGGCAGACCGATCTTCACCAGATTGCGCAGGGCCTGATCCATGGTCAGGGTGCTGCCGGCCAGCGTGCCGTCGGGCAGGCGCACGCCGCCCAGGCATTTGGTCACGGTGTGGCTGCCGAGCTTGTATTCACCGTCGGGCATGCCGGCGGCGGCGGTCGAATCGGTGACGCAATACAGGCACGGGATCGAGCGCAGGGCCACGCGAATGGCGCCAGGGTGCACGTGCAGCAGATCGGGGATCAGCTCGGCGTATTTGGCGTGGGCCAGCGCCGCGCCGACGATGCCCGGCTCGCGGTGATGTAGCGGACTCATCGCGTTGTACAGGTGAGTGAAACTGGTCGCACCGGCAGCCAGCGCGGCGACGCCTTCCTCGTAACTGCCGAGGGTGTGGCCGATCTGCATGCGGATGCCACGGCTGCTCAGCTCACGGATCAAGGCATCGTGACCGGCGATTTCCGGGGCGATCGTAATCACGCGGATCGGCGCCAGCGCCAGATATTCTTCGACTTCGGCGATCAACGCGGTGTGGGCGAAATTGGGTTGGGCACCGAGTTTTCCCGGGTTGATGTACGGGCCTTCAAGGTGCACGCCAAGCACTCGCGCGGCGCCTTTCGGACGCTGTTCGCAGAATTCTCCTACCTCTTTAAGGACGCTGGAGATCTCGGCGCTCGGCGCAGTCATGGTGGTGGCCAACAGCGAAGTGGTGCCAAAACGCACATGGGTTTTGCTGATGGTTTCGAAGGCGCTGGCGCCTTCCATGATGTCTTTGCCGCCGCCGCCGTGGACGTGCAGATCGATAAAACCGGGCAGCAGATAGGGCAGATCGTTATCGGCCGGATCGCAGGGCACGCCTTCGATCGACACGAGCTTGCCGTGTTGGTGAATCAGCCGGCCGCGAACCCAGCCGCTGGCGGTGAGGATGTTGTCTTCTGACATTTTCGTTCTCGCTTGGGGCCGCGCTCAGCGGCGCAGCTCTGCAACAAAGTCGTAGTAATCGTTGCGGCAATAGGTGTCGGTGACTTCGATCGGCGTGTTGTCTTCCAGATAGCCGACCCGGGTCATCAGCAGCATGGCGGTGCCGGGGGCGATGCCGACCAGGGCGGCGAACTCGTCAGAGGCGTTGATCGCCTGGATGTGCTGGAGGGCGCGGACGATCGGTTTGCCGATGCCGTCGAGATATTCGTAGAGCGAATCGCCCACCGCTTGCGGCTTGGGCATGATCGACGCGGGCAGGGTGCTCATTTCAATCGCCATGACCGTGTCATCGGCTTTGCGCAGACGCTTCATGCGCGCGACCTTGTCGTTCGGCGACAGGCCGAGGCGGATCAGTTCTTCGTGGGTCGGCAGGGTGATTTCCCGCTCCAGCCATTTCGAGCTGGGTACGAAGCCTTTCAAACGCAGCATTTCGCTGAAGCCGGAAAGACGTGACAGCGGTTGTTCCAGGCGGGGGGTGATGAATGTTCCAGAGCCTTGCAGCCGGCGGATCAGACCTTGATCGAGCAAGACTTCCAATGCCTTGCGCGCGGTGACCCGGGAGATGCCGAGCTGGTCGCTGAGGTTGCGCTCGGACGGCATTGCCTGTTCGGCCTTCCACTGCCCGGCATGAATCGCCGCTTCCAGATTGCGCGCCAGCTGCAAGTACAGCGGCGTCGGCTGGGCGTCGTCAGGACGTAGGGATTGGAGGTCGTTCATGTAGGTCGTTTCCGCTGCGAGTATAGGATTGTTGTGGCTCGCTTGTGGGGCGGAAACTAATACCACTTGAATACCATGTCAACGCAGGTAAATGGCTTGTAACCCGCGAATATCGGGGCTTTAGGGGGTGGTGGTCTTAAGTGGTATTAGCGGTGGACGTTGAAAAGCAAAAGATCGCAGCCTTCGGCAGCTCCTACAGTGGGAAGTGGTATCAACCCTGTAGGAGCTGCCGAAGGCTGCGATCTTTTGATTTATTTTTTTGCGGGCGACCAGCGGTCGAGGTTACGGACGAATCTCGATCATCGTGCCGTCGGGCACCAGGTTCCACACTTCACGCATATCGACATTGCGCATGGCGATGCAGCCATCGGTCCAGTCGAGGGTGTGGAACAGCTGCTCCGGGTTGTCTTCCGAGTCCGGAGTGCCGTGGATCATGATCATCCCGCCTGGCTCGACACCTTCGCGGCGGGCGCGGGCGGCATCGCTGATGTTCGGGTAGGAGATGTGCATCGACAGGTTGAATTTCTCGCTGGTCTTGCGCCAGTCGATCCAATAGAAGCCCTCGGGTGTGCGTTTGTCGCCTTCGATCAGTTTCGGGCCTTTTTTCGCGCCCTTGCCCAGCGAGATGCGATAAGTCTTCAGTGGCTTGCCGTCGGCAATCAGTTGCAGTTGGTGGGCTGATTTGAGGACCAGGATTTTTTCGATCAGCGGGGTGTTCGACGGCGTCACGGTGGTCACGAATGACGCTTGCGAAACGCTGACGAACGACAGGCAGAACAGGGCAAGCAACCAGCGCATTGAAACGATTCCCCAGGGAGTGACGCAATCAGGTTTTAGGTGGGAGCTGCCGAAGGCTGCGATCTTTTGATCTTCTAGCCAACAATCACCGGCTGAACCAATGGCGGAATCGATTCCGAACGTACCGGATACTTTTCGACGCGCCGATCAGCGAAGAAGCATTCTAAGGTACGCCCGACCGTGCGGAAAGCCAGCTCGTCCCAAGGGATGTCGGCCTCATCGAACAGCTGCACTTCGAGGCTTTCCGGCCCGGCAGCGAACTGCAGATCGGCCAGTTCGGCGCGAAAGAATACATGCACCTGGCTGATGTGCGGTACGTCGATCAGCGTGTAGATGCTCAGGTTGCGCACCCGGGCGCAGGCTTCCTCGGCGGTTTCGCGGATGGCGGCCTGTTCGATCGTCTCGCCGTTTTCCATGAAACCGGCGGGCAGTGTCCAGTAACCGAGGCGCGGCTCGATGGCGCGGCGGCAGAGCAACACTTTTGTACCCCAGGTCGGCACGCAACCGGCGACGATATTGGGATTCTGGTAGTGAATGGTCTGACAGCTGTCGCAGACAAATCGCAGCCGCGAGTCGCCTTCGGGAATGCGCTGGGTGACCGGGTTACCGCAGTGGCTGCAAAATTTCATGCTCGGGTTCCTGAATGCTGCGCCTATCTTGGCGTGCAGCGGGGGCGGTCGGCAAGTTGTCGTTTCGCGACACGACGGGTTTCGGGGGCTTGGGCGCTCGCTTTGATTGGTGCATGATGCGGAGCAAGGCACCGATCGAGAACACTCATGCTGGACGAGCTACTGCATAGGGTAAGCAACCACACACCGCGCACGCTGGAGACCGACGCACGTTTCCCCGAAGCCGCCGTGCTGGTGCCGATCACCCGCAGTGACGAACCGGAACTGGTCCTGACCCTGCGCGCCAGCGGGCTTTCGACCCACGGCGGCGAAGTCGCCTTCCCCGGAGGGCGCCGCGACCCGGAAGACCCGGACCTCATATTCACCGCGCTGCGCGAAGCCGAAGAAGAGATCGGCCTGCCGCCGGGCCTGGTCGAAGTCGTCGGCCCGCTGAGTCCGCTGATTTCCCTGCACGGCATCAAGGTAACGCCGTATGTCGGGGTGATTCCCGACTTTGTCGAATACCAGCCAAATGATGCCGAAATCGCCGCCGTCTTCAGCGTACCGCTGGAATTCTTCCGCAAGGACCCGCGCGAACATACCCATCGGATCGACTATCAGGGCCGCAGTTGGTATGTGCCGAGCTATCGCTTCGGCGAGTACAAGATCTGGGGCCTGACGGCGATCATGATCGTCGAGTTGATCAACCTGCTCTATGACGCCAAAATCAGCCTGCACCGACCGCCGAAAAGCTTTATCGATACCTGAGCCGTCGTTCGAACGGCCGTGAGCCCTGAGGAAAACAAGATGAAATACCGCCTGGGCGACGCCCGTGTCGAAACCCATCCACAGAGCTGGGTCGCGCCCAATGCCGTGCTGGTGGGCAAGGTTCGCCTGGAAGAGGGCGCCAACGTCTGGTTCAACGCCGTATTGCGCGGCGACAACGAACTGATCCTCATCGGCAAGAACAGCAATGTGCAGGACGGTACGGTGATGCACACCGACATGGGCTATCCACTGACCATCGGTGCCGGCGTGACCATCGGCCACAACGCCATGCTTCACGGTTGCACGGTCGGCGATTACAGCCTGATCGGCATCAACGCGGTGATTCTCAACGGCGCGAAGATCGGCAAGAACTGCATCATCGGCGCCAATTCGCTGATCGGCGAAGGCAAGGAAATTCCCGACGGTTCGCTGGTGATGGGCTCGCCGGGCAAGGTCGTGCGTGAACTCACCGAGCCGCAGAAAAAGATGCTCGAAGCCAGCGCCGCGCACTATGTGCATAACTCGCAGCGTTACGCCCGCGATCTGGTTGAGCAGGAACAATGACGACTGTCGAACGACCCGTCGCCTCGCCGTGTGTGAATATTTGCGCGCTGGATGAAGATGATGTTTGCACCGGATGCCAGCGCACGGTCGCAGAGATCACCCGCTGGGGCCGCATGAACAACGACGAGCGCCGGGTGGTGCTGGGGTTGTGTCATGAGCGGGCGAAGGCGAGTGGGTTGGTCTGGATGATTCCCGCGAAGTCAGGCTTCTGAGCCACCGCTTTCGCGAGCAGGCTCGCTCCCACCTTGAAAATGCCTTCCACTGTGGGAGCGAGCCTGCTCGCGAAGACGTCGGTCCTGTCACCGCACCTATTGGCGCAATACCAGCGCTCGAGTAACCTGTGCGCCAAATCGACAGGCCGCCTCCATGATCTTCCTCATCGCCTATATCAGCAGCGTCGTGCTGATCAACTTCGCCTTTTCCACCGCACCGCACCTGGACATCATCTGGTCGGCCTGGGGCGGATTGGTGTTTGTCCTGCGCGACATGGTGCAAACACGCTTCGGTCATGGCGCGATCGTGGCGATGCTGGCGGCGCTGGTGCTCTCCTACATCACTTCCGACCCTTCCATCGCGCTGGCCAGCGCCACGGCGTTTGCGGTCTCCGAGTGCATCGACTGGCTGGTGTTCAGCATCACCAAGCGGCCGTTGCGCGACCGCTTGTGGATCAGTTCGGCGCTGAGCATTCCGCTGGATACCTTCATCTTTTTCGGCATGATCGACGCCTTGACACCACCGGTGATCATCACTGCGCTGGCTTCGAAGTTCGCCGGCGTCACCGCCGTCTGGCTGATCATGGCCTGGCGTGATCGCAAACAGGCTGTCGCCAGCTGAAGCCAAACCCTCGGGTTCATGTAAAATGCCGCGCTTTCTCCCCATGGAAAGCGCACTTGCGTGGCTTTCCTCGATGATCCGCTTCCTTTGAGGACCTGAGATGACCCGTATCGGAACTCCATTGTCGCCAACCGCGACCCGCGTATTGCTGTGTGGCTGTGGTGAGTTGGGCAAGGAAGTGGTAATCGAACTGCAGCGCCTGGGCGTTGAAGTGATTGCCGTCGACCGCTACGCCAACGCCCCGGCCATGCAAGTCGCCCACCGCAGCCACGTGATCAACATGCTCGATGGCGCTGCTTTGCGTGCAGTCATCGAGGCTGAGAAGCCGCACTTCATCGTGCCGGAAATCGAAGCCATCGCCACCGCAACGCTGGTCGAGCTGGAAGCCGAAGGCTTCACCGTGATTCCGACCGCGCGCGCCGCACAGCTGACCATGAACCGCGAAGGCATCCGTCGCCTGGCCGCCGAAGAGCTGGACCTGCCGACCTCGCCGTACCACTTTGCCGACACCTTCGAGGACTACAGCAAAGCCGTTCAGGACCTGGGTTTCCCTTGCGTGGTCAAGCCGGTAATGAGTTCGTCGGGCAAGGGCCAGAGCCTGCTGCGCAGCGCCGATGACGTGCAGAAAGCCTGGGATTACGCGCAAGAGGGCGGGCGCGCCGGCAAAGGTCGGGTGATCATCGAAGGCTTTATCGATTTCGATTACGAAATCACCCTGCTGACCGTGCGTCACATTGGCGGCACCACCTTCTGCGCACCGGTCGGTCACCGTCAGGAGAAGGGCGACTATCAGGAATCCTGGCAGCCACAGGCCATGAGCCCGATTGCGCTGGCTGAATCCGAGCGCGTTGCCAAAGCAGTCACTGAAGCGTTGGGTGGCCGTGGTCTGTTTGGCGTCGAGCTGTTCATCAAAGGCGATCAGGTGTGGTTCAGCGAAGTCTCGCCGCGCCCGCATGACACCGGTCTGGTGACGCTGATTTCCCAGGACCTGTCGCAATTCGCTCTGCACGCCCGCGCCATTCTTGGCCTGCCGGTACCGCTGATCCGTCAGTTCGGCCCGTCGGCGTCGGCGGTGATTCTGGTGGAAGGCCAGTCGACCCAGACTGCATTCGCCAATCTCGGTGCTGCGCTGAGCGAGCCGGACACCGCGCTGCGTCTGTTCGGCAAGCCGGAAGTGAACGGTCAGCGCCGCATGGGCGTGGCGCTGGCACGGGACGAATCGATCGAAGCTGCTCGCGCCAAGGCCACTCGTGCGTCGCAGGCTGTTGTTGTAGAGCTGTAAACCGAGTCGCGGCAGCTATTCGCGAGCAGGCTCGCTCCCACATTTGGAATGCATTTCCCTGTGGGAGCGAGCCTGCTCGCGATAGCTATCTATCAAGCGACACGATTCAGGTCATTGCCACGGGTTTCCTTCAGGCACAACACCGCAATCAAGCTCAACACCGCTGCCGCCGACACGTACCCGCCGACATAGCTCAACCCACCCATCGCCACCAGTTTCTGCGCAAAGAACGGCGCCGCCGACGCCCCGACGATGCCGCCCAGGTTGTACGCCGCTGAAGCGCCGGTATAACGCACATGGGTCGGAAACAGCTCAGGCAACAGCGCGCCCATCGGTGCGAACGTCACGCCCATCAAAAACAGCTCGATGCACAGAAACAGCGCCACGCCCCAGGTCGAACCCTGGGTCAGCAACGGTTCCATCAGAAATCCGGACAGAATCGCCAGCACGCCACCGATGATCAGCACCGGTTTGCGCCCGTAACGGTCGCTGGCCCAGGCGGATAATGGCGTCGCTGCGGCCATGAACAACACGGCAAAGCACAACAGGCCGAGGAAAGTCTCGCGGCTGTAACCCAACGTGGACACGCCGTAGCTCAGCGAGAACACTGTCGAGATGTAGAACAGCGCATAACAGACCACCATCGCCGCCGCCCCGAGCAGGGTCGGCGCCCAGTATTGGCTGAACAACTCGACCAGCGGCACTTTCACCCGTTCCTGACGGGCGATCGCGTTGGCGAATACCGGCGTTTCATGCAGCTTTAGGCGCACATACAGGCCGACCATCACCAGCGCCGCGCTGAGCAGAAACGGAATGCGCCAGCCCCAACTGCGGAACTGCTCGTCATCCAGGGTCATGGCCAGGGTCAGGAACAGGCCGTTGGCTGCAAGAAAACCAATCGATGGCCCGAGCTGCGGGAACATGCCGAACCAGGCACGTTTGCCCTGCGGCGCGTTTTCCGTGGCCAGCAGCGCCGCACCGCCCCATTCTCCGCCAAGGCCCAGACCCTGCCCGAAGCGCAGCACACACAGCAGAATCGGCGCCCAGGCACCGATGCTGTCGTAGCCCGGCAAGACGCCAATCAAGGTTGTGCACACCCCCATCAGCAGCAGTGAGGCAACCAGCGTCGATTTGCGCCCGATGCGGTCGCCGAAGTGGCCAAACAGCGCCGAACCCAGCGGTCGGGCGAGAAAGGCGATACCAAAAGTGAGAAACGCCGAAAGCATCTGCGCCGTGCCGGAGGTCTGCGGAAAGAACACCGGCCCGATTACCAGCGCCGCAGCAGTGGCATAAACGTAGAAGTCGTAGAACTCGATCGCGGTGCCGATAAAACTGGCCGTGGCCACGCGGGTGGCAGAATTGGTCGGCTGGGCAGGCGCGGTTTCGCTGTAAGCGGTATGGGTCGTCATGCGGTGATCCCTGACAGTCATGAGCTCCAGTGGAGCGAATTATTATGGTCGAACACCCAGGGATGTGGGGTAGGGCGCGAGCGCTGTTTCGAGTAGGAACAGTCGTCGGTTTGCAGCGGAAACAGTCGGGATCCGGGTAGTGCCGGGTAAGCACAGGGAGCGACGGCGCTTGGGTAAGCGCCTCGATTATAGGAAGGGGGCTAACGATCAAACAAGCGCAAAAGATCGCAGGGTAGGAGCTGCCGAAGGCTGCGATCTTTTGATCTTCTATCGGGCAGGCACTAAAGCAGGCACCGATGAAGTCAGCCAGATCAACACCTTGCTCACCCGATTCTCCTCGGTCTCGAGGATTTCCAGTCGATAACGCCCGATCTTCAGACACACCGCGCTTTCCGGAATGGTTTCCAGCGCTTCGGTGACCAGACCATTCAACGTCTTCGGCCCATCGCTCGGCAGATGCCAGCCCAGGCACTTGTTCAGATCGCGGATCGACGCGGCACCATCGATCACCATGCGCCCGTCGGCCTGAGGATGGATGTGCGGGTTGTCGAGGCTGTGCTCGCTTTCGAATTCGCCGACGATCTCTTCGAGAATGTCTTCAAGGGTGACGATGCCCAGCACTTCGCCGTACTCGTCCACGACCATGCCGAGGCGGCGTTGCTGCTTGTGGAAGTTCAGCAGTTGCAGCTGCAACGGCGTGCTTTCCGGGACGAAGTACGGCTCGTAGCTGGCGGCCAGCAGCGCCTCGCGAGTCAGTCCGCCATTACTGAGCAGGTGGCCGATCTGGCGGGTGTTGAGCACCGCTTCGACCTGATTGATGTCACTGTGAAACACCGGCAGACGCGTGCGCTTGTTCTCGCGCAGTTGCTCGATGATCTCTTCGATCGAATCGTCGAGGTTGATACCGTCGACGTCACTGCGCGGCACCAGGATGTCGTTGACCGTGATGTTGTCCAGCGCATGAATGCCCGACACTGGATGGGCGCGCACCGGATGTTCGGGGTCATCATTGTGATCGGCCGGCACCTCGTCCTCGCTCTGTTGCACCACCTGAGCCTTGCGCGTGAATGGGGTCATCAGCAAGGCGCTGAGGCGGCTGAACAGCCACGCGAACGGATAGACGATTTTCATCGGCACGGCCAGCAGGGCATTGCCGAACGCCAGCACGGCGTCGGGATAGCGCCGGGCCACGGTGCGCGGGAAATAATCGGCGAACACCAGCAGGATTGCACCGGCGCCAAGGCAGGCCGCCCACGGGCCATTTTCTTCGCAGAGAAAAATCGCCAGCAGCGTCGCGATGATTACCGCCAGGGCGCGGCACAGGGTGTTGCAGAGGATCAGGCTGTCGAGCGCAAAGTTCAGCTTCGCCAGCGGTTTATCGCCGGCGCGCGAGGCGACACGTTGCGCGAGCAGATGCTGTTGCGCGATTTCGACGGCGGTAAACAGCCCCGACCATAAAATCAGCAGGACAAATACCGCGAGCATCGGCCCTATGGGCAAACCGTCCATTTATGCCGCCCGTCAGATGTGCAGAATGTATTCACGAACCAGTTTGCTACCGAAGTACGCCAGCATCAGCAGGCAGAAACCGGCGAGGGTCCAGCGAATCGCCTTGTGGCCACGCCAGCCCAGACGGTTGCGGCCCCACAGCAGCACGCTGAAGACGATCCACGCAAGGCAGGCCAGCAGGGTCTTGTGCACCAGATGCTGGGCAAACAGGTTCTCGACGAACAGCCAGCCGGAGATCAGCGACAGCGACAGCAGCGTCCAGCCGGCCCAGAGAAAACCGAACAGCAGGCTCTCCATGGTTTGCAGCGGCGGGAAGTTCTTGATCAGCCCGGACGGGTGCTTGTGCTTGAGCTGATGGTCCTGCACCAGCAACAGCAACGCCTGGAACACGGCGATGGTGAACATGCCGTAGGCGAGGATGGACAATAGAATGTGGGCGAGGATGCCCGGCTCTTCATCGATGATCTGCACCGTGCCGGTCGGCGCGAACTGCGCCAGCAATACCGTGATCGCGCCCAGCGGGAACAGCAGCACCAGCAGGTTTTCCACCGGGATCCGCGAACAGGCGAGCAGGGTCAGGGCAATCACCGCGGCGGCAATCAGGCTCGAGGCGCTGAAAAAGTCCAGGCCCAGGCCGATCGGGGTCAACAGATGAGTGAGCAGGCTGGCGCCGTGGGCGAGCACAGCGAACACGCCGAGGCTGACCAGCAGGCGCTTGTTCGCCTTGGCGCCGGTGGCCAGGCGGGTACTTTGATAGACGGTCGCAGCGGCGTAGAGCAGGGCGGCGGCGAGGGTGGTCAGCAAACTGGGTGACAAGGGGAGCATAAATCCTGTTAGGCGAGCCCGAAAGGCGCTGAGTTTGGCATAGAACCGCCACGGCACGAAAGACTCCGCAAGCTGACGGCGAGGTGTCCGCCGGCCGCAGTCTTCGCTATAATCCGCGACCTGCCCACGCCGCAGGCTCGCCGAGCACATGTTGATTCCGGTCTGGGCCGCCATTATCCCGGTTCGTACAGGGCCTGAAAGGATCGCGCAATGTTTGAAAACTTAACCGACCGTCTCTCGCAGACGCTGCGCCATGTCACCGGCAAGGCGAAGCTGACCGAGGACAATATCAAAGACACCCTGCGTGAAGTGCGCATGGCGTTGCTCGAAGCTGACGTCGCACTGCCGGTGGTCAAGGACTTCGTCAATTCGGTCAAGGAGCGCGCTGTTGGCACCGAGGTGTCGCGCAGCCTGACGCCGGGCCAGGCGTTCGTGAAGATCGTCCAGGCCGAACTCGAAAGCCTGATGGGCGCGGCCAACGAAGATCTGAACCTGAGCGCTGTTCCTCCTGCCGTGATTCTGATGGCCGGTCTGCAGGGTGCGGGTAAAACCACCACTGCCGGCAAGCTGGCGCGCTTCCTTAAAGAGCGCAAGAAGAAGTCGGTCATGGTCGTCTCGGCGGACATCTACCGTCCGGCGGCGATCAAGCAACTGGAAACCCTGGCCAACGACATCGGCGTCACGTTCTTCCCGTCCGACCTGAGCCAGAAGCCGGTCGACATCGCCAACGCGGCTATTAAAGAAGCAAAACTGAAATTCATCGACGTGGTCATCGTCGACACCGCCGGTCGTCTGCACATCGATGAAGAGATGATGGGCGAGATCAAGGCGCTGCACGCCGCGATCAATCCGGTCGAAACCCTGTTCGTGGTCGACGCCATGACCGGTCAGGACGCCGCCAACACGGCTAAGGCCTTCGGCGATGCGCTGCCGCTGACCGGTGTGATCCTGACCAAGGTTGACGGCGACGCCCGTGGCGGTGCCGCACTGTCGGTGCGCGCCATCACCGGCAAGCCGATCAAGTTCATCGGTATGGGCGAGAAGAGCGAAGCCCTCGATCCGTTCCACCCTGAGCGTATCGCCTCGCGCATCCTCGGCATGGGCGACGTGCTCAGCCTGATCGAGCAGGCTGAAGCGACCCTCGACAAGGACAAGGCCGACAAACTGGCCAAGAAGCTGAAAAAGGGCAAGGGCTTCGACCTCGAAGACTTCCGCGATCAGCTGCAACAGATGAAGAACATGGGCGGCCTCGGCGGCCTCATGGACAAACTGCCGAGCATCGGCGGCGTCAACCTGTCGCAGATGGGCAATGCCCAGAACGCCGCAGAGAAGCAGTTCAAGCAGATGGAAGCCATCATCAATTCCATGACCCCGGCCGAGCGCCGCGACCCTGAGCTGATCAGCGGTTCGCGCAAGCGTCGGATCGCCATGGGTTCCGGCACGCAGGTGCAGGACATCGGCCGCTTGATCAAGCAGCACAAGCAGATGCAGAAGATGATGAAGAAATTCACCGCCAAAGGCGGTATGGCGAAAATGATGCGCGGCATGGGCGGTATGTTGCCCGGCGGCGGCATGCCGAAGATGTAAGACGCTCCGTCTGACTCGTTTCTGCTTATGTATGGCAAGTGAATGGGTGAGGCGGGCACAAGATCCGCGCCGGTCGTCGCACCGGCGCAGACCCTGCAAGGACGCAGGATCAACAGCAAACCCGCACTCGGCGGGAGCTGACTGGCCGTTTTCATCGACGGCTCTCTATGCAAATCCGCACGGCATGCCATGGGCGCCGGAAAAAGTCATTTGCAAAAGTCCGGATATTCCTTAGAATATGCGGCCTTTCGGGCACCCATGCCCGCTGTGCATTTAGATTTGCAGCACCGACTACAGGAACGATGTTCACATGCTAACAATCCGTCTTGCCCTTGGCGGCTCCAAAAAGCGCCCGTTTTACCACCTGACCGTAACCGACTCGCGTAACCCGCGTGACGGCTCCCACAAAGAACAGGTTGGTTTCTTCAACCCTGTTGCCCGTGGTCAGGAAATCCGTCTGTCCGTGAACCAAGAGCGCGTTGCCTACTGGCTGAGCGTTGGTGCACAACCTTCTGAGCGCGTTGCTCAGTTGTTGAAGGAATCTGCCAAGGCTGCGGCCTGAGCAATATGAACGCGACGCCAGCTCCTGCCGATGATTTGATCGTTATTGGCAAAATTTATTCTGTTCATGGCGTTCGCGGCGAAGTGAAGGTTTATTCCTTTACTGATCCGACTGAAAACCTGTTGCAGTACAAAACCTGGACGCTCAAGCGCGAAGGCAATGTCAAACAGGTCGAGCTGGTCAGTGGACGCGGGAGCGACAAGTTCCTGGTCGCCAAGCTCAAGGGTCTCGATGATCGTGAAGAAGCTCGTCTTCTGGCCGGTTATGAGATCTGCGTGCCGCGCAACCTGTTCGCTGAATTGACCGAAGGCGAGTACTACTGGTACCAGCTGGAAGGTCTGAAGGTCATCGACACCCTTGGGCAACTGCTCGGGAAAATCGATCATCTTCTGGAAACCGGCGCCAATGATGTAATGGTCGTCAAGCCTTGCGCTGGCAGCCTGGATGATCGCGAACGCCTGTTGCCCTATACGGAACAATGCGTGTTGGCCGTCGACCTGGAAGCGGGCGAGATGAAGGTGGATTGGGACGCGGACTTCTGAACGTGGCTAACTTGCGCGTAGAAGTGATCAGTCTGTTTCCCGAGATGTTTTCCGCCATTGGCGATTACGGCATCACCAGTCGTGCGGTCAAACAGGGGCTCTTGCAGCTGACCTGTTGGAATCCGCGAGATTACACGACGGATCGGCATCACACTGTGGACGATCGCCCGTTTGGCGGTGGTCCGGGCATGGTGATGAAGATCAAGCCCCTGGAAGATGCTCTGGCCCAGGCCAAGGCAGCAGCCGGGGAGGCGGCGAAGGTGATTTACCTGTCCCCCCAAGGCCGTCAACTGACTCAGTCGGCGGTACGCGAGCTGGCACAATCGGATGCATTGATCCTGATTGCCGGCCGCTACGAAGGCATTGACGAGCGCTTTATTGAGGCTCATGTCGATGAAGAGTGGTCGATTGGCGACTATGTACTGTCTGGCGGCGAGCTGCCGGCCATGGTCCTGATCGATGCGGTTACACGACTGCTGCCTGGAGCTTTAGGGCATGCGGATTCCGCTGAGGAAGATTCCTTTACGGATGGTCTGCTGGATTGCCCGCACTACACCCGACCGGAGGTGTATGCGGATCAGCGTGTTCCCGACGTGTTGCTGAGTGGCAATCACGCGCATATCCGGCGTTGGCGTTTACAGCAGTCCCTTGGTCGGACCTATGAACGACGCGCCGATCTTCTGGAAAGCCGCTCGCTTTCTGGAGAAGAGAAGAAGCTGCTCGAGGAATACATCCGCGAGCGGGACGATAGTTAACAACGTATCGATGGTAGATCGAACGATTTACCTTAGGAGCACAGCATGACCAACAAAATCATCCTTGCACTCGAAGCAGAGCAGATGACCAAAGAAATCCCTACCTTCGCCCCAGGCGACACTATTGTCGTTCAGGTGAAAGTGAAGGAAGGCGATCGTTCCCGTCTGCAAGCGTTCGAAGGCGTTGTAATCGCCAAGCGTAACCGCGGCGTGAACAGTGCGTTCACCGTTCGTAAAATCTCCAACGGTGTTGGCGTAGAACGTACTTTCCAGACCTACTCCCCGCAGATCGACAGCATGGCTGTTAAACGTCGCGGTGACGTACGTAAAGCCAAGCTGTACTACCTGCGCGACCTGTCGGGTAAAGCAGCTCGCATCAAGGAAAAACTGGCTTAAGTCCAGCTTCCGATGCAGAAAAAAGCAGCCTACGGGCTGCTTTTTTGTTGCCTCGGATTTACCGGTTCCATCTCACACGCCTCGTTCAATGAAGCTGCCTGTTTCTTGATCTGGCCGGCTATGAAAGACTAGTGCACCTTTACCGTCTATTTGCACGCAGCGCGAAAACTGCCTGCCCTGAGCATCCATGCCTGCCATCGACCATCCGCTGATTGATCAATTCCTCGACGCTTTATGGCTGGAAAAAGGCCTGTCCGACAATACTCGCGACGCCTATCGCAGCGACCTCGCACTGTTCAACGGCTGGTTGCGGGAGAAGAATCTCGAATTGATCAATGCCGGTCGCGAGTTGATCCTCGATCACCTGTCGTGGCGTCTGGAGCAAAATTACAAGCCACGCTCGACCGCGAGATTTCTTTCCGGGGTGCGTGGCTTTTATCGTTATCTGCTGCGGGAAAAACTGATCAGTGTCGACCCGACCTTGCGCGTCGACATGCCGCAACTGGGCAGGCCGCTACCCAAGTCGCTGTCGGAAGCCGATGTCGAAGCGCTGCTCAAGGCGCCGGATCTGAGTGACGCCATCGGCCAGCGTGACCGCGCGATGCTGGAAGTCCTGTATGCCTGCGGCCTGCGCGTGACCGAACTGATCAGCCTGACGCTGGAGCAGGTCAACCTGCGCCAGGGTGTCCTGCGGGTGATGGGCAAGGGCAGCAAGGAACGGCTGGTACCGATGGGCGAGGAGGCGATTGTCTGGGTCGAGCGTTATATGCGCGATGGCCGTAGCGAATTGCTCGGTGGCCGCCCCAGCGATGTGCTGTTTCCCAGCCAGCGCGGCGAGCAGATGACCCGGCAGACGTTCTGGCATCGCATCAAACACCAGGCCAAGGTCGCCGGGATCAGCAAGTCGCTGTCGCCGCATACGCTGCGCCACGCGTTTGCTACGCACCTGCTCAACCACGGCGCGGACTTGCGCGTGGTGCAGATGTTGCTCGGGCACAGCGACCTGTCCACCACGCAGATCTATACCCACGTCGCCCGCGCTCGCTTGCAGGACTTGCACGCCAAACACCATCCTCGCGGCTGAACACAAAACCCTGTGTAGGAGCTGCCGAAGGCTGCGATCTTTTGATCTTGCTTTCGTTCACAAAGCCAGAATCAAAAGATCGCAGCCTTCGGCAGCTCCTACGGAGTGAGATCGATGTCTTGTGTCAGGCGCATTCGGCCCTCGCGGCCTTATGTGTTAGGCTTTGCCGGTTTGCACGATGGACGGTTATGACCCGGTGTTTCGCACGGGCGTTCTGATCGTTTCATTGGCCCGCCCTCAGGAGTACTCATGCGTCTGACCCAGATTTTCGCCGCCGCCGCTATTGCGCTGGTGAGCACCTTTGCCGTCGCCGACGACGCGGCCAACAAAGCCATTCGTCAAAGCCTGGAAAAACTCGAACTCGAGGTTCCGGTCGAAAGCATCAGTGCCAGCCCGTTGCCGGGCATGTACGAAGTCAAACTCAAAGGCAGCCGCGTGCTTTACGCCAGCGCCGATGGCCAGTACATCGTGCAGGGCAACCTGTACCAGCTCGAGAACGGCAAACCGGTCAACCTGACCGAGAAGACCGAACGCCTGGGCATTTCCAAACTGATCAACGCCATCCCGGTAGCCGAAACCGTGGTCTACCCGGCCGTGGGTGAAACCAAATCGCACATCACCGTGTTCACCGACACCACCTGCCCGTACTGCCACAAATTGCACGCTGAAGTGCCCGAGCTGAACAAGCGCGGCATCGAAGTGCGCTACGTGGCGTTCCCGCGCCAAGGCCTGAATTCGCCGGGTGACGAACAGCTGCAAGCGGTGTGGTGCTCCAAGGACAAGAAAGCCGCCATGGACAAAATGGTCGATGGCAAGGAAATCAAGGCCGCCAAGTGCGATAACCCGGTTTCCAGGCAATTCGCCCTCGGTCAGTCGATCGGCGTGAACGGTACACCGGCCATCGTTTTGGCCGACGGCCAGGTCATTCCGGGCTACCAGCCTGCGCCACAAGTCGCCAAACTGGCGCTGGGCGCGAAGTAATTCGCATCGTCACGGGCAGCCGTTGACGATCGTGGTCCGGCAGCAACAGCGCCGGGCCATCAACAGAGAGCCGCGAGCACGCGGTTGTTTTCCGGCCGACCCTGCGTCGGCCGTTTCATGGGGAGTTCACAGTGAATCCGGTCAAAGTAGGCATCTGTGGGTTAGGGACCGTCGGTGGCGGTACCTTCAACGTACTTCAGCGCAACGCCGAGGAAATTGCTCGTCGTGCCGGGCGTGGAATCGAAGTGGCACAAATTGCCACGCGCACGCCAAAGCCTCAGTTCCAGACGACCGGTATTGCGATTACCAACGATGTCTTCGAAGTGGCCACGAACCCTGAGATCGACATCGTCATAGAGCTGATGGGCGGCTACACCGTTGCCCGCGAGCTGGTACTCAAGGCCATCGAGAATGGCAAGCATGTGGTCACCGCGAACAAGGCCCTGATAGCCGTTCACGGTAATGAGATTTTCGCCAAGGCACGCGAGAAAGGCGTGATCGTGGCGTTCGAAGCAGCGGTGGCCGGTGGCATTCCGGTGATCAAGGCTATCCGCGAAGGCCTGTCCGCCAACCGCATCAACTGGGTGGCGGGCATCATCAACGGCACCGGCAACTTCATCCTCACCGAAATGCGCGAGAAGGGCCGTACATTCGAAGACGTGCTCGCCGAAGCGCAGGCGCTGGGTTATGCCGAAGCCGATCCGACCTTCGACGTCGAAGGCATTGATGCCGCGCACAAGCTGACCATTCTGGCGTCGATTGCGTTCGGTATTCCGCTGCAATTCGACAAGGCTTACACAGAAGGCATCACCAAGCTGACCACCGCCGACGTCAACTATGCCGAAGCGCTGGGCTATCGCATCAAGCACCTCGGTGTGGCGCGCAGCACTGACGCCGGCATCGAGTTGCGCGTACACCCGACGCTGATCCCGGCCGATCGCCTGATTGCCAACGTCAACGGCGTGATGAACGCAGTGATGGTCAACGGTGACGCCGCCGGTTCGACCCTGTTCTACGGCGCCGGCGCTGGCATGGAGCCGACCGCTTCGTCGGTGATTGCCGATCTGGTTGACGTGGTTCGCGCGATGACTTCGGACCCGGAAAACCGCGTGCCGCACCTGGCCTTCCAGCCGGACTCGCTGTCGGCGCATCCGATCCTGCCGATCGAAGCCTGCGAAAGCGCTTACTACCTGCGCATTCACGCCAAGGACCATCCCGGCGTACTGGCTCAGGTGGCGAGCATCCTGTCGGAGCGCGGCATCAATATCGAATCGATCATGCAGAAGGAAGTCGAAGAGCATGACGGCCTCGTGCCGATGATCCTGCTGACCCACCGTGTGGTCGAGCAGCGCATCAACGATGCGATCACTGCCCTGGAAGCTCTGGCTGGCGTCGACGGCCCGGTTGTACGGATCCGTGTCGAACATTTGAACTAAAAGCAGCGGCAAGCTTCGAGCTGCAAGCGGCAAGAGAGAAGCAGTCTGGCTTTTACTTGCGGCTTGCAGCTTGAGGCTTGTAGCTCAAACCAAAGGTTTGCCCTTATGCGTTATATCAGTACTCGCGGCCAGGCCCCGGCCCTGAATTTCGAAGAGGTCCTGCTGGCCGGTCTGGCGACCGATGGCGGTCTGTACGTCCCGGAAAATCTGCCACGTTTCACTCAGGAAGAGATCGCTTCCTGGGCCGGCCTGCCGTATCACGAACTGGCCTTCAGGGTGATGCGCCCGTTCGTCACCGGCAGCATCCCGGATGCCGATTTCAAAAAGATTCTTGAAGAAACCTACGGCGTGTTCGCTCACAGCGCCGTTGCGCCACTGCGTCAGCTCAATGGCAACGAGTGGGTGCTGGAGCTGTTCCACGGCCCGACCCTGGCGTTCAAGGACTTCGCCCTGCAACTGCTGGGTCGTCTGCTCGACTACGTGCTGGCAAAGCGCGGCGAGCGCGTGGTGATCGTCGGCGCCACTTCCGGTGATACCGGTTCGGCGGCTATCGAAGGCTGCAAGCACTGCGAAAACGTCGACATCTTCATCCTGCACCCGCACCAGCGCGTCTCTGAAGTGCAGCGTCGGCAGATGACGACGATCTTCGGCGAGAACATCCACAACATCGCCATCGAAGGCAACTTCGATGACTGCCAGGAAATGGTCAAGAACAGCTTCGCCGACCAGAGTTTCCTCAAGGGCACGCGTCTGGTGGCGGTGAACTCGATCAACTGGGCGCGGATCATGGCCCAGATCGTTTACTACTTCCATGCGGCCCTGCAGTTGGGCGGTCCGGCGCGTTCGGTGTCGTTCTCGGTCCCGACCGGCAACTTTGGCGATATCTTCGCCGGTTACCTGGCGCGCAACATGGGCCTGCCGATCAACCAGTTGATCGTGGCCACCAACCGCAACGACATCCTGCACCGCTTCATGAGCGGCAACCAGTACGTCAAGGAAACCCTGCACGCGACCTTGTCGCCGTCGATGGACATCATGGTTTCGTCGAACTTCGAGCGCTTGCTGTTCGACCTGCACGGGCGCAATGGTGCGGCGATCGCCGGCCTGATGGACTCGTTCAAAAAGGACGGCAGCTTCAGCGTTGAACAAGAGCGCTGGACCGAAGCGCGCAAACTGTTCGACTCGCTGGCGGTGGACGATGCGCAGACTTGCGAAACCATCGCCGAAGTCTACGAGCAGAGCGGCGAAGTCCTTGATCCGCACACGGCGATCGGTGTGAAAGCCGCGCGCGAATGCCGTCGCAGTCTGGACATCCCGATGGTGATTCTCGGGACTGCCCATCCGGTCAAGTTTCCTGAGGCAGTGGAGAAAGCGGGTGTAGGAAAAGCGCTCGAACTACCTGCACATCTTTCTGATTTGTTTGAGCGAAACGAGCGCTGCACGGTTCTGCCAAACGACCTGAAAGCCGTGCAAGCCTTTGTCAGCCAGCATGGCAACCGCGGCAAGCCACTCTAAGCCGGTAAAAGCTGTCACATTTTGAAGCCCGTCTCCTGACGGGCTTTTTTGTTTCTGCTGCCACACTGCTCGGGTTTTCACCCACGAAGGACGGGTGAGTCGATCACGAAGGAAATGGCAATGCGGTTTTACAGAGGTTTGAAACCGGCACTGGGCTGGTTGTTTTTGTTGGCGGTGCTGGGATGGATGCACAACGGCGTGGCAGCGCAAATGGCACTCGATCAGGCGAATGCGGCAGTCAATGTGCAGGCTGTCGAACTGGATGCGCACGAGCGGCAATGGATCCGTGACAACCCCAAAGTGACGGTGGCATCGGTGCAATATCCGCTGTACCTGTTTCAGGACGAACACGGCCAGTGGAGTGGTCTGAACAACGATGTACTCAAGCGCGTCAGCGCGATGACCGGCCTGCAATTCGAGCACCAGGAATCGTTCTCTACCGACCATATGCTGGATCGCCTGCAAAGCGGGGTCGCGGACATCAGTACCACGTTGGCCATGAGTGATGAACGCAAGACCTTTCTCGATTTCAGTCATGCTTTCGGAGGAGCCGGCTGGGTTTTTGTCGGACATGCCAGTACCCCGAGGGTGGAGTCTTTCGAGCAACTGGCGAAGCGCGTTCTGGTGCTGCCCACCCGCCATGCCCTGGAGGATGTGATCCGGCGCGATTATCCCACGATTGAAATACGCTCAGTGAAAACCTACGCCGAAGCGCGGGCGCTGGTCGAAAGCGGTGAAGCCTACGCAACCATCGAAAACGAAATCGGCGCGCAGCTCTATCCGTTGGGAATGCTCAAGGTAGGCGCACTGGTGGAGGGCAAGTGGGAAGCCGATCACCTGGCTGTACGAAAAGGCATGCCGCAGCTGCTGAGTATTCTCAACAAGGCGCTGGAAGCTTTCCCTGCTACGGAGTTGCGGGCGATCCGTCTCAAATGGCTGCAAGGCATTTCGCCGCCGCCCGTGCCGTCCATCTGGGAACGGCTGGTCGAGTGGGCATGCTGGGCGATGGGGGTGATCGGCGTTTTCGGAATACTGTCGCTGGTGTGGAACAGGCGCCTGGCGGCGGTGATCAAGTTGCGCTGTGAAGCGGAAAAGGAGCTGGGTGATCAGCTGGCTTTTCAGCACGCCCTGATTGATTCCATGCCGGATCCGGTGTTCGTGCGCGATCTGCAGGGGCGCCTGATCATCTGCAACCGCAGTTACGAAGAGGCGCTGTCGGTGCGCCTGGATCAGATGCAGGGGCGTTTGCTGATCGAGGTTGACGCGTTTCCCGAAGCCACCGCGCGGCTGCTGCACGATGAGTTCATCGCGCAGTTGCAGACCCGCAAGTCGCGCTTCAGCAAGCGCCAGTTGCTCTTCAATGGCGGGCCGCGGGAGGTCTATCAGTGGACGGTGCCGTTTTACAGCGGCGACGGAAAATTGCGCGGCCTGTTGGGTGGCTGGACCGACATCACTCAGCGTAGGACCGAGAGCGGGTGCCGCTGTCTGCAGTAAAGAAGGGAAATGTCCTGCAAGACGTGGCTACTTTTCTGATGGGAGGCTTAAGACGCCTGCCCTAGAGTGAACGACAACTGCGGTGAGAGTCCGCGATGATCGCTCCAGAGGTCGCCCATGCGCTCGCTTAAAGTCCTGATTCTTGAACCCAACCCGTTCCAACTGATGGCGTTGCATCAAATGCTCAATGCCATCGGCATCTACGACGTACTGACCGCGCCTTCGCTTGCGTCAGCCTTGTGTTCACTGGGGCATCGCGGTGCGGTCGATATCGCCATTTGCGATCCGCAGCTCAAAGGCGGAGATGGCCTGGCCTTGATTCATCACCTGGCCGCGCACCGTGAGGCGCGTGCGTTGATCCTGCTGGGCTCGGTCGCGCAGAGCTTGTTGAATGATCTGGAACCGGTACTCCGCCAACAACGCCTGCGCCTGCTGGGGCGGCTGCAAACGCCGGTCTCGGCGGTGCTGATGAGGGGGCTGCTGGACAACTATCTGATCTCGCCACCGGAACTCATCGAGGCCTGAAGCCGGCGGTTGTTTTTCTGTCATCTTCGCCGTGCATGCTCTGTCAGACGCGGACCCGCAAGATCGGGACGCGACAGGCAGAACTTTCTTCTCGGGCCGGTGGTCATTTAATGTGAACACGCCCCAGGCACTGTGTTTTCGGACTATTGAGTGGAGATCGAGATGGAAAGTATCAGTCTATTGCTCGGTGAGGCTCTGAGCCCGTATCAGGTGACGCTGACCCCTCGCGGCAGCCATGGTGAATGTCTGGTGACGCTGAAGAACAGCAGCGGCGCCATTGTGGTGGAACGCGAATTCAATCAGGCCCAGTTGAGCGACAAGCGCTTGCTGACCGACGTGGTGGACGGCCTGCACCGTGACGTGATGATCGCCGAAGGGCGGCTTGAACCCTGCGTCATCGCGGCGTTGCGCAATGCGGCTCTGGACAAGCGTCCGGCCCTGTAAAGATGAAAAATTTTTTGTGGGAACCTTCCTGCATCCTTGTCAGTCAGACCCCATAACAGCGAGATCAAGCATTGTGCTCCGGTGCTTGTCGCTTGCTGCTACGGGTCTCGAAGCAGACCACGTTTAACCCCGAGTCGTCTCCCCACTTCTCGGGGTTTCTTTTTGCCTGGTGTTTGCTCAAAGCGTGGCTTGTTGCTCGAAAACCACAGCGCCCAGCGCTGCTTATATGGCTCCGTCTTCACGCAACCGGGCGATTTGCTCAGCGTCGTAACCCAGCTCACCCAGCACCTGCGCATTGTGTTCGCCAAGCCGCGGTCCGACCCATTCGGACGAGCCCGGCGTTTGCGACAGTTTCGGCACGATGCCGGGCATCTTGAAATCCTTGCCGTCCGGCAGCTTGGCATGCAGGAACATCTCCCGTGCCAGGTATTGCGGATCGTTGAACATATCCTCGGCACTGAAGATCCGGCTGACCGGTACGTCGGCCTGGTTGAGCAGATCGAGGACAGTCTGCAGAGGCAACGAATTGACCCAGCGATCAATCACGCCATACAACTCGTCGCGGCGAGTGTCGCGGCCGTCATTGCTTGCCAGTGCCGGGTCATTGGCCAGATCTTCGCGGCCAATCACCTGCATGAAGCGTTTGAAGATCGCATCACCATTGGCGCCAATCTGCACATGCTTGCCGTCGGCGCTGGTGTGGATCGAAGAGGGCGTGATGCCCGGCATGATGTTGCCGCTGCGCTCGCGGATGAAACCGAAGACGTCGAATTCCGGAACCATGCTTTCCATCATCGCGAAGATAGCTTCGTACAGCGCGACGTCGACGACTTGGCCCAGACCGCCATTGACCTCGCGATGACGCAGCGCCATCAGCGCACCAATCACGCCCCACAGCGCGGCAATCGAGTCGCCGATGGAAATCCCGGTACGCACTGGCGGCCGGTCTTCGAAACCGGTGATATAACGCAAACCGCCCATGGATTCGCCGACCGCGCCGAACCCGGGCTGGTCTTTCATCGGCCCGGTCTGGCCAAAACCGGACAGGCGCACCATCACCAGTTTCGGGTTCAGTGCATGTAGGGTTTCCCAGCTCAAACCGAGTTTTTCCAGTACGCCGGGGCGGAAGTTTTCGATGAGGATGTCGGCTTCGCCCAGCAGCTGTTTGAGGATCGCCAAACCGTCGGGGTGTTTCAGATTGAGGGTCAGCGACTTCTTGTTGCGCGCCTGCACGAACCACCACAACGAGGTGCCTTCGTACAACTTGCGCCACTTGCGCAGGGGGTCACCGCCGTCCGGCGATTCGATCTTGATCACTTCAGCGCCGAACTCGCCACAAATACGCGAGGCAAACGGCCCGGCAATCAACGTACCCAATTCAATGACTTTCAGACCCGAGAGCGGTTTGCTGGTGAACGGCATGCGAAATCCTGTAGGACAAGGCTGAGCGGATAGAGGGTTTTAACATAGCCGGCTGTCAGACGCCGCAGCTTGATTGCCATCAATTCGATGATTGCCTGTGGCATCGGTTAGACTTGCCGACTTTCCTCGTATCAAGAAGCCCGTTCATGGCCCAGCCGTCCACTACCTACAAATTCGAACTGAACCTCACCGACCTCGACCGCAGCGTCTACGAGAGCGTCAAGCAGACCATCGCCCGTCATCCTTCGGAGACCGAAGAGCGCATGACCGTGCGGCTGCTGGCCTACGCGCTCTGGTACAACGAGCAGCTGTCGTTCGGCCGTGGTCTGTCAGACGTGGACGAACCGGCCTTGTGGGAAAAGAGCCTGGACGACCGTGTCCTGCACTGGATCGAAGTCGGCCAGCCGGATGCCGATCGCCTGACCTGGTGCTCGCGCCGCACCGAACGCACCAGCCTGCTGGCGTACGGCAGCCTGCGCGTGTGGGAGACCAAGGTGATCCCGGCGATCAAGAATCTGAAAAACGTCAACATCGCTGCCGTCCCGCAGGAAGTGCTGGAGACCCTGGCCAAGGACATGCCGCGCGTTATCAAGTGGGACGTGATGATCAGCGAAGGCACGATCTTCGTCACCGACGACCGCGGTCAGCACGAAGTCCAGTTGCAGTGGTTGCAAGGTGAGCGCGGCTGAGGTCGCAACACCGCTGATATTTCCCACGAATCAAAGAGAAGCCTCCGTCGCCCCATGCGTATCGAACCTCGTCAACTGCCTGCCACGCTGCCTTTTCTCGGTGATCTGCCGCCACTGCTGACCCGTCTGTATGCGGCGCGGGGCGTGCAATCGGAAGCGGAGCTGGACAAGAGTCTGGCGCGCTTGATCCCGTTTCAGCAGCTCAAAGGCATCGATGCGGCAGTAGACCTGCTGGTGACGGCGCTGGAACAACGCCAACGCATTCTGATCGTCGGCGACTTCGATGCTGACGGCGCCACCGCCAGCACTGTCGGTGTGCTCGGCCTGCGCCTGCTGGGCGCGGCGCATGTCGATTATCTGGTGCCGAACCGTTTCGAATACGGCTATGGCCTGACGCCGGAAATCGTCGAAGTCGCGCTGACCCGTGAACCGCAATTATTGATCACCGTCGACAACGGCATCTCCAGCGTCGAAGGCGTCGCGGCGGCCAAGCGCGCCGGGCTGAAAGTGCTGATCACCGACCACCACTTGCCCGGCGATGAACTGCCGCAGGCCGATGCGCTGGTCAATCCGAACCAGCCGGGCTGCGAGTTTCCGAGCAAGGCGCTGGCCGGCGTCGGGGTGATTTTCTATGTGTTGATGGCCTTGCGCGCGCGTTTGCGCAGCCTCGGCTGGTACCAGAGCAAGCCGCAACCGAACATTGGCGAACTGCTCGATCTGGTGGCGCTGGGCAGCGTCGCTGACGTGGTACCGCTGGATGCCAACAACCGCATTCTGGTGCATCAAGGTCTGGAACGGATTCGTGCCGGGCGGGCGCGGCCGGGGATCAAAGCGATCCTTGAAGTCGCCAAGCGCGACGCGGCGCGGATCACTTCCACCGATCTTGGCTTTATCGTCGGCCCGCGCCTCAATGCGGCGGGGCGTCTGGACGACATGAGCCTGGGCATCGAATGCCTGCTCACCGGCGACGCCAATCTGGCCCAGGAGATGGCCGCGCAACTGGACGGCATGAACCAGGATCGTAAATCCATCGAGCAGGGCATGCAGCGTGAAGCGCTGGCGCAGCTCAAGGATCTGCCGGTCGAATCGATGCCGTTTGGTCTGTGCCTGTTCGACCCGGAGTGGCACCAGGGCGTGATCGGCATCCTCGCCTCGCGGATGAAAGAGCGCTATTTCCGCCCGACCATTGCCTTCGCCGATGCCGGTGATGGCATGCTCAAGGGCTCCGGGCGTTCGGTGCAGGGCTTCCATATACGTGATGCGCTGAGCGTGGTCGCGGCACAGCATCCCAACCTGATCGCCAAGTACGGTGGCCACGCGATGGCGGCCGGTCTGACCTTGCCGCAGGAGAATTTTCCGCTGTTCGCCGAGGCATTCGACGCCGAAGTGCGTAGGCAACTTCGCGAGGAAGACCTCACCGGGCGCATGCTGTCGGACGGCACGCTGGCTGTCGAAGAGTTCCACCTCGAACTGGCCCGCGCCTTGCGCCATGCCGGGCCGTGGGGGCAGCACTTTCCGGAGCCGCTGTTTCATGGCGTGTTTCAGCTGGTCGAGCAGCGCGTGGTCGGCGAGCGGCATTTGAAAGTGGTGCTGAAAAGCGAATGCGGCTCGGTGAAGCTCGATGGCATCGCGTTTGGCATTGATCGCGATGTGTGGCCGAACCCGACGATTCAGTGGGTCGAGTTGGCCTATAAACTTGACGTTAACGAGTTTCGTGGCAACGAGACTGTGCAGTTGATGATTGCTCATATCGAACCGCGTTAAGCCATTCGCGAGCAGGCTCGCTCCCACAAGACTGCACCGTACCTGTGGGAGCGAGCCTGCTCGCGAAGCGTCCTCACACACCGAATTACTCTGAACCCTCCGTCATCCTCGGTTGTCGACTAGGCTCTAAGCACTGCTTGATTGGCCTTGTGACGTCTTGTCGAATTTTTTGCCCGCGGGGGCGGGTGTTGCACCCTTTTTCTGTCACTCGTCGACTTTTCAAACAGAACCCTGGAGCCTGCCCACTGATTCGAGAGGTGCCCCATGAGTCTGCTGCTTGAACCCTTTACCCTTCGCCAACTGACTTTGCCCAACCGCATCGCCGTGTCGCCGATGTGCCAGTACTCCAGCGTCGACGGCCTGGCCAACGACTGGCATCTGGTGCACCTGGGCAGCCGCGCGGTGGGCGGTGCCGGTCTGGTGTTTACCGAAGCCACGGCGGTCACTGCCGATGGGCGCATCACCGCCGAAGATCTCGGTCTGTGGAACGACGAACAGATTGCTCCGCTGCAACGCATCACCCGTTTTATCACGGCCCAAGGCGCGGTCGCCGGCATTCAACTGGCCCACGCCGGGCGCAAGGCCAGCACTCACCGGCCATGGATCGGCAAGCATGGCAGCGTCAAACCCGAAGATGGCGGCTGGACCCCGGTCGGGCCATCGCCGATTGCGTTCGATCCTCAGCACACGCAACCGAAACAGTTGGATGAAGGGCAGATCGCCGAAGTGATTCAAGCCTTCGTCGACGCGGCCAAACGCGCGCTGACGGCCGGTTTCAGCGTGGTCGAGGTGCATGCCGCGCATGGCTATCTGCTGCATCAGTTTCTCTCGCCGCTGAGCAATCAACGCCGCGATCAGTACGGTGGTTCGTTCGAGAATCGTATCCGTCTGGTGCTGGAAGTCACTGAAGCGGTGAGGGCGGTGTGGCCAGAAGAATTGCCGGTGTTTGTCCGCGTCTCGGCGACTGACTGGGTCGAAGATGGCTGGAATCCAGACGAGACCGTGGAGCTGGCGCGGCGTCTGCACACCCTCGGCGCGGATCTGATCGATGTTTCGTCTGGCGGGACTGCGGCCAACGCGGAGATTCCGGTCGGCCCGGGTTATCAGACGCGTTTCGCCGAGCGTGTACGCAAAGAGTCAGGCATCGCCACCGGCACTGTCGGAATGATTACCGAGCCTGCGCAGGCCGAGCACATTCTGCGCACCTGTCAGGCCGATATCATTTTCCTCGCCCGCGAGCTGCTGCGTGATCCGTACTGGCCGCTGCACGCCGATGATGATCTGGGCGGGCGCAAAGCGGTGTGGCCGGCGCAGTATCAGCGCGCGACCCATCGGGATCAGCCGATTCATGAATCGGATTTGCGTGATTGATTGAAGGCTGGAAAGCAAAAGCCCCGAGCCGGTGATGGTCGGGGCTTTTCTATTCGGCCCAAGTTTGCGTTTCCCAGGCGGGCCTTCGCGAGCAGGCTCGCTCCCACAGTAGGAATGCGGACCCCTGTGGGAGCGAGCCTGCTCGCGAATGAAGCCAGAACAGCCGCCTTAGAACCTCAAGGATATTTACGCTTGTCCGGCGCCGGCGGGAAATACTGGTACAGCCAGGTCTCGCTCAACGTGCGGTCATTGGTGCGGATGAACAGGCGCAGTTCCACTGGCTCGACGCTGTCATTGGTCGGGTACCAGTCGAACAGAATTCGATAACCCTTGATGTCATCCAGCACCAGCACGCTGAAGTCCTGCACCTTGCCGTTGGAGCAAGTGATCACCGGCTCGATCCCAGTGCCCTGTGGCAGGCGCTCGAGGCCGCCACCGGTGAAGTCCACGGCAAAGCGCCGGGCCCAGACTGGCGGGTAGTGCTCACCCGGCGCCCAGCCCTCAGTGAAGCCGCCCATGCCCGAACGCGTCGCATGCACCCGTGCCAGTGGTGTGCCGACCGGTGGCAGCGCGCTCCAGTACAGCTTGTAACCGTAATTCAGCGAATCACCGGCAGCCACCGGTTTCTTCGGCGTCCAGAACGCGACGATGTTATCCAGCGTCTCGCCGGTTGTAGGAATTTCCAGCAGATCGATAGAGCCTTCGCCCCATGCGGTTGTAGGTTCTACCCACAGGCTCGGGCGTTTGCTGTACCAGTCGACAGTGTCCTGATAGTTGGCGAATTCGTGGTCGGTCTGCACCAGGCCAAAGCCCTTTGGGTCCTTGTCGGCAAATGCGTTGAATTGCAGCGTCGCCGGGTTGTTCAACGGACGGCAGATCCACTCGCCATTGCCGCGCCACATGGCCAGGCGATCGGAGTCGTGGATTTGCGGGTGAATGGTGTCGCACATGCGCCGTTCGTGGGTGCCGCAGCTGAACATGCTGGTCATCGGCGCCACGCCGAGTTGTTCGATGGTGGTTCGAGCGTTGATGTGCGCGTCGATTTCCATGACCACGCGCTCGGCCTGGCAATCGATGTCGAAGCGATAGGCGCCGGTGGCGCTCGGCGAGTCGAGCAGGGCGTAGACCACAAAGCGCGTGGCGTTCTTGTCCGGCGTCTCGAACCAGAACTTGGTGAAGTCGGGAAACTCTTCGCGCTTCTTCGCGTACGTGTCGATGGCTAGGCCGCGTGCGGAGAGGCCATATTGGCCAGTGGCGTCGACCGCGCGGAAATAGCTGGCGCCGAGAAACGACACCACATCATGGCGATCCAGCTCCGGCGCCTTGAACAGTTTGAAACCGGCGAAACCCAAGTCGCCCTTGAGCTGCTGGGTGTCGACCGAAGTGTTCTCGTAATTGAACAGCGCTGGACGGAAATGCACTTCGCGAGCCATGCGCGTCTTCGGATCAACGCTGTACATGCGCACCGGTTGACGGAAACCCATGCCGACGTGGAAGAACTGCACGTCCAGCTGGCCTTTGTTCTCCTTCCACAGGGAATGCTCGCCGTCGTAGCGGATCGCGTTGAAATTCTGTGGAGTCATGGTCGCCAGAGTCGGCGGCAATACCTGTTTCGTATCCTGATAGGCATTGCCGGCGAGCTGCTTGGCCTGACGCTTCAACGACTCGAAATCGAAGGCCTGAGCCTCGCCATCGGCGGCGCCACTATTGGCCGCCCAAGCGCGAGCGGCCAACAGGCCCGACGCGGAAAGACCGGTATAGGCCGCAATGGCCATGGACGCTTTGAGCAAATTCCTGCGGTGCATAAATACAACCTGTCGTGTGCAATCCCGCGCCTTTCCTGGCACGTGTCGGATCGGAAATTACGGTTCGGTCATGCCTTCGGCCAAACGCAACGGACTATAAACAGATGCCCGCTAGCTTAATCGGTTCGATTGTCGGGCAAAAAGCCTTGTTTGCATCGCGTCATCTGGCAATGAAACAAGACATGTCTGTAATTTTTCTGACAGGGCTCTCTGATTTAGAGGGCATATCTGCTTTTTTCGATTAATTACTCTAAAAACCACTTTTCAACGCCGATTTAATTCCTATTCTATGGGCAAGACCGGATACAAGCCTTCGTGCCGGCAGGGCACACGACGCTGCTCGTAGAGGCAGGGCGATGTGAGGTTCAGCAGTTTCTTGACTCAATAGAGAAGGACATCGTCCATGGCAAAAATACAGGGCATCACCGAAATGTTGGGCATCTTCCCTTGCTTGGGCGGCGGGCGCAGAAGACGCCGCCTCAATTCCGAAGAATTGAAGCTGGTGGAACGTTATCGAGAGCTATCGGAGAGCGACCGGATCGCCATGCGTTATCTGGTGGATGCGATGAGGAGTGTTTCGCGGTTTTAGCGCTGAAGCAGGCACCGTGAAAGCCATTTGGCTTCCACGGTGGACGGATAAATCAACCTGACCTGTGGCGAGGGAGTTTGCTCCCTCGCCACAGTTTTTTGGCAGCAACGGGATGATGCCGTAGGAAATGGGAGTTTTTCAGGAAGGTCGTATCTGTAGGAAATGCCTGTTTTTGTGCAGGCATCAGCGTGACCACCCCTAGCAGGTGTTTTTTCCGTTATTTGTTTGATCTTGCGCGTCGCTGCAGATGCTCGGCCCTTGGTTTCAGGGCTTAAGAGATTGTCATGAATAACGGAGAATTCGATGAAAGTATCCCTCAAGCAGATCAACGGCCCTTGGGATCAGGGCTGGGTGCTGGACAAACACATGGTAAGTAGTACCTTTCTGGGCAACGATGATCGCGGACACCCATGTTTCGATAATCAGCGTACCGAGATAGGTGAGGCAACCTACCAGCTCAAGTACCAGAAGGATTGGAACCAGGTCGGCCCACTTGCTCAAGCCGTAGCGACGAATGTGTTCCCCAGACTGGACCAGGTCGGGTTTGTAGTGCCTATGCCGGCTTCGAATATCCGTCAGCGACAACCGGTGACTGAGGTTGCCCTTGCGTTGGGACGAATCATCGGGCGGCCGGTTTTTTCGGATTTGCTCAGAAAGGCGGCGACGGGAAAGTCGCTCAAGGATCTGCGTTCCAAAGCAGAGAAAGTTGCTGCAATTGGCAACAGTTTTAGCATCAATGATGAAATCACTACTGATGGGCGCTGGAATGTTTTGGTAGTAGATGATCTGTTTGATAGTGGGGCGTCGATGGACGCTGCCTGCGCCGTTTTACGTAAATATCCAAAGGTCGGAAAGATCTACGTAGCGGCACTAACCTGGAAATGAACTCAATGACCACTGTATTTATTGCTGGCTCTATCAACATCAAGAACCTTGATCCAAAGGTTAAAGAGCGCATCAATAATATCGTTGCGTCTGATTTTGAGGTGGTGGTGGGTGATGCGGGTGGCGCTGATAGCTCCATTCAGGAGTACCTGCTGAGTCTCGAAGCTTCCAGAACAACGGTGTTCTGCAGCGGCTCGGTGCCCAGGAATAACCTTGGGCAATGGCCCGCCAGGCCCGTGGCCTCAAAACATACCAAGGGATCAAGAGCCTTTTTCACCGAAAAAGACGTGGTCATGGCCGAAGCGGCTGATTATGGCTTGATGATCTGGGATGCCAAGAGTACCGGTACGCTCAGCAATGTCATTGAACTGTTATCGCGAAAAAAGAAGTCGCTTGTATTCGTCAACAAGGAAAAGCAATTCAAAGTGGTCGGGGATGTCAGCCAGCTCGAGGAGTTGATTGCAGTCATGTCCGACCACGCCAGGCAAAAAGCCAACGAAAAAATCAGGCTGTTCGATCGTATTTCCTTGTTGAAACACGATCAGGCAGAGCTTTTATTTTGATGATGGTTTTTTGTGATCCCGGCACTGTGTAGTAGCCGGGGCGAAGGGCCTTGCAACGTACTCGAAATGCCTCTGTTGCGGAACATCAATAAAATGACGGTTTGACGCAGGGTCAGCAGCAGGGGTTAACCATCGTTGGGTTTGATTGATTGTCTGGAGTGTACATCCCACACGGCTGCTGGTTGAGCAACATCTCGAAGCACACTCGCGGGGCGGGTTGGGGCACTTTCGAACTAGGCTGAGGGCCTTAGATCCGGATAACCCTTGTTTGGAGACGGAACATGAACACCCGTGGATTGCTCGATCAACTGCTCAAGTCCGGGCAGGAAATGCTGCAGAACAAGGCCGGCGGCGCTTCCAACAAATCGGCTGCCAGCGGACTTGGCGGCTTGCTCGGTGGCTCGTCAGGCTCCAGCAGCCTCGGCGGCCTGCTCTCAGGCGCGGGTGGCGGCGCATTGGCCGCAGGCGCGATGGGCCTGCTGCTCGGCAATAAAAAGGTCCGCAAGGTCGGCGGCAAAGTCGCCCTCTACGGCGGCCTCGCCGCGCTGGGCGTCCTGGCCTACAAGGCCTACGGCAACTACAACGCCCAAAAAGGCAGCGCACCACAACGCGAACCGCAAACCCTCGACCGCCTGCCACCCGCTCAAGTCGAGCAGCACAGCCAAGCAATCCTCAAAGCCCTGGTCGCCGCCGCCAAAGCTGACGGCCACATCGACGAGCGCGAGCGCGAACTGATCGAAGGCGAATTCACCAAACTCGACAACGACCAGGAGCTGCAACACTGGCTCCACGCCGAACTCAACAAACCCCTCGACCCCACCGACGTCGCCCGCGCGGCGAGTACTCCGGAAATGGCGGCGGAGATGTACATCGCCAGTGTGATGTTGGTGGATGAGGAGAGTTTTATGGAGAAGAGTTATCTGGATGAACTGGCTCGGCAGTTGAAATTGGAGCCGGGGTTGAAGGTGGAGTTGGAGAGGCAGGTGCGGTTGGCGGGGGCGGATAGCGTGTAATCGTAGTGGCGATCGCCGGGCATCAGCAGGCGGTTGCCCTTTTACGTTAGCTAGACTTCATGCGTTACAGTCGTTCTCGTAACGGCGTTGAATCGATCCTTGTCCCGATGGCGGACATTGCTCTTGCGACTGGCTCTGTACATACTTTTGGTACTATCCGCGTAATAGAGCTGGCAAATAGATCACTGGCAATCGGTGATTAGCGCACTGACTTCGTCGCCAGATCGGTGTTATTCAACAGTCGACCGTTGAGGTCTGAGTCGGCGGGCCTGCCGTCGAGCAAGTTTCCTTCTGCTAGAAGTATTTGAATGGGTATGTGTCTCCCGTGATTATTATTGAACCTTTTTCTGTATATACGTTGTTGATGTTGTTGATAACCAGCTGTAGGTTGGTTGGGTTTTGAAAAAGATGATAGAAGAGTTCGAAGTAAAGATAATCTTCGATCAAACTTGCTGCTAGGTTTGGATGGATGTTCAGAAGTTCATTGAAAGTCGGGTAATCAACTATCGCAAGCTCGGGGATGTCCGCATAGCCTTGCTCGGTATCGTCAATCCTGCATTCCGAAATAAACGTGTTTGCAATAATTTCAAACTCTCTTGGGAAGTCGCCGGGCTTGATTTGCAGTATGTAGGGCTGAGTCTTGATCGTAACCGCCTCTCCGAATCCCAAGCTTCTATAAGATACGGTATTTGGATTGACTGCGTTGCCCGAGCACTTAAATATCATGGTTTTGCTTTCGCTTTTATAGTTTGGTTGTCGAGATTTACCCGAAAGGAAACTCGTCTTGCACTAAAGGTCTGAGGCCTTTCCCCAAATTAATTGCGTCGGCATCGGCATCGGCATCGACTGCGAACGCACACTGTTTTAGCGTAGTGGGTTGCTCGAACAAATTTTGTCATCGGTTGCTGAGAAAGCAGCGCCGCTACACCCTATGGATTAGCCAATTTCAGGTCCACTGCTTTCCGCGTATACTCCTGGTTTGTAAAGTCTGCATCAGATTTTTTTAACTTTATGCAGCGTGTGATCTAAAATTTTTTCAAGGCCGCTCCAGGTTTTGGCGGTGTCGGTGTATATTGGAGATTCCCAATCTTGATTTGCAATTAATGAAATTCTAAAAGAGCCATTTTTGCTAAATTCTGGATACCATCCGATGTCTATTGTTTGTTTGGGAATGCTGCCTGTAAAAGATCCTCTTTCAGGTTGTCTGAGATCAGTGCGATGTCGTAATCGATTAGGTTGGATAGTTCGTCGTAAATTACTTTTCCGCCGAGATTTATTATTGTTTTAAATTTCATGGTTTTTTGCGTTTAATTGCGAGAGTAAGAAAAAGGGGGGCGGATTTGTATTCGGTTTGTAGAGAATAAATCTGTCCTCTTTTGCTCGGTCCCTTTTGCTCGTGTAAGGCATGATAAACCGTGTTCTGTCCTGAATGTAATTGAGCGAATTTGGTTTGTTAAGAGTATTGGATCGTCTAATATCCGTATATTGGGTCAAAATAAGATAAGGAGGGTGATTTTTTTTCCAGTCTTCCGAGAACTCATCCCCTTTTTTGATTTTCTGTAGAATTCATTTTTTTAGCCGGCTCCGGGAGCAGTCGCTTTGCGTCTTCTGGTGCTGTTCCTGCATCTAGTTTTGAAAGTAAAAGCGTCAAGCCTATGCTTCAATCAGATTTTCTGGATAACCAATTTCATTGGATGGATCTGAGATTTTATATGCGTAGGTGCCAACTGCACCTATGTGGCTGTATTTCGCTGATTTTTTAACCCAGTATGGCCTCAAGCCTTGGCTTCAAGTTCCAATGACAGTTTGCCGAAGTTGACGCTACGTACGCTACCGTGTTGGGCCATGTATATCGCAACCCAGGGATCGGCCTTTGCTCGTTTAGGGAACTCGACTTTCTGCGAGTTTTAAGTTTGGCGATCTTCAGTTCTTATAGCTTTTAAACATGTTTTGAATACGTTGAGCGATAGTTGAGACCAATGCCATGCGAGAGCTCAGTAACCATAAGCGGGAACAAAATAAGAAAGTGGTGGGCGTGTTTTTTTCCATTCTTCCGCAAATAGAAGACCTTGCTTGATGGCTTCCTTGGTCATTTTTTCAGTGATTTTTGGGAGCATTCTTTCGCCGTCTTCAGCTGCTGTCCCGCCACCCTCGAATTTAGACAACAGATAGGCTAGTCCATAAGCCTCAATCAAGTTTTTTGGGTAGTCTAGATCGTTTGGTATATGGGCTACGCTGAGGGCGTAATTACCAACCGCGCTGACGTACCCGCCTTCGGCCGATTTTTTTAACCAATAAGCAACTTCTTCTTTGTTACCTCCATGTTCAAATAAATAGTTGGCATAAAAATACATTGCTTTGGGATATCCACCTTCAGCTGACGCTTTGTACCATTTTTGAATGGTTTTTTCGCGGCTACCTGGAACGATGAACCATCCTTCCCCATCTTCGTAGATTCCTGCGAGTGTATTCTGTGCTAGAGGATCACCTGCCTCCGCTGCCATTTCTAACCAACTGAATCCTTGTTTGGTTATGAATAAAACGGTCATTGCTTCAGTATCGTTGTTCTTAGCTCGTTCCTGAGCTATTTGTATTGCTTGTTCTCGCCATTCGTCTGCACTCTTACCACCGCAGCTTTTCATTTCATTACAGATATCACTCTTGCTGCTTAGTCTTAGCATTGCGTAAAGGTTGCCCTGTTGCGCAGCTGCTTCATACCATTTTCTTGCTTCATCAGTCGTGTATCGGTTGCTCAGCCGAATCGCCTCTGCCAAGTAATATTGGGCTGTCTCGTCACCAGCAATAGCAGCACTTTCTAGTAAAGGTTGAGAGTCGTACCAGTCGCTTTGCTGATACAAAATTAGTCCTCTCTCTTTTTTCGACTGCTGTTCTTGTGTTAGTTGCGCAGAAGCTGAGTAGGGAAAAAGGACGGATAGAAATAAGCATAATATGATTTTAATCAATGTTAGGTCCTTTATAGCTTGCTTTTGTATCTTGGATTGGAGCGAAAGCCGGGCCCTTATAGATGGCGTTGTACTCACAGTGTCCATTTAGTCGGGCGCCTAATCTCGCTACATGCTCGCGATAAATCCTTCTTGAGTCGTTACTGACCTTATCCAGAGCCTTAACTCGTTCAGCCATAAATGAATCGAGCTTGAATTTGTTTTTACAATATGTAAGCCCGGCTTGCGGTGATCGCAATCCATCCCGATTCATACGTATAATTGCCTCTTCGAACTGCAAAGTAGCGTTGGGGTTGGATGATATCCACCCTAAACACCGTTCGATCGCTCTCTGCTGTAGTTGATATGCCTCGTCTTCCTTTACGCTTTTATTGTCTTGGTCTTCTTCTATTGAAAAAGGTTCAGGAGATGAGCTAAGGGTCAATAGCAACGGTCCAAGTGCCTGTGGCTGCAAGTTACATACCCATTCCTGCATCTCTTTCTGCTTTTTGTCGGTGACGATTGAGTAAGCAATCGATCCCCCACGCCCACCCTCAGTCAGCGCATCAAATATCCCTTTAACAATGGCATATCCACGCACATAGGCAAACGCCACATCGATACCAGTGGCGCCGAGGAAGCTTAGCTTTTGCAGATAGTCCATGGCTTCCCCATCGACCCACTCAAGATCCTTGTATTGGTTCGCGGCCATTTCCTGTCGCACCAGTTCCGTCAAGGCCACGATGCTGTCGTAGCCGACTTCAAAGGTCAAATACCCTTTGACGCCTGCGCCCCAGACCAGCGCGCCCTTGATCGATAACAGCAGTAGGCCGTTTTGCATCCGCAGGTGCATGTCGCCGGTGTAGCCGGCGCCGATGGCTACGGCCACTTCAACTTCCAGTTTGGCCAAAGGGCGCCACTGGTTGGCTGAAATGCGATTGGGCACGGGAGCAGGAGGGAGGACGCTTGGGGGAGGGCTCCAGAACAGTTTGCCGGTGACTTTGCACCCGGCCTGGGCACCGGCAAATACTTCAAACTTGGCCAGCTCCCCGGATTTTTCGGCCATGTCGACGCCGACTAGGCTGGTGTAGCCGGTTTTTTGATCCAGGGTCAAATCGCGCGAAAGCATGAGGCTTGCGCCAGCGAATCCCCAAGCCTTGGCTTCCAGATCCAGAGACAGTTTGCCGAAGTTGACGCTGCGCACGCTGCCGTCATGAGCCTTGTATTTTGCGATCCAAGGATCAGCTTTTGCCCGTTTCGGGAATTCGACTTTGAGTAAGCTAACTTCCCCGCGCCACGCTGTTACATCCAGTGCAACTTCTACGTTGGCAATCTGAGGGGATCCACTTTTAAGAGTGGGGCCTTCCATTTTGACTTCGGACAGCAAGTTGGCGCTTTCCGGAAGTAAGCATCGAACGAGTTGGGCTTGGGGGCTGTTGTCGAACAGCATGAGATTGCGCAGCTGTTTATCTTCGAAAACCATGGCTTTCAGATTTTCGCCCCAGGCTTGGCGTTTGGCTTCGGCTTTTAGGCTTTCGACCTTGTAGCCTTTGGCTTCCAGCGCCGCGAAGAACTTATCAGGCACAAACAGTCCATTTTCATCGAACCATGGTCCCTTTTCATCGAATTGGAGCGCGCCTTCCTGTTCCAGCCAATCGCTGAATACCCGATCGTCATCGGCCTCTTTGGCAATCGATTTTGGCAGGCTGGTCGCAAGCTCCTTGAGTTGGCCTTGGAATGCGTTACCACTGATTTGTGCCAGATGTTTCAGGCTGATGTGGTTAAGGATCGTCGTTGATGAGGCGCTGCTAAGTTCACGCAGAGGTATGTTGGTTTTGGCCAGACGTTCGATCGGCTTTGGTTTATAGCTTTCCGCTTCCCACAGGAACAGGCGGGGTGGCTTGAGCCCACGTACACGCGCCTCTGCAGTGATCTGGATTCGCTCTGCCTCGGTATTCAGGTCGTACCACTGCTTTTGCAAACTGACGAACAGAACGCCGGGCGGTGCGGACTTGCCGCCAGTGGCCGACACCCATTGAGAGTAACGCTCCTCGATTTTTTTCTCGAGTTCATCGCGTTTGTTGGTCAGCTCGATAAACGCCTGAAAATCCTCGCTGCCGGTGTATTGGTCGTCAGGGCTGAGCGCAAACTCGGGAACTGCGATCCCGCATTCGGCAACCTCTACGATAGCATTTATGTACGTTGACATCAGATCTTTCAACGCCAGGATGTTGAGCTGAACACCCCTTAGCTTTTTTTTGTCGATCTCGCCGGTTTCGATCAGCTTTTTGTGAAGCGCCTTGTACTCTTTCAGGTGCTCCCAGGCCGAAGCGACCTTGCCGGTGCCAGGGTCAAACATTTTGTAGCCGTGGGCTTTCGCCTTGTCGCGTTCTTCAATGTATTTGTCAATTGCGTCACGCGCCTTCAAGGCACGCGGGGTATAAAGAACGCCGTTTTCCCGTTTGTACCCCAGTGTCTTTGCTTTCGCATCGGAGACTTTTTCCAGCGTCTGCATGTTTTGCTGATTTTTCTCGATGCGTTTTCCGGCATGGAACATCTCACGTTCGGCATGCATTACCGCGTCGCTATCACCTTTAGCCTTTGCCGCTTCCCAATCCTTGCGGCACTGTGCTTTTTTTGCAGTGTCCTCGGGGATTGCCGCTTTCGACTCCACATAACTGGAGTGTTGCTCACCTTCTAGGAAAGCTTCCGGACCCGGAGTGAGGAAGTAGTCCATCAACCCTGCATCGGCGATGTTGCTCATGCGGGCTGCTTTATCCGTGTCTACGGTTTTCTGCTTGAGTAGGCTGACGCTTTCCTTGAGTTTCTCGGACGTGCGCTTGGGCAACAGCCAGAAACGGCGCTGACCGGTGACGTAGATGATGTCGTCATAGCTGCTGCTGCAGCCCGGCTTCTTGTCTTTGCAGAACGTTTCCGCGTCGGCAGTCTTTTTTGGCGGATCGGCCGGAATGACAACAGGGGGCTGTTCGGATAGGGATGTTTCTTCGGACGTACCTGTCATCTCAGACTTCCAGTCGTTGTACTTTCTCGAATGCTGGCATGTCGCTGCTCAGCAAGTTCATGACGTCAGTGCGCGCCTGCAACGGGCCTTGGTTTAGATTCGGCAGCAGGCGCTCAAGATGACGTCCTTCTTCAATGCCGTGATCCACCAGCAGTTGCAAATTATCGGCCACGCCAGACAGCTGCGAATCCGTTAAGCCAGCAGCGGACTCGGCGTTCCGCAGCCGAATCCAGTACCACCAGCGGATCTCATCGAACGCTATCAGTGTGTCGCTCGTTAGATGCAGCGGATATTTTTGTTCGCCATTGGAGGCATCAACTTTTTCTATTTGTTCCCAAACACGCCAGTGTTGATCGTCGCTGTGGGCGGGCGGGGTGTAAACGCTGTCCCAAGGGCCGAACAGAGGTCGGGCGGGTACCGTCAGCGCCAGCGCGCTCCAGAACGCCGGGTCGTAGTAGCGAGCCAGTGAGTCACCATGAGCCGGGTCGTTCATGCGCAGGAGGCGACGAGCATGCAAGAGCACGGTCTCCGGTTTTTCACACGAAGTGAGCAGAATACCGGCTCGGTTGTCGCGGCATAGCTCAAGGGCTTGGGCGGCGGCAGGACTTCCCGCTATCAGTTGTAGCCAGATCGGACTGACATCATTCATTTCGGCAAACGGCGTGTCCTGAAACAACTTCTCAACACCATTCAACCCGGACTGTTGGTAAAGCTTTTCCAGAGCCCGAGGCTGGCGAACGCTGTCGATGATGGCATACAGGGTGCGGTTTCCGGTGGTGCCCAATGGCGTCGCGGCCACGGATTTTTCCAGGAAGTGACTTAGCCATTCAGACATGGACAAACCTCACGCGAGCAAGCGCCATTGGCTTGCTTTCCACAAATCGGAACAAGGGGCAGGCCTTGAATGCTTTTTCGTACAAACGGGTTCGCCATAGGTGGCACTGTTACCTGCCCCGCCTTATCAGCATCAGCCTGTTTTAAAGGCCCCGGCATCAACGGCGCCGCACCAGTCCCGCTTCCCGGGCTGCCTCCGGAGTTCATGTTGATCACCGGCCCGCTCAGGGTCACGCCGCCGGCGTCGATCTTGATGAAGCTGCCGCCACCCACCAGCGTGAGTTCGGCACCAGCTTCCATCACCACTTTCATGCCGCTGCTCAGGTGGATTTCCTGGCCGGCGTCGATGAACTGGCCGGTGCCGATCTTGATGTGCTGATTCACACCGACGGTGAGGTGGTCGTTGGCGCGGGTTTCTACTTTGCGGTCGGCGTAGACGGTGTGGTGTTCTTCGGCCTTGAATTCGCTGTAGCTGTTCTGTTCGACGGTGTCGTGGCGTTCGTTGCCGACGCGGATCTTCTGGTCGTGCTCGATGTTTTCGTCCCAGTCGCGCTGGGCGTGCAGGTAGATTTGTTCCTGGCCTTTTTTGTCTTCGATGCGCAGTTCGTTGTAGCCGCCACCGCCCATCGAACTCAGGGTTTTGAAGGTGCTGCGGGTCTTGTTTGCCGGCAGTGGGTAGGGGACGGTGTTTTCCTTGTGGTACAGGCAGCCGCTGATCAGCGGTTGATCGGGGTCGCCTTCAAGGAACGTGACCAGCACTTCCATGCCGATGCGCGGGATGGCGATGCCGCCGTACTGGGCGCCGGCCCAGGCGCTGGAGACGCGCAGCCAGCAGCTGGTCTTGTCGTCGGCCTGGCCTTCGCGGTCCCAGTGAAACTGGACTTTGACCCGGCCGTACTCGTCGCAGTGGATTTCTTCACCTTTCGGGCCGGTGACCACCGCGCTCTGGCTGCCGAGAATGCGCGGTTTCGGGTGGCGCAGCGGCGGGCGGTTGGGCACGTCCCATGGCGTGGCCTGGAAGCGGTTGCGGTAGCCCTGATGGAAATCGTCTTTCAGCGCCGTGGTGTCGCTGGTCACCGACTCTTCGAGCACTTGCGGCTGCTTGCCTTCGTGCAGGACTTCGGTGAGCAGCCAGAGGTCGTTCCATTTGGCTTTCGGGTGTTCGGTCAGGGCGAGGAAATGACCGCTGACCAGCAGTGGCTGATCACTCTTGCCTTCGGCCAATTGGAAGTCGCTGCGGTGGCGTTCGAGGGCACGTTTGGCCAAATGTTTGCCGCGCTCGCGGTCGATGAAACGGCCCGAGTAATCGTAGTCTTCGAGGTCGGGGAGGGCGTCGCCACGGTTTTCGCTTTCCAGGGTCAGGCGCGGTTTTTCGAAATCGTAATCGCGGCGGGTGGTGCGGCTGGTGCGGGTTTCCAGGCGCAGGTCGAAACGCTTGATCACCGGGTTGCTGGCGACCATGCCGGAGTCTTGCTGATAGGGCACCGGCTTGAGCTTCGGGAACACCGTTTGGTCATCGCCGAACACCAGCTTGTGCGCGTTGGCGCTGTGCTGGAAGTGGAAGTGAATGCCTTCCTCTTCGCACAGGCGCTGAATGAAGTGCAGATCCGACTCGTCGTATTGCACGCAGTAGATGCGCTCGGGATAAATCGAACCGGTCTTGAATTCGTAGGCGTTGCTCTGGATGCCGTGCTCTTCCAGCACCAGGCCGATGATTTTCGGCACGCTGAGGTTCTGGAAGATGCGCTGGTTGATGCGGTGCGCGAGGTACGCCAGTTGCGGGCGCAGGGTCACCGAATAACGAGTCAGGCGCTTGCCGGAATCGCCTTGCGCGGCGCGGTAGATCTGGCCATGGATGCCGCTGCCGTCAGGCGACAGCTGCAGAAAGGCCGGTTTGTGCAGCAGGGTTTCGAGGTCCAACGACGGCTGCTCACTGACCAGCTCCACCTCGAAGACAAAAGGCTGGCTGATGGCTTCCCGGCCTTGCAGGGTAAACACCTGAAAG
>NZ_JAADJI010000008.1:0-378597 GCF_036283065.1 Pseudomonas moraviensis subsp. stanleyae
CTAGGGTGAGGGGCTTTTGTTGAATGAACAAACACATCCAGCCTTCCTCCGTAACCATCCAGAAGTTACACAACGTAATAACAGTTATCATCCGAAAACGTCTTCTGCCAGTCCACATTGTCCATTAGCCTCAGCCCTTTCCTGTGCCCGACCCGAGATTCCCTATGACCACCACTCCTCACACAATGACCCGAGGCATGGTCCTGCTGTTCGCGTTCTGCTGCGGCGCCATCGTTGCCAACATCTACTACGCACAACCGATCATCGGCCTGATCGCGCCGGACATCGGCCTCTCCGACACCATGGCCAGTTTCATCGTCTCGCTGACTCAGATCGGCTATGCGTTGGGCTTGTTCTTTCTGGTGCCGTTGGGGGACCTGCTGGAGAACCGGCGGCTGATGATCATCACTACGCTGGTGGCGATCGCCAGTCTGCTCGGCGCAGCGTTTACCGAGCAGCCCAACGTATTTCTGCTGATCTCGTTGCTGGTCGGCTTCAGCTCGGTGTCGGTGCAGATTCTGATTCCGCTGGCCGCGCATCTGGCACCGGAAGAATCCCGTGGCCGGGTGGTCGGCGGGATCATGGGCGGCTTGCTGCTGGGTATTCTGTTGGCGCGACCGGTGTCGAGCGTGGTCGCCGATCACCTCGGCTGGCGCGCCATGTTCATGATCGCCGCGGCGTTGATGGCGGCGATCAGCGTGGTGCTGGCGCTGACCGTGCCCAAGCGCCAGCCCGATCACAGCGCCACCTACGGCCAGTTGATCGGCTCGCTGTGGACACTGCTGCGCCAGCAACCGGTGCTGCGTCAGCGGGCGTTTTATCAGGGCTGCATGTTCGCCACGTTCAGCCTGTTCTGGACCGCCGTGCCGCTGGAACTGGCGCGCAACTATGGCCTGTCGCAAAGCGAAATCGCGATCTTCGCCCTGGTCGGTGCTATCGGAGCCATCGCTGCGCCAATCAGTGGCCGCCTCGCCGATGCCGGTCACACACGCATCGCTTCGCTGCTGGCCATGCTCTTTGCCAGCCTGAGCTTCCTGCCCGCCTTCATCCACCCGGCCTACAGCGTCATCGGTCTGGCCGTGACCGGCGTGGTGCTCGACTTCTGCGTACAAATGAACATGGTTCTCGGCCAACGCGCGGTGTACTCGCTGGACGCGAAAAGTCGCGGCCGCTTGAACGCGCTGTACATGACCAGCATCTTCATCGGCGGCGCCTTCGGCTCGTCGGTGGCCAGCGCGGTGTACGAGCATGGCGGCTGGTTGTGGATCGTGATTGTCGGCAGCGTGTTTCCGTTGTTGGCGTTGTTGCGGTTTTTGAGTGTCTTGCAGGAACGGTCACTGGCGCCTGCCTGAGTCATTGAAAGCGCATTCCCTTTGGGGCTGACAATCAAAGACTGCCTGAGTCAAAGCATTGTTTGTGCAACAGCAAGCAGCCGCCATGGACTAAGCGTCTAGAGTTTCAGCAATCCCTGACGTCGAGCCTCTGACCAAATGAATGGGTATTTACTCCTGAAGTAGTCGTTATCGAGATTGTATTTCACATATTCTTCATAAACTCTAGCTCTTGTATCCCGACAGAGAGCGTCATCAAGACTCAGTGTTTCTATCGTCAACTCAATTAATCGCATCGCTTTCGCATCTAGCCTGGGATTTGGATAGATATGACCGGTACTGAGTTGCAGACGAAACAAGTCAGGGGCCAGAAGAAATGGGTCAAGCACCGTACTGTAGTCACGCTTACGGCTGTTCAACGTTGAGCAAGCGAGACGATAGTTACTCCATTCGTAGATATCCTTCGCGCTTACAGACTTGGCAATGAAGTGATCTACGCTGGAACCTGCAACGCGCTCGAAAAACATTCCGAGGTAGGCACAGATGCCTCCATAAGCCACATGAAGGTCTGTCAGACTTTCGCGCCATAACGGGGCGACTTCCGTACCCGGTGGAAGAGCTCCGTTCAAGGCGATGCCTTTCGCCTTGAGGTGAGCAAGCCCCTTGGCCCGCACCTTCTTGTCAAAATCATCTGGTTCCGGTTGAGGCTGGACATAGATCATTTAAGCCAGCCCTGTTTTTCCCCGACATACCTCCATCGAATCCAGAAGGGGTCGGTATCTCCCAACAATTTGCGCAGCCTTTTATCCAAAGACAACGCAAGTTCTTCGTTAATAACCTCTTCGGATAGTATGAGAGATGCCTCGTCCAGCGTCTTTTCTGCCTCGATTGATCTGGCACTTCCTAAATCGAAGGCATCACTCATTAACCAACGAGACACCTCTCCCAGACGAACGAATTCACGCTGCCTGAAATGAACTTCGGTTTTGCCGGACTCGCGGTTTTTTTCCAAATCCAGATCAAACCAGGCATCTTGTGACTTATCAAAACGGGGTTCTACAGAAGCCATGACCAGGGGCGAGTGCGTCACCAGCAGGATCTGAACCTGTGCCGTCGGAGACAGAGCGGTCACTACATCGAGCAGCGCACCGACGACAGAACGCTGCCAGCGAGGATGAAGGTGAGACTCCACTTCATCGATCAGAAAAGTAAGTCGAGGAGTCGTCTCCTGTCCAAGAAGTGCAGAAGCCTTTACGTGCTCCTGCCAGCTCCAGACCAATAAATAGGCTATTGCCAATACTCGCTTCATGCCCGAGGACGCATGCACTACAGGTACGTCCTGACCATAGGGCATTTTTAGAGTCGGAATGTCTCTAGGGTCGTCCAGACTGATTCGCGTGAGTGGTCCGGGAACGAGACTTTCACCTTCTTCAGGTGACAGTTTTGCAAGGGCTGCACACAAGTGGTCATAGGATTCTCCTTTCTCCTTGTACCAACTCGCCCAATCCGCTATCAGTCCGTTACACAGTAGCCCACGCTCGCTATCGACTAGGCCATCCCAAATTTCCCGGGCACTGAAAACATAACCTGGCACACGGTCCTGTACGTCAAGATTGCCTTTTTTCAGCCAATAGTTTCTGGCCGGATCCCATGCAGCGAAACTTCCATCCGCCATGGCGTAAAGCACTAGCCCCGGGTTGATCGGGCGTCCCGCCTTGCCCGTCCATGCCTGATCCAACGCCGAAAAAGAGGTTGTATAGGAAACATCCCTGGTTTTCGCTGAAACGGAGAATTCAATGCTCGCCTTGGAAGGATCCGTTGGGCGAACCATACCTGCTCCAGTCAAAACACGGTTCAGATCTCCTGGCCATTTTCGCGTCAAGGCCCACCACGCGATATCGAGCAGGAAGCTTTTACCCAGACCATTATCACCAGTGATCAAATTCAACCGACTGGAGAACTTCACATCCAGTTCTGGAAGCGGCCCTACGTGGCTTAGTTTCAAGCTCTTTAACACAATCCATTCCCCAGTTTTCATCCTGTGGATTTGGCACACAGGATCATAAAATTACATCGCGCCACTGTTGCAGCGCTTCTCGCAAAACTCAAGCAGCACTGGCAACTTTCACGTCATGTAAAAACTGGGAAGCAGGTCGTGAATATGCGCTTTTATTGAAACTTCTTGCCCAACCCCGGCGGGACGCCGTGGATGTTGGTGTCTTCCCACGGGCCGTTGGGGCTGACCGAGCGGCTCCAGCCGTTGTTCCAGCGGTAGTAGGTGCGCTGGCGGTAGAAGGTGTTGGTCTGGTCGTCGAGGACGTAGACGCCGAGTTTCTGGTCCCAGTGGCTGTTGCCGCCCGGTGGCGGGGCGAAGCTGGCCGAGGTGCGGGGCACAGGCTTGGCGGGTTTGGCCGGGATGCTTTTGCCGGGGGTCGGCGACGTCGACGGAGTTGGACTTGGCTGCGAGGGCGGGATCGGCGGCAGACTGGTGGTGGGTTCCGGGCGTTGTACCGCACATGCACTCAAGCCCAGGGCCAGTGTGAGGACTGTGATGCGGGCGATGGTGTGCATGGCGGTGCTTTCCTGTTGGGTCCGGTTACTGGTCCGGGCTGTCGATGGTCAGTTTTTGTGGCGCGGTGGTGCTGCTGGCCAGCGGGCCGCTGCGACCGATCCACTCCCCGGCAGTCGGTTGACCGGCCCGTGAGATGCGCGCAACCAGTTGGACTTCAGGGAAGTTGGACAGTTTCAACTGCGGCATCATTGCGTCGGCATCGCCCAGTTCGACGGTCACCGGCAGGTCGGCGACGGTCAGGCGTTTGGCCGCCAGCGGCGCCGGGGGGCCAGAGGTGGCGCGGGCAAAAATGAACACGCTGTCGCCCGGCCGCACTTTGCCTTTGAGTTCGCTGGCCAGATCGACGCTGACTTTCAGCAACGCAGCTTTCGGCGCCGGCGCCTGAGCAACCTGGCCACCGCTGGCCTTCAGGCGTTCGGCGGCACGCTCGATGCCGCCTTGCAGCGCAGCGCGAGAGTTGTCATCCGGCGGCAGTTGCGCGAGCAGGCGATTCCAGTAATCGATCGCCTCTTGAAATCGCTCGCCTTCGAACGCGGCGATGCCGAGCAGGCCGAGGCTGGTGACTTCTTTCGGATCGGCCTTCAATGCTTCGTCAGTCAGTTTCTGAATCTTCTCCGACCACTTTTTACCGTCGGCAAAATACTGCGCCTGCGCCCACTGGCCGAGCAGTTCCGGCTGGCGACCGGCGAGGTTGGCGGCGCGCTCGAACATCTTCGCCGCGTCCGCCGGGCGATCCTGAGCCATGTAGGTACGGCCGAGGAAATACAGACCTTCGGCGGAATCCGGTTGCGCGGCAACCGCACGTTCCAGACGCTGAGTCATCTCCTCCATCGACTGTGGGGCCTGGGCGAATTCGCGGGTCAGTTCGACCTTGTCGGCGGCGCCGAAATGCAGGTACAGACCGAGGCCCAACACCGGCACCAACACAGCGGCCAGCAGCGGCAATGGCTTGCCCAGGCGCGAGACACGCGGTGCGGCAACGCCTTCGGTGTCAGCGAGCAATTCACGCGCGGCTTCCGCGCGGCCGCTGTCCAGTTGCGCGGCGTCGAGCACGCCTTCGGCCTGCTGCGCTTGCAGCTCGGCAACCCGTTCCTGATACAGCGCGACGTTCAGCGCGGTGCGATCTTCTTCACGCTGGGCGCGGCGCTCGCGCAGCACCGGGATCAGCAGAAAACTCAGGGCGACCAGAAGCAACAGCCCTGCGGCAAGCCAGAAATCAATCATTCTTGGTTTTTATCCAACAGTTGGTCGAGGCGCTGACGCTCTTCGGCAGACAGAGATGACGGCGTTTCGGCACGTTGCCCGCGGCGCCTGCGCACGATCAGCGCGATCACTACGAAACCACCGAGCAGCAGCCCGGCAGGGCCGAACCACAGCAGTGCGGTCTGCGCATTCAGCGCCGGTTTGTAGCGGACGAAATCACCGTAGCGATCGACCATGAAGTCGATGATCTGCTGATTGTCCTTGCCCTCGCCAAGCATGCGGAAAATCTCTTTGCGCAAGTCGGCGGCGATCGGCGCGTTGGAGTCGGCGATATCCTGGTTCTGGCATTTGGGGCAGCGCAGTTCCTTGGTCAGTTCGCGGAAACGCTCGCGATCGCCCTCTTTGGCAAATTCGTAGGTGTCGATAGCCGCGTGGGCGACACCGGTCAGACTCAAGCCCAACACCACTGCTGCGAGAAAACGCTTCATGGCTTGGCCTCATCGACCAGCGCCTGATATTTGGCCGCGAGTTTCTCGCGCCAGACCTGCTCATCGATCACCCCGACGAACTTGTCGCGGATGATGCCCTTGGCGTCGATGAAGAAGGTTTCCGGCGCGCCGTAGACCCCGAGGTTGAGGCCCAGCGAGCCTTCGTCATCACGAATATCCAGCGCGTACGGATTTTGGAACTCGGCCAGCCATTTCAAGGCATCGGCATTGGTGTCCTTGTAGTTGATGCCGTAGATCACCACGCCGCGCTCGGCGAGTTTGTTCAGCACCGGGTGCTCGACCCGGCAGGAAATGCACCAGGTGCCCCAGACATTGACCAGTGCCGGTTTGCCGAGAATGTCGGCCTTGGTCAGCGTCTTGTCGCCCTGCACGCTCGGCAGGGAAAACTCCGGGAACGGCTTGTTGATCATCGCCGACGGCAGCTCCGCCGGATCCAGGTACAAGCCGCGATAGAGAAATACCGCCACCAGCAGAAAAATCGCCAGCGGCAACAACATCAACCAACGCCTCATGCCGCCGCTCCCGTCATGCCCAGCGCTTCGCGCACTTTGCTTTTCACCTTGACCCGATAACGCCGATCCAGCGCTGCCAACAATCCACCGAAACCGGTGAGCAAGCCGCCGAACCAGATCCAGCGCACGAACGGTTTGACGTGTACGCGCACGGCCCAGGCGCCGTTATCCAGCGGCTCGCCGAGGGCGACGTACAGATCGCGGGTGAAACCGGCATCGATGCCGGCTTCGGTCATCACCGAGTTCTGCACGGTGTACAGACGTTTTTCCGGATGCAGCACGCTGATTTCCTTGCCGTCGCGAATCACGCGGATGGTGCCTTTGTCCGAGGTGAAGTTCGGCCCCTCGAAATGCTTGGCGCCTTCGAAGATGAATTGGTAGCCGCCCAGGTCCATCGACTCGCCCGGCGCCAGACGCAGGTCGCGCTCGGCACTGTTCTGGCTCGACAACACCACCCCCAGCGCGCACACGGCGATGCCCAGGTGGGCGATCTGCATGCCCCAATAACTGCGGGTCAGCGTTGGCAAACCTTTGATCAGGCCTTTGTGCCGAGTCTTGTCGAACAGATCGCGCACGCCGGCAAGCAACACCCACGCCGCCAGCAGGAACGTCGCAATCACCGCCCAGTTGAAATCGCCGTAAGCCACGCCGGCCACCACGGCCAGTGCGACGCTGCCGAGCAGCACCGGAGTGAGCATGTTTGCCAGCCATTTCACCGGCGTGTCCTTCCAGCGCACGATCACACCGATCGCCATCACCAGCATCAACAATGCCATCGACGGTATGAACAACGCATTGAAGTACGGCGGGCCGACCGACAGTTTGGCGCCGCTGATGGCATCGAGAATCAGCGGATACAAGGTGCCGAGGAGGATCATCGACGCAGCGACCACCAGCACCAGGTTGTTGCCCAGCAGCAGGGTTTCCCGCGACCACAGATTGAAGCCGACCTGGCTTTTCACTACCGGTGCGCGCAGTGCGAACAGGGTCAGCGAACCGCCCACCACAAACAGCAGGAAAATCAGAATGAACACGCCGCGCTCCGGATCGGAGGCAAACGCATGCACCGAGGTCAGCACGCCCGAGCGGACGAGGAAGGTGCCCAGCAGGCTCAACGAGAACGCAGCAATCGCCAGCAACACCGTCCAACTCTTGAACACGCCGCGTTTTTCGGTGACCGCCAGCGAGTGGATCAGCGCAGTGCCGACCAGCCATGGCATGAACGAGGCGTTTTCCACCGGATCCCAGAACCACCAGCCGCCCCAGCCGAGTTCGTAATATGCCCACCACGAACCGAGGGTGATGCCGATGCCGAGGAACGCCCAGGCGACGATGGTCCACGGCCGCGACCAGCGCGCCCACGCCGCATCGAGGCGACCGCCCATCAACGCCGCGATGGCGAAGGCGAACGCCACCGAAAAGCCGACATAGCCCATGTACAACATCGGCGGGTGAACGATCAGGCCGATGTCTTGCAAGAGTGGATTGAGGTCAGCGCCATTGCTCGGCATCTGCGGCAGGATGCGTTTGAACGGGTTGGACGTGAGGATCAGGAACAGCAGGAAACCGCTGCTGATCATGCCCATCACCGCCAGTACCCGGGCGAGCATGACTTGCGGCAATTGCCGGGAGAACACCGACACGGCGAAGGTCCAGCCACCGAGAATCAGCGCCCACAGCAGCAGCGAACCTTCGTGGGCGCCCCACACCGCGCTGAACTTGTAGTACCACGGCAAAGCGGTATTGGAGTTGTTTGCCACGTAGGCAACAGAGAAATCATCGGTCATGAATGCGTAGGTCAAAATGCCGAACGCGAACAACAAAAAGGCAAACTGCCCCCATGCGGCGGGCTGCGCCAGACTCATCCAGAAACGGTCGCCGCGCCAGGCACCGACCAATGGCACCACCGCTTGCACCAGCGCAAAACACAGCGCGAGGATCATCGCCAGATGGCCCAGCTCAGGAATAAACAGTGCGGCAGCCATCGATCAACCCTCCTTCACAGGCGTCGGTGCGGATTGACCGCTGTCCTTCAGCGCTTTGGTCACTTCCGGCGGCATGTACTTCTCGTCGTGCTTTGCCAGCACTTCATCGGCCACCACCACGCCGTCGGCATTGAGTTTGCCGAGGGCGACGATGCCCTGCCCTTCGCGGAACAGATCCGGGAGAATGCCGCGATAAGCGATGGTCACGGACTTGTTGAAGTCGGTGACGACGAATTTGACGTCCAGCGAATCCTTCGATCGTTGCAGCGAACCGGCCTCGACCATGCCGCCGGCGCGGATGCGCGTGTCCTGCGGCGCTTCACCGTTGGCGATCTGCGTCGGCGTGTAAAACAGATTGATGTTTTCCTGCAGCGCGCTCAGGGCCAGGCCGACGGCAGCGCCGACTCCGACCAAAATGGCCAGAATGATGAACAGACGTTTTTTGCGCAGCGCATTCACTTGCCGTTCTCCCGGCGCAGACGACGCGCCTCTTGTTGCAGATAACGCTTGCGCGCCGCAATCGGCGCCACCACGTTGAGGGCCAGCACCGTCAGACAGATGCCGTAGGCCGACCAGACATACAGGCCGTGATGGCCCATGGCGAGGAAGTCGCCGAATGAAGCAAAACTCATCGCGCCGCCTCCGGATTCTGCTGCACTTCGGCTTTCACCCAACTGGCGCGAGCTTCGCGCTTGAGCACTTCAAGACGCATGCGCAGCAACAGCACAGCGCCGAAGAAGCAGTAGAAACCCAGCACCGTCAGCAGCAGCGGCAGCCACATTTCCGCCGGCATCGCCGGTTTTTCCGTGAGGGTGAACGTCGCGCCCTGGTGCAGGGTGTTCCACCACTCCACCGAGTATTTGATGATCGGAATGTTGATCACGCCAACGATGGCCAGCACCGCGCAGGCCTTGGCGGCGCTGTCGCGGTTGCTGATGGCATTGCCCAGCGCGATCACGCCGAAATACAGAAACAGCAGAATCAGCATCGAAGTCAGGCGCGCGTCCCACACCCACCACGAGCCCCAGGTCGGTTTGCCCCAGATCGCCCCGGTGACCAGCGCCACGGCGGTCATCCACGCACCGATCGGTGCGGCGCATTGCAGCGCGACATCGGCCAGTTTCATCTTCCACACCAGACCGACCACGCCGCACACCGCGAGCATCACGTAGATCGACTGGGCGAGCATCGCCGCCGGCACATGGATATAAATGATGCGAAAGCTGTTGCCCTGCTGGTAGTCCGGCGGCGCGAACGCCAGCCCCCAGACCACACCAATGCCGATCAGCAACAACGCTGCGATGCTCAGCCACGGCAGGAACCTGCCGCTGATGCCGTAGAACCACTTGGGCGAGCCGAGCTTGTGAAACCAGGTCCAGTTCATACTGTTTCCATCACGGTTGCCGCTCATCATCGCGAGCTGGCAGAGGGTCATGCCTTTCTTCTTTCAGAAGTGGTCAATTTTTGACCAGGCCTCATTATTATTCGCCGACGCTGATCTTCAGGCCAGCTGCTATTGCAAAGGGTGTCAGGGTGATCGCCAACGCTGTGAGGCTGGCCATCCACAACAGGTATCCGGTCGCCGGCATGCCTTGCAACGCCGCTTGCAACGCGCCGCTGCCAAGGATCAACACCGGGATGTACAGCGGCAGAATCAGCAATGCCAGCAACAGACCGCCGCGCTTCAAACCGACTGTCAGCGCCGCGCCCACTGCGCCGAGCAGGCTCAACACCGGCGTACCGAGCAGCAACGACAGCAGCAGCACCGGCAGACACGCGGCCGGCAAACCGAGCATCAACGCCAATAACGGCGACAGCAAAACCAGCGCCAGACCGGAGAACAGCCAGTGTGCCAGCACCTTGGCCAGGACCAGAAGCGGCAGCGGGTGCGACGAAAGGACCCACTGTTCCAGCGAACCATCTTCGAAATCACTGCGAAACAATCCGTCCAGCGACAGCAGGACCGACAACAACGCCGCCACCCAGACTAACCCCGGGGACAGGTTTTGCAAGACTTGAGTTTCCGGGCCGACGGCCAGCGGGAAAAGGGCGATGACGATGGCGAAAAAAATCAGCGGATTGGCCAGCTCCGCCGGGCGGCGGAACAGCAGGCGCGATTCGCGGGCAAGCAGCAGGCCGAAGACACTCATACCGCCCAATTTCCCAGATCGAGGTCGCGATAACCGACCGGCATCCGGCTCAGCGTATGGTGCGTGGTCAGCACCACGAGACCGCCGCGCTCGCAATGCCCGGCCAGATGTTCTTCGAGTTGCGCGACGCCCTGCTTGTCCAGCGCGGTAAAAGGTTCGTCGAGAATCCACAACGGCGGGCTGTCCAGATACAACCGCGCCAGCGCCACACGGCGCTGCTGGCCGGCAGAAAGACTGTGGCAGGGAACGTCTTCGAAACCACGCAAGCCTACCGCTGCCAGTGCCTGCCAGATCGCCTCGCGCTCGGCGGGGTGATGCAGGGCGCAGAGCCACGACAGGTTTTCTTCGGGAGTGAGCAGATCCTTGATCCCGGCGGCGTGGCCGATCCACAACAGGTTTCGCGCCAGTTCGCTGCGTTGCTCGGTCAGCGGCTGACCGTTGAGCAGCACTTGGCCATCGGTGGGTTGCATCAAACCGGCGAGCAGACGTAAAAGACTGGTCTTGCCGCTGCCGTTGGGGCCGCTGATCTGCACCATGTCGCCACTGACCAGGCGCAATTCGAGGTTTTCGAAAAGCAGCCGCAGGTCGCGTTCACACGCCAGGGCAACGGTTTGCAGGACAGGACTGGTCAAGGGATCACGGGCCTTATACGGTTCAAGTCGGCTCTGGAGCGGCCGTTAAAGAGATGCAGCATAGATGCTTTGATCGCTCGATCTGGCGAGCTGGATCAAACAATTGCCAGGTTTTTTGAACGAAGCGCACGACGCGCGGCATTATACATGCCGTGCCTTACTCTCAAGAGTGCAATTTCCTCAGGTTGTGTCCGCGTATGACAGGCGAAATGAACATCCTCCCGCTGCCGCCCACCGTGCCGGCGAGCGCTCGCCCGCAGATGGGTGAACTGCTCAAGCTGCTGACGCCGGTCGAGGGCTTGATCGGCGCGGGGCAAAGCGCCAAGGCCGAGGTGTTATCGCTCAAGCAGGCCGATCAGACCTTTGAATTGCTGCTCAAAGTGACCCTCGACAGCGGTCGCCAGACCACCGTGCAGGCCAGCAGCAATCTGCCGTTGCCGCAGGGCACCAATCTGGCGATCACCCAGCCGTCAGCCGGCAATCTGGCGATTACCGTGCAGCAAGCGATCGCCAGCAGCGTCGCCACCCTCACCCGCATCGATACCGCGCAATTGCCCGCCGGCACCCTGTTGCAGGGCAAAGTCGTGACCTCGCAAGCGCTGCCGCAGACGCCGGGACAAGCGGCGGTGTTCCGTTCGATGGTGACCCTGCTCAACACCGCGCTGAGCGGCAGCACCTTGACCGTCGACAGCCCGCAACCGCTGCGCATCGGCACCTTGTTGTCGGCACAGGTGCAGGACGCGCAAACCCTCAAATTCGTGCCGCTGAGCAGCCGTCAGGAGCAACTGGCGGTGAGTCAGCAATTGCTCGGCCAGCAAAGTCGCCAGGGCTCGCTCGATGGTCTGCTGAAATTGCTGCAGAACCTGCCACCGGCCAGCGATCAGACCTCGGCCGATCTGCGCGCGGTGGTCGACAAGTTGCTCGCCAGCCTGCCGGACGTGCAGCAAATGAGCACGGCCAAAGGCGTGGCGCTGGCTTTGGCCAACAGCGGCGCGTTCCTCGAAGCGAAATTGCTCGGTGGACAAAACCCGGCGCTGGCCCCGGACATGAAAGCCGACCTGCTCAAGCTGATCGCGCAACTGACCCCCGGCCTGCCGAGCAACACCAATTTCAATGCGATCATCGCCGCCAACACCCTTGCGCAGGCGCTGCCGAGTTTCGTTCGAAATGCCTTGGGCACCCTCGGTCAGGTCAGCGCCAAACCGGTGCCAAGCAGCTTCCCGTTGCCCGAACGGCTGCTGGCGAAACTGGAAGGCGAAGGCGATCTCGAACAACTGCTGCGCCTCGCCGCCGCTGCGGTGTCGCGCCTGCAAAGCCATCAGCTGTCGAGCCTGGAACAGACCGGCGTCACCGACGATGGCCGCCTGCTCAGCACCTGGCAGCTGGAAATACCGATGCGCAACCTGCAGGACATCGTGCCGCTGCAGGTCAAGTTTCAGCGTGAGGAAGCGCCGGAGCGGGAACCGCAGCCGCATGAACGCCGCGACGAGCGTGAAGCGAAACAGCAACTGTGGCGCGTCGACCTGGCGTTCGATCTGGAACCGCTCGGGCCGATGCAGATTCAGGCGCAACTGATCGCCGGCAGCCTGTCCAGTCAGCTGTGGGCCGAGCGCCCGTACACTGCCGACCTGATCGAGAACAATCTGTTCGCGCTGCGCCAGCGCTTGCTCGATTCCGGGCTCAACGTCGGCGACCTCGACTGCCACCACGGCACCCCGCCGCAAGGCAACCAAACCCGCCTCGAACACCGCTGGGTCGACGAAACCGCATGAACGATTCCACTGCCCCACGCCAGGCCATCGCCCTCAAATACGACGGCAACCACGCCCCGACCCTCACCGCCAAGGGCGACGAAGAACTGGCCGAAGAAATCCTGCGCATCGCCCGCGATTACGAAGTGCCGATCTACGAGAACGCCGAACTGGTGCGCCTGCTGGCGCGGATGGAACTGGGCGACAGCATTCCCGAAGAGCTCTATCGCACCATCGCCGAGATCATCGCGTTTGCGTGGAATCTGAAAGGCAAATTTCCCGAGGGACAGGACCCGAATGCGCCGATGGTCGAGAAAGACATCACCGCCCGTGGGGATGATTATTGAGGTTTCAAAGACGCCTTCGCGAGCAGGCTCGCTCCCACATTCGACCGTGATCAAATGTGGGAGCGAGCCTGCTCGCGAATGGCGTTTTTGATCTTGCTTGAAGCTTGGAGCTTGAAACTCCTAGCTGCCCTTATGCAACTTGCGCATCAACTCCGCCTCAGCCTGGGTCAAGCCGCACGACTGAGTCAGTTCATCGACGCTGGCGCCCATGCCCACCAGTTTCGCCGCCTGGGCGAATGACAGGCTTGACGGGTCGCGTTGTTCCAGTGCAACGATCTTGTCCGGCAACGGGCTTACCACCGCGCGCAATTCGTGCAGGGCTTCGCCCATGCGCACGTTGCCGTTCTGGTAATCGTCGACGCGTTTGGCCAGTTCCTTGATGCGCTGATCACGCAGCGCATCACCCTGGGCCTGCTGCGCAGCGATCACTCGCTGCGCCTTGATGTACGAGACGAACATCGCCAGCGTGCCGGCCCAGAACAGGAACAGGACAATTACCGCAACCTCGAGAATCAAATCAGATGCTCTCCAGTTCCGACCATTCTTCTTCGCTCATCATCTTGTCCAGCTCGACCAGAATCAGCAGCTCGTTGTTCTTGTTGCACACGCCCTGAATGAACTTGGCCGACTCTTCGTTACCGACGTTCGGTGCGGTTTCGATTTCCGACTGACGCAGGTAAACCACTTCGGCGACGCTATCGACCATGATGCCGACGACTTGCTTGTCGGCTTCGATGATGACGATACGGGTGTTGTCGCTGATCTCGCCGCTGTTCAGGCCGAAGCGCTGGCGGGTATCGATCACGGTGACCACGTTACCGCGCAGGTTGATGATGCCCAGCACGTAGCTTGGGGCACCCGGCACCGGAGCGATCTCGGTGTAGCGCAGCACTTCCTGCACGCGCATCACGTTGATGCCGTAGGTTTCGTTATCCAGTTTGAAGGTCACCCATTGCAGGATCGGATCTTCAGAACCTTTTGCATTCGACGCCTGACTACTCATACCCTGACCCCTCGAAAAAACCGCCCTGGGCGGTGTGTGTTCTGTGTGGTGGCATTGAAAAATGCCATCGCCTGATTGTTATGTCGGCTGCTATGTCGGTTTATGTAGCGGCTTGTTGCCGCCCAAGTGCTTTGCCCCGCCGCTGGCGATCAACTCGGCCAGCGCGGATACGTCAAGCAATGCACACATGTGCTCGATCACGGTGCCGGCGAGCCATGGCCGCTGACCCCGGTGACTTCTCCATTTGATTTCATTCGGGTCCAGGCGCAACGAGCGGCTGACCTGATGCACCGCCAGCCCCCACTCGTAACCTTGCACCGAAATCACGTATTGCAGGCCCTGACGGAAGTCATCGCGGTAACGATCCGGCATGACCCAGCGCGCGGTGTCCAGGACCTTCAGGTTGCCGGCCTGGCTCGGCAGAATCCCGAGGAACCACTCCGGCTGACCAAACAGCGGCGTCAGCTCGTGGCCGGCCAGCGAATAGATCGACCCCAGGCACACCAGCGGCACCGCCAGAGTCAGCCCGGCGACATCGAACAGCAGACATTCGAACGCTTCGGCAGCCCAGGCGGGACGCCCATCGGGTTCTACCGGTGGCGGCGGGTTGTTCGGTGGCAGATGTACTTCGACCAGAGGCGGAATCAGCACCTGCGGCTCCGCCACTGGCGGCGCGGGTTCCGGCTCGGGTTCTGGTTCCGGCACGGTCAATAATTGTGTTTGCAGCAGCGGCGCCAGGGTCGACAGCGGCGCGCGCGGTTCGTCGATCAGCGCCACCGGTGCTTTGGCCACGGGGGCAGCAGCGGGCGCGGCAATCGGGCTGGCGGTTTTCTGCGCGTCGCGTGCCTGCTCTTCGAGCACGGCGGCCTGGAATTCGTCCATGGCCTCGGCGCTTTCTCGCACTTCTGGCTGCGCCTGTTCGACGACTGGCGGCTGCGCTTCGACTGGCGGCGGCACGTCTTCGGGCAGGTCCAGCAGCAGGTCTTCCAGATAGGACTGCAAGGCCTGTTGCGGACGTGAAGTCAGCTTGACCGGCCGGTTCATGCGCAACCCTCTGTAGGAGCTGCCGCAGGCTGCGATCTTTTGATCTTCTCGGGAACACTGACAGGCAAGATCAAAAGATCGCAGCCTTCGGCAGCTCCTACATGGATGGAGATCATGTTCAGGCCACCTGCGGAACAAGTTGCTGCGCGAGCAGGTGCTTGAGCAGCGCGCGGTAGGCCAGCACGCCGCGGCTCTTGCCGTCGAATTGCGAAGGCGTGACGCCGGCGCGGCTCGCATCGCGCAGTCGGGTATCGACCGGAATGTAGCCGTGCCAGATATCGTCGGGGAATTTGTCGCGCAGCACGCGCAAGGTGCCCATCGACGCCTGCGTGCGGCGGTCGAACAGGGTCGGCACGATGCTGAACGGCAGCGGCTGTTTGCGCGAACGATTGATCATCGCCAGTGTGTTGACCATGCGCTCCAGACCTTTCACGGCCAAGTGTTCGGTCTGCACCGGAATCACCAGTTGCTGGCTCGCCGCGAGTGCATTGACCATCAGCACGCCGAGCAACGGCGGGCTGTCGATGATCGCGTAATCGAAGTCCTGCCACAGCTGCGCCAGACTCTTGGCGATCACCAGACCCAGACCACTCTGCCCCGGCGACTGCCGCTCCAGCGTGGCCAGTGCGGTGCTCGATGGCAGCAGGGAAATGCGTTGGTCGCTGGTCGACAGCAGCAACTGCCCCGGCAGGCCTTGCGGCACGCTGCCCTTGTGCAGAAACAGGTCGTAGTTACTGTGTTCCAGGCTGTCGGGGTCGTAGCCGAAATAGCTGGTCATCGAGCCGTGCGGGTCGAGATCGACCACAACCACGCGCTTGCCCGCCTCGGCCAGCAATCCGGCTAAAGCGATGGAGGATGTGGTTTTACCGACACCACCCTTTTGATTGGCGACTGCCCAGACTCTCATTCAGTTCGTTCCTCCCGGCCGGGTTGATTGGCCGAGACATGCTTCAGCGTGTTAATGCGGGCGACGGAGAATTGACGGCACTCTCGCGTCCCGGCGTCTTGACCGGGGTCGGTGCAGTTTGTGTGCCAGCGCGCTTCAGTGCCGCATCAGGCTGCGCATTGGCGGTTCCGGTGCCGGTGAGGCTGCGGCGCACATCGAGATTGCGCGACACCACCAGCACCACGCGACGGTTCTTCGCCCGGCCTTCGACCGTGGCGTTGTTGGCCACTGGCTGGAATTCGCCGTAGCCCACCGACGCCAGACGCCCAGGGTTGACACCCTGCATGGCGAGCATGCGCACGATGCTCGCCGAGCGTGCCGAGGACAGTTCCCAGTTGGTCGGGTACTGCGCGGTGCGGATCGGTTGATCGTCGGTAAAGCCTTCGACGTGGATGGGGTTGTCGAACGGTTTCAGGATCGCTGCGACCTTGTCGATGATGTTGAAGGCTATGTCGCTCGGCATCGCATCACCGCTGCCGAACAGCAGGCTGGAGTTGAGCTCGATCTCGACCCACAACTCGTTGCCGCGCACGGTCATCTGGTTGGAGCTGATCAAGTCACCGAACGCGGCGCTGATGTCATCGGCGATGCTTTTCAGCGGATCGCTGGCCCCGGAAATGCCAGCGTCGACCTGCTCGGCATCCTTGACCAGCGGCTTGGCCGGGGTCACGGTTTTCGGTCGCTCGTCGCCGATCGGAATCGGTTTGAGCGAGCGATCGGAGTCAGTAAATACGCCGATCAGCGCTTCGGAAATGACTTTGTACTTGCCTTCGTTGATCGACGAGATCGAGTACATCACCACGAAAAACGCGAACAGCAAAGTGATGAAATCCGCGTAGGACACGAGCCAGCGCTCGTGATTAACGTGTTCTTCCTGATGCCTGCGACGAGCCATGATCCATTTCCCCCATCAATCCATGAAGCCCTGAAGCTTCAGCTCGATAGAGCGCGGGTTTTCACCTTCGGCGATCGACAAGATTCCTTCCAGCAACATTTCGCGATAACGCGACTGCCGCAATGCGATGGACTTGAGCTTGGCCGCGACCGGCAAGAGGATCAGGTTGGCACTGGCCACGCCGTAGATCGTCGCGACGAAAGCCACGGCAATGCCGTTACCCAGTTGCGACGGATCGGCGAGGTTGCCCATCACGTGGATGAGGCCCATCACCGCACCGATGATGCCGATGGTCGGCGCGTAGCCGCCCATGCTTTCAAAGACCTTGGCCGCTTCGATATCGCGGGATTCCTGAGTGTAGAAATCCACTTCGAGAATGCTGCGAATGGCTTCCGGCTCGGCGCCGTCGACCAGCAATTGCAGGCCCTTGCGCGAATAATTGTCAGGCTCGGCATCGGCCACGCCTTCGAGGCCGAGCAGACCTTCCTTGCGCGCTGTCAGGCTCCAATTGACCACGCGGTCGATGCCGCCGGCCAGGTCGACACGCGGTGGAAAGAAGATCCAGGCGAGAATCTGCATGGCGCGCTTGAACGCGCTCATCGGCGATTGCAGCAGCGCGGCACCGACGGTGCCGCCCAGCACGATCAGCGCCGCCGGGCCGTTGGCCAGCGCGCCGAGGTGACCGCCTTCGAGGTAGTTGCCACCGATGATGGCGACGAACGCCATGATGAGGCCGATAAGGCTGAGAACATCCATCAGATACACGCCTCGACGATGTGCTTGCCGATATCGTCCAGACCGTACACCGCGTCAGCCAGATCGGCTTTGACGATGGCCATCGGCATGCCGTAGATCACGCAGCTTGCTTCGTCCTGCGCCCACACCGAGCTGCCGCCCTGCTTGAGCAGACGTGCGCCTTCGCGGCCGTCAGCGCCCATGCCGGTCAGCACCACTGCCAGAACTTTGTCGCCGTAGGATTTCGCTGCCGAGCCGAACGTGATGTCCACGCACGGCTTGTAATTCAGACGCTCGTCACCCGGCAAAATCTTCACCGCGCCACGGCCGTCGATCATCATCTGCTTGCCACCCGGCGCCAGCAGCGCCAGGCCCGGACGCAGGATGTCGCCATCCTCGGCTTCCTTGACGCTGATGCGGCAGAGCTTGTCGAGACGTTCGGCAAAGGCTTTGGTGAACGCTGCCGGCATGTGCTGGATCAGCACGATCGGCGCCGGGAAATTCGCCGGCAATTGCGTCAGCACGCGTTGCAGCGCAACCGGGCCGCCCGTCGAGGTGCCGATGGCAACCAGTTTGTAGGCTTTGCGTTTCGGAGCCGACGACGAAGCGCTGGCAGCGGATGCACGAGCAGGCGCTGGCGCAGGAGCCGGACGCGCTGGCACAGGGCTGCTGTGGCTGCTGTAGCTCGTGGCTGCCGGGGCAGGCGTCGGCGCTGGCGCAGCGGCGGGAGCCGGCGCGCTGTAGGCACTGAAACGACGGTTGCTGCGCGAGATGCTGTGGACTTTCTCGCACAGCAACTGCTTGACCTTCTCGGGGTTGCGCGAGATGTCTTCGAAATTCTTCGGCAGGAAATCCACCGCGCCGGCGTCCAGCGCATCAAGGGTGACCCGGGCGCCTTCGTGCGTCAGCGAGGAGAACATCAGCACCGGGGTCGGGCAGCGCTGCATGATGTGCCGCACCGCCGTGATGCCGTCCATCATCGGCATCTCGTAGTCCATGGTGATCACGTCAGGCTTGAGGGCCATGGCCTGATCGATCGCCTCTTTACCGTTAGTGGCCGTGCCGACCACCTGGATGCTCGGATCCGCCGAAAGAATTTCCGAGACGCGGCGGCGGAAAAAACCCGAATCGTCCACCACCAGGACTTTGACTGCCATAAACACTCCATTAGGTGCAGCGGCGCGTCATCGCGCCGCCGCCCCGGATTCAAATACGCTTTGTGGCGTAACGCTTGAGCATGCTTGGAACATCGAGAATCAGCGCAATGCGGCCGTCACCGGTGATGGTGGCGCCGGACATGCCCGGAGTTCCCTGGAGCATTTTGCCCAATGGCTTGATGACCACTTCTTCCTGGCCGACCAGTTGATCGACGACGAAGCCGATCCGCTGAGTGCCCACCGAAAGAATCACCACATGGCCTTCGCGCTGCTCTTCGTGAGCGGCGGAGCTGACCAGCCAGCGCTTGAGGTAGAACAATGGCAGCGCCTTGTCGCGCACGATCACCACTTCCTGACCGTCGACGACGTTGGTGGTCGACAGGTCGAGGTGGAAGATTTCGTTGACGTTGACCAGCGGGAACGCGAACGCCTGATTGCCGAGCATGACCATCAGCGTCGGCATGATCGCCAGGGTCAGCGGCACCTTGATGACGATCTTCGAGCCTTGGCCCTTGGTCGAGTAGATGTTGATCGAACCGTTGAGCTGGGAAATCTTGGTCTTCACCACGTCCATGCCGACACCGCGGCCGGACACGTCGGAGATCTCGGTCTTGGTCGAGAAACCCGGGGCGAAGATCAGGTTGTAGCACTCGGTATCGCTCAGGCGATCGGCCGCGTCCTTGTCCATCACGCCGCGTTTTACCGCGATCGAACGCAGGACGTTCGGGTCCATGCCTTTGCCGTCGTCGGAGATCGACAGCAGAATGTGGTCGCCTTCCTGCTCGGCCGCCAGCACCACGCGACCACCACGGGCCTTGCCCGACGCTTCGCGTTCTTCCGGCGACTCGATGCCGTGGTCGACGGCGTTGCGCACCAAGTGGACCAGCGGGTCGGCCAGGGCCTCGACAAGGTTTTTGTCGAGGTCGGTTTCTTCACCCACCAGTTCCAGGTTGATCTCTTTCTTCAACTGACGCGCGAGGTCGCGAACCAGACGCGGGAAGCGCCCGAAGACCTTCTTGATCGGCTGCATCCGTGTCTTCATCACTGCGGTCTGCAGGTCAGCGGTGACCACGTCGAGGTTCGACACGGCCTTGGACATGGCTTCGTCGCCGCTGTTGAGACCCAGGCGCACCAGACGGTTACGCACCAGCACCAGCTCGCCGACCATGTTCATGATCTCGTCGAGCCGCGCGGTGTCGACGCGTACGGTGGTTTCCGCTTCGCTGGCCGGTTTTTCTGCCGGTGCAGCGGCTGGCGCGCGGGCCGGAGCCGGTGCCGCAGCGGCAGCCGGTTTCGGCGCCTCGGCTTTCGGTTCAGGCTTGGCCGCAGGTTTCGGTGCAGCAGCGGCAGCCGGAGCTTTCGCGGCTGGCGTGGCGATGCTTGATGCGGAGCCGGCAGTCGCCGCGGCGGCGTCAAACTTGCCTTTGCCGTGCAATTCGTCGAGCAGCGATTCGAATTCGTGATCGCTGATCAGATCGCTGCCGGCCGCAGCGGCGGCCGGTGCAGCAGGTGCTGCCGGCGCCGAAGCGATGGCCGACTCCAGCGCGTCAACGGCGAAGTTGCCCTTGCCGTGCAACTGATCGAGCAAGGCTTCAAATTCGTCGTCGGTGATGTCCGAGCTGTCGCCCTTGGCAGGCGCTGCCGGAGCTGCTGGCGCCGCTGGAGCGACCGCATCGACAGCGAACTGGCCTTTGCCGTGCAGTTGATCGAGCAGCGATTCAAATTCGGCGTCGGTGATTTCATCGCTGGCGGCCGTGTCGGCAACCTGCGCTGGAGCAACAACAGCGGCCGGGGCCTCGGCCTGGGCCTTGACGGCATTCAGCGAGTCCAGCAGTTGTTCGAATTCATTATCGGTGATGTCTTCCGATGCGTTTTCAGCGACCGCTTCTTCCACCACTTCTACTGGCGCAGCAACAGCTTCATCAGCCGATTGCGGCTCGGCCAGACGCGCCAGCGCGGCCAGCAATTCCGGCGTGGCGGCGGTGATCGGTGCACGTTCACGGACTTCGCTGAACATGCTGTTCACCGCGTCCAGTGCTTCGAGCACCACGTCCATCAGTTCTGCATCAACGCGACGTTCACCCTTACGGAGGATGTCGAACACGTTTTCGGCGATGTGACAGCACTCCACCAGCTCATTGAGCTGAAGGAAGCCGGCGCCCCCTTTTACAGTGTGGAAACCGCGAAAAATTGCATTGAGCAGATCAGCATCATCCGGGCGGCTTTCCAGCTCGACCAGTTGTTCGGACAGTTGCTCAAGAATCTCGCCGGCCTCAACCAGGAAATCCTGAAGGATCTCTTCATCGGCGCCGAAGCTCATTAATGGGGTGCTCCTAACAGGTCTAAAAACCTAACTTCAAAATCCAAGGCTGGATAGCAAATCGTCCACATCGTCCTGACCGGACACAACGTCTTCTCGTTTATCGGCATGAATCTGCGGACCTTCACCCTGCGAGAGATGTTTTTGTGGATCTTTTTCGGCGAGCATTGCGGCGCGGTCATGTTCGATGCCCGCAAAGCGGTCGACCTGACTGGCCATGAGCACGAGTTTGAGCAGATTGCTTTCGACTTCGGTGACCAATTGAGTCACACGCTTGATCACCTGACCGGTGAGGTCCTGGTAATCCTGGGCCAGCAGAATGTCGTTGAGGTTGCTCGACACCGCACGGTTGTCCGTGCTGCTGCGTGACAGAAAACCGTCGACCCGGCGCGCCAGTTCGCGGAACTCTTCAGCCCCGACCTCGCGACGCATGAAACGTCCCCAATCGGCGCTCAACGTCTGCGCTTCATCAGCCAGACTGTTGACCACCGGCGTGGCGCTTTCCACCAGATCCATGGTGCGGTTGGCCGCGGCTTCCGTCAGCTTGACCACGTAGCCCAGGCGTTCGGTCGCGTCGGTGATTTGCGACACTTCCTCGGCCTGCGGCATGTGCGGATCGATCTGGAAATTGACGATCGCACTGTGCAGTTCACGTGTGAGCTTGCCCACTTCCTGATACAGGCCGCGGTCACGGGTCTGATTGAGCTCATGGATCAGTTGCACCGCGTCGCCGAACCTGCCTTTTTCAAGGCTCTCGACCAGTTCGACCGCGTGTTTTTTCAGGGTCGATTCAAAATCGCCCTGTGAAGATTCGTTATGCTCCATAGCTCCCCCGCGCATTCATCAGCCGATGCGTTCGAAAATCTTCTCGATTTTGTCTTTCAACGCTTGAGCCGTGAAAGGTTTGACCACGTAACCGTTCACACCGGCCTGAGCGGCCTCGATGATCTGCTCGCGCTTGGCTTCGGCAGTCACCATCAATACCGGGAGATGCTTGAGTTTTTCATCGGCACGCACGTGGCGCAGCAGATCGATACCGGTCATGCCCGGCATGTTCCAGTCCGTTACCAGAAAGTCGATGCTGCCGCTGTTGAGCACCGGAATGGCAGTGGTGCCATCGTCGGCCTCGACGGTGTTGGTGAACCCAAGATCGCGCAGCAGGTTCTTGATGATCCGCCGCATCGTTGAGAAGTCATCAACGATGAGGATTTTCATGTCTTTGTTCAATTCGACCTCCAAGCAGTCTTAAACGCGCCCAGCACCTGGACGCGCCACTTCAATCAATCGGCGCAGCACTTAAAGTTTGTCTGGAGCACAACGGATCGAGACCGGCGCCGTTGATCACCGCACCAGCCTCGTTTCGCAGTGTCCCCACACTGCCTTCAGCGCGCTCGCCACTCCCCCAAACGCCCCCGCAGACGGGCCGCGCACTGGCTGTGTAACTGGCTGACCCGCGATTCACTGACGCCAAGGACCTCACCGATTTCCTTGAGGTTCAGCTCTTCGTCGTAGTACAGCGCCAACACCAGTCGCTCACGCTCCGGCAAATTGGCAATCGCGTCCGCCAGCGCCGCCTGGAAGCGTTCATCTTCCAGATCGCGTGACGGCTCCATATGAGCACTGGCGCCATCCTCGTGCAGCCCTTCGTGTTCGCCGTCCTGCAACAGGTCGTCGAAACTGAACAGGCGACTGCCCAAGGTGTCATTCAGAATCCCGTAGTAATCGTCGAGACTCAATTGGAGTTCGGCCGCAACCTCGTGATCTTTAGCGTCACGGCCGGTTTTAGCTTCAATCGAGCGAATCGCGTCGCTGACCATCCTGGTATTGCGGTGAACCGAGCGTGGCGCCCAGTCCCCTTTGCGCACTTCATCGAGCATCGCGCCGCGGATTCGAATGCCCGCGTACGTTTCGAAACTGGCGCCTTTGCTGGCGTCGTATTTGGTCGAGACTTCGAGCAGGCCGATCATCCCGGCCTGGATCAGGTCTTCGACCTGCACGCTGGCCGGCAGGCGTGCCAGCAAGTGATAGGCAATGCGCTTGACCAGTGGCGCGTAGCGCTCGATCAATTCGTATTGCGCGTCACGCGCCGACTTTTTGTAAAGATTCATGCCACTGGCGGTCATATCACAGGCCCTGCGGTTTGCTGCACGAGACGCTCGACGAAAAATTCCAGATGACCGCGCGGGTTGGCCGGCAGCGGCCAGGTGTCGACCTTCTGGGCGATGGCCTTGAAGGCCAGCGCGCACTTGGAACGGGGAAAGGCTTCATAGACGGCGCGCTGCTTCTGCACTGCCTTGCGCACACTTTCGTCGTACGGCACAGCGCCGACGTATTGTAGGGCGACGTCGAGGAAGCGATCCGTGACCTTGGTCAACTTGGCGAACAGGTTGCGCCCTTCCTGCGGGCTCTGCGCCATGTTGGCCAGCACGCGGAAGCGGTTCATGCCGTAGTCGCGGTTGAGCAACTTGATCAGCGCGTAGGCGTCGGTGATCGAAGTTGGCTCGTCGCAGACCACCAGCAACACTTCCTGGGCTGCGCGAACGAAACTGACTACCGAGTCACCAATCCCGGCAGCGGTGTCGATCACCAGCACGTCGAGATTGTCGCCGATGTCGCTGAACGCCTGGATCAGGCCGGCGTGTTGCGCCGGGCTCAGGTGCACCATGCTCTGCGTGCCGGAGGCCGCCGGCACGATGCGAATCCCGCCCGGGCCCTGCAACAGCACGTCGCGCAGTTCGCAACGGCCTTCGATAACGTCAGCCAGTGTGCGCTTGGGCGTCAGCCCCAGCAGAACGTCGACGTTGGCCAGGCCCAGGTCGGCGTCCAGCAGCATGACCCGACGGCCAAGCTCTGCCAGCGCCAGCGACAAGTTCACTGACACGTTAGTCTTGCCGACGCCACCTTTGCCGCCGGTCACCGCGATCACCTGTACGGGATGCATGCTGCCCATGTTATTTCTTTACCTTGTCTTGCATAGACGGAGGCCACATTACTGGCTGCGCGTTCCCGATCGGAACAATGCGTGGCAGACCATCGATGTAGGTACAAAAACTGTTCATGATTACCTCAGCCAACCTGCTTGGTCGGGCTGTGATAGATATCAGCGAACATGTCAGCCATGGCTTCTTCGCTGGGTTCTTCCTGCATTTGCACGCTGACGGCGCGGCTGACCAGTTGATGACGGCGCGGCAGATGCAGATCATCCGGAATCCGTGGGCCATCGGTCAGGTACGCGACCGGCAATTCATGACTGATCGCCAGGCTCAACACTTCGCCGAGACTGGCCGTTTCATCCAGTTTAGTCAGGATGCAGCCGGCCAGCCCGCAACGCTTGTAACTGTGATAAGCGGCGGTTAGAACCTGTTTCTGGCTGGTGGTTGCCAGCACCAGATAATTTTTCGAGCGAATGCCACGCCCGGCCAGGCTCTCAAGCTGCATGCGCAACGCCGGATCACTGGCTTGCAGGCCGGCAGTATCGATCAAAACCACGCGTTTGCGTAGCAGTGGATCCAATGCCTGCACCAGCGACTGACCCGGATCGACGTGCGTCACCGGCACGTTGAGAATGCGCCCGAGGGTTTTCAGTTGTTCCTGCGCGCCGATGCGGAAGCTGTCCATGCTCACCAGCGCAACGTTCTGCGCGCCGTACTTGAGCACATAACGCGCGGCAAGCTTGGCCAGCGTGGTGGTCTTGCCCATGCCGGCGGGGCCGACCATGGCAATCACACCGCCCTCTTCCAGTGGCTCGACTTCCGGTACGGCAATCATCCGCGCCAGGTGCGCCAGCAGCATGCGCCAGGCCTGACGCGGCTCTTCGATATCGGTGATCATCGCCAACAGGTCGCGCGACAACGGGCCGGACAGGCCGATGCGTTGCAGACGGCGATACAGATTGGCCTGGGCGGGACGGCTGCCCTGCAGCTGATTCCAGGCCAGGGTGCCGAGCTGCACTTCCATCAGCTCGCGCAGGCTGTTCAATTCAAAACGCATCGACTCCAGCGCACGCGGATCGACGCCCGCCGAAGCTTGCGCAGGTGCTGCGGCCGGACGCGCCGGGGCAGCGTAGGTTGGCTCGCTCAGCGGTTCGGCAGCGGTCAGCGGCAGGCCTGCGGTCAATGGCAGCCCGGCGAACAACTGCTGATTGGTGTTGCCGTCGGCTTCGCCACGCAGGCTCAGCTCGGCCTGGGCGGTGACGATGCGCGACTGGGTCTTGCGCAGCTCGTCTTCGAGCTCCATGTTCGGAACCCGCGGTGCCAGCGCCGACAATTTGTAATCCAGTGCCGCCGTCAACTCGACGCCGCCGGCGATGCGGCGGTTGCCGATGATGGCGGCATCAGCGCCCAGCTCATCGCGAACCAGCTTCATGGCCTGACGCATATCGGCGGCGAAAAAACGCTTAACTTGCATAAACCACTACCTCAGCCGTTGGGCCCTACTGTCGCAACGATGGTCACTTGCTTGTTGTCCGGTACTTCCTGGTAGGCCAGCACATGCAGCCCAGGGACTGCGAGGCGGCCAAAGCGCGAGAGCATCGCGCGAATCGGGCCTGCCACCAGCAGGATCACCGGTTGGCCTTGCATTTCCTGACGCTGGGCCGCTTCGATCAACGAACGTTGCAGCTTCTCGGCCATGCTTGGCTCCAGCAGAACGCCCTCTTCCGAGCCTTGTCCTGCCTTCTGCAGACTATTGAGCAATATTTGTTCCAACCTTGGTTCCAATGTGATCACAGGCAGCTCGGACTCAGTGCCTACAATGCTTTGGACGATGGCACGGGATACGCCGACCCGCACCGCGGCAACCAATGCGGCGGTATCTTGACTCTTGGCGGCGTTGTTCGCGATCGCTTCGGCAATGCTACGAATGTCACGCACCGGCACGTGTTCGGCGAGCAGCGCTTGCAGCACCTTGAGCAACTGCGACAGCGACACCACGCCCGGCACCAGCTCTTCCGCCAGCTTCGGCGAGCTCTTGGCCAGCAATTGCATGAGTTGCTGCACTTCCTCGTGGCCGATCAGCTCACTGGAGTGCTTGTAGAGAATCTGGTTCAAGTGCGTGGCGACCACGGTGCTCGCGTCGACCACGGTGTAGCCGAGCGATTGCGCCTGGGCGCGCTGGCTGATTTCGATCCACACCGCCTCGAGGCCGAAAGCCGGATCTTTGGCGTTGATCCCGTTGAGCGAGCCATAGACCTGGCCGGGGTTGATCGCCAGCTCGCGGTCCGGGTAGATCTCGGCCTCGGCGAGGATCACGCCCATCAGCGTAAGCCGATAAGCGCTCGGCGCCAGATCGAGGTTGTCGCGGATGTGCACGGTCGGCATCAGGAAGCCCAGATCCTGCGAGAGCTTCTTGCGCACGCCCTTGATCCGCGCGAGCAGTTGCCCACCCTGATTGCGGTCCACCAGCGGAATCAGGCGATAGCCGACTTCCAGGCCAATCATGTCGATCGGCGTGACGTCGTCCCAGCCCAGCTCTTTGGTTTCCATGGCGCGGGCCGGCGACGGCAGCAGTTCCTGCTGACGCTTGACCTCTTCCAGGGCCACGACCTTGGCGACGTTCTGCTTCTTCCAGAACAGGTACGCGCCGCCCGCGGCCAGCGCCGCCATGGTCAGGAAGGAGAAATGCGGCATGCCCGGCACCAGGCCCATCACCGCCATCAAACCAGCGGCCACGGCCAGCGCTTTCGGCGAGGCAAACATCTGGCGGTTGATCTGCTTGCCCATGTCTTCCGAGCCGGAAGCACGGGTCACCATGATCGCCGCCGCTGTCGATAACAACAGTGATGGCAATTGCGCCACCAAACCGTCACCGATGGTCAACAAAGCGTAAACCCGACCGGCATCGCCGAAGGTCATGCCGTGCTGGAAGATACCCACGGCCATGCCGCCGATGAGGTTGATGAACAGAATCAGCAGACCGGCGATGGCGTCACCGCGGACAAACTTGCTGGCACCGTCCATCGAACCGTAGAACTCGGCCTCCTGGGCGACTTCCTGACGGCGCGCCTTGGCCTGGTTCTGGTCGATCAGGCCGGCGTTGAGGTCGGCGTCGATCGCCATTTGTTTGCCGGGCATCGCATCGAGGGTGAAACGCGCGCTCACCTCGGAAATCCGCCCGGCACCCTTGGTCACCACGACGAAGTTGATGATCATCAGAATCGCGAAGACCACGATACCGACCACGTAGTTACCGCCGATCACCACCTCACCGAAGGCCTGAATCACCTTACCGGCCGCGGCGTGGCCATCCTGACCGTGGAGCATCACCACCCGCGTCGAGGCCACGTTCAAGGCGAGTCGCAGCAGCGTCGCCACCAGCAGAATCGTCGGGAACACGGCGAAATCCAGCGGCCGCAGCGCATACACGCAGACCAGCAGGACGACGATGGACAGGGCAATGTTGAAGGTAAAGAAGACGTCGAGCAGGAACGGCGGCACCGGCAACATCATCATCGCCAGCATCACCAGCAACAGCAACGGCACGCCCAGATTGCCTCGACTTAAATCGGCAACGTTTGTGCGTGCTGTGTTGAATAACTGAGAGCGATCCACCGGTTTTCCCCGTTCCTTTAAAGCAAACTTTTGACGCCCGGAGCGGGCGCAGGGCGGCTATTGCAAGAAGCTTTCCAACTTTTGCCGGGGAATGAAATAGAGAGGTTTTACTTGGGATCATCGGCTGATTGGGATGGCCCCTTCGCGAGCAGGCTCGCTCCCACAGTTTGAAATGCATTTCCAATCGGACATTTGGAATACGGCCCCTGTGGGAGCGAGCCTGCTCGCGAAGAGGCCATGAGGTCCGGCGCAATTCTTAGATTTAAACGAAGCCGTTTAAAAGACACCTCAAGACACGGTCTCAAGGCTACAAATCCTTGCGCCATTGCCTACAGCCAAGCCAGAATCCGCCGGCTTGTGCGCTTTGGAGTCGGGTTCTATTGTGGTTCGGTCGCTGACGAATCAGCGATCGGGTTTAGCGACCCGATTCTATGTAGGCGCACCAGCGCTCCAAACTCAATTGCAGACACTCTTTCTGCAACTGATGTCATGGCGGCTGTGCGTGGGAGACCCTCGGGTCTGCCGGGCGCCTACACCCGGTTCGCTAACCTGCGTCCAGCCGCCACCCATTCTTGTTTAGCGACAGGTTTTGGTGGCCTCACATGTAGGAGCTTCAAAATGATCAAACCAACACCCAACCCACCCGAATCCGACCCCACCTCGCCCTACGAATCCCTCGATTCAAAAAAACTCCACCAAGCCGCCGACCGCGCCCTCGACCATTACCTCTGCCCGCCCGGCTCCACCCCGCCGCCCTTCAGCCCCCGCGCCATGTACGCCGTGACCGCCGACACGAAAAACGAAGACCTGCTGGCCAACGCTTGCGAAACCCTCGCCTCGGCCAAAACCATCGCCCAGGAATTCGCCGGACTGGTGAAGCCATCGCAGCGTCGAACGCTGATGGGCATTGCGCAACTGATCATGCTTGGGGAATTGGCGGTGAATCGGGTGCTGGATAATCTGGAGATGCCGCAGTAGCTCGGCGCAATGATCGTTCCCACGCTCCGGCGTGGGAATGCAGCCCGGGACGCTCTGCGTCCCATCTGGAGCCGAACGTTTGGTGTCCAATCGAGGCATCCGTTGCTGCCCGGACATAATCAAATGTAGGAGCTGTCGAACGCTGAGATCTTTTGTTTTTGTCGTTTCCGGAAGTGACCATTCGTCGCGACTGTCAGATCTTACAGGTGTGCGATTCTCGATTTGACGCTCTCATCAATCTTGCCGATACCCACCGCACAGGAGCACGATTGATGAGCCAATCCACCCAACCGGACAACACCGTTCTGGCGCTAGCGCCCCCAATCGTCAACGGTCGCACCGTGCCAGTAGAAGGCGCAATGATTGGCCTTTCCATAGTGGCCTACGATCTGGTCACCGACGGCGAAGGCGCCATTGTATTTGCGGATCCGCCCTTGTCAGGCACCATGGATCCTAATGACGTAATGGAGCTATGGCTCGAGGCGGAATCGGCGGTACTGGATAGTGAAACCATTGTCGATCCTGATAAGCGCACCACCTTGCGCATCCCGAGGGGTCGATTGCATCCGGACCGGATAAACGAGCTGTACTACACCGTCAGACGCGGCAGCGACAATATCGGCACCTCCACAACACTGACGATCCACTACAACCGCATTCGTCCCGGCCTGAAGGATCGATACGACGCACCTGGCGGCCACTCAGAACTTGAATTGCTGCTACCGGACGTGATCAAGAACGGCGTCGGCCCAGACTTCGTCAGCGCCGAGGTGTGCGTCCAGTACCCGTATTGCCGGGCGCACGACGTCATCACGCTGAAGTGCAACGGTGACTTTCTCGAACCAAAACCCAGAGTCCTTCCGACCCAGGCGCCCCTCTTCCCCGGCTCCGAGGCTCCCATCAAAATCTGTTTCACCGTCACCCGCGCGTTTCTCGACAAGGCGAAACGGCAAGACAAGAAACTGCATTTTTCTTACACCGTCACCGACCAGATCGGCAACGGCCCAGACACCGATGCGCCGTGGTCACCGGTGCAGACGGTGAATGAGGATTTGGACGGCGCCCTTCTGCCGAAGCTGATCCTGCTGGAACGCAAAGAAGACTATCCGGGTGACGTTGCCGAGATCATCGATCTGGAGAAGCTGGGGAATAACAACTTGCTGATGGTTGTGCTGACCAAAGATCCGCGCATTGAAGTGGGTGACGAAATCGTAGCGACTTACACTGCGACCGACACCGGGCAACCTACGGATGTGGTGGAGATTGTGACGGGTAAAGTCGAAGAGGATCCGTTCGTAGGGAAACTGCCCTGCTTCCTCGAAGTGACCAGAAACGAGGTCTTCGCTGGCAGTAAAGTGACGGCGACTTATGAAGTGCGTAGACCCGGGGTTGGTTTGGTAGGCACGTCCAACATAGCCAGCGCTGTCGTGATCGGCACTGCTCCGATCGAACTACCACCGCCAGCCTTGATGCCAGCAACAGTGCCGATTGACGTTTTGGATAATCCGGCAGGAGTGAAGCTGCAGGTAACAGGTTTCACACCACAGAAAGATGATAAAGCCCAATTCGTCCAAGTAAACGCGCCGGCCGGAGCGCCGCCGTTTCCGGTGGTGGATTTTATTGATGGGGTTGCTGAGATTTTATTGACTGCTGCGTTTTTGGCGGCGTGGCACGGGAACGCGATTGAGTTTCGGTGGGATTTGATTCGTAGCGGAGTTCCGGCCGGCGAATCGCCAACGGACAGATATGAAATTATGAAAATCGCTGATAAAGACCCTCGCCTACCAATTCCAAACATTGAGCGCAAAACAAGTCAGGAGCTGGAGATCTACAGCTTGCCTGAAGATTCGAAAATCCATGTAGACCTATGGAGTTTTCAAAGAGAAGGACAGCTGATTGACTTAACCATTGAAGGAACTGACAACAACAACATAATCGTTCGCAAGGTGCTACTCGACGGATATGAAAATCCGTCTACAGAAGGCTTGATATTTCCGGCACCCTTCGATTGGCTAACGAAACTCAAAGACATGAGCAGAGCACAGATGTTATTGAGCGTAAGAGCCAGCGACACAACAACGAAAATAATGTTTCCTGAGCGGAATTATATAGTTTACGCCTCAAATCCCGCAGGTATCGAGAAATGGGAAAACGAACCAGTTAATACGGCTTTCCCGCTGAACACCCCGGTAACCATTAAGAGCGGGCTAACCGTAACATCTCTATCTTCAGCTGGTAATTGCTACATTATCTCAAAGGGAAACCTACTGGTTGCAAAACGCTGCAAGTTTAATTGGAAAGAAGGAGGAAAACGTAAAGTTACTGTTTCACTTATATCATTTTGGACTACCATCGGAAACACGATCTCGTCACATGACATCGCTGGCAATATCATTCAGAGCTTTGATACTCATCAGCGCCCCGCTATTTTCACGGGAACTCCAAACCAATTAATTCACTCCATTACAATTAACGCGATTCAAGAACCCGACATAGGCGGCTATTGTACAGAAGTAGCTTGGGAATAAGCTCCATAAAGGTATCGAGAGAAGCGATTAATCTACTTTTTTGCTTAATAAGCAACCCAGGAGGGCTTTATAGCTCATATTTTTACATGCCGCACAATCCACTTTTAAACTCAGGCGTTTAAAAGACACCTGCAGACACGGTCTCAAGGCTACAAATCCTTGCGCCATTGCCTACAGCCAAGCCAGAATCCGCCGGCTTGTGCACCTGGGGGTCGGGTTTTATTGTGGTCCGGTCGCTGACTAATCAGCGATCGGGTTTAGCGACTCGAACTCAAGTCAAAGGTGCATCAGCGTTCCAGGCTGCGTTGCGGATCTGTATTTTCGCGATTTCGTCATGGTGGCTGTATGCGGGAGACCTTCGGGTCTGCCGGGTGCCTTTGACCGGTTCGCTAACCCGCGTACAGCCGCCACCCTCCTGTTTAGCGACAGGGTGTAGCGGCTCCACTTCAAAGGAGCTTCAAAATGATCAAACCAACACCCAACCCACCCGAATCCGACCCCACCTCCCCCTACGAATCCCTCGATTCAAAAAAGCTCCACGAAGCCGCCGACCGCGCCCTCGACCATTACCTCTGCCCACCCGGCTCCACCCCACCGCCCTTCAGCCCCCGCGCCATGTACGCCGTCACCGCCGACACGAAAAACGAAGACCTGCTGGCCAACGCCTGCGAAACCCTCGCCTCGGCTAAAACCATCGCCCAGGAATTCGCCGGACTGGTGAAGCCATCGCAGCGGCGGACGCTGATGGGGATCGCGCAACTGATCATGCTGGGTGAGCTGGCGGTGAATCGGGTGCTGGATAATCTGGAGTTGCCAGGTTGATGCGGTTCGGCTGAGTGATTCTGGTGAGAGTGCCGGCCTTTTCGCGAGCAAGCTCGCTGCCACATTTTGATCCTCTTGGATGCAAACCTTGCAACGGCTGAAGATCCTGTGGGGTGCAGCTTGCGCGAGCCAGGCCTCTCGGCGGCGCAGGAGCGTCCACCCCTTCAGCGATACCATTGGTCGGAAAACCGTCCTCACCTGTCAGATCTGACAGGTGACGGACGCCTCGTTCTGCGTTGTGATGAACCTTGCCTGCCATTGTTCATCACCATTGTTCCTGGAGAACAAAATGAGCGTTCAAGTCCATTCAACCGAAGCCAACGCAGCCCTGGCCTTGTATCCCGTTTACCCCCCGCAATGGATCACACCGGTGCTGCCTCCAGGTACTGCTGATGGTGGCCTTCCCCTCTCGGCATTCACTCCGTCTGGCGTAGAACTTGTCATCGACCCCATAACCGGCTTGCGGAATTGGATCATGGCGGCTTATGACGTCGTGACTATTTTTGTCAACGCAGTCAGCACCGGCATCAGCAAAACCATCTATCCCGGTGAGGAGCAGGAACGCATTCTTTTGCGCGTGCCGGCGATCTGGTTCACAAACGGTGTCAACGATGTCCGCTACAAGGTGACCCGACCCAGCGACAACGACGCAGACTCACCCACACTCAAGCTGCTCTACAACAACCCGGCGCCTACCGTCACCGTCAGCCATCCACCCAGCGTCGTACCGGGGCAGACGGCAGTCATCACGATCACCGTCGGTTACCCACGGCCTCACGACACGGTCACGCTCACCATAGGCACCTGGAGCATCACATTTCCCAACCCTACAAGCCCGATTAACCACACCCTGACGGCTGCCGAATTGCAGTTGATTGGCGACGGTACCCATTCGGTCTTCGCCACGGTGCGCGATCAATTGACCAACAACAATGAGTCGGCGAAGACCCCGATCACTATCACCGCCAATCAGAAGGTGTACAACGCGCCGATAATCGCTGAGGCCGTGGACGGCATGCTGGATGTGGCCGCACTGAAGGGCCAGGACGCCACGCTGCGAGCACGCGACTGGACGGGAATCCAGGTCGGTCAGCAGGTGTGGTTGAAGTTCACCGGCCAGAAATCCGACGGCTCGGCGCACGTCCTGCAATTCTGGAATGGTGACACCCATAAGGTGAATGCAACTTGGGTCAGTCAAGGCTTCTGGGATAAATCGCTGCTCATCGCTTTCCTGAGAGCATTGAAAGAAGGATCGCTGTTGAAACTGGAATTCTGGGTATCGGAGGACAAAAGCAATGACTTCGCTAGCGCCACGCGTTTTCCGGATCAGGTGTATACCGTCACAGGCCTGCAACTTGACCTGCCTGCCCCGACCTTGACACCACCCACGGTGCCAATTGACGTTTTGGCTAATCCGAATGGAGTGAAGCTGCAAATAAAAGACTTCGCAGCAGAGAAAGACGATAAGGCTCAATTCGTCCAGGTGAACGCGCCGGCCGGTGCGCCGCCGTTTCCGGTGGTGGATTTTGTTGGTGGGACTGCAGAGATTTTATTGAGCGCTGCGTTTCTGGCGGCTTGGCATGGCAAGGCGATTGAGTTTCGGTGGGATTTGATTCGCGCTGGACAGCCGGCCGGGGAATCTGCACCAGCCAAGTTTGATGTTAAGAAAATTGCGGATGGGGATGCACGTTTTCCGACACCGAACATCGCAGGCAACACGAGTGATGTGCTGGATGTTCAAGCACTCATGCCAGCCGCACAGATTCTTGCGGAGAAATGGCTTCTGTTCGAGCCAGGGCAACCGATCTGGGTAACGTGCCAAGGTATTGATAAGAATGGCAATCCTGTCAGCCAGGACGTCAGGTCGGGGGAGCTCAATGATTCGCCGAATGGATTATCAGTTGAAGCACCGGTTGAGTGGTTGAAAAAACTCAAGGGTGGGACTGATCAGAAGATTCTCGTGAAAGTAAATCTCGATGGGATCGTCAATGCTGCTACCGCGGTGGGCTTACCAATACGAACATATGCAGTCAAGGCGATCGAAGCACCGACAGAAGAAACTTTTGACTATTTCCCTTGGTCCTCCTACCACATTGGACCTGGAGAATCAATAGAAGCCCGTAGTATGCTGATCACCAACTTACCCTATTCAGAACACGAAGTAGGAATTGCGCCAGTTCTAGACCCGCAACCCGGCAAACTGGAAGGAAAAGGTCTTACAACTTCAAACTCGAAAATAAGAATCAGGCTTGACCTAAAAGCAACATACTCAAACATATCTTTTTGGTGTTCAAATACATCTGCAAGAAACACAGCAACCAGTTATAACGAAGCTGGTCTCATTATAGAAACGATTTACCTACCAATAGACCAGTACAACCCACAACAGGCATTTTTTACCCAACCGGGCATAAACCGAATAGAAATCGAAAATGCATTTGAGGGTTCTACATACGACGCCTTTTACATAGATAGTTTTAAATTTTATGTTTGAGGCTTTGGATATCTTGAAAACAGAGGGGATGAATTTATTTAACCATTGATTCAAACAGCGGGGCTTGATCGAGATTTTGCAGCTGACCCGGTTGACCCTTTCGCGAGCAAGCTCGCTCCCGCAGGGAAACGCATTCCAAATGTGGAAGCGAGCTTGCTCGCGAAGGAGTCACTGAAGTCAGCGCAAATGGACTTTTAAACTCAGGTGTTTAAAAGACAACTTCAGACACGCCTTCGCGGCTACAAATCCTTGCGCCATTGCCTACAGCCAAGCCAGAATCCGCCGGCTTGTGCGCTTTGGGGCCGGGTTCTATCGTAGCTCGGTCGCTGCTTTTCCTCAGCGATCGGGTTTAGCAGCCCGGGTTATCTCTAGACGCACAAGGTGTTGCCGTTATGGCGGCTTTGCGTGGGGCACTTCGGTGCGCCGGGTTCTAGAGTCCTGGTCTGCTAACCCGCGTATAGCCGCCACCTCCTTCGTTAGCAGCGAACGGTGGCTGCTTCACCACTCTAGAGGCTTCACCCATGATCAAACCCACACCCAACCCACCCGAAACCGACCCCACCTCTCCCTACGAATCCCTCGATTCAAAAAAACTCCACCAAGCCGCCGATCGCGCCCTCGACCACTACCTCTGCCCACCCGGCTCCACCCCACCGCTCTTCAGCCCCCGCGCCATGTATGCCGTCACCGCCGACACCAAAAACGAAGACCTGCTGGCCAACGCCTGCGAAACCCTAGCCTCGGCCAAAACCATCGCCCAGGAATTCGCCGGGCTGGTGAAACCATCCCAGCGCCGGACGCTGATGGGGATCGCGCAACTGATCATGCTCGGGGAGCTGGCGGTGAATCGGGTGCTGGATAATCTGGAATTGCAGCAGTAGCGCCTCCCCTGATGCTAGTTCCCACGCTCTACGTGGGAACTAGCATCAGGGGACGCTCCGCGTTCAGCTTCGGAAGGGACGCGGAGCGTCCCGGGCTGCATCCCCACGCAGAGCGTGGGAACGATCAGAAAAAAACGCCGCCCCGTTCAATCGGGACGGCGTTTTTTTGTTTCACATGGGAAAGTCAAGAATCCCGGCGCAAATCCGGCGGAATCGGCAGATCATCCTTAAGCGGATCCGGCCGCTTGCCCTTGCCCGCTTGATGCTGGCGGATCTGGTAGACGTAGGCCAATACCTGCGCCACCGCCAGATACAACCCACCGGGAATTTCCTGCTCAAGCTCAGTGGAGTAGTAGATCGAGCGCGCCAGCGCGGGCGACTCAAGCAGCATGACGTTATTGGCAACAGCGATCTCGCGGATTTTCAGAGCGATGAAGTCGCTGCCCTTGGCCAGCAGCACCGGTGCGCCGCCCTTTTCCGAGTCGTATTTGAGCGCGACGGCGTAGTGGGTCGGGTTGGTGATGACCACGTCGGCTTCAGGAATCGCCGCCATCATGCGGCGCTGGGACATTTCGCGCTGGGTCTGGCGAATGCGTTGCTTGACCTCCGGACGGCCTTCCTGATCCTTGTGTTCGTCGCGCACTTCCTGCTTGGTCATCAGCAGCTTCTTGTGCGCTTCCCAGAGCTGCACCGGCACGTCGACAGCGGCGATGATGATCAGGCCGCAGGCCAGCCACAAGGTGCTCCAGCCCACCAGCAAAACGCTGTGGATGATCGCCATATCCAGTGGCTCGTGGGCGATGCGCAGGAAGTCATCGACGTCGGCGGACAACACCACCAGCGCCACGCCCAGGGTAATCAGAAACTTCGCCAGTGCCTTGAGCAGTTCGACCACAGCCTTGAACGAAAACATGCGCTTGAGGCCGGCGGCCGGGTTCATCCGGCTGAATTTCGGTGCCAGGGAGCTTGCGGCGAACAGCCAGCCACCGAGGGAGATCGGCCCGATCACCGCGGCGAGCAACAGCGTGATCATGACTGGCTGAATCGCCAGCAAGGCAATCAACCCTGACTCCAACAGAAAACGGCCCATGGCGCCCTGGTCCATCACCACTTCGCGGGACAGGGTGAAGTTCAGGCGCATCACGTCCATCAGTTCCTGCGCGAGCATGCCGCCAAAAATCAGCAGGGCAGCGGCGCCGGCCATCATCACCGCAAGGGTGTTGAGTTCTTTGGAGCGGGCAATCTCACCCTTCTCACGGGAGTCCTTTTTGCGTTTCTCCGTGGGGTCTTCTGTTTTGTCCTGACCGCTTTCGCTCTCTGCCATGACTCAGCGCGCCCGTGCCAGTTCGCGTAGCAACTGCAAGGCCTCGCTGGCCAGCGGTTGATACTGGTTGAGAATGTCCGCCAGGCCCACCCAGACGATGAACAGGCCGAGCACCAGGGTCAGCGGAAAACCGATCGAGAAGATGTTCAGTTGCGGCGCGGCGCGGGTCATCACGCCGAAGGCGATGTTGACCACCAGCAATGCAGTGACGGCCGGCAATACCAGCAGCAACGCAGCGCCGAGGACCCAGCCGAGCTTGCCGGCCAGTTCCCAGTAATGCGCAACCATCAAGCCGCCGCCGACCGGCAACGTGGTGAAGCTCTCAGTCAGAACTTCAAACACCACCAGGTGGCCGTTCATTGACAGGAACAGCAGCGTCACCAGCATGGTGAAGAATTGCCCGATCACCGCCACCGAAACGCCGTTGGTAGGGTCGATCATCGAGGCGAAGCCCATGCCCATCTGCACCGCGACAATCTGCCCGGCGACGGCGAAGGCCTGGAAGAACAGTTGCAGGGAAAAGCCCAGTACGGCGCCGACCAGAATCTGCTCGCCAATCAACAGGAGGCCACTGAGGTCGAGCGGACTGACGGCGGGCATCGGCGGTAGCGCCGGGGTGATGACCACGGTGATCGCCACGGCGAAATACAGGCGCACGCGGCGCGGAATCAGGGTGGTGCCGAATACCGGCATGACCATCAGCATCGACGCCACGCGAAACAGCGGCAACATGAACGACGCCACCCAGGTGCTGATCTGGGTGTCGGTCAGCTGAAGCAGCGACTGCATGGCTTAGCCGATGACCATCGGAATGTTTTTGTACAACTGGATGATGTATTCCATGAACGTCTGCACGATCCACGGACCGCCGATGATCAGGGTGACCAGCATCACCAGCAGACGCGGCAGGAAGCTCAGGGTCTGTTCGTTGATCTGCGTGGCGGCCTGGAACATCGACACCAGCAGGCCGACCAGCAGACTCGGCACCACGAGGATGGCGACCATCACGGTGGTCAGCCACAGCGCTTCACGAAAGATATCGACCGCGACTTCCGGCGTCATGGCGAAACACCTCCGAAACTGCTGGCCAGGGTGCCAATAATCAGCGCCCAGCCATCGACCAGCACGAACAGCATGATCTTGAACGGCAGCGAGATGATCAGCGGCGAGAGCATCATCATACCCATGGCCATCAGCACGCTCGCGACAACGAGGTCAATGATCAGGAACGGGATGAAGATCATGAAGCCGATCTGGAAAGCGGTTTTAAGCTCGGAAGTAACGAACGCCGGCACCAGAATGGTCAGCGGCGCCTGATCCGGGCTGGCGATGTCGGTGCGCTTGGACAGGCGCATGAACAGCTCCAGATCGCTGCTGCGGGTCTGCGCGAGCATGAAGTCCTTGATCGGCACCTGGGCTTTTTCCACCGCTTGTTGCGCGGTCAGCGTTTCGGCCAGGTACGGTTGCAGCGCGTCGTTGTTCACCCGATCGAACACCGGCGCCATGATGAACAGCGTCAGGAACAGCGCCATGCCGGTGAGGATCTGGTTCGACGGCGTCTGTTGCAGGCCGAGGGCCTGCCGCAGGATCGAGAAGACGATGATGATCCGCGTGAAGCTGGTCATCAGGATGACCGCCGCCGGAATAAAGCTCAGCGCGGTCATGATCAGCAGGATCTGCAGACTGACCGAATATTCCTGCGCGCCGTCGGCATTGGTGCCCAGCGTGATCGCCGGGATCGACAACGGATCGGCGGCGAACGCCAGCGGCGCGGCCAGCAACAGGACCAGCGTCAAGACGATGCGGAGCGCACCCATTACTTCGTATCCTTCTGATCCTTGCCGAGAATTTTCAGCAGATGCTGGGCAAATTCCGGCGTCGCTTTTTCACTGGCGGAGGGGACTTCGACCGGTTCCTTGAGCACATGCAGCGCGGTGATGGTGCCGGGGCTGAGGCCAAGCAGAATCTGCTCGTTGCCGACCTGCACCAGCATCAAGCGGTCACGCGGGCCGAGCGCGCGCGAGCCGATCAATTCGATCACTTGGCCCTTGCCCGCCGGCCCTGCCTGTTGTACGCGGCGCAGCAACCAGGCGAGGAAGAAGATCAAGCCCAGCACCAGCAGCAAACCGAACACCAGTTGCGTCAACTGACCGGCCACGCCGCTGTTGACCATTGGCGCGGTGGCGGCAGGCGCAGCAGCGGTTGCGCCCGGCTCGACGGCCAGCACGCTCAACGGCCATGCCAGCAGCACCCAGAGAAACCTTTTCACTCAGCGCAGCTTCTTGATGCGTTCGCTAGGGCTGATCACGTCGGTCAGGCGGATGCCGAACTTCTCGTTGACCACCACTACTTCGCCGTGGGCGATCAAGGTGCCGTTGACCAGCACGTCGAGCGGCTCACCGGCCAGACGATCGAGCTCGATCACCGAACCCTGGTTGAGTTGCAGCAGGTTGCGAATGTTGATGTCGGTGCTGCCGACTTCCATGGAAATCGACACCGGAATGTCGAGGATCACGTCCAGGTTCGGGCCGTCGAGGGTCACCGGATCATTGTTCTTCGGCACACTGCCGAACTCTTCCATCGGCAGACGGTTGGAGCTGGAAGTGCCGGCGTCGGCGGCCAGCAGTGCATCGATGTCAGCCTGGCCGGCGTCACCGGTTTCTTCCAGGGCCGCAGCCCATTCATCGGCCAGTGCCTGATCGTCCTGCGCGTTCATATCGTCGTTCATCATGTGTCCTCGGCGGGCAACAATTCGGTTAAATACGGGGGTGAAAAGCGCCGCCTCAGCGACGCTCGATCGGCTCGATCACCTGCAACGCGAGGTTGCCTTTGTGCGAGCCCATCTTGACCTTGAAGGCCGGCACGCCGTTGGCGCGCATGATCATGTCTTCCGGCATCTCGACCGGGATCACATCACCCGGTTGCATGTGCAGGATGTCGCGCAGCTTCAACTGGCGGCGGGCAACAGTAGCGCCAATCGGCACGTCGACATCGAGCACGTCCTGGCGCAGGGCGTTGACCCAGCGCTCGTCCTGATCGTCGAGGTCGGACTGGAAACCGGCGTCGAGCATCTCGCGCACCGGCTCGATCATCGAGTACGGCATGGTCACGTGCAGATCGCCGCCACCGCCATCGAGTTCGATGTGGAAAGTCGACACCACAATCGCTTCGCTCGGGCCGACGATGTTGGCCATGGCCGGGTTCACTTCCGAGTTGATGTACTCGAAATTGACTTCCATGATCGCCTGCCAGGCTTCCTTCAAATCGACGAAGGCCTGCTCGAGAACCATGCGCACCACGCGCAGTTCGGTCGGGGTGAATTCACGCCCTTCGATCTTGGCGTGACGGCCATCGCCGCCGAAGAAGTTGTCCACCAGTTTGAACACCAGTTTGGCGTCGAGGATGAACAGCGCGGTGCCGCGCAGCGGTTTGATCTTGACCAGGTTGAGACTGGTCGGCACGTACAGCGAGTGCACGTATTCGCCGAACTTCATCACCTGCACGCCACCGACGGCAACGTCCGCGGAGCGGCGCAGCATGTTGAACATGCTGATGCGGGTGTAGCGGGCGAAACGCTCGTTGATCATTTCCAGCGTCGGCATGCGTCCACGGACGATGCGATCCTGGCTGGTCAGGTCGTAGCTTTTGACACTGCCGGGTTCGGCAGCATTATCGGTCTGTACCAGACCATCATCGACGCCATGCAACAGCGCATCGATTTCATCCTGGGACAGCAGATCCTGCACGGCCATGTCGTGTTCCTACTGCAGTACGAAATTAGTGAAAAGCAACTGTTCGATAACCACTTTGCCCAGCTCTTTCTGCGCCACTTCCTGGACGCTGGCGGTGGCCTTCTGGCGCAACATCTCCTGGCCGACCGGAGTCGCCAGTGTGGCGAAATCCTGACCGGAGAAGAGCATCACCAGGTTGTTGCGGATAACCGGCATGTGCACTTTGAGCGCGTCCAGATCGGCCTGGTTACGCGCCAGCATGGTGATGCTCACCTGCATGTAGCGCTGACGGCCGTTCTGGTTGTAGTTGGCAACGAAGGCTGGCGCCATCGGCTCGAAAATCGCTGCCTGCTTGCCGACCGGCGCTGCTTCAGCGGCCTCGGCAGGCTTGCTCTGCGCGCCGTGCATGAAGAACCAGGTCGCCCCAACGGATGCACCAATGGCCACCAGCAACGCCAGCACGATCACGATGATCAGCTTGAGTTTGCCTTTGGTTGCGGGGTCTTTTACTGCTGCAGCTTCGCTCTTCGCCATGCCAATAATCCGTCACTAATCGGGGGTTTCACAGTCGCACGGCAAGGCAAGAGCAAGTGTTATGCCAGAAGTGTCAGTGGTAGTGGAGACAACGCTAAAGTCAAAGGCACCCTCACCCCAGCCCTCTCCCGGAGGGAGAGGGGGCCGACCTGGTTGTCTTGAGTCAAACATCGACCTGAGCGATCGAGTCGATTGTGGATTCACAGCAGAAGTATCAGGTCGGCGTACTCCACGAGCATCCCCCAATCAGTCCCCTCGCCCTCCGGGAGAGGGCTAGGGTGAGGGGCTTTTGATTTGCTCAGGCGTAATAGTCGACCGCACTGCTACCGATGACGCTGGTAGTCTGCGCCGCCACTTCAGCCACAGTAGGCTGCGCCAATTCCTCATCCGCCGAATCCAGGCGACCACCAGCCGCGCTGGTCCGGCCACTCTGGCCCTGCTGCGCCTGTTCCTGCCCCTGCTGACCCTGCCAGCCACGGTTCTGGTCGGAGACGTTGACGTCGACCTGGCCCATGCCCTGCTGGTTGAACATGTCGCGCAGGCGATGCATCTGGCTGTCCAGCGCTTCACGCACGCTCGGGTGCGCGCTCATGAAGGTAACCTGGGTCTGCTGATCGGGAACCATGTTCACGCGAATATCCAGACGCCCCAGCTCAGCCGGCTGCAACTGAATATCGGCGGCTTTCAGGTTGACGCTTGACAGGTACATGACGCGGTTGACCACTTCTTCGGTCCAGCCGCTCTGGTGCATGGCGATCGGCTGATTCACCGGCAGTGCATTCGCGGTTTTCGGCGTGGCGGCCTGAGTCAAAGCCGCCAGACGGTTGGCGAAGTCATCGACGCGGGTGTCGCTGGTGGCCGATTTCAGATCCTTCAGACCATCATCGATCAACCCGCTGAAAGCTTTTTCACCGCCCTGACTGGTGCTGTCCTTGTCGGCCTGCACGTCGAGCATGCTGGCCATGCCGGCGGCGAAGTTCTGCGCGGCGGTCAATTCACCGTCGGCCTGAGCCTGGGCGGGAGAGGCTTTCGGTTGTGCCTGGCTGGCGGCGGAAATATGCCCACCCTGCTCCATCGCCATGCGCACGGCCGGCAGCGAGTCGAGCGGATCGGCCGAAGGATCGAAATCGCTGTCGGTTGCCGCCGGATCTTTGACCATGCCCGGCACGGTGGTCAAGGCAGGCGTTTCGGTTTCAGGCTGAGCTGGCGTTGCGACTGCCGGAGCCGGCACGACAGGCGCTGCCACCAATGGCTGGACGACTTGCACCAGTGCCGGATCCAGCGCCGGGTCTACAGGCGCAGCATCGGCCACGGGGGTTTGTACGGTTTCAGTGGTGTCATCGGCAGTGGCAGTTGCGTCGTCGCTCGCCGCCGCCTTGTCGGCAGGCAACGCTTTGCCGCTATCGGCAACCGCTGGCTCGGGCGCGGCAGACTGATCTTTGCCGATATCCTTTTTGCCGCTGTTGTCAGCGACCTTGTCGCGCGCCGGTTTGACTGAATTGTCGGCGCTCATCGCAGGCTTGGCCGGCGCCTGATCGGCGAACACTTTGGCGAAGCTCGAAGCCTTGTCCCCGGCGTCTGCGGCCATTGCCGACGATTTGGCAGAGGCGGCTTGCGCCTTGGCCTGAGCGGCGGTCTGAAGAAGAATGTTGGGGGTCGCAGGCATGACACGGTCTCCGCTGCACTGGGATCGTAGGTACAGTTGAGCAAGATGAATGCAAGTGCCGGGCCAGTTTGGCCAGGCACTTGCAAAAAGCGCCGGATGGCGACTTCAGTGGGTGTGGAGGTGGTGCTTTTCGTTTTCGTACACCGGGCGTACGTCGGCGAATTCAGAATGGATGTCGGCAACCAGTTGAGCGAGTGCTTCCGGGCTTTTGTCCTTGGCATTCGACTCCAGGTCCTGGCACAACGCAGCGAGTCGAGCCGCGCCCATGTTGCAGGCGCTGCCTTTGAAACTGTGGGCACAACTCATTAGCTGATCGGCGTCTTTGGTTGCGCGCAAGTTGCGCAAGCGCTCCTCAGAGTCATTCAGAAAAGTATCCAGAAGCTCTGGATAATCGCTCTCCATTACCTCGCGCAAGGCATCCAGAACGTTGCGATCTACATGTGGGTCAGTCACTTGCTCACTCCTTGATCAAGAATGGGCGGATTATGCCTCAATCTCCCAGAAAAACTCCACGCTGGCACTACGACCTTGGTCCGACCAACTGGCATTGCGCCCCAGTTGCCGGACCAGACTGATGCCGCGCCCCGACAAGCGGACGCTATCCAAGGGCCGCTCCATGACTCGCGCTACATCAAAACCTTTGCCGCTGTCCTCGACACGGATAACCAGGCAACCGCCCTCGCCTTGCGATTGCACCTGCATGTGCACCCGCACAAAACCATCCTGCAGCGCTTCCAGCCGCGCCGCGCGCATTTCGTAGTACCGGGCAAAACCAGCGGCATCGGCCTTGAGGCGCGAATCCAGCCCGAGCACGCCATGCTCCAGCGCATTGGAATACAACTCGGCGAGCACGCTGTACAGCGCCCCGCTTTGCGCGCGCAGGCCGTGGACCTCGAGCAGCAGTTGCAAGAGAAACGGCAAAGGATTGAACCGTCTGAGCGTGGCCCCGCGAAACTCGAAACTGGCCGACCAGTCCAGCGGGCTCGACTGGCCGCTGTCGGAATATATCGGCGCGGCGCCATGGGTCGGCGCCGACTCAAGCAGACTGACCTCGACCATGCTCACATCGTCACGGGCCTGGCCGCGAAAATCGCGCAGGGCCTGCTCGATATCCTCGAACAGCCGATCCGGCTCGCGGTTTGCCGCAAAGACCTGCTGCAAGCGCTCAACGCCGAACAACTGATCATTGGCGTCGCAAGTATCGATCACTCCATCCGACAGCAGAAACACCCGGTCATCAACGGCCATCGGATAGACATCCGTACGGTCATCGAAGGCCTGCGCACTGAGAATCCCCAGCGGCAAATGCCGCGCCGGCAAAGGCACGCGTTCGCCGCTGGCCACGCGGTGCAAGTAACCGTCGGGCATGCCGCCGTTCCACACCTCCACCGAACGGCTCTGGAAACTCAGACAGAGCAACGTGGCGCAGCAGAACATGTCCACCGGGAGAATGCGCTTGAGCTTGGCGTTCATCTCGCGCAACGTCTCGGCCAGACCGTAGCCCTTGGCGGTCATGCCGTAAAACACTTCGGCCAGCGGCATCGCCCCGACCGCCGCTGGCAAACCATGCCCGGTGAAATCGCCAAGCATGACGTGCATGTCACCGGCCGGCGTGTACGCCGCCAGCAACAAATCGCCGTTGAACAGGGCGTACGGCGATTGCAGGTAACGGATGTTCGGCGCACTCAGGCAGCCAGAATGCGCAACCTTGTCGAACACCGCTTTGGCCACGCGCTGTTCGTTGAGCAAATAGTCGTGATGTCTGGCGATCAGGTCGCGCTGCTGCAGAACCGTCGCCTGCAAACGGCGCAAGCGATCCATCGCCTTGATTTTGGCGGCAAGAATGACCTGGTTGTACGGCTTCGCCAGAAAATCGTCGCCGCCGGCTTCAAGGCAACGGGCCAGCGCTTCGCTCTCGGTCAGCGAGGTGAGAAAGATGATCGGCACCAGCGCTTCACCCGCCAGCGCCTTGATGTGCCGCGCCGCTTCGAAACCGTCCATCACCGGCATCAGCGCGTCCATCAACACCAGATCGGGATGCTGCGCTTTGAACGTTTCGACCGCCTCGGCGCCATTTGACGCCGTCAGCACCTGGTGACCCTGACGACGGACAATGGTCGACAGCAGCAGCCGGTCGGCTGCGCTGTCTTCGGCGATGAGAATGGTCAGCGGCTCTTGCGCCTGCATGGGCGTCAACTGATATCGAAGAGTTTGTCGAAGTTGGAAATCGCGAGGATTTTCTTCACATCGGAGCTGCTGTTGACGACGCGGATATCCGACTCGTCGCCACCGGCGTGGTCACGCAGCAGAAGCAGCATGCCCAGCGCGGAGCTGTCGAGGTAAGTGGCCTTCTTCAGATCCACCACTATAGATTCAGGCTTCTCGTTGAGTCGCTCATAGGACTCGCGAAATTCCTGATGCCGACCGAAATCGAATCGACCCTCGATCGAAATCGTCAGTTTTTTCCCATCTTGAGAGACTTCTGTAACGACTGACATTGACTGGCTTCCTTGTCATTGACGAACCTGTACAAGGTTTAGCAGCTGGATAGGGTTGGGGCAAGGCGCAACGGTGGAACAAGTGTGGGAGCGAGCCTGCTCGCGAAGGCATTCTGTCAGTTGACTACAGCGTTGACTGACACGGCGCTTTCGCGAGCAGGCTCGCTCCCACAGGGGTTTGGCGGTGAGGTTTAGAAGGCATCACGCCGCGGCAAGCGCTGCGACAGTTCATCCAGCAGTTTCTGCTCGCGCTTGTCCTCAAGGCGCTGCGCCTCGTCGCGATAACGCTGCACCAGTTTGCGCAAACCTTCGACGCGGGCAAACGCCTGCTGCCACTCTTCACGGGCCTTGTCGAGCTTGTTCTGGTGCCAGACCAGGCTCTGCCGTTGCTGATCGACCGCTGTGTCGAGTTGCGCCAGAAAGCCCTGAAAACCCAGCAACCATTGCCCGGTCACGCCGGTGCTGCCGCGCACGATCCATTGCTGCGAATAATCCAGACGAAAGGCATTGAGGTCGGCCAGTTTGCTTTCGGCGACCTTGACCTGGCCCTGAAAGTAGGCGAGGCGCTGCACGGCGGCTTTCTCGGCCTTTTCGGCCATGTCCACCACCGGTGCCAGGCGAGCGGCGCGGCTGACGGCCATGGCTGGTTACCCGCCCGCCGCAGGGGCGAACAGGGTTTCCAGATAGGCCTGGCTCTCACCCAGATTGATTTTGTCGTTGAGGCCCTGGCGCTGATACCTGACCAGTTGCGGTTGCAGGGAAATCGCCAGATCGGTCTCGCGATCGCCACCGGCGACGTAAGCGCCGACGCTGATCAGATCGCGGCTCTGCTGGTAGCGCGACCACAACTGCTTGAAGTACTGCGCACGCTGCATGTGATCCGGCGAAACCACCGCCGGCATGACCCGGCTGATCGACGCTTCGATATCAATCGCCGGATAGTGACCTTCCTCAGCCAGACGCCGCGACAGCACGATGTGGCCGTCTAGCACGCCCCGCGCCGAGTCGGCAATCGGGTCCTGCTGGTCATCGCCTTCGGAAAGCACGGTGTAGAACGCCGTGATCGAACCACCGCCCTTCTCCGCGTTACCGGCGCGCTCCACCAGTTTCGGCAGTTTGGCGAACACCGATGGCGGATAACCCTTGGTCGCCGGCGGTTCGCCGATGGCCAGAGCGATTTCCCGCTGGGCCTGGGCGAAACGGGTCAGCGAGTCCATCAGCAGCAGAACGTTCTTGCCCTTGTCGCGGAAATACTCGGCGATGCGCGTGCAATACATCGCCGCGCGCATACGCATCAGCGGCGCATCGTCCGCCGGCGAGGCGACCACTACGGAGCGCTTGAGGCCTTCTTCACCGAGGATGTGCTCGATGAATTCCTTAACTTCGCGACCACGCTCACCGATCAGGCCGACGACGATGATGTCGGCCTCGGTGAAGCGGGTCATCATGCCCAGCAGCACCGATTTACCGACACCGGTACCGGCGAACAGACCCAGACGCTGGCCACGGCCGACCGTCAGCAAACCGTTGATGCAACGGATGCCGACGTCCAGCGGCACGCTGATCGGGTCACGGTTGAGCGGGTTGATTGTCGGGCCATCCATCGGCACCCAGTCTTCGGCTTTCATGCCGCCCTTGCCGTCCAGCGCGCGGCCGGCGCCGTCAAGAACCCGACCGAGCATGCTCATGCCCATTGGCAAACGACCGGTGTCGGCCAGAGGCACCACGCGGGCGCCCGGGGCGATGCCGGCGACGCTGCCGACCGGCATCAGAAAGACTTTGCTGCCGGAAAAGCCCATGACTTCCGCTTCCACCTGAGACGGGTGGTAGCTGTCATCGTTGATCACCATGCAGCGGGTGCCCATGGCGGCGCGCAGGCCTTCGGCTTCGAGGGTCAGGCCGACCATGCGCAGCAGCCGACCTTCAAGGATCGGCGCGCCGGCAATCTCGGTGGCCTCGGCGTAGGTGCTCAGGCGCTTGGCGAAACTGGTGCGTTCAAGGCGCATCGCGGGCGTCCGCGCGCGGCTCGTCAGAGTCGACAGCCGCTGGGGTGTCTGCGGGAATTTCCAGGCTCAGGTCAGGCGCTGCCGGGTGCAGGGCCTGCTCGTGCAACTGGTCGAACAGCTTGGCCATGACCTGGGTCACCCGCGATTCGACGCTGGCGTCGATGCGGCTGTGCTCGGTTTCAACCCGGCAGCCGCCCGGCAACAGCGACTCGTCTTCGACGATGCGCCAGGTTTCTTCGTGGCGCTCGCGCAGGGCTTTGACCTGGGCGAAATCCTGCGGATTGACGTACAGACGCACGTTTTCCACGCCCAGCGGCAACAGCTTGAGGGCATCGCGCATGACGTGTTCGATCTGCGTCGAGTCGATGGCCAGTTCGCGCTTGATCACTTGTCTGGTGATGTGTTGCACGAGGTCGACCAGCGACTTTTCAATCTGTGTGTCTTGCTCGGCGATCGGTTCGAACAGGTTGGCCATCAGCAGCTCAAGGCTGGCGATTTTCGCCGCCAGCGCTGTTTCGGCTTCCTGACGCACCTTCAGCGTGGTGCTGTGAAAACCTTCCTTTTCACCAATGGCGAAGCCCTCGTTGTAAGCCTCCTGACGGATGCTTTCGAGTTCTTCCAGAGTCAGTGGCTGGACTTCTTCCAGCGGCACTTCTTCCATTTCCGGCGGTTCGGGTTCCGGCTCAGGCTCGGGTTCCGGTTTCGGCGGATCGAAGCTGGGCAGCGCCCAGGATTCGAAGCCGCGAACATCGCGGGCGCGGATCAGATCCGTCACAGACTCGTCAGGCTTATCCATGGGCTTAGATCATTTCCTCGCCGCCCTTGCCACCGAGCACGATCTCGCCGGCTTCGGCCATACGACGGGCGATGGTGAGGATTTCCTTCTGTGCGGTTTCCACGTCGCTGACGCGCACCGGGCCTTTGGCCTCGAGGTCGTCGCGCAACAATTCGGCGGCACGCTTGGACATGTTCTTGAAAATCTTTTCCTTGACGCCTTCGTCCGAACCCTTGAGGGCCAGCACCAGCACATCGGAAGAGACTTCGCGCAACAGCGCCTGAATGCCACGGTCGTCGACGTCGGCAAGGTTGTTGAACACGAACATGAGGTCTTCGATCTGACCGGACAGGTCTTCGTCGACTTCGCGGATCGAGTCCATGAGCTGGCCTTCGATCGAGCTGTCGAGGAAGTTCATGATATCGGCCGCACGCTTGATGCCACCCAGGGTGGTGCGCGAGGCGTTCGAGTTGCCGGAGAACTGCTTCTCGAGAATCTGGTTGAGCTCTTTCAAGGCTGCCGGTTGCACGGTGTTCAACGACGAAACGCGCAGGATGATGTCCAGACGCACTTTGTGGTCGAAGTTGCCGAGCACTTCGCCGGCCTGATCCGGGTCGAGGTACGCGACCACGATCGCCTGGATCTGCGGGTGTTCGTAACGGATGACGTCGGCTACGGCGCGCGGCTCCATCCATTTCAGGCTGTCGAGGCCACTGGTGTTGCCACCGAGCAGGATGCGGTCGATTAGGCCGTTGGCCTTGTCTTCGCCCAGGGCCTGGGTGAGCATCTTGCGCACGTAGTCGTCGGAACCGACGCCGAGACTGGTCTGATCGCCGACGATGTCGACGAACTCGCTCATCACCTGCTCGACCTGCTCACGGTGCACGTTGCCCATCTGCGCCATGGCCACGCCGACGCGCTGAACCTCTTTGGGGCCCATGTGGCGCAACACTTGTGCAGCATCGGTCGAACCGAGGGACAGCAGCAGAATCGCGGCTTTGTCGACCTTGGTCAATTTGACGGCGGCGGCTCGGTTATCACTCATCTGCGTTAATCCACTCTTTTACGACCTGAGCCACGCGACCCGGGTCTTCAGCTACCAGACTCTTGATTGCATTCAGCTGCGCGTCATAACCCTCGCTCGGGCTCGGCAACAGAATGCTCTGCGGACCACCGAGGCTCACGCGGTCGTTGGCCAGTTCGCCGTCCAGGCCGCCCATGCCACCGAGTTCCACGTCGCTGCCCAGACCGGCCAGCTCCTTGCCTTTGCCACCGCCGGTGATGTTGTTGAGCACCGGACGCAGCACACCAAACACCAGCACCAGGATAAACAGCACACCCAGCACTTGTTTGACGATGTCCCAGAACCATGGCTGGGAGTAGAACGGAATATCGGCAATCACTTCACCGCGCTCGGCGGAGAACGGCATGTTGATCACGCTGACGCTGTCACCACGGCTGGCGTCGAAACCGACGGCGTCCTGCACCAGACGCGTGAAGCGCGCCAATTCGTCGGCGCTCCACGGCGCACGGCTGGTTTCACCGTTGGCCGGATTGACCTTGACCTGGTCATCGACCACCACCGACACCGACAGGCGATTGAGACGGCCCTGTTGCTGCTTGGTGTGGCTGATCGAACGGTCGAGCTCGAAGTTCTTCGTCGATTGTTGACGCTTGTCGGCGGGGTACGGCGCGAGCATTGGCTGGCCGGTGGCCGGATCCATGATCTGCTGACCGTTGGCGTCAACCAGTGGCTGACCCGGCTGGATCATGCCGGCCGGTGCGGCGGTGCCACCGGTAGTTTGCGGCGCGGAGGCCGGCGACGGCGGCTGGTTGCTCAGGGCACCCGGCACACCTTGCGGGCCATTGCTGGCGGTGCGTTGTTCGTTGACCGACTGCTCGCTGCGCAACGCCGGTTGATCCGGGTTGAACTGCTCGGCAGTCGATTCGACGGCACTGAAATCGACGTCGGCGGAGACTTCAGCCTTGTAGCGATCGTTGCCCAGTACCGGTTGCAGAATGTTGTGCACGCGCTGGGTGAGCATGCTTTCCATGCGGCGGCTGTAATCGAACTGCTTGCCGGCCATGGTCATTTCCGAGTTCTCCGCCTGATCGGAGAGCAGGTTGCCCTTCTGATCGACGACGGTGATCTGCGATTTGCTCAACTCGGGCACGGACGTCGCGACCAGGTTGATGATCGCCACCACTTGACCCGGCTCCAGCGAACGCCCGCTGTACAGCTCGACCAGTACCGAAGCGCTCGGCTTGCGCTCGTCACGGACGAACACCGAACTCTTCGGAATCGCCAGGTGCACGCGGGCACCCTTGACGTTGTTCAGGCTGGAGATGGTCCGCGCCAGTTCGCCTTCGAGGCCGCGACGATAACGGGTCGCTTCCATGAACTGGCTGGTGCCCAGACCCTGTTCCTTGTCGAGGATTTCGAAACCAATATTGCCGTCGCTGGGAGTGACACCAGCGGCGGCGAGTTTCATCCGCGCACGGGACAGGTCGTCGGCCTTGACCAGCAAGGCGCCGGAATTGGGTTCTACGTTGTAAGGGATGTCAGCGGCGGCCAGGGTTTCCATGACCTGCTTGGCGTCCAGGCCCGCAAGGCTGCCGTACAGTGGACGGTAATCCGGCTGCTGCGACCACAGCACCACGGCAAAGCCAATCGCCACGCTCGCCGCCAGACCGACCAACAGGCCGACCTGACGCAGCACGGTCATCTGGGAAAGGTTTTCCAGAAAGGACAGGCCGAACAGCGGCGGTTTGCCGTCGATCGGGGTGGCCTTGGCCGGAACGTTATCAGCGACTGCTTCTGCCATGACTTATTTCGCCCTTAAACCGGCATCTGCATGATGTCTTGGTAAGCCTGGACCAGCTTGTTGCGCACCTGGGTCAGAGCCTGGAACGACACGCTGGCTTTTTGCGATGCGATCATCACGTCGGTCAGGTCGACACCGCTCTTGCCGATCTCGAAAGCATTGGCCAGTTGAGTCGACGCCTGTTGGGTATCGCTGACTTTATTGATCGCCTGACCGAGCATGTCGGAAAAGCTGCTGCCGGCGATTTCAGGGACGGCGGCAGTCGATTTACGCGCAGACATGGCATCCACTTTCATGGCCTGCATGTCCATCATCAACCGATTAAATTCAATACCTTGGCTCATGGTCTACTCTCTTGGGCGGCCCGCAATTTTTTGACACTCACTCGGCGGGTACACAGGTATTAGCAACAAGGGTGCCAGCTCATGGGCACCCTTCTGAGAAAAGCATCTGGACTTTTTTGCAACATCCGTCAGGTGGCGAACAGATAACCTTCGACGTCCATCCCGGCATCGCGCATTTGCGCCAGTTTGTAGCGCAGAGTGCGCGGGCTGATACCGAGTTTTTCGGCAGCTTCCTTGCGCCGGCCACGCTCGGCGCGCAGGGTGTCGATGATCATCTGAAACTCCCGGCGGCGCAGGTCATCGCCCAGGGCGCCGGAAGAATCCGCCTCGATCTCCACCTCGCGGATTACTGGCGCAGCGACCGGCAATGGCGCAAAAGTCACCGCACCGGTCAAGCAGAAATCCTGCGGCTGGATCAAACCACCCTGCTGCAGGATCAGCGCGCGCTGAATGGCGTTGTCCAGCTCCCGCACGTTGCCCGGCCACGGATACGCGGTCAGGCAGGCTTGCGCTTCGGGGGAGAGCTTCGCCGCAGCGTGCTTCATTTTATTGACGTGTTTGGCCAACAACTTTTGCGCCAGCGGCAGGATATCGGCAGTGCGCTCGCGAAGTGGACGCCAGGCCAGGGGGAAAACCGACAAGCGGTAAAACAGGTCTTCACGAAAGCGCCCCGCCGCCACTTCACCGGCCAGATCGCGGTTCGTGGTCGCAACCACTCGGATATCCAGACTGATCGGCTTTCGCGCGCCTACGCGCTCGACTTCACGCTCTTGCAAGACCCGCAACAGTTTGGCTTGCAGGCCCAACGGCATTTCGGAAATCTCGTCGAGCAGAATGGTTCCACCGTCCGCCTGTTCGAACTTGCCGGCCTGCGAAGCGATAGCGCCGGTGAATGAGCCTTTCTCATGCCCGAACAGTGTCGCTTCGAGCATGTTGTCGGGGATCGCCGCACAGTTGATCGCGATGAACGGCTGACTGGCCCGCGGCGATTGTTGGTGAATGTAGCGCGCCAACACTTCTTTACCGGTGCCGGACTCGCCGGAGATCAACACAGTCGAGTCACTGCGCGCGACCCGTGCGGCCAGTTCAAGCAACTGCGCACTGGCCGGTTCAACGGCGACGGGGCCTTCCGCTTCGCCAGCATCTATGCTGCCCAACGCATGCCGCGCCACCAGATCGAGCAATGCCTTGGGTTCGAACGGCTTGACCAGATAATCCGCCGCACCCTGGCGCATCGCATCGACCGCACGCTCGACCGCGCCGTGGGCGGTCATCAGCAGCACCGGCAATTGCGGTTGGCGCGCGCGCAGCAAGACGAGCAATTGATGGCCGTCCATGCCCGGCATATTGACGTCGCTGACCACCAGGCTGAAGGCTTGCTGTGCGACCGCCGTCAGCGCTTCTTCGGCGCTGCCGACGGCGTGGTAATCGTGGCCGGCGAGCAACAGCGTATCGGCCAGCGCTTCGCGCAACGAACGGTCATCCTCGACCAGCAACACCTTGATGCCCATGGCGATTATTCAACTCCCTGTGCAGCGGTAAACAGCGGCAGGCTGACCTGCGCGCAGGTGCCTCGCCCGACTCGCGAACGCAGGGTCAATTCTCCCTGATGGGCACGCGCCACCGCTTTGACCACGGTCAGGCCAAGGCCGGTCCCGGTAACTTTGGTAGTAAAAAAAGGCTCGCCGAGGCGCGCCAAAACTGTCGGCTCAATGCCGCTGCCGCTGTCGCTGACACACACACGCAGAGTGTTGCCTCTGGTGTAGCAATGCACTTTCAAGCGCGCCTCGCCGGCGCTGGCCTGGATGGCGTTTTCAATCAAGTTCAGCAACGCGCCGACCAGCGTGTCGCGGTTGCACAGCAGCTCACCGGCATGGCTGTCGCACTGCCAGCGAATCGGCAGATCCTGCACGTGGGTCAGCGCCGCGGCCTGCAACGCTTGCATCAAGGCATTGGGCGTTATGCGTTCGGTCAGGGGCAATTCACCACGGGCGAACACCAGCATGTCGCGCACTTGATGTTCCAGCTCATGCAGACGCTCTTTCAGGCGCCCGGCAAAGCGCTGCTGGGTTTCCACCGGCAAATGCTGCTCAGTCAAATGACTGGCGTAGAGCAAAGCGGCGGACAACGGCGTGCGAATCTGATGGGCCAGAGACGCGACCATACGCCCCAGCGAAGACAAGCGCTCGTGCCGTGCCAGTTGATCTTGAAGATGACGGGTTTCCGTCAAATCATTGAGCAGCACCAACTGCCCCGGCTCGGCGTCCAGCGAGCGGGTGGAAATCGACAGGCGTCGACCGTTTTTCAAGGAAATTTCATGACCGTCGTCTTCACGCGGAGCAAAGCAGCGTGCGATGACATGGCGCCAGAGTTCGCCTTCGAGTGGCGAGCCGAGCAAGTCGATGGCGGCCGGGTTGGCTTCGCGCACCAGGCCGTGGCCGTCGATGACGATGACGCCGCCGGGCAACAGATCAAGGAGGTTTTGCAGCCGATTGGCCAGGCGTTCTTTTTCCGCCAGCTCCTGCATGCGCTGGGCGCTGACCACCGCCAGCTCACCCTTGAGCTCGGTGACGCGGGCTTCGAGCAGGCTGTAGGAATCGGTCAGCTGGCTCGACATCTGGTTGAACAGCTGAAAGGCCTGCTCAAGTCCCTGACGACTTGCCTGCTCTACGGACGAGGGTTGCCCCACGATATTGGAGGCAGAAGAGATCTGGGCGGCTTGGGGCATTGGGCTCTCTCGCTTGGCTGACCGTCAGTGAAACGGAACGTTGCGAGGGCTATAGCAATACCCGTGCCTAAAAAAAACCGCTTATAAATGAAGCGCTTGAAAAACAGGCGTCAATCATCCGCCTGTTCATCTCCTCCAGCCCGGCTCATGCCGTACTTGCGCATCTTCTCAACAAGCGTGGTGCGACGAATACGCAGCCGTTCAGCAGCACGGGCAACAATGCCATTGGCATCGTCCAGCGCTTGCTGGATCAGGCCCTGCTCCAGACCACCGAGGTAGTCTTTGAGGTCCAGACCTTCCGGCGGCAGCAAAGCGTTGGCGCTGAAGTCCGGGGTATGGCCGTTGATCGCCACGCGCTCTTCAAGATCGCTGCGCAGGCTGTCGACCATCTGTTCGTCTTCGTCGTCGACGTAGCGGAATTTCTTCGGCAACTCGACCACGCCGATCACCCCGTACGGGTGCATGATCGCCATGCGCTCGACCAGGTTGGCCAGCTCGCGGACGTTGCCCGGCCAGCCGTGACGGCACAGCGACATGATCGCCGCGGAGTTGAAACGGATCGAACCACGCTTCTCGTGCTCCATGCGCGAGATCAGTTCGTTCATCAACAGCGGGATGTCTTCGACGCGCTCACGCAGCGGCGCCATCTCGATCGGGAACACGTTCAGGCGATAGTAGAGGTCTTCGCGGAACGAGCCGATCTCGATCATGCTTTCGAGATTCTTGTGGGTCGCAGCAATAATGCGCACATCGACGCTCTGGGTCTTGTTGCTGCCCACGCGTTCGAAGGTGCGTTCCTGCAACACGCGCAGCAGCTTGACCTGCATCGGCAGCGGCATGTCGCCGATTTCGTCGAGGAACAGCGTGCCGCCGTTGGCCAGTTCAAAGCGTCCGGCACGGCTGGTGATCGCGCCGGTGAAGGCGCCCTTCTCGTGGCCGAACAGTTCGCTTTCCAGCAACTCGGCAGGGATCGCGCCGCAGTTGACCGGCACGAACGGCGCGTCGCGGCGCTTGGAGTGGTAGTGCAGGTTGCGCGCGACCACTTCCTTGCCAGTGCCGGACTCGCCGAGGATCAGCACGCTCGCGTCGGTGTCGGCCACCTGCTGCATCATCTGACGGACGTGCTGAATCGCACGACTGGTGCCGACGAGGCTGCGGAAAAGATTGGGTTCGCGATGACGGCCGCGTTCACGGGCCTGGTCGTACATCTCGCGATACACCTGAGCGCGGTGCAGTGAATCGAGCAATTTGCTGTAGCTGGGCGGCATTTCCAGGGTCGAAAGGACGCGGCGACGCTGGTCTTCAGGCAGGTCAACGGAAGAATTATCGCCCATTAACAAAACCGGAAGGAACTCATCCCAGGTTGCGAGTGTCTTTAGCAAGCCCAAAAGCGCGCCAGGAGCATTGACGGTCCCGATCAGTACGCAAATGACCTCACGACTAGACGACAAAGAGCCGACTGCCTGCTGCCAGTCATGGCTGCCGCAGGGTAAATTTTCTTCGCCAAGAAAATTCAAAATCACCGCCAGGTCGCGGCGGCGGACGCTATCGTCATCGATCAGCAGAATTTTGGTTTCACGCCACATGCAATAGCAACTTCCCTAGTCAACTCAATGCCCGAAAAATAAGGCAAGCGAGACGCTTGCAGGACACCATGTGCCTGTAGACGCCCTAAACCTGATAATAGCCACTAGTTAAGTCAAAAAACCGTGCACAGTCAAATTTATGGCGCACATCTTTGGTTCAACTGACGGTTAATCAACCAAACAGATGGTAAACCTTTGCAGCCTTTTGCGCTTGGGTGATCTGCGACATCTCGTTGGCTATCGCCTGGCGCTCCCCCATCGCCACCTCAAGAAGCTCCTTGTAGACGAATAGCAGCTCCTCGAGGTTGTCGCGCAACGCTACTTCGTCCAGCGAAGCTTCCGCCATGACGTCTTCCATGCAGGAACGGCAAGCCAGATCCAGCTCGCCAATGGCTTCCCAGTTTCGCTCGGCCAGAGCACCGACCAACGCTTCACGGGTATCGGCAATTCGCTGCAATACAAGACTCATGGTGCTCTCCTTCAGAATTGCGGAGCCGGCACGGGCGCGATGGCGTCCCAGCCTTCTTTTACCGTTGTCAGCAGGCCGGCCACTTCATCGAGGACACGTGGATCGCTGCTGATATTTGCTTCGGCAAGGCGCTTCATCATGTAGATGTACAGGCCATCCAGATCGGCCAGTGCCTCTGCATTATTTTCGAGATCGAGACCTTCGCGCAGGCCACTGACGATGCCGATGGCCTTGCTGATCGCCGTGCATTTGCCGGGAATGTCCTTGCGCTCGATGGCACCTTTTGCCTGAGCAATACGGGCCAGGCCGCCTTCCATCAACATTTGCACCAGGCGGTGCGGGCTCGCTTCGGAAGTCTGCGCATGGGCGCCGACTTTCTGGTACTGCCGAAGGGCTAACATCGGGTTCATGTTCTACCTCATTGCCACGTTGACTCGTATAACCAGTGTATCGCCAACTGGTCCGAGAACTTTAGATCAAAAGACAAAAACCCGGCGCACGCCGATAAAGCGTAGCCGGGTTTTTGTCGTTACTGACTGTTACTTCGCTGACTGCTGAGCGTTCAGCGAGCTGAAGAACGACGTGATGTTGCTCGCCGTTGCCTTCATCTGGCCCACCAGCAAGTCCATGGCGTTGTACTTGGCGGTCAACGTCTTGGTCAGGTTGGCGACGCGCAGGTCCAGCGCAAGTTGCTGGTTGGTCAAATTGCGTGTGTTGTTAGTGAGAATGGCAAGACGTTGATCCAGCAGACCGGTGGTGACCTTGCCACCCACAGGCGCCTTGAGGTACGGATCAACCGCCTTGCTCATACGTGCCAACAGGCCGTTGGTATCGTTGGTCCCGGTAAACAACTGCTGAACCTGCCCCGTCATTCCGGGCTGGTCCATGGTCTTGTTGAAGGCGGCGGTATCGAAGGTCAGGTTACCGCTGGTGCGGTCGGTCATTACACCCAATTGCGACAGCACAGACAGTGGGCCGCCTGCACCTGGAGCCGTCAGTTCAGCACGAATATCGGCTATCAGTGTCCGCGGCAGCGAATCGCCCGTGAATGCAGCCTGCACGGTCAGCTTGCCATCTTCATCCGGCGTCGCCTTGGACAGGGTATCGATGGTTTTCTTCAGCGTGTTGTAAGCGTCGACAAACGACTGGATCGATGTCTGCAACCCTTTGGTATTGGCATCAACACTGACGACAGTAGGCGCGCCATTGGCTGGCGTGACCGAAGTGAGATTCAGGGTCAGCCCGCTGATTGCGCCGCTCACCGTATTACTCTTGCTGGTTACTGTCAGCCCGTCGATGGTCAGCTGGGCGTCTTGCGCTACGCCGTTGACAGCCCCCGAAGCGCCTGCCGCCGGACTGGTTCCCAGCGGCTGAGTGCCATCGATTTCCAGACCGGCAATGCCGCTGACGGTAAGGTCAGAACCGGCGCCGGTCTTGCTTGAGCTGATCACCAGGCGCGAGGACCCGCTGCTGTCGGTCACAATGTTCGCAGAGATTCCGTTAGCGCCTTGAGCTTTGTTGATCGCGTCACGCGTGCTCTGCAAGGTCGCGCCAGCCGGGATATCGACGTTGTAATCAGTGCCATTCTGACTGATTTTCAGGGTACCACTCGGAATGGCACTGGCGGCACCGCCGGCGAAAGAAGCACTGGCAATTTTCGAGCCCGTGGCCAGTTTGCTCACAACAACATTGTATTTGCCCGAAACTGCGGTGCTGTCGGACGTGGCGCTGAGGATATCCGCATTGCCCGAAGTCGCCGTGAAGCCAGCAAACGCAGGATTGGTTTTGCTGCTCAGGTTGGTCATCGCGGTCTGGAATGCGGTAAGCGCACTCTTCAACGACCCCACACCGGAGATTTTCAGGCTGTTGGTTTTGGTTGCAGAATCGATTTGCGTCTGCTTCGGCGATTTGTCGGCGTTGACCAGCGCGGTGACGATCGCGCCGATGTCCAGGCCGGAACCCAGTCCGGAACCCGGTAGAATTGGACTTGCCATGTGCATCTCCCTTCAGATTGTTGCCATTCTTTTGACCGTTACAGGCGTCTTGAGAACGAACAAACACTATTCATGCCATTTATCAGACTTTGGCGTCGAACAACACGTGGCTTGCGTTGGCGAGGCTGTCCGCCAGCTTGAGGGCTTCAGCGGAAGGAATCTGTCGAACGACTTCACCCGTCTCGCTCGCGATCACCTTGACGATGACTTTTCCGGAATGCTCGTCGATCGAGAACTCCAGATTACGCTTGATCGACTGGACGAACTTTTCGATCTCTTGCACCGCCAGTTTCAACTTGGCGCTGTCCGAATCCTGATCCTTGGCAGCGACCGGCGCTTCAGTCTTTTGGACTTTAGGCAGCTCTGACGGTTTGTCAGCAACCGGTGGCACTGGCTTGGGAGCCGGATAAGACACGTTAAGCTTCACGCTCATGTCCATGCCCATCACCTCTTAACGTAAAAAAGCGAGAGAGCACGACAAGCGCACTCCCCCGCTTAAACCTGTTCCGAATTACTGAAGCAGTTTCAGTACAGCGGAAGGCAGTTGGTTGGCCTGGGCCAGAACCGAAGTGGAAGCTTGCTGCAGAGTCTGCTGCTTGGTCAGGTTAGCAGTTTCTGCGGCGAAGTCGGTGTCCTGTACACGACCCTGGGCAGCGGTGGTGTTTTCAGTGATGTTCTGCAGGTTGGAGATGGTGCTGGTCAGACGGTTTTGCGAAGCACCCAGGCTGGCACGGGTTGCACCGATGTTAGCGATAGCGGCGTCGATTGCAGTGATCGCGCTGTCGATGTTGGTAGCAGCGGTAGCAGCGTCTGCACCGGTCAGTACAACAGTGCCGCTGCCAACCGACAGGCTGACGGCGTCGAACTTGGAGCTCAGTACCAGGTCGATGTGGTTAGCCGAACCGGTGTTTGCGCCAACTTGCAGGGTCACAGTACCAGCCGAACCGTCCAGCAGGTTTTTGCCGTTCAGGTTGGTCGAAGCGGAGATACGGGTGATCTCGTCGGACATCTGAGCGAATTCAGCGTTGGTAGCGGTCTGGTCAGCAGTGCCGTTGGTACCGTTACGGGCTTTAACAGCCAGTTCACGCATACGCTGCAGGATGTCGGTAGTAGCTTGCAGAGCGCCTTCAGCGGTCTGGGCAACGGAGATACCGTCGTTGGCGTTCTGGATGGCCTGGGTGTTACCGCGGATCTGCGAAGACATACGGTTGGAGATCTGCAGGCCAGCGGCGTCGTCTTTGGCGCTGTTGATTTTCAGGCCGGAAGACAGGCGCTGCATCGAAGTGGACAGAGCGTCGGAAGCGCGGTTCAGGTTTTTCTGAACGTTCAACGATGTGGTGTTGGTGTTTACTGTTAAAGCCATGACGAATTCCTCGTTGGTTGGGTACTGCGGCTTCCGGCCCTGGCAACCGCCGGGTATGGCCTAGAGAACCTTCGTAATAGTTATCGTCGGGTTTGCAGGTTGCTTGAGGGCTTTTTGAAAAAATTTTGCCATCACCACGCCACCCCCGAGAAAACAATGACTTAGCAGTACTTCAACCGCGAAAAAATGACGTCATAAAACCGCCTGTAACGCAGAGCCGCGGGCCAGCGCCATTGAGCGCTTCAGCGCCGGGCATCTTCGAGCAATTCAACCAGCTCGTATTCCATATAGTCAGCCAGACCCAACCAGTCCTGGCGTTCCTGACAATCGAGCAATTGCATGAGCACCCGCGCCCAAATCTGCTGCACGTCCACCGAGGCAGCCGCCAGACATTGCTGGGCCTGTTCGAACACATCGACCATGGTCAATGCCGCCTCGACGTCACGCCCCTGACGAAACATCGCAGCGCATTGACGGCACTGATCCTGGCACTGACTCAGCGCACTCATTGCACGAACTCCGGATTGAAAGCAGTCCCTGCGATCAGCGCACCGGCACGGCTACTGTTGAGAAATTCGACCTGTGGATGCGCGGCGATGTAGCGCTCCAGCACACACAGATAGCCGCGAAAATTGAGCTGAGTGCTGACGCGCTGACCGTGACCATCGCGCACCCAGTGCCGCGCCTGAGCGAGCGGCGGGCCCAGATCACCGTCACCCCAACCGGCGTGGGTCTTGTTCATCGGGAAGGCGAAGTCAGCGCCAAACAGTGTGATTCGACTCGTGCCCATTTTTACCGCGAGATCCACCGCCGGATGAATCACGCTGCCGCCGACGTGCAGCTCACCGCGCGGATACTGTTCTTTCAACTCGGCGTACATCGGGCTCGCCGAATAACCGCCATAGCGCCTGCCCTTCCATGCCTTCAATACCTGCGGGTCGCTCATCGGCAGGTACACCAGCGTAATGCCGTCGGAGGCCTCGAAGGGCAGATGCCGGAAACCGATGCGCTGATCGATGCTTACCACCACATCAGGCACGATGCCGTGTTCGCGCAATGGCCGATAGGCCGTATCGACGCAGATGAACAACGGCCGCTCGTCAAGCTGACGGATCGCCGCCAGGCGTCCGAAATGCTGTTCCAGCGTCGGCCCGGTGGCGATCACGTAGACCTCCCGCCCAGCGCAAGTGCCAAACAATTGCGCTACGTCAGCATCGCCGAGCAGCAGCGGCAGACATTCCTGCAAACGTTGCTGGATCTGCGGCGACTGCGGATCGAAATCGCGGTTGTTGAACGTCAGATGGACTTCATTGATCAGGCGGTCGCGGATCTTCGCATTGAAGTCGTCGGCCAGCAGCATCTCGGCCGGCAAGGCAAAGAATGGCGTGAAGAAGTCCGGGTGATCACCGGCGTAAAACAGCTCGACCCGAGGATCCTGCAGCCACTGGCGCTGATCGAGCAGTTGCAGCACCAGCGCGAACAGCGCGCCATTGAGGATGTGTACGTACAGGCGCTCGAGCCCCGCGCGCTCGAGCAGCACACTGGGCAAGTCGCCCAGGCCAGTACCATAGACATGCAGTTGCGGTTTTTCCGGCAGGCTCGTCGCCTGAATCTTCGCCTCATGCAGGCGATCATGGCGGCTGGTGAGCTGAATGCCATCGACGCTCAGCGTCGAGCCCAGCCCTTGCACGAGTTCGGCCTGCACGGACTCGCTGTCTTCAGCCATCAATCGCTCGAACAGCGCCGGCCAGCGCCGTTGCAACACCTCGGCATTGGCTTGGAAAAACTCGCTCATGGCGCCTCGCGCTCCTTCTCGGGCAAAAAAATAGCGTTCAAGGTTAACCTTGAACGCTATTTTTGTATCAGTGGTTTTTGCTCGGGCTTACGGGCGATAGATGATCGCCGAACCCCACGACAGGCCGACGCCAAAACCGCTCAGCGCAACGCGCTGCCAGTCGGAATCGAGCACGTGTTTTTCCAGCAGCAACGGAATGCTCGACGACACGGTGTTGCCGGTCTCGACCATGTCCTTGATGAATTTCTCCGGCTCGCCTTCGAAGCGTCGCGCCACGGCGTCGACAATCGCCGCGCTGCCCTGGTGAATGCAGAATGCATCGATGTCATCGGCTTTCAGCCCCGAATCGTCAAGCAGCTCATGCAAGTGCGCCGGGACCTTCAGCAGGGCGAAGTTGAAGACCTGACGGCCGTTCATGAAGAACACGCCGTTGCTGACTTTCAGGTGCGGGGCGCCGGAACCGTCGGTGCCGAACTTGGCCTTGCCCAGCGCCCAGGTCGGGTTTTCGCCCATCCACGTTGCCGTGGCAGCATCGCCGAACAGCATGGTGGTGTTGCGGTCTTGCGGGTCAACGATTTTCGAATACGGGTCAGCGGTGATCAGCAGGCCGTTCTTCAGGCCGGCGGCTTCCATGAAGCCCTTGATCGCGTAGATACCGTAGACGTAACCGGAGCAGCCCAGGGAAATGTCGAACGCTGCAACATTGGTCGGCAGGCCGAGCTTGTCCTGGACGATGGCAGCGGTATGCGGCAGGCCTTCTTCGTCACCGTTCTGGGTGACGACAATCAGCGCATCGATTGATTCACGCTTCAGTTCAGGGTTGCTGGCAAACAGCGCATTGGCAGCTTCCACGCACAGATCGGAGGTTTCCTGCTCAGCGTCTTTGCGCGGCAGGAACGCCGAACCGATCTTGCCAAGGATGAATTCTTCATCCTTCTCGAATTTTGCACCTTGTGCGTAATTGTCCACGCCGGCTACAGGAACGTAGCTCGCAATGCTTTTTATGCCAATCATTACGGCTTCCCAATAAAAAACAGCCCAAAACCACCGCTCGCAAGGATTCGAGGGGCGCCGACAAACAGAAAACGGCCGCCACGACGGGCAGCCACGGGAAGCGCAAAGGGCTATCACTGGAACCGCAAAACGGGCCAGGCGCCATCTCCCCGGTCAATACAATACAGTGAAGATGCGCGTTATGACTCGCAGGTCACGCTATTTTGCCGAATCGATGGCAGATTGGCTTATTCGATCAGCGACCAATCCAGCGGCGTCCCACGCTTGATCGCGGTGCGCGCGCGGCGTCCGAGAACGGCATCGGTGTGCTTGGGCGGCAGACCGAGGCCAGGACGGATGGCGCGCAGATTGTCCGCGGTAAAGGCTTCACCGGCGGCCATGTCAGCGGTGACATACAGCGAACGGCGATAGACCAACGACTTGCGCTCAGCCTCGGTCACGCCGTAATGCACCTGCCCCATGGCTTGCCAGGCACGCTCGGTTTCGGCGACCAGACTGGCCAGTTCCGCCGGCTCCAGGGAAAAACTCGCGTCGACGCCACCGGCCGAACGGTCGAGGGTGAAGTGCTTTTCCACCACGGTCGCTCCCAGCGCAACCGCCGCCACCGACACACCAACTCCCATCGAATGATCCGACAGCCCGACCTCGCAGCCGAACAACTCACGCAGATGCGGGATCGTGCGCACGTTGCTGTTGAGTGGCGTGGCCGGATAAGTGCTGGTGCACTTTAGCAAGACCAGATCCTTGCACCCGGCCTCGCGTGCGGCGCGCACGGTTTCATCCAGTTCAGCAATGCTGGCCATGCCGGTGGAGATGATCAGCGGTTTTCCGGTCGCCGCCACACGGCGGATCAACGGCAGATCGGTGTTTTCGAAACTGGCGATCTTGTACGCCGGCACTTCAAGGCTCTCGAGGAAGTCCACCGCGCTGTCGTCGAACGGTGTCGAGAACGCGAGCATCCCCAGCTCCTTGGCCCGAGCAAAAATCGGCGCGTGCCATTCCCACGGTGTGTGGGCTTTTTCGTAGAGGTCGTAGAGCGAAGTTCCGGCCCACAGACTGCCCGGATCCTTGATGAAGAATTCGCCTTCAGCCAAATCCAGGGTCATGGTTTCGGCGGTGTAGGTTTGCAGCTTCAAGGCGTGCGCACCAGCCTTCGCAGCAGCCTCGACGATTTGCAGGGCGACATCGAGAGACTGATTATGATTGCCACTCATCTCGGCAATGATGAACGGCGGCGCATCGGCACCGATGCTGTGGTGGCCAATCTTGAAACTAGGCATGCGGGTGATCCTTCAAAACACGGCTGAACGCGCAGGTTTCCTGGATGAACCCGGCGTCGCGGAAGACTTTCAATGAGGACTGATTGGCGGGCATGACCCGGGCATTGATGCGCGTCAATTGCGGCCAGTGTGCGCTGACAAACGCCTCGCCTCGGCTGAGCACTGCCCTGCCCCAACCCAGGCCGAAACGCCCCTCGAGCAAATAGATCGACACTTCGGCTTCAAACCCGCGCAAGTCGTAGCGCAGCACCCCGACCGGGCCGTCATCCGCCTCGGCGATCAACAGCAGCCTTTGCGGATTGCGCAGACTTGCCGTCAACCAGTTCAGATGCTGCGCCCAATCGATCACGCCGGTTTCCAGTGACCAGCGCCGCACCGGCTCGGCATTGCGCCCATCGAACAGCAACTGCGCATCGTCCAGCGTCGCCGGGCGCAGTTTGAGCACCGCGCCGGCCAGCGCTGCTGCCACGCGTGCGGCACCGCGTCCGTCGACCAGTTGCCGCGAGCGCTCGGCGAGGCTGCGGCGCAGAAAATGATTGTCCACGACAAAGCCGACCGCATCACGCAACTGCTCGACGCTGACCTGCTCGCGGGCGCCCATGAACACATGCGCGCCGGCCGCCGCCATGACTTCACCGTTGGCCTGCTGATTGTTCGCCACAGCGATACAAATGGTCGGCAAGCCCAACGCCGCACGCTCCCAACTGGTACCGCCGCCGGCGCCGATAAACAGATCGGCCTCGCTCATGCGTTGATGGAAATCGCTGACGAAACTGTGCAGGCGCCAGTTCGGTCGCGTCTCCGCCAACGCCTGCATCTGCGTCCACGCCGGGTTGTCGGCGCCAGCGACGAAATCCACCTGCAATTCAGTGAAATCAGCCAGGGCGAGCATCGCGTGATGAGTCTGCCTCGCCGCATCGAAACCGCCGAAATTCACCAGGACTCGGCGCGCTTTCGGCTTGATCTCGATGGCCGCGCAGTTGAATTCTTCACGGAGCATGGCGTAGCGCGGACCGAGCAAGGTGCGACAGCCTGGCGGCAGCAGCGGCGCGTAGTTTTCACTCAAGCCAGAGAGGTTCTGATTGAGCAGCAGATCGACGCTGTAGCGCCGCGTCGCCAGATCATCCACTGCGGCGATTCGATGTGCCCAGCGCCGGGCAGCGGTTTGCCAGTGATGATCGAGGCCGTAATGGTCGGCGATGATCCAGTCGAACGGCGCCTGCGCGTCCAGCAGCTGGCCCAGTGCATCAATGTCGAACTGCCACGGCAACATCGATTCAATGGCCTGCAGCGAGTCTTCATCACGATAGCGCTCGGGCAGCGCGAAGGTCTCGAAGCCTTCGGCATTCAAGGCTTCGAGCCGATGCCCGGGCAAACGCCGACAGGCAAACGCGACATGACTGCCCTGGCCACGCAGCACCCGCGCCAGCGTCAGGCAGCGGGCGATATGGCCGCTGCCGATGGTCGGCGAGGCGTCGGCACGGATCAGCACTCTCATTGCAGTTCTCCGCCGGCCTTGAGCGCCGCGTAAAGGTATTCGGCGCGTTGCCAGTCTTCGGGCGTGTCGATGTCCTGGACCAGATGACGCGGCAGGATCACCGGCAGGCTGGCTGGCGAAAACAGCGTCTCGCCACGCAACCACGCTTCGCTGCGGCCCCAGTAAAACTGCCCGGCATCCTGAAACGCTTCGGGCAGATCCTGCGAGCGGGTCGTGCGAAATTCGGGGTACATGGACATCAAGGCGCCCTCCTCGTCGAGGGTCAGCGCACGCTGCACGGGAAACCCGAAGCCGCACACCGAAAAGGCAAACGCCTTGTGCGGATGCTGCTTGAGCAATTCCAGCCCTTGGCGCAGATAACGTGTTTGCAATAGCGGCGCGGTGGCATACAGGCAACAGGCGTAATCGAACGTCGGCAAGTGCTGCAAGGCATGCACGATCACCGCAGCGGTGCCGGTGAACTCATCGGCCAGATCGGCCGGTCGCATGAACGGCACTTCGGCGCCGTGCGCCCGTGCAACATCGGCAATTTCCACATCGTCGGTGCTGACCACGACCGCCTCGAACAGTCCTGATTCCAGCGCCGTGCGAATCGAACGGACGATCATCGGCACGCCGTCGAACGGCCTGAGATTCTTGCGCGGGATGCGCTTGCTGCCACCACGGGCGGGGATGATCGCGACGCAGCTCACGGTGCCTTACTCCTCAAGCAGCAGCCGGCGCAGTTGCTCGACTACCTGATCCTGTTGTGCTTCGCTGAGCAAAGGGAACAGCGGCAAGCTGATCGCCTCGGCGTAATAGCGCTCGGCCTCGGGAAAATCACCTTCGGCAAAACCCAGCTCGCGATAGTACGGCTGCAAGTGCACGGGAATATAGTGCAGATTCACGCCGATTCCGGCGGCGCGCAAACCTTCGAACACCTGGCGATGACTGAGGTTGCAACGCTCGGCCTGCAAACGCACCACGTACAAGTGCCACGCCGATTCGGCCTCGGGCTGCGCACTGGGCAAGGTCAGCGGCAGGTAAGCGAGCAACTGATCGTAACGCGCTGCGAGTTCGCGGCGGCGGGCGACGAACGCGTCGAGCTTGCGCAGTTGCGACAGACCCAGCGCCGCTTGCAGATCGGTGATCCGGTAGTTGAAACCCAGCTCGATCTGTTGGTAGTACCACGGCCCGTGGCTCGGCTCGGTCATCTGTTGTGCATCGCGGGTCATGCCATGGCTGCGCAGGCGTTGCAGGCGCTCGGCCAGCGCCGGGCGGTTGGTCAGGACCATGCCGCCCTCGGCGCTGGTGATGATTTTCACCGGGTGAAAACTGAACACCGTCATCGCCGCGAATTCACCACAACCGACCGGGCGCCCGGCGTAAGTCGCGCCCACCGCGTGCGAAGCATCTTCGATCACGGTGAAGTTGTAGCGCACCGCCAGGTCGGCAATCTTGCGCAGGTCACAGCTCTGCCCGGAGAACGCGACGGCGACGAGGACTTTCGGCAGCGTGCCGTCGCGCTCGGCCTGTTCGAGCTTCGCTTCAAGGGCAAAGGCGTCGAGGTTCCAGGTCAGCGGATCGATGTCGACGAAATCAATTTCAGCGCCGCAATAACGCCCGCAATTGGCCGAGGCGAGAAAGGTGTTTGGCGAAGTCCACAAGCGATCGCCCGGCCCCAGGCCCGCCGCCAGACAGGCAATGTGCAGCGCCGCCGTGGCATTGCACACCGCCACGGCAAAATCCGCCTGACAGCGCTCGGCCATGGCCTGCTCGAAGCGCTCGATGGTCGGCCCCTGGGTCAGCCAGTCCGATTGCAGAACCTCGACCACCGCATCGATGTCCGCCTGATCGAGGCTCTGCCGACCGTAAGGGATCATACCGACAGCTTCGCGTGCAGATCGGCGATCTGCCCGACCGAAAGGAAATGCGGGTTGGTATCCGAGCGGTATTCGAAATCCTCGCCCACGGCACGGCCGCGTTCGCCAAGTTTATCGACGGCGAAATCGACGTCGACGCTGGTAAAACGAATCGACGGCTGAATCGTGTAGTGGTCGTCAAACTCCAGGGTCATCCGCGCATCGTCCAGCGGCACCATCAGCTCATGCAGCTTCTCGCCGGGACGGATGCCGACGTTCTTGTGCGGCAGATGCTCGGCCATGCCGCGCGCCAGATCGACGATGCGGATCGACGGAATCTTCGGCACGAACACTTCACCGCCGTGCATGCGCGCGAAGCTATCGAGGACGAACTGCACGCCGTGATCGAGGGTGATCCAGAACCGGGTCATGCGCTCGTCGGTGATCGGCAGCTCCTGCGCGCCGTCGGCGATCAGCTTGCTGAAGAACGGCACCACCGAGCCGCGCGAGCCCGCCACGTTGCCGTAGCGCACCACGGCGAAACGGGTCTGCTGCTCGCCGGCGATGTTGTTGGCGGCGACGAACAATTTGTCCGAGAGCAACTTGGTCGCGCCGTACAGGTTGATCGGGCTGGCCGCCTTGTCGGTAGACAGCGCGACGACTTTCTTCACGCCATTGTCGATGGCGGCGGCGATGATATTTTCCGCACCGTTGACGTTGGTGCGGATGCATTCGGTCGGGTTGTATTCCGCCGCTGGCACCTGCTTCAACGCAGCGGCATGGACGACGTAATCGATGCCGCGCATGGCCTGACGCAAGCGGTCGGCGTCACGCACGTCACCGATGAAATAACGCATGCACGGCGCGTTGAACGTCTGCTGCATTTCGTACTGCTTCAGCTCGTCGCGGGAGAACACCACCACACGCTTGGGCTGGTATTGCTCGAGCAAGCGGCGGATGAAGTTGCGCCCGAACGAGCCGGTGCCGCCAGAGATGAAAATCGATTGTCCGTTGAACATGTTGTGATTCCTGTCCGGCCTGCTCAGGCGAGCAACTGCGCCCAATTGATCGAGGCGTTTTCGCCAAGAGTGAAACCTTTGCCACTCATGGCCAGGTTGGCGTTGTACGCTGGATCCTGGGCGAAGGCATCCGGCCATTTTTCACGCAGTGCCGCCAATGCCGCTGGCGCCTGTGGCAGCTCGCCGGTGTGCAGCACCTGCACCAGTGGCGTCCACACGGTGAGGTAACCGGCCTGACCGGCCTTGAGGCACAGATCGACATCGGCATAGCCCGCCGCGAAGGTCACTTCGTCCAGGCCGCCAAGGGCATTGAACATGTCCTTGCCAATCATCAGGCACACCTTGGAAACCGCCGAGTAATTCTGCTCGACAGCCAGACGCTGCATGTAACCCTCGGCCTTGTGTTTCTCGCCGATGAAGGGCGAACCCACGCCATCGTTGAGGCCGAGAATCAGACCGGCCTGGGCAACCTTGCCGTCACGATCGACCAGTTTGGCGCCGACGACGCCGACTTCCGGGCGCTGGGCATGGTTGAGCAGCGAATCGATCCAGTTCGGGTTGACCACTTCGCTGTCGGCGGCCAGCAGCACCAGGTATTCACCCTGCGCCTGCTCGCTGGCGGCGTTGTACAACGCGATTTCGCCGAGCGGCTGTTCGGCACGCAGAACATTGACCTTGGCGTGGCGCAGCGTGCCCAGCCAATCGTTGACCTCGACCGACTGATTGCCGTTGGCTGCGAGCAGCACTTCGTAGCGGCTGTAACGGGTGCGCAGCAGCACGCCTTCGAGGCAGCGACGCAGTGCCGACAGATCATCAATGACCGGCACAATGATCGACACCAGCGGTTGTTCGGTATGGCGATAATCGATCTGCCAGGTACCCGGCAGCGCCGAGGTGACCTTGGCCTTGTAGCCGCGATTGCCCAGGTGACGCAGCAGCGCCAGGCGTTCATGGGCGTTTTCTTCCAGAGGCGCCTGCTCGGTGATCAGCAGCGGCTCGTCGAGATGCGCCAGGCCTCCGAGGCCGCCCTGTTCGATGATGCGCAGCAGCAGATCGAATTCCAGTGCCTTGCTGAAGTCGGCCTGATAACCGCCGGCCTCGAGCAGGACTTCGCGGCGGATCAGCCAGTGCCGCGCCATCAGCGACGGCACGCTTTGCAGCAGATCCAGATTGAAACCGGGGCGGAACACGTCGACCAGCGCGCCGTTTTCCTTGCGCTGGATTTCATCGGTGGCGACTGCACGCACACCGTCGGCAGACATCAGTTCGAGGCTGGCGCGCAACAGACCGCTGGCGGTGAACTGGTCACCGGCCTGGGCCAGCATCAACCAGTCACTTGGCGACTGCTGAACGCTCTGGTTGAGTTTGTCGACGACATTGCCGGGTGTGACACGGACAAAGTGCAGGGTGTTTTGCGCCGTGGTCGCGGCTGGTGCTTCGCCGGTGGTGAACACGACAATCTTGAACGCTTTGCAATGCCCCTCGAGCAGGCTGTCGAGCGACACCTGCAGCTTGTCGATGTCGTTGTCCAGATCAAGCAGGAAGATCCCGAACTGCGGGCCACCACTTTCAGCAGCCACGTGTTGGCTGATCGACTCAAGCTGTTCGCTGGCCGGCGCGCGCGCAGTCAGCCAATTCAGCAAACGACCCGATTTCATCTTGTCGAACGTTGCCTGATGATCGTCGACGGTCAGCACCTCGAGGCGGGCGATCCATTCGTACATCGCTTGCGCTGCCGCCTCGTCACCGGAGTTTTGCAGGAGCGCGGCCAGACGCTTGGCCACCACCTGATTGAACGCGTTCAGATCATGCGCCTGCCACAATCGGTCAATCACACTCTCTGGCGTATCGTTGTTGCGCGCCTGCAGCAGGTGCGCCTGGCGCGTCCAGATACCTTCCAGCCCTTCCAGCTGAAGACGGCCAGCCGGCAAGGCATGCAGCATGAATTCAAACTGCTCCAGAAGATCGAAAAACGCCTGGTTATAGAACGGCATCTCGACGTACTGCAGAGGACCGAAACGCCGATCCGGCCGCCCGGATTGCTGATTCCAGGTCGATTCGACAATCAACTCCACCGTCAACGCCCGGCGGGCGGTGAGGCTATCGGCCATTGCCGCAAAGCTTTCCAGAACAAATGCTTTCGCCTGCCGGACGTCCAGATCTTCGATGGCGGTGGGCAGCGAGACAAGGAAATCGGCAAACGCCTCCCGCTCGGCGACCGACCTGGCATCCAGGTAGGTCAGCGAGTGATAGACCTCGGTGTTGTGTTCGGAGACGCCGTAGTTGATCTCGCGCACCACATAGGGAATCGGCAGGATTCGTGCCTTGGCGCTGGCCAGCAGAAAGTACACATGACCGATTTCCTGCCATTGAAAACTGGTCTCCGGCAGCAATGACGAGTGCCAGGTCTTCATCAGGTCGGTACGGGTCACCGCGTAGAAAGGCGGGATGTACTGACTCATATAGTCAATGACGCGATCCTGCGCCCGTTCGGACGAATAGTCTTCCTGGACTTTCTTGTCGCGACGGTAGTAGTTCACGCCATCGGCCTTTGCCAGATACATCAGGCAGTAGCCGTGGCACATGCCGTAATCACTATTGGCCTGAAGAAAGCCGACCGACTCGCAGAGCGAATCGAACACGATAAAATCATCGTCCGCTGCCAGTACCATGAAAGGCGTGGTCAACTGCTCGACGCCGTAGGCGAGTTTGGCCTGCATACCCCAGTAGGCAAATTGCGGCACATGGTGATAATCCACAGCGCTGAAGTCGTCCTCCGGGCGTTCGAAGGTCGAATCCAGCACCATGATCCTGCAGGGCAAGCTGCTGTAATACTTCACCGCCCGGCGCAAGAATGCTGGCCGATTGTGCGTAATCAGCACAACGGTCAACAGTTCGCTGAGGGGTAATTCAGAACGGTACTTGCCTTGCATGACTTCTCTCCACAACCGGCGACTCGCCGAAACAACGCTGGGTAATGTTGCGAATTAACGAACGCGGCGCAGATAACCATCCGGCGCCACGGTGATCAGCAGCTTGTTCTGCATCTGCCGATCGATTTCAAAATCCTTGTTCTCTTCCAGGTATTTCCACACCGCGGTTTTCGGGTTATCGCCATGGCCCCACGGGCGATCCGGGAAAAAGTCCGCCGGCATGTCTTCCACCACGGTGTCCATCACCACGCAGTAGCTGCCCACCGAAACCAGCGGCGCGTACAAACGCAGCTCTTCGAGTACGTGGTCGTGGGTATGGTTGGAATCGAGGACCAGAATCACTTTCTTGCCTTCGGCAATCGCGCGGACTTGCTGCGCGGTCGCCTCATCAATGCTCGAGCCCTCGATCATTCGGATGCGCTTGGCCATCGGGTGGTTTTCGATCGCTTCACGGTTGTGTGGACGAATATCGAGATCGATACCCAGCACTTCGCCGTGGCCTTGCAGCTCCAGCAACGAGGCGTAGTAGATGATCGAACCGCCGTGAGCGATGCCGCATTCAATGACCAGGTCCGGTTTGACCTGCCAGATGATCTCTTGCATGGCCATCATGTCTTGTGGCAGCTGGATGATCGGACGGCCCATCCACGAGAAATGGTAGCTGTATTTATGGCGGGCCGATTCGTTGAAGAAATCCCGGGCAAGACCCACGACTTTCTGGTCATCACCCTGGCGCGCGATCTCTTGCTGGCATTCGTTTTCGAAGGCTTGATGGATGCTGTTTTCGGTCATCTTGATAATCTCAACGGTCACTGGAACGAAGCGCTGTCGACGGCGTGATAGACGTAGCGTCCACCGGTCATCCGCTTGATCTCTTCGAGGTAATTGGAATTCATCACAAACAGATTGGCGCCTTCAGGCAAGGCATCGATGGCCTCCTGTGGTGAGGAAACCCGTGCGCCACTGAGCGGCAGATAACGGCCCTGCTTGGCCGGATTGATGTCGACGACGTGATCGACCGCCACGCCGGCGCGCTGTAAGGCCAAAGAATAAATCACGCCCTTGGACGAAGCGCCCCAAATGGCCGAGCCCCGTGCCGGCGCGGCTTGAATGATCTGCACGGCGTGATCGAGACTGGCGGTGAAGGTTGTCGACAATGTCAGCAAGGACGGCGTTTCGACCGGCGCCCGTTGCAGCGTCGAGAGATCGGCAACGATGTACAGATATTGGCCACCGAACAGATGCCCGGCCTCGAGCACGCTGCCGAACATGGCGCGCAAGTCGGCGAGACGGAAGTAATTGACGTGCTCATAGAACACGTCGAACCAGGCATTGTGCTCGACGATCCAGTCAAAGCACGGCACTTCGATATAGATCTGCCCGCCCTGATTGGCCGCAGCCATTTGCGCAAGAAACGCCAGCGGATCGCTGATGTGTTCCAGCACATGACGCAACACGATCGCATCCGCCGCCAACCCCAGCTCGCGGGTGAACGGTGCCTTGATCACGTCGGGATTGTCACCTTCATACGAAGGGTCGATGCCGGTAATGGCGTAGCCTTTTTCCCGGAGCATTTCGAGGAAATAGCCCTTGCCGCAGCCGACCTCGATCAGGGTCTGGCCCTTGAAGTGCCGGGCGAGAATCGCTTCGACGGCATTGAGGTGCGCCTGAAACTGCACCGAGTGCGCCTGTTCGTTCTGATAGTCGGCGTCATAGCTCAGCTTGTCGGCATCGAAGGCCTGGTTGAAGATCAACCCGCTTTGGCTGTCCTGTACCAGCACAATGTCTGCCGCCCCTGAGGCCCGCGCCTCTTCGACGCTGGCAAACGTGCGGTTCTGCAACACCGGCAGTCCGGTCGCGCGATAAAGTTCATGCAGCATGTTCTTGCCCCTTCAGTTGCGAGATTCGCTGGGCATCGCCCCAGAACGCCATGGGCTCATGGGCGGAATAACCGTAATGGCCCAGATTCAGCTTGATGGCGGACTGGCGCTCGCGAACACGCTGTTCAACCAGCGCACGTACGGATATCGGCCGTCCGCTGCAGCAATTGATGACACCGCCGACGTCAGGCCGGCCGATCAGGGACGTCAGTTGTGCAGCTACCTCGCCGACTTCCAGGTAATCGCGAAGCTGATCACCCTGCGACATGTTGAAGTACGCCTCACCACCATCGATGGCACGGTCGAGGCTGGCCAACAGGCTGTTGCTGTTCTGCCCTTCGCCATAGAGATAGAACAATCGCGCCCATTGCAGGGTGAATGCATGCTCGCGCTGCAATGCTTCGAGAAACAGGCGCAAGGTGTGCTTGGCCAGTCCGTAAGGTGTGCAGGGTTGGGGCGAAACCGACTCGGCCAACGGGCCGCTTTGCAAGCCGTATTCAAAGCAGGTGCCGGTGACTAGCACCTGGCCCACGCCCGCAATCACTGCTCGCTTGAGAAACGCATAATCTGCCGGCAGGTTGCGCTCGAAGTGGAACAACGCCTGATAGTTTGGCAAGCCGCTCCAGGCCAGATGCGCGACTACGTCGACGCCCTCAACCAGACGTTCGACGTCGAGGTCGGGCGCGTGCAGATCGGCGGCGACAAATTCCACTTGCGCGAACCACGGCAAACTGCGAACCGAGTCGAGGGTGCGCGCAACCGCACGCACTTTGAAGCCTTTGGAAAGCACAGCGCTGACCAAGTGGCGACCGACGAAGCCGGTGGCGCCAGTGACCAGCACAGTGGTGGTGGTCGCCGTCAAAGCTCGACTCCCTGAAACTGTTTGTCGAGCAGCGGATGACTGGAATCCTTGGCTGACAAATTCTTGACGGGCAGCGGCCATGTGATCGCGAGTGCCGGATCAATGGCCGACAAACCCGCTTCATGCTCCGGTGCGTAATCGGCATCGGTAAGGTACAGCACTTCCGATTCATCGGTCAGTGACTGGAAGCCGTGGGCGAAACCGGCGGGAATCAAAAAACTGAGGCCATCATCGGCGCGCAGTTCTTGTGCGTGCCACTGCAAATACGTTGGCGATTGCGGGCGCAAGTCGACCGCCACATCCCAGACCGCGCCGCGCACGCAGGTAATCAGTTTGGATTCGGCATACCCGGCCTTCTGAAAATGCAGACCGCGTACGCTACCTTCCCCAACCGTGCGCGAATGATTGATCTGGCGGATCGCGAAAGGACGACCCTGGACGGTCAGACGACTCTGGCAGAACAGCCGGGCGAAACGCCCGCGCTCATCGCAGAAGACTTTCTGCTGGATGAGGTACAGGCCCTCCAACGGCGTTGTTTGCAGGGTGTAATCGCTCATGAACGCTCTCTGTACAGATTCAATTGGTTCAAGGTAACGGCGCGCATGTCATCGCCGTGCTGCCACGCCAGATGCCAGTCGAGGGTTTGCGTCAGGCATTGTTCCAGCGTCCAGCGCGGCGTCCATCCAAGCACCTGCCGCGCGCGACTGCTGTCCAGACGCAGCAGACCGGCCTCGTGCAGTTCACTTGGTTCGATGCGCAGACCACGGGCCTGCGGCCAACGATTGGCGAGCAGTTCGACCACTTCGCCGACGCTGCACATGTCTGCCTCACCGGGGCCGAAATTCCACGCACCGGCGTATTCGGCGCCGTATTCGTAAAGGGCGGCAGCCAGTTGCAGATAGCCGGCCAGCGGCTCCAGCGCATGCTGCCAGGGGCGCACGGCTTGCGGGTAGCGCAGGGTGACCGGCTCGTCTGCGCTCCAGGCTTTCAACACATCGGGAATCAGACGTTCCGGGGCGAAGTCACCACCGCCCAGCACATTGCCGGCACGCGCAGTCGCCAGGGCCAGACCATGCTCGGCATGTTTGTCCGCCGGGAAAAACGACGCGGCATAGGACTGCGCGAGCAGTTCACAGCAGGCCTTGCTGCTGCTGTAAGGATCGTGGCCACCGAGGGCTTCGTCTTCGCGGTACGGCCACAGCCATTCCTTGTTGGCGTAGACCTTGTCGGTGGTGACCAGCACGCAGGCACGCACGCCGCCGACCTGACGAATCGCTTCGAGCAGGTTCAGCGTACCCATGACGTTACTGGAGTAAGTGCCGAGCGGGTCGCGATAGCCCTCGCGCACCAACGGCTGGGCCGCCAGATGCAGAACGATTTCCGGCTCGGTCTCGGCGATGATCTCCAGCAAGGCACCGAGGTCACGCAAATCGCCGCGCTGGTCGTTAATGCCTTGGTGTACGCGCGCCAGTTCGAACAGGCTCGGTTCGGTCGATGGGTCCAGGGAAAAACCGCTGACCTGCGCGCCGAGGCTTTGCAGCCACAGGGTCAGCCAACTGCCCTTGAAACCGGTATGTCCGGTGACGAGAACGCGCTTGCCACGCCAGAAATCCGCACTCAGGCCCACTGCTTCCATGGGGCCTCCCCGCTCTGCCACAGCGCTTCGAGATGGTTCTTGTCGCGCAGGGTGTCCATGGGTTGCCAGAAGCCCGAGTGTTCGTAGGCATGCAGTTGTTCCAGCTCGGCCAGTTGCATCAACGGCTCGGCTTCCCAACTGGTCGCATCGCCCGCGATGTAAGGCAGCACCTGCGGCGACAGCACGAAGAAACCACCATTGATCCAGCCGCCGTCACCTCGCGGCTTCTCGGTGAAACCCATGACTTGGTGGCCTGTGCGTTGCAACGCGCCGTAACGGCCAGGAGGCTGCACGGCCGTTACGGTCGCGAGCTTGCCGTGCGCTTCGTGAAAACGGATCAGAGCGCCGATATCGATATCCGAGACGCCGTCGCCGTAGGTAAAGCAAAAGGCTTTCTCGTCCTTGAGATAAGGCGCAGTGCGCAAGAGGCGGCCACCGGTCATGGTTTCTTCGCCGGTGTCGACCAGCGTGACGCTCCACGGCTCGCTGTAATTCTGGTGCACCTCCATGCGGTTCTCGCGCATGTTGAAGGTGACGTCGGAGGTATGCAGGAAGTAGTTGGCGAAGAAGTCCTTGATCGCATAGCCCTTGTAGCCCAGGCAGATGACGAAGTCGTGGATCCCGTGAGCGGAATACTGCTTCATGATGTGCCAGAGAATTGGCTTGCCACCGATCTCGATCATCGGCTTGGGCTTGAGGTGCGACTCTTCACTGATGCGCGTGCCGAGGCCACCCGCCAAAATTACTGCCTTCATCGTCTCCCCTCTTGTTCTTCACCGGGCTGCGCATGGCTTTGTTGAGCGTTGCGGGCCTTGCGGCGACACCTTTTGCCGTTCCGGGCGCAAGTGCAATGACCGCGAGCGCTCGTTTTATGGCGATTTGCGGGGGACTTGCAGGAAACGCGCCAGCTCATAATGGTGGTGGCAGGGCACGGGCTGAGCATCTTGATTGGGGGCATATCCGTTGCTGCGGGTGCTGCCGACAGCGGTTTCGCTCTTACAGCGAGTCCCTTTTTCAAACGCCGGAGTGCCGGCCCAGCAAAAAGGAACCAAAAGGCTTTGCCCCGGCGTACGGCCCGCTCGCTGGGGCTCGGGGTACCTTCGTTACGGGATCGATCCGGGCGCAGCCTGCCGAAGGGGCGAAAGAGCAAAAGCCAGAGCAAAAGCCAAAGCCAGATCAAGAGCCCCTCACCCTAGCCCTCTCCCAGAGGGAGAGGGGACTGACCGAGGTGTTTGGGCAAGGTACGCCGACGTGCGATACCGCGTCGAACACAGCTTTTGAAAAGCCCAAAAATCGGCCCCCTCTCCCTCGGGAGAGGGCTGGGGTGAGGGGCGAATCCAACACAGATCCAAAGCAGACCAAACGCTTTTCACCACTCAACAATGAGCGCAAGCTCGAGTGCTTTTGATCTTGATCCACGGGCGACTTCGGAAGGCTGAGTGGAGGGATCGATCCGGGCGCAGCCTGCCGAAGGGGCGAAAGATCAAAAGCCAGAGCAAAAGCCAAAGCCAGATCAAGAGCCCCTCACCCTAGCCCTCTCCCAGAGGGAGAGGGGACTGACCGAGGTGTTTGGGCGAGTTACGTCGTCCTGTGATACCGAGTCGAATGCAAATATGCACAAGATCAAAAGCCCCTCACCCTAGCCCTCTCCCAGAGGGAGAGGGGACTGACCGAGGTGTTTGGGCGAGTTACGTCGTCCTGTGATACCGAGTCGAATGCAAATATGCACAAGATCAAAAGCCCCCTCACCCTAGCCCTCTCCCAGAGGGAGAGGGGACTGACCGAGGTGTTTGGACGAGTTACGTCGTCCTGTGATACCGAGTCGAATGCAAATATGCACAAGATCAAAAGCCCCCTCACCCTAGCCCTCTCCCAGAGGGAGAGGGGACTGACCGAGGTGTTTGGGCAAGGTACGCCGACGTGCGATACCGCGTCGAACACAGCTTTTGAAAAGCCCAAAAATCGGCCCCCCTCTCCCTCGGGAGAGGGCTGGGGTGAGGGGCGAATCCAACACAGATCCAAAGCAGACCACACGCTTTTCACCACTCAAAACAATGAGCGCAAGCTCGAGTACCGCTTTTGATCTTGATCCACGGGCGACTTCGGAAGGCTGAGTGGAGGGATTGATCCGGGCGTGGGAGCGCAGCGACCGTTTGGCGTAGCCAAACACAGCGAGAGGAGGTGCAGCGAAGCAAACCGGAGGCGCTGCGCCCGGATCAGTCCCGCAGCGAAGGAACCCGAGCCTGCGAGGGCCGAACGCAGGAGCAAGCCTTTTTGGGTACTTTTTCGGCGCCTGGAAAAAGTGCCTCGCCGTAAGGGCGAAACCGCCAGAAGCAACACCCCAAGCAATGGATATTCACCCAAACGCCCAAGAGCCTGGTCGGCCCAAAGGCCGCCAAGGTCCCAAAAAAAAGGCGACCCAAAAGGCCGCCCATCCCAAAGATCAATCCGCCAGCCAGCCATATTCCCAATACCGCAGGTTATCCCCGCGCAACACATAATCGCGCAGCACGACTTCGCGCAATTCATCCCCCATGCGGTAGCTGGCATCCGGGTCGGCCAGATGCATGCGAATCGCCTGCAGCCACTCATCGGTGCTGTTGGTCTTGACCCGCGTGCACGGCAAATAACCGCGATAAGCCTCGGTGTCGGTACAGACCACCGGGAAGCCGCAGGCACCGTACTCGAGCAGCCGCAGGTTGCTCTTGCAGTCATTGAAGATGTGAAACTCCAGCGGTGCCAAAGCCAGATCAAGGTTCAGACTGGCCAGTTTGGCCGGATATTCGTCCAGCGGAATCACGCCGTGGAATTCACGCATGTACGGCAGCAGATCGTCCGGGCACATGCCGAAGAATACCCAGTCCACTTCGTTGGCCAACTCACGCACTACGTCGGCGATCACCGCCAGATCGCCGTGGTGACTGGTACCGCCGCCCCAGCCGACACGTGGTTTCTTCGAGGTGCGACGCTGGCCGCGCAGATGCCCCCACAAATCCTTGGCCAACATGTTCGGCACCACGCGGATGTCGTGATGCATGTCCGTCAGCGCGTTGGCCAGCGGCGCGGTCGAGACGACCACACGATCACACAGTCCGATCGCGCGGCGCACCATGCGCTCCATGTCCTGCTTGCTCGGCATGTTGCGAATGTGCGCATTGCGATGAGGAACGTCGATCACGTAGTCGTCGAGTTCGAAAATCCGTCGGGCGTTGAAGAACTTCTTCAGCGGCGGGATTTCATCAATGGCGTGCTCCGAGTAGCGCCCTTGCAGGACGATGACATCGGGCGCCTGACGCTCGATGTCAATGATCGAAGGTAAGCCATAGCAGATTCGTCCCTCCGCCCGATTGGCCGCTTCCAGCTCGATCAGTGGCTGGCTCATGCGGTAGTGGCCGATCGCAGAGGCGTTGATCGGCACCGCCAGTACATTCGGCAGTTGCGCTTTGGAGAACGCGCTCCAGCCGGTGCGCAGGCCCGGCTCAAGACTGAAGTTGGTGGCACCGACGCCCTGCAGCGTCAGGTTCACGTTGTAGGCCGGGTCACGCGCAACCAGCGGTAACCAGCGCTGATAAAACACATCCTTTTCCTCGGCATGCTGCGCTTCCTCTTCCGCCGTCGCCGCCATGCCTGGCCGCGCGCCCAGAGCCAGCATGGCATACGGGTTGATCACCACCAGATAACCGTTGCGGCCGACGCGCAGACACAGGTCCACGACATTCAGCGTTTGCTTGAGATCCTGCTCATCAAGGCCGCCAGCGGCGTCGAAGACCGACTTGCGAATCATCAGACAGTCACCGCCCACAGCACTGAGGTCATGCACCGCCTGCAAGCGGTACATATAACCTTCCGACCGCATCGGCTGGCCATGGAACGGCAACCCGACGGGTCCGCTCAATCCGAGGATCAAGCCAGCGTGCAGCACACCGCCGTCGGGGCTGAACAGCTTGGCGCCGACCACGCCGACTTCCGGCCGCTGCGCATGATTGAGCAATTCGTCGAGCCAGTCGGACTGGGTGATCACGGCAAAGGCGTTGAGCATCAGCACATACTCACCGCGTGCCTGTTGCACGGCGAAATTGTGCAAGGCCGCAGCGTTGCCCTTTTGCGGATACTTGAGCACGCGAATGCGTTCACCGCCCAACTGTGCCATGCCTTCCAGCCAGGCCAGCGCTTCGGCGCTTTCGCTGCCGTTATCGACCAGGAGCAATTCGTACTCACTGTAAGCGGTCTTTTCCAGCAGTGTCTCGACACAGCGCTGCAAGGCTGCGGTCTGGTCCTGGGTGACGATGATTACCGAGACCAAAGGACGCCGTGCGTGGTGGTAGTCGACACGATTGAGCAGTTCGCGGCTGCCTCGTCGGATGGTGTGAGCAATACCCAGGCGTTGCAGATGCGCCTCGAGAATGCGCGGACTCTGCTCGACGACGCGCGGATCCGTCAGCCATTGCGACAGGTCGAATTTCGATTCCAGCAACACCTCGGCAATGTGCCCGACGACCTGCAGGCCATCGCTTTCGACCATCCGCCAGAGCACATCATGGGGTGCCAGTTCGGCGAGCGTCGGAGTGAAACCGCCGAGCGCGAGAAAACGTTCGCGCTGAAACGCCAGCGCGCGGCCAACGTACGGATAGCTACGCATCAGATCGAGGTTGAAATCCGGTTTGAACGCCGGTTCCGCCGATTCACCGTCGCGCAAACTGCCTTCGTCGCTATACAGGCAGGTCAGAAACCGCGAGTGGGCAATACGATCGGCCATCACCAGCAACGCCGGCGCAACCGGGCAGTCACCCGGTTGCAGCAGGTAGAACCAGTCGGCGCCTTCCAACTGCGGCAGCAGCGTATTGATCTGCTCCAGCCCGTCATCCTGCAACGGCATGTGGAACACCCGTTCGTGCAGCTGCGTTTCGGTACAGGCTGCGGACAGCACCAGCACCAGTTCCGGCGGGTAATCCTGGGCAGCGAGCGCTTCAAGGGTGCGGTCAAGGTTGTCGCGACTGCCCTGCGCGTCGATGATGATCGGCACGATTCGCGGCTGAAACGACCAGCCCTCGAGGGTTTCCGGCAGCCATTTACGCTGCGCTTCGGTGAGTACCCGACACCCCAGCCACTGCGCGTACAGCTCACCAAAACTGAAGCTGTCGACACCCACGGCCAGTTCCTGACGACTCTGTTTGCCCCCCAGAGTGCGGCTCAGCGGCAGCTCTTCCCAGACGCGCGGCAACTCGTCGGCCTTGGTCAGTTGCACATAGCGAACCCAGCCTGATGCCGGTGCCGACTCGCCGCTGCGGACTTCGAGCATCTGCGAGATCCACTCGCGCTCAACCTCGGCCGCATCTTTCATCGGCTGCTGCGCACTCAGACGTTCCGGATAAAGGCGTTCGGCGCTCAGAACATTGTTGGACGTCACCATGTTGCCGCGCCGCAGCAGACAGACATACAAGGCAAAATCCAGAGTGGCGACGAAACATGCGCCTTCTTCAGTGAGAGCCGGCAACAGTTCGGCGACGTCGGCGCGCCGGAACAACGCACTGCTGAAGCCGCCGAGCACGTTGACCGGGAATTTTTCGAAGATACTCAGGACATCGTCGCCTTTGAGCAAAGCGCTGACTGGCGATAACGAGGTGTTTTCCAAACGGGCCGGCAGGATGATGTCGTTGGCATCCCACAGCAGTCGCTGTGCCACCACCAGACTGACTTCTGCGCGTTGCAACTCTCGAGCCTGCTGTTCGATACAGACTGAATAGAGCAAGTCATCATCACACAGGAACTTGATGAATTCGCCGCGCGCCTGTTCGAGACAGACCTTCAGATTGCCCACCAGCCCCAACGTCTGTGGATTGCGCACATAACGCACCATCACGCCCGTCTGCTCAACTATCGCGTTGACGATGGACTCGATCTGGTCGCCGCGGCTGTCATCGCAAACGACGATATCCAGATTGCTGTAGGTCTGGCTGACGGCGCTGTTCAGCGTCCGCTCGAAGAAGCGCGGATTGAAGGCAGGAATGGCGATGCTGACGAGGGGAAGTGAATTCACGGCGGGCTCACAGGCGGTACGAGCCTGCCCGGAAAAGCGAGCCCTGGGTACCGCGAAAAAACATTGACTGAAGGGGCCAGGTCAACGGGCGCGCGCGCGCCCGCCAACGATCAGATCTTGTTGAACAGGCCCAACTGACTGATCTTGCTGAACGCCAGTTGCGCAGCCTGCAGCATGGTCTGTTGCAGGGTCAGACGGGTCATCACTTCAGCCGGATCGGAATCACGGATCGAGCCTTGAGTCGTGGTGTTCGCCGTGCTCAGGCTGTCGTTGGTAATGGCCTGCATGTCCAGCGCCTGACCGCGGGCACCAATGGTAGTAACCGCCGTGCCGATCTGATTGGACGCGGCATCGATGTTACCGAGGCCTGCCTCCATCGCACCCTGCAATTTCTGCTTGGCAACCGGATCGCCGTCAACCGGCGTGTTCAGCGCGGTGATCATCTGGCCCAGGGTGTCGAGCACGTTCTGGGTCTGGTGATTGTTCGGCTGGATCGAGAACTGATCACCCGTTGCCGGCGTGTTGCCCAGTGCGAAAGTCACACCGGCAGCCGTCGCGTTACCGCCCACTACCGTGCCCGAGGAAACCGGCTTGCTGTCGGCCGTCACTGGCGCGGCATACAGATCGAAATCGGTGGCACTGGTGAACTTGAGGACGGCGCCACCCTGCGGGAAGGCTGCGGTGTAAGCCGCCTGATCGGTGATGGTCGAACCGGTGATCACGGCGGTCGACGGGTTACCCGGATTGCGCGTGGTCGTGAACGAATCCGGCGTGGTCGACAACTGGAAGCTGTGCCCGGCAATGACCGCGTCCGGGTTGGTGTCACCGGCCTTCAGGTTGACGTTCAGCTTGAGGTCGACGCCACGGAAGCTGACAGTCTGGTTGGCGCCGCTGCTGTTGCTGACCAGGCCATTCTGGCTCGCCTCGGCGGTCACATCGTTGCCCAGGGCATCGGTAATTTTCAGCTGGGTGCTGCTGACGAAATCAATGGTATACGGCTGGCCTGCGGTGAACTTGGCATCGTAGGTGGCGGCGGTGCCGACGGTGCCGTTGGACAGCACGACACGGCCGTCATCGACGGCTGGCGCAGTCATTTTGGTGTTGGTGCGACCGGTGTTGATGGTCTGCTGGAAGGCGTCCCAACCAGTGGTGTTGGTGCCGACCGTCAAGCCATCGCCGATGCCCAGATTGATGGTGGTCTGGTCGCCGTTATAGGTGAAAGTGCCGTCAGAATTCTTCGAGTACGGCGCCGTATCGGTTTTCGAACCCGAGAACAGGTAGTTGCCGTTGGCGTCCTTGGCGTTCATCAGGCCCAGCACCTGTTGCTGGATTTCGCCCATTTCCGAAGCGTACGCCTGGCGGTCCTTGTCGGTGATCGTGCCGTTGTTCGCGGCCAGCGCAAGTTCCTTGGCGCGTGCCAACGCCGTGGTGATCGAATCCAGCGTGGACTCCTGCACGGTCAAGGCACTTTTGGTGGTATCGACGTTGGTCTTGTACTGATCGAGCATCGCGGCCTGCTGACCCAATTGCAGCAAGCGCCCGGCACCGATCGGATCATCGGCGGCGGTGTTGATGCGTTGCAGGCTGCTCGCCTCGCTCGCGGTGGCGACAGCCTTGTTGAAGTTACGCTGATAATCCGAAGCTTGCGTTCCGTAATACTGGGCGGTGGAAATGCGCATGAATTACGACTCCTTAAAGGCTGTTGATCAGCGTAGCGAAAGTTTCCTGCGCAGCTTTGATGATCTGCGAAGACGCTGTGTAGTACTGCTGGTACTTGACCAAGTTGCCGGTTTCTTCATCCAGGTTGACCCCGGACAGCGAATCGCGGGCACCCTTGGCGTTCTCGAGAATCGCCGTGGTCGCGGCGCTGTCGGACTTGCCCTGGGCAGTCTTGGTACCGACGTTGGTCACCAGAGTGTTGTAGGCGTCGGTCAGGCTGATGCCCTTGCTCGCCGAACCGGTGTCCACGGTCTGTTTGGTTTGCAACGCGACCAGTGCCTGGGCGTTGCGGTTGTCCGAAGACGCCGCGCCGGTCAGGTTCATGGTGAAGGTCTCGCCGGATTTCGGCGTGCCGCCCACGGTGGTCTGTACGGTAAAAGTCTTCTGCACGTTCGGCGTGACCGTGGTGTCCATCACCGGGTTGCCGCTGGCATCGACGATGCCGACTTTCAAATTCAGCGTGTTCGACTGGCCAGGCACGATGGTGCCGGTGCCGATGGTCGCGCCCTTGGCATCCACCAGATTGTAGGACTGGCTGCCGCCACTGGCTGCGCCGAATACCAGTTTGACCGGCGTCGAATTCTTCAGCGCCGCCTGCATGTCGGCCTGAGCGGTCGGGTTGTAAATGTCGATCTTGTCGCTGAGCGTCGGCTGGGTGTAATTGCCCAGACCATTGGCGCTGGCGACACCGGTCAAGGGACCGGCCGCTGCGATTTTCTTCGGATCGCTGAGCACCGTCTGAATGCTCGCCGCCGCGTTGCGGGTCGGCGTGACTTTGAACGAGTCACCTGCGCTCAGCGCGCCACCCTTGAGCGCCAGGGTGAAGCCATCGATCACTGGCGGCGGATTGGTCGTGGTGCTGAACGCACCCAGATCGGTGCCGTCGGAACGTTTGACGGTGTAATCGGTGGCGCTGGTGAAGGTCACCTGATAGTCGCTGGTGGTCAGCTTGCCGGTGTCCTTGATGGTTACATCGAGGTTGCCGGAGCCGGCGCTGTTGCCGTCCTTCGCAATGCTGCGCTGACTGATCAGTGCGGCACTGTTGATGTTGTTGAAAATCGCCGCGCCGAAGTCACCGTTCTTGTCGATGCCCTGGGCTTGCTGGCTGTTGATCTGATCGGCAATCACCAACGCCACGCGACCGAGTTCGTTGAGCGACGGATCGAGGACTTCCTTGCGATAGGTCAGCAGACCGCCGATTTCGCCACCGCTGATCACCGAAGTGATGTCGATGGTGCTTGAGCCGCGATCCATCTGGATCGCCATGCGCGACGGGTCAGTCTTGCTCGCGACCATGCTCAGGCTGTTGGTGGTGTTGCCGATGACCAGCGGCTGACCGCTGCCGACATAGATGTCGAAGCTGGTGCCGCGCTCGACGACCTGGGCGCCGGTCAGCTCGGAGAGCTGACGCACCGCTTCGTTACGGCTGTCGAGCAGGTCGTTCGGCGCCCCGCCACTGGTGGAGATTTCGCCGATCTTCTGGTTGAGATTGGCAATCGAGGTGGCGAGTTTGTTCACCTGGGCGGTCATGTCGCCGAGGCTGCCATTGATCGTGGTGTTCTGATCGTTGAGCTGCTTGGCCAGGGTATTGAAACGGCTGGTCAGCGCCTGCGCACCGGTCAGCACCGACTGACGCGAGGTGTCATCGGTGGCCGACGTCGATACGCCCTGCATCGAGGTGAAGAATTTCTGCAGCACCCCGGTCAGGCCGGTGTTGGTGTCCGACAGAATGGAATCCAGCGGCGTCGCCTGCTTGAGGAACGCGGCCGATTCGCTGTCCAGCGAAGTCGCGGTGTGCAGCTGCGATTCCAGGTACGAGTTGTACACCCGGCGCACGTCGGCCAGGGTTGTGCCCGTGCCGATGAAAACGTTGCCGTACTGCTGCGAGGACTTGGTGCCCTGCACGGTTTGCTGACGTGAATAACCGGCGGTGTCGACGTTGGCAATGTTGTTGCCTGTCGTAGCCAGAGAGGACTGGCTGGCCGACAGTCCCGACATCCCGATATTGAGCAAACTCATGGTTCAGACCTTATTACCTGGTGCCTTATAAAGGCGTGGTGGAGACACCCGCCGCAGCGTAGTTTTCAAAACTGTTCATCTGCTTGGCAATTTGCGAAATCTTCGTCGCGTAGTTCGGGTCGGTGGCGTAACCGGCCTTCTGCAACTCGCGTACAAACTGTTCTGGGTTATCGGCCGACTTCAGCACTTCTTGATAGCGATTGTTGCTCTGCAGCAACGTCACCAGATCGTGGAAGCTGTCCTTGTACGAGGCATAGGAACGGAACTCCGCCGTCTCCTTGACCATCGCACCATTGCGGAACTCGCTGGTGATCGCGCGGGCCGAATCGCCCTTCCAGTTGCTGCTCGCCTTGATGCCGAACAGGTTGTGGCTGCTGCTGCCATCCTGGGCGCGCATGACCGATTTGCCCCAGCCGGTTTCCAGTGCCGCTTGCGCCACCAGATAACGCGGATCGACGCCGATGCGGTCGGCGGCTTCCTTGGCCATCGGCAGCATGGTGTTGACGAATTCGTCGGCGGAACTGAAGGCCTTCTTCGCCGGTGCCAGCGGAATCTGCGCCATGGCGCGGCCGTAGACCTGCATCTGTCCGCCGGCGGCTTTCTGCTCTTCGGCACGGGCCAGCCAGTCGCCGTTGTACAACGCGCCGGAACCGCTGACGGCGGTGGTCGTGGCACGTTGCGGCAAGGCGTTGGTCGCGGCCGCCGTGGTGGTTGCAGTGGCAGCGCTCGGCGCCGACGGCACCAGGCCTGCGAGCAAGCGATCGGCCAGTTTCGGCGGCAGCGCCAGTCGCCGCTGATTGATCAGCGCCATGTCGTTGCGATGGGAAATATCGGTGTTCGGCGCATGCACCGAGCGCGACGCCCACAATGGACGCTCGCCGTTGACGCGCGACAGCGGACCGGTGGCGACGGTGCCGGCGGCAACCGGCGTCGGCACCGCGGCGGCCTTGGCCAACGCTTCCTGTTGCTTGGCGGCGGACGCGGCCGCAGCCTCGCCCGGCGCCATCGGTTTGTTCTTCGACATCTGCCGGATCAGCACGTCAGCCAGGCCGATACCACCGCCCTCGCGGGACATGGAAACCGCCAGTTGCTGGTCGTACATCTCCTGATATTGCTTGGCGGCCGGCGTGTTCAGCGGATTGTCTTCACCCAAGGCGTTGGTCGCCGAGCGCATCGATTTGAGCATTTCACCAAGGAACAGCGACTCGAATTCCTGCGCAACCTTGCGCATGTTTTCGTCGCTGTTCTTGTCGCCGACCTTGAGCTGGTTCAGACGATTGAGGTCCGAGTAGGAACCCGAATCGCTGCTGCTGACCAGACCGCTTTTGCGCATATCCATGGTGGCCGGCCTCAGATCACGATCAGGTCGGCTTGCAATGCGCCGGCCTGCTTCAGAGCTTCGAGAATTGCCATCAGGTCACCCGGTGCTGCGCCGACCTGGTTCACCGCACGGACGATCTCGTCGAGGGTGGTGCCCGGGCCGAACTTGAACATCGGTTTGGCTTCCTGTTCGGCGTTCACCCGCGAGCGCGGCACCACGGCGGTCTGGCCGTTGGACAGCGGGCCCGGCTGGCTGACGATCGGGTCTTCGGTGATGGTCACGGTCAGGCTGCCGTGGGTCACGGCGGCTGGCGACACTTTCACGTTCTGGCCGATGACGATGGTGCCGGTGCGCGAGTTGATGATGACTTTCGCCACCGCCTGACCCGGATCGATCTCGAGGTTTTCCAGGATCGACAGGTAGTCGACACGCTGGCTCGGATCCAGCGGCGCAGTCACGCGCACCGATCCGCCGTCGATGGCTTGGGCGACGCCAGGGCCGAGCATGTCGTTGACCTTGTCGACGATGCGCTTGGCGGTGGTGAAGTCGGAGCGGTTGAGGTTCAGCGTCAGGCTGTTGCCCTGGTTGAAACCGCTCGGCACCGCACGTTCCACCGACGCACCGCCAGGGATGCGACCGGCCGACGGAACGTTGACGGTGATCTTCGAACCGTCACGGCCTTCAGCATCGAAACCGCCAACCACCAGGTTGCCCTGAGCGATCGCATAGACGTTGCCGTCGATACCTTTGAGCGGCGTCAGCAACAAGGTGCCGCCGCGCAGGCTCTTGGAGTTACCGATCGAGGACACGGTGATATCGACCTGCTGACCCGGTTTGGCAAACGCCGGCAGATCGGCACTCACCGACACCGCCGCGACGTTCTTCAACTGCACGTTGCCCGATCCCGGCGGTACCTTGATGCCGAACTGCGAGAGCATGTTGTTGAAGGTCTGCAGGGTGAACGGGGTCTGCGTCGTCTGGTCGCCGGTGCCGTTAAGCCCGACCACCAGGCCGTAACCGATCAACTGGTTGGAGCGCACGCCGGAAATGCTGGCGATGTCTTTCAGCCGCTCGGCGTGTGCGGTGAAAGCCGCAGACATCAACAACGCGGCCACCATAAGGCTTTTCAGATTCAACGTAGCCACCTAGAAAGGGAACAGCGGGCTGAGGAAGAAACGGTCGAACCAGCCTGGCTGACTCGTATCGGCAAACGCGCCGGTACCCGAGTAGGTGATGCGCGCATCGGCGACGCGGGTCGACGACACGGTGTTGTCGGTTGCGATGTCATCGGCGCGGACCATGCCGGCGATGCGCACCAGTTCGTCACCGGTGTTGAGGGTCAGCCACTTCTCGCCACGCACGGCGATGATGCCGTTGGGCAGCACGTCGGCCACGGTCACGGTGATCGAGCCGGTCAGGCTGTTGCTCTGCCCGGACTTGGCGTCGCCCTTGGTCGAACGGTCGGCGCTGTAGCCGGCATTGAGGCTCAGGTCACCGCCACCAATCGGGTTGTTGGTGGTCAGGCTGGAGCCGAACAACGAGGTCAGGCCGATCGAGTTATCGCTGTTCTTGTCCATCTGCGAGTTGGCATTCTTGCTCGCCTGAGTGCGCTCGTTCAGGGTGATGGTGATGATGTCACCGACCCGGAACGCCTTGCGGTCGCTGTACAGGTTCTGCTCGAAGCCGGCCTGATAGATCGAGCCGTTGTTGGCGGCCGCCGGCAACGGTGTGCGCGGCAACACCGGGGCGTAGTAAGGGTCATTGGGCTTGGGCGTCGGGGCGACGCAGCCCGCGAGCGAGACGACCCCACTCAATGCCAGAACAGATACAAAGCGCTTCATGACCCTACCTCACGGTGTTGCTGGCGACCTCAGGCCGCCCCATAGACTGGATTACAGATTCTGCGTTACGAACGAGAGCATCTGGTCGGCGGTGGAGATCACCTTGGAGTTCATCTCGTAGGCGCGTTGAGTGGTGATCATGTTGACCATCTCTTCAACGGTGCTGACGTTCGAGGTTTCCAGGGTGTTCTGCAGCGTGGTACCGAAACCGTTCAGGCCCGGAGTACCGATCTGCGGCGCGCCGGAAGCAGCGGTTTCCAGGAACAGGTTGTTGCCCACCGCTTGCAGGCCGGCCGGGTTGATGAAGTCGGCGGTCTGCAGGTTGCCGATCACTTGCGAAGCCGGGTTGCCGGCGATGGTGATCGACACGGTGCCGTCACGGCCGACGGTGAAGGTCTGCGCATCGTTCGGGATGATGATCGCCGGTTCCAGGGCGAAACCGCTGGCGTTGACGATCTGGCCATTGGAGTCGAGGTGGAAAGTACCGTCACGGGTGTAGGACGTGGTGCCGTCCGGCTGCAGGATCTGGAAGAAACCGCGACCATCGATGGCCATGTCCAGCGGCTGCTCGGTGGTTTGCAGACTACCGGCGGTGAAATTTTTCTGCGTGCCGACAATGCGCACACCGGTACCCACTTGCAGACCCGATGGCAATTCGCTGTCCTGGGTCGACTGGGCGCCTGGCTGACGCTTGATCTGATACAGCAGGTCCTGAAACTCGGCACGGTCACGTTTGAAACCCGTGGTCGAGACGTTCGCCAGGTTGTTGGAAATGGTGGTCAGGTTGGTGTCCTGGGCGGACAGACCGGTTTTGGCAACCCATAGAGCCGGAAGCATTCGATTCTCCTCGTGCGCCTGTTTTACGGCGCGACGTTCTGGTAATTAGCTGATCTGCAAGACCCGAGCCATGGCCTGGTCGTCGTCTTTGGCGGTGTTCATCATCTTGACGTGCAACTCGAACTGCTTGGCCAGGGCCAGCACCGAAGTCATTTCTTCCACGGCATTGACGTTGCTCGACTCGAGGAAACCCGAGACCAGTTTGACGTTGGCGTCGGCTTGCGCCGGCTGGCCGTCCTTGGTGTAAATCGAACCGTCGAGACCTTTGTTCATGTTCTTGATGTCCGGGTTGACCAGCTTGATCCGGTCGACTTCAGCCATCACGCGCGGGCCCTCGCCCATCGCGCGAATGCTGATGGTGCCGTCTTCGCCCACTTCGACCTGCTGCTCGGGCGGCACGGCGATCGGGCCGCCATTACCGATCACCGGCATGCCGTTGCCGGCGCGCAATACGCCGAGGGCGTCGATGTTCAGGCTGCCGGTGCGCACGTAGCTTTCACCGCCACCGGGGTTCTGCACGGCGATGAAACCGTTGCCGGAGACCGCGACGTCGAGTTCACGACCGGTCTGCACCAGCGAGCCCGGGGTGAAGTCGGTGGCGGGACGCTCACTCATGGCAAACGCGCGCGCCGGAAAGCTGTCACCGAATACCGGCATCGAACGCGCCTGTTCGAGGTCGCGCTGAAAGCCGTTGGTGGAAATGTTCGCCAGGTTGTTGGCATGCGCCCGCTGCGCCAGTGCGTTCTGGCTGGCGCCGGTCATTGCCACATAAAGGTACTTGTCCACAGTGTTTCCTCTGCATGCCGGACGTTTGCCGCCCACCGCTGTACTGCTCAGCCATAAGCAATTTGCAGACCAACTTTTTATTGGCGGGCGAAGGCCCGGTAAACAAGGGACTTGAGGGGAATGGAGAGGAAATTTGAAAAGTGTCGAAGACGAAAAACCGGCGGTGTCATGCCGCTTCGCGGCAATCCCTGATTTCAAGTTGATCCCGTCCCTGTGGCGAGGGAGCTTGCTCCCGCTCGGCTGCGAAGCAGTCGTAAACCCGGTGAGTGCGGTGTGCCTGACTCACCCGGCTGAATGAATTTGGGGCTGCTGCGCAACCCAACGGGAGCAAGCTCCCTCGCCACAAGGTCATTCGGCAGCGTCTTTGCCCACCTCATATTCACGCAGCTTGTTGGCAATCGTGGTGTGAGAAACACCGAGCCGTTTGCCCAGTTGCCGACTGCTCGGGTGCTCGGAATACAACCGCTCCAGCACCGCTTTCTCGAAGCGCCCGACGATCTCGTCGAGATTTCCATCCAGGGAAAAATCGCCAAGCGGCTGACGCACGCCGTAATCCGGCAGGCGAATATGTTCCGCCTTGACCTTGCCGCCGTCACACAACGAAACCGCCTGGAACAGCACGTTCTCCAGTTGCCGCACGTTGCCCGGCCAGTGGTACTGGCTGAGGCGATCCATCGCCGCCGGGGCCAGTTTCGGCAGCGGACAACCGATCTGCCGACTGGCCTGATCGAGGAAGTGTTCAACCAGCGGCGTCAAACCGTCGAGGCATTCGCGCAGCGGCGGAATGTGCAGCGACAGCACGTTCAAGCGGTGATACAGATCCTGGCGAAACTCACCGCGCGCGCACAGCTCCGACAAGTCCACCTGGGTCGCGCAGATCACCCGCACGTCGAGATATACCTCTTCATCACTACCGACGCGACGGAAGCAACCGTCCTGAAGAAAGCGCAGCAATTTGACTTGCAAGCGCGGGCTCATCTCGCCGACGCCATCGAGAAACAGCGTACCTCCAGCGGTCAATTCCAGCAGGCCAAGCTTGCCTTCAGCCCGTGCACCTTCGAAAGCGCCTGGGCCGTAGCCGAACAGTTCGGTCTCGGCCATCGACTCCGGCAACCCGGCGCAGTTGAGTGCCATCAACGGCGACTGCCCACGCGGGCTGGCCAGGTGGCAGGCGCGTGCAAGCAGTTCCTTGCCGGTGCCGGTTTCGCCTTCTATTAATAGCGGCGCATCCAGCGGCGCCATGCGTCGCGCCTCGCGGACCACGGCGGCCATGACTTTCGAGCTCTGGAAGATACTGTCGAAGCCGCGCAATTCCTGTTTGCGCACGTTATAGATACGCTCGCCGACGCGGTCGGCGCGGTGCAGGGTCAGCACCGCGCCGGCCATGGCCTCGCTGTCGTCGTGCTCCGATTGCAGCGGCGCGATGTCGGCGAGAAAGATGTCGCCCTTGACCTTGACCCGCATGCCGTTGATTCGCGATTTGTTGGCGCGCACCAGTTCCGGCAGATCGAAATCCTCGGCATAACGTGACAGCGGAATTCCCGGCACTTCATCGACGCGCACACCGAGCAACTGCGCCGCCGCGCGGTTGGCCGCGACGATCGAGCCGCCCATGTCGATCGACAGCACCGGAAACTCCAGCGCCCCGAGCAACGCGTTCAATTCCATGTGCCGACGTTCGCTGGGCATCAGGCCAACGCGCTTGACTCCGAACACCCCGCCAATCGCCTCGAACTTCGGCCGCAGCGCCTGGAACTGGATGTTGATCAGGTTCGGGCAGTGCAGATAGATCGCATTGCCATGCTCACCACCCACCTCACCGCGCGCGACGTTGATGCCGTACGCCACCAGCAGATTGAGAATGTCGCGCAGGATGCCGATGCGGTTCTGGCAGTGGACTTTGATGCGCATAGAAAAGGGCCCGACAGGTTTGAGAGGTGAACACATTCCCTTGTGGGAGCGAGCCTGCTCGCGAAGGCGTCAGCACATTCAGTTCCGATGTGTCAGATCCACCGCTTTCGCGAGCAGGCTCGCTCCCACAGGGTTTTGTGGCGCGCTTGAGGCAGAGTTTTCTATCGAGGCACGCAGATAGTTGTCAAGATTATGTGACAGCCATCGCCCTTTTCAAACCCGCCAATCGCCGTAAATGCGCATTACCCGACAAAGCGTAACGATAACTTTACGAAACTCGACGATTTTTCCTACGCATACACCGTTCAACATGCTGCACGCCCTCGCACTCTCGGGTATTCCTTTCCCATCGCTGGACATAACAAAAACCAAATTCCCCTAGCAGGAGAGCAGCATGAAGCAGACGCAATACGTGGCTCGCGAGCCCGATGCGCAAGGTTTTATCGACTACCCCGCCGAAGAACATGCGGTGTGGAACACGCTGATCACTCGCCAGCTCAAGGTGATTGAAGCTCGCGCGTGCCAGGAGTACCTGGACGGTATCGAAAAACTCGGTCTGCCCCACGACCGCATCCCGCAACTGGCCGAGATCAACAAGGTCCTCGGCGAGACCACTGGCTGGCAGGTCGCCCGGGTGCCGGCGCTGATTCCTTTCCAGACGTTCTTTGAGTTGCTCGCCAGCAAGCAATTTCCTGTCGCCACTTTCATTCGCACCCGCGAAGAGCTCGACTACCTGCAAGAGCCAGACATTTTTCACGAGATCTTTGGCCACTGCCCGCTGCTGACCAACCCGTATTTCGCCGAATTCACCCATACCTACGGCAAGCTCGGTCTGCAAGCGACCAAGGAAGAGCGCGTGTACCTGGCGCGGCTGTACTGGATGACCATCGAATTCGGTCTGGTCGACACCCCGCAGGGCAAGCGCATCTACGGTGGCGGGATTCTGTCCTCGCCGAAAGAAACCGTTTACTGCCTGTCGGACGAGCCTGAGCATCAGCTATTCGATCCGCTGGAAGCCATGCGCACGCCGTATCGCATCGACATCCTGCAACCGCTGTACTTCGTCCTGCCCAATCTCAAGCGCCTGTTCGATGTCGCCCATGAAGACATCATGGCCATGGTTCGTCAGGGCATGCAGCTGGGCTTGCACGCGCCAAAATTTCCGCCGAAACCGAAAGCCGCCTGAACCGCGACTTTTACTGACAATTGCGTCTGTGCGTCGCCGCCACTTTGCTTTAGCGTGACGGCAATGACGGCACACGCGCTTTAATAAAAAACACACTCGATTTCAGGAATACACCATGTCGACTCTGAACCAAGCCCACTGCGAAGCCTGCCGCGCCGATGCGCCACAAGTCAGCGATGAAGAACTGCCGATCCTGATCAAGCAGATCCCTGACTGGAACATCGAAGTACGCGACAACATCATGCAGCTGGAGAAAGTTTTCCTGTTCAAGAACTTCAAACATGCACTGGCCTTCACCAATGCCGTCGGCGAGATTTCCGAGGCCGAAGGTCACCACCCGGGTCTGCTGACCGAATGGGGCAAAGTCACCGTGACCTGGTGGAGCCACTCGATCAAAGGCCTGCACCGCAACGACTTCATCATGGCCGCACGCACTGACGAAGTGGCGAAGACCGCAGAAGGACGCAAGTAATGCACTTCGACGCCATCGGCCGGGTCCCCGGCGACCCGATCCTCGGTTTGATGGAGGCCTATGCGCAGGATGCCAATCCGCGCAAATTCGACCTCGGCGTTGGCGTCTACAAGGACGCCCAGGGCCTGACGCCGATCCCCGAGGCGGTGAAAATCGCCGAAGCGCGGCTGGTCGAAAGCCAGGACACCAAGACCTACATCGGTGGCCACGGCAATCCGCTGTTCGGCAAGGTCATCAATGAGCTGGTGCTGGGTGCCGACTCGCCACTGATCGCCGAACAACGCGCCGGCGCCACCCAGACCCCGGGCGGCACCGGCGCGCTGCGTCTGGCTGCCGACTTCATCGCGCAATGCCTGCCGGGCAAAGGCGTATGGTTGAGCAACCCGACCTGGCCGATCCACGAAACCATTTTCGCCGCGGCCAAGATCAAGGTCAGCCACTACCCGTACGTCGGCAGCGACAACCGCCTCGACGTCGAAGCCATGCTCGCCGTGCTCAGGGAAGTGCCGAAGGGCGACGTGGTGCTGCTGCATGCCTGCTGCCACAACCCGACCGGTTTCGACCTGAACCATGACGACTGGAAGCGCGTGCTGGAAGTGGTGCGCAGTCGCGATCTGCTGCCGCTGATCGACTTCGCTTACCAGGGTTTTGGTGATGGCCTGGAGCAGGATGCGTGGTCGACTCGGCTGTTCGCGGCCGAAGTGCCGGAGCTGTTGATCACCAGTTCCTGCTCGAAGAACTTCGGCCTGTACCGCGACCGCACCGGTGCGCTGATCGTCTGCGCGACCAGCGCCGACAAGCTCATCGACATCCGCAGCCAACTGGCCAACATCGCCCGCAATCTGTGGTCGACGCCGCCGGATCACGGCGCGGCAGTGGTCGCGACCATCCTCGCCGATCCAGAGCTGAAAGCGCGCTGGGCCGATGAAGTGGAAGCGATGCGCCTGCGTATCGCGCAGCTGCGCAGCGGCTTGGTCGAGGCGTTGGAACCACATGGTTTGCGTGAGCGTTTTGCGCACATCGGTGTGCAACGCGGGATGTTCTCCTACACCGGCCTGTCGCCGGAACAGGTGAAAACCCTGCGCGAGCGGCACAGCGTGTACATGGTCAGCTCCGGCCGGGCCAACGTCGCCGGCATCGACGCGACCCGCCTCGCATCGCTCGCTGACGCCATCGCCGACGCCTGCAAATAGTCAGACACTGCAATAACCTGTAGGAGCTGCCGAAGGCTGCGATCTTTTGATCTTGTATTTAAAAGCAGAATCAAAAGATCGCAGCCTTCGGCAGCTCCTACATTTGTTTCTGCGGTGACCTTCTGGCTTCCTCCCCTGCGGCCATCTGTCGCATTAATTTGAATTAAAAGTCTGATTGTCATTTTTCCTGCTGTATCCTGCGCAGGCTTTGTAAAGCTGCGGAGCACCTGATCTATCAACAGACTTAGCGAGGAGCGCAACCATGCACGAGATTCCCAATCTCCCCTTCCCAAGCCTGCACGTACCTGAGCAGACGACCCCGCAACACGCCGGCGCTGAAAAGCCCGAGCCGCAAGAAGCCGCTGACAGCCGCAAAGCCGACAGCGAAGAGTAAGACCCGCCGTACAGACCGTGTGGAAAGCGCTAACATGCGCTTTCCACACTGCCTGAAACCCGAGCCCGCCATGACCGACGAATTCTCTGAAAGCCAAGCTGCCGTACTGATCGGCGCCACCGAGAAAATGATCGAGATCTGGAATCGCCTGTCGCCCGAGAAGCAAGCTGCCCTGCTCGAGCGTTTCGGCAGCGAAGAGAACGCCCTCGCCGCCCTCGTCACCACGCAACTGGTCGCCCCGGCAAAATCCTGAAAGCGCCGCCCGGCAAATAGTTTTACTTTTCCCCGCCCTTGAACGGTTCACGCCGGTATCATGAGCAGCCTATCTAATCTGCTGCTCCCGTGGATCGTTACCCATGTCGTCTATATCCGAGCCCCAGCGCCCGCTGGCGGTTACGCTGCAAGTAGTCTCCATCGTCCTCTTCACCTTTATCGGTTACCTGAACATCGGCATTCCTCTCGCCGTGTTGCCGGGCTACGTCCACAGTGACCTGGGTTTCGGCGCGGTGATCGCCGGGCTGGTGATCAGCGTGCAATACCTCGCCACCCTGCTCAGCCGCCCGTATGCCGGGAAGATCATCGACAACCAGGGCAGCAAACGCGCGGTGATGATTGGCCTCGCGGGTTGCGGCCTGAGCGGCGTGTTCATGCTGATTTCCGCATGGACGCCGAACCTGCCGCTGCTCAGCCTGATCAGCCTGTTGATCGGCCGCCTCGTGCTGGGCAGCGCCGAGAGCCTGGTCGGGTCCGGCTCGATTGGCTGGGGCATTGGTCGCGTCGGCGCGGTAAATACGGCGAAAGTGATTTCCTGGAACGGCATCGCCAGTTATGGCGCACTGGCGATCGGCGCGCCATTCGGTGTGTGGCTGGTAAGCCGGCTGGGCTTGTGGAGCATGGGCGTGAGCATCATCCTCCTCGCCCTGCTCGGTCTGGCGCTGGCATGGCCGAAGACCGCGGCGCCGATCGTCGCCGGCGAACGCCTACCGTTCATGCATGTGCTGGGCAAAGTCTTCCCTCACGGCTGCGGACTGGCGCTGGGCTCGATCGGCTTCGGCACCATCGCCACCTTCATCACCCTGTATTACGCAACCCAGCATTGGGACAACGCGGTGCTGTGCCTGAGCCTGTTCGGCGCCAGCTTCATCGGCGCGCGACTGCTCTTCGGCAACCTGATCAACCGCCTCGGCGGTTTCCGCGTGGCGATTGCCTGCCTGTCGGTTGAGACCTTGGGCTTGCTGCTGCTGTGGATCGCACCAGATGCGCACTGGGCATTGGCCGGCGCGGCGCTGAGCGGTTTCGGCTTCTCGCTGGTGTTCCCGGCGCTGGGCGTGGAGGCGGTGAATCTGGTGCCAGCCTCCAGCCGTGGCGCGGCAGTTGGCGCCTACTCGCTGTTCATTGATTTGTCGCTGGGGATCACCGGGCCATTGGCCGGGGCGATTGCCGCCGGGTTCGGCTTTGCGTCGATCTTCCTGTTTGCCGCATTCGCGGCGCTGAGCGGACTTGGCTTGAGTGTCTATCTGTACAAGCACACGGCGAAATACCGCGAGGCTTAAAAATCCACCTTGCCGCGCCCGGCCTTGATACTGCCGCGCTTGGTTTTCGACTCCAGCCGACGCTTCTTCGAGCCGAGGGTCGGCTTGGTCGGGCGGCGTTTCTTTTCCACTTTGGTGGCGCTGAGAATCAGCTCGACCAGCCGCTCCAGCGCGTCGGCGCGGTTGGCTTCCTGGGTGCGATATTGCTGCGCCTTGATGATCAGCACGCCGTCGCTGGTGATGCGACTGTCGCGCAGCGCCAGCAGGCGTTCCTTGTAGAACTCCGGTAACGACGAGTTAGGAATGTCGAAGCGCAAGTGCATGGCGCTGGAGACCTTGTTGACGTTCTGCCCACCCGCGCCTTGCGCGCGGATGGCGGTCAACTCGATCTCGGCATCCGGCAGATGCACATTGTTGGAAATCACCAGCATGGAAAAGCGTCCGTAATCAGAGCGTGCAGGATAACCTGATTCACTCAACTCCTGTGGGAGCGAGCCTGCTCGCGAAGGCGGTGTGTCAGTCGGCAAATGCGGTTCTGGTATTGCGCCTTCGCGAGCAGGCTCGCTCCCACAGGGGAATATTTTGGGACCTCTGGAAACAACAAACCCGGCACTCTGGCCGGGTTTGTTGTTTATGCCTGCGCGGTTACTTCGCCGTTGCAGCCACCACGGGCTGCACACTGCGCTTGTTCTTGATCAAGTAGCAGACCCACATGAACACCACCCACACCGGAATCGCGTACACCGAGATCTGAATTCCCGGGATCATCAGCATCACGCCAAGGATGAACACCACGAACGCCAGGCAGACGAAGTTGCCGTACGGGTACCACAGCGCTTTGAACAGCGGCGTCTGTCTGGTCTGGTTCATGTGCTGACGGAACTTGAAGTGCGAGTAGCTGATCATCGCCCAGTTGATCACCAGCGTTGCAACCACCAGCGACATCAGCAGTTCCAGCGCGTGTTGCGGGATCAGGTAGTTGAGCAGCACGGCAACCAGGGTCACTGCCGCCGAAGCCAGAATCGAACGCACCGGCACGCCGCGCTTGTCGATCTTCGCCAGACCTTTCGGCGCATCGCCCTGCTCGGCCATGCCCAGCAGCATGCGGCTGTTGCAGTAGGTGCCGCTGTTGTACACCGACAACGCGGCGGTCAGCACGACGAAGTTGAGGATGTGCGCAGCGGTGTCGCTGCCGAGCATCGAGAACACCTGCACGAACGGGCTGCCGCTGTAGGAATCGCCGGACGCGTTGAGGGTTTCCAGCAGGCTGTCCCACGGCGTCAGCGACAGCAGGATCACCAGCGCGCCGATGTAGAAAATCAGGATGCGGTAGATCACCTGGTTGATCGCTTTCGGGATCACGGTTTTCGGTTTGTCGGCTTCGGCAGCGGTGAAACCGAGCATTTCCAGACCGCCGAAGGAAAACATGATGATCGCCATGGCCATCACCAGACCGCTCACGCCGTTGGGGAAGAAACCGCCGTGGGACCACAGGTTGGAGACCGAGGCTTGCGGGCCGCCGTGGCCACTGACCAGCAGGTAGCTGCCCAGGGCAATCATGCCGACGATGGCCACAACCTTGATGATCGCAAACCAGAACTCGGCTTCACCGAAGACTTTGACGTTGGCCAGGTTGATCGCGTTGATCAGTACAAAGAATGCCGCAGCGGAGACCCAGGTCGGAATGTCCGGCGCCCAGTAGTGAATGTATTTGCCGACTGCCGTCAGCTCGGACATGCCCACCAGAATGTACAGAATCCAGCAGTTCCAGCCCGAGAGGAAACCGGCGAAACCGCCCCAGTATTTGTGCGCGAAATGGCTGAAGGACCCGGCCACCGGCTCCTCGACGATCATTTCGCCGAGCTGGCGCATGATCATGAAGGCGATGAAGCCGCAGATGGCGTAGCCGAGAATCATCGACGGGCCGGCGGATTTGAGTACGCCGGCCGAGCCGAGGAACAATCCGGTACCGATCGCGCCACCGAGGGCGATCAGTTGAATGTGGCGATTTTTCAGGCCGCGTTTAAGCTCGCCTGATTGCGAGGGTTGTCCACTCATGAAAAAGGTCTCACGCAAGGTTTGATGATGTTCAGTAGACGTTGCTGCAAGGTTGCGATTTCAGGCAGCCCCGATCAAACCCCAGCGCAGGCACCAGGAGTTCAGCTCATTTACAACGGTCATGCGTCACCTGTTTGTTTTTATCTGTGACGAAATCGAACCCGGCACGCTTGTGGCGCGGCGGAGTGAACAAGGCGTATAGCCTCGAGATTTTTGCGATTACGCAGAGGGTCACAGTTAAAACGCGGCGCATTGTACACCGCTAACCCCCTACTGCCAGACCCGCCTGATCAGCGTGTCGGTTGTCGGGATTGCATGTGTCCGCCTCGATCGTCTCGAGCGGCTGCAAAATATGAGTCAGGCCTTTGCGGGCCTTCGACGGGGACGAGGAGAAAACCGTCCCACGGGGAGAAGTGGAAATCAGTCGCGGCGTTCATTGCGCCTCCTTCTTGTTATTGGCCTGCACGACAGGCATGGGGCGCATCACACCCTGCTTGCCCATCGGAAACAAGCGCGCCAGAGCCTTGCGTGGCGCTTGCTGGAGCGGGTTTCGGAAAAATTTCCTTACAGCCGCGAGCAATGTCGGAAATCAGCAGGCTGACCGCATCGATTCGTCAGCTTTTCTTTACAACGCGTAACGAAAATTTGCCGAATCAGAAATTTCCGAAGGATGCCTGCATATTGACGGTAGCTAGCTTGCTATTGAATTCCATGACCCAGTTTTTTGTTTTCAAACAGGAAAACCGATCCCGAAAAACAGAACAAAAAGTCTATTTAAAAATTAAATGGATAAAATTTTGCATTCACAAAAAGCCTCAACTAGGTTTTTCACGTCTCACCGGCCACCTCGACCGGTCAGTCATAAACCGTGAAATTCTCTAGGAGATCGACCATGCAAGCACTGGAAAAAGACTTGGATACCGAACTGCAACTGGACGAATGGTTTGAAGCGCCAACCCATGAGGCCGCTGTGGAAATGATGCAAGCCGACGCGGTGGTTCCGTTCGGCACGGCGATGTGGCCTCTGTAAGACATCCCGGGCAGGCACGGTCCGGCCGGTCGTGCCTGCCGCTTCATTTCCCGGTCAGTCAGGGAGGATTCATGGACAAGCCCCGCGCCATCTCGCATTTCCTTTACTACCTCGAACATCACCCTGCCCTTGCCGGCCTTGACTCGGCGAAGGTAATGCTCGGCCACACCGCCGACTACGAAGCCCTGACCGGCGCCATTGCCGAACAGGCCGGCGAGCACCCGCGCTTCCAGTTCAGCGCCCGCCGTCTGGACCTGGAGAGCACCGCAGCGCTGGCCGAGGCGATTGCCGACAGCGATCTGTACATTTTCTTCTACGACTCTTCCACCCTGCCTAACCCGCGTCCCGACGGCCCGGAGTTCGTCCGCGCACTGCAAGCGGTGATGGCGGAAAACTGGAAGAAGTCGCTGCTGTTCAAGGATTACGGCGATTATTTCTACGACACTTTCAGCATCACCCCGCAACGCATCGCCGGGCTCAACAGCCACCTGATCCAGCGCATGTCCCAGGCGACCACGCTGAGCTTCAAGGACGATGACGGCTCATGGTTCCAAACGCCGATGAGCAGCATCAAGAAGTGGACCGACATCAACGGCGTCGGCAACTTCGACCTCGCTCCCGGCGAAATCGCCACCCACAGCGAAGCCATCAACGGCCATGTGAAATTCAAGGGCACCTTCCTCAGCACCATCCCGTTCGCACGCAAATACGGCGTACTGGAATCGCCGCTGGAGCTGTGGATCGAGAACTCGACCATCAGCCGCATCGCCACCGACGTACCGGGGCTGGAACATGACTTCAACAAATACCTGGACGCCAACCCGTCGAACCGGCGGATCGAAGAATTGGGGATCGGCACCAACGAAGGCGTGAAGGACCTGTATGCGCGCAATGCCGGGTTTGAGGAGCGGCATTGTGGCCTGCATCTCGGCCTGGGTGGTGGGGCCAAGGGCAGTCATCACCTGGACCTGATCTTTTCCGGCGGGGTGTTGGCGCTGGATGACAAGCCGGTGTTTGATGGACGGTTTGTGTTCTAGCCTGCGCATGAGCCCTGTAGGAGCTGACGAGTGAAACGAGGCTGCGATCTTTTGATGTTGGTTTTCAAGATCAAAAGATCGCAGCCTCGTTTCACTCGTCAGCTCCTACACGTGAGCGCACCGCACACTTTCGCCAGACGAAAAAAAAGCCAACCCTGAGGTTGGCGTTTTTGCTTCAGCTTGCAGCTTGCCGCTAGAAACTCACAGCTGCCTCACTCAGGCTTCTTGCGTCCAAAACCCGGGCGCTGGCCCGAGCCGGCTGGTGCACCGCGACGCTTGCCCGAAGGCTTGTCGCCGTCGACCAGTTTGATCCCCGGACGCTTTGGCGCCGGTTTGGCCGGGCGCTTGTTGCTGGTGTCGGCTGGACGATCCGCCACTGGCGTACCGCGACCGGCCGGTGCACGACCTTCGCCACGCTCGGTACGACCATTGGCCGGACGCGGTGCGCGCTCGCCGTCACGGGCGACTGGCTTGCGACCTGGACGCTCGCCTTCGATCTGCGGCTCGCGGCCCGGGCGTGGCCCGGTCGGTGCGCCAGCGGCTGGACGCAGGGTGCGCACGCGCTCGGTCTTGGCCATCGGCCGCGACGATTTGCGCTGCATGCGCTCGAGCTTGTCCTTGCTCTTGGCGTTCAGCTGCGGCATCGCAACAGGCGTCAGACCCACTTCGGCGCTGAGCACGTCGACTTCGTACTGGCTCATTTCGCGCCAGCGGCCCATCGGCAGGTCGGAGTTGAGGAACACCGGACCGAAACGCACGCGCTTCAAACGGCTGACCACCAGACCTTGCGATTCCCACAGACGACGCACTTCACGGTTGCGCCCTTCCATGACCACGCAGTGGTACCAGTGGTTGAAGCCTTCGCCACCCGGCGCCTGCTGAATGTCGGTGAAACGCGCCGGACCGTCTTCCAGCACCACGCCTGCCTTGAGGCGTTCGATCATCTCGTCATCGACTTCACCGCGTACACGCACGGCGTACTCGCGGTCCATCTCATAGGACGGGTGCATCAGGCGGTTGGCCAGCTCACCGTCGGTGGTGAACATCAGCAGACCGGTGGTGTTGATGTCGAGACGGCCGATGTTGATCCAGCGACCTTCTTTCGGACGCGGCAGCTTGTCGAACACGGTCGGACGGCCTTCCGGGTCGTCACGGGTGCAGATTTCGCCGTCGGGCTTGTTGTACATGATCACGCGGCGCACCGATTCGGCGGCCTCTTCGCGTTTGATCACTTTGCCATCGATGGTGATGGCGTCGTGCATGTCGACACGCAGGCCAAGGGTGGCGTCTTTGCCATTGACCTTGATCCGCCCTTGGCTGATCCAGGCTTCGACGTCACGGCGCGAGCCGACGCCGATACGGGCGAGGACTTTCTGCAGCTTTTCGCCTGCTGGGCCGATTTCCTGGTCGTCTTTCTGATTGATGTCACTCATCTGGGCACCTCCCGGTGTGGTCTGTTCAGGCGGCGCCTGAAGCATTGAAATCTGGGTATTCGGCCGAAGGGATCGGCGAAGGGTCGCGAATCATACGCGGATGTGCGCCATCGCGCATCAGAGACTAGCTGATCGATTGCCAGTTATTTCTTTTTCCGCCGACCGGCACCGCCGAGCCTGATCAGGCGCAACGCGGCTTCGGCCAGCACGGTGCGCTTGTCGTCCTTGTCGAGTTTCTTCCAGGCCTTGATCTCGCGCTTGCTGCGACCGCAACCGAGGCAGATGTCGTCGGAGAATTTGCACAGGCTGATGCAGGGGTCTTTGGTTGAGCTCATCGCAATCTCCATAACGACATTTCACCCTGTGGGAGCGAGCCTGCTCGCGAAGGCGCAGTGTCATTCAGTATTGATGTATCTGACACACCGCCTTCGCGAGCAGGCTCGCTCCCACAAGGGTCTCCTCTGGTTTCTCAATAGGCGTCAATCGTCGAACTCGCGCCGTTCGGCTTCGATGGCTTCGGCCAGTGCACGAGCTTCGGCTTCTTCTTCGCTGAGTTCCGGTTCCGGCTGTTCGAGGGCGGCGACGGCGGCCAGAAGTTTCTCGCGGGCCTCGGCGACACCGAGAATGTCTTCTTCCGGTTCGGCGTCAGGCGCGGTCTCGAGCTCCACTTCAATCGCGGGTTCGATGATCTCAGGCTCAGACACCGGCGCTTCGCCATCCACCGCATCACGCAGCAAGTCGTCGAAATCGGTCTTGATCCCCTCCTCCATGCTGTCCAGCTCCAGCAACAGGGAATGGAAACTGGTTTCTTCCTTCTCTTCCTCGGGCTCAGCGCTGGCGTCGGCCAGTTCCTGCAGACTCTGCGGCACCGGCGCGTCGTCGAAATCGAGCACTGGTTCGGCTTCCATTTCGCGCAGTTCGGCCAGCGGCGGCAGGTCTTCGAGGTTTTTCAGGTTGAAGTGATCGAGAAACGCCTTGGTCGTGGCGAACATTGCCGGTTTGCCCGGCACGTCGCGGTAGCCAACCACGCGAATCCACTCACGTTCGAGCAAGGTTTTGACGATGTTGCTGTTGACCGCCACGCCTCGCACGTCTTCGATCTCGCCACGGGTGATCGGCTGGCGATAGGCGATCAGCGCGATGGTTTCCAGCAAGGCACGGGAATAGCGCTGCGGGCGCTCTTCCCAGAGTCGGCCGACCCACGGCGAGAACTTCTCGCGAATCTGCAAGCGATAGCCCGACGAGACTTCCTTGAGCTCGAACGCGCGGCCCTCGCAGGACTTGCCGAGCAGGGTCAGGGCTTTCTTGAAGACCGCCGGCTCGGGCCGCTCGCCTTCTTCGAACAGTTCAAACAGGCGCTCAAGGGATTGCGGCTTTCCCGAAGCCAACAGAAAGGCTTCAAGCAGGGGCGCCAGCTCGCGGGGTTCAGTCAGGTTCATTCAGGGACTCGTTATTCGGCTCGGGCTCGCACGTGGATCGCGGCGAACGGCTCATTCTGCACCAGCTCGACCAAGGATTCCTTGACCAGTTCAAGGATCGCCATAAAGGTCACTACTACACCCAGGCGCCCTTCTTCAGCGGTGAACAGCTCGACAAACGGCACGAAGCCGCCGCCCTTGAGCCGTTCGAGTACATCACTCATGCGCTCGCGGGTGGACAGCGCCTCGCGGCTGACCTGGTGGCTTTCGAACATGTCGCCACGGCGCAGCACTTCGGCCATGCACATCAGGATTTCTTCCAGCGCGACATCGGGCAACAGCTTGCGTGCCCGCGCTTCCGGGGCGTCGAGCTTGGGTACTATCACATCGCGACCGACCCGGCTCAAACCGTCGATACCTTCGGCAGCGGCCTTGAAACGCTCGTATTCCTGCAAGCGACGGATCAGTTCGGCGCGCGGATCGTCCTCTTCGTCTTCGATGGTTTCGGCGCGCGGCAGGAGCATGCGCGACTTGATCTCGGCGAGCATCGCCGCCATCACCAGATACTCGGCGGCCAGCTCCAGGCGTACCGACTGCATCAACTCGACATAGCCCATGTACTGGCGGGTGATTTCCGCCACCGGGATGTCGAGGATATTGATGTTCTGTTTGCGGATCAGGTACAGCAGCAGGTCGAGCGGGCCTTCGAAAGCTTCAAGGAAGACTTCCAGCGCATCCGGCGGGATGTACAGGTCCAGCGGCATTTCCATGACTGCCTGGCCATAGACCATGGCAAACGGCAGTTCCTGCTGGGCGCCGGCCTGGGGATCGACCACGGTTTCCACTGCGGACATTCAGGCCTCGACCATGAACGGCGTCGGATCGCCGCAACCGACGCGGACCACTTCAGGGTCGTCGCCGGTCAGGTCAATCACCGTCGAAGCCTTGATGCCGCCGAAACCGCCATCGATGATCAGATCGACCTGATGCTCAAGCAATTGGCGCATTTCGTAGGGATCGCTGAGCGGATCTTCGTCGCCGGGCATGATCAGCGTCACGCTCATCAGCGGCTCGCCAAGTTCGGCCAGCAGCGCCAACGCGATCGGATGGCTGGGCACGCGCAGGCCGATGGTGCGTTTCTTCGGATGCAGCAACAGGCGCGGTACTTCGCGGGTGGCGTTGAGAATAAAGGTGTAAGGCCCCGGCAGGTGCGCCTTGAGAATGCGGAAGGTGCCGGTGTCGATCTTGGCGTAGTTGCCCAGTTGCGACAGGTCGCTGCAGATCAGCGCGAAGTTATGCTTTTCATCGAGCTGGCGCAGACGGCGCACGCGCTCGATGGCGGTCTTGTCGCCGATCTGGCAACCGATGGCGTAGGACGAGTCCGTGGGATAAATCACCACCCCGCCCTTGCGGATGATCTCGACCGCCTGTTTGATCAGGCGCGCTTGCGGGTTTTCCGGATGTATCTGGAAAAATTGACTCACATTCTCTACCTGTTCAGACGGCGGCAATATCTGTGTCATGTTTGAACCGACACCACAGGGGTGGAAGGTCCTCGGGAACCGGCCGGTACTGGCCGATCTCGGACCAGCCGCCAGGGCCATGGAAGTCACTGCCGGCGCTGACCAGCAGACCGAACTCGCGGGCAAGGATTGCCAGGCTGCCGACCTGTTCTGCGGGCTGATGACCATTGACCACCTCGATCGCATGCCCGCCTGCTTGAATATAGTCGGCAATCAGCTTTCGGCGTTTGCTGCGGGTGAAATCGTAGTGCCAGGGATGCGCCAGACTGACCCAGGCACCGGCGGCGCGCAGGGTGCCGACGGTGTCTTCGAGGGTCGGCCAGTGCAGCTTGACGTCGCCGAGCTTGCCGGCGCCGAGCCATTTGCGGAACGCCTCGGCGCGATCCTTTACAAAACCTTCACGCACCATCCAGTCGGCGAAATGCGGCCGGGCCGGCGCGTTGCCGCTATCGCCCAGTTCCTGCTGGACTTGCCGGGCGCCGTCGAGGGCACCGGGCATGCCCTTGAGAGCGAGCTTGCGGCTTATTTCTTCCGACCGCAGCCAGCGGCCATCGTGCAGTTTCGCGATCGCCTCGACCAACGGCGCGGCGTTGACGTCGAAACCATAGCCGAGCACATGAATGGTCGCCCCGCCCCAGGTGCAGGACAATTCGACGCCGTTGACCAGTTGCATGCCCAATTCATTGGCCGCCGTACGCGCTTCGGCAAGACCTTCGAGGGTGTCGTGGTCGGTCAACGCCAGGACTCGCACGCCGTTTTCGAACGCACGCGCAACCAGAACCGCAGGCGCCAGGGCGCCGTCGGAGGCCGTGCTGTGGCAGTGCAAATCAACATTCACGGGGAGTTGTAACCTCAAATCAGCTGGCGCTATCGCGCGCCCGTATGTTTGTTATTATGCCGCCACATCCAGCTTCTGGCTCTCACTGTGAAACAATTCATCGATTTCATCCCGCTTCTGCTGTTCTTCATCGTTTACAAACTTGATCCACGGGTGGTCGACATCGCCGGCCAGCAAGTGACTGTAGGCGGTATCTACAGCGCCACGGCGATGCTGATCATCAGCTCGCTGGTGGTGTATGGCGCGCTGTTCATCAAGCAGCGCAAGCTGGAAAAGAGCCAGTGGCTGACGCTGATCGCCTGCCTGGTATTCGGCAGCCTGACGCTGGCCTTCCACAGCGAAACCTTCCTGAAATGGAAAGCGCCGGTGGTCAACTGGCTGTTTGCTGCGGCGTTCATCGGCAGCCATTTCATCGGCGATCGCCTGCTGATCAAGCGCATCATGGGCCACGCGCTGACCCTGCCGGATCCGGTCTGGACGCGCCTGAACATCGCCTGGATCGCCTTCTTTCTGTTCTGCGGCGCGGCCAACCTGTTCGTCGCTTTCACCTTCCAGAGCATCTGGGTCGACTTCAAGGTGTTCGGCAGCCTGGGCATGACCGTGCTGTTCCTGGTCGCTCAGGGCATCTACCTGTCGCGCCATCTGCATGACACCGATACCACAACGCCAAAAACCGAGGACTGACATGCTCTACGCCATCATTGCCACCGACGTCGCCAACTCGCTCGAAGCGCGCCTGGCCGCACGCCCCGCTCATCTGGAACGCCTGCAAGCGCTCAAGGGCGAAGGCCGCATCGTGCTGGCCGGCCCGCACCCGGCCGTCGACAGCAATGATCCGGGCGCAGCGGGTTTCACCGGCAGTCTGATCGTCGCCGAATTCGACTCCCTGAGCGCTGCCCAAGCCTGGGCCGACGCCGATCCGTACATGGCCGCTGGCGTCTATGCCAATGTGATCGTCAAGCCGTTCAAGCAAGTCCTGCCTTAAGTCCTGCCACGCGATGAACCTTCTCGGTTCATCGCGCTCTCAATCGCTCATTATTCTCGTTTGCCTGCCGACAACCTGCCCAATATCCATTTGGAAACAGGTGTCGCGATGCGCAAGGGTCCGTTGTGTCTGATGTTGCTCACGTTGTCGATCATGGCCCCCGCCCATGGTGAGGAAACCACCGAAAGCGGCAGCTCCACGCCATTGTCATTGAGCGCCGGCAGCCAGATCACCGAGTTGCAACAACGGCTCAAGGCCAGTGAACAGCAGCGCGAAGAACTGAACAAACAACTGCAGAATGCCGACAACACCCGCGAAAGCGCCCAGCTCGCCCGGTTGCGCCAGGAGAACCAGCGTCTGAAGCTGCAACTCAAGGAAGCCCAGGCCAGCCCGTTGCCGCGTTTGCTGACCGATCAACAGCAGTGGTTCGTCACCGGCGCCGGGGTAGCGCTATTGGCGCTGCTCTGCGGTATCTTTGCCAGTGGTGCAAGCCGAAAACGTCGGCAATGGCTAAATTGAGTGAGTCATGAGCGAGCTGTTACTGATTGATGATGACCAGGAGTTGTGCGAACTCCTGAGTAGCTGGTTGAGCCAGGAAGGCTTCCAGGTGCGCGCCTGCCACGATGGCCAGAGCGCCCGCAAGGCGTTGGCCGAAACCGCCCCGGCGGCGGTGGTGCTGGACGTGATGCTGCCCGACGGCAGCGGTCTGGAACTGCTCAAGCAACTGCGCAACGACCATGCGGACCTGCCGGTGCTGATGCTTTCGGCGCGCGGCGAACCGCTGGACCGTATCCTCGGCCTCGAACTGGGCGCCGACGATTACCTGGCCAAACCCTGCGACCCCCGCGAACTGACCGCGCGCCTGCGCGCCGTGTTGCGCCGCAGCCACCCGGCGGCCGTATCGACGCAGCTTGAGCTGGGTGATCTGAGTTTCAGCCCGGTGCGCGGCGTGGTCAGCATCGACGAAAAAGAACTGACCCTCACCGTCTCCGAAAGCCGCCTGCTCGAAGCCCTGCTCAAGCAGCCGGGCGAGCCGCTGGACAAACAGGAACTGGCGCAACTGGCCCTCGGCCGCAAGCTGACCCTGTACGACCGCAGCCTCGACATGCACGTCAGCAACCTGCGCAAAAAAATCGGCCCCCACCCCGACGGCCGCCCGCGCATCGTTGCGTTGCGTAGCCGTGGTTATTACTACAGCCTTTGAATCCGCGCACTTCGCCTGCGCGAGGGAGCGGGCGATGGTGTTCGTGTGGTCGAGGTTTTTGCGGGTATATTCGTTGCTGCGGTGACGGCTACTTAGGGTTCCGCTCAGCCCTCCGACGTCGCCGGTGAGGCAAGATCAAAAGCACTCGAGCCAACGCTCATTGTGTGAGTGGTCAGAAGCGGGCGGTTGGCTTTGGATTTGTGGTGAGGCTACCCCTCACCCCAGCCCTCTCCCCAAGGAGAGGGAGCCGATCTGCGTTAACTTTGAAATCGCATTCGACTCGGTATCTCACGTCGGCGTATCTATGCCATTCACCACGGTCAGTCCCCTCTCCCCAAGGAGAGGGAGCCGATCTGCGTTGACTTTGAAATCACATTCGACTCGGTATCTCCCGTCGGCGTATCTATGCCATTCACCACCGCCAGTCCCTCTCCCCAAGGAGAGGGAGCCGATCTGCGTTAACTTTGAAATCGCATTCGACTCGGTGTCTCACGTCGGCGTATCTATGCCATTCACCACGGTCAGTCCCCTCTCCCTCCGGGAGAGGGCTAGGGTGAGGGGCTTTTGACGTTGCTTTTGATTTTCAAGCGCGTGGACATCCTGAGCATGGCTGCGATCCGTGTGGGAGCCTGGTGGCGATAGTGGTATGTCAGGACGATGACGACACCTCTTTACCGAAGCTTTACGCTGCGCTGACCGCCGCTGACCTTGATCTGCGTAATCTGCACTCATCCGGAACGTACCGGGAACGAGACAAGGAGATACACCATGCGCAAGACTCTTATCGCTCTGATGTTCGCTGCCGCTCTGCCAACCGTGGCCATGGCCATGCCACAGGATGGTGGTCCGCTGGATGGCCCGCGCCACGGCGGTCAGATGCACGGCGGCATGCACGGCAAAGGTCCGTACAGCCAGCTCGACCTGACCCGCGAACAGCGCGAGCAGATTCGCAGGATCATGGGCGAGCAGATGCATGAGCGTAAGCAGGTGGTCGACAAGTACCTGGAAAAACTCTCGCCGGCCGACCAGAAAGCCATGAAGGACGAGATCGCGGCCAACCACAAGAAAGCCGAGTCCGATGTCCGTGCACTGCTCAAACCCGAGCAACAGAAGCAGTTCGACGAGATCCAGAAGAAACGCGCCGAACGCCGCGCCGAATGGGCCGAGTTCAAGGCCTGGAAAGCGCAGCAGGCACAAAAGGCGCAATAATGCGCTGACCATAGGCCCGACGACTCACCTCGTCGGGCCTGTTCCATTCAAATCGAATGTGGGAGCGAGCCTGCTCGCGAAAGCGGTGTATCAGCCAGCGATGGATTGACTGACACTACGCCTTCGCGAGCAGGCTCGCTCCCACATTTGAACGGTGTGTTGTTTGAGGAGTTTCTGTGCGTTCACTGTTCTGGCGGATTCTTGCGAGCTTCTGGCTGGCCATCGCTCTGGTAGCCGGGTTGTCGATCCTGCTCGGGCATATGCTCAATCAGGACGCGTGGATACTCAGCCGCCACCCCGGCCTCAACACGCTGGCGGCAGAATGGACGCAGACTTACGAAGCCCAGGGCGAAGAAGCGGCGCAGGACATCCTCGAACAACGCAAACGCCAGTATCACATCGACGTTCAAGTGCTCAACGAAACCGGCGACCCGGTGGTGCGTGGCACCTTCCCGCGTCGCGCCGCCGCGTTCGAAGCGCGGCAGAACAACGATGATCGCCGTCTGCCGTGGCGGCGCCTGACCGACGAGATCACCAGTGAAAACACCGGTGACACCTACCTGTTCATCTACCGCATCCCGCACCCGGAACTCGACGCCTGGCACCGCGAAAGCCTGCTCTGGCCGCTGAGCGCGCTCGGTATTGCGCTGGTAGTGCTGACCCTGTTCAGTTTGCTCGTGACCTTCTCCATCACTCGCCCACTGAGTCGCTTGCGTGGCGCGGTGCATGATCTGGGGCAGACCACTTACCAGCAGAACAGCCTGGCGAAACTGGCCAATCGTCGCGATGAATTCGGCGTGCTGGCCACCGATTTCAACCGCATGGGTGCGCGTCTGCAAAGTCTGATTGGCAGTCAGCGGCAGTTGCTGCGCGATGTCTCCCATGAACTGCGTTCACCACTGGCGCGCCTGCGTATTGCCTTGGCTCTGGCCGAGCGGGCCAATCCTGAAGAGCGCGAAAAACTCTGGCCACGGCTGACCCGTGAATGTGATCGGTTGGAGGCTTTGATCAGTGAAATTCTGGTGCTGGCGCGAGTCGATGCCGACAACGCCAGCGCTGAAGACGTGGACCTCAATGCGCTGCTCGCCACGCTGCAAAAGGATGCGCAGCTCAGCTCTCCCGAGCAGACCGTGCGCCTGCAAGCCGAGCCGCAGCTGAATCTGAAAGGCTGGCCGACGATGATCGAGCGCGCCGTGGACAATCTGCTGCGCAACGCCCAGCGCTTCAACCCGAGCGATCAGCCGATCGAACTGCAGGCCTCGCGGCAGGGTGAGCGGATTGTCATCAGCGTGCGCGACCACGGGCCGGGCGTGCAGGCGGAGCATCTGAGTCAGTTGGGCGAGCCGTTTTATCGCGCGCCGGGGCAGACGGCTGCCGGGCATGGCCTGGGACTGGCGATTGCCAAGCGGGCGGCAGAACGGCATGGCGGCACGCTGACCCTGGCCAATCATCCGCAGGGCGGCTTTGTGGCGAGTCTGGAATTACCCTTGGTGCCGGGAGTAATCGTCCAGCCCTGAAAAGCCCCTCACCCCAGCCCTCTCCCCGTGGGAGAGGGAGCCGACCGAGGTGTCTGGCGTGATGCATCGACCTGAAAGACCGAGTCGATTGTGGATTCGCGGGGTTAATTCGATGCCCTCAACCTCGGTCGATCGTGGATTCGCCGAGTTGATTCGATGCACTGCACCTGAGGCGATTCTGGATTCAGCGAAGGTCGCTCAGGTCGGTGAATTCCAAAGCATCCCCCAATCAGTCCCCTCTCCCTCCGGGAGAGGGCTAGGGTGAGGGGCTTTTGATCTTCAGGCCTTAGCGGGCCAGGCGCTGACGAACTCGGCCAGATCGACCTTCTCCGCCACGCGCGGCTCTTTCTGCGGCGTACCTAGGTAGAGGAACGCGATGACTTCCTCGCTCTCCACCAGCCCCAAACCTTCGGCCACATGCCTGGAATACGCCAGATCCCCGGTGCGCCACACCGCGCCAATCCCCTGCGCATACGCCGCCAGCAGGATCCCGTGGGCCGCGCAGCCCGCCGTGAGCAGCTGCTCGGCCTTCGGATACTTCACGTGCTCCTGCAATTTCGCGATCACCACAACCACCAGCGGCGCGCGCAGTGGGCCGTTGCGGGCCTTGTCGATCATCGCTTCGGTGACCTCGCCGCCCTGCTGGCGGGCCGCCTCGGCGAGCAGCTCGCCCATTTGCTCACGCGCCGCGCCTTCGACGGTCAAAAAGCGGTACGGCTGCAAATGTCCGTGATCCGGGGCGCGCAAGGCCGCGCCGAACAGGGCTTCGCGCTGCTCGGCAGTGGGGGCCGGTTCGACCAGGCGGGGAACGGAAACACGGTTGAGCAACGCGTCGAGAGCCTGCATCGGCCACCTCCTCTGGAAAATGTGCGGCTATTCTAGCTTCATCTGCGCAGCGCCTGCCGGTTTACATGCCCTGCCCCGCAGGTAGAATGGCGCCCTTCTCCCATCAGCCCGAGCGGATTTCATGGCGTTGCCGACCTTACGGATCATTGGTTTTATCATCGGCATCTTCCTGATCACCCTGGCTGTGGCGATGGTCGTGCCGATGGCCACGCTGGTGATTTTCGAGCGCACCAGCGACCTGCCGTCGTTCCTCTGGGCGAGTATGATCACCTTTATCGCCGGCCTCGCCCTGGTGATCCCCGGCAGACCCGAACACATTCACCTGCGCCCGCGCGACATGTATCTGCTGACGGTCAGCAGCTGGCTGGTGGTGTGCATTTTCGCCGCGCTGCCGTTTCTGCTGACCCAGCACATCAGCTACACCGACTCGTTCTTCGAAAGCATGTCCGGCATCACCGCCACCGGTTCCACCGTGCTCAATGGCCTGGACAACATGTCGCCGGGGATTCTGATGTGGCGGTCGCTGCTGCACTGGATCGGCGGCATCGGCTTTATCGGCATGGCGGTGGCGATTCTGCCGCTGCTGCGCATCGGTGGCATGCGCCTGTTCCAGACCGAATCCTCGGACCGCTCGGAAAAGGTCATGCCGCGTTCGCACATGGTGGCGCGGCTGATTGTGGCGGCCTATGTCGGCATCACCATTCTCGGCAGCCTGGCGTTCTGGTGGGCGGGGATGAGCCCGTTCGATGCGATCAACCACGCAATGTCGGCGATTTCCACCGGCGGTTTCTCGACATCCGACCAATCACTGGCGAAGTGGACGCAACCGGCGGTGCACTGGGTGGCGATTGTCATCATGATCCTCGGCAGCCTGCCGTTCACCCTGTACGTGGCGACGCTGCGCGGCAATCGCAAGGCATTGATCCGTGATCAGCAGGTGCAAGGCTTGCTGGCAATGTTGCTGGTGACCTGGCTGGTGCTCGGCACCTGGTACTGGTGGACCACCAAGCTGCATTGGCTGGAAGCACTACGGCATGTGGCGCTGAACGTGACCTCGGTAGTCACCACTACCGGTTTCGCCCTCGGCGACTACAGCTTGTGGGGCAATTTCTCGCTGATGCTGTTTTTCTATCTGGGCTTTGTCGGCGGTTGCTCCGGCTCGACCGCGGGCGGGATCAAGATTTTCCGTTTCCAGGTCGCCTACATCCTGCTCAAGGCCAACCTTAATCAGCTGATCCACCCGCGCGCAGTGATCAAGCAGAAGTACAACGGTCACCGCCTCGACGAAGAAATTGTCCGTTCGATCCTGACCTTCTCGTTCTTCTTCGCTATCACCATCTGCGTGATCGCCCTGCTGCTGTCGCTGCTTGGGGTCGACTGGATGACTGCGCTGACCGGTGCCGCCAGCACCGTATCCGGCGTCGGCCCGGGTCTGGGCGAAACCATCGGCCCGGCGGGCAACTTCGCCACCCTGCCGGACGCGGCCAAGTGGATTCTATCGTTCGGCATGCTGCTCGGCCGACTGGAGATCATTACGGTGTTTGTGCTGTGTATTCCGGCGTTCTGGCGTCATTGACCGCGTCCGGCCCCTGCGTCAGGCGCAAGCGGTACTCGCCGGGCGTGGTGTCGAACCAGCGGCGAAAGGCACGGAAGAAATTGCTCGGGTCGGCAAAGCCCAACAGGTAAGCAATCTCCAACAGAGTCATGCTTGGTTGCGCCAGATATTGTTCGGCGAGTTCGCGGCGAGTGTCGTCGAGCAACTGCTGGAAACTGGTGCCCTCCTCCTGCAAGCGCCGCTGCAAAGTACGCTGCGACAGGTGCAAGGTCTGCGCCACGGTGTCGCGCTTGGGCTCGCCCTGGGGCAGCAAACGGCACAACACCTGCCGCGCCCGATGCGTCACGCGGCTTTCGGAAAAGCGCGCCAGATATTCCCCGGCAAAGCGGTCATGCAGCAATGCCATGGCTTCGTTGGCCGTAGGCAGCGGCGCTTCCATGTCGGCACGTTCGAAGATCAACGCATCATAAGGCGCATCGAATACCAGCGGCGCATGAAAAGCTTCTTTATAGGGTTGCAGATTGGCCGGCTGATCACCCTGGATCAGCACTTTCACCGGATGCAGCGGACGCCCGGTCAGCCAGCCACACAGTGCCAACGCGCTGGCCAGTGACGCTTCAGCGCTCTGCCGGGTCGGCGGCAGATGATCGCCGTGCACGGTGAGAATCAGCGCGTAACCTTCATCGAGCCGGCGAAAGCTCAGGTCGGCGCTTTCGGCAATGATGCGTTGATAGCGCACCAGGCGCTGGAAACCTTCAGCCAGGGTATTGCTCGACATCAGCGCGTAGCCGGCGACATGAAACGAGGCCGGGCGCACCACTTTGCCCATGTTCAGGCCGATCGCCGGGTTGCCGGAAACCTCCACCGCGCGCTGCCAGAGCCGGGTCATGGAGTCCTGCGGGAAACGCGCATCCGGATCTTCGAGGGCATTGAAGTCCAGCCCCAGTTGCTTGAACAGAACCCGGCAATCCAGGCCGTCCATCTCCAGCGCTTTGACAATCCCCATCGCCCAGCTTGCAGAAGTCGTTCGTTCGCTCATGGTTGTTATTCTTTTACATGACGGGCTGCAGATAACCGCCCTATTTGCGAAGGATACTAAAGTGGCGCCGATTGTCACTGGCCCACGCCAATGATCACTCTAGACTCAAATAAGCTACCCGCCGAACAACTTCTCGCCAGAACAATCACCACAGAGAGCGCGGTCGTGGAAAACATCAAGCAGTTCAACAGCTTCGCCGAGTTCTATCCGTACTACCTCGCCGAACACAGCAACAGCACCTGCCGTCGTCTGCATTTCATCGGCACTTCTCTGGTCATCTTCATTTTCGCCCTTAGCGTCGCCAAGGGCGCCTGGCTGCTGTTGCTGGCATTGCCTGTGGCCGGTTACAGCTTCGCCTGGATCGGCCACTTCTTTTTCGAGAAGAACCGCCCGGCAACCTTTCAGCACCCGCTGTACAGCCTGCTCGGCGATTTCGTCATGTACCGCGACATGATTCTCGGTCGCGTGGCGTTCTGAATGAGGGTCTGCCAATGAATGCCCATGCTCGCTTCACCCATATGCAGGACGGCACCGAGGACGACTGGGCGATCATCGCCGCCGACTTCAGCGCCTATGCCAGGCAGCTGCCGTCGCGGATTCTCGCGCATCTGAAACTGCTTGAAGGCGACTTCGGCGGTTTCCCGGTGGATCGCCTGACCCACTCATTGCAAACCGCGACCCGCGCCTTTCGCGACGGGCGTGACGAGGAATATGTGGTCTGCGCGCTGTTGCATGACATTGGCGACACCCTCGGCTCGTACAACCATCCAGATATCGCCGCAGCGATTCTCAAGCCGTTCGTGAGCGCGGAAAATCTGTGGATGGTGGAGAAGCACGGGATTTTCCAGGGCTATTACTTCTTTCATCACCTTGGCATGGATCGGCATTTACGCGAGCAATTCAAGGACCATCCGCAGTTCCACGCCACAGCCGAGTTCTGCGCCAAATACGACGCGGCGGCGTTTGATCCGGGGTACGACACGCTGCCGCTGAGTTTCTTCGAGCCGATGATGGAGCGGCTGTTTGCGCAGCCGAAGAACTCGATTTACAAGGCGGCGATGGAAGAACACAGCCCAGCCTGAAAACACATGTGGGAGCGAGCCTGCTCGCGAAAGCGCTGTATCAGGCAAAGAAGTTTTGTCTGACACTACGCCTTCGGGAGCAGGCTCGCTCCCACAGGGTGCTTTTTCGCTCAGGCGAGTTCGGCAACTTTGGCCGCTTTCAATTCCGCCTCCCGCGCCTGCGCATCGGCCAGTCGATACAGCTCGATCGTGCCGTCCCAATGCTCGATCAACGCTGTGCACGATTCGACCCAATCGCCGCAGTTGAGGTAATCGACCTCGCCGACCTTACGAATCTCGGCATGGTGAATATGCCCGCAAACCACGCCATGCAGTTCGCGCTTCACACATTCGTGGGCGATGGCTTCTTCAAAATCGCTGATGAAACTCACCGCGGTCTTGACCTTGTGTTTCAAATAAGCCGACAGCGACCAGTAACCATAGCCGTAACGGGCGCGCCAGTGATTGAGCCAGCGGTTGAGGGTCAGGGTGAATTCGTAGGCCGAGTCACCGAGAAAGGCCAGCCAGCGATGATAACGGGTGATCACGTCAAACTGATCGCCATGAATCACCAGCAAATGTCGACCATCGGCGGTGACATGCACCGCCTCGTCGACCAACTGGATATTGCCCAGAATCAGTTTCGAATAGCGCCGCAGGAATTCGTCATGGTTGCCGGTGACGTAGATTACTTCGGTGCCACGCTTGCTCATGGTCAGCAGTCGGCGGATGACGTTGGTGTGCGCCTGCGGCCAGTACATGCCGCTGCGCAGTTTCCAGCCGTCGATAATGTCACCGACCAGATAGACCTTGTCGGCGTGGTAGCCCTTGAGAAATTGCGACAGATGCTCGGCCTGACAATCCCGCGTGCCCAGGTGCACATCAGAGATCCACAGGGTTCGCACCCGTTGTTTGCGACTGGGTCTGGCGAGCTCGGCGCTGGTCATGGGCAACCCTCTGCGATGTTTTCGCCACTCTGCGCGTGCCCGGTTAATCAACCATGACAAGTGTGAGTCAGTCGTGTGACAACGCACATCGCTAGCAAATTGAGGTACCGGATGACAGACGCGACCGCGCCAGCGCTTTAGACTGGCGCGCAATTGTTCTGTCATGATCGTTCCCCCGCTCCGCGTGGGAATGCAGCCCGTGACGCTCTGCGTCACTGGACGCAGAGCGTCCTGGAGGCGTTCCTACGCAGGAGCGTGGGAACGATCATCGCGTTTGAAATAGAAGGATTGCAATGACTCCGCGTACCGCCCTCGGCGCCCTGCATATCGGCGCTTTGATGTTCGGCCTGACCGGTGTGTTCGGCAAACTTGCTGCTGCGTCCCCCGCCGTGATCGTCTTCGGTCGCGCTGCTTTCGCCGTACTCGCCCTGGCATTTTTCGCCCGTTTCGCCAGTCAGCACGGCTGGCAAAAACTGCAAGCGCTGGACTGGCGACGCCTGGCGCTGGGCGGCGTGTTGCTGGCCGGGCACTGGGTGAGTTTTTTCGTATCGGTGAAGATCGCCGGGGTGGCCATCGCCACGTTGGGCTTTGCCAGTTTCCCGGCGTTCACGGTGATTCTCGAAGGGCTGATCTTCCGCGAACGCATCCGTGCCAATGAAATCGTCCTAGTGGTATTGGTCAGCATCGGTCTGGTGCTGGTAACCCCGGCGTTCGATCTGGGCAGTGGCGCAACCATTGGTTTGCTCTGGGCCGTGCTGTCCGGCCTGCTGTTCTCGCTGCTGTCGCTGACCAACCGCGCCAGTTCGGGACGGATTCCGGCGGTGCAAGCGGCGTTGTGCCAGAACGTTGTCGTGGCCTTGTGTCTGTTGCCGGTCGCGGCGCCGCAGTTGAGTCAGGTCCGCGCGCTGGACTGGTTGTGGATCGCCCTGCTCGGGGTGTTCTGCACGGGCGTGGCGCACAGCCTGTTCGTCGCCAGTCTGGCGGTGATCAAGGCACGCACGGCAGCGGTGGTGTTTGCCATGGAGCCGGTTTACGGCATCACCATCGCCTGGCTGCTGTTCAGTGAAACACCGACCCTGCGCATGCTCATCGGTGGCGCGCTGATCATCGTCGCGATCGTGGTCTCGGCGCGGATGTCGGGCGGCAGCGATAAAAAAACCGTCGCCGCCGAGGCCGCCTCTCACTGAGTACGCTCGTTGTGGCCGAGGTCGCGGTCAGGATCAATCTGATCGCGCACCCGCTGCTTCAATACCTTGGCTTCGGGGAAACCACCATCGGCCTTGCGCTCCCAAATCTGCACACCGGCGCAGGTGATGTGAAACACCCCGCCGGTGCCCGGCACCAAAGACACTTTGCCCAGGTCGTCAGCGAAGGTGCTGAGCAGTTCCTGGGCCAGCCATGCGGCGCGCAGCAACCACTGGCATTGGGTGCAATAAGTGATGACAACTTCGGCTTTGGCGACGGTCATGATCGCTGAAACTCCTGAGACAGAGGGCGCCGCTATAATAGCCGGCTTTACCGCTTGCCCCGAGACTCACAATGCGCCGTTTGCTGTTCTGCCTGCTGCTTGGTTTCCTTCCTCTGCTGGTTCACGCCAGTGAAGTGCCACGACCGAAAGTCGGTCTGGTGCTCTCCGGTGGCGCCGCGCGCGGGCTGGCGCACATCGGCGTGCTCAAGGCGCTGGAAGAACAAGGCATCAAAATCGATGCGATTGCCGGTACCAGCATGGGCGCGGTGGTCGGCGGCCTGTATGCCTCGGGTTACAAGATTGACGAGCTGGAAAAACTCGCCCTTAGCATCGACTGGCAAGCAGCACTGTCCGACGCGCCGCCGCGTGAAGATGTGCCGTTCCGGCGCAAGCAGGACGACCGCGATTTTCTGGTGAAGCAGAAACTCAGCTTCCGCGACGACGGCAGTCTCGGCCTGCCGTTGGGGGTGATTCAGGGCCAGAACCTGGCGCTGCTGCTGGAAAGCCTGTTGGCGCACACCAGCGACACCCGCGATTTTGACAAACTGCCGATCCCGTTTCGGGCCGTGACCACGGACATCGCCAATGGCGAAAAAGTGGTGTTTCGCAAAGGCCACCTGCCGCAAGTGATCCGCGCGAGCATGTCGATCCCGGCGGTGTTCGCCCCGGTCGAGCTCGACGGGCGCCTGCTGGTCGACGGCGGCATGACCGATAACATCCCGCTGGATGTCGCGCGGGAGATGGGCGTCGACATCGCCATCGTCGTCGATATCGGCACGCCGCTGCGTAACCGCAAGCAACTGACCACGGTGGTCGATGTGCTCAATCAATCGATCACCCTGATGACCCGACGCAACTCCGAAGAGCAACTGGCGACTCTGCATGCCAATGACGTGTTGATCCAGCCTGCGCTGGCCGCGTTCGGCGTGACCGATTTCGGCAAGGCTCAGGAGATGATCGATGCCGGTTACCGCGCCACGCGAATTCTCGACGCGCGGCTGGCACAACTGAAGCCGACGCAAACCCAGGACGCGGAACTGAACGCCGCGCGCCAGCCGGGACAGCGCACGCCAATCATCACGGCGATTCGCGTGGAGAATGACTCGAAAGTCGACGATGACGTGATTCGCTATTACATCCGCCAGCCGATCGGCGCGCCGCTGGATCTGGGGCGCCTGCATTCGGACATGGGCACGTTGTACGGTCTCGATTACTTCGATCAAGTGCGTTACCGCGTGGTGCACAAAGGCCAGGACCACACCCTGGTCATCAGCGCCAGCGGCAAGCGCAGCGGTACCGATTACTTGCGGGTCGGCCTCAATCTGTCGGACGACATGCGCGGCGACAGTGCTTTCAACCTCGGCGCCAGTTATCGCGTCAACGGCATCAACCGCCTCGGCGCGGAATGGCTGACCCGCGCGCAGATCGGCGACAAGCAGGAGCTGTACAGCGAGTTCTACCAGCCGCTGGATGTCGGATCGCGTTACTTCGTCGCGCCTTATGCATCGTTCGAGGCGCAGAACGTTGACTCGGTGTTGGATAACGATCCGATCGCCCAGTACCGCGTCGAGCGCTACGGCTTCGGTCTCAACCTCGGCCGGCAGATCGGCAACAACGGCGAAGTGCGCTTCGGTGTCGGCCAGGCCTGGGGCAAGGCTGACGTGCGCATCGGTGATCAGGATCTGCCGAGCGAGAGCTTCAACGAAGGTTTCTATACCGTGAAGTATTCCTACGACTCGCTGGACAACGTGTACTTTCCGCACGAAGGCAAGGACGTCAGCCTGACGTTCGCCCAGTTCGAACCAGGCCTGGGTTCAGACAACCGCTATCGCCAATGGGAAGCGAAGTTTGACAAGGCCATGAGCCACGGGCCGGATACGCTGATTCTTGGGGGGCGCTACAGCCGCACGCTGGACGATGCCAATGTGGTGACCTCGAGCTTTCTGCTCGGCGGCGCACGGCAGTTGTCGGGCTTCCGTGAGGACGCGCTGTCCGGGCAGAACGTCAGCCTGATGCGCGCGGTGTATTACCGTCGCCTGACGCCGCGCTCATATCTGCCACTGGACTTCCCGCTGTACGCCGGCGCCTCGCTTGAGCGCGGTCGGGCGTGGAACAACGACAATGAGTTCGACAGCGGCTACATCAATGCCGCGAGTGTGTTCGTCGGCTTCGATACGCCGCTGGGGCCGTTGAATTTCACTTATGGGTTGAATGATGCGGATGAGCAGGCGGTTTACCTGAATCTGGGGCAGACGTTCTAAGCTGAAATGGTTGTTGGCCGATCTGACGCCTTCGCGAGCAGGCTCGCTCCCACAGGGTAGAGCGCATTTCACTGTGGGAGCGAGCCTGCTCGCGAAAGCAGTCCCGGATGAACCCGAAATCCGTCGGCGCTCAGCGAATCCCCGCCAACAACGTCCTTGCGGTCTGCTTCAACGGCTCGTCCCCTTCCATGAGCAATTCAGTGAGCAGTGCGATCGCACTGTCGATATCGCCATCGTCGATGCAGGTTTGCGCCTGTTCGAGCTTGCCGGCGGCTTCGGTTTCGGTCTCGCTGGACTCGGGTAATTGCAGATCCAGGGGCTCCAATACCAGCGACGGTTCGGGGTCACCGAACTCATTGAGAAAGTCGTCATCGAGTGGCTGTGCGTCAGGCTCGGGAATCCATTCAAGTTCGGCTTCTTCGGCAGATGCAGCCTGTGGCAGTTCGAAATCGGCCGGCAGCACTGACAGGCTCGTGCCCAGCTCCGGATCATCGATCGCCGGTGCGGCGGAATCGACGCGGCTGTCGTTGAGATCCCAATTTGAATCCATCGACAGCTCGCCCAGATTCAATTCGAAATCATCCTCGGCGGGGCCGAGCGCCGATGCGAGCGGCGCAGCTACGGTCGCTGCCGTGGCCGCGGGCAGTTCGAGGGCAACAGGCGTCGCGAATACCGCCGGTGCGGCGCCTACCAGTTTCGGATGGCGAGCGCGGATTTCAATCAGTTCGCGGTCATCGACGCCGAGCGCACGCAGATGGTTTTCCTGCTGTTGGTAAGTTGCGCTGTCACCCTGCCGCCCCAGTACCTCAAGAAGCTGCAAACCAAGATCGGTACGCTCGGGTTCCTTGTGCACCGCATCACGCAGCAACCCCGCAGCTTCGCTGAGTCGACCGTAGGCCAGGTAGATGCCCACAGCCTCCAGCACGTCCCCGGCACCGGGTTCATCGCGATGATCGGTGGCCGCGTGCGAACCGACAGATTGTTGAAGTTCGGGCTCATCGACGTCGTCTTCAGCGCTCACCGGTAATAGCGGCAGCGGCGTGCCATCTGCTGTCGAACGTTGCTGACGGCGGCGTATGAGCAACGCTGCCAGCACGCCCAGCAGCAATACCAGTCCACCGAGCAATGGCCAGTTCAAGCCATCGTCGGTCGCCTCGACCGGAGCTGAAACAGCAGGCGGAACCGGCGCGACCACGGGCGGTGGCGGTGCTTTCTGCACTTCGGCCAGACGGGTTTGCAAATCTTCGATCTGCTTCCTGCCGTCGGCTATCTGCACTTGTTGTTCTTGCAGTCTGAGGTTCTGTTCGTCGATGGTTTTTTGCAACTGCTGGGTCAGCAGCACGCTGGCGGCCAGTTGCTCGGCCTGCGCATCGTTGGCAGGCGCAGCTGGCGTTGGCGGCACAGACGCGGCGGTGCGTTTGCCCTGGGCAGCCTGGGGCGGTGCGGTAACCGGTTCGACGGTTGGAAACTCGGACGATTGCGGGCGCGGATCCGGCTCGTCGGTGGCGGGCACGATGCCCGGCGAACCCGGTGGGTCGATCAGCACCGTGAATTCGCGCAGCAAACGGCCGTTGGGCTGATCGAGCTGCACGAGGAAATTCAGGAAGGGTTCGTTGACCGGTTTGCCCGACGTCACCCGGATCATCTGGCGATTGCCACGCAGGATCGGGGTGAACTTGAGGTCGTTGAGAAAAAACACCCGCTCGACGCCGGCCCGGCCGAATTCATCCGCCGAAGCCAGGCTGGCCGAGAGATCGTTTTGCGTCAACGTGCCGACATCGACCAGTGCGATGTCGGCCTTGAACGGCTGATTGAGGGCTGAGTGAACAGTGATTTCGCCCAACCCCAACGCCATCGACCAGGTCGAATAGCTGAATACACCGACAGCGAGCAGCCATTTGGCGCCCCCGCGCAGCATGTGCCGACTTGCGAGCATGAGCATCCCTTAAATAAGCAAAACCGGTTTCTATGCGTTCGCACATCCGGTACGAACACGATATTGCCTAGTAGTTCTTATAGTCGGCTCAGCGCGATCTCTCAAAAAATCGCCGCCGGGATGTGCCTCAAGATTTTTCCAGGTTGGCCAGAATGTGCCCGTGCACGCGCATGCACACCTTCAAATCCGCCTCGTCGACGCCTTCGAACAATTCGTGACGCAGCTGCGTGGCAATGGTTTCGATTTGTTCGATCAGGGGCAGCGCAGGTGCGCAGAGCACGATTTTTTTCGCCCGACGGTCTTCCATTACCGACTGGCGTTGCACCAGTCCCTGGTTCTCCAGACTATCGAGCAAGCGCGCCAGGGTCGGGCCTTCGACGCCGACGCTTTGCGCCAGTTCGCGCTGGGTCGGCGCCTCTTCAAAGCGCGCCAGATGCAGCAGCACCAGCCAGCGCGCCTGTGAAAGGCCCAGCCCGGCGAGACGACGATCCAGTTCGGCACGCCAGCCACGGGACATCTGGGCCAGTTGCATACCAAAGCGATGTTGATCGGTTAACGGCATAAAACACTCACGGTCAGACTGAAAATACGGAAATTGTAATTATTAGTCAGCTAAGCATGGGCGGCAGTTATAGGCAAGAGTCGCTCTGTACTGAATCGTTACAACTGCGTGAAGATCAAGAGCCCCTCACCCTAGCCCTCTCCCAGAGGGAGAGGGAACTGATTGGGGGATGCTCTGGAGGTTCGCCAACGTCCCAGCGCCGTGCTGAATCCATAATCGACTCGGTTTTGCAGGTCGATGTCTGCCGCCAGACACCGCGGTCGGCTCCCTCTCCTCGGGGAGAGGGATGGGCGGGCGGCGTTCCGATGAGGGGTCGGGCCAGATTACATCTCGAATTCAGACTGCAACGCAGCCCGCACGCAATAAAGCACGCCTTCTGGCACACGCCCGGCGAACAACTCGACCACTTCAGCGACGGACGGCAACTCGCCCTCGCCATCGAGAAACGCGTCCTGCACCTCGCCCATCAGCTCTTCGGGCAAGTCCAGCGCCTGCTCCAGCGACAATTGCTGCTTGCCGATGGCCTCGGCGAGCATCGCGTAGACGTTCTTCTCCGAGCACTGCAACTGCCCGGCGATCTGCAGCGGGGTCATGCCGGCGCGGGCCAGGGTGATCAGTTCGTGACGGACATCGGCGACCACCTTCGGCGCCTCAGCCTCGCCGCCGAGCACTTCGAGGAAGGCCTCGCCGTAACGTTCCAGCTTGCGCGCGCCGACACCGCTGACCCGGGCCATTTCTGCCAGAGAAGTCGGTTGGCTACGGAGCATTTCCAACAGCGTCGAGTCGGGGAAGATGACGTATGGCGGCACGCCGTGTTCTTCGGCGAGCTTGCGCCGTAGTGCGCGCAAGGCTTCCCACTGTTCGCGTTCCTCGCCACGCACCAGTTGGCTGGCCTGGCTCTTGCTGCCGGTTTTGGCGGTGACCTGCGGTTTCAGGTCGCGACGCAGTTCCAGCTTCACTTCGCCTTTGAGCAAAGGCCGGCAACTGTCATTCAAGCGCAGACCGCCATAACCTTCGTGATCGACATCGGCCAACCCACGCGCCACCAACTGGCGGAACAGTGAGCGCCACTCGCTCTCGCTCAACGCCTTGCCCACGCCAAACACCGACAGATGCTGATGGCCGAAGCTGCGCACCTTTTCGTTGTCCTTGCCCAGCAAGACATCGACCAGATGGCCGACGCCGTAACGCTGGCCGGTGCGGAAAATCGCCGACAACGCCTGGCGCGCGGGCTCGGTGGCGTCCCAGGTCTGCACGCCGTCGACACAGTTGTCGCAATGGCCGCACGGCTCGGGCATGTCTTCGTCGAAATAGGCCAGCAGCGCCTGCCGACGGCAGCGGGTTTCTTCACACAGCGAGAGCATGGCGTCGAGCTTGTGCTGCTCCAGACGTTTATGCCGTTCGTCGCCTTCGGAGTTCTGCAGCATCTGCTTGAGCATCACCACGTCTTGCAGACCGTAAGCCATCCACGCATCTGCCGGCAGACCGTCACGGCCACCGCGCCCGGTTTCCTGGTAGTAGGCCTCAAGGGATTTCGGTAGATCGAGGTGCGCCACAAAGCGCACGTTGGGCTTGTCGATGCCCATGCCGAAAGCCACCGTGGCGACCATGATCAGGCCTTCCTCATTGAGGAAGCGCTTCTGGTGATAGGCGCGCAGATCGTTGGGCAGACCGGCGTGATACGGCAGCGCCGGGAAGCCCTGCTCACTGAGGAATGCCGCCACTTCTTCGACCTTCTTGCGCGACAGGCAATAAACGATGCCGGCGTCGCTGCGCCGTTCGGCGAGGAACGCCAGCAACTGCTTGCGCGGCTGCTCTTTCGGGACGATGCGGTAGAAAATATTCGGGCGGTCGAAGCTCGACAGGAAGCGTTCGGCGTTCTGCAGGTGCAGGCGATCGACGATTTCTTCGCGGGTGCGCTTGTCGGCAGTCGCGGTGAGGGCGATGCGCGGAACGTTCGGGAACAGTTCTGCCAATTGGCCCAGTTGCAGATACTCGCGGCGGAAGTCGTGGCCCCATTGCGATACGCAATGCGCTTCGTCGATGGCGAACAAGGCGATTTCCAGGCTTTGCAGGAACGCCAGCATGCGCGGCTGCACCAATCGCTCGGGCGCCAGATAGAGCATTTTCACTTCGCCGCGCTTGATCCGCACGGCGAGATCGCGCTGCTGCTCGGCGCTCAGCGTGGAGTTCAGCGCAGCGGCGGCCACGCCGAGTTCTTCAAGGGTGGCGACCTGATCGTCCATCAGCGCGATCAGTGGTGATACCACCACGGCCAGGCCTTCGCGCAGCAGCGCCGGCACCTGGAAGCACAACGACTTGCCGCCACCGGTAGGCATCAGCACCAGCGCATCACCGCCGCTGGCCACGCGCTCAATAATCGCACCCTGCCGGCCACGGAAACTGTCGTAGCCGAAGATGTCCTTGAGGACGCGTTGAGCCTGTTCGAGCATAAAAACTCCAAAAATCTACCGATACATCCCTGCTCAGGCTGGTTCAGAGCAGCTTCGGCTGCTTAAACAAAACGTAAGAACACATTGCATGACCAGCGCAGCGCCGGCAGGGATCGCAAAACGCGGCAGTATACCCGAGGCCTTCGCCGCACAGGGTGCCGCTGAGAAGACACTGATAAACCTGCCACACACAAAACCCTGTGGGAGCGAGCCTGCTCGCGAAAGCGACCTGTCAGTCGATAGAAAAGTGCCTGATACACCGCCTTCGCGAGCAGGCTCGCTCCCACAGGGTTATTCATCTTTCCAGTAAGGCCGGTAATTCGGGCAAATCTGCCAAGCGGCTGGCTAGAGCGCGCAAGAAGGCCTAGAATTCCCGCATTGTTTATTCCCCAAGGTAGCCCCGTAATGTCCTTCGCTGAGCAACTGACCCGCCTGCAAGTCTTCCTCGACGCCGACGAGCTGCACGACGAGGCGCTGGATTACGTCGCCGCCCACGGTTACCTGACCGCGCTGTCGATCTGCTCCGAAGACGTTCCGGAGCGCGAGTGGATCGACGCGCTGTTCGCCGAAGAGCCGCATTACAGCGACGAAGCCCAGCGTGCCGAAATCGAAGCCACACTGATCGGCCTCAAGGCGCACATTGCTCGCCAACTGGCCTCGGATGAAGAATTCGAACTGCCGTGCGAACTGGATCTGGGCGAAGAGCCGGACGATTCCGAACTGCGCGGCTGGTGCATCGGTTTCATGGAAGGCGTGTTCCTGCGCGAAGCGGCCTGGTTCGAAACCGCCGAAGAAGAAGTCAGCGAAATGCTCCTGCCGATCATGGTCGGTTCCGGCCTGTTCGACGAGCAACCTGAGTTCGAAGACATCGCCAAGGACGCCAACCTGATGGACGACATGATCGTGCAGATCCCGGAAGCCCTGACCGCGCTGTACCTGCTGTGCCAGGCCCCCGACGAAAAACCGGCGATCCTCAAGCCTCGTCATCACTAAGAACCGGCCTATGGACAACCCCATAGGCAACCGCCCCCTGATGTTGCGCTACGTGCTGCTGGCCATCGGCTGGCTCAGCGTGGCATTGGGGGTGATCGGCATCTTCCTGCCGGTCCTGCCCACCACCCCCTTCCTCCTGCTCGCCGCGGCCTGCTTCGCGCGCAGCTCTCCGCGCTTTTATCGCTGGCTGGTCGAACACCCACGCCTCGGGCCATGGATTCGCGACTACCTCAAAGGCAACGGCATCCCGCTCAAAGGCAAGGTCTACGCGATTGGGCTGATGTGGATGAGCATTCTGTTCTCGTGTTATCTGGTGCCGCTGGTTTGGGCGCGGGGGTTCATGCTGACCAGTGCGGTGCTGGTGACGGTTTATATCTTGCGGCAGAAGACGTTGCGCAAATCCTGATACATCGCAGTTGATCGTGCTTGGCGAACTGGCGGTGAGTCGGGTGCTGGATAATCTGGAGTTGCCGGGGTGATGTTGGTCTGCTGAGTTACTTGGTGATCTACCCGGCCTCTTCGCGAGCAAGCTCGCTCCCACAATTGATTTTGGTCGGACACATATTCTGCGTCCACTGAAGAACCCTGTGGGAGCGGGCTTGCCCGCGAAGGCGAACTCACAGCTAACACATCTGTACAGACAGACAAGACCCGCCGTCCCAAATCAACCGGGGCGGCGGGTTTGTCGTTTCAGACCTCAGGTCAAACCGTATCCACCTTCAACGAATGATCATTAAGCATGCCGCTGATGATCGTCGCTGTGTCATGCCCCCCAGCCACCATGCCGCCCGCCCCCGGTGTCACGCCGTAGTGGCTGGCGAGGTTGACGCCGGCGAGGTCGATGGTCTGGTTCGGCGTGCCGCCGGCCATGGCGCTGACGTCGATGCTGGTCATCACCGAGGCGCCGCTGCCGCTGACGGTGAAGTGCAGATAGTCGTCCAGGGACGCGGTGCTGGCGTTTTCGCCTTGCAGCAGTTGCGACAGGTCGAGTTTGTCGGTGCCGGGGGTGAAGTCGGTGATCAGGTCGTGGCCGCTGTTGCCCTTGAGCCACTGGAAGGTGTCGGCCCCTGCGCCGCCGGTCATCGTGTTGTTGCCCATGCCACCGATCAGCAAGTCATCGCCCGCGCCACCATTGAGGAAGTCGTTGCCGAGACCACCGTTGATCACGTTGTTGTTGCCATCGCCGGTGAGGCTGTCGTTGAAGTTCGAGCCGAGCAGATTTTCGATGCCGGTCAGCGTATCGGTACCGGCGCCGAGGGTGTGTTGCGCACCGAGCAGGCCGAGGTTGACGGTGACGGCGGCCGTGGCGTGGGCGTAGCTGGCGGTGTCGCTGCCAGTGCCGCCGTCGAGCAGGTCATTGCCGGCGCCGCTGTAGAGCAAATCGTTGCCGGCGCCGCCGTGCATTTCGTTGTTGCCGGAGCCGCCGCTGAGGACGTCGTTGCCGTCGCCGGCGTTGATCACGTTGTTGCCGCTGCCCGCCACCAGCACATCGTCGCCAGCGGTGCCGGTCAGGGTGTGGCCGTCCTGATAGCTGATGCTGACGTTGGCCGTGTCGCTGCCGCCGTGGTTGTCGTTGGCGGTGTAGGTGCCGTGGTAGTTCGGCGTGATGTCCTGGGCCCCGGCGTAGTTCAAGGTCATGGTCAGTTGATAGTTTTCCGGCGCATTCGGGTTGCCGTTGCCCGTAGCGTTGGCAATGTTGGTGACGTGGATCTGGTAGACGCCATCGGCTGACGCGGTCAGCGTTTGCCCGTCCGCCAGCGCGATCCAGGCGCCGCCGTTGAGCGAGTACTCCATGCCGACGCGACCGGCAGCAAGGTTGTGATCCAGATTGAGGGTTTCGCCCTGACACAGGTGGACGGTGATGCGGTCTTCATCGTTGGCGTTGCTGTTGCTCACCATGCCGAGATAACCGCTGACTACCAGCACGGCGGTCATGGTCGCGGCATTGGCGCTGAAGGCGCTGCGCACATTGGCCAGGTTCTGATTGGCGGAGTTATTGGGCTGCCCGGTGAAGCCGATCAGGCCACTGCCGGTGAAGTCCGCCGCTTTCGACACCCATCCGGTGTTGAAACTGGTTGGCGTGGCGCTGAGAGTGTCGCCGTTCGGATCGGTGTCATTGGCCAGCAACAGCTCGCCGGGCACCACGATGTTGCCGGAAAGCAGGTTGGTGATGACATGATCGTCCATCGCCACCGGCGGCGCGTTGGGGATCACTTTCACCGTAAGGGTGGAGCTGGCCAGATCGCCGTCGTTGTCGCTGACGGTGAAGCCGATGTTTTCGGTGATCACCACGGCGGTGGTTTTCTGCGAGGTGTAGCTGTATTCGCCGCTGTCGAGGTTGATTACCAGCGTGCCGCTGTTATTGGTAGCAATGCTGACGCTGTTGTTCGCCGTGTTGAAGGTGCCGTGGTTGGCGCCGCCGCTCGCGGTCAACGAACCCTGGCCGCTGAGGGCTTTGGGATCGTAGGTGTAGGTGGTGCCGTCGACCACGATGGACTTGATGAAACCGCCATCGGCGCCGAACGAACCGCCCTCGCCCAGCAGCGAACCGGTGACCGGCGCGCCCTGCACGGTGCCGGACAATACCGAGTTGAGCTGGTTGAGATCGGTGACCACCACCGCATTGGTGTTGGTGTGGCTGATACCGTCGTACGCCAGCGGATCGAGGTAGGCGTTGCTCACGCCGTTGCCCAGGCCGATCGCGTAGTTCTTGATGTTGTTGGCATCGAGGAAGTTTTTCAGCGCGGCTTCGTCAGCCGTGCCGATGTCGCCCTCGTTGGGCTTGCCGTCAGAGAAGAAGTAGCCGACGTTCTGCGCCCCGGTGAGTTTGCCCGAGGTGTTGAACGCGTTCTGCATCACCGCCACGGCGGCATCGTAGTTGGTGCCGCCGCCGGCATTCAGACCGGCAAGAAGCGTCTTGGCGGTGGCGACATCGACCCACACCGTGGTGCGGTCGGCGGCATTGCTGCTGAATGTCACCAACTGCACTTTCACATCGCCCAGATCATCGTACTTGTCGAGCAAGGCACCAATGGCCTGCTTGGCCAGTGCCAGCCGCGACAGGCCCGGAACACCGGAGGCATCGGCCATGCTGCCGGAAATGTCGAGGACGATGAGCACATTGGAATCGATCTCTACCGCCGTCACCGAACGATCGGAGGCAACGGCTTTCGGCACATCGTCGACAATGTTGACCACGAGGGTGCTGGTGGTGCTGTTGCCCAGCGCATCGGTGGCTTTGTAGGTGAACGTTTCGCTGAGGGTATTCGGCCCGTCGTTGGCGCTCGGCGCGGTTTTCGGCGCCGAGGTCAGCGTATAGGTGTAGGTGCCGTCGGCGTTGAGTTGCAGTTGCCCATAGCTGCCGGTGGCGTTGCCGACCAAGGTGTACGTGATCGCGCCGCTGCCACCACTGACCGAACCGACCAGCGTGCCGCTGGCGGTTTCGCCGGTGTTGCCCGGTTCGCTGCCGGTGACGGTGCCGGGGGTCAGATCCTGGCCATCCTTGTTCAGGTCGAGGGCTTTTTCGTAGACGGTGACGTCGGTGTCGCTGACGGCGGTCAGGCAACTGTTGTGCACGTCGATGGTGATCGTCGTGGTGCTTTCGTCGCCATCGGAATCGCGCACGGTGTAGGTGAACACATCCACCGCGCCCGGGCCGTTCACCACATTGGGATTGCTGTGATAGACCGCGTTGCCGTTGGCATCCAGAGTCAGGTAGCCGTAGGTGCCGTTGATCTGCGAATTCAAACCGCCGACGGCTGAAGTGGAGGTGTCGGCACCGGCACGCACGCCCACCACAGCGCCTGTGGCCGCCGGGCCGTCAGCACCGCCGATGTCGTTGTCCAGCACATTGCCGCTGACGGTGCCGCCCTCCGCCACCGAAGCGGCATCCGCGTGCGCGGTCGGTAGGTCATCGACGATATTGACGTTGATCTGACCGCTGGACGTGCTGCCATCGGTGTCGGTGGCGACCACGTCGAAGTTCTCGCTGAGGCTATTGGCACCGTTGGCGTTCGGATGGGCTTCGTTGTCGGCCAGGGTGTAGCTGTAACTGACCACGCCGGTGGCCGGGTCGTAACCGGTGATGGTGAAGGTGCTGCCCAGCGGCGAGACCACCGATTGCGGCAAACCGGCGGCGACGCCATTGCTGATCACCGCGATACCGCCAACCGTCAGGGTTTGCAGGCCATCGAGGGCGGTCACGGTGAAGCTCCCGCTCCGGGTCAGCGCCGAGGTGTCGGGGTTGCTGCCGTCGCCGAGGTTTTTCTCGTAGACGGTGATTTCGCCGCCCTTCACGTCGAGGCCGTCGAGGCACACCGGGTCGTCGTTGTTGTGGATGTTCAGCACCAGGTTGGCGGTGCTGGTGTCGCCGTCGGAGTCGGTGACGGTGTAGGCGAAGGTTTCCGTGCCGTTGCCGCCGCCGTGGAGGTTTTTGAAATCGGCGTCATTGGCGTCCAGCGTGTAGGTGTAAGTGCCGTTGGCGTTGAGCACCAGCGTGCCGTAAGTGCCGGTGAACGTGCCGGCGGTCACCGGGCCGCTGGCGACGCGGTCGGCGCCTTGCACATCGTTATCGAGAACGTTGCCGGTCAGGGTCAACTGGGCTTCGGTCGCGTTGGTCGCGTTGCTGTCGTTCAGCGCTTTCGGCACGTCATCGACGATGCTCACAACGATGCTGCTGGTGACGACGTTACCCAGCGAATCGGTGGCCTGATAGGTGAAGGTTTCGCTCAGGCTGTTGGCGCCGTCGTCCGCGTGCGGCGTGGTCGTTGCTGGTGACGTCAGGGTGTAGGTGTAGGTGCCATTGGCGTTGAGGACGATCTGCCCGTAGTTGCCGGTGGCGCTGCCGACCAGCGCGTAGCTGATCGCGCCCACCGCGCCAGTGACCGAACCGACCAGCGTGCCGGAGGCGGTTTCACCAGTGCTGTTCGGATCGCTGCCGACCACGCTGCCTGCCGCCAGATCCTGGCCATCCTTGGTCAGGTCGAGGGCCTTTTCGTAGACGGTGACGTCGCTGTCGCTGACCGCTTTCAGGCAACTGTTGTAGACATCGATGGTGATGGTCGTGGTGCTTTCATCACCATCGGCATCGCGCACGGTGTAGGTGAATACGTCCACCGCGCCCGGGCCGTTCACCACGTTGGGATTGCTGTGATAGACCGCGTTGCCGTTGGCATCAAGGGTCAGGTAGCCGTAGGTGCCGTTGATCTGCGAATTGAGCCCGCCGATGGCCGAGGTCGAAGTGTCGGCACCGGCGCGCACGCCAACCACTGCGCCGGTAACCGCAGGGCCATCCGCGCCGCCGATATCGTTGTTGAGCACATTGCCGCTGACGGTGCCGCCCTCCGCCACCGAAGCCGCATCTGCATGCGCGGTTGGCAAATCGTCGACGATGTTGACGTTGATCTGGCCGCTGGCGGTGCTGCCATCGGTGTCGGTGGCGACGACGTCAAAGTTCTCGGTGAGGCTGTTGGCGCCGTTGGCGGTTGGATGGGCTTCGTTGTCGGCCAGGGTGTAGCTGTAACTGACCACGCCGGTTGCCGGGTCATAACCGGTAATGGTCAAAGTGCTGCCCAGCGGGGTGATCACCGATTGCGGAAACCCTGCGGCCGCGCCGTTGGTGATGACGGCGATGCCGCCGACCGTGAGGGTCTGCAGACCATCGAGAGCGCTGACGGTGAAAGTGCCGTTCTGAGTCAGCACCGGGGTATTGGGGCTGGTGCCGTCGCTGAGGTTTTTTTCGTAGACGGTGAGTTCGCCGCCGTTGACGTCGAGGCCATTGAGCAGCACCGGATCGTCGTTGTTATGGATGTTCAATACGAGATTGGCGGTGCTGGTATCGCCGTCGGCATCAGTGATGGTGTAGGCGAAGGTTTCAGTGCCGTTGCCACCGCCGTGCAGGTTTTTGAAGTCGGCGTCGTTGGTGTTCAGGGTGTAGGTGTAGGTGCCGTCGGCGTTGAGTACCAAGGTGCCGAAAGTACCGGTGAAGGTGCCTGGCGTGACTGGGCCTGTGGGTACGCGATCAGCGCCTTGAACATCGTTTGTCAGGACGTTGCCGGTCAGGGTCGGTTGGCTTTCCGACGCGGTGCCGTTGCTGTCATCGATGGCTTTCGGCAGGTCGTCGACAATGTTGACGTCGAGGGTGCCGGTGGCCGTCGTGCCGTTGTCGTCAACGACCGTGACCGCAAATTGCTCAGGCAGATTGTTGGCGCCGTTGGCATTCGGATGGGCTTCGTTATCGGCCAGGGTGTAGCTGTAACTGACCACACCGGTTGCCGCGTTGAAACCGGTGATGGTCAGCGTGCTGCCCAGTGGTGTGGTAATCGACTGCGGAAAGCCTGCGGCGACGCCATTGGTGACCACGGCGATGCCACCGACGGTCAGCGTAGTCACGCCGTCCAGAGCGGTGATAGTGAAGGTGCCGTTGTGCGTCAGCGCGCCAGTGTCCGGCGCGCTGCCGTCGCTGAGGTTTTTCTCGTAAACCGTCAGTTCGCCGCCGGCGACGTTCAGGCCGTCGATGGTGACTGGATCGTCATTGTTGTGAATCTGCAGAACGAGGTTGGCGCTGCTGGTATCGCCGTCGGCATCGGTGATGGTGTAGGCGAAGGTCTCCGTGCCGTTGCCGCCGCCGTGCAGGTTTTTGAAATCGACGTCGCTGGTATTGAGCGTGTAGGTGTAAGTGCCGTCAGCGTTCAGAACCAAAGTGCCGTAAGTACCGGTGAAAGTACCGGGGGTAACCGGGCCGGTGGGCACACGGTCAGCGCCTTGTATGTCATTGGTCAGAACGTTGCCGGTCAGGGTCAGCAAGGTTTCCGAGGCAATGCCGTTGGCGTCGTCGAACGCTTTGGGCACATCATCAGTGATATTCACGTCCAGCGTGCCGGTGGCGCTGTCGCCGTTGCTGTCGGTGGCGATCACGGTGAACTGTTCGCTGAGGTTGTTCACACCGTCACCGGCCGCATGGGTCTCGTTGCCGGTGAGGGTGTAGCTATAGCTGACCGTGCCGGTCGCTGGGTTGTAACCGGTGATGGTCAGGGTGTTGCCGAGCTGCGTAGTGATCGATTGCGGAAAGCCGATCGGCACGCCGCCAACGATCACGTTGATGCCGCCGATGCTCAGGCTGTTCAAGCCATCCGGTGCCGAGACGGTGAAGCTGCCACTCTGGGTCAGAGCGCCCGGATTGGCCGCTGTACCCTCAGGCAGATTGGCTTCATCGAGGTTCAGCTCGCCGCCTGCCGCGTCGAGGCCGTTGAGGATGACCGGGTTGTTCACCGCTGGCGGTGGCACCACGATCGGCGCTGGGGTGTCATCGCCAGTGTCGTTGTCCGCGTCGCGGCGATAATCGGGGAATTCGGGAATGCCATTGAAACCGGCGGTTGGGAAACCGATCACCGGATCGACCCGGCCGCCGACTTCGGTCAGCAGCACGAAGCTGTGCCCGCCGCCCAGTTCACCGGGATTGCCAGTGGGCGCGTTGGGGCCGGCAGCGGTGGCTTCGGCGGTTTTGCTGGGGTCTTCACCGGCGGCGATGGCTTTCTGGATCTGCTCGACATCGGTCAGTTGCGCCTGGCTCGGGGTCTGGGCTTCGTCTACGTTCACCGAGACAGCCTGGTCGGCCAGCAATTGGCCGGTCATGGTGATGCTGCTGCCGCGCCCAAGGGTCATTTCCTGGCCGTTTTGCAGCTTCACCGCTACCGCTCCTTCCGCGCCAGTGATCAGTTGATCGCCGGCGTACAAGCGATCGCCTTCGATCAAGAGAATTTTCTCGCCATTGCCCTTCTGGGCAAATACCTGACCAATGACTTTGGTGACCGTACCGATGAGCGTTGCCATGTGAAATCCTCCGCTGCCGACCACCGTCGGCACTGGTTCGCGAAGCAGCCCATGGCTCAATCGGGTTGCCGGGGGCGACGCTCGCACCCTCGACAGTTCGTTTCGCAGGCCGCTTCTGAAGAGAATTTTCAGCGCCATCAAGCACTTGCCAACCCTGTCCAATTCATCGACCCACTAGCGCTACGTAACAGCGTTGAATCACTCGAGTGACAAAAATCTGTCGCTCATTCGCCGCTACGCGTCCCTCCCCTTCAGCAGTACTTCGCCGTGTCTCGCAAAGTGAATGGAACTTTCCTCAAGCCTTTTCGAGCTCCCTAAAGCGCATGAAACAAAGGCTTTCGAGCTGAACAATGTGCCGCTTTTTACAAACCGCATAAGTTTTTTTTGGCATAAGCCTTATGAAAATTTTTTCTTAGCTACGCTCTAGGATGTTCTTAGCTCTGTTGTTACAAGAGTGAAACGCTTACACCCTAAATTTACGTCAAATATTTGGCGACGGTAACACAACATTGAGATCCAGGGAGATGCACCCATGCGCGTTTTAACCCCCCTCTGCAGCGCGGTTTTGCTGGCCATGGCTTGCACTTCCCAAGCCCAGGCGATGAACCTCACCGAGGCGATCCAAAGCACCATCGCCACTCACCCGGAACTGGCTTCGCGCGTGGACGCTCGCCTGTCAGCCGATGAACAGGTGAAAGTGGCCAAGGGCGGATTTTATCCGTCGGTCGATCTGAACGCAGCCTATGGGCGCGGCTACAGCGACAACACCAACACCCGCGCCTTCGGTAATCACAACACCGAAATCCTCAACTACACCCAGTCCGAGCTGCGCCTGCGGCAGATGATCTTCGACGGTTTCAACACCGCCAACGAGGTCGAGCGCACCAAGGGCGTGTCCAACTCGCGCGCCTATTACGCGCAAGGCACCGCACAGGATCTGGCCCTGCGCACCATCGAGGTCTACCTCGAAGTGCTCAAGCGTCGCGAGCTGGTGACGCTGGCGAAAAACAACCTGCAGGCGCACTTGCGGGTCAACGATCAGATCGGCCTGCGCACCGAGCGCGGCATCGGCAGTACCGCCGACTCCGATCAATCGGTTGCCCGCCGTGCACTGGCGCAGAACAACCTCGACACTGCCGAAGTCGATCTCGCCGACGCCGAGTCGAATTTCTACAGCGTGGTCGGACGCATGCCCGACGAGCTGGAAACCCCGGCCTCGACTCGCGGTGAGATGCCGCCGGACCTGCGTGAAGCGCAGCAGAGCATGGTCGATAACAACCCGTACCTGAAATCGGCCCAGGCTGACGTGCAGTCCGCCGAGAGCCAGTACGAAGTGGCCAAGTCACCGTTCTACCCGCGCTTCGACGCGGAAGCGGCAGTGGGTGCGAACAACAATGTGCAGGGCGATGAAGGCCACGACAACGAATGGCGAGTAGGTGTGGTGATGAACTACAACCTGTTCCGTGGCGGCAGCGACAAGGCCCGTCTGGCCGCCAACGCACACGACATCAATCAGGCGATGGACATCCGCAACAACGCCCTGCGTCAGCTCAACGAGAATATTCGTCTAGCCTGGAACGCCATGGAAAACGCAAGGAAACAAACGCCGACCGCTCGCGAATACGCTGAAACCTCCAGACGCGTCCGCGTCGCTTATCAGGACCAGTTCGGCCTCGGCCAACGCACCTTGCTCGACCTGCTCGACAGCGAAAACGAGCTGTACAACGCCAACCGTCGCTACACCGAAATCCGCTACACCGAGGAATATTCGATGTACCGGGTGCTGGCGAACATGGGCCAGTTGCTGAGCAAACAGCGCGTGGTGCTGCCGGCTGATGCGATTGCCACCACTGAAGTGAAAAACCAGGCGCGCCTGCCCGAGTTGAAATAGATCCGTGCAGGAGCTGCCGAAGGCTGCGATCTCTGATCGTTCCCTCGCAGAGCGTGGAAACGATCAATTGTGGCGAGGGAGCTTGCTCCCGCTTGAGTGCGCAGCGCTCATTCCTTGCGCATAACTGAAGTCTGGGGCTGCTGCGCAGCCCAGCGGGAGCAAGCTCCCTCGCCACAGAGTTATCGAGTCGTCTTCAGGAGAGGCAATCACTATGACCAGCATGGAACCCGGCGCCACCGGGGTCGATCCGCGCTTGAGCTTCGATGATCCGTTACTCGACGGTCTGCTGATCCTCTGCAAACTGCACGGCGCCACGGTCAGTCGTGCCAGCCTCAGTGCCGGGTTGCCCCTGCACAAACAGCGCCTGAGCCTCGATCTGCTGCCCCGTGCAGCGGCGCGGGCCGGGTTGCAGGCGCGGTTGTTGCGTCGTGAACTGAAAGACATCTCGCCGCTAAACCTGCCGATCCTGTTGCTGCTCAACGACGGCCGCACCGCCGTGCTGCGCCGCTTTGCCGAGGACGGCAAAGCCCTGCTGCTGCCCAGTGAAGCCGATGGCGGCGAGCAATGGGTCAGTCGCGAAGAACTCAGCGAACACTACAGCGGCCAGGCCTTGTTCGCCCGCCCGCGCCACGAACTCGAAGACCTGCGCGCGCCGCTGGTGCCACGGGTGCATGCGTGGTTTCGCGACACTCTCAAACTGTCGAAATGGCTGTACAGCGATGCGATCCTCGCCAGTTTCCTGATCAACCTGCTCGGCCTGATGGTGCCGCTGTTCGTCATGCAGACCTACGATCGCGTGGTGCCGAATCAGGCGACGTCGACACTGTGGGTGCTGTCGATCGGCCTGTTGATCGGCACCGGTTTTGAGCTGGTGCTGCGCGTGGTGCGCGCGCATCTGCTCGACACTGCCGGGAAGAAAACCGATGTAATCCTCTCGGCAACTTTGTTCGAGCGCATCACCGGCATGTCGATGAAAGCGCGGCCGGCGACCATCGGCGGATTCGCCCAGAGCATTCACGACTTCCAGGGCCTGCGTGAATTCCTCACCGCCGTGACCCTGACCAGCCTGATCGACTTGCCCTTCGTGGTGTTGATGCTGGTAGTGATCGGCCTGCTCGGCGGCTGGCTGGTGGTGATTCCGCTGCTGGCGTTTCCGATCACCATCATTTTCGCCATGGCGATTCAGGTGCGCCTGCGCGACACCGTGCAGAAAAGCCTGAGCCTCGGCGCCGAGCGTCAGGCGCTGCTGATCGAAACCCTCGGCGGCCTGGAAACGCTCAAGGCCTGCGGCGCGGAAAGCGAGCGCCAACACAAATGGGAAAGCACCCACGGCGCCCTCACCCGCCTCGACAGCCATGCGCGCAACCTGTCCGCGCTGGCCACCAACGGCACCCTGTTCATCCAGCAGTTTTCCGGGATGGCAACGATTGTCGCCGGGGTCTACAGCATCATCGCCGGCAACCTCAGTGTCGGCGCGCTGGTCGCCACTTATATGCTCGGCAGTCGTGTGCTTGCCCCGCTCGGCCAGATCGCCGGGTTGATCACCCGCTACCAGCAAGCGCAACTGACCATGAAAAGCACCGACGCGCTGATGGCCCTGCCGCAGGAACGTGACGGTAAACAACGGCCGCTGGAACGCACGCAGCTGCAAGGTGCGCTGGATGTCAGCGGCGTGACTTTTCATTACAACGGCCAGAATGCGCCAGCGCTGAGCGAGGTCAGCTTCAGCCTGAAACCCGGCGAGCGGGTCGGCATCATCGGCCGCAGCGGTTCGGGGAAAAGCACCTTGGCGCGGCTGGTCATGGGTTTCTATGAAGCGGAGGAAGGCCAGTTGCTGCTCGACGGCCTCGACCTGCGCCAGTTGGACGTGGCTGACCTGCGCCAGCAGATCGGTTATGTCGCCCACGACCTGCCGCTGCTGGCTGGCAGCCTGCGGGACAACCTGACCCTGGGCGCGCGCTACATCAGCGACTCACGCATGCTCGAAGTCGCCGAACTGACCGGCGTCACCGAGCTGGCCCGACAGCACCCGCAAGGCTTCGACCGTCCGGTGGGCGAGCGCGGGCAACTGCTGTCCGGCGGCCAGCGCCAGGCGGTGTTGCTGGCGCGGGCGTTACTGCTCGATCCGCCGATCATGCTGCTCGACGAGCCCACCAGTGCCATGGACAACAGCAGCGAAGATGCGCTGCGGCAGAAACTGCATGGCTGGGTGCAAGGCAAAACCCTGCTGCTGGTCACCCATCGCACCTCAATGCTGAGCCTGGTGGACCGGTTGCTGGTGCTGGACAACGGCCGGGTCGTCGCAGACGGCCCGAAAGAAGCGGTCATCGATGCACTGCGCAAGGGCCGTGTCGGCTCGGCGGCGGTCTAGGAGTTACGCCATGCCTGCTTCCTCCGATAGCAACAAGCGCGGCTACTTCGACAGCTTCGGCAAAAGCGCCGAAGCCGAGTTCATGCCGGAAACCGCCGGCGCGGCGTTGCAGGATTCGCCGCGCAAATCGCGGATCACCGTATGGCTGGCGGCAGCGCTGCTGATCGCCGCCCTGGTCTGGGCCAAATTTGCCGTGCTCGAAGAAGTGACCATGGGCGAAGGCAAGGCGATTCCGTCGAGCAAGGTCCAGGTGATCCAGAACCTCGAGGGCGGCATCGTCACCGAGATTTTCGTTCGCGAAGGTCAGATGGTCGGCAAGGGCGACACCCTGTTGCGCCTGGATGACACGCGCTTTCGCTCGAACAAGGGCGAAAGCGAAGCCGACCGTTACGCCCTGACGGCGCAGGTCGAACGCTTGTCAGCAGAGGCCGAGGGACGCCCCTTCAAGCTTTCTGCCGAAGTAATCGCCAAGGCACCGCAAGTCGCCGAGGACGAGCGCTCGCTGTACGAGCAACGTCAACGGCGCTTGGCCAGCGAACAGCGGACCCTCAGCGAACAGCTGCGGCAGAAAACCCAGGAGCTGGCCGAATTTCGCTCCAAGCAGGGCCAGTTCAGCTCGAGCCTGGCGCTGCTGCAACAAGAGATGAACATGTCCGAACCGCTGGTGAAAACCGGCGCGGTGTCACCGGTGGAAATCCTCCGGCTCAGACGCAGCGCGGTGGAGATCCGTGGTTCGCTGAACGCTACCACGCTGGCGATTCCCCGCGCCGAATCAGCCATCGCCGAGATCCGCAGCAAGATCGACGAATCCGAGCAAACCTTCCGTTCTGAAGCGGCGAAAGAGCTGAATGAGAAACGCACCGACCTGTCAAAAATCACCGCCTCGAGCATCGCCATCGACGACCGCGTCAGCCGTACTACAGTGACCTCGCCGGTACGCGGGGTGATCAAGCAGATGAAGGTCAACACCATCGGCGGCGTGGTTCAGCCGGGCAGCGACATGGTCGAAATCGTGCCGCTGGAAGACAACCTGCTGATCGAAGCCAAGGTCCGTCCGCAGGACGTCGCGTTCCTGCATCCGGGCCAGAAAGCCATGGTCAAGTTCAGTGCCTACGACTACACGATTTACGGCGGGCTGAGCGCCAAACTCGAGCTGATCGGCGCGGATACGATTACCGACGACAAGGGCAACAGCTTCTATCTGATTCAGGTGCGCACCGACAAGAATCACCTGGGTGGCGACGTGAAACCGCTGCTGATCATCCCAGGGATGGTGGCGACGGTGGACATTATTACCGGTGAGAAAAGCGTACTGGATTACCTGCTCAAACCGGTGTTGAAAGCGCGTACCGAGGCGATGCGTGAGCGCTGAGCCGGGCTCGACTCAACCCCTGTGGCGAGGGAGCTTGCTCCCGCTAGACGGCGCAGCCGTCGTAAAACCTGTTGGCGGAGTCTGCCTGACCCAATTAGGTGAAGGATCTTGGGTCTGCTGCGCAGCCCAGCGGGAGCAAGCTCCCTCGCCACAGCCCCCCTATTGCGCCCCATGGTTCTTCTGATAAATCTCCTCCCCCATCGCCGCAATCTGCCCTTCGATCAATGCCTCAAACGGCTTGAGTAACGGCGCAAACCTCGTCGGCGCTTCGAGGGTTTCGAGCGCTTGCACGATCGCCTCGATAGTCGATAACGCCCCAGGCCCCGGAGCCTTGCGCAAGCGATAGCGCGACACACCGCCCTCGGCCAGGGTCACTCGTGGCAGCGCCGCCAGCAGCGGATTGAGGTGCAGCATTTTGCGCGCTTTGCGCCAGGTGCCGTCGGGCACGACCAGCAACAACGACTCATCGGATTCACCGTAAGCCTGCAATGGCTGCGCATCCTCAGCCGGAAACAGCAACCGCGCCCGATAACCCGGCCGGTTCAACAGTGCCGGCAAATCATCGAATACCTCGCCGACAATCAGCTCGGCATTGCTCAGCCCCAGCGCCGCCAGTCGCGCAGTATTGAGCGCGTGATTGACCTCGCTCGGATGCTGCAGCAGCAACACCCGGGTGCGGCTGTCGAGGTGCGGAATCAATGGGCACAGACAATGGGTTTGTGGGCGCAGGCAGCGCGGGCATTGGGGTCGGGACATTTTTTTCTCACGCCTGATTGAGCTGTGCTTTAAGCAAATCGCGAAAGGTCTGGATCAGCGGCTCACGACTGCGGCCCCTGCGCATGATCATCGAAAACGGCGCCTGATAACCGAAGGTCGCCGGCAGCAGAACACGCAAATCACCCTTGTCGGCCCAGGCCTGCGCGTAGTGTTCCGGCAGATAACCGATGTAAGCGCCGGACAGCACCAGAATCAGCTGCGCTTCCATGCTTTCCACGGTCGCGGCGCTGTGTTTGAAACCGTGCCGGGCCAGTTCCGCCTGACTCCAGTAACCGCGCCCGACCATCCGTTGCTGGGTGATGACCTGCTCGGGAATCCGCCGTTCGTTGAACAACGGGTGGCGACTGCTGCAATACAGCCAGTGCTGCTCGCGATACAGCGGCATGTAGACCAGACCACTCATGCGCGTGGAAAACGCACCGATGGCCAGGTCGAGGCGGTTGTCCTGCACGCCGAGTTGCAACTCATATGGGCTCATCACCGACAGGTGCAGATGCACCGCCGGGTGTTCCTGACTGTAGGCGCCAATGGCTTCGGCAAACGGCAGGGCTTTGTCGCTGACCGTGGAATCGATCACCCCGAGATTGAGCGTGCCGCGCAATTCGCCCTTGAGCGCGGCAGCGTATTGCTCGAAGCCTTCAAGCTCGGCGAGCAGGCGCAGGGTTTCCTGATGAAACAGCTCGCCTTTGCTGGTCAGGCTGAACCCGCCCCGCCCACGATGGCAGAGCACCAGACCGAGCGCGGCTTCGAGCTGGCTCATGTAAGTGCTGATCGCCGAGGTCGACAGGTTGAGTTCCTGCTGCGCATTGGCAAAACCCTGATGGCGCACGACGCTGACGAAGATGCGCAGGAGTTTCAGGTCGGGTAAAGCGTTGGCCATCAAAGACTCCACAGAAAGATCTGGAACACCACATCCCTTGTGGCGAGGGAGCTTGCTCCCGCTCGGCTGCGAAGCAGTCGCAAACCCGGTGAATACAGTTCATCTGATGTACCGAGTCGAATGGTTTCGGGCCGGCTTCGCCGTCCAGCGGGAGCAAGCTCCCTCGCCACAGGTTCATCTATACATGGCCAACGAGTCTATCCCGCACCCCAGCATTAGTTTAGAAAAATCTGAACTAAGTTTTTGCCCGTAGCGATTCTTCCGCGTCACTACATTTCGCATCATCGGCCCCACAGCGGCGTCCGAACCTGTGCTCCACGGCGCGCCGGCATAAATAAAACAAAGACGATGAGGCCCTACCCGTGGACAAGATTCTTCACCAACCACTGGGCGGCAACGAAATGCCGCGCTTCGGCGGCATCGCCACCATGCTCCGACTTCCCCATGTACCGACCGCTGCCGGGCTGGATGCTGCCTTCGTTGGCGTGCCGCTGGACATCGGCACTTCGCTGCGCCCCGGCACCCGCTTCGGGCCGCGCGACATCCGCACCGAATCGGTGATGATCCGCCCGTACAACATGGCTACCGGTGCCGCGCCGTTCGACTCGCTGTCGGTTGCCGATATCGGTGACGTGGCGATCAACACCTTCAACCTTCTCGACGCCGTGCGCATCATCGAAGAAGCCTATGACAACATCCTCGAGCACAACGTCATCCCGATGACACTGGGTGGCGACCACACCATCACCCTGCCGATCCTGCGCGCGATTCATAAAAAGCACGGCAAGGTTGGCCTGGTGCACATCGATGCCCACGCTGACGTCAACGATCACATGTTCGGCGAGAAGATCGCCCACGGCACCACGTTCCGTCGCGCTGTCGAGGAAGGTCTGCTCGATTGCGATCGCGTGGTGCAGATCGGTTTGCGCGCCCAGGGTTACACCGCCGACGACTTCAACTGGAGCCGCGATCAGGGCTTTCGCGTGGTGCAGGCCGAAGAGTGCTGGCACAAATCGCTGGCGCCGCTGATGGCCGAAGTGCGCGAGAAAGTCGGTGGCGGCCCTGTCTATTTGAGTTTCGACATCGACGGCATCGACCCGGCCTGGGCGCCCGGCACCGGCACCCCGGAAATCGGCGGGCTGACGACCATTCAGGCAATTGAAATCGTCCGTGGCTGCCAGGGCCTCGACCTGATCGGTTGCGATCTGGTAGAAGTCTCGCCCGCTTACGACACCACCGGCAACACCTCGCTGCTGGCCGCCAACCTGCTGTACGAAATGCTCTGCGTACTGCCTGGCGTGGTTCATCGCTGAGGGGCCGGTCATGCACGCACGTGATCAGGTTTTGCAAGCGGCCGCCGAGTTGGTCGCCGCGTTTGCGCGTAACGATCGCGAAGCTTACTTCGGAGCGTTCAGCGCCGATGCCAGCTTCGTCTTCTACACCCTCGATCAGCCACTGCTGTCGCGCGATGCCTATCAGGCGTTGTGGGATCGCTGGCGCGCCGAGGAGGGTTTCGAGGTGCTGTCGTGCACCTCGAGCAACGCCTTCGTCAGCCTGCAAGGTGACGTGGCGATTTTCATCCATGACGTGGCCACCGAGCTGCGCATGCAAGGGGAGCAACACTTCAGCCAGGAGCGCGAGACGATTGTTTTCAAGAAACAAACGTCGAGCCTAGAACAACAAGGCCTATGGCTGGCCTGTCACGAACATTTGTCCGCAATGCCGGAAGGGCTGCCACCCCCTTAGCCAATGGTGACGTTCACGCACGATGAGCGCGCCTGATGATCGGAGCAGATCATGAATAACAACAACAACGGAAAAAGCCTTAGCAGCATCGAAACAAACGGGGTCGAACAGATCCCGGATCATGAGCGCGACGCCCGACCCAGCGACTTGTTTCGCTTGATCTTCGGCGGCGCCAATACATTTGCCACCGCGGTGCTCGGCAGTTTCCCGGTATTGTTTGGCCTGTCGTTTCAGGCCGGTGTCTGGGCGATTGTCCTGGGTGTGGTGGTCGGCGCGCTGATCCTCGCACCGATGGGCCTGTTCGGCCCGCTCAACGGCACCAACAACGCCGTGTCTTCCGGTGCGCACTTCGGCGTGCACGGGCGGATTGTCGGCTCGTTCCTGTCGTTGCTGACGGCGATCGCGTTCTTCTCGTTGTCAGTGTGGAGTTCGGGTGATGCGCTGGTCGGCGGCGCCAAACGCCTCGTCGATTTGCCGGAAACCGACCTGACCCTGGGCCTGGCCTACGGCTTGTTCGCACTGCTGGTGCTGACCGTGTGCATCTACGGCTTCCGCATCATGCTGTGGGTCAACCGCATCGCGGTGTGGGCCGCGAGCCTGTTGTTCCTGCTCGGCATCTTCGCCTTCGCCCCGGCTTTTGACAGCCAGTACGCCGGCAGCGTGGCGCTGGGTCAGACGGGGTTCTGGGCGGCATTCATCGGCGCGGCGCTGGTGGCGATGAGTAATCCGATTTCTTTCGGTGCGTTCCTCGGCGACTGGTCGCGCTACATCCCGCGTACAACGCCGAAGGGCCGGATCATGCTGGCGGTGATCGCGGCGCAACTGGCAACGTTGATCCCGTTCCTGTTTGGGCTGGCCACCGCCACCATCGTGGCGATCAAGGCGCCTGACTATATCGCCGCGAACAACTACGTCGGTGGCTTGCTGGCGGTGTCGCCGAGCTGGTTCTTCCTGCCGGTGTGCCTGATTGCGGTGATCGGCGGCATGTCCACCGGCACCACGTCGCTGTATGGCACCGGCCTGGACATGTCCAGCGTGTTCCCGCGCGTCCTCTCTCGGGTCAAGGCGACTTTGCTGATCGGCGTGCTGTCGATCGCCTTCATCTTCATCGGCCGGTTTGCGGCGAACCTGGTGCAGAGCGTGTCGACCTTCGCCGTGCTGATCATCACCTGCACCACCCCTTGGATGGTGATCATGATCATCGGCCTGCTGGTGCGGCGCGGCTTCTACTGCCCGGATGACCTGCAAGTGTTCACCCGCGGCGAACAGGGCGGACGCTACTGGTTCAACCACGGCTGGAACTGGCGCGGTCTCGGCGCGTGGATTCCGAGCGCACTGGTTGGCCTGTGCTTCGTCAACCTGCCGGGGCAGTTCGTCGGCCCGCTGGGCGAACTGGCCGGCGGCATCGACATCAGCCTGCCGGTGACATTGGGCCTGGCGTCGGTGGTTTATCTGACGCTGCTCAAGCTGTTTCCGGAACCGCGCGAAGTGTTTGGGCCGGAGGATGTGCGCAGCCAAGTCGTTGAAAGACCTGAACTGCGCCAGGCCGCCTGAATAAACGCAAAACCCTGTGGGAGCGAGCCTGCTCGCGAAAGCGATCTGTCAGTCACATCCTTGTTGAATGTGCGTGCGTATTCGCGAGCAGGCTCGCTCCCACAGGAAGCCCTGCAGAACCCATTTGCCTCACCATAAAAAAGACAATCGGAGACACGCCATCATGGCTTTGGATTTATTCGTCGTCCTCATCTACGCCGCCGGCATGCTCTTGCTCGGCTACTTCGGCATGCGCAAGGCCAAGACCAACGAGGACTTTCTCGTCGCTGGTCGCAACCTCGGCCCAAGCCTGTACATGGGCACCATGGCCGCGACCGTGCTTGGCGGTGCGTCGACCGTCGGCACCGTGCGCCTGGGCTACGTGCATGGCATTTCCGGTTTCTGGCTGTGTGCGGCATTGGGCTGCGGCATCGTTGCGCTGAACCTGTTCCTCGCCAAGCCGCTGCTGAAACTGAAGATCTACACCGTTACCCAGGTCCTGGAAAAACGCTACAACCCGATGGCCCGCTCGGCGAGCGCGGCGATCATGCTGGCTTATGCGCTGATGATCGGCGTGACCTCGATCCTCGCCATCGGCACCGTGCTGCAAGTGCTGTTCGGCCTGCCGTTCTGGATTTCGGTACTGCTCGGCGGTGGCGTGGTGGTGATCTATTCGGCGATCGGCGGCATGTGGTCACTGACCCTGACCGACATCGTCCAGTTCATCATCAAGACCGTCGGCCTGATGTTCATCCTGTTGCCGATCTGCCTGTACCGCGTCGGCGGCTGGGATGAGCTGGTGCTGAAACTGCCAGCCACTGCGTTCAACTTCACCACGATCGGCTGGGACACGATCATCACCTACTTCATGATCTACTTCTTCGGCATCCTCATCGGCCAGGACATCTGGCAACGGGTGTTCACCGTCAAGACTGCCAAAGTCGCGCAATACGCCGGCAGCATCGCTGGCATCTACTGCATCGTTTACGGCCTGGCCTGCGCGCTGATCGGCATGGCCGCGCACGTGCTGATTCCGGACCTGGACAACGTCAACAATGCCTTTGCGGCCATCGTCAAACTGTCGCTGCCCGATGGCATCCGTGGCCTGGTTATCGCGGCTGCACTGGCGGCGATGATGTCCACCGCCAGCGCCGGCCTGCTCGCCGCGGCCACTACGCTGACCGAAGATCTGCTGCCGAAACTGCGTGGCGGCAAACAGTCGAGCCTGGGCGTGAACCGCTTGTTCACTCTTCTGACCGGCGTAGTGGTTTTGGGGATCGCGCTGGTGGTGAATGACGTGATCAGCGCGCTCACCCTCGCCTATAACCTGTTGGTTGGCGGCATGCTGATTCCGCTGATCGGGGCGATTTTCTGGAAACGTGCAACCACCGCTGGCGCGATCGCCAGCATGGGCCTGGGCTTCGCCACGGCGCTGCTGTTCATGTTCAAGGATGGTCTGGATGCCAATACGCCGATCTACTACAGCCTGGCCGTTGGCCTGGTGAGTTTTGTCGTGGTCAGCCTGTTGTCCCGTCGCCCGGCGACCGTGGCAACTGCGGTGTGAATCCGCCGTAACGACTGGATGTTTTCTTCAGCGGGTGTGGCGTCGGTGGCCACACCCGTTTTTTTCGCTTGGCGAAAAGCAAAAGATCGCAGCCTTCGGCAGCTTCTACAATGTGTAGAAACCGCCGACGGCTGCGATCCTGAAATCTCTGATCGGAGCTATTAACGGCGACGTGGCTGGCGCCGACGCTGTTCGTCGTCCGTGCGAATCGGTACCGGTTGCAGAGGCGGTTCGATCAAACCGAGGGCAACTCCCAAATCGTGCAGCCAGTTCTGGATTTTCTCTTTCATCGTCATGCCCCCTTCAGGGTGGTGCTGAGCGGCCGGAATTCTGAGGCCGCTTCGCACTGATAATAGTCCGAAGTCCTACGCAATGCTCGGCCAAATCCGCAATGATCTGTTACTGAATTGAACAGAATCCCGGGCGATTGGTTCAGGCTGTTTCACGTACTTCATGCAAAGCCACGGGATAGACCGCTTGCTGCACGTCGATCCAGGCATTCAGGTTGGCCCCGGCCATGCCCTTGCGCCACATGAGCCACGTTGTCGCACCCGCGAACGGCTCGGCCAACGGATGCACGGCGACGCTTTCGCGACCCGGCAGGCTGGCGAGCATCGACTCGGCCATCAGTGCCACACCGCTGCCGGCGATCACACAGGCGAGCATGCCCTGATACGACTCGATTTCCATCGGCCGCCCCATCGCCGCATGGTAATGAGAGAACCATGCCTCCAGACGCATGCGATACGAACAGCCCTGACGAAAAGTGAACACCGATCGCCCCTCGACATCCCGCGCGCTGTGCACCGGTGGATGGTCGATTTCAGTGATCAGCACCAGCCGCTCCTCGCACAGCGGCACGCCATCGAGGCCCGCCAGTTCCAGCGGCCCGTCGACCAACGCTGCGTCGAGGCGGCCGGTGAGCAAGCCTTCGAGCAATTCGCCGGTCGGTGCCGATTGCACCTGCAAATTCACCATCGGGTACTGCTTGTGATAACGCGCCAGCAACGCCGGCAGATGGATCGCCGCCGTGCTGTACATGGTGCCCAGCACGAAGTCACCGGCCGGTTGCCCGCCCATCACCGCCGCGCTGGCCTGATCGCGCAGGGCGAAAAGTTTGCCGGTGTAGTCGAGCAGAACCTTGCCCGCCGGCGACAACTGCAAGCGCTGCCGCTCGCGGACGAACAGTTCGACACCCAATTGCTCTTCGAGCTGTTTCAGCCGCGTCGACAGGTTCGATGGCACGCGATGCAGGCGCTCGGCGGCGCGGGTAATCGAGCCTTCCTCGGCGACCGCCTGAAAAATCCGCAGTTGGCTGAATTCCATCTGCTTTCTCCTGAACAGAACAAGTTGCTCACTATTATTCAATTTTAAAGAAAGTCAATCGATCCTAGCCTGACGGTCATTGAACCTTCCAAGGAAGCCCGACCATGTCGCCGCTGATTCGCTTGTCCGCCTGCTTTGTCGCCCTGATGCTGGCCATGGGCATCGGCCGTTTTGCCCTGACGCCGCAGATGCCGCACCTGCTCAGCGAAGGGCAGATCGACCTCACGGCCGCCGGTCTGATTGCGGCGGCCAACTATTTCGGCTATCTGCTCGGTGCCGTGGACGCGATGTTCGCCCAGCGTCCGCGACAGGTGCTGCGCCGTCTGCATGGCGGGTTGTGGCTGTGCGTGCTGCTGACACTGGCGTCGTTCTGGGCCAACGGTTTCTGGTCGCACCTGCTGCTGCGCTTTGGCACCGGCGTGGCGAGCGCCTGGGTGCTGGTGATGATCACTTCACTCAGTCAGCCGCTGGCGGCGGCCGCGGGTCGTCCGCGCTGGGGCGCTCTGGTTTTCGCAGGGCCGGGTCTGGGGATTTTTCTCACAGGGTTGCTGGCGCTGGTCTCACATCGATTGCAGCAAACATCAGCGACGCTATGGCTGATTTACGCAGTCGCCGCGTTGCTGATGATGCTTGGCGTCTGGCGGTTGTTGCCGCAGCCCAGCGTGGTAACCACGCCAGCGACAACGCATGTGAACTCAGCGAACCGAGGCATTGGCCGGCTGGCGCTGGTGTATGCGCTGTACGGCATCGGCTACATCATTCCGGCGACGTTTCTGGCGCAAATGGCCAACACGCAATTTCACGGTCAGTGGCAGGCGGATCTGTTCTGGCCATGCTTTGGCCTCGGCGCGGCGATCGGTGTTTGGCTGGTGAGCCTGCGCCGGCATGATCCCGAAACCACGCGGCACTGGCTGATGGCGACGTTATGGCTGCAAGCGGCCGGTGTGTTCGCCTGTCTGCTCGGCAGCGGCCTCGGTCTGGCGTTGGGGGTGATCCTCTGCGGCACGCCGTTTCTGGCCTGTATGCAACTGGTGATGCAGCGCTCGCGGGAACTCGCACCCCACGCCACTCAGCGCAACGCCGGGATGCTCACAGCGTGCTTCGCCGGCGGCCAGCTCAGCGGCCCGTTGCTGGCGGCGCTGAGCAGCCATTTCAGCGGCGGTTTGCAGCCGGCGCTGCTGATCGCCGGCGCAGGCCTGTTGGTGGCAGGCGCGCTGGCGATGCAGGTAAAAGCTACTGGCCCAGCGCCTTGCGCAAACGCCGACGCAGCCACTGCTCGGCGCTGACGAAGGTGATGCCGAGCAACACCAGTACGGCGCCAATGACGAAGTTCAGGCTCAACTCCTCACCGAGCAGCAGCACGCCGAAGGTCACGCCGAACAACGGCGTCATGAACGAGAACACCGCCAGGTTGGCCGCCAGATAACGACGCAGCAGCCAGAACCACACCAGATAACTGAAGAACGACACCACCAGCCCTTGGAACAGCACACTGCCCACCGCCACGGTGGTCAGGCTGACGTGAGTAATCTGGCCGCTGAACAGCGCGATCAACAGCAGGCCGATGAAGCCGACTATCAGCTGATAAAACAGGGTCAATGTCACCGGCGCTTCCGACAGTCGCGAGGCCCGCACCACCACGGTGGTCGCGCCCCAGCAGGCGCCCGCCAGCACGCCGAAGGCATCGCCCAGGAGCATGCGGCGGTCGAGGTTGTCCCACGACACACCGCCGGCGAAGGCAATCGCGATGCCGATGAAAGCCAGCAGAATCCCCAGCCATTGCAATGGGCGCAGGCGTTCGCTGGCGAGGAGAAAATGCACACCGAGAGCGGTGAAGATCGGCGCGGTATAGAGGAACACCGACATGTGCGCGGCAGTGGTCAGTTGCAGGCCCTCGGCGATGAACAGGAACTCCAGACCAAACAGCGCACCGGCCAGCAGCCCCCCGCGCCAAGTACTGGGGACCTGATCCCAACCGCCCTTCCAGCAGATCAGCAAGCCGACCAGCAACGCGGAAATTCCCGAGCGCCCCGCCGCTTGCATCACCGGCGCGATGTCCGTTGCCGCCCACTTGATCAGGACTTGCTGGACACCCCAGATCAGGCACAGGCCGATCATCACTTGCAGGGCAAAACCGTCGGCATTGCGCCGCTCGGCACTCACCGCAACACCTCGAACAGATACAACATGGCAGGCCATCCATTGGTCAGAAAACAGTGTCGGGGATTATCAACCAGATGAGCAGAGAAAGGCGTCTGGAAAAGACATTCAGTTGGTCAGTGACGTCAGCGCTGAATGGTTGACGGCTGCGCCGTCATTCGCGAGCAGGCTCGCTCCCACAGAGGGTTCGGTGAACATGTGGGAGCGAGCCTGCTCGCGAAGAGGTCAGCACTGGCGATAAAGCTTTTGGATCACTCAGGCGAATCGCTTTGCCACCAGATAACCCACCGTGCAGGCAACCGCGGTCGCCACTGTGCCCCACGCCCAATCCAGCAAACTCACCTGCACCGACCAGCCGCGCAACGTCGCCCAATTGGTCAGGTCATAGGTGCCGTACGCCACCAGCCCCAACAGCGCACCGAGCTTCGCCGCGCGCTGCCAGCGTAGCGCCGGCATCACCACAAACACCACGCAGCCGATAACGTACAGGCAATAAAAAACCGCTGCGGGGAACAGCAGCGGTTTTTCCAGCATCAGCGAACCGAGCAGTTCGCGATAGGTCGGCGCCATCAACAGCCCGAGCCAGATGCCATCGAGCAGCAGAAACGTCAGCAGCGTGACGACGTAAGCGATCAAAGGCTTTTTCATTGGCTCATCCCTTTAGAGGTGGGAACCGCCGACTTTCAAGATCAACAGATCGCAGCCTTCGGCAGCTCCTACCATGGGCCTGCGGTGAGTCAGGTTAGTTCAATGCGATCGGCGTGAATGACGATCTTGCCTTCCTTGTAGAGCGAGCCGATGGCTTTCTTGAAGTTGCCCTTGCTGACGCCGAAGAGGCTGCTGATCAACGCCGGATCACTCTTGTCGCTGACCGCCAGAGTGCCGTTGTTTTCGCGCAGCTTGCCGAGGATCTTCGAACTCAGGCTGCTCGCCGCTTCCTGGCCAACCGGTTGCAGGCTCAGGCTGATCTTGCCGTCGGCGCGCACTTCCTTGATGAAGCCTTTCTCGCGCATGCCCGAGCGCATGAACTTGAAGATTTCGTTCTTGTGGATCAAGCCCCAGTGTTTGTTGTTGATGATCGCTTTGAAGCCCATGTCTGTCGCTTCGGCCACCAGCAGATCCACTTCCTGGCCCGGGCTGTAAGTAGCCGGGGTCTTGTCCAGATAACGATCGAGGCGCGCGGTAGCGGTGATGCGACGCGTGTGTTTGTCGAGGTACACATGCACCACGCAGTATTCGCCGGCAGTCATCTGGCGCTTTTCTTCCGAGTACGGCAGCAACAGATCTTTCGGCAGACCCCAGTCGAGGAACACGCCGATGCTGTTGACTTCAACCACTTTCAGGCTGGCAAATTCGCCGACCTGGACTTTCGGTTTTTCCGTGGTGGCGAGAAGTTTGTCTTCGCTGTCCAGGTAGATGAATACGTTGAGCCAGTCTTCATCTTCGCTGGGAATATCTTTGGGGATATAACGGTTGGGCAAAAGAATTTCGCCATCGGCACCGCCGTCCAGATATAAACCGAAGTTAGTGTGTTTAACCACTTGCAAACTGTTGTAACGCCCGACTAAAGCCATTTCCGAAACCCTCAATACGTGGGCGGCATTCTACCCGTTTTTGCCGCAAACGTCGGGCGACAGATCTTCGCAGCGGGAAATCTGCTTCAACATGTTGATTCTGCTTGATCACTGCACCGCGAGGTGCCGCTCGTCAGTCCGGCCGGGCGGCTCACGGCTGTGCGCAATTGCCTCGGGCTGATCAGATGTTCTTATTTAAAACAGTCGCTTAGCGACATATTAATCGTATCGATCGGGCAATAATGCAGCGCTGCGGTTGGTTATTCCCGGGGATATTTACCAAGCTATTGTCAAGTTATTCCTGTACGATACCTGGCCGAGTTACTTTTCTACAGGTTAATGGCCGCCATGCGTGTAAAAGCATCCACCAGCAAAGCAAAGCCAGCTCCAGCCGTTGAAACCAGCGAATCGATCAACGATCAGATCGCAGCGTTCCTCAAGTCCGGCGGCGAGATCCAGCAAATTGCCAAAGGCGTCAGCGGCCAGACGTTCGGCCCGTCCAAGCAGATCAGCCTGGGCAAGAAGTAATACCGGTTTCACCCCGTCCAGAGGCGCTTTGAGCTTCGAAGCGCCTGGACTGGCACCGCACCATCCCCCTTCGCTTTAAACAAAAATCTCCGAAAATCGACGAACGGCCATCAATGCCGAGCATTCGCCGGTATCCTTGCACGCGTCTAGATCAAGCGTTTCAGCAGGCCTTCGCCCTGCGCTCTCGGTTCATGGAGTGACGCATGCGCCTATTTCCCTGTTTATTGTTCGTCAGCCTGGTGTCAGGCGCGACCGCGCACGCGCAGGTTTTTCAGGGTGAACTGGGCGACTTCGATCTCAAGCTCGGCACCACACCCAGCCGCAGCATGGCCCAGGGTCTGGTCAAACCGGCGGCGGTCGGCTCGTTCCACGGCGGCCTCGATCTGAGCCACGACAGCGGCGTGTATTTCGGCCAGTACGCACCCAGCATGGGCATCACGCCGGGCAAGAACCTCGAGATCGATTCCTACGTCGGCTTCAAGCAACCTTTCGATCAGGTGCTCGGCTATGAAGTCGGGATGATTCATTACAGCTATCCCCGTGTCGACACCCTCGACAGTCAGGAGCTGTTTGGTGGCCTGACCCTGCTCGGCAGCCGTTTCGGCATTGCCCTGAGCAATGACCCGGATAAACAGAACAACACCTTGTTTGCCGATCTCAGTGGCAATCAGCCGTTCGGCATTGGCGTGAGCATGAAGTACACCACCCATCAACTGAACACGCCGGTGGCGGTCGACGGGGGTTATGTCAGCAGTTTCACCGATTGGTCGGTGAAACTGTCGCGGCCGTTCATGGGCGTCGATCTGGATCTGATCTACAGCAATTCCAGCCTCAGCGGCAACGATTGCTCGGCCTATTCCGGGCACAACAGCGAGTGCGACGGCCTCGTCACGCTCAAGGCCGTACGTACGTTCTATTGATCGGCTGAACTGCCGGGCGCATCCTGCATCACATAAGAATCAGATTTCCGACGCCAGGCTCTCGCAAGGATTTGCCCATGTCTCGCTGGTTCAAACAGATTGCCGCCCTGCTGATCTTCACCCTCGCCCTCGGCGCTTGCAGCCGCGTGGGCCTGGCCTACCGCAACCTTGACGTGATTATCCCGTGGTCGCTCAGCGACTATGTGGACATGAACGGCGAGCAGAAAGACTGGTTCAACGAAAGGCTCAAAGAACACCTGAGCTGGCACTGCACCACGCAGTTGCCGGGCTACCTCGATTGGCTGGACCGTTTGCAGGCCATGGTCGAAAGCAACCAGGTCACCGACGCCGCTTTGCAGGAACGCACCGCCGAAGCCAAACAGGCCATTGCCGAAACCGCCCGGGAGATCACCCCGTCGGCGATCGAGCTGCTGCAGGGCCTGGACGATAAACAGGTGGCGGAAATGAATGACGCGTTCGCCAAGGATTTGCGCAAACGTCAGCAGGAATACGTGAAACCGCCGTTGGCTCAGCAGATCAAGGAACGCGGCGAGCGGATGGAGAAACGCTTGAACGACTGGCTGGGTCCGTTGAGCGACACGCAAAAACAACGCGTCGTGGCGTGGACCAACGCCCTGGGCGACCAGAACACCCAATGGATCGCCAACCGTGCGCATTGGCAGCAACAGTTCAGCGCCGCCGTCGCGCAACGCAAAAGCCCGGAATTCCCACAACGCATCGAGACGCTTCTGGTCAACCGCGAGCGGTTATGGACAGCGGACTACCGTAAGGCCTACGCCAATACTGAAGCGCAGGCGCGGTCGCTGTTTGTGGACTTGATGGCGGAGAGCACGCCGCAACAACGTGAGCGCTTGCTGAAAAAGATTGAAGGCGTGCGCAAGGATTTCAATGACCTGAAATGCCTTAAGGCCGCACAGAAATCGTGAATACTCCAATGGCCCATTGTGGGAGCGAGCCTGCTCGCGAAGACGGAGTGCCAGACAGCTCAAATGTCACTGGCAGATCGTATTCGCGAGCAGGCTCGCTCCCACACGGCGGATTTCGCTGACTCAGGCGATCTGGGCTTTTGAGGCGACTTCATCAAACGTCAGCTCATCCAGCGCATCCTCCTGCTCATCCAGCACCTGACGCGGATGGTCATTGCCGGGAATGCTGCTGTCGATCAGGCTCAGCAGGCTGGAACCGCGCGGCGTCAGAATGAAATTGTTGCCGGTACTGCCTTCATGATCCGGACGCGGTTCGATATAACCTCGGTCAAGCAGCAGACTTTCATACTCACAGGCCAGCGTTTTCAAATGGTCGAGATTCTCGATCGGCTCGCCGGCGCTGGCTTTCTCGGCCGCATGGTCCTCGGCATAAGCGCGGGGAGCGAAGCTGTGGCCCGCGCTGTTCTGCACTTCGTGCAGCAAACGTTCAATCAAATCCCAGTTATAAGTCGTCATCCTGATTCAACCTCCGGTGCGGGTAATTTGTGCCGCGTTCAAGGTTGTGACCGAAGCGCTGCGCAGCCGTTCAGCCGCATATTTTCACGCCGACCGACCGGCGGTGTGTCGATTCCCCTGCCCGTTGAACGACTAGTCTCAAACAGCCGGCTCAACCCGCAGGAGACATCGTCATGAACGTTGCAAACCACCCGGTGGTATCACGCGAAGAATGGCTCGCCGCCCGTCAACAGCATCTGGCCCACGAAAAAGCCTTCACAAGAGAACGCGATCGATTCAGCGCCGAGCGCCGTGCCCTGCCGTGGGTGAAAGTCGACAAGGACTATCATTTCCAGGGCCCGAACGGCGAGCTCAAGCTCAACGACCTGTTTGGCATCAACAGTCAGTTGATCATCTACCACTTCATGTTCGCCAAAGGCTGGGAAGAAGGCTGCCAGGGCTGCTCATTCCTCAGCGATCACATCGACGGCGCCAACCAGCATCTGGCCCACCACGATGTCGCGGTAGTCGCCGTTTCCCACGCGCCATTCAGCGAATTTCAGGCATTCAAACAGCGCATGGGCTGGAAATTCGACTGGGTCTCGTCAGAAGGTTGCGATTTCAATTACGACTTCGGCGTCTGCGCCCGGGCAGAGGATGTCGCAGCGGGAAAGGCTACGTACAACTACGAAAAGACCGACAGCGCCGAGGAAGAAATTCCGGGGCTGAGCGTGTTTTATCGCAACGACAAAGGCGACATATTCCACACCTACTCCACTTATGCCCGAGGTCTGGACATGTTGGTCGGCGCTTACCACTATCTGGATCTGACGCCCAAGGGCCGCAACGAGGATGAGATCATGGAATGGGTGCGGCATCATGATCGGTATGACGGTGCGCCGGAGTCGGGTTGCTGTCAGGGTGATTGAGCGCAGCGCTGATGTCACAGTTTGTGAACTTTTGCACTCTTCAGCCCTCAACCGATTGACCCGCCTTAACCGGAACTGAGGCCTGCCCATGAAAACCTTGATCAAGCTGTCCCTCGCCGCCACCCTCGCCTGCGCCCTGCCCGTCTGGGCCTGTACGCCAGAAGAGGCGACGATCAAACGCGAGCAACTGGCCAAGGAAGTCTCGAAGCTCACCGAGCAGAATCCGGCCAAGGCCAAAGAGATCAACGCCGAGTTGCAGAAAATGGATCTGGGCACGGCCAGTGCGGATTTGCCGGACAAGTGCCAGTTGATCGATCAGCGTTTGAAGGAACTGGGAGCGGCGGAGAAAAAAGCCGACAGTTGAGGCGAAAAAAAACCGGACAATGTCCGGTTTTTTTATGTGCGCTGCCAAAGCTTACTCAGCCGCTGGCTCTGCCGGCTTGCGGCGCTTGAGCGGGGCCATGCCGTCGCTGCTCACCAGAGAATCCGGCTTCGGACGGTTGACGCTCTTGCGCTTGGTCGGCGTCTTGGCGGCGGTTTTCTTCTTGTCGCCCTTGGCGTCAGTCTTTTTCTTCTTCACGCCGACGGCTTTGCCCGAGGCCTTGACCTTTTTCGGCCCGCCGTAGGTGCCTTTGACTTCCTTGATCGTGCGGCGCTCGAAGCTTTGCTTCAGGTAGCGCTCGATGCTCGACATCAGGTTCCAGTCACCATGGCAGATCAGCGAGATCGCCAGGCCATCGTTGCCAGCACGGCCGGTACGACCGATGCGGTGCACGTATTCGTCGCCGCTGCGCGGCATGTCGAAGTTGATCACCAGATCCAGACCGTCGACGTCCAGGCCACGGGCCGCAACGTCAGTGGCGACGAGGATCTTCACACCGCCCTGCTTCAGACGATCGATCGCCAGTTTGCGATCCTTCTGGTCTTTCTCGCCGTGCAGCACGAACGCCTTGTATTCCTGGGCCACGAGGCGGCCATAGATGCGGTCGGCCATGGCGCGGGTGTTGGTGAAGACGATCGCCTTCTGGTAGGTCTCGTTGGCCAGCAACCAGTTCACAATCTGCTCTTTGTGCTGATTATGGTCGGCGGTGATGATTTGCTGACGAGTCGTCGAGTTCAGCTGGCTGACCGCGTTGAGCTGCAAGTGCTCAGGGTTGTTCAGGACCTTGGCGATCATCTCGCGCAGACCGGAACCGCCGGTGGTGGCGGAGAACAGCATGGTCTGCTGACGGTTCGGGCATTCATCGACCAGACGCTGCACGTCTTCGGCGAAACCCATGTCGAGCATGCGGTCGGCTTCGTCGAGCACCAGCACTTCGACTTCTTTCAGGTCGAGGTTGCCGGCGTTGAGCTGCTCGATCATCCGCCCCGGGGTGCCGATGAGGATGTCCGGCACTTTGCGCAGCATTGCGGCCTGCACCTTGAAGTCTTCACCGCCGGTGATCAGGCCGGACTTAATGAAGGTGAACTGCGCGAAGCGTTCAACTTCCTTCAAAGTCTGCTGGGCCAGCTCACGGGTCGGCAGCAGGATCAGCGTCTTGATGCTGACGCGGATCTTTGCCGGGCCGATCAGGCGATTGAGAATCGGCAGGACGAAAGCGGCGGTCTTGCCGCTACCGGTTTGCGCCGTCACCCGCAGATCACGCCCCTGGAGCGCCAGCGGAATGGCCGCGGCTTGCACTGGCGTTGGCTCGACAAATTTCAGCTCGGCCACGGCTTTGAGCAGGCGTTCGTGCAGGGCGAATTGGGAAAACACGGGTGCTACCTCGAAGATATGCAAAAAAACAGCTGCATAGGTTACCGGTTTCGAGCGCTCAGGCCGAGTTTCTTTGTGCAAACGGCGACAATCATTGGTTTTTTGTTGCCCGATTTGTCACTCGCTGCAATACACAGCGTCTTAAATGCTCTAATCGGCCCTCGCGTCTTACAGAAGAAACGTTTCGCTCATGGATATCAAACAGCTCTGGCTCAACGCCCAGGACCTCTGGGGCACACTCGAAGAGCACCCGTTGCTGCAATCGGGACTGGCACTGCTGGTGCTGCTGGTCATCGCGCTGGTGCTCGGACGAGTGGCGCGTTACCTGATCCTGCACGCCAGCCGCATGCTCGGCCGCCAACCGGCGCTGCACTGGATCAACGATTTGCGCCACAACAAGGTGTTTCAACGGCTGGCGCAGATGACGCCGTCGCTGGTCATCCAGTTCGGCCTGCACCTGGTGCCGGAACTGAGCAAGACCGCGATGAATTTTCTCGGCAACGTCGCGCTGGCCTTCACCATTCTGTTCCTGCTGCTGGCGGTCAGCGCCCTGCTCAATGCCTTGCTCGACATCTACGCGCGCACCGAGCACGCACGCACGCGCTCGATCAAAGGCTACGTGCAGCTGGCGAAAATGGTTTTGTACGTGTTCGGCGCAATCATCATCGTCGCCACCCTGATTGACCGTTCGCCGCTGTTGCTGCTGTCCGGTCTGGGTGCGATGTCGGCAGTGATCCTGTTGGTCTACAAGGACACCCTGCTGTCATTCGTCGCCAGTGTGCAGCTGACCAGCAACGACATGCTGCGGGTCGGCGACTGGATCGAGATGCCGCAAGTCGGCGCCGATGGCGATGTGGTCGACATCACGTTGCACACGGTCAAAGTGCAGAATTTTGATAAAACCATCGTCTCGATCCCGACCTGGCGGCTGATGTCCGAGTCGTTCAAGAACTGGCGCGGCATGCAGCAGTCCGGCGGCAGGCGGATCAAGCGCAGCCTGTTCATCGACGCCAGCGGCGTGCGCTTCATCCGCGACGACGAAGAAGAAAAGCTCTCTCAAGTGCACCTGCTGACCGACTACATGGGCCGCAAGAAAGCCGAGCTCAAGGCCTGGAACGAGGCGCAGGGCAATGTCGCAGCAATGTCGGCCAACCGCCGGCGGATGACCAATATCGGCACCTTTCGCGCCTACGCTTTGGCGTATCTGAAAAGTCACCCGGAGATTCAGCCGAACATGACCTGCATGGTCAGGCAGATGCAGACCACCGCCCAGGGCATTCCACTGGAAATCTACTGCTTCACCCGCACCACGGTGTGGGCCGATTACGAGCGGATTCAGGGGGATATTTTCGATTATCTGCTGGCGGTTTTGCCGGAGTTCGGGTTGAGCCTTTATCAGCAGCCGAGTGGCGGGGATTTGCGCGCCGGGTTGCTGCCGGCGGTGTTGGGCTCGGCGAGTATTCCGGAGCCGGAAAAACACCTGATGTAACCCAAAGATCAAATGTGGGAGCGAGCCTGCTCGCGAATGCAATGTGTCAGTCGACCCATACTTAACTGACCCAGCGCCTTCGCGAGCAGGCTCGCTCCCACAGGGGTTATACGGTGGCCTGGGATTTGCGAATGCCCAACCGACTGATCCACACAGCCGCCAGAATCACACCCCCGCCGAGGAACAATCGCCCCAGTTCCTCATGCTGATTCCAGATCAGCAAATTCAACAACAACCCCACCGGCACATGCAGGTTGTTCATCACCGCCAGCGTGCCGCCGTTGACCATGCACGCGCCCTTGTTCCACCAGTACAGGCCCAGCGCCGTCGACACCAGCCCGAGGAACAGCAACACCGCCCATTGCAGCGGCGCTTCCGGCAGAAAATTCGCCTTGCCGAACAACAGGAACGCTGGCAGCACCACCATTAACGCGCCGAGGTAGAAGTAACCGAAGCGCCGGTAATGCGGCAGATCACTCGGATGCTTCGCCACCAGATGTTTGTACAGGACCTGCCCGGCGGCATAGGTGAAGTTGGCCAGCTGCAACAGCAGGAAACCCATGAAGAAGTCCGGACTGATGCTGTCGAAACGAATCACCGCCGCACCACCGACTGCCACCAGCGCGGCAATCAGCGCCCACGGATTGAAGCGGCGGTTCAGCGCGTCTTCGATCAGCGTTACGTGCAGCGGCGTGAGAATGGTGAACAGCAACACCTCCGGCACCGTCAGCACACGGAAACTCAGGTACAGGCAAACGTACGTCACACCAAACTGCAACGCGCCGATCAGCAACATGCCCCGCATGAACGCCGGCTCCACCGAACGCCAGCGCGTCAACGGAATAAACACCAGCCCGGCCAACACCACACGGACCAGCACCGCAAAGTAACTGTCGACATGCCCGGCCAGGTACTCGCCGATCAGACTGAAGGAAAACGCCTGGATCAGCGTGACAAAAAGTAGATAGCCCATGCTCGCCTCGAAAATCGAATGGCGGCGACGATAGCGGGTTTTCGGATGGGCTCCAACAGCAAACGGCGCCGGAATCAAAAGCCCCTCACCCTAACCCTCTCCCAGAGGGAGAGGGGACTGACCGAGGGGTTTGGTCGAGATACCCCGACGTGGCATATCGAGCCGAATGCGGGTCCTGCAAAGATCAAAGCCCCTCACCCTAACCCTCTCCCAGAGGGAGAGGGGACTGACCGAGGGGTTTGGTCGAGATACGCCGACGTGGCATATCGTGCCGAATGCGGGTCCTGCAAAGATCAAAAGCCCCTCACCCTAGCCCTCTCCCAGAGGGAGAGCGGGACACTGACCGAGGGGTTTGGTCGAGATACGCCGACGTGGCATATCGAGCCGAATGCGGGTCCTGCAAAGATCAAAAGCCCCTCACCCTAGCCCTCTCCCAGAGGGAGAGGGGACTGACCGAGGGGTTTGGTCGAGAGACGCCGACATGAGATACCGCGTCGAACATCCATCTTGAAAGGCCAAAAAGCCGGCCCTTCCCCCACTCAACACAATGAGCGTTAGCTCGAGTGCAGCTCTTGATCTTGATCCACCCGCCCCGTCGGCAGGCTGAGTGGAGGGATTGATCCGGGCGTGGGAGCGCAGCGACCGTACGACGCAGTCGTACACAGCGGGAGGAGGTGCAGCGAAGCAAACCGGAGACGCTGCGCCCGGATCAATCCCGCAGCGAAGGAACCCCGAGCCAAAGCGAGCGGGCCGAACGTTGGGGCACAGCCTTTTGGTTACTTTTGGGCGTCTGCAAAAGTGACCCGCTGTAAGAGCGGAACCGCCAGCCGCAACACCCGCAGAAACGGATATTCACCCAAAAGCCCAAGAACCTGGTCGGCCCAGAGGCCGCCAAGAAAACCCAGACAAAAAAAAGCCCGATCTCGCTAAAGCGTTCAATCGGGCTACAGCACTCAGGAGCAAAAGTGCAAAGGGAGGTTCGATGCGCGTAAAGCCTTGAAGGGGTTGCGCCAGGTCACTAGACCATCCAGCGATTATCTGGCGATTAACCGGTCAAGCGACCTGAGACAATTTGGCGTTGGCCTGATTCAGGCCCTTCTCCTGGAAATCACCGCCCAGGTTCATGCCCTCAGCGTGGATAAAGGTCACGTCGTTGATCCCGATGAAACCCATCACCTGACGCAGATACGGTTCCTGATGATCCGCCGGACCACCGGCATACACACCACCGCGAGCGGTCAACACAAAGGCACGCTTGCCATTGAGCAAGCCTTGCGGCCCGGTCTCGGTGTACTTGAAGGTCACTCCGGCACGCAGCACATGGTCAAGCCAGGCCTTGAGCGTGCTCGGGATTGCAAAGTTGTACATCGGTGCAGCCATCACCAGCACGTCGGCGGCGAGCAGCTCATCAGTCAATTGGTTGGAACGATCCAGCGACGCTTGTTCGCTGTCGTTGCGCTGTTCGGCGGGTTTCATCCAGCCACCCAGCAAGTTGGCGTCCAGATGCGGCACCGGGTTCACGGCGAGGTCACGCACAGTGATCTGATCGGCAGGGTGCGCGGCTTTCCACTGAGCGATGAAGGTCTGGGTCAGTTGACGGGAAACCGAGTCTTGCTGGCGGGCACTGCTTTCGATGATCAGAACGCGGGACATGGTGTGTAGCCTCCATCCGAGAATGTTGTAAGTCGATGGAGTGAAGGTTAAACAGAGTCGAATCGATGAAAAAGCGCAAATATCCGCTGTAACCCATCGATAAATTCGTTTATAAGCTAAACCCACATACCCCTGTGGGAGCGAGCCTGCTCGCGAAAGCGGAATGTCAGTCACATCATCTCTGGATGACACTCCGTCTTCGCGAGCAGGCTCGCTCCCACAATGGAACCCAAGGTGTTCGGAGTACCGAGCTTATTTCGGGGTGCATTTCAGTTTGATCCGCAGCTTGATGATCTCGCGGGTGAACTTGGCCGTAGCGTTTTTGTGCTTGCCGGCGGGGACATCAATGGTGCGGGTGCGCGGTGCTTCCGGGCCGTTGCTGAACACGGCCCGGCAGGTCGCGTCGACATCACCGTAGTTGGCCACCCGGATCGAGCCGATGTCGTTATCGGTGTCGAAGGTCTCGTAGTCGATCTTCATGCCGTTGAGATCCTTCTGCACATCGATCGGATAGGCAAACGCGGTCAACGGCAGCAGCGCCAGCACCACACAACAGAATTTTTTCATTCGGCAGTCTCCATGAGGGACGGCCAGCTTAGGACAAGAGGAGCTATTGATGAAAGCGCCCCGCGTGACCCTTGATCAATGGCGAACGTTGCAGGCCGTGGTCGACCACGGCGGATTCGCCCAGGCCGCCGAGGCCCTGCATCGTTCGCAATCGTCGGTGAGCTACACCGTCGCCCGCATGCAGGATCAGCTCGGCGTGCCGTTGCTGCGCATCGACGGCCGTAAAGCCGTGCTCACCGAGGCGGGCGGCGTGTTGCTGCGCCGTTCGCGGCAACTGGTGAAACAGGCCAGCCAGCTGGAAGACCTCGCCCATCACATGGAGCAAGGCTGGGAAGCCGAAGTGCGGCTGGTGGTCGATGCCGCCTACCCGAGCGCGCGGATCGTCCGCGCCCTGACTGCGTTCATGCCACAGAGTCGCGGCTGCCGCGTGCGTCTGCGTGAAGAAGTATTGTCGGGGGTCGAAGAAGTGCTGCTCGAAGGCGTGGCGGATCTGGCCATCACCGGCCTGAGCATTCCGGGCTACCTCGGCGCGGAGTTGAGCGATGTCGAATTCGTCGCCGTCGCCCATCCTGATCACCCGCTGCATCGGCTCAATCGCGAGCTGAGCTTTCAGGACCTGGAAACCCAGATGCAAGTGGTGATCCGCGACTCCGGGCGCCAGCAGCCGCGCGATGTCGGCTGGCTCGGCGCCGAACAGCGCTGGACCGTCGGCAGCCTCGCCACCGCCGCAACCTTCGTCAGCAGCGGCCTGGGTTTTGCCTGGCTACCGCGGCACATGATCGACCGGGAATTGAAGGATGGCTCGCTCAAGCTGCTACCGTTGGACCGGGGCGGCAGCCGCAACTCCAGCTTTTATCTGTATTCGAACAAGGACAAACCCTTGGGCCCGGCCACGCAAATCCTCATCGAACTGTTGCGCACCTTCGACACCTTGCCGCTGGACGCACCGTTCGCCGCCCCCGAACAAGCCTGACACGGAGTTCACCGATGGCGTATTTCGAGCACGAAGGTTGCAACCTGCACTACGAGGAATATGGCCACGGTACGCCGTTGCTGCTGGTTCACGGGCTCGGCTCGAGCACGCTGGATTGGGAAATGCAGATCCCGGCGCTGGCCGCGCGGTACCGGGTGATCGTCCCGGACATTCGCGGCCACGGGCGCTCGGACAAACCCCGCGAGCGCTACAGCATCGCCGCATTCAGCGCCGACCTGCTGGCCTTGATCGAACACCTGCGCCTCGGCGCGGTGCACTACGTCGGGCTGTCGATGGGCGGGATGATCGGTTTTCAGCTGGCCGTCGATCAGCCGCAAGCGCTCAAGAGCCTGACCATCGTCAACAGTGCTCCACAGGTCAAATTGCGCACCCGCGATGATTATTGGCAGTGGTTCAAGCGCTGGAGCCTGATGCGCCTGCTCAGCCTGGAAACCATCGGCAAAGCTTTGGGCGGCAAACTTTTTCCCAAGCCGGAACAAGCCGATCTGCGGCGGAAAATGGCCGAACGCTGGGCAAAAAACGACAAACGTGCTTATCTCGCCAGCTTCGATGCGATTGTCGGCTGGGGTGTTCAGGAACGACTTTCCCGGGTGTCCTGTCCAACGCTCGTCATCAGCGCCGACCGTGACTACACACCGGTGGCGTTAAAGGAAACCTATGTAAAACTGCTACCGGATGCGCGGCTGGTGGTCATCGCCGACTCGCGCCATGCCACCCCGCTCGATCAACCCGAACGCTTCAATCAAACGCTGCTGGATTTTCTCGCCACAGCCGACCTTCACTCTCAGGATCACTGACCCATGCTGAAAAAACTCGCCCTCGCCGCCGGCTCCGTTCTGTTCGCCGCCAACCTGATGGCTGCCACCCCGGCCAAGGCGCCGCACGTGCTGCTGGACACCACCAACGGCCAGATCGAAATTGAGCTGGACCCGGTCAAGGCGCCGATCAGCACCAAGAACTTCCTTGAATACGTCGACAGCGGCTTCTACAACAACACCATTTTCCACCGTGTGATCCCGGGCTTCATGGCTCAGGGCGGCGGCTTTACCCAGCAGATGCAACAGAAAGAAACCAAGGCGCCGATCAAGAACGAGGCCAGCAATGGCCTGCACAACGTTCGCGGCACCCTGTCGATGGCGCGTACTTCCAACCCTGATTCGGCGACCAGCCAGTTCTTCATCAACGTCGCCGACAATGCGTTCCTTGATCCGGGCCGTGACGCCGGTTACGCGGTGTTCGCCAAAGTGGTCAAGGGCATGGATGTCGTCGACGTCATCGTCAACTCGCAGACCACCACCAAACAAGGCATGCAAAACGTGCCTGTCGACCCTGTGATCATCAAGTCGGCCAAGCGCATCGACTGAGTTTCGCCGGGCATACCGAGCGGCGCCGGGCTGAGCCTGCGCCGCTCGCACTGATAAAAGGAGAGCCCGGATTCCGGGCGGTTATCTGATGCTCTATCGCCGTTTCGAACAACTGATCGATATCTTCCGCGACGCCCCGACGGCGTCTCCTCCAGACCGTGTCTGGCCCTTCTATATTTATTACTTGAAGCAGGTCTGGCCGAGTTTCGCCGCCCTGCTCGTCATCGGCCTGTTTGCCTCTCTGATCGAAGTGGCGCTGTTCAGTTACCTGAGCCGCATCATCGATCTGGCCCAAGGCACGCCCAACCCGAATTTCTTCAGCGACCACGCTCTCGAATTGACCTGGATGCTGGTGGTCGCCCTGGTGCTGCGACCAATCTTTTTCGCCCTGCACGACCTGCTGGTGCACCAGACCCTGAGCCCCGGCATGACCAGCATGATCCGCTGGCAGAACCACAGCTATGTGCTCAAGCAGAGCCTGAATTTCTTCCAGAACGACTTCGCCGGGCGCATCGCCCAGCGCATCATGCAGACCGGCAACTCGCTGCGTGATTCTGCCGTGCAGGCGGTGGACGCGCTGTGGCACGTGGTGATCTATGCGATCAGTTCGCTGGTGCTGTTCGCCGAGGCCGACTGGCGCCTGATGATCCCGTTGCTGACCTGGATCGTTGCCTACATCGGCGCGCTGTATTACTTCGTGCCGCGGGTGAAAGAGCGTTCGGTGGAAGCCTCAGACGCGCGCTCGAAACTGATGGGGCGCATCGTCGACGGCTACACCAACATCGCCACGCTGAAACTGTTCGCCCATACCAACTTCGAACAGCACTACGCCAGGGAAGCCATCGAAGAACAGACCGTCAAAGCGCAGATGGCCGGCCGCGTGGTCACCAGTATGGACGTGGCGATTACCACCATGAACGGCCTGCTTATCGTCGGCACCACGGCGCTGGCGTTGTGGCTGTGGACGCAGTCGCTGATTACCGTCGGCGCGATTGCCCTGGCCACCGGGCTGGTGATTCGTATCGTCAACATGTCCGGCTGGATCATGTGGGTGGTCACCGGCATTTTCGAGAACATCGGCATGGTTCAGGACGGCCTGCGCACCATCTCGCAACCGGTCAGCGTGACCGACCGTGAGCAGGCCAAACCGCTGGCAGTGGCCTCGGGCGAAGTGCGTTTCGAGCACGTGGATTTTCACTATGGCAAGAAGAAAGGCATCATCGGCGACCTCAATCTGACCATCAAACCGGGCGAGAAGATCGGCTTGATCGGCCCTTCCGGCGCCGGCAAATCGACCCTGGTCAACCTGTTGCTGCGCCTGTACGACGTCGAGGGCGGGCGGATCCTGATCGACGGGCAGAACATCGCCGAAGTCGGCCAGGAAAGCCTGCGCGCGCGGATCGGCATGATCACTCAGGACACCTCGCTGCTGCACCGCTCGATTCGCGACAACCTCCTCTACGGCAAACCGGATGCGACCGATGCCGAATTGTGGGAAGCGGTGCACAAGGCTCGCGCCGATGAGTTCATCCCGCTGCTGTCCGACGCCGAAGGTCGCACGGGTTTCGATGCGCATGTCGGTGAGCGCGGGGTGAAACTGTCCGGCGGTCAGCGCCAGCGCATCGCGATTGCGCGGGTGCTACTCAAGGACGCGCCGATCCTGATCATGGACGAAGCCACCTCGGCGCTGGACTCTGAGGTGGAAGCGGCGATTCAGGAAAGCCTCGAAACCCTGATGCAGGGCAAAACCGTGATCGCCATCGCCCACCGCCTATCGACCATCGCACGCATGGATCGGCTGGTGGTGCTGGAGAACGGCAAGATCGCCGAGAGCGGCACCCACGCCGAACTGCTTGCGCATCGCGGTTTGTATGCGCGGTTGTGGGCGCACCAGACCGGAGGGTTTGTCGGCATCGATTGAGGCCTGGTGGTCCAGCAAAAAAACTGTGGGAGCGAGCCTGCTCGCGAATGCGGTGGATCAGCGACAAATTCGTCGACTGACCCGACGCTTTCGCGAGCAGGCTCACTCCCACAGGGGATCTGGATCTAGGTCTGGCGATAGGGCAACGCGGTCCGGGCTTCTTCGGCGTAGGCCAAAACGCCGGCACGCTCTTGCAGGAGGAAATCCTTCACCGCCGCTTTCAGCCCCGGGTGGCGCAGGTAGTGCCAGGAATGGGTAATCACCGGTTCAAAGCCGCGAATCAACTTGTGCTCGCCCTGCGCTCCGGCGTCGAAACGCTGGATGCCGTGGGCAATCGCGTAATCCATGCCTTGATAAAAACACGTCTCGAAATGCAGCCGATCGAACTCGGCCAGGCAGCCCCAATAACGCCCGTAGAAACTGTCCCCCCCCACCAGACTGAAGGCCATCGCCACCGACCGTGAACCCTGTTTGGCCAAGACCACGCGAATCGCCTCGGGCATGCGTTCGGCCAGGAGACTGAAGAACTCGCGCGTCAGATACGGCGCCTGACGTCGCACCGCATAAGTGTTGGCATAGCAGGCGTAAACAAAATCCCACTGCGCCTCATCCAGTTCACGTCCTTCCAGCCATTGAAAGTCAAAGCCCTGCCCTGCCACCTGCTCACGTTCCTTGCGCATCTGCTTGCGCTTGCGTGAGCTGAGGGCGTCGAGGAAATCCTGAAAGTCGCGGTAATCACGGTTCTGCCAGTGATATTGACAGCCGATGCGTTGCAGCCAGCCCGCTTGGTCGGCCATCGCTGCATCAGTGAACGGATCGGTGAAATTGATGTGTGCGCTGGAAAGCCCTTCGATTTCCAGATAGCCGGGCAGGCTCTTGAGTAGTTCAAAACCGTCTTCGGCACTGGCCGCCAGCAGGCGCGGGCCGCTGACCGGACTGAACGGCACGGCGGTCAACAGTTTGGGGTAGTAATCGATGCCCGCGCGGGCGCAGGCATCGGCCCAGCCGTGATCGAAGACGTACTCGCCGTAGGAATGCCACTTGCGATAACTGGGCAGTGCGGCGATCAGTCGATCATCTTCGATGTGCAGTAAATGCTCGGGCTGCCAGCCGGTATGCGGGCCGACACTGCCGCTGTCTTCCAGCGCACTGAGAAAGGCGTGGCGCAGAAATGGCTGGTTGTCCGGGACTAGCGCATCCCAAGTGGCCGGGGCGATTTCTGACAGGTCTTGCAGGCGTTGCAACGGCATTCACTGGCACTCCACAGCATGGCGACAAAGCCCGGCGAGTATCGCTGATCGCGACCCGGTTGCACACGCTCAATCGGCCGACAGCGCTCTAACTCGATAGTTCACGCCTGATACGCATCGTCATCAACCTGCCATCACTGTGCCACCGCTCTGTCATAAACCATCGCGATACTGGCGCCTGTTTTTAGAGCGCCGGGTTCTAACCCGGACACAGTTTTCCGGCCTTCAGGCCGGTTGTGCCCAGGATGGTTCAGCCATCCCCTTCATCTTCGGAGATTGCTATGCGTCTTGCTTCCACGAAAACTGCAGCGGCCCTGTGCGGCGGCTTGTTGCTGGCCATGAGCGTTCCGGCCAGTGCTGCAGTCGACGCCAAACTGCTCGACATGCTCAAGGCCAACGGGTCGATTTCCCAGGCGCAGTACATCGAGCTGCAAACAGAACTGGCCAAGGATCAGAAGGCTCAGCAAATCGCCCAACAGGCGCAGCAGGAAACCAACGAACAAGTGGCAGCGGTCGCGAAGAAGACCAACGAACAGAGCCTGTTCGACCAGAAGCTCGCCTGGGCGGCCAAGACCCAGTTCAAGGGCGACGTGCGCGTCCGTCAGGAAACCATCAAGATCGACGGCGAGCCGAACAACGGCGGCCGCGACAAGGATCGTCAGCGCATCCGTGCCCGTCTGGGCGCCTACACCGAGATCAATCCGCAAGTCGACGCCGGCATCCGTATCGCCACCGGCGGCGGCGACGATGCCCGCTCGACCAACCAGGACCAGGACAACTACTTCGACAAGAAGCAGATCTGGCTCGATCTTGGCTACATCGACTATCACCCTGATCAGATCAAGAACCTGCACGTGATCGGCGGCAAGATGCTGCAACCCTGGGTGAGCATGGGCGACGTGATCTGGGACAGCGACATCAACCCGGAAGGCCTGGCCGTCACCTACAAATACCCTCTGGGCGGCAGCGCCGAGCTGTTCGGCAGCCTGGGTAACTACAACCTCAAGGACAACGTTGACGGCGACGGCGTGCAATTCCGCCACGACCTGCGCCTGACCGCTGGCCAGTTGGGCAGCCGCTTCAACATCACCGATAACCTGAAAATGACCGTCGGCGGCAGTGTCTACGCCTACCAGAACGACGAAGACAGCCGCTGCACCGGTACCTCGACGCCGTGCGCGCTGGCGGTCAACGGCAACTCGGCGGACAACGAATTCCGTCTGTATGAAGGCTTCAGCCAGATCGACATCGGCGGCTTGCCAATGCCGCTGTCGTTCTACGGCCAGTACGTGAAGAACAACGATGCCGTGACCGATCAGGACACCGCGTGGTTGCTCGGTGCCAAGTCGAAAGTCTTCGGCTTCAATCTCGACTACAACTATCGCGACGTGCAGCGCAACGCCGTGGTCGGCGCCTTCACCGACTCCGACTTCGCCAACGGCACCACCGGTTCGCGCGGGCACAAGTTCAAGGTCGGTTACGACATCGACAAGAACTTCGCCGTCGGCGCCACGTACTTCCTGACCAAGGCCGACTACGCCAGCCGTAGCCAGCGCGATGCAGATGCCAACACCCTGCAGCTGGATGCTGAAGCGAAGTTCTAAGAAAACAGCTGCAAGCTGCAAGCTGCAAGCCAAGAGCTGCGAGTGAATGCCTTTACTTGCCGCTTGAGGCTTGAAGCTTGAAGCTGCCCCTGTAGGAGCTGCCGAAGGCTGCGATCTTTTGATCTTGATCCTGAAAACAAGATCAAAAGATCGCAGCCTCGTTCACTCGGCAGCTCCTACAGGGGGTTGTCTTTTCGTCGTTGCTCGGCCAGACGTTCAGCCAAAGCATCGACTTTCTCGTCCGGTTTGTCCGGCATCGCCTTCAAGGTTGCCTGCATCAAGCGCATCTGTCGCATGAAACGCCGGCAGTTGGGGCAGAACAACAGGTGATGACGCACCATCAGCGTCTCGCGAAAGCTCAGTTGGCCGTCGAGATAATCGCTGGATCGTGCCACTTGCTCCTTGCAGGTCAACATTCTCCTGTCTCCTCAAAATGTTCCACGGTCGCAAAGACCTTCAAGCGTGCCCGGTGCAACAACACGCGGACATTGGAGAGCGAGATCTCCAGAAGATTACAGATCTCTTCCAGCTCCAGTCCCTGGCGTTCGCGCAACAGCAGGACACTGCTCTGCAACTCGGAAAGACTCAGCAACGTATGTTCGAGACACTCGCGCAGCTCGGTTTCAGTGAGCAGCGCTTCAGGGGTGTCCTGGTGCCAGGCAAATGGCGCGACCAGCCAATGACCGTCACTTGCAGAAAACCGATCGTCGTCGATGGTGCCGTGGGGCGATGGCAGGTCGTCGAGCAACACTTCCCGGCGATTGAGTTTGTAGCGACTCTTGGCGGAATTGGCGGTGATGGTCAGCAACCAGGTCTTGAGGCTGGAACGGCCTTCGAAGCTGGCCAGATGGCGCACCACCGACAGCCAGGCGTCCTGCACCACTTCCTCGACATGACGCTGGCCGACAATCGCGTAAGCCACCGCGCGCATGGCGCTCTGATAAGTGGTGACCAGTTCCTTGAAAGCCTGTTGCTCTCCCGCCAGCAGGCGCGTGAGCAGTTGGGTGTCGTCAGCCGCCATCCATCAATCCCCTTGTCCGGACTTCGAAAATGAACGCGGCAGGTGTTCACCTGCCGCGATGTCCGAAAAATTACAGCGTTTCAGCCGCTTCGAATGTAGGAAAGATCGACGCGATTAAGGGGAAATTAACCTGTTTCAGCGTTTGCGCAGCAACACGCTACCAATCGAGTAACCGGCGCCGAACGAACTGAGTACCGCCAGCGAACCCGAAGCCAGGTCATCCTGATATTTGTGGAAGGCAATGACCGAACCGGCCGAGCTGGTGTTGGCGTAGCTGTCGAGAATCACTGGCGCTTCTTCTTCGGTGGCTTCGCGGCCAAGCAGCTTGCGCACGATCAGGTGGTTCATGCTCAGGTTGGCCTGGTGCAGCCAGAAACGCTTCACGTCGCCGACGTTGAGCTGGTTTTCTTCCAGGTGCTCGCCGATCAGCTCGGCAACCATCGGGCAGACATCCTTGAACACCTTGCGGCCTTCCTGCACGAACAGCTTGTCGCGGGCGCCGATGCCTTCTTCTGCCGCACGGTTGAGGAAGCCGAAGTTGTTGCGGATATTGTTGGAGAACTTGGTCAGCAGTTTGGTGCTGACTACGTCGAACTGGTACGGCGACGTCGCCAGATCCGCGCGCTCGATGATTACCGCTGTCGCGGCATCGCCGAAGATGAAATGGCTGTCGCGATCACGGAAGTTCAGATGCCCGGTGCAGACTTCCGGATTGACCATCAGGATCGCCCGCGCCTGGCCCAGTTGCACGCTGTTGGCGGCGGCCTGGATGCCGAAGGTGGCCGAAGAACAGGCGACGTTCATGTCGAAGCCGAAACCTTCGATGCCCAATGCTTCCTGGACTTCGATGGCGATCGCCGGGTAGGCACGTTGCAGGTTGGAGCAGGCAACGATCACGCCGTCGATGTCGGCAGCGGTTTTGCCGGCACGTTGCAAGGCTTGTTCGGCAGCGCCAACGGCCATCTGGCAGAGCACCGACCATTCGTCGTTGGAACGTTCCGGCAGGCGCGGGGCCATGCGTTGCGGATCAAGGATGCCGTCCTTGTCCATGACGAAGCGGCTCTTGATGCCCGAGGCTTTTTCGATGAACGCGGCACTGGATTCGGTCAGGGCCTGGACTTCACCGCTGGCAATGGCCTCGGCGTGATCGGCGTTGAACTGGGCGACGTAGGTATTGAAAGACTGCACCAGCTCTTCGTTGGAGATGCTGTTGGCCGGTGTGTACAGGCCGGTGCCGCTGATGACGACGTTATGCATGGTCGTTTCTCTAATCTGTTCAGGCAGAAAGTGCTGGAACCGTCGTACCAACACGCAAAGGGTCTATTCCCATCCGGGGGACGCAAACCTGGCATCGTTTATTCCGCGGCGCGACACGGCCGAAGGCTCTGGCACGCGAAACGGCGGGTTATGGTGGCGAAGTTTGCCATAAACCCGAGGTTTTGGCGCCATTCCCGACATCCCACCATTCCCAATGTGGGAGCGAGCCTGCTCGCGAAGGCAGTGTGTCAGTCACGCAAAGGGTGTCTGACACGGCGCTTTCGCGAGCAGGCTCGCTCCCACAGGGAACTGCGTAGCTTTCAGGATCAGGGCTCGACCTGACTCCACTGCTTGCTCAGGCGTTTGTCGGAGATCGGGACCTTGGTGCCCAACTGCTGAGCGAACAGCGACACGCGGTATTCCTCCAGCCACCAGCGGTACAACTCCAGCTGCGGATCGCGCTTGCCTTCTTGCGCGTGCTTGGCAGCGCGGGCCTGGTATTGCGCCCACAGGCCCGCGAGTTCGCCGCTCCAGACGCGATCCTTCTGCACCTGTGCGCCGAGTTTCTCGAATCGCTGTTCGACCGCTTTCAGGTAACGCGGCAACTCCTTGAGCCACTGCATAGGCGTTTCACGGACGAAGCCCGGATAGACCAGATTGCCGATCTGCTGCTTGATGTCGTTCAACGCCACCGCTTGCGCCAGATCGATCTTGCCCTTGAAGCGCTTTTGCAGACCGTGCCAGATCTTGAGGATTTCCAGAGTCAAGCGCGCCACACGTTCGGCGTGCTCGGTCCAGTTGCCGCGCTTGCGCTCGGCCAGTGCCGCCAACCCGGCGCCATCTCGGGGCAACGGGTCTTCGCCCTCGAGAATGCAGCTGTCGAGGCTGGCCAGCAGAATGTCTTCGACCAGCGCATCAACCCGGCCCAGTTCGCGATACAGCAAGCCCAGTTCAGTCTGCCCCGGCAACTTGCCACGGAGAAATTTCGCCGGCTCAGCCAGTTGCTGCATCAACAAACGCTGCAAGGCTCGACGATGCTGGAACTCGGCCTCGGCCGGCGTAGAGAAGCGCCCTTCCTTGACCGTGCCGCCCTCTTCCACCAGCGCCGGGTACACCGTCATCGACAGCCCGGCGATCTTCTGCTGAGTCTTTTCCGCCACCGGCGCGAAGACTTTCGCCTCCACCGGCTGCTGGCTTTTCGCACTCTGCGGCACCGCCAGCGCGGCCTGGCTGGCTTCGGCAAAGCGCGCGGTCAGCTCAGCCAGATCGCGACCTTCGCCAAGGAACTTGCCCTGACCATCGACGATTTCCAGGTTCATGCGCAGATGACTTTCAACCTGTTGCGCCGCTTCCGCCCATGCCTCATCACTGACCCGTGCGCCGGTCATGCGCAGCAGCTCGCGACCGAGCGCTTGCGGCAGCGAACCTTCGGCGAAGGTCATGCGCTGCAACGCCGCCTTGATAAAGTCCGGCACCGGCACGAAGTTCTTGCGCAGGGCTTTCGGCAGGTTGCGCACCAGGGCAATGCACTTGGCCTCGATCAGGCCCGGCACCAGCCATTCCAGACGCTCCGGTGGCAGCATCGGCAGCAGCGGCGCCGGCACGCGCAAGGTCACGCCATCGCGCGGGTGATTGGGTTCAAAATGGTAAGTCAGCGCCAGTTCCAGATCGCCGATGTGCAATGTGTCCGGGTAATCACGGGCGGTGACTTCGCTGGCCTCGCGGGCCAGCACGTCTTCTTCGCGCATGACTAACAGCTGCGGATCTTTCTGGCTGTTGACCTTGTACCAACTGTCGAAGGTCGCGGTCTGGTGGATCTCCGCCGGCAGACGCGCATCGTAGAAGGCGTACAGAGTTTCTTCGTCGGCGAGAATGTCGCGACGGCGAGCCTTGGCTTCCAGTTCGTCGAGCTGCTCGAGCAGTTTCTGATTGGCGCTCAGGCATTTGGCCCGCGACTGAATCTCGCCGCGCACCAGGCCTTCGCGGATAAACAGCTCACGGGATACCACCGGATCGACCGGGCCGTAATGCACCGGGCGGCGACCGACGACGATCAGGCCGAACAGGGTGATCTGCTCGTAGGCGACGACCTGGCCGCGCTTCTTTTCCCAGTGCGGTTCGAAGTGGTTTTTCTTGATCAGGTGCCCTGCCAGCGGCTCGATCCAGTCGGCGTCGATCTTGGCGACCATGCGCGCATAAAGCTTGGTGGTTTCCACCAGTTCGGCGGTCATCAGCCACTGCGGACGCTTTTTGCCGATACCTGACGACGGATGAATCCAGAAGCGCCGCTGCCGCGCCCCGAGGTAATCGCCGTCTTCGGTTTTTTGGCCGATCTGGCTGAGCAATCCGACCAGTACCGCTTTGTGCAGCTTCGGATAATCCGCCGGCTCTTTGTTCAGGCTCAGCTGCATGTCGCGGCAGATCAAGCTCAACTGACGATGGGAATCACGCCACTCGCGCAAGCGCAGGTAGTTGAGGAAATTCTTCCGGCACCAGTTGCGCAGCGGATTGGCGGTCAGCGCCTGGCGCTGCTCTTCGAAACCACGCCACAGATTGACCAGCCCGGCGAAGTCGGAATCCGGATCCTTCCATTGCGCGTGGGCCTGATCCGCCGCTTGCTGACGCTCCGGCGGACGCTCGCGCGGGTCCTGAATCGACATGGCGCTGGCGACGATCAGCACTTCCTGCAGACTGCCGAGCTTGGCCGCTTCCAGGAGCATGCGGCCCATGCGCGGGTCGACCGGCAAGCGCGCCAACTGGCGACCGAGCGGCGTCAGCTGGCTGTTGCGATCGACTGCCGAAAGTTCTTGCAGCAAGTTGAAACCGTCGCTGATCGCTTTGCCGTCCGGCGGCTCGATAAACGGGAACGCGGTGATTTCACCGAGGCGCAGATGGAGCATCTGCAAGATAACCGCGGCGAGGTTGGTGCGCAGAATCTCCGGATCGGTAAATTCCGGGCGCCCAAGGAAGTCCTCTTCGCTGTACAAACGCACGCAGATACCCGGCTCGACCCGGCCGCAACGACCTTTACGCTGATTGGCGCTGGCCTGGGAAATCGCTTCGATCGGCAAGCGCTGCACCTTGGCGCGGTAGCTGTAGCGGCTGATGCGCGCGGTGCCGCTGTCAATCACATAGCGAATGCCTGGTACGGTCAGCGAGGTTTCGGCGACGTTGGTCGCCAGCACCACGCGGCGGCCCGGGTGCGACTGGAAGATCCGCTGCTGTTCGGCCGGCGACAGGCGCGCGTACAGCGGCAGGATTTCAGTGTGCTTGAGCTGGGCCTTGCGCAGCATGTCGGCAGCATCGCGAATCTCCCGCTCACCGGGCAGGAACACCAGCACGTCACCCGGACTGCGGCGTTCGCTGCGCTCGTAGGCAGCGATTTCGTCGAGGGTGGCGAGAATCGCCTGATCGACGGTGAGGTCATCCTCGACCCGGTTGCCCTCTTCGTCCTGCTCCAGGGTCAGCGGGCGATACCAGGTGTCCACCGGGAACGTGCGACCGGACACTTCAACAATCGGCGCGTCATCGAAATGCTTGGAGAAGCGCTCCAGATCGATGGTCGCCGAGGTGATGATGACCTTCAGATCCGGACGGCGTGGCAGCAGGGTTTTCAGGTAGCCGAGGAGGAAATCGATGTTGAGACTGCGTTCGTGGGCTTCGTCGACGATGATCGTGTCGTAGCGTTCGAGGTAACGGTCGTTCTGGGTTTCCGCCAGCAGAATGCCGTCGGTCATCAGTTTGATCAAAGTGTTGGCGTCGCTCTGATCTTCGAAACGCACCTGATAGCCGACCAGTGCACCGAGCGGCGTGCCGAGTTCTTCGGCGACGCGGCTGGCGACGCTGCGCGCGGCGATCCGACGCGGCTGTGTATGGCCGATCAGACCGTGCTGGCCGCGCCCGATCTCCAGACAGATTTTCGGCAACTGGGTGGTTTTACCCGAGCCGGTTTCGCCGGCGATGATCAGCACCTGATGTTGCTCCAGGGCCTTCTTGATCTCGTCGCGCTTGGCCGCGATCGGCAGACTGTCGTCGTAACGAATCACCGGCAGGCTCGCGCGGCGCGCCAGCACCTGATCACAGGACGCCTGCATCCGCGCCACCCACTGGGCCAGCTTGGCCTCGTCGGGTTTCTTGCGCAGCTCAAGCAACTGCCGCCGCAGCCGGTGACGGTCGGCGAGCATGGCGTGATCGAGGTTTTTCAGCAGTTTGTCGATGGAGGGCGATTCGTCGGTCATCGGTTAGGCAATTCGGTCGTCTATATGTGCAGGGGGCGGATTGTCGCAGATTTGGCGGATTTGTGGCGTATCAGGGGGATTGCGGCCCTCACCCTAGCCCTCTCCCGGAGGGAGAGGGGACCGATTGGGGGATGCTGAAAATATTCACCGACCTGAAATTGCTTTACCGAATCCATAATCGCCAAAATCTTTCAGGTCGGCGTTTGACCCCAGACACCTCGGTCGGCCCCCTCTCCCTCCGGGAGAGGGCTGGGGTGAGGGGCTTCTAAAAGAGCTACTCGTTGTCGAGGCCTTTACGCCGATAAGGAAAGACGTCGATGACCTTCCCCGCCCGAATCGCCTCCTGCAAACTCTTCCAGTAATCGGCGTCATACAGCTCGCCATGCAACTGATCGAACAACTTGCGCTGTCCTGAATCGGCAAACAGAAACGGCGGAAACTCCTCGGGAAACACATCCAGCGGGCCGATCGAGTACCACGGCTCGGAGGCCATTTCATCCTCGGGCGTACGCGGTGCCGGGATGTGGCGGAAGTTGGCTTCAGTCAGGAAGCAGATTTCGTCGTAGTCGTAGAACACCACCCGGCCGTGTCGAGTGACGCCGAAGTTTTTCAGCAGCATGTCGCCGGGAAAAATATTTGCCGCCGCCAGCTGCTTGATCGCCAGGCCGTAATCCTCCAGCGCCTCGCGCACCTGCGCCTCGTTGGCGTTTTCCAGATACAGGTTGAGCGGAGTCATCCGCCGCTCCGTCCAGCAGTGGCGGATCAGCACGGTTTCGCCTTCGACCGAAACTGTCGACGGCGCCACTTCAAGCAGTTCCTCGAGGCACGCCGGATCGAACTTGCTCAGCGGAAAACGGAAGTCGGCAAACTCCTGGGTATCGGCCATGCGCCCGACCCGATCGACGCTCTTCACCAGCCGATACTTTTCGATCACCGTGGCGCGGTCGACGTTTTTCGACGGAGAGAAACGGTCCTTGATGATTTTGAACACAGTGTTGAAACCCGGCAGGGTGAACACGCTCATGACCATGCCGCGCACGCCCGGGGCCATGATGAACTGGTCGTCAGTGTTGGCCAGATGATTGATCAGGGCGCGGTAGAACTCGGATTTGCCGTGCTTGTAGAAGCCGATCGAGGTGTACAGCTCGGCGATGTGCTTGCCCGGCAGGATACGTCGCAGAAAACCGATGAACTCCGCAGGCACCGGCACATCGACCATGAAATAGGAGCGGGTAAACGAGAAGATGATCGACACATCGGCTTCGTCGGTAATCAACGCGTCGATCTGAATGCCGCGACCTTCGCGGTGCAGCAGCGGAATCACCAGCGGCCATTGCTCGTCGCGGGTGTAGATGCGCCCGACCAGATAGGCGCCCTTGTTGCGGTAAAGCACCGAGGAAAACAGCTCGACGCTCAGTTCCGGGTCCTTGCACACCCAGTCCGGCAGGTTTTCGCGCAACTGCGCTTCGAGCCGCAACAAGTCGCCGGGCAGATCGGCGTAATCCTCGCTGAAGCGGAAATCGGCAAAAATGCTCGCGAGCATGGCGGACAACTGGCCCTGCGGCTTATACGTGCGGGTTTGCGCGGCGCGGGCTCGACGCAGGCTCGGGCGTGTGGTGTGGATGAACATGCAGCCGTCGCTGATCAGATCGTGGCTGAACAACCCGCAGAAAATCGAGTTGTACCAGGTCTCGGAAAGCTCATCGTCGAAGCGCAGATCGATAACACTGATATAGGCGCTTTTCACCAGCGGCCAGCAGCTGACGTTCATCAGCGCTTCTTCGTCGAAATACTCGCGCAGGCGAGCAACGGTTTCGCCGACCTTTTCCTCATACAGACTGATCCGCGCCGCCGACGCGGCCTGGGCTTCCTGCCAGCGCGCCTGTTCGAAGCGCTCCCGCGCGCCATCGGTGATGCGACGGAAATGCTCGCGGTAATCGTCGAAGCCGGCGAGGATCATCCGGGCGATCTCGGTGGCTGGCCATTGCTGCGACATAGAGGAAACCTCAGCGGGAATTCGGTTGGTCTGAGCTTAGTCACGGAAGCGCTCGCAGGAAAAGCGCAATTTCTGCCAAAACCGATACAGGGCTGACCGTTGATGCGCTTTCCCGGGCCGATGCATCGGCAGGCAAAATTAAAAGCCCGAATAGCGGTTGCCATGATCCGGACGCTCGGCAACACTCTCGTCCCGATCAAGCAAGGAGCCCGCCGTGAGCCCTGTCGATATTTTCCGTATGTTGTCGCTGGCCGCTATCTGGGGCGCGAGTTTTCTGTTCATGCGCATCATTGCGCCGGTGATCGGCACGATCCCGACCGGCTTCTTCCGCGTGTCGATTGCGGCTGTCGGATTGCTGGTGATCCTTGGGCTGATGCGCATCAGCTGGGATTTCAAGGGCAAGCTGAAAACCGTGATGCTGCTGGGCGTGATCAATTCGGGAATTCCGGCGACGCTGTATTCGGTGGCGGCGCAAGTATTGCCGGCCGGCTACTCGGCGATTTTCAATGCCACCACGCCGCTGATGGGCGTGCTGATTGGCGGACTGTTCTTCAGTGAAAAACTCACGGCGGCCAAGCTGAGCGGCGTGTTCCTCGGCCTGTTCGGCGTCGGCGTGCTGACGCGCGCTGGCCCCGTGGCCTTCGATCTGCAACTGCTAATGGGCGCGGTCGCTTGCCTGCTGGCGACCACTTGCTACGGTTTTGCCGGATTTCTTGCGCGGCGCTGGCTGGATCAGGCCGGTGGGCTGGACAGCCGTTTGTCGGCATTGGGCAGCATGCTCGGGGCGACGTTGTTTTTGCTGCCGCTGTTCGCCTACAGCACCATCACTGCGCCGCCGGGCAGTTGGGGCGGCTGGCATGTCTGGCTGTCGCTGCTCGGCCTGGGCCTGGGCTGCACGGCGTTCGCTTACATCATCTATTTCCGCCTGCTCAGCTCGATCGGCCCGGTCAAATCCATGACCGTGACCTTCATGATCCCGCCGTTCGGCGTGTTGTGGGGAGCGCTGTTGCTGGATGAGCCGTTGTCGATGGCGCACATTTATGGCGGGGTGCTGATTGCGGCGGCGTTGTGGCTGGTGTTGAAGCCGGCGGTGGTGAAGCCTGCAGAGGTGTCAGTCCGTTAAATTTTTTTGCGGCAGCTATTCGCGAGCAGGCTCGCTCCCACACAAGAATACATTCCAATGTGGGAGCGAGCCTGCTCGCGAAAGCCAACTGCCTATCGGCTATCCGGTCTTACGGAACACAAAAGCCAACCCAACAACGATCAACAGCATCCCCAGCACACTCAACGCCGCCAGACGATTGCCAAAAATCAGGTAATCCATCACCGCCGTCACCGCCGGCACCAGATAGAACAGGCTGGTGACGTTCACCAGATTGCCCCGCGCGATCAGCCGATACAGCAACAGCGTCGCCAGCACCGACACTACCAGGCCCATCCACAACACCGGGACAATGAAGCCTGCGCTGTGTTCGTAGTGAAACGGCTGGAACGGTACAAACACCGCGCACAGCAACAGCCCGGCCAGGTACTGCACTGGCAGCGTACCGAGCGGATTTTCGGTGATGCGTTTTTGCATGATCGAGCCAAGCGTCATGCTCGCCAGCGCCAGCAAACCGAACAACATGCCAGCCCAGGACATCCCGGCCAGACCGATACCCTGATAGACCACCATGATCAGCCCGGCCAGCCCCAGCGTCAGGCCGAACAGGCGGCTGGCCGAGCGCTGCCGCTCCATCAAGACCACGGTGAGAATCGGCTGCACGCCCATGATGGTAGCCATCACACCGGGGGTGACTTTGGTGTTGAGCGCTAGCAAATAGAAAATCTGATACGCCCCCAACAACACCACACCTGTGGCAATCGCAAACAACATCGGCCGCCCGCCCTTGGGCAGCTTCAACTTGAGCAGCGGTGCCAGCAACATCAACCCGCACAGGGCGATGGCGAAGCGAATCAGCAGGAAGGCAAAGGGCGAAGCATGGGCCAGACCCCATTTGGAGAAAATCGCCCCGCTGCTCCACAGCAGAACGAACAGGCTCGTGGACGCCGCCGCGAGCGCGGATTGTTTCGAAAGGACAAACATGAATACCACCTGTAGTCAGGCAAGAAGCCAACTCAGCCGAAGCTGAAAGTCAGTAGGTTTTTCTGGCGGGCGCAGGGGTCAGCAGCAACTGCCGATCAGCCCCGGACACCAACGCCCGGCGGCGATACGACTGCGCACACCGGCGTGCTACTGACAGGTGGAGGGTAATGACTGATCTGCACAGGCTGCTGATTCCCGCACGGCACAACGCCAGCGTTGACCGCTGAACCGACTACCGCGTTGATGAGAGATGCAGGCATGAATGCAGATCTTTATTGGAGAGATGAAAGCGCGAGCCAGGCGGCGCACGCGGGCTGACTATAACCAGCCCGGGACACAGATTGCAATGACTTGGGCGAAGGGCCGGTAGCGACAGTTTGGCGCCGGGTGGTTAGGGTGCTTGGCGTGGCAACGGATTGTCAGGAGACATGGAATGCAAGAGATCATATGCCAAGGGAACGGACGTATTTGCGGTATCAGGTTTATCGGTCGGAGGCGAGGAAGCGCGCGGATCTTGCGACTGCGCAGATGCGATCCATTTCGGGAGCGGATATGTCGAAAGTCCGCTTCGAACCTATCGATGCTCAAGCACTGGCGGCTTATGGAGCTTGGGAAGAACCGGTTTTCTCGTGGGAGGACGTCATTATCTGGAAAACCCGAGAACCTTTATCTCTGGATATAGCAATCTGGTTTGAACAAGAGCTCTGCGGGCTGTGCTTCGCAAATCCCAACAATAGCCGCCACCGGATTCGTATCGTCCGGCTGGAGGGCAAACCCGGAAAGATTCACCCGCTAAAAAACCGTATCGCCGCTTTGGCATTGCTCGCCATCGATGAATTCGCCCGAACCATTGGCAGCCGCATCATCGAAGTTCAGGAACCTATGCCGGGAGCCATTCCGGTTTATCGACAACTCGGCTTTACCTTTGATGTGCAAGGTCGCCTTGTTCTAGCAGTGGAGAGTGAAGTATCGTGACATCTGCTCAATTATTGACCAGCGAGGGAGAGAGTATGCGCAAAGTCGTAAGAAAATCCCCCAGCAAGAAGGAGTTGCGCGAGCCGCCAGAAAAGCTTGAACGACTGGAATTATCCGCGAATCAGCGCCGTTTTCTGCAAGTTCTTGAAACCGGAACCGACGTGAACGAGCCCAGCCTGCTCGCCGGCCGTCCATGACCCATCAAAAAAACCGCTCCAGAAGAGCGGTTTTTTTTCAATGGCTGATTCCGCGTCAACCAAACAACCAATACCCCAACAATGTCAGCACCAGCACCGCCAGCACCGGACGCAGTACGCGGTAGGCCTTGGGATGACGGCGTTTCCACTGTTTGACCATGCCGCTGAAACGGTCGCTGAAACGCTTGCTCCAGGCATAAGCCTGGTTGATGCCACCGACGCGTTCGTCGTCGAGATTCTGCGGCGCGGTGGCGCGGCCGAGCCAGCCGCTGATGAATCGGTTGATGCGGGTCATCAGGCGGTTGCTCAGCGGGCGTTCGATGTCGCAAAACAAAATGACCCGAGTCTGATCGGTTTCATTCTTGACCCAGTGCACGTAGGTCTCGTCGAACATCACGTCATCGCCGTCGCGCCAGGCGTAGACCTGACCGTCGACGAAGATCCGGCAATCGTCGGAATTGGGAGTCGACAGGCCGAGGTGATAACGCAGAGAGCCGGCGAACGGGTCGCGGTGCGGGTTGAGATGACTGCCGCCCGGGAGCAGCGCGAACATCGCCCCCTTGACGTTGGGAATGGCACTGACCAGCGCCACGGTTTTCGGGCACAGCGCTTCGGCCGATGGCAGGGGTTTGTCGTACCACTTCAGATAAAAACGCTTCCAGCCCTTCTTGAAGAACGAACCGAAACCGGCGTCGTTGTTCTTCTCGGCAGCGCGAATATAGCCCTCGTCAAACAGATGCATGGCTTCGTCGCGGATGGTTTCCCAGTTGTCGCGCAGTACATCCAGCTCGGGAAATTTGCTGCGATCCAGATACGGTCTGGAAGGCACTGCGGAAAACAGGTACATCAAAGCGTTGTACGGGGCGAACAACGCCGAGTGGTTGACGAACTGGCGCAATACCGGCAAACGCGCCTTGCCGCGCAAATGCACATAGAGCGTGCTGCCCAGAAACAGCAACAGCACAAACGCCTTGGCGGCAAACGAAACGGTCATCAACGACTCCTTGAATAAAGACAACGCTGCGCAATGCCCTTTAACCGGCATGGCAGCCGGCCATGATAAACACTCCCGGCTCCGGGAAAAACCCGCCTGCCACAAGATTCAGTGTTAAGCATTGCGCAACAAAGCCTTTATTAACATCCAGCACCTGAACCCCGCCTGATCTGAATCAAGAGGATTACTGCTGATTCTCCTGCTCGGTGAACAGGTCACTGAACAACATGCTCGACAGATAACGCTCGCCCGAATCCGGCAGCACCACGACGATGGTTTTGCCCTGCATCTCCGGTTTTTCCGCCAGACGCACGGCCACTGCCATGGCCGCACCGCAGGAAATGCCGCACAGAATCCCCTCCTCCTGCATCAGCCGCAAAGCCATGGCCTTGGACTCTTCGTCAGTCACCTGCTCGACGCGGTCGACCATCGACAGATCAAGGTTCTTCGGCACAAAACCGGCACCGATGCCCTGAATCTTGTGCGGGCTGGGCTTGATCTCGGCACCGGCCAACGCTTGCGTGATCACTGGCGAAGACGCCGGCTCCACCGCCACCGACAGAATCGGTTTGCCGGCGGTATTCTTGATATACCGCGAGACGCCGGTAATGGTTCCGCCGGTACCGACGCCAGCCACCAGCACGTCGACGGCACCGTCGGTGTCGTTCCAGATTTCCGGGCCGGTGGTCTTTTCATGAATCGCCGGATTGGCCGGGTTATCGAATTGCGCTGGCATGAAATATTTGTCGGTATCGCTGGCGACGATTTCCGCGGCCTTTTCAATGGCGCCTTTCATGCCCTTGGTCGGCTCGGTCAACACCAGTTCCGCGCCCAAGGCCTTGAGGACCTTGCGGCGCTCGATGCTCATCGACGCCGGCATGGTCAGCATCAACTTGTAGCCACGCGCGGCGGCGACAAAGGCCAGACCGATGCCGGTATTACCGGAGGTGGGCTCGACGATAGTCATGCCCGGCTTGAGTTTGCCGCTGCTTTCGGCGTCCCAGATCATGTTGGCGCCGATTCGGCATTTGACCGAGTAACCGGGATTGCGACCTTCGATCTTGGCCAGGATCGTGACCCCACGCGGCGCGATGCGGTTGATCTGGACCAGCGGCGTATTACCGATGGAATGGGCGTTGTCAGCGTAGATACGGCTCATGGCTGGGTCCTTATGCAGCGTTGAATTCAGCCTTTCAAGGTAAGCCTGTTGCCGATCACAGTCCAGTCGGGTCGAACGTCTGCGAACGCGCGCAGTCAATCGCTTTGAACCTCATGGAACCCTCATCAAGGAACTGTTCAAGGAACACTCTCATGAAGCGTCGTTACAGCTGGCCGCTCTGGACCCTGGCAGGTGTCGTGGTGCTGCTGGTCGCCCTGCACTTTGCCCTGCCCTATCTGGTACGCGACTACCTCAATGACAAGCTCGCTGACATGGGCGATTACCGTGGCCAGATCACCGACGTCGACCTCGCGCTGTGGCGCGGCGCGTACAAAATCAACGGCCTGAAAATCGTCAAGGTCGACGGCAAGGTGCCGGTGCCGTTCGTCGATGCACCGTTGATCGACCTGTCAGTGAGCTGGCATTCGCTGTGGTACGACCATGCCGTAGTCGCGCAGGTGCAGTTCCTCCACCCCGAAATCAACTTTGTCGACGGGGGCGCCAACAAACAGAACTCGCAGACCGGTCAGGGCACCGACTGGCGAGAACAACTGGGCAAGCTGCTGCCGATCACCCTTGATGAGGTGCAGATCAACGACGGCCGTATCACGTTCCGCAACTTCAATTCCAAGCCGCCGGTAAACATGAATGCCAGCAACGTCAACGCCAGCATCTATAACCTGACCAACGTGGTCGACAAGGAAGGCAAACGCGACGCCCGCTTCGAAGGCAAGGCGCTCCTGCTGGGCCACGCGCCACTGGAAACCACCGCCACCTTCGATCCACTGAGCAACTTCGAAGACTTCGAATTCCGTCTGCGCGCCCGCGACATCGAGCTCAAACGCATGAACGACTTCGCCGCCGCCTACGGCAAATTCGATTTCAACGCCGGCCACGGCGATGTGGTTATCGAAGCCAAGGCAGAGAAAGCCCGGCTCACTGGCTACATCAAACCTCTGCTGCGCGATGTCGACGTATTCAACTGGCAACAGGACGTCGAGAACAAAAACAAAGGCCTGTTCCGCTCGATCTGGGAAGCGCTGGTCGGCGGCACCGAGACGGTACTGAAGAACCAGAACAAAAACCAGTTCGCCACCCGGGTCCAGCTCAGCGGCAATGTTCACCAGCAGGATGTCAACGCGTTCGAAGCGTTTTTGCAGATTTTGCGCAATGGGTTCATCCAGGCTTTCAATGCGCGATATGAGCGGCCGAAGCCGGATGAGGGTTAAGTTTTGCGGTTGACGACATATCGACCTGTGTCTTCGGCCGCTATCGATGAACGCTGTTGCAGCGAATCCCAGCCCAGACAGGCCAACGCCAAAGAACGTGGCACTGCCTCACGCCCGTTGCTGTAACGGCTGATGCTACGAGCGCTCACACCCAGCGCCTCGGCCGCCTCACTGAGAGAAAGTCCGGTACGGGCGCGCCAATCGATAAAAATGCGCGTGTTCTCATCCTGGGCATTTTGCGCTAGCGCATCCATGTACAAGGTGTCTGCACCGATCTGTACGTCAGGTTCAACCCATTCAACGATCCAACCCTCGTCCCCGACTGCGGCAGTCGCAAAGACTTCGCGATCAAGCAGTGGCCGCAGACCTGGATAAGTATGAATATCCATCCCCAAATCAACTGTCAGTTCCTGACCATTGATAAATGTCAGCGCCAACCTGAAATCCGACAGGACGTGCGCAGATCGCAGACGCGGCCGTTTCATGGGTAACATCGATTTTCTGCCTTTTACTAACCAAGTAAGAAAGGCTATCGCCAAATCGGCGATACCGGAATACTGGCCACCCGCCGAGACTGAGTCAACATGTGACGCCCCATTCAGAGACTGAATAAGCCGTCTGCGTTCACAGTCGACCGGCGTGCGCGTTATAGTCGGGCATCCGATTATTTCGCCCCGCCCTGCCCGTAAGGTCAGCGTTACCGTTCGAGGATTTGCAGATGAAGTTCGAAGGCACCCAGGCCTACGTCGCCACCGATGACCTGAAGCTGGCGGTCAACGCCGCCATCACCCTGGAGCGGCCGCTGCTGGTCAAGGGTGAACCGGGCACCGGCAAGACCATGCTCGCCGAGCAACTGGCCGAGTCGTTCGGTGCCAAGCTGATCACCTGGCACATCAAATCCACCACCAAGGCCCATCAGGGTCTGTACGAGTACGACGCGGTCAGCCGTTTGCGCGACTCGCAGCTGGGCAATGAAAAAGTCCACGACGTGCGCAACTACCTGAAGAAAGGCAAGCTTTGGGAAGCCTTCGAGTCCGAGGAGCGGGTGATTCTGCTGATCGACGAAATCGACAAGGCCGACATCGAGTTCCCCAACGACCTGTTGCAAGAACTCGACAAGATGGAGTTCTACGTTTACGAGATCGACGAGACCATCAAGGCCAAGAAGCGCCCGATCATCATCATTACCTCCAACAACGAGAAAGAGCTGCCGGACGCATTCCTGCGCCGCTGCTTCTTCCATTACATCGCCTTCCCCGACCGCAGCACCCTGCAGAAAATCGTCGACGTTCACTATCCGGACATCAAAAAGGATCTGGTCAGCGAAGCGCTCGACGTGTTCTTCGACGTGCGCAAGGTACCAGGCCTGAAGAAGAAGCCTTCGACGTCCGAGCTGGTCGACTGGCTGAAACTGCTGATGGCCGACAACATCGGCGAAGCCGTGCTGCGCGAGCGCGATCCGACCAAAGCCATCCCGCCGCTGGCAGGCGCACTGGTGAAGAACGAACAGGACGTGCAACTGCTTGAACGTCTGGCATTCATGAGCCGGCGCGGCACCCGTTAAGAGGCTGCTGCCATGTTGCTCAACCTGTTCAACGAAATGCGCGCAGCCAAAGTGCCGGTGTCGGTGCGCGAGCTGCTCGACCTGATCAACGCGCTGAAACAGCGCGTGACCTTCGCCGACATGGACGAGTTCTATTACTTGTCGCGGGCGATTCTGGTGAAGGACGAACGCCATTTCGACAAGTTCGACCGGGCGTTCGGCGCCTACTTCAATGGCCTGGAAAAGCTCGACGATCACTTGCAGGCGCTGATTCCCGAAGACTGGCTGCGCAAGGAATTCGAGCGCTCACTGAGCGACGAAGAACGCGCACAGATCCAGTCCCTTGGCGGGCTGGACAAGCTGATTGAAGAGTTCAAGAAGCGCCTGGAAGAACAGAAGGAACGTCACGCCGGCGGCAACAAATGGATCGGCACCGGCGGCACCAGCCCGTTCGGTTCCGGCGGTTTCAACCCGGAAGGCATTCGCGTTGGCGATGCTGGCAAGCGTCAGGGCAAAGCGGTCAAGGTCTGGGATCAGCGCGAATACAAGAACCTCGACGATTCGGTGGAACTGGGCACGCGCAACATCAAGGTCGCTCTGCGCCGTCTGCGCAAGTTCGCTCGCCAGGGTGCGGCGGAAGAACTCGACATCGACGGCACCATCGACCACACCGCCAAGGATGCCGGCCTGCTGAACATCCAGATGCGCCCGGAACGGCGCAACACGGTGAAGCTGCTGCTGTTGTTCGACATCGGCGGCTCGATGGACGCGCACGTGAAGATCTGCGAGGAATTGTTTTCGGCCTGCAAGACCGAGTTCAAACATCTGGAGTATTTCTACTTCCACAACTTCATTTATGAATCAGTGTGGAAGAACAACATGCGCCGCACTTCCGAGCGCACTTCGACCCAGGATCTGCTGCACAAATACGGCGCCGACTACAAAGTGATCTTCATCGGTGACGCCGCGATGGCGCCGTACGAAATCACCCAGGCCGGTGGCAGCGTCGAGCACTGGAACGAAGAGCCGGGTTACGTGTGGATGCAGCGCTTCATGGAGAAATACAAAAAGCTTATCTGGATCAACCCGTATCCGAAGGACACGTGGGGCTATACCTCATCGACCAGCATCGTCCGCGATCTGATCGAGGATCAGATGTATCCGTTGACGTTGCGTGGGCTTGAGGAAGGGATGCGGTTTCTCTCCAAATAATCGTTAACCCGACGAACGCCTTCGCGAGCAGGCTCGCTCCCACATTGGAATGCTTTTACCTGTGGGAGCGAGCCTGCTCGCGAAGCTTTTAGCGATCTTTAAAGCGCTGCAAATACTCGACATGCTCGCGGTGCGCGGCGTCCTGCACCACCGGCCTCAATCTCACTTTCGTTCCCGGCAGACACTGCGCCAATCGCGCCAGTGCCAGCGGCGTCAACGCGCCCAGGCGCGGATACCCGCCAATCGTCTGGCGATCATTGAGCAACACAATCGGCTGTCCGTCCGGTGGCACTTGCACCGCACCGAGCGGAATCCCTTCGGAAATCATCGCCGCGCCCTGATAGTGCAACGTCGCGCCCAGCAGGCGGATGCCCATGCGGTCGGCGCGGCTGTCGATTGTCCAGGGGCTGTTGAAGACATCAAACAGACTTTGCCCGCTGAACAGGCCGATCTGTGCACCGATCACCAGATCCAGCGGTTCATCCGAGCGCAGGTCCGGTTGCTGCGTCTGTGGTACGTCACGCACCGGGCGGGGTTCGCCGTGATAACTCAGGATCGCTCCCTTTGTCAGCGGCACGCCCAGACCATCAAGCCCTCCGAGCTCTTCGCGCACGACCGTCGCGCAACTGCCCAACACGGACGGCGCGGCAAAACCGCCGGGAGCCGCCAGATAAGCCCGCGCGCCAAGCAAGGGTTGGGTAAAGCGCAACCTCTGACCTTTGTGCAACGTGAAACCGCGCCACGGCGCCAGCGCCTGTCCATCGATCTGCGCGCCGAGATCTGCCCCGGCCAGCGCCAGCAGGCAATCATCCTCAGCCACTACGGCAAAGCCGCCGAGGGTGATTTCAACCACCGCAGCATCCAGCTCATTGCCAAGCAGCCAATTGGCCCAGCTCATGGAACACCAATCCGCCGCGCCGCCCTGGGTCACGCCCAGATGCCGCACGCCAAACCGCCCGGCGTCCTGCAACAGGCACAGCGGCGTGCTGGCCTCGATCGTCAGTCGACTCATGCCAGCGCCTCCAATGGTGTGTCGTCGCCGCCCAGACGAACGAACTCGGCGTGATCGACCACCTCGAAGCGCACCGTGTCGCCCGGCTGCATCAGGCTGTAGCCGTCGCGATGACGATCGAAGAGTTTCGCCGGGGTGCGGCCGATCAGGTTCCAGCCACCGGGCGAGACCACTGGATAAGCGGCGGTCTGCCGCTCGGCGATGCCAACGCTGCCGGCAGCGACTTTTTTGCGTGGTGTGCTCAAGCGCGGCGCGGCGAGAATTTCTTCGACCAGGCCCATAAAGGCAAAGCCCGGGGCAAAGCCAAGGGCGAACACCTGATATTCCCGTGCGCTGTGCCGACGAATCACCTCCTCCACCGCGAGGCCGCTGCGTTCGGCCAGCAGGCTCAGTTCCGGGCCGACACGCAAGTCATACCAGACCGGCAAGACATGACACTGCCCAGCGCTTTGCGCATTTGGCGACAGGTCGACCAACGCCTCGGCGATCAATTCGCGCGCCTGCGCCGGACTCAACAGCGTCACGTCGTAATGCACCATCAACGTCGTATAGGACGGCACCAGATCGATCAGCTGCGCACCAAACACCGTGCGCAAGCGCTCGCTGGCGGCGAGCATCCACGGCATGTTGGCTTCGGCGATGTCATCGAACAGACGCAGCATCAGGCAATCCAGCGCCACCACTTCAACCCGTGGATTCATGACGCACTCGACTGTTGCAAGGCCTGGCGAATGCGCTGCACGGCGGCCACCGAACTGGCGTTGTCGCCGTGGACGCACAAGGTGTTGGCGCGCAGGATCAAGGCGCTGCCATCGCTGGCGCTGAGTTCGCCGCCATGGGCGATGGTCAGCGCTTGCTCGATGATTTTTTCGGCATCGTGATGCACGGCGCCCGGCAGTTGCCGGGAGACCAGCCGGCCGGCGCTGTCGTAGGTGCGATCGGCGAAAGCTTCAAACCACAGCGTCACGCCATATTCATCGCCGATCTGCTGCGCCGCAGCGTTGTCGCGGGTCGCCATCAGCATCAGCGGAAGATTGCGATCATAAGCGGCCACGGCCTGCACCACCGCACGCAATTGCGCAGGGTTGGCCATCATGTCGTTGTACATCGCGCCGTGGGGTTTGACGTAGCTGACCCGCCCGCCCTGCGCCCTGCAGATGCCGTCGAGGGCGCCGATCTGATAATGCAGGATGTCTTGCAGCTCCTGCGCGGAATAGGCCATGGAGCGCCGGCCGAATCCGACCAGATCCTGATAGGCCGGGTGCGCGCCAATCTGTACGCGGTGCTCAAGGGCCAGCGCCACGGTCTTGCGCATGATGCTCGGGTCGCCGGCATGGAAACCGCAGGCAACGTTGGCGCAATCGATGAAGGGCATGACCTCGGCATCCAGACCCATGGTCCAGCTGCCGAAGCTCTCGCCAATGTCGCAATTCAATAGCAGGCGGCTCACGGTGAACACTCCTGTAGCTGCTGGTCTTCTTATCTGTAGGACACTGCCCTGCAGGTTATCAGTTACTGCGCGTCGAGTTGCTTGCCACGGGTTTCCGGCAGGCTCAGCGCCGCCAGAATCACCACACCGTAGGACACCGCCGCGAAGGCACCGATGCCCATGCTCAGCGGGACTTTCTGGCTGAGCAGGCCGATCAACAGCGGGAACAACGCCGCCAGTGCGCGGCCGATGTTGTAGCAGAAACCCTGACCCGAGCCGCGAATCCGCGTGGGGAACAATTCAGTGAGAAACGCGCCCATGCCGCTGAAAATCCCCGAAGCGAAGAAGCCCAGCGGAAAGCCCAGCCACAGCATCACGCCATTGCTGACCGGCATCTGCGTGTACAGCAGAACGATGGTGAACGAGCCGACCGCGAACAAAATGAAATTCTTTTTTCGCCCGAGCAGGTCAGTCAGATAAGCGCTGATCACATAGCCGACGTAGGAACCGACGATCACCATCGCCAGATAACCACCGGTGCCGAGCACGCTCAACCCGCGCTCGTTCTTGAGGAAGGTCGGTAACCAAGAGGTGATTGCGTAGTAACCGCCCAGCGCGCCGGTAGTCAGCAAGGAGGCACGAAACGTGGTGAACAGCATGCCGGGGGCGAAAATCTCGTAGAACTTCGCCGGGTTGTCCGGGGTTTGCGCGGCTTTGGCTTCGCGATAGATTTCCGGATCTTTCACCAGACGGCGGACAAAAATCACGAATATTGCCGGCACGATGCCGAGGATGAACAGCGCCCGCCAGGCGTCTTCCGCTGGCAGCACCGAGAACAGCAGCGCATACAGAATCGCCGTCAGACCCCAGCCCAGCGCCCAGCCGGATTGCACCATGCCCACCGCTTTGCCGCGATCCCTGGCGCGGATCACTTCACCGATCAGCACTGCGCCAGCAGTCCATTCACCGCCGAAACCGAAGCCCATCAAGGTCCGGGCGATCAAAAGTTGTTCATAGTTTTGCGCGAAACCGCAAAGGAAAGTGAAGAAGGCGAACCACAGCACCGTCAGTTGCAGGGTGCGCACGCGGCCGATGCGGTCGGAGAGAATCCCGGCGACCCAGCCGCCGATCGCCGACGCGATCAGGGTGCTGGTGTGAATCAGCCCCGCTTCGCCAGTGGTGATGCCCCACATCGCGATCAGCGTCGGCACAACGAAGCTGAGCATCTGCGTGTCCATGCCGTCCAGACCGTAACCGATCTTGCAGCTCCAGAACGTGCGGCGTTCCTGCTGGTTGATGTTGCGGTACCAGTCGAATGGCCCGGGACGCGCCGCAGGCTTGGATAACGGGAGGGTGTCGGGAGCACTCATGGCAAATCTCCGCAGGGCTTTTATTGGTCTTGTTCGAAGCTCCGACGACGCCTATCGTGGGAACCGGATGCGCCGATTTTTCGTCGCCCTGCCCTGCGCCGTCCAACGAATAAAAACCCGCCTTAGGCATAAGAAAAATTTGTCAGCCGAGCCTTGCCCATGAACCTGAAGTTTCTCGAGACCTTTGTCTGGGTCGCGCGCCTGAAGAGTTTTCGCCTGACCGCCGACAAGCTGTTCACCACCCAGGCGTCGATTTCCAGCCGCATCGCCGTGCTCGAAGGCGAACTGGGGGTGAAGCTGTTCCTGCGCGATTCACGCGGCGTCAGCCTGACCCCGGAAGGCTTGAAGGTGCTCGATTACGCTGAACAGATGCTCGACACCATGGCGGCGCTGAAACAATCGATCGAGACCCGTTCGAGCAAGGTCGGCCGGGTGCGGATCGGCGTGATGGACACGGTGATTCATACCTGGCTGAGCCCGCTGGTGGCGCAGATGACCGATCTGTACCCACGAGTGGAAATCGAACTGGTCGCGGATACCGCACTGAATCTCTGTGATCAGCTGCAAAAAGGCTTCCTCGATCTGGTGCTGCAAACCGATCTGATCCGGCAGGAAAGCGTGCGCAGCCTGGAGCTGGCCAGCCATCCGCTGGGCTGGATCGTTGCCAGCAATTCGATCTACAACCGCAACTACGCCGACCTCGCCGAACTGGCACAGGAGCGGATCATCACCTACTCGAAAAACTCCCGACCGCATCAGGATATCGTCGCGCTGATGCAGGCCAACGGCGTCATGGCGCCACGTTTGAATTGCGTGAATTCGGTGTCAGCGATCACCCGCTTGTTGCGCGACGGCTTCGGTATCGGCGCGCTGCCGCCGGTGCTGGTGACCGAGGAGCTGGCGCGCGGCGAATTGATCGTGCTCGACATCGAGCAGCGGCCGGCGAATCTGCCGGTGGTGGTGTCCTGGCGGGTCGGAGTGGAGTGGGTCGAGGAGATAGTGACGTTATGTCAGGAGGTGCTGGCGGGGTATGCGGATAAAGTGGGCGACAGTTACATTGTCTTGAACGCCTGAAAGCAAAAGATCGCAGCCTTCGGCAGCTCCTACAGGTGTTCACATTCACCAAGGAGCTGCCGAAGGCTGCGATCTTTTGCTCTGAGGCCTTTAGAGGCCGCGCACGTCGCGGTCTTCGATCGGCCGGCTCTGGCGCAGACGGCGGCCGCCGAGTACTACCCAGTCGATCAGGCGGAACAGGCATTCGACGCCGAACGACAGCAGCAACGCCCCGCTCATGCCCCAGATCATTGCCTCTGGCGTCAGCAGGATCTGATAGCTGTAGCCATTCCAGGTTTCCTTGCGAATGTCCGAATCGGCGGCCAGGACCACTTGCAGGAAACGCACATACCACGGGCCTTGCATCGCCTGGAATTGTTTATCCAGCGCCACCTGACGAGTGAGCAAAGTGTTCAGGCTGTCGGCATCGCTGCGGAAAATCGGGTCTTCGCTGGCCCGGTAATGCGCGACCAGTGCTTGCATGTCGCCTTTGAAAAACTGATCGGCGGTGCCCTGGAAACCGCGCAGGCCGGTCTGCGCTTCGATCAAGTGCGCTTCGACTCGCTGGGCGTAATCGTTGATGAACCCCGGCACCTGCACACCGATCAACAGGCCCGCCGCAAACAACACCAGCCGTACATAACTGAGCAACATGGGTGCAAATCCTTATTCGGTCTTGCCCTGGCTGACGCATTCGCCGCGTCGCCACAGGCTCCATTGGCCCGGTTCGTAGCGGGTCCAGGTTTCGTTTTCGGTCAAAGGCTCGGTGGCGATCACCGTGACCACGTCGTTGGGCGTGGTTTCGGCCTGGAAGTCGACAATCACATCGACATCCTTGAGCCGTGCGGGGCCGAACGGTGCGCGCCGGGTGATCTGGGCCAGTTTGGTCGAGCAATAACAGAACAGCCAGTCGCCGTCGCTGAGCAGGCAATTGAATACACCTTTGCTGCGATATTCAGCGCAAGCGGCGACCAGATCCGGCAGCAGCACTTCGATATCGACCGGCTCGGGGAAGGCTGCACGCACGCGGTTGAGCAGATCGCAGAATGCCGCTTCGCTGTCGGTATCGCCGACCGGGCGGTAGAAACTCTTGATCGGGGTGAAGTCGGCGAGTTGGCCGTTGTGCGCGAAACACCAGTTGCGCCCCCACAGTTCGCGGACGAAGGGGTGGGTGTTGGACAGGCAGACCTTGCCGACGTTGGCCTGGCGAATGTGGCCGATGACCACTTCGCTCTTGATCGGATAACGCTGCACCAGATTGGCTACTTCCGACTCGCTGCTCGCTGCCGGGTCCTGGAACAGCCGCAAGCCCCGCCCTTCATAGAAGGCGATGCCCCAGCCGTCGCGATGCGGGCCGGTGCGGCCGCCGCGCTGCATCAGGCCGGTGAAGCTGAACACGATGTCGGTCGGCACGTTGGCACTCATGCCCAGTAATTCACACATGTGCGGACTCTCGGGTTACAGACGCGGCTCGACTCGCATGCGCTGCGGATTGTTCGGCACTGGCGGGCGGCCGTAGCGGTCGTCACCGGCGCCGCCGAATGGCTGATCGTCGTCGCGCTCTTCGGCGCGGGCCGCGGCTTTGGCGGCCTCGGCGCGTTCACGCCGCGCTGTCGAGGCGCGCTCGATCGGCATACGGATCAAGACGAAAACCAGATACACCCCGAAAGCGATCATGCCGTACATGAACAGATCGGAAACCGCACGCCAGGCGTTGTTGCCGACCTTGAACAGCATGTCCAGGGCGGTGATGGCGATGGCCGGTGCAACTTTGGCTTTCACCGGATCGACGATGGTCGGGCTGAACAGCAACACCGCCATCAGCACACGCAGCGGCTCGCGCAGCCAGCGCCACATCCAGGTGGTCAGGCGCATCCATACCAGCAGGCAGCCCACGGCGGCAAAGGCGTAGAGGCCCCAGGCGATCAGATAGTCGTTCTCGGTCATGGTGTCCATGGCAAGGCAGGCAAAGAGGCGCTTATAGTAACGACTTTTCGCCCATGCGGCTTGTCCCAATACCAGACGGCCAGCAGCCGCCCCTGTGGGAGCGAGCCTGCTCGCGAATACGGACTGTCAGTTGCAACAGCGTTGCCTGACACACCGCTTTCGCGAGCAGGCTCGCTCCCACAAGGGCTGCGGCGCTTTCAAGACCTGCGAAAAACCCAATTCCGAATATTGTCCGAGAGCCTTCCATGCCCCAATCCGCCAATGTTATCCCAGCCCCGATTGCCCAGCGGGCGCCCGGCGCCGACCCGTATGCCTGGCTGCAGGAGCGCGACACCGACGCGGTGCTCGACTATCTCAAGGCTGAAAACGCTTATCAGGAAGCGCAAACCGCCGATCAGGCCGAGCTGCGTGAAAGCCTGTTCAACGAGATCAAGGGCCGGATTCTCGAGACCGACCTGTCGCTGCCCTCGCCCTGGGGCCCGTATCTGTATTACACGCGCACCACCGCCGGTGACGAATACGCCCGGCACTACCGCTGCCCGCGTCCGGCCGACGACAGCCTGACGCTCGACGAAAGCCGCGAACAGCTACTGCTCGATCCGAACGCGCTGGCCAATGGCGGTTTCTTCTCGCTGGGCGCATTCAGCATCAGCCCCGACCACCAGCGTCTGGCCTACAGCGTCGATGCCTCGGGCGACGAGATCTACACGCTGTTCGTCAAGGAGCTGTCCAACGACAAGGTCAGCGAACTGGAATTCGAGGATTGCGACGGCAGCATGACCTGGGCCAACGACAGCCTGACCCTGTTTTTCGGTGTGCTCGACGACACCCATCGCCCGCATAAACTGTTCCGCTATCGCCTCGATGGCACTGCCGCCGAAGAGGTTTTTCACGAGCCGGACGGGCGGTTCTTCCTGCATTGCTACCGCGCCAGCTCCGAGCAGCAATTGCTGCTGTCGCTGGGCAGCAAGACCACCAGCGAAGTCTGGGCGCTGGACGCCAATCAGCCGCATCTGCCATTCAGCTGCCTGGCGCCACGGGTCGAAGATCACGAATACGACGTCGACCACGGCCTGCTCGATGGCGTCTGGACCTGGTTCATCCGCACCAACCGCGACGGCATCAACTTCGCCCTGTATCAGGCCCCGGACACTGGCGTGCCGCCAAGCGAGGCCGACTGGCAGAACCTGATCCCGCACAACGATGATGTGATGCTCGACGGCGTCAGCCTCAACGCAGAGGCGATGACCTTGAGCCTGCGCGAAGGTGGCCTGCCGATCATTGAGGTTCACCCGCAGGGCCAGGCGTCGTATCGCGTGCAATTGCCCGATGCGGCCTACAGCCTCCATGTGCAAAACAGCCTGGAATTCGAGAGCGATCGCATTCGTTTGCGCTACGAAGCGTTGAATCGCCCGGCTCAGGTGCGCCAGTTGATTCTCGCCAGCGGCGAGCAAACGGTGCTCAAGGAAACCCCGGTACTCGGCCAATTTGATGCCGACGCCTATGTCAGCCAACGTCTATGGGCCACCGCCCCGGACGGCACGCAGGTGCCGATCAGTCTGGTGATGAAGCGCGAGATGGTGGGCAAACCCGTGCCGCTGTATCTGTACGGTTACGGTGCCTACGGCTCCAGTCTCGATCCGTGGTTTTCCCACGCGCGCCTGAGCCTGCTCGATCGCGGCATGGCCTTCGCCATCGCCCACGTACGCGGCGGCGGCGAGCTGGGCGAAGCCTGGTATCGCGCCGGCAAGCAGGAACACAAACACAACACCTTCAGCGACTTCATCGCCTGCGCTGAGTTTTTGATCCTCAACGGCATCACCACGGCGGATAAACTGGCGATCAGCGGCGGCAGCGCCGGTGGTTTATTGATCGGCGCGGTGCTCAATCAGCGTCCGGACCTGTTCGGCGTGGCGATTGCCGAAGTGCCGTTCGTCGACGTGCTCAACACCATGCTCGACCCCGAACTGCCGCTGACCGTCACCGAATACGACGAATGGGGCAACCCGGAAGAACCGGACGTCTATGATCGGATAAAGGCTTACGCGCCGTACGAAAACGTCACCGCGCAGGCTTATCCGCCGCTGCTGGTGATCGCCGGCTACAACGACAGCCGCGTGCAGTATTGGGAAGCAGCCAAGTGGGTAGCGAAATTGCGCGCAACCAAGACCGACGACAACGTCCTGCTGCTCAAGACCGAACTGGGCGCCGGGCATGGCGGCATGAGCGGGCGCTATCAGGGATTACGTGACGTAGCACTCGAATATGCGTTTGTGTTCAAGGTTTTGGGAATTGCCTGAGGAACTCTGCGGGTGGCTTGGGTCTTAACAGCAGACCGCGCAGGCCGATACACCGGAAATGTCCCTGTGGGAGCGAGCCTGCTCGCGAATGCGATCTGTCATTCACATCATCGATGTCAGACCAACCGCTTTCGCGAGCAGGCTCGCTCCCACAGGGGATGGGTGTAAACCTTGAAATGTGAAAACAAAAAGACCGCATCGACATGTCCGAACCGACCTTCCTGAACAACGAAATTCGCGACTGGCTGATGGACTGTGGCCTGTTCGATCAATTGCAGCTGGCCGACTTTGCGGCCGCTTCCGGTTACTTCAGCATCAGCACCGTGGCTGAAGGCGAGGCGATTTTTCGTGAGGGCGATGCCGGCAGTTTCATGTGCATCATCCACACCGGCCAGGTCGCCGTGCAGAAGACCGGCGTCGACGGCCAGGTGATCACCATGGCCACCCTGCGCAGCGGCCGCGCCTTCGGTGAAATGGCCGTGCTCGATGGCGAGCGCCGTTCGGCCACCTGCATCGCTGCGAGCAATTGTCAGTTGCTCAACCTTGGCAAGGACTCGCTGGAAAAAATGCTCAACGACGCACCGAAAATCGCCGCGAAGATCATCCGCGCCCTCGCCGTCTCGCTGTCCAAACGCCTGCGCATGGCCGACGGCCAACTCGCCGCGCAACAGGTCTAACCGCCGGGGGATTTGACCTTGGTGCCGTTCGGCTCGATGCCCGGCACCGGTTGATCCTTGCTCGGCGGGCTGGGCATTTCGATCGGCACCAGCGGCGGGCTGCCGCTGCCGGCGCCCGACTTGGGCAGGGTGATCGGGGTGATTTGCGGATACGGTGTCGGCGTCGCGGTGCCGGGCGAGCCGGGTTGCGGCGTCGGGCTGACCGGAACGCTCTGCTGGGCCTGCACCGCAGTAATCGCGAGCGCGGCCAGGGTAATGACCGTTAGAATGGTGCGCTTCATCAAGGGCTCCGTTTGGCTTCTAGTCTGTGCTCAGGCTACTCCCAACGCGCCTGCTTGCCTTCCCCCTTGTAGAGATTTCCATGAAACGTTTCGTTCTGCTCGACACCACCCCGATCCCTGAAAACGGCGGTGCCCTGTGCCTGTTCGAGTATGGCGAGGACTTCGTCATCAAGATCCAGGGTGGCGACGGCGGGCAGTTGATGAACACGCGCATGCACGGTTCTGAAGATGCGCTGGCCGAGATTCCCTGCCGCAAGGTCGCTGGCCGGCCGAATTCGCGGGTGTTGATCGGCGGCCTGGGCATGGGTTTCACCCTCGCCTCGGCACTCAAGCATCTGGGCAAGTCCGCCGAAGTGGTGGTCGCCGAGCTGGTGCCGGGCGTGGTCGAGTGGAATCGCGGCCCGCTCGGGGAAAAGTCCGGCCGGCCATTGCTCGATCCGCGCACGGTGATCCGTATGGAAGACGTGGCCAACGTGCTGCAAAGCGAGCCGATCGGTTTCGACGCGATCATGCTCGACGTCGACAACGGTCCCGAAGGCCTGACCCAGAAGGCCAACAGCTGGCTGTACTCCGCCGCTGGTCTGAATGCCTGCGCCAAAGCGCTGCGCCCCAAAGGCGTGCTGGCCGTGTGGTCGGCCAGCGCCGACCGGCAGTTTTCCGACAAATTGAAGAAGGCCGGGTTCAAGGCCGAAGAAGTCCAGGTCTTCGCCCACGGCAACAAGGGCACCCGCCATACGATCTGGATTGCCGAGAAGCTCAAGGGCTGAGCTAAACTCTGCGCATAACCGTCATCAGTCTTTTACAAAGGTGAACCCATGAGTTCGTCCACCCCCACCAACACGTCGAAGCTGGACCGCATCCTCGCCGACAACCAGCGCGACAAGGAAATGGGCTACCGCGACAAGGCCCTGAAGATGTACCCGCACGTCTGCGGCCGCTGCGCCCGTGAGTTTTCCGGCAAGCGCCTGAGCGAACTGACCGTGCACCACCGCGACCACAACCACGACAACAACCCGCAGGACGGCTCGAACTGGGAACTGCTGTGCCTGTATTGCCACGACAACGAACACTCGCGCTATACCGACCAGCAGTATTTCGGCGACGGCTCGCTGAGCACACCGAAGATCGCCAAGGCCACGCATAACCCGTTTGCAGCCCTGGCTGGCCTGATGAAAAAAGAAGATTAAAAGCAAAAGATCGCAGCCTTCGGCAGCTCCTACACGGTGTACGCCTTTCAACTGTAGGAGCTGCCGAAGGCTGCGATCTTTTGATCTTATCCCCGTATAATCGCCCTCTTTTTCCCGAAGGCACCCCGCTCGTGGCAGACAAACGGTACAGCTGCATTGGTTTGTATAACCCCAAATCACCGGAAAACGTCGGTTCGGTGATGCGCGCCGCAGGCTGTTATGGCGTGGCGTCGGTGTTCTACACCGGCAAGCGTTATGAACGCGCCGCCGATTTCGTCACCGACACCAAACGCGTGCACTACGACATCCCGTTGATCGGCATCGACGACCTGAAAAAAATCCTTCCGCTCAACTGCGTGCCCGTCGCTGTGGAACTGGTCGAAGGCGCCCGCCCATTGCCTGAGTACACCCACCCGGATCGCGCCCTGTACATCTTCGGCCCGGAAGACGGTTCGCTGGATAAAGAGATCCGCGACTGGTGCGAAGACGTCGTGTACATCCCGACCACCGGCTGCATGAACCTCGCCGCCACGGTCAACGTCGTGCTCTACGATCGCATGGCCAAAGGCTTGAACACCCGCTCCGGGCCGAAATTCCGCTGAAGCGTCGCACATTCGATGGAACAAGCTGACCGCCCCGGCAGTCAGCTTATCTATCAATCGCACCCTGCCTGGAGATAGATCATGAGCGAGCTCAAACGCGTAGAACGCATCGAATCCACCCCGTTCCAGTCGCCTTCGCACAAGAACGTGCATGGCTGGGAGCGCGTCGGCTCGTTGACCGGCGGCGTGCTGATGGTCGGCAAGGGCCTGCGCCGTGGCGGCGTGTTCGGCCTGATTCAAGTGGCGCTCGGCGGCATGGCCGTGGCCCGTGGCATTACCGGGCACTGCTCGGCGAAAAGCCTGCTGGAAAAAGGCCGTCAGGACATGAGCAACGTACGGGCGAAGATCGAACGCGCCGGGGAAGAACTGAACAAGCTGAAGACCAACGCCGAAGTGGCCACCGAAACGGCGACGGTTACCGGCAATGATTCGCTGACCTCACCGAAAGCCGGCGTCTGAGGCTTTAAAGCAAAAGATCGCAGCCTGCGGCAGCTCCTACGCGGAATCACGTTTTCCATTGTAGGAGCTGCCGCAGGCTGCGATCTTTTGATCTTTACGGGTTCAACAACCCACTACCTCATCAGCCCGCGCGAAAAATCAGATGATCTTCCCAGTCATCCTCCGGCACGCTGCCTTCGGCGAGCATGCGCCCGGATTGGGAAATCCGCTCATGGTGCACCGCGTCGCGATCGCCACACACCAGGTGATGCCATAACGGCAGATCCTTGCCCTCGCTGACCAGACGATAACCGCAGGTCGGCGGCAGCCATTTGAATTCTTCCGCCTGACCCGGCGTTAGCTGGATGCAGTCAGGCACAAACTTGATCCTGCTTGGGTAGTCGCTGCACTGGCAGGTTTTCAAATCCAGCAGTTTGCAGGCGATGCGCGTGTAATAGACGCTGTTGTCTTCCTCATCCTCAAGCTTTTGCAGACAGCACAAACCGCAGCCGTCGCACAGCGATTCCCATTCCTCGTGATCGAGTTGATCGAGGGTTTTGCGTTTCCAGAACGGTTCGACTATGGCGGCCATGGTTCAAGCATCAACATCAGGGTGGTGAAAAGGCCGCCAGTCTAGTGCCAGTGAGCGCGAGGGCCAAGCGCTGGCGACTGTCGGTAAATCCACTTGTCAGCCCCAGCGCCGCCCAGTAGGGTTTTGCAGCGAACTTCTTACCCATCCGTTGCAAGGAATCCGTGCATGAGTGCCACCCCTCGCGTTGCCGATTACGCCATTCACCCGCAGTTCACTGACCGCTGGTCGCCGCGCGCCTTCACCGGCGAAGCGATTGCTGAAGAGACCCTGCTGAGTTTCTTCGAAGCCGCGCGCTGGGCGCCGTCGGCGTATAACTCGCAACCGTGGCGCTTCCTCTATGCACGTCGCGATACGCCGAACTGGGAGCGTTATCTGGGCCTGCTCAACGAATTCAACCGCAGCTGGGCGCAACATGCTTCGGCGCTGGTGATCGTTATTTCCAAGACCACGTTCACTGCGCCGGGTGCGGCGGAAGAATCCCCAGCGCTGTGGCACACCTTCGATACCGGTTCGGCCTGGGGCCATCTGGCCCTGCAAGCAAGCCTCAGCGGCTGGCACACCCATGGCATGGCCGGCTTCGATCAGGAATTGACCCGCAAGGAACTGAACATTCCTGAGGAATACGCCCTGCATGCAGCGGTGGCGGTGGGCAAGCTCGGTGACAAGGCCACCCTGGCCGAGTACCTGCAAGCCCGCGAAACGCCGAGCCCGCGTCGTCCGCTGAGCGAGCTGGTGGCCGAGGGCGATTTCACCCTCTAAAAAGCAAAAGATCGCAGCCTTCGGCAGCTCCTACATCTGGAATGCATTCCCCTGTAGGAGCTGCCGAAGGCTGCGATCTTTTGATGACAGCTCAATATCCGCGGTTGAAATCCACTTCCCCGCGCAACGCCTCTCCCGCCTCGTACGCCTTCAGATTTTCGACAAACAAATCCACCATCAGCGCCGGCGACGTTGGTGCCGAGCTGTGTCCGGTCAGCAGCAAGCCCCAGGCGGTCCAGAACGGATGGCGTTGCGGCAATGGTTCCTGACGGCAGACGTCGATTACCGCGCCGGCCAGGTGCCCTTCTTTCAAGGCCTCGACCAGATCGGCATCGACCACCGCCACACCGCGGCCGGCATTGATGAACAAGCCGGTCGGCTTGAATTGCTTGAACAGCGCAGCGTCGTAGATATCGTGGGTGTGTTCAGTGTTCGGCAGCAGATTGACCACGTAGTCCACCTCGCCCACCAGTCGCGGCAGATCGGCCAGCGCGCCGACTTCGACAAACGGCGCCTGTTCGCGGGCACTGCTGGCGATGCCGTACAGCTCGACGCCGAACGGCAGGAGAAATTGCGCGACACTCTGGCCGATGTCACCGGTGCCGACGATCAGCACCTTGCGCCCGACCAGACTCTGGCCGCTGCGGTTGTCCCACTTGCGCTCGACCTGGCTGACCAGCCGCGCCAGCACTTCGCGCTCATGGCCGAGGATGTAGGTCAAAACGTATTCGGCCATGACCTGACCAAAAATCCCCACGGCGCGGGTCAGGCGATAATCGCGGCGCAAGCCGTCGGCGAGCAGCGGCGTGATGCCGGCCCAGGTCGATTGCAGCCATTGCGGTTGGTGGCCTTGGCGCAACAGGGTCGCCAGCAGATCAGGCTGGCCCAGCCACACCGGGCAATCGGCGGCCTGACGCGCCAGTTCGGCGGAGTCGCCGCTGGTCAGGACTTCCAGTTCAGGCAGCGCCTGACGCAGCAGGCGGGCGTATATCGCGTGGTCGTGTTCAGCAATCAGAACGCGCATCTTCAAACCTTTCGCAAACCGTGCAGACGGCCGCCGGGTACGGGCCGGCCATCGCGGTAAAAACAGTTCCAGGGTTAACCGAGGCCCAGGACAGGGCCTCGCGGATCAGACCGGGTCGTTGCGTCGCAGCAACTCTTCGGGCAAGTGCTCGATGTACTCGTCCTCGGCCGGCGGCATCTGCAGGTGATAGCCCTGCTTTTCGAGGTTTTCCAGGACCACGACGATGTCTTCGCCGGCCAGCTTGCGCTGGGGCGACAGCACCAGATCGAAGGAATGCTTCGCTTTGCCGAAAGCCGTCATCAGCGCTTCCGGCACGCGCTCGAGTGCATCACTCTTGAGCACATACAGATACATGCCGCTGCGCTTGGAGCTTTGGTAGATGGAGCAAATACGTTTCAAGGCTGTTCTCCGGCGGTGGCCAGGCTGTCGAGCAGCTTCTGACCGAGCAATTCGCGGCGCCAGCCACGCAACGAATCGGGCAATTGGTAAGGCCCCTCGGGGTAGCCGCTTTTGACCAGGGCTTCGAGGGTTTTCTTGCGCAGCATGAGTTCCGGGGCGATCCCGAGGCGTTCGGCCTCGGCCTGACCCAACGCGCGCAGTTGCTTGATCAGCGCAGCGGCTTCGATCGGCAACGGCTCCGGCACGGCCGGCGGCCATTGATCAGGCCCCACACTGCCAGAGCGCTTGATCAGATCAAGCAGAAACTGACCATCCTGACGCACGGTACGCGGGTGCATGTCTTCGATCTTGCCCAGCGCCGCGAGGTTATCCGGCTGCGTGCGGGCCAAGGGCCACAGCGAGTGTTCACGGACAATGCGGTTACGCGGCAAGTCGCGGGCGCGGGCTTCTTTTTCGCGCCAGGCGCACAGTTCACGCAACACGGCGAGTTGCGCACGGGACAACTTCCACGCAAGTTTCGCTTCGCGATAGACCTCGTACGGATCGGTTTCGCGGCGCAGATTGGCGACCAGTTCGGCGCCATCCTCGAGGACCCAGGCGAACTTGTCGTCGGACAGCTTGGGGCGAAGTTCGACGAACACTTCGGCCAGATGCACGGCGTCTTCGGCGGCGTAGCTGATCTGGGTTTCGGACAGCGGACGCTGCAACCAGTCAGAGCGGGTTTCGCCCTTGGGCAGGTCGATGCCGAGCACCTCCTGCACCAATCGCGAATAGCCCATCGAGAAGCCGAGGTTCAGGTAGGCGGCGGCCAGTTGCGTGTCGAACAGCGGCGCCGGGAGGCTGCCGGTCAGGCGCAGCAGCACTTCAAGATCTTCGCTGCAGGCGTGCAGAACTTTCAGTACCGCCGGGTTTTCCAGCAATGCGGCGAGCGGTTGCCAGGCGTTGATGGTCAGCGGATCGATCAGGTAGGCGCGTTTGCCGTCGCCAATCTGCAACAGGCCGGCAATCGGGTAGAAGGTGTCGACCCGCATGAATTCGGTGTCGAGGGCAACGAACGGCAGTTGCTGCCACTCGGCGCAAAACTGCGCGAGGCTTTCGTTGTCGCGAATCCAGTGAATATCGATAGCCACACGGCTCTCCCTTGAAGAATGGCGCGCAGTATATATCGCCACCGACGATTTACGCGCCTTTGAAGGGCAAGAGCTGTAAGGAAATGTCTTGCCTGTCAGCAAGAATAGTCTGACAGCAGAAACAGAAAGGCCCGTCGCAGCGAGGCGACGGGCCGAAAGCACTTCACTCCTTGGCCAGCACGCCGTCGATTACCGCGCCGCGACAGCCGGCAAACATGTCCAGCGCCGGTTGATAGACGCTGCTGCGCACTTCGAGCAGGCCGAGCATCGAGTGGAACAGGTTGTCCTGACTCAGCGGCTTGTCGCGGCTCATTTGCAGGCAATGGGTGTCGACCGAATAGGCTTTCTGGTAGCTGTCGGAGAACCACGCCAGCATCGCTACATGCTTCTGCTGCTCGGGCGCCAGCATGTAAGGCGTGCCGTGCAGAAACAGGTTGTACTCGCCCAGCGATTCACCGTGGTCCGACAGATAGAGCATGGCGGTGTCGACTTTGTCCTGATTGCTGCGCAGCACATCGATCAGGCTCGCCAACACATGGTCGGTGTACACCAGCGTGTTGTCGTAGCCATTGACGATACTTTCCCGGCTGCAATTGTTCAGCGCGTTACTTTCACAGACCGGGGTGAAGTGTTCGTATTCCTTGGGGTAACGCTTGAAGTAATCCGGGCCATGACTGCCCATCTGATGCAGAACCAGCACGGTGTCCTTGTCCAGGTGATCGATAAAGCCTTGCAGACCTTGCAGGAGGATTTCATCGCGGCATTCGCTGTTGGCGCACAATGCCGGGTCCTGCAACTTGCTGACATCCTGCACCGTGACGCGGTCGCAAGTGCCTTTGCAACCGGACTGGTTATCGCGCCAGATCACATCAATGCCGGCGCGCTTGAGTACATCGAGCAAACCCTCTTCATTCTTGGCCCTGCTGGCGTTGTAATCCTTGCGGCCCATGTTGGAGAACATGCATGGCACCGAGACCGCGGTTTCCGTGCCGCAGGAATGCACATCGGTAAAGGCGATCAGCCCCGCCTCTTTGTCCAGTTGCGGCGTGGTGTCTCGGTCGTAACCGAGAATGCCGAAGTTTTGCGCCCGCGCACTTTCCCCCACCACCAGCACGGTCAGCGATTTGCGTGGCTGGAATTGCAAGTCGGGGTTGCGCTGGGCATCTTCGCCAATTCTGATGAACGGCTGCTGCGCCGAGACCACTTGCTCTTGCAGGTAGCCAAGGGATGCGCCGATGTAATTGCTCGGCACCAGCATCAGGCGAGTTTCATGGTGATTGCGAAACAGTGACGACAAACCTTGATAGTTGGCCAATGCGACTATCCCGATCACCGCCGCAGAGGCGACAGTGACGATAACTTTGCTGAACAACTCACGATACCAGCGCCGGTAATTGACTGGGACTTTCCATAACAACAAACACGGTAAAACACCCAGCAAGAGAATATAAGCAAACAACTTCAACGACAGCAGATCACGCACTTCCGTGACGTTGGTCTCGGCAAAGTTGCGCAACATGCCAGCATCAATCATCACGCCATACTGGCTCATGAAATAAGCCACGCCGGCGCTGATTAAAAACAACAGCGTCAGCAACGGTTTGAGCAGCGGCCGAAACGCAAACAACGTCAGGACAATGTTGAACGCGGCAAAGATCATCACACCGAACGCCACCCGCATGGCGATGCCCTTGCCGTCGGCGGCAGTGATCTCGAACAAATGCTGCCACAGCACCAGATTGAAACCGAGCAACAAAAAGGCGCTGGCAAACAACGTCACCCATTCCGGGCGCACGGCTTTTAACTTCAACATGATGAGTGACTGTTCCTGAAAGAAGAGCCTCGTCAAGTGTGAAAATGTCATTCACCGAGGCATGCCAGACTTTAGGCAGCCATGGATCAATTTTTCGTGAAAAAGATGCTAATGATTAGTTGCCTCGGAGTCCGAACGTGAAAGTTTGCGAGTATTTGAGAATGGTTCAGGGTTTATTCAGTTTCAGGCACTTCGCAATGTCCTCTGTGGGAGCGAGCCTGCTCGCGAAAGCGCAGTGTCAGCAAATAGTTGTTTGTCTGGAGGAACGCATTCGCGAGCAGGCTCGCTCCCACAGGGGAACATGGGTGTTATCGAGTTTTTAGGTCTGGCCCGGGGTTTTCTGATTTGCCGACGCCGGCGACGCCACGCCTAATCATCAGCCTCTGCACTTAAAGGCCCGCTGATGAATCACACCCGCCGCGCCGTTTGGCTGATGCTCGCAATCGTCCTCACCGCCATTAATCTGCGTCCTTCCATGGCGGCAGTCGGGCCGCTGCTGTCGGCGATCCGTGGCGATATACCGTTGAGCTTCAGCCTCGCCTCGCTGCTGACGATGCTGCCGGTGATGGCCATGGGTCTGGCGATGTTTTTCGGCCTGAGCATCAGCCAGCGCCTGGGCGAACAGCGCACGGTCTTTCTGTCATTGCTGATCATCGGGCTGGCGACGTTGTCGCGGCTGTTTATCGATTCGGCGGTCGAATTGATTGTCAGCGCAATACTGGCCGGCATTGGCATAGCCCTGATTCAGGCATTGATGCCGGCGCTGATCAAATCGCGCTTTGCTGACAACGTGGCGGTGTGCATGGGCGTCTACGTGACGTCGATCATGGCCGGCGCTGCAATTGCCGCAGCGTTCGCGCCGCTGGTGATGACGCAGGCCGGCAACTGGCGCATGGGACTGGCCATTTGGGCCGGGCTGGCGTTGCTCGCCTTACTGGTCTGGTGCTTGCTGCCCGCGCCAGCCATATCAACGATGAGCAAACGGGAGTCTTTCATCACCCGCCCTCGCGCCTGGTTGCTGGCGATTTTCTTTGGCCTCGGTACGGCGTCCTACACCTGTGTCCTCGCCTGGCTCGCCCCGTACTACTTGGAGAAGGGCTGGAGCGAACAGAACGCCGGGCTGATGTTGGGTTTTCTCACAGCGATGGAGGTCATTTCCGGCTTGGCGGTGCCAGCCATCGCCAATCGCAGCCGTGATCGACGCACAATACTGGCGGTTCTGCTGTGGCTGATCATCGGCGGTTTCTGCGGGCTGATTCTCGCCCCGCAACATCTTGCGCTGCTGTGGCCTTGTCTGTTGGGTCTGGGGATTGGCGGTCTGTTTCCGATGAGCCTGATCGTCGCGCTCGATCATTGTGATGACCCGCAGCGCGCCGGTGGCCTCACCGCGTTTGTGCAGGGGATCGGCTATCTGATCGCAGGACTGTCGCCGCTGTTGGCAGGGATGATTCGCGATCGACTGGGCAGTTTCGAGGGCGCGTGGTGGGCGCTGACGGCGGTGATGGTGCTCATGCTGCTGATGGTGATGCGCTTTGACCCTCAGCACTACACACGTCACTTGCCTTGCCCGGGCTAGAGGCCTCTGGCCATCTTTACCGCACAGAATCGGCAACGTCGTGTTGCTAAAAGTTTCTGTCCCACATGTGTCCGTGAAATGTCCTACAAGGGTTTCTCCTGGCACCATCGTTCCGTTAGGATCGTACGCACACGTTTGCGCGAATTCTGCGCAGGGGGCACAGCGAGACGGAACTCATGCTGAACAGTAATTTGCTTCGCAAGCTCGACATACAGGACTTGATGGTATTTGTCGCCGTGTATGAGCAGAGCAGCGTCACCGATGTCTCGGAAACGCTGTTTGTCAGTCAGTCCACCGTCAGTTATTGCCTGAAGAAACTGCGCACCAGTTTCGAAGACGAATTGTTCATCAACACCCGTACCGGCATGCGCCCGACCTATAAGGCCTGCAGCATGTACGGCCATGTGCAGAAAATTCTCGAAAGCATCAACCTTTGCCACGCCGGTGCCCCGACCTTCGACCCGAGCCGGCAGGCGGTGACCTTCAATATCTGCGCTCCGGAATATTTCGAGCAGTTGATCCTGCCGCGCCTGTTGAAGCGCTTTGACTTCGACGACCTGCCGGTGATGGTCAACATGCACAAGTTCGAAACCGACGTGCCCGCCGAAGAGCTGCGCGACGGCAGCCTCGATCTGGTCATCAGTTTCGGCCCGCACTTTCACCGCCAGCATGCGGATCTGAAATCGCGGATGTTGCTTGAAGATGACCTGGTCTGCGTCTTCGACAAACGCGCTACACCACTGGAGCCGCGCCTGAGCCTGCAAGCATTCACCGAGCGTCGGCATGTGTTCCCGACGCCGTGGACCTCAAGCACCAACATGGTCGACGGCTGGCTTGCGCGGCAGGCACAGAAAGGCCAGATCGTCGCGCGCTCGAACAGCTACAGCGCCGCGTTGAAGATGATTACCGGCACCGATTTCATCCTCACCCTGCCCCGGCGTATCCAGCGTTTGCTGACCAACGATGCAGTGTTCAATCACTGCGAGGCGCCGAATGGCTTGCCGGGTTTCACTCTCGACATGCAGTGGAGCCAGAACGCCGATCAGGACAGTGCCAACGTCTGGCTGCGCGAGCAGGTGATTCAGGTGTGCAGCGAGCTGGAAAGCGTCTGAGCCTCAGACGCCGATCGCGGCCTTGCTGTAGGACTCACGATCAATGTCGAGCAGTTCGACGCACAGTTGCACTTCGAGCCCGGCCGGCCATTCGCAAAGTTCCTGCAACACCGCCAGCAGGCTTTGCGACAGCTGCTTCTTGATCTCCGCCGAACGCCCGCTGAGCAAGGCCAGCTTCACATGGACGAAGGCACGCTCGCCGAGAGCCGTGCCGACCTTGAAGTTCTCAACCTTGATCGCGCGGCTCTTGATATCGAACTCCGCGCCGAACTGACCGGAACCGACCAGGGTGTTGTTGAGCCTGATCAACGCGAGATCGGCATTCAACTGCGTCAGGTTGGCGGTGTATTCCATGTGCAGGTGTGGCATCGCGGATCTCCAGTCGGTGGGTGCGGGGGGCGTACATATACCACAGTCGGCTGAGCGCATTCCTTGTAGGAGCTGTCGAGTGAAACGAGGCTGCGAGCTTTTGATCCTTCATTCGAAGATCAAAATCAAAAGATCGCAGCCTGCGGCAGCTCCTACAGGGGAGCGTGGTGCTCAGTTGGCCGTTCACTCATGAACGCTTCCAGCCGCGAACGCAGCCAACGTTCGGCCGGGTCGCTGTCGACGTGGCTGAGCCAGACCATCGACAGGTCCAGTGTCGGCGTCTTGAACGGAAACGGTTCCTGGAACAGCGCCCCGGACGCCGCCATCGCCGCTGCGGTGTAGTCCGGCAGGCTGGCGATCAGGTCGGTGCCCGCCAGCAGCGCCGGCAGCGCGCTGTACTGCGGCACCGACAACACCACCTGGCGCGTCCGGCCCAGCTCCGCCAGCCATTCATCGGCGTAGCCACTGACATTGGCCGTGTGCGACACCAGCACATGCGGGCGAGCGCAGTATTCGTCGAGGGTCAGCGGCGTATCGGAAGCATCGGCGCGCAGGATGCTCGGCTGGATATGTCGCAACAGTTTGCGTTTGGCGTTGGCCGGCAGGCCGCGGGTCTGGCTGATGCCGACGGTGATATCGCCGGCGGCCAACAGGTCGGGAATGCGCCAGTAATCGACATGCTGCACGACGAACACCACATTCGGCGCTTCCTGACGCAGCGCGCGCAACAGCGGCGGCAGCAGGCCAAATTCAACGTCATCGGACAGGCCGATGCGAAAGGTCATGGTGCTGGTGGCGGGGTCGAAATCGCGAGTCAGGCTCAGCGCCGCCGACAGTGAATCCAGCGCCGGTTTGAGATGGCGGTAAATGTCTTCGGCGCGGGCGGTCGGTTCCATGCGATGGCCGACGCGGATGAACAGCGGGTCGTTGAGCATTGTGCGCAGACGATTGAGCGCCGAACTGATGGTCGGCTGGCCGAGGAACAGTTTCTCCGCCGCCCGCGTCACGTTGCGTTCGAGCATCAGGGTCTCGAACACCACCATCAGGTTGATGTCGGCCTTGCGTAGTTCATTGCGGTTCATCCATTGCCCCTGCTCCCCGGAATAGCGGCAGTGTAGAAAGGCCTTGGGCATTGCGTCCATAAACGTTTCCGAGACGGCGTTGCAGACACATCCGCGAACGATTGGAAACAAATCCGCGATAGCCAAAAAAACCCTCTGCGCTAGGCTTGCGTCGATGCGCCACACAGGTTGGCGCGCCTATCGATCGCAGGGAGCGAACCGTATGTATTTCGAAATCTACCGACAAACCCGAGGCACCCCGAGCACTGGCAAAGGCCAATGGCGCTGGCGCCTGCGTGCGCGCAACCACGAGACTGTGGCCAGTGGTGAGTCGTACGTGAACAAGGCCGATTGCCTGCATGTGATCAACCTGATCAAAGCCGTACAGGGCGAGACGCCGATCAAGGAGATTTGAGCCAGACCAGGGCCTCGTTTGTTCCGGCAAAGGCGGGCCGTTGGTCGCCATTCAGAGCGTTTGCTTGAATACTCGTTCGCTATGCTCATCAAAGGTGCATGAGCTGCAATTATTGCTGCCATGCACCCAAACGCCCATTGATTCAGCAGAGGGTTATGCGCGATGAAATCATTTGCCGCAATCTGCCTTGCAATACTGGCCCTGAGCGTTCAGCCCGGCCAGGCGGACACCCTTGACGCCTTCGTCGAAGAAGCGGCCCAGCAGAGCCTGTTCCAGAACAACAGCGCACAGATCGCGCTGGAAAAGGCCAGCCTGCCCGAGGTCAAGGAATTTGCAAGACGAATGATCGCCGACCATGAGCGTTTCGATAAACAGCTGCGGCAACTGGGGAAAAGCCAGCGTATGGCGGTGCCGACAGAACCCTCGGTAGCCTCAAAAACCAAACAACTGCGCCTCGAGTCTCGGGACGATTCCTTCGACCGCATCTACATCGACAGCCAGGCCGAAACCCTCGAGCAAAAGCTGATGCTGTTCAAGAAAGAAGCCATGTCGTCGCAAAATCCGCAGCTCAAGGCTTTCGCCAAGTCCGCGTTGCCGGGCATCGAGAAACAGGCAAAAACTGCCCGGGATCTGCAGGAAAAACTCAAACCGTCAGCGGGCGCGCTGAAGTCCGTCAACCCTTGAGCGAACCGCGGAAGGATCAAAACTGCAAAAGAATCACACCCACCAATACGGCGATTACCGCAGATACCGCCATCACTTGAGTCGAGGTGAACGCCAGCGCCGCCTCCTTGGAACGGCCGACGAAGCGGCCACGAATCTGATGTAAACCTGGCTGCGCTTCGAACAGGTTGTCCGGGTGCTCGTTGTCCTCAGGTTCACTGGTCTGCTGACCGGTCCAGGCGCTGCGCGCCAGCAAACGGTCGAGCAGACCGGGCATGACCGACTGGCCGATGATCGCCTTGATCGTCGACCACCCCAGCCACAACTCTCGCGGCGGATGCTTGACCACACTGAAAATCGCCCGGGCTGCCACGTCGGGGTCGTGAATCGGTGGCACCGGTTGGGGACGCTTGGGCAATTTGTTGCGTGCCCAATCGAACTGCGGGGTATTGATCGCCGGCAATTGCACCATGCACACGCGAATATGGCTGCGCTCATGCAGCAACTCACAGCGCAATGAATCAGTAAAACCGCGCACAGCGAACTTCGCCCCGCAATAGGCGGCCTGCAACGGAATGGCGCGATAGGCCAGTGCCGAGCCGACCTGGATGATCAGGCCCTTGTTGCGCGGACGCATCAACGACAGCGCCGCCAAAGTGCCATGAACCGTACCGAGATAGGTCACCTGAGTGACGCGCTCGATCTCAGCGGCGGACAATTGTTCTATCGGCGAGAGCACCGTGACCATCGCCGCGTTGACCCAGACTGCCAGCGGTCCGAGCGCGGCTTCCAGTTGCTGCGCAGCCTCTTGCACGGCGAGCGCATCGGCGACATCGACGCTAACGGTTTCAACCTGAACGCCATACGCTTGCAGCTCCTCCTGCGTGACGGCCAGTCCCGCCGGATCACGCGCCAACAGGCCAATGCGGTAGCCCCCAGCGGCAAATCGATGAGCCACCGCGCGCCCCACGCCAGCACTGGCGCCGCTAATCACCACCAAAGGTTGCTCCTGCATGAACCGTTCTCCCTGATGCTCAGTCGATCGGCCCGATGTTGATCATCAGGTCATCGCCCAGTCCTTGCACCTTGGCCAATACGTCCACCGGCGTCTCGCTGGAAAAATGCACGACGTAGCCCATGCCGCTGCCGTCCTCTTCGATTGCACTGACCCACGACTCCACCTCGTCAGCATCCAGTCCCAGCGCCTGGCCGAACTGGCGGTTGCGGTGATCGGAATCGGTTTCGTCCATCGGATAATCACTCATAGCAAACATCTCCTCGGGGATCGTCCCCTCACTGGTTGCTCAATGTGGTCTTAAGGATGGACGCCGAACGTTCGCTGACAGTTCGTTTTTTCAGCCGAGCATCGAGCGCAGCTTGCGCAACAGATCCACCGGCGCGTAGGGCTTGGCGATCAATTCGAACTCATTGTCAGCCAGCTCATTGGGCGCCGACTCGTCCGCGCAGTAGCCGGTCGTCAGCAAGATCTTCATGGTCGAATAGCGCTGGCTGATTTCCCGCGCCAGTGCCAGCCCGTTCATCTCACCGGGCATGACCAGATCGGTGAAGACCAGCTCAAAGTCGCTACTCTGCAACATCGCCAGCGCCTCGCTCGCGTCTGCAGCGATGGTGGTGCGGTAACCCTGTTCGGACAGTACGAAGCGCGCCAGTTCAGCAACTTCGGCGCGGTCCTCGACGATCAGGATGCGCTCGGTGCCCTTGAGGTTTTCCTCGGTTACAGGCGAGCCGGTTGCCGACAGCTGACTGTCATCGGCGGGGAAAAACAGGCGCACCGTGGTGCCGAGCGCCGGCGTCGATTCGATTTTGACCACGCCGCCGGATTGCTTGACGAAGCCGTAGACCATCGAGAGCCCGAGGCCGGCACCGTTGCCTTCTTCTTTGGTGGTGAAGAACGGTTCCATCACTTTGTCGAGATCGTCGGCGGCTATGCCCACGCCGTTATCGGCAACCGCGATGCAGACGTAACGCCCCGCCGCCAGTCCGCCCTGGTGCGGATCCGCCGGGTCCGGGACGACGACGTTGCGGGTCTGCACGGTAATCACTGGCTGTTGCCGGTCGACCAGTGCGTCGCAAGCGTTGGAGAGCAAATGGTTCAGTGCCATCTCGGCCTGCGCCGGGTCGAGCCGGCAGTTCCACAAGTCCTCGGCCAGTTCGAATCGCGGTTCCAGATCGGCGGATTCATGCGTCGGCAGCGTAGAGCGCTCAAGCAAGGCATTAAGATTGATCACCCGGCCTTCGAGCCGTTGCCGGCGGGAGAATGCCAGCAGATGCTGGGTCAGCAAACGTGCTTTTTCCGCCGCCGCGCGAGCGTGGCCGGCGCCGACCACGATGCGTTGCGGATCAATGCTCGGCCGCTTGGCGGTGTGCTGGATCAGCTCGATGTAGCCGATCATCACTTGCAACAGATTGTTGAAATCGTGGGCGATGCCACCGGTCAACTGGCCCAGCGCTTCCATGTTCTCGCTGTAGCGCAGGCCGTCCTCGGCGTCGCGTCGGCGGCTGACGTCCATTTGCGAGGCGAAGAAATACACCAGTTGCCCGCGCTCGTTGAATAGTGGCGCGATGAACAGCTCGTTCCAGAACGAGGAGCCATCCTTGCGATAGTTGAGTACCTCCACGCAGGTCTCGTGTTGATGTTTGAGCGCTTGCTTGACCTGTTGCAAGACGGAACGATCAGTCTGCTCGCCTTGCAGAAACCTGCAGTTGCGCCCGAGCACTTCTTCCAGCTCGTAGCCGCTGAGTTCAAGAAACGCATTGTTGGCAAAAATGATGGGATCGTCGGGCTGCGCTGGATCGGTGACAATCATGGCCATGCGGCTGACCTGCACCGCCGCGAAAAACACATCTTTGCGTTCTTGCGAAAGGGTCGCCGCATCGGCGCGGGCGACGATCGGCCTGGAATTTATGGGCAAGTTGACCTCCGCTAAGTGACTCCGTTTCGCTGTGACCATCATCAGCGAGCGGAGTGCCGAGGCCGGCCACCGCAACGGCGGGTGTCCGATGAATTGTCCCGGTACTTCGATGGATCCGAATCGCCTCGCTGATTGTCGAAAGCTCACCGAGAACTGCACGCAATATCTGAAATCCGATCCGCCAGGGAGAACCACCGTGGATTTGTTGTTTCTGGGCACGTCTGCCGGCGTGCCGACCCGCCAGCGCAATGTCAGCGCGACGGCATTGATCGCCTCTGCCGGCAAAGGTTGGTATCTGATCGATTGCGGTGAAGGCACCCAGCATCAGGTGCTGCGCACACCGCTGTCGCTGAGCGAGTTGCGGGCGATTTTCATCACCCATGTCCACGCTGATCACTGCTTGGGCTTGCCGGGTCTGCTGGCGAGCACCGGTATGTCCGGACGCACGCGGCCGCTGGATATTGTGCTGCCGACAGCGCTGCATCCGTGGCTGAGAATGAGCCTTGAGGTGACGCAATCGCATCTGCCCTTCGAGATCAACCTGCACGCGGTGGAAACGCTCACTGAGTGGCGCAACCTCAACGTCCAGGTGCAGACCGTCGAGCTGTCCCACCGCGTGCCGTGTCATGGTTATGTCTTCACCGAGTCCGACCCGGAACCACGTCTCGATGTGCAGCGACTCGACGCTGAAGGCATCGAACGCGGCCCGCTCTGGGGTCAGTTGGCCCATGGTCAGGACGTGGAGGTTGACGGGCGGATGCTGCACGCTCGCGACTATCTGCTGAGCGCGCGACCTGATCGGCGCATCATCGTCTGCGGCGATAACGATCGGCCGGCACTGCTGGCAGAAGTGGCGCAATCGGCGGATGTGCTGGTGCATGAAGCGACATTCGTGCAGGCAGCAATCGACCGCGCTCGTGCCAGTTACGGCCACAGCAGCGCCGCCGCTGTCGCCGGTTTCGCCGAATCCGCCGGAGTGCGCAATCTGGTGCTGACGCACTTCAGCGCACGCTATCAGGCCAACCCGGCGGTGAGTCCATCCATCGAAGATGTGCGCAGTGAAGCGGCGGCGCTGTATAGCGGCCAACTGATTCTGGCGCGGGATCTGCAGCGCTATCACTTGGATCGGCTGGGTCATTTGCAACCGGTGCAGATCGAGCGCAAGCCGCTGCAGGTCGCACCGTAATTTGAAGCGCGTCCGCCCGTCTGGCAGGCGGACGCCGGTGGGCAGGGTTACTTCTTGGCTTCTTTGTCCGGATCCGCCGAGCGTTCCAGAAACGCGTCGGTCAGTTGCGGCAAATGCTTGAGCAGCCATTCAGCCATGGCCACTTCCTGCGGCAGAATCTGTTCGCAGGCCTTCTGCGTCTGCGTATCCCCCGCCGCTTTCGCCGCTGCGATCAGCACGGTATAGCTGGCGACCTCCATGTTCTCGAAAACGTAGCCGGCCATGGCGCCCTTGATCACTTCATCGCTCATCAAGGAGCCGCCAACAGCCTGACCGAACGCCATCAATTTGCCGCCCAGGTCTTTGATCGTCGACGAATCACCGCCCAGACGTTGCAGGCATTCGTCGATGAGTTTCTGCTGGCCGAGGGTTTCTTCGATGTGCTGGTCGATGCGCGCCTTGAGCTGCGGGTAATGTTCCAGACGTTTGGATTGCGCCTTGAGCATCTGCTCGGCCTGTTGCTCCATGGCATGAGCGTCACGCAACCAGTCGAGCAGGTTTTCCTGTGGAGTAGCCATTGTCGAGTCCTCTTCTTGATGATTTCCCAGTGATCAACCGGGCGCGCCGTCAAATGTCAGGCGCGCCCCATGTGCCTTACAAGCCAGGTTTGGCCTGCGCGCCAGAGCCCAGATCCGCACCGGTGACCGGCTCGCTGTTGGGGTCGGACATGGTGCGCATCTTCATGTTTTCCAGCAGCGCTTCGTCGGCGCTGTCCAGTTGCACGGTGGCCAGGCCATCGCCGCCATCGACCGCCGGCGTCGGGTTCTCGACGAACTCCCAATCGTCGCCCTGATTCCACGGGCCGCGCATGCTTTCGGTGCCTTGCGACATGTTGAAGTAGACGTTGGTGAACTCCGGCATACCCGGCAGCTTGCCTTGCGGGAAGTTAGGCTGGATCGAATGCAGAGCTTTCTCAAAAGACAACTGGTGCGCGATTTCGCGTGTCATCAGAAAGCCCAGCGCCTCTTTCACACCGGGATCATCGGTCACGTTCATCAGGCGCTCATAGACGATCTTCGCCCGTGCTTCGGCGGCGATGTTGGAGCGCATATCGGCGGTGGGCTCGCCGATGGTGTCGACGTACGCCGCCGTCCATGGCACGCCGGCCGAGTTGGTCAGCGGCGAACCGGCACCGTAGAGCAGGCTGGTGATGTGCGAGTCATTGCCGTTGCCATTGAGCGAACGATACAACTCGCCCTCCTGCTCGACGCCTTCGGCCATCCGGCCTTTTGCACCTTTGTTGAGCATGACGATGATCGAGCCAATGATCTCCAGGTGACTGAGTTCTTCAGTGGCGATGTCCATCAGCAGGTCTTTGCGTCCCGGATCTTCCTCGGCCAGGGCCTGGGTGAAATAGCGCGAAGCCGCCGCCAGTTCACCTTGTGCGCCGCCAAACTGCTCGAGCAACAGATTGGCCAGCCCCGGATTGGGCTCGGCGACACGAACGGTGTATTGAAGTCGCTTGTTATGTAGAAACATGACAAATCTCCTCAGTCGGATAAGCGTGGCAAGTTCTGGGTAAAAGTTTGCCTACCCTTTTGTGAAGCGTTGTCGTTGCGGAAATTTCAAAAAATTCGCGGCGACAGGACAAATGGTTTGAACCGCGCGAACTAGCGAAACGGGGCTATACCGCTGGGGATATTCGCGCTGGAATGACCGGAACTTATTGCCGGAATCGAGTCTCCAGCGCGCGATTCGATTTCCGGCGCCGCGACCACTAACGCAGCAAATGCACCACCAACCCAACCAGCGCACAGCCCAGCAGTACCTGAATCACCCCGCGCTTGAAGCGAAACAGCGCAATGGCCGCGGCAATGGCAATCAACGCCGACGGCCAGTCCAGGCTGCCGCTGAAGCCCTGCGGCCAGAGCACGTGGTAGCCGAAGAAACACGCCAGATTGAGAATCACGCCGACTACCGCTGCGGTGATCGCGGTCAGTGGTGCGGTGAATTTGAGTTCGTCGTGCGTCGACTCCACCAGCGGGCCGCCGGCGAGGATGAACAGGAATGAAGGCAAAAAGGTGAACCACGTCACCAGCGCAGCGGCGACCGCTCCGGCAAGAAACACCTGATCGGCGCCGAACACCTGCGACACATAAGCCCCGACAAAACCGACAAACGCCACCACCATGATCAGCGGCCCCGGTGTGGTTTCGCCCAGCGCCAGGCCGTCGATCATCTGCGTCGGGGTCAGCCAGCCGTAGTGACCGACCGCACCTTGATAGACATAGGGCAGCACCGCATAAGCTCCACCGAAGGTGAGCAGCGCTGCCTTGGTGAAGAACCAGCTCATTTGCGTCAACGTGCCCTGCCAGCCGAATAGCGCGGTCAATACCCCCATCGGCAATGCCCACAGCGCGGCGCCAATCACGGCGAGCATGGCCAGTTTCGTCCAGCTGAAACGGGCATGGGCCGGGGTTGGCGTGTCGTCGTCGATCAACGCCGCGCCGAAAGACTTCTTCGCTGCGCTATGCCCGCCGGCCCTGAATTTCTCCGGTGCCAGTCGACCGCCGAAATAGCCAATCACCGCCGCGCCCAACACGATCAGCGGAAACGGCACATTGAACGCAAAAATCGCCGTAAACGACGCCGCCGCAATCGCCCACAGCCAATTGTTCTTCAGCGCCCGCGAGCCGATGCGATGCGCCGCCTGCACGACAATGGCCGTCACCGCAGGCTTGATCCCGTAAAACAGCCCGGCGACCACCGGCACTTCACCGAAGGCGATATAGAGCCACGACAGGAAAATCAGGATGAACAGCGAAGGCAACACGAACAACGCCCCGGCCACGATCCCGCCCCAGCTCCGATGCATCAGCCAGCCAATGTAAGTCGCCAACTGCTGCGCCTCAGGCCCGGGCAGCAACATGCAGTAGTTCAAGGCATGCAGAAAACGCCGCTCGGAAATCCAGCGCCGCCGCTCGACCAGCTCCTGGTGCATGATCGAAATCTGCCCTGCCGGCCCGCCGAAACTGATAAAGCCCAGCTTCAACCAGAACCAGAAAGCTTCGCGCAGACTCACGGCCTGCGGCCTAACGTCATCGTCACCCGCCAACGGCTGAACTTCACTCATCGAGCTGTTCCTTTTATGCAGTCGGCAGGTTGTACCCGAAAAGCGTAACGAACAAAACGCCAGAAACGAAAAAGCCCCCGTAATCAGCAATGATTACGGGGGCTTTGTCTTGTTCAATAATGGCGGAGAGATAGGGATTCGAACCCTAGGTACCGGTGAAGGTACAACGGATTTCGAATCCGTCCCATTCGGCCACTCTGGCATCTCTCCAACGGCGCGCATCATAACAACACTTTCGTTGGTTGCGAACCCCCCAACCGAAATTTTTTCCGTGCTATCAGATGCTTGCGTCGATTAAAGCGGTACGCCCAGACGAGCGGCGACTTCTTCGTAGGCTTCGATGACGTCACCGAGGCCCTGGCGGAAGCGGTCCTTGTCCATCTTCTTCTTGGTGTCCTTGTCCCACAGACGGCAGCCGTCCGGGCTGAACTCGTCGCCGAGGACGATGGAACCGTCGCTGAACACACCGAATTCAAGCTTGAAATCGACCAGCAGCAGGCCGGCGTCGTCGAACAGTTTGCTCAGGACTTCGTTGACCTTGAGCGACAGTTCCTTCATGCGCGCCAGTTGCTCGGCGGTACCCCAACCGAACGCCACGACGTGGGACTCGTTGATGAACGGGTCGCCCTTGGCGTCGTCCTTCAAGAATAGTTCGAAGGTGTACGGGTTGAGCTTCATGCCCTCCTCGACGCCCAGACGCTTGACCAGGCTGCCGGCGGCGTAGTTACGCACGACGCATTCGACCGGGATCATGTCGAGCTTCTTCACCAGGCATTCGTTGTCGCCCAGCAGTTTGTCGAACTGGGTCGGCACGCCGGCCGCTTCGAGTTTCTGCATGATGAAGGCATTGAACTTGTTGTTCACCATACCTTTGCGATCAAGCTGTTCGATGCGCTTGCCGTCGAACGCCGAAGTGTCGTTGCGAAACAGCAGGATCAAGCGGTCAGCGTCGTCGGTCTTGTAAACCGATTTGGCTTTGCCGCGGTAGAGTTCTTCACGTTTTTCCATGATGGGCTCCGCTTGCTAAGTAGGTGGGCTAGGCGATGTGGCGCCAGTCGAGCCCTGAATCTTGATCGGCCAGTTGCAGCCAGTCCGGGTCGCACCCGAGGGTGTCGACAAAACATTGCCGGGCCAGCTGCGGCAGGTTGTTCTTGCTGCTCAGATGGGCCAGTACCAGGTGTTGCAAGCCCTGCCAGCCCAACTCGGCCACCAGGAATGCCGCCTGATGGTTGTTCAGATGTCCGCGTTCGCCGCCCACCCGCTGCTTGAGAAAGTACGGGTAATGACCACGGGCCAGCATGTCGCGGCAATGGTTGGACTCGATCATCAATGCATCGAGATCCCGATAACCATCCAGCACCCGCTCGCAGAACGAACCCAGGTCGGTCAACAGGCCGAAGCGCCGCTGATCCTGATCGCTGAAGACGTACTGGGTCGGTTCCTGCGCGTCATGGGCCACGGCAATGACCCCGACGTTCAGTGCGCCGATCTGCAGCTGCTCGCCGCCGGCCAGAAAGCCTGCCGGTTCCAGCGGTTTGCGCATCCCGCGCAGCGTGCCGCGACTGAGGTAGACCGGCAGATTGTAGCGCCGAGACAGCAAACCCACGCCATGCACGTGGTCGGCATGTTCGTGGGTCACAAGTATCGCGCTCAGTTGCGCCGGGTGCACACCCAGGCGCAACAGGCGTCTTTCGGTTTCCCGCAGGGAAAAACCACAATCCACCAGCACGTACGTATCAGCACTGGCGATCAGCGTGCCGTTCCCTTGGCTACCGCTGCCGAGAACGGCAAAACGCATATCGGATCAGCCCAGGTTGTCCTGAATCACGCTCAACACTTTACGCGCGACATCGGCCGGCGCGACGGTGTTGATGTTCTTTTCGACTGTGACCTGGATGTTCTCGCCAACCTTGCTCAGGCGAACCTGATAACGCTCGGCACGGGCTTCGACTTCTTCCTTGCTCGGCGCGCTGCCGAACAAACCGCTGAAGAAGCCAGGCTTGTCGTCCTTCTTCTCGGCTTTTTCGGCCAGGTTGATGTAGTACAGGCCCAGGCTGCGGTTGATGTCTTCAACGCGCCATTCGCCCTGTTCCAGCGCACGGCCGACGCTCGACCAGGCGCGGTCCAGATCGGTACCGACGTTCAACACCGGGTTGCCGCTGCCGTCTTCGCTGAGGCTGACGCGGCTCGGCGCATCGAAATCACGCGAGGCCAGCATCGACACCGAACCGCCCTTCTCGGAAATGCGGCTCATACTCGCGAGCATGTCGTCGACCAGCGCAGCGTCCAGGCCTGTGTTGACCGAACGGTTGGTGAAAGCCACGTCGGCCGTGCTGCCGGCAGGACGCTCGGCGCTGACCACGTAGATTTCACTGGTGTTGCGCTGCACGCCGGGCTCGATCCGCACACGCACGCGGGTTTCGCTGTCGCTGGCGATACCGGCCGCACTCAGGCGCTTGGCCATCGAAGCGGACAGCTCGTCGGAGTGCTGCCAGGTGGTGGTGAATTCACCGGTCTGCGGACGCTGTTCATCCAGACGGAAACCGTTGTCCATGAAGAACTGCACCGCCACTGGCCAGACTTCGGCCGGTGGGTGCTGGGCCACGACCCAACGCGAATCACCGCTCTTCTGCAGCGAGTAGTCAGTGGCATCGGCAACCGCCGAAAGCGGCTGAGGACGCGGAACAACGTATTCACCCGTCGCGGTGTCGTCGGCCACGTTGCGCGGGATCGGCAACAGCGGATCGAGACGCTTGGCAGTGCTCACATCCGGTGGCAATTGCATCGGTGCAGTCTGTTGCGCTTGCAGGTAATCGCTTCCACGGTCGCGGAAATAACCTTCCGGCCCCCAGACCCATCCGCAGCCACTGGTGCTGGAGATAATCAAGGCAAGTGCGGAAAGTCCGGCCATTCGCTTCATGCGTTGTACTTCCTCAATTAAACCAGGACGCTGCACTGGCGCAGGGCCGAGCGCAGCGTTTCATGACAAGGGGTGCTCAGCCAGGTCAGTGGCAGGCGGATGCCTTCGTGCATCAGACCCATTTCGACCAAAGCCCACTTCACCGGAATCGGGTTGGCTTCGATGAACAGGTCCTTGTGCAGCGGCATCAGTTTTTCGTTGATTGCGCGTGCGGTGTCGGCGTCGCCTTTGAGCGCCGCCTCGCACAGGTCAGCCATTTCGCGCGGGGCGACGTTGGCGGTGACCGAGATGTTGCCTTTGCCGCCCAGCAGGATCAGCTCGACTGCGGTCGGATCATCGCCGGACAGCACGATGAAATCCTTGCTCACGCCATCGATGATCGCCTTGGCGCGTTGCAGGTCGCCGGTGGCTTCCTTGATGCCGATGATGTTCGGCACGGTGGACAGGCGAATCACGGTCTCGGCCTGCATGTCGCAGGAGGTGCGGCCGGGAACGTTGTAGAGAATCTGCGGAATGTCGACCGCTTCAGCGATGTGCTTGAAGTGCTGGTACAGACCTTCCTGGGTCGGCTTGTTGTAATAAGGAACCACCAGCAGGCAGGCATCGGCGCCGGCGGCCTTGGCATTGCGGGTCAGCTCGACGGCTTCGCGGGTCGAATTGGCGCCAGTGCCGGCGATGACCGGAATGCGCCCGGCAACCTGTTTGACCACGGCTTTGATGACGGCGATGTGCTCTTCTACATCAAGGGTGGCCGACTCGCCGGTAGTACCGACGGCGACGATGGCGTGAGTGCCGTTCTTGAGGTGGAAGTCCACGAGTTTGCTGAGGCTGTCCCAGTCAAGACGCCCTTGTGCATCCATGGGAGTGACCAGTGCCACCATACTGCCCGCAATCATGAAACCGCTCCTGCCGGAAAAAGAGAGCGGTAATGGTACTGGCGCCAAGATGCTTGCACAAGCGAAGTACTGCGCCGCCGCCATTCCCCTTGGCGCCGCTTTTCGCTACCCTTCAGACTTTGATCGGTACAGATCAGCTTGTACGCCGGGTTTCAGCCTCCCTTTTCGGCCTCCCAGGCCCCGTTCCTGCGTCGCATCGACGCGCTCCCGCACAGTGGAGCGAGCCGCGAGCGCCGGCCGGGGCTCTCTATACGGATCGCCAGAACAGGCACTCCCGGTCGCCAACGCCCGTCGACCTACCGACCGCTCATCGCTTTAGGAATGCTGCATGTCCACCCCCACAGTTCGCGAACAATTCCTTGTCATCAGTGCCCTCGGCGCCAACCCCATGGAGCTGACCAACGTCCTGTGCCGCGCCAGCCATGAAAACCGCTGCGCCGTCGTCACCTCCCGCCTGACCCGCCACGGCGAGTGCAGCGCCCTGGTGCTGGAAGTTTCCGGTAGCTGGGACGCCCTCGCACGCCTTGAGGGCAGCCTGCCGTTGCTGGCCAAGCGTCATGCGTTCACCGTCAACGTGGTGCGCAGCGCGGCCCTGGAAAATCGCCCGCAGGCCCTGCCTTACGTGGCTTACGTCAGCTCGGCGTATCGCCCGGACATCATCAATGAGCTGTGCCAGTTCTTCATGGACCACAACGTCGAACTGGAAAACCTCACCTGCGACACCTACCAGGCCCCCCAGACTGGCGGCACCATGCTCAACGCCACGTTCACCGTGACCCTGCCGGCCAACACCCAGATCAGCTGGCTGCGCGATCAGTTCCTCGACTTCGCCGATGCGATGAACCTGGATGCCCTGATCGAGCCTTGGCGCCCACAAAATCCAATGTAAGGAAGCCTTCATGGCCGTTGTCATCGACCAACCGGTTGCGGACTTCACCGCGCCTGCGACCAGCGGGCAGACCGTCAGCCTGTCCGAACTCAAGGGCAAGCAAGTGGTGATCTATTTCTACCCGAAGGACAGCACCCCGGGCTGCACCACTCAAGGCCAGGGCTTTCGTAACCAATATGCGGCTTTCAAGGCTGCCAACACCGAAGTCTTCGGCATTTCCCGCGACAGTTTGAAGTCGCATGAAAACTTCAAGGGCAAGCAGGAGTTTCCGTTCGAGCTGATCAGCGACAAGGACGAGGCGGTTTGCCAACTGTTCGACGTGATCAAGCTGAAGAAGCTGTATGGCAAGGAATACCTGGGCGTCGATCGCAGCACGTTCCTGATTGACAAGGACGGAGTGCTGCGTCAGGAATGGCGTGGGGTGAAGGTGCCGGGGCATGTTGATGCCGTGCTGGCGGCGGCTGAAGCTCTGAATAAAGCCTGATGTTTCTGTTGCGTCTTTGAAGACGCATTCGCGAGCAGGCTCGCTCCCACAGTTGGAATGCAATCAACTGTGGGAGCGAGCCCGCTCGCGAATAGCCTCTCTGCAAAATCCGAATCAACCGCTAAAGCAACGGCGCCACCACCGGCTCCTTGCGCGGCCACGCATCCAGCACAGCCTTGAACAGCGTCGCCAGCGGGATCGCAAAGAACACGCCCCAGAATCCCCACAATCCGCCAAACAACAACACCGCGCAGATGATTGCTACCGGATGCAAATTCACCGCTTCCGAAAACAACAGCGGCACCAGCACGTTGCCATCCAGCGTCTGAATGATCCCGTAGACCGCCATCAGATAGATGAACTGATCGCTCCAGCCCCACTGGAACAGCGCAATCAGCAGCACCGGCACGGTCACCACTACGGCGCCGACATACGGCACCACCACCGACAAACCGACCAACAACGCCAACAGCGCCGCATAGTTCAGGCCCAGGGCGATGAAGGCTATGTAAGTCACGCCGCCGCAAATCACGATCTCGATGCCTTTGCCACGGATGTAATTGGCGATCTGCCGGTTCATTTCCTGGGCGACGCGGGTGATCAGCGCGCGCTCGCGGGGCAGATAGCCGCGCACCCATTCGCCGATCATCGCCCGATCCTTGAGAAAGAAAAACACCAGAATCGGCACCAGCACCAGGTAGATCATGATGTTCACCAGCAGCGGCAAACTCGACAGCGAAAACGTCAGCGCCCACTGGCCGAACTTGCCGATCTCGCCCCGCGCCGCTTCGATCGCTTGCAAGACTTGCTCATCGGACACCAGATGCGGATAGCGCTCCGGCAATAGAAGCAGCAACGACTGCCACTTGGCAAGCATGCCCGGCAGTTCGTTGAACAGCGTGATCAATTGATGCCATAGCAGCGGCAGGACCACGACGATGAACAGCATCAGCGCGCCCATGAACACGGCAAACACCAGCCCCACCGCCACGCCGCCGGGCACGCGCAGCCGCTCGAGCGTGACCACCAGGCCTTGCATCAGATACGCCAGCACCATCCCCGCCAATACCGGCGCAAGCATGCCGCCGAGGGTAAGCACGGCGGTGAAGGCGAGAAACAGCAGCACTGCCAGCACCACGGCTTCTTCGTCGGAGAAGTAACGCTGAATCCAGTCGCGTAACACTTTGAACATCAATAATCCCTTCGATTTTAAGCGCGGCGCTTCAGGCTTTTTTCAACCAGTAACGGTAGACCCCAGCCTCTTCTTCTTCGCGCAACAGCGCGTGACCCGCCAGCCTGGCAAAGGTACGGAAGTCGCGTTGCGAGCCGGCATCGGTGGCGATCACCTTGAGCACAGCGCCGCTGGACAGTTTATTGAGTTCCATTTTCGCCTTGAGCAACGGCAACGGACAGTTCAGGCCACTGGCGTCCAGTTCCACGTCATGGGCTACAGCGTCGGTCATTGCGTCACTCCGGTTGCGGTTGTCGAGCTGCCTAGAATATCTGGTCGGGGCTTCGGTGTCCGGCTACAGTAAGGTCTTTGTCCTCCAAGGCTTTGTGCATGACTTTTTTGCGCCCTACCCTGCTGACGCTCGCTTGCCTGCTCGCCTCACCAGGCTTTGCCGACGATCTGCCGTCACTCGGCGACGCCAGTTCTGCCATCGTCTCACCGCAACAGGAATACCAGCTCGGCCGCGCCTGGCTGGCCATGCTGCGCAGCCAGGTTTCCCAGCTCAACGATCCGCAACTCAAGGATTACGTCGAGTCCAGTGTGTACAAGTTGGTCGAGACCAGTCAGGTTTCCGACCGACGCCTGGAATTCATCCTGATCAACAGCCCGCAACTCAACGCCTTCGCAGCACCGGGCGGCGTGGTCGGGGTCAACGGCGGTCTGTTCCTCAACGCCCAGACTGAAGGTGAATACGCCTCAGTGCTCGCCCACGAACTGGCGCACTTGTCGCAACGCCACTTCGCTCGAGGCGTCGAAGCGTCACAACGCATGCAGGTGCCGATGATGGCTGCGTTGCTGGCAGGTATCGTCATTGCGGCGGCAGGTGGCGGTGATGCCGGCATCGCCACCATCGCCGGCACCCAGGCCGCGGCATTGCAGGAGCAACGACGCTTCTCGCGGCAGAACGAACAGGAAGCCGACCGCATCGGCATCCTCAATCTGGAAAAGGCCGGTTACGATCCGCGCTCGATGCCGACCATGTTTGAACGCCTGATGCGCCAGTATCGCTTCGACGCCAAGCCGCCGGAATTCCTCCTGACTCACCCGGTTACCGAATCGCGTATCGCCGACACCCGCAACCGCGCCGAACAGGCGAAACCCGGCGGCATCGAAGACAGCATGCGCTATCAATTGATCCGCGCGCGGGTGCAGTTGATCTACGAGGAAACCCCGGGGCTGGGCGCCAAGCGTTTCCGCGCCCTGCTCGACGAGAATCCGAAAAACGATGTCGCGCGTTACGGTCTCGCCATCGCGCAGATCAAGGGCGGCCAGCTCAACGAAGCCCGCGAGAACCTCAAGCAATTGTTGGCCAAGTCACCCAACGAGATCATCTATAACCTCGCTCAGGTCGACCTGGACATCACCAACAATCGCCTGCCCGATGCGCAATCACGGGTCGATCGCATGCTCTCGCAGTACCCGGGCAACTATCCGCTGAACCAGGTGAGGGTCGATCTGCTGTTGAAACAGAATCGCGCCGCCGATGCCGAGAAGGCACTGGACAGCCTGCTCAAGTCCCGCCCGGATGATCCGGACGTCTGGTATCAGGTTGCCGAAACCCGCGGTTTGTCGGGCAACATCATCGGCCTGCATCAGGCGCGCGCCGAGTACTTTGCACTGGTCGGCGATTACCGTCAGGCCATTCAGCAGCTGGATTTTGCCAAGCGCAAGGCCGGCAGCAACTTCCCGCTGTCCTCGCGCATCGATGCCCGTCAGCGCGAGCTGATGGAGCAGGAGCGCATGGTCAAGGACATGATGGGCTGAGTCTTTCCCGACAAAGACGAAAGCTGCAGACACAAAAAAACCGCCTCTTTCGAGGCGGTTTCTTTTTACCTTGTTGCTGGCTTATTCAGCCAGTTTGAAGGTGATGAAGCTGGCACGGCCCTGACGCAGGACGCGCATCGAAACCGAACGGTTCTTCGGCAACGCCTTGGCGATGTCGGTGAACTCCTTGGCCGAACCGATAGCCTGGTTGTTCAGGTGCGTGATCACGTCACCCGGCTGCAGACCGATCAGGGCTGCAGGACCATCCTGCACTTCCTTGATCACCACACCACCTTTGAGGTCGTAGGTTTTCTTCTGCTCGGCGGTCAATTCGCCGACCGCAACACCGAGGCGGTTGCTGCTGCTTTCAGCGCCGGATTTCGGCAGCGCGTCGAGCTCTTTGTCTTCGTCCGGGATCGCGCCGACGGTCAGCTCGACATTCTTGCGCTTGCCTTCACGAATCACTTCCAGATTGGCTTTGGCGCCAGCCTTCAGCGCGCCGACCAGATGCGGAAGGTCAGCGGACATAACGATCGGCTGACCGTTCATGCTCAGGATCACGTCGCCCACTTGCAGGCCGCCCTTGGCCGCAGGGCCGTCATCCTGGATCTGCGCAACGAGGGCGCCGGCCGGTTTGTCCAGACCGAACGACTCGGCCAGGTCCTTGTTCACTTCCTGAATGACCACGCCCAGCCAGCCACGGCTGACTTTGCCACCGCTCTTGAGCTGGTTGGAAACATCCATCGCCACGTCAATCGGGATGGCGAACGACACACCCATGAAGCCGCCGGAGCGGGTGTAGATCTGCGAGTTGATGCCGACCACTTCACCGTTCAGGTTGAACAGCGGACCACCGGAGTTCCCCGGGTTGATCGGCACGTCGGTCTGAATGAACGGCACATAGTTTTCGTTCGGCAGGCTGCGACCGACGGCGCTGACGATGCCTTGGGTCACGGTGTGGTCAAAGCCGAATGGCGAACCGATCGCGACGACCCATTGGCCAGCCTTCAGGTCCTGGGATTTGCCGAGCTTGAGCACCGGCAGATCCTTGCCTTCGATTTTCAGCAATGCCACGTCGGAACGTGGATCGGTACCGACCAGCTTGGCTTTCATCTCACTGCGGTCAGCCAGACGGACAAGGATTTCGTCGGCATCGGCGATCACGTGGTTGTTGGTGAGGATGTAGCCATCCGGCGAAATGATGAATCCCGAGCCCAGCGATTGCGCTTCACGCTGGCGGCCGTCTCCACGCGGCGAGCGCTGCTGAGGCGGCATGCCGCGCTCGAAGAACTCGCGCAACATCGGTGGCAGGCCTTCCAGATCCGGCATCTGCTGATTGACGCGACGGTCCGGCAGTTTCTGCGTGGTACTGATGTTCACCACCGCGGGCGACGCTTGTTCGACCAACTGGGTGAAATCAGGCAGATCGGCCGCTTGCGCAGCAGGGACCGCCTGACCGAGCAACAGCACGGTGGCGAAGATGGAAAGGTAAGACTTCAAACTTGGTATCGACATACAGCTCCCGTTACGACGAGCAGGGTTAAGCGATATGGAGCAAAGGAACACCGGAAACCACAGACCGGCATTTTTGTTCCGGGAACAACAAACAAGGCCAGAGCCGTGAGGCTCTGACCTATAAAAAATTTTCAGGGGTTTTGCAAATGAAATTGCTCAGCAAACATTTCGACGTCTCGACGACGAGGTGGAAATGACTGAAATCAGCTCACTGCTTGCTGGTCGCAGCGCCATCGTTGTTACGCATCGATAGAGCGATTCGTTCGGCGGTGCCAATCGGAATTTCGCCGACCACCGTGACCATCATTTCACCTTGCGGCGTGGTCAGGCGACGGGATACCGCGACGGTCGGGCCTAACTGGGTGCGGGTGTCGGTGACGGTTGCACCGTTCAACGGCTCAAGAAATACGGAGAAACGCGCCAGACCATCGTCATACATCAGGCTGCTGACCTGGGTCTTGGTTTGCGCATCCTTGTGCGAACTGCTGCTGGTCAGTTCGAAGCCTGGCGGCAGCCAGTCCGAATGCCAGTTCTGCACGGTCTTCGCTGCAGAAGCCTTGTCGCTGGCGATGTTTATCGGCTTGCAATCGGCGTCTGCCAGCAATTCCTTGTCAGTAGGGATTTCATCGGTGTCGAGGCTGGTGAACTGGAAACGCTCGAGCAACTGCCCTTTATCGTTCAACAGCAACGACTTGAGCGGCAGCCCGGTTTTCCTGTCCAGATGCAGCTCGAAACCGTAACGGTGCTGATCACGAGGGGTCAACGACACGATCACCGCCTCGCGGCCAGCCACGCGCGACTTGCCAATGACAGCAAGGTCATACCAACTCTTCAGCTTTTTGGGATCCAGCGCGCGGGGAGCAGCGTTGGGTGAATCACCCAATCCCGCAATCAGGGTGCCGCTGACGCATTGAGTCCGTCCATCAATGCGCACGACTTCCTGAGCCGAGCCGTCGAGCTGTAACAACCGCTCGCGGACCTGACCATTCTGGACGCGATGCCAGATGTTGTGCGTGGAAAAACTGCCGTTGCGCTCGTAAACGAAAGTGCCGTGGAAGCTTTGCTGCTGCTCGGCCTGGCCCAGACGGGTCAACCAGTCCTGGGCCTCATCAGCGTGGGCTGGAACAATGAACCAGCCACTGAGCAGAAGCGAAAGTAGAGGGATGGCGCGCATGATCCTCCTTAACGGTTTTCCAGGCTTGCGGCACGTGCGTATGGCAGCGCGCTTTCAGTTCCCTTGAGTGCAGCCTGCTGAGCGTGCTGGCGCAGATAGCCTGGCAGACGCTGATCATGCCAGCCTGGCTGACCTTGCAGAACGCCGTTAGCCATAGGGCCAGTCGCTTCCGAGCTTTCGCTGTAGCCAGCCAGAACTGCCGGACCCTTAACCTGTGGAGTGGCCAAAGTAGGCTGATTCGACTGCTGAGCCAGTTCAACACCAGCGATTTCGTCCTGGTTGTACAGGCGAACACCGGCCAGAACGGCCACGGTTACCGAAGCGGCAACAGCGAGGCGACCCAGGTTACGCCATGGGCTGCGGGATACTTTGGCCGGAGCCGTTTCGTCTTCCAGCGCAGCGGACACTGCCGCAGCGATATCCAGACGCGGAAGCAGCAGATCCTTGTGCATGGCTGCCCGAGCGATCTGGTAACGAGCCCAGGTCTCACGGGTATCAACATCATCCAGTGCGCTGAGCACTCGACGCAATTCCAGTTCGTCCGCTTCGTTATCCATCACTGCGGACAGCGATTCCTGCAGGGCTTCACGACTCATGGCGTTCCTCTCTTGGCTGTCGCCGCTGTCTCAGTTTTCCTGCAACAACGGTTGCAGGGCTTTATCGATGGCCTCCCGAGCGCGGAAAATCCGGGAGCGCACGGTACCCACCGGACACTGCATGACGCTCGCAATGTCCTCGTAACTCAGACCATCGAATTCACGTAAAGTTAAAGCCGTACGCAAATCCTCTGGCAGTTGCTGGATGGTCCGATGGACAGTGCCTTCGATCTCATCCCGCAGCAATGCACGTTCCGGTGATTCGAGATCCTTGAGGCCGTGATCGCCATCGTAGAACTCTGCATCCTCCGAACTTACATCGCTATCCGGCGGCCGACGGCCGCGGGAAACCAGGTAGTTCTTTGCCGTGTTAATGGCAATACGGTACAGCCACGTATAAAACGCACTGTCACCGCGGAAATTTCCAAGTGCCCGATACGCCTTGATAAAGGCTTCCTGAGCAACGTCCTGGGCTTCATGGGTGTCGTGCACAAAACGCACGATCAACCCGAGAATTTTGTGCTGATATTTCAGCACCAGCAGATCGAAAGCTCGCTTGTCGCCACGCTGAACGCGTTCGACCAGCTGCTGATCCTCTTCCTGGGTTAGCATGAACACTCCTCGATAAGCCCGGAGGAGACTTGCATTACTAAACGACCAGACTTGCAAACATAGACTCGGGCTTTTCGCAAAAGTTCTCCCCCTCCAAGCAAGTTTCCTGCGGGCTCTGATTTGGCACGCACGAAAAACGCAGCGCGGGATAAACCGGCTGCGCGAATAATCTTGTTATCGGTTTCGCCGGCAGGAATCCAACCGCAGATTCCGCATTGAAGCCGACACTGTCCCTGGTTTCTGGCACCGTCTATTGATCTTGGGCCTTTGGCAAAAGTTCCAATTATTTATAGCCGCACCCACCTGACCTTGCGCAACCCTGCTCGGAAAAGTCTGTTTCAGCGCCGATACAGGTGTCTTTCCCTGAAACCGGCAAAAAAACTTCCGACGAAGCACAGCGCTTTTTCCCGTGCAGTAGTCTCACAATGCCATCTGGGCCCGGCTATTGTGCCGTCCAACCCCTCTATATACTAGTGGGCTGTGTGGCTGTCTTGACTCGCCGATCCAGCTGTCTTGCGCCAACCCCTTCCCGGGTCGCTTTGAGCGGAATCCTGAAATGAGCCAACAGTTCCAACACGATGTTCTGGTGATTGGCAGCGGTGCTGCCGGTTTGACTCTCGCGCTGACCTTGCCCGGTCATCTGCGCATCGCCGTATTAAGCAAAGGCGATCTCGCCAACGGTTCGACATTCTGGGCCCAGGGCGGCGTCGCCGCGGTGCTCGACGATACCGATACTGTCGAATCCCACGTCGACGACACCCTCAACGCTGGCGGCGGTTTGTGCCACGAAGATGCGGTGCGCTTCACCGTCGAGCACAGCCGCGAAGCCATCCAGTGGCTGATCGACCAGGGCGTGCCGTTCACCCGTGACGAACAGTCCGGTACCGAAGATGGCGGTTTCGAATTTCACCTGACCCGCGAAGGCGGCCACAGCCATCGGCGCATCATCCACGCGGCCGACGCCACCGGCGCTGCGATCTTCAAGACTTTGCTGGCCCAGGCCAAAGAGCGCGCGAACATAGAACTGCTGGAACAGCGCGTTGCCGTCGATCTGATCACCGAGCGTCGTCTGGGCCTGGACGGCGATCGCTGCCTCGGCGCCTACGTGCTGAACCGCGCCACCGGCGAAGTCGATACTTACGGCGCACGCTTCGTGATCCTCGCCTCGGGCGGAGCCGCCAAAGTCTACCTTTATACCAGCAACCCGGACGGCGCCTGCGGTGACGGCATCGCCATGGCCTGGCGTTCCGGTTGCCGGGTGGCCAATCTGGAATTCAACCAGTTCCACCCGACCTGCCTGTATCACCCGCAAGCCAAGAGTTTCCTGATCACTGAAGCGTTGCGTGGCGAAGGCGCGCATTTGAAACTGCCCAATGGCGAGCGCTTCATGTACCGCTTCGACAAACGCGCCGAGCTGGCGCCTCGCGACATTGTCGCGCGGGCCATCGACCATGAGATGAAGCGTCTGGGCGTCGACTGCGTGTATCTCGACATCAGTCACAAGCCTGAATCGTTCGTCAAAAGTCACTTCCCGACTGTGTATGAGCGCTGCCTGGGCTTCGGCATCGACATCACCAGACAACCGATCCCGGTGGTCCCCGCCGCGCACTACACCTGTGGCGGTGTGATGGTTGACCAGCACGGTCGCACCGACGTGCCCGGGCTCTACGCCATCGGCGAGACCAGTTTTACCGGCCTGCATGGCGCCAACCGCATGGCCAGCAATTCGCTATTGGAATGCTTCGTTTACGCCCGTTCGGCGGCGGCGGACATTCTCGCGCAACTCGATGATGTTGCGGCGCCAAGCGCCCTGCCCGTCTGGGACGCCAGCCAGGTCACCGACTCGGATGAAGACGTGATCATCGCGCATAACTGGGACGAACTGCGCCGCTTCATGTGGGATTACGTCGGCATCGTGCGCACCAACAAGCGCCTGCAACGGGCGCAACATCGGGTGCGCTTGCTGCTGGACGAGATCGATGAGTTTTACAGCAACTATAAAGTCAGCCGTGACCTGATCGAGCTGCGCAACCTGGCGCAAGTCGCCGAATTGATGATCTGCTCAGCCATGGAACGCAAGGAAAGCCGCGGCCTGCATTACACCCTCGACTACCCGGGCCTGCTGCCGGAAGCACTCGACACTATTCTGGTGCCGCCCACCTACGCCGGCTGAACTTGAGCCGCACTCGCAGGCGTCGGTGCAGATCCGCCGCCTGCGAGTCCCGCGGCACGCAGATCGATCTGACCCGCCATTCCCCGCGCAAGCGAAAACGCAGAACCACGATCAGCGGCAGCGCCAGGCTATCCGGTCGCAACTGTGCAGCCTGCCAACCTTTGGCCTGATTCCACACCTGCCAGCCATCGCCGTCGCGCCGCAATCCGCAAAATGCCTGCGGATGGCTCAGCAGAATCTGCCGGGGCACCAGCCAAAAGCCATGCAGCACGCAAGCGAAAATACCAGGCAGACTGGCCCAGAGCGGAACAGACAACAGAAATAACGAACCCACGGCGAACGCCTGGGCCAACAGATACGCCGCCAGCAACTGCCGTGAGGCATGCCAGCGGCATTCGAACGTATTACTTGGGCTGAACACGATCCAGAATCATCCGGACCATGCGTTGCAGCTCAGGGTCTTCCGACTCGCTGCGCTCCATGAACCAGCCGAACATGTCCTGATCCTCACAGGTCAGCAAACGCACGTACAGATCACGATCCACTTGATTCAAGGTCGCGTAGACCTCCTGCACGAACGGCACCAGCAACACGTCCAGCTCAAGCATGCCGCGACGGCTGTGCCAAAAGAGGCGATTCAGTTCAACTTGTTCGACCATGGAGCCCTCCTCGAATTTGCCGGGCAGTATACAGCCCCGGCGCGGGCCGCACAGTCGGCTTTGGTCGGGCACCCTTGATCCTTTATCAACTACCCATTTCAACCCTGCCCCCTTATGATGTGCCCCAGTCTATTTACCCTGCGATGACCCATGGCCGATTCTGCTTTTTTCTGCACCCTGTCTCATGAAGGCGTACTCGCGGTTCGCGGTGCGGACGCCGGAACATTCCTGCAAGGCCAGTTGACCTGCAATATCAATTACCTGAGCGACACCCGCGCCAGCCTCGGCGCCCGTTGCACGCAGAAAGGCCGCATGCAGTCGAGCTTCCGCATTCTGCTGGAAGGGGACGGTGTGGTGATGGCGATGGCCAGCGAGCTGCTCGAGCCACAACTGGCCGACCTGAAAAAGTACGCGGTGTTCTCCAAATCGAAACTGACCGATGAAAGCGCCGCCTGGGTGCGCTTTGGTCTGGCGCGTGGCGACGCAGCCTTGACCAGCCTCGGTCTGGCACTGCCAACCGAAACCGACAGCGTTGTGCGCAATGAAGGCCTGATTGCAATTCGCGTCTCGCCCGACCGTGCCGAACTCTGGGTGCCTGCCGCTCAGGCGCAAAGCGTGCAAAGCCAACTGTCGACCGCCCTGCCCGAGGCCGAACTGAATCAATGGCTGCTGGGCCAGATCCGCGCCGGTATCGGTCAGGTCATGCCAAGCACCCGCGAGCTGTTCATCCCGCAGATGCTCAATCTGCAGGCGGTCGGCGGCGTAAGTTTCAAGAAAGGCTGCTACACCGGCCAGGAAATCGTTGCGCGCATGCAGTACCTGGGCAAGCTCAAGCGTCGCCTGTACCGTTTGCGCCTCGACGCGGCCGAGTTGCCGGAGCCTGGCACGCAACTGTTCGCCCCCAACCACAACAGCTCGATCGGCGAAGTGGTGCTGGCGGCCAATGCCGAGGGAAACATTGAACTCCTGGCCGTGTTGCAGGCCGAAGCTGCCGAAGCCGGTGATTTGCATCTGGGCGCCCTCGAAGGCCCCGCGTTGCACGTGCTCGACCTGCCTTACGAACTGGATCGCGACCGCGAAATCCAGCGCTGATCGCAGCATTGTTGCAACACCCTAGAGAGTCCAAATGAGCGAACTGGCGGAAAAGGTCCAACAGGATTTGGTTGCGGCCATCGATAACGATGACCTGGTTCTGCCAACGTTGCCGGAAGTGGCCCTGCAGATTCGCAAGGCTGCCGAAGATCCGGAAATCAGCGTCAGCGATCTGAGCAAAGTCATCGGCCGCGACACCGCGCTGTCGGCGCGCCTGATCAAAGTGGTCAACAGCCCGCTGCTGCGCGCCGCGCAGGAAGTCACCGATCTGCACACCGCCATCACCCGTTTGGGCATCAACTACAGCAGTAACCTGGCGATCGGGTTGGTCATGGAGCAGATCTTCAACGCCCGCTCCGAAGTGGTCGAACAGAAGATGCGCGAAGTCTGGCGCAGCAGTCTGGAAATCGCCGGCGTCAGCTATGCCCTGTGTCGTCGCCACACCCAGCTCAAGCCGGATCAGGCGGCACTCGGCGGGCTGGTGCATCAGATTGGTGTGTTGCCGATTCTGACTTACGCCGAAGACCACAATGAACTGCTCTCGGACGCGGTCAGCCTGACCCATGTGATCGAGCAGATCCACCCATTGCTGGGCGAGAAGTTGCTGCGGGTCTGGGAATTTCCCGAGCGCTTGGTGCAACTGCCGTTGCTGTATGAAGATTTTCAGCGCGATTCGGCCAGAATCGATTACGTCGATGTGGTGCAAGTAGCGAATCTGTATTGCCGCAAGGGCACCGATCATCCCTACGCGCGAATTGATCCGCTGAGCGTACCGGCGTTCAGAAAGCTGGGGATTGATCCGGAGAACAAGCAATTTTGCGCGGATCTGGAAGAGTCGCGGTCGATGTTCTACTGATCCGGGACCGAGGCGCGGCTTTCGCGAGCAGGCTCGCTCCCACAGGAAAAATGCATTTTCAATGTGTGAGCGAGCCTGCTCGCGAAGAGGATCACCCAGCAATAAAACTCACCCGCACCTTCAACCCCGCCTGCTCGCCATCATGCAAGGTGATCTGCGCCAGGTGCGCCCGGCAGATCTCGCCGACAATCGCCAGGCCCAGGCCTGATCCGGCGACCTGCTGATTACGCCGGTAAAACCGTTCGAAAACCCGATCGCGCTCTTCCAGCGGAATCCCCGGCCCGTCGTCCTCAACCTCGAGCACCGCCGGTGCCGTCACTCGCAAAATCACATTGCCGCCCGGCGGCGTATGCGCCAGCGCATTGTCGACCAGATTGCTCAGCAGCTCGTTGAGCAACGTCGGTTCCCCGCGCAGCCACACCGGCTCATCGGCTTCCAGCGCCAGCGCTACGCCGCGCTTGTGCGCCAGAGGCGCCATGGCCATGCCCAGCTCGCGCGCCAATTGGCTCAGATCGAGCAGCTGCGCGCCGCCCTCGGCAATCGCCCGCGCACCGTTTTCGACGCGGGCCAACGACAGCAACTGATTGGCCAGATGGGTCAGGCGATCGGTGCTTTGTGCGGATGACTCGAGGGTTGTGCGCCAGGTCTCCGGCTCGTTTGAACGCAGGCCCAATTCCAGCCGAGCTTTCAGCGCCGCCAACGGTGTGCGCAATTCGTGGGCGGCATCGGCGATGAACTGCGCCTGGCGCTCGAACTGGCCCCGCAGGCGCTCGGTGAAATGGTTGAGCGCGCGAACCAACGGCCCCAGCTCATGCTGGACTTCCACCAGCGGCAGAGGCCGCAAGTCGTCCGGCTGACGCTCTTCGACGGCGGTGCGCAAGCGCTCCAGCGGGCGCAGCGCCGCGCTCACCGCAAACCACACCAGCAACAACGCACCGACGGCCAGCATGCCCAGGCGCAGCAAGGTATCCGCCGCCAGACTGCGCGCCATGCTCACCCGCGCTTCGTCGGTTTCGGCCACGCGGATTTCCGCCATGCCGTTCATGTTCGGCTCGCTCACAGCTTTGAGCAGACTGACCACGCGTACGTTCTGGCCGTTGTACTTGGCGTTATAGAAGCGGGCGAGCGCCGGATAGCTGTCGGTGCGCGGCGTGCCGGGCGGTGGCCCGGGGAGGTTTTCGTAGCCGGAAATCAGCTTCTGGTGGATGTCGTTGACCTGATAATAAATGCGCCCGGCGCTGTCGTAGGCGAAGGTATCGAGCGCCACGTAAGGCACGTCGGCGCTGAGGCTGCCATCGCGCTGCGACAACCCGGCAGCAATGGTCCGTGCCGAGGCCAGCAGCGTGCGGTCATAGGCGGTGTCGGCGGCTTCGCGACCATTCCAGTAAGCGCTCAAGCCACTGGCGAGCATCAGCACCACCAGCAACCATCCAAGGTTCCACAACAACCGCCAACGCAGGCTGCTGGGCTTACGCATCGCGGCTTTCCAGCAGATAGCCAAGGCCGCGGAAGGTCACGATCGCCACGGGCTGGCCGTCGAGTTTCTTGCGCAAGCGGTGCACGTAGATTTCGATGGCGTCGGGGCTGGCTTCTTCGTCGAGGCCGAATACCTGAGCGGCGAGTTGCTCTTTGCTCATCACTCTTCCCGGCCGCGCGATCAGCGCTTCGAGGACAGCTTGCTCGCGCGAGGTCAGGGTCAGCAAATCTTCGCCGAGAGTGAAGCGCCGGGTGTCGAGGTCATAGGCCAGCACACCACAGCGCTGCTGACGCTCGCCGCCGAGGACACTGCGGCGCAGCAAGGCTTTGACCCGTGCTTCCAGTTCCGTCAGTTCGAACGGCTTGGCCAGGTAATCGTCAGCGCCAAGATTGAGACCATGCACGCGGTCCTTCACGTCACTGCGCGCAGTCAGCATCAGCACTGGCAGATTCTTGCCGCGCGCACGCAACCGCGCCAGTACCTCGAAACCATCCAGGCGCGGCAGGCCGACATCGAGGATCACCACGGCGTATTCCTCACTGCTCAATGCCAGGTCGGCGGCCACGCCATCGTGCAACACATCCACGGTCAGACCAGTGCTCTTGAGCGCCTGAGCCACGCTTTCGGCCAATTGCAGATGGTCTTCGACGAGCAGGACACGCATGGATTTTTACCTCGTTCTGGGTTGGCCGACGCCGCGCTTTGCCGCGGAGTTTACAGCCGCAACCGCCGCTGTGAAGCCCGAAAACCGTGAAAGACAACTGAAAGGTTGCTGAAAGGTTAGCCGGTTAGAGTCGGCCCACGGACAGTTTCGACTGTCGCCGCTGCTGCCACACAGCGCAACGCAAAACGCCACGAAGCGTTTTCGACCAATAAGAACAATAATCGGAGCACACCCGCATGTCGTCCCATGCACACCGGGCTTTTTCACAGGCCGAGACCCTGCGCTGCAACCCCGCCCTCGCCGGTTTTTCCGTGACGGGCCACGCCGTTCTTCCTTCCGATATTCCAGTCAATGCGTCCGCGCGGCGAATATCTGCGCCTGCTGCTGAGCAAAGCGTTGCCCTTTGGTAATTCTGCACGTCCATAACAACAACTCCCAAGGAGACTCAGATGAACTTATCACTGCGTAAAGTTGCGCTCGCCGCTGGCGCGATGCTGTTTGCCGGCCAACTCATGGCCGAGCCGAAACGTCCGGAATGCATCGCACCCGCCTCCCCGGGCGGTGGTTTCGACCTGACGTGCAAACTGGTGCAGAGCGCACTGGTCAACCAGAAGCTGCTGAGCAAGCCGATGCGCGTGACCTACATGCCCGGCGGTGTCGGTGCGGTGGCGTACAACGCAGTGGTTGCGCAACGTCCGGCGGATGCCGGCACACTGGTCGCCTGGTCCAGCGGCTCGCTGCTGAACCTGGCCCAGGGCAAGTTCGGTCGTTTCGATGAAACCAACGTGCGCTGGCTCGCGGCGGTCGGCACCAGCTACGGCGCCATCGCGGTGAAAAGCGATTCGCCCTACAAGACCCTCGACGATCTCGTTCAGGCCTTGAAGAAAGATCCAGGCTCGGTGGTCATTGGCTCCGGCGGCACCGTCGGCAGCCAGGACTGGATGCAAACTGCATTGATCGCCAAGGCCGCCGGGATCAACCCGCGCGAACTGCGTTACGTGGCACTCGAAGGCGGCGGTGAGATCGCCACCGCCCTGCTCGGCGGTCACATCCAGGTCGGCAGTACCGACATCTCCGACTCCATGCCGCACATCCAGAGCGGTGACATGCGTCTGCTCGCGGTGTTCGCCGACAAGCGTCTCGACGAGCCGGAAATGAAAGACATCCCGACCGCCCGTGAGCAAGGCTACGACATCGTCTGGCCGGTGGTGCGCGGCTTCTACCTCGGGCCGAAAGTCACCGATGAAGACTATGCCTGGTGGAAAGACGCGTTCGACAAACTGCTGGCCTCCGACGAGTTCGCCACCCTGCGCGATCAGCGTGAACTGTTCCCCTTCGCCATGACCGGCCCGGAACTCGACACCTACGTGAAAAAGCAGGTCGCCGACTACAAAGTGCTGGCCAAAGAGTTCGGCCTGATCCAGTGATCGTCTCTGTCTAGTGGCCGCGCTCCCCGCTTCGGGGGCGCGGCACAGGAGTTCTCATGCTTATTCAACGCATATTCGCCTCGGTGTTGCTGCTGGTTTGCGCCGGTCTGGCACTGATGGCGTGGCCGTACCAGGCGGCTTTTTCCTACGAACCGGTCGGCCCGCGCGCCTTCCCGCTGCTGATGCTCGGCCTGATGGGGCTGGCGCTGCTGTACATGGTGTTCCGCCCGGCGCCGATCAAACACAGCGAAGACGAGCCGCCGCTGGACCGCGAAACCCTGACCAAGATTGCAATCTGCGTCGCGCTGTTGCTGGTGTTCGCCGGCCTCTTCGAACCACTGGGTTTCATCCTCAGCAGCATCGTGATCGGCATTCCGATGGCGCGCCTGTACGGCGGGCGCTGGGTGCCGAGCATCGTCGTCACCACGCTGATGGCCATTGGTCTGTACCTGTTGTTCGATCGGGTGATGGAAGTCCCGCTGCCCCTTGGCCTGCTCGACGTGCTGGAGAACTGATATGGATACCCTCGGTTATTTGGGTCAAGGCTTCGGCGTCGCGCTGAGCCCGTACAACCTGGTCACGGCGCTGACCGGCACTTTGATCGGCACCGTCGTCGGCCTGCTGCCGGGCCTCGGTCCGATCAACGGCGTGGCGCTGCTGATCCCGATCGCGTTCGCGCTCGGCCTGCCGCCGGAGTCGGCGCTGATCCTGCTCGCAGCGGTGTACCTGGGCTGCGAATACGGCGGCCGGATCAGCTCGATTCTGCTGAACATTCCCGGCGAAGCTTCCACCGTAATGACCACGCTGGACGGCTACCCGATGGCCCGCAAAGGCATGGCCGGTGTGGCGTTGTCGCTGTCGGCGTGGAGTTCGTTCATCGGCGCGTTCATTGCGACCTGCGGCATGGTCTTGTTTGCGCCGCTGCTGGCGAAGTGGGCGATTGCCTTTGGACCTGCGGAATACTTCGTGTTGATGGTGTTTGCGATCGTCTGTCTCGGCGGCATGGCCGGAGATCGACCGTTGAAGACGTTTATTGCCGCGTTGATCGGTCTGTTCCTGTCCAGCGTCGGCATCGACGCCAACAGCGGCGTGTACCGCTTCACCGGAGACAACATTCACCTGACCGACGGCATTCAATTCGTGGTGCTGGTGCTGGGCCTGTTTTCGATCAGCGAAATCCTCTTGCTGCTGGAGAAAACCCATCGCGGCCAGGAAGCGGTGAAAGCGACCGGGCGGATGATGTTCAACTTCAAGGAAGCGGCATCGGTGTTCGTGGTGAACATTCGTTGCGGCCTGCTCGGTTTCATCATGGGCGTATTGCCGGGTGCCGGCGCGACACTGGCCAGTGCTGTGGCCTACATGACCGAGAAGCGCATCGCCGGGGCCAGCGGCAAGTTCGGTCAGGGCGATGCCCGTGGCCTGGCGGCGCCGGAAACCGCGATCGGCGCTTCGGCTTGTGGCGCGCTGGTGCCGATGCTGACACTGGGCGTACCGGGTTCGGGCACCACGGCGGTGATGATCGGCGCGCTGTCGCTGTACAACATCACCCCAGGCCCGCTGCTGTTCCAGCAACAACCGGATATCGTCTGGGGCCTGATCGCGTCGTTGTTCATCGCCAACATCATGCTGGTGATCCTCAATATCCCGATGATCCGCATCTTCACGCGCATCCTCGCCGTGCCGAACTGGGCACTGGTGCCGGTCATCGCGATCATCACCGGGATCGGCGTCTACGCCGTTCACGCCACCACTTTCGACCTGTTCCTGATGGTCGGCATCGGCATCTTCGGCTACATCCTGCGCAAACTCGACTTCCCGTTGTCGCCGGTATTGCTGGGCTTCATCCTCGGCGGTCTGATGGAGCAGAACCTGCGTCGCGCGCTGTCGATTTCCAACGGTGCACTGGAAATCCTCTGGTCGAGCCCGATCACTTTCGGTGTCTGGGTGCTGACCGCGCTGATGCTGCTGTTCCCGCTGATTCGCATCTGGCGCAAACGCGCGGTCGCTCGTCGCGCTATCGCCGATGTCTGATCGCTCGTCCCTGAAAGCCTGGTGGGGCACCCCGCTGGTCGGTCTGCTTGGCGGTTTCATCGCCAGCCAGATCGGCTGGCCGCTGCCGTGGATGGTCGGCTCGCTGCTGGCGATCATCCTCGTGCGCTGCCTGACCCCTTGGCAACTGGCGGAAATCCCAGGCGGGCGCAAATGCGGCCAGTGGATCGTCGGCATCGGCATCGGCCTGCACTTCACCCCGCTGGTGATGGAGCAGGTGCTCAGTCATTTCGGTCTGATCTTCTTCGGTGCGCTGGTCACCAGCCTGTCGGCAGTGGTCGGCGTGTGGCTGATGCGCCGCACCGGCGAGGATCGCGCCACGGCGTTTTTCTCCAGCATGCCCGGTGGTTCCGGGGAAATGGTCAACCTCGGCGCGCGCAATGGCGCACTGCTCAGCCATGTCGCGGCGGGGCAAAGTCTGCGGGTGCTGGTGGTGGTGTTGTGCGTGCCGGCGGCGTTCAAGTATCTGCTCGGTGAAGGCACGCCGATCTCACATGCCGGCAGCGTCGATTGGCGCTGGCTGGCGATTCTGTTTCCAGCCGGCGCCCTGCTCGCCTGGCTCTGGCAGCGTCTGCGCCAACCCAATCCGTGGCTGTTCGGACCTTTGCTGGTCAGCGCAGCGGTGAGCATCACTTGGGATTTGCACATCGGCTTGCCCAACGGCGGCAGCCAGATCGGCCAGTGGCTGATCGGCAGCGGCCTGGGCTGTCACTTCAACCGGCAGTTCTTCCGCCGCGCGCCGTCCTTCATGGGGCGGACGTTGATCGGCACGGCGCTGACCATGTTGATCGCGTCACTGGCGGCGTTGGGCTTGAGTGCGTTGACCCATCTGGATCTGCGTTCGCTGACCCTGGGCATGATGCCGGGGGGGATTGCCGAGATGAGCCTGACGGCAGAGACCCTGCAATTGTCGGTGCCACTGGTGACGGCGATGCAGGTGATGCGGTTGTTGTTTGTGCTGTTTCTGGCAGAGCCGTTGTTCAGGTACTGGAATCGTCATCCCGCGTAAGACTGAAAACCGAGTTGCCCTTTTCGCGAGCAGGCTCGCTCCCACAGGGGGTTTGTGGCTTGCACACAATTCCTGTGGGAGCGAGCCTGCTCGCGAAGGGGCCAACCCAGTCGACACATCAAATCGATGGAAGGCGCCAGTCGATCGGCGTCTCGCCATTCTGTTCGAGAAACTTGTTGGTCCGGCTGAAGTGCCCGCAGCCCAAAAACCCGCGATAGGCCGACAACGGCGACGGATGCACCGAGGTCAGCACCAGGTGCTTGGTGGCGTCGATCAGCTTCTGCTTGCTCTGCGCATGGGCGCCCCAGAGCATGAATACCAGATGCGGCTGCCGTTCGCTGACCACCTCAATGATGCGGTCGGTAAAGTGTTGCCAGCCCTTGTCTTTGTGCGCATTGGCATTGGCGCGCTCGACGGTCATGGTGGTGTTGAGCAGCAACACGCCCTGATCGGCCCAGCTTTGCAGGTAGCCGTGGTTGGGAATGTCGATGTTGAGGTCGCGCTTCAGCTCTTTATAGATGTTGACCAGCGACGGTGGCGCCGGCACGCCCGGTTGCACCGAGAAGCACAGACCATGAGCCTGGCCCGGGCCGTGATACGGGTCCTGGCCGAGGATCACCACTTTCACCTTGTCCAGCGGCGTCGAGTTCAGCGCATTGAAAATCAACGGCCCAGGCGGGTAGATCTCCTTGCCGGCCGCCCGCTCCTGCTGCAGAAAGCTGCGCAACTCTGCCATATAAGGCTGGTCGAACTCAGCACGCAGTGCCTCCTTCCAGCTCGGTTCGAGTTTGATACGGTCGTCAGCAGTCATGGTCATTTCCGGCAAAAACAATGGGGCGAACCCTAGGAAAGCCGACCACGCTTGTCAATTGATCTGACGCAGATCCGGCACTTTCCCCCACAGCGATCATACTGATCGCTCAAATTCCCGATCGAGGTCACGATGAATCTGCACTTCGAAGAACTTACCGGCACCGACGGCGCCCGCATCGGCATCGCCAGCCTGGATGCCGAAAAATCGCTGAACGCGCTGTCCCTGCCGATGATCAACGCCCTCAGCGACAAATTAAAAGTCTGGGCCGATGATCCGCAAATCGTCTGCGTATTGCTGCGCGGCAACGGTGCCAAGGCCTTCTGCGCCGGCGGCGAGGTGCGCAGCCTGGTCGAAGCCTGCCGCGCTCATCCCGGCGAAGTGCCGCCACTGGCCGCGCAGTTTTTCAGCGCGGAATATCGCCTGGATTACAGCCTGCACACCTATCCGAAACCGCTGATCTGCTGGGGCCACGGTTACGTGCTGGGCGGCGGCATGGGCCTGTTGCAGGGCGCGAGCACGCGGATCGTCACGCCGAGCAGCCGTCTGGCGATGCCGGAAATCAGCATTGGCCTGTATCCGGACGTCGGCGCCAGCTGGTTTCTCGCACGGCTGCCGGGCAAGCTCGGCTTGTTCCTCGGGCTGACCGGCGCGCACATCAACGCTCGGGATGCGCTGGATCTGGATCTGGCCGACCGTTTCCTGCTCGACGAACAGCAACCGCAATTGATCGAAGGTTTGCTGCAATTGAACTGGCAGGAACAGACCTCCATGCAGCTCAACAGCCTGCTCAAGGCGCTGCAGCAGGAAGCCGTTGCGCAGATGCCCGAAGCGCAATGGCTGCCGCGTCGCCAGCAGATCGACGAATTGCTCGACGTCAGCGACGTCACCTGTGCGTGGAAAGCCATCAGCCTGCACCGCGACAGCAGCGATCCGTTGCTCGCCCGCGCGGCAAAAACCATGGCCGAGGGCTCACCGCTGACCGCGCATCTGGTCTGGGAACAGATCCTCCGCGCGCGGCATATGTCGCTGGCCGAAGTATTCCAGATGGAATACACCCTGAGCCTCAACTGCTGCCGGCATCCGGAATTCAGCGAAGGCGTGCGCGCACGTTTGATCGACAAGGATCAGAAGCCGCACTGGCACTGGCCGGATATCAATAACGTGCCGGATGCGGTGGTCGAGGCGCACTTTCATAAGGTCTGGGAGGGGCGCCATCCGTTGGCGGATCTGACCCAGTATTGAGCTGACGCGAGGCCCGCGATGGCGACTGGATTTCATCGCGGGCCGGCTCAATCGGTCGTCTTATTACTCAGACATTCAGTTCGTAGAACTCGATTATTTCCATCATCGCCCGCTGCGCTTCATCGTCGCCCTTTAGCAAAATGTCCTCGACATCCCTCAGTGGCGGAAGAGGATGCAGACGTTCAGCAATCTGCGTCGCTGTGTAGTCTTGAGTCGCCGTTCCTGCGCTGACTCTTATGAAGCCGATAGCGTTCTCACCTGCGGCAAAATGACGGGAAACCCGGATTTTCGGCGCCATGCCGTAATCAACCACAATAACCAGATCATCGCGCTCACGGTGAAACTTCAGGTTGTCGATCGTCAGCATGCGCTCGGAAAAATCGATTCCGTCCAGGCCGCCTCCGTTGTTGATGATCACGTCTCTGCCGAGGCCATCGTATTGGTAGATATCATTTCCAGCGCCGCCGGTAAGCGTGTCGTTGCCCGGCCCGCCCAACAGCAGATCATCGCCGGCGCTGCCCGTTAGCAGGTCATCGCCTTGCATGCCGCGGATCTCTCCCGCGCCGGTTATGGTGTCATTGCCACGACCGCCCACTAATGGCAGCGCTCGTCCGTCTCGCAAGGAAGTGAAACGCATGGAATTGTCGACGGTTACGCCAGTATCAAAAGTATCGGGCGCAGGGCCCAGCTGACTTGATTCCAGGAGTTGTTTCAAAGTTACGACCGACCCATCGGAGAACTTCAAGAGCTCAATCCCGGCCCCCTCAAGTTCACCGTTGAGGGGCAAGACAATACGGACTTTCTGCGTCCCGCCCCATTGGATATCGAGTGTCGGGTGAAGCATTTTCGCCCTCGGCGGGTTGCGGTAAGTACCGCGGCCTGGGTTGGGCTCCAGCTCGATATGGGTGGTTTCTATCAAAGCAGCACCCCAGCTCAATTGCAGTGCATCGCGTTGCGCTTGTGCCGGCAGGACGACGGTATCCTGGTCGATCAATCCGAACTCGTCTTTCCACCCCGCGGTACCCGCTTCCGGCCGGTGGAAAACAGGGTTCGGCACATCCGCAATCGTGGTGGTCGCCCCGGCGTGCGCTTGCACGATGTAGGTGTCGGCGCCGTCCTCGCCGTACAGCCAATCATCCCCTGCGCCGCTGAGCAGATAGTCGGCGCCTTCGGAACCGAGCAAGGTATCGTCACCTGCCCCGGCAGATAAAAACGCGCCCGGGGTTCTGTCACCGACGGTGCCGTAATCAAGTGGGGAGCCTGCATAAGCGACGATCAGGTCATCGCCCGCGCCGCCGTGAAAAACGTTCTCCACTTCGATATTGACTCGCCCACCGACGTCGTCGCCTTGGACGATTTTGTTTTTGATCGTTGTGCTCTCGGCATCCCAACGGAATTCCCTGCGCACCGTATCGCTCGAACTGAAACTTGCCGCCGGGTAGATGTACCAGCCTTCAAGGGCGCCGGATTCCTTTCGGTCTTCAACCAATACATCTCCCGTATTGAATGAAAAGCCGTTGGCCGAGCCGGATTGATAATAGCGAGGCGCCAAGCTTGAGGAGGGTATTGCTCCCTCGGCTTTCACCTGTTTATGTTCAACCCGGGTTGTGGTTTTCGACTGCCTTTCACTGACCACGGCTTGCCCGCCATCAGCTTTCATCCACTGCGGCGTTTCAGACAGTGTCCCTGCTTCGACGCTGTGATTGATCAGCTCAGTGTGGGTGGTGTAACCGGTGTCGCTGGTGGTGATATGACTGCGGACCCAAACGCCCTGATCATTCAAGGTAAAACCTGTGGCGTGTCTGCGGGCGGAGCGCTTTGACTTGATTTGCGTGAGGAACTCGTCGGTCCAGTTGACAGTTTGAACAGGTGCCACCGGGCCTTGAGCCGTAGCGGTTACATCGTCTGGTTGGACCGGAACCTCACCTTTGCTTTCCTGGGGTCCTGTGGTGGTTACAACTTTCGATACGAGTGATTCGGGCACCTCTGTCGGCGGCAATGTCTTGCGCAAGACTTGAGCGTAATCAAGTACAACGCCGTCACTGAAGCTGAAAGTGGAATCCTTCCACTTCTCGTGACTCTTGATGAGTATCGCGTCGCCCGTGCCATTGGCCAGTCGCAATACCGTGCCGACGGCAACTTCGATAATGTCGGCTTGCAGACTCTGCGCGGAAAAGCCTGCGCCGAACCTGATGATGTTGCTGCCACCCGAATCGGTAACGACATCCAGCCCATCGCCAGTGCCGAAATAATAAATGTCAGCACCCTCCAGCCCGTCCAACACGTCGCGACCGGGACCGCCATCAAACACGTTGTCGCCGGAATCGCCGCGCAGGTAGTCCGTCCCTTCCCCACCCATCAAGGTGTCGTTGCCATCGCCACCGAGCAACGTATCGTTACCTGAGCCACCGTGCAGATAATCGGCATTCTTCTCGGCCTCAGCGCTGTTTTCGTAATCGCCGACAAGAATGTCGTCCCCTGCGCCGCCATACAGTGTGTCGGCACCGAAACCACCCTGTAACGTATCGTTTCCTTCGCCGCCCTGGAGCACGTCGTTGTTGATCCCGCCCGGCTGCAGGTCAGACACGTCGCCATCGAGGAAATCAGCTCCCGCCCCACCCAGCAGCGTATCCGCGCCGCCCATGCCGCGCAGGGTGTCGTCCCCCGCACCGCCATCGAGAAAGTCGTTACCGTGATAACCAACAGGATGCTCGGGACTATCGCCAATCAGATCGTCGCTACCTTCGCCGCCGAAGAGCAAATCATCGCCACCGCCGCCCCAGAGCGTGTCATCGCCGGAGCCACCGTCCAGCAGATCATTGCCAAAAAAATGCGCGGCATCGCCTTCGACGCCGTCCAGTACGCCGTCATCACCCTGCAAAATGTCGTTGCCGGGGCCGCCATACAGCGCGTCGCTGCCACCGTTACCGGCGAGCCAGTCGTCACCGCTGCCGCCGTCCAGCACATCGTTGCCATGGTGTCTGCTGGGCAAGCCACCGCCCCAGTCGAGGTTGTCACCGAGCATCGTATCGTTGCCGCTGCCACCGGCCAGGGTGTCGTTCCCTTGCTCGCCATTGAGCAAATCGTCGTCAGCGCCACCGTCAAGCAGGTCTTCACCCCAGCCGCCGTTGATGAAGTCCTTGCCGCCCTGCCCATACAGCACGTCATCACCGCCCTCGGAGGCGCTGTTTGTCGAGGCCTTTGAATAGACCGTTCGATGACTGGTGACACCGCCAGCTATGGGGACGTCAGCGCGTTTGACCGCCCAACCCTGCTCCAGCGCACCGGTGGTTTCGTCTCCGGATAACACATCATCGCCAGCACCACCGATCAAGGTATCCCGGTCATTGCCACCGAGCAGAACATCTCGGGATGCCGTTCCGATAAGCAAATCGTCACCTTGCCCGCCGTCGAGCCAGTCTCCGCGATTCGCCTTGCCCTTGGCGTCACCGTCGGCCATGGCCTTTTCGAGCGTCGTCTGCTTGTCGCCGAATAACCGATCGTCTCCAGCCTTGCCAAACAATCGATCAGAACCACCCAGGCCGAGAATGACGTCGTCTGCGGCGGAACCGTAAAGTACGTCGGCCTTGTTGCGCTGTTTTACCTTGGGCAGCAGCACGACGTTGCCCAGCTCATCGAAGGAGGGCTGATCGCCGGGAACAGTGGGATCCGCGTCTTTGGCTTTCCAGTCGCCCTGGAGCGTCCAATCCGCAGCGCTTAGCGCCTGCCCCTGGTATTCAGGGAGACGGATGCCAAGCATCCCGGGCTGGAAGTTCTTGATCACCACCAGATCGCTCTGGCCGTATTTGATGTTGAGCGTGTTTTCAACAAGCGTCAGGGTGATGGACTGATCCTCGGTAGACCAGATATTGCTTAAAGGCGTGCGGCGCTTTAGCGAGGGAATCGGCGCGCCGTTGATCCACAGCTGGCCGTTAACGTCGGCATCGAAAATCTCGTCGATGCCATCGCCGCTGACGAACTCGTAGCGGTCACTGCCCTCGCCTCCGATCAAAGTGTCGTTGCCCTTTCCTCCGATCAGCACATCATCACCGGCCATTGCGTACAGCGCATCATTGCCGTCGCCTCCGCTCAGCGAGTCGTTACCGCGCCCGCCCTCAATGACATCGTTACCCGCCAGGCCGTCGATCGAGTCGTTACCCACGCCGCCATATAGATGATCGCCATTCGTGCCGCCGGCGAAAGATCGGCCGCCGTCATCACCGAACATGGCCAACGGGTTCAACACTCCGGTGGTCATTGGTGCCTGTTGACCTGAAGCGAGATCGGCGTAGGAGAACTTCTGTAGCGAGTGTTCGCCAAACGAGCCCTGGGTTCGGGCAATCAACCGCGCCAGCATCTGCGCACGATCTGCCAGCCACTGCGCGGTGATAAAACCTTCGCCAGTGTGCGGATCGTAAAGTTCGAGGTTGCGGTCGGGGTAACCGTCGGCTCGTTCGATGACGACTTCACTGAGTTGCTGCAGAGAATTGCGTATGGCCAGACCGATGGGGGTCGCCTCGCCTGCCAGTCTTGCCCATGCATTGGCATTGCCGAATTCGCCTATTGTCCGGGTGACGATGCTTTGCGACTGCTCTGGGGAAAACGCCGAGAAAAACGCGTAAGCGTTGCTGGCGAAGGTTTCGTTGGTGGTGGGTGTGGCAGCAGAATCGCCGTCGTGAGTGCGCTTGAACATGTCGAGAAATGCGTTCTGGCCGTAGCGCAAGATCAGCTCGACCACGGCGGCAACAGGCGTGCCTTTCACTACATGCTGGATCAACGGATTCACACTGCCGCTGGCCAGCGCGATATTGATTTGTTCTGGCACCACTGAAAGCAGGCTTTGCAGTGGATTGACGCCGAAGTTGCTGATCGCCGCTCGCAGGCCGACGCTGTAGGAATCGATGGCGAAGAGAATGTTTTTATAGTCGTCGAGGCGGTTGGCTTTTGCCTGAATGGGTGGGCCGTCATCTTCCGTATCCGGCTCGCCCGCAGAGACCAGTCTCCACGTTTCATAGGGAGGTTTACCGCCCAGCAGGCTGAACCCGACCGTTCCGGACCAACCGGCATTACGCTTAACGGCCGTGTCGTCCTCGCCGCAAACCTCCTTGAACAGGGCCTCGCCAATCGCGCTGGCGTCGATTTCTGCGATCTGGCTGATTGACGGAACGGTCCAGGGTGCCAGTTGACCGGCAAGGGATCCGTTGATCAGGGTATTGATGAAATTGACGGCAACCTGGTTGGATGAAAGCTGCATCAGGTCTTCACTGAAAATTGTATTCAGTCTGAGTTCACCCTGGCGTGAGGTGTAACCACGAATCAGGGCCGAGTAGGCACCGTTTCCACCGTTGGCATCAATGGCCACGGCAAGCCAGAGTCTGGCGTTTTTCAGCACCTCTCCAGCCTCTTTATCGGAAGCTACAACGTCAGAAACTTTTTCACCAATAATATCGAATAGCTTTTGGTACAGGGGTGCGCAGCTTGCCCCCGCTATTTTCAGCGCATCGTACTGAATTTGTTTTGAGCGCAGCCTCATTCCTTTGCAAATATTGGCTGCGTTGAAAACTGCTGTTTTTTCCATATCGCTAAAAACATAACTCATTGTTACTTCCTTGTAATAACAGAGCGTGAAAGATAATCACTGAGATACTTGAGCATCTCAGGTGCTTCGCGTAATGACGCTAATCCGAGTTCTACGCTACCGTGCCCACCAGCGAAGTCGAAGTTATCCAGATTGATATCGCAGAAAAAATTTAGTTTGCCGAAATCAAGATTTTCCAATTCGGCTCTGCTGAACCTTGCCAGTTTCTCGTCAGTCAGCTTTTCCTCCGAAGCCGGGCGAATCAAGCCGTCACAGTTGATCAACCGGGGGGTTCCATCTCGTCGCGGCCAGCCAGTAATGACAAACGTTCTAACCGAATCTTCATTCTTGAAATGCGGCGGAGGTGCATCCAGCCAAATCTCCAGCCCCGGATAATTTTTCAATTTCACAATCAACTCATCCGGCCAGTTGACGTGTCGATAACCCCGTTCATGGGGTTCAGTGGTTTCTTTTCTGGTGAAAAGCCCGGCATTCAGTTTATAAAGCCGCCAACTTTTGGGTATCGGCTCCAGGCGCTGATCCTGGTACCGGTGCAGCCCCGTCCCGGTCCACCAGAAAAGCCCCTTGAGAGCAATTGCCAAGCATGCTTTTTTATTCACCAATTCAGGCATGCCCACGTAAAACTCGGGGACCAGCGTCTTATCCACATAGGCGCCGCCTAATATCGGCACCTGGTTCATGCTCGCCAGCTTGTTTTGACAGGCCTTCTCGTCTGCCTGGTGAATAATCGCCGACTGGGCGGATTGTTCTTTGTGAATATAAAATTCCGCTACGCAATAACAGACATAAAAAAACAAACCATATTTCAATAGCTTTTTAAACCACTTGAGCACTTGCTTACGCGACCTCCTGGGCTTTTCAAACCTCCCGATCGAACTGGGGACCGGCTTATTCATCGCTGTTCCCGGACATCGCGCTTGCAAAAACCTCAAAGTATTGGCTCACGCCCGATTTCACACTGAACCGACTTGCTGTCAACTTCGCAGCGCTGGCAAGACCATCGTATTCACCAGACGACTTCAAAACCCTGCATACATTTGCGGCAACTCCTTGATGATCAAAGAAATCTACCAACACTCCATTAACTCCATCAACGATCACTTCCTTTACCGGAGCCGTATCCGACGCGACTATCACGCAACCAGACGCCATCGCCTCCAATAACGACCACGACAAAACAAACGGATACGTCAAATAAACATGGACTGTCGAACACTGCAGAACCGCCCGGTAAGTCTGATAAGGAAGTTTCCCGGTGAAATGCACGCTGGAGTGATCGAAACTTACCTCCGCTTCCATCCTGCTGCGCCAATTTGCATACCCAACCGCCTTGCGCCCATAACTGACGTCATCACCGCCAACCACGATGATTTGCGCCTCGGGGCACTCGGCTTGAATAAGCGGGATCGCTCGCATAAAACTGTGAAACCCGCGATGAGGCTCAAGGTTTCTGGCAACGTAGGTAACGATCGGCTGTCCCGCCTTGAGCTCGATTCCATTGGGCAACCTGACTGCTCCGACTTCGGCCAAGTCAGCACCTTGAACGACACCTTCGTGAATGACCCGGATTGCCGACCGGTAAGCCGCCGGGAAAAGGCTGCGCTGCCACTGCGTAGGCGCGATGGCGACATCACACTGCTCAAGATTCAAAAGATGCAGCGAATTGAGCACTCGCAGCCTTGCCGACTCCCTTGTGGCTTGAGGGAATTCGGGGTCGAAGCCGGAATCGGCGCCCTGCGCTCGATAGTAGTACTCGCAATAGTGAACAAGCGGCGTATCGGGATATACGTCCTTGGCGAACAGCGTCTCTCCCCATCCGGGGTGAGCAAGAATGACATCTGGCTGATAACCCGAACGTTTCAGCCTGCTGAGAATTTCAAAAACCTTCTGCCCGTCGATCACCGCTTGTTCGTAGCGGATCAGATAGGGGTGAATATTGCCGGGCGCTCGGCTTGTCGCTCGATACCGATGGATTGTCACCCCGGCGATGCCCGGCGCCGTGTCCCGGCCTATCGCCACAACCTCATCTCGCCGGGCCATCGCTGCCAGCGCCACATGGCGGAACTGGCCGGGAAAATTTTGGTGAACAAGCAGAAGCTTCATAGCGGTAACGTCCTTTTTTCGCCGCTATTGAGCTGAGGGTTTCTCGCATCGTTCGGCATCCACAAACGCTAACAAATGCCACGAATTGAAACTGTAGGACGCTTCCGGGAATCCCCTAGGAGATGGCAAACGGAACGACTTTTCGACGGGCGAAAAAAAGCGGCGCTTCATGCGCCGCTTGTTCGTTGCGGTGATTTACCAGCGGTTGCCGCGACCGTTGTAGTCACGGCGACCGCTGTGGCGGTCGTAATTGCCGCGACCGCGGTGATCGTTGTCCCAACCGCCGCGACGGTGGCCGTCCCAGCGTCCGCGATCGTTGCCGTGCCAGCGACGGCTTTCGTAGTGACGCGGGGCCGGTTGATAGTGACGTGGCGCCTGGTAATAACGCGGTTGCTGGTAGTACCGCGGCGCTGGCTGGTAGTAGCGCGGCTGGGTGTAATAGGTGCCGCCGCTACGGTAATAGGAGCCGCCACCGCTGTAATAGGCCGGTGCGGGTGATGTGTAGACCTCTGACCTGTAGTAGCTGTCTCCGTATGAATAAGGGACGCATCCGCCAAGGGAAAAAAGCATCACGGCAAGCAGTAGGATTCGGCGATACATGGCGGCCTCCTGGACCGCGGGTTGGCCACACCAGCGACGCTGGCAGGCGACAGCCATTAATTCTGTGACTGTCGAAAAATCAGACAGCGATTTCGGAATCTGGTGCGTTCCTGCAACAAGTTGAAACAAGTGATTATGAAATCTTGTTTACCCCCGAATGACCGCTCCATTCGATAACCGCCACGCTGCATGACGGTGCAATCGCGCACCACTGCGATGCGCGGTTGATCGCCGTGCACTCCTCTCCAATCCAGCAGATCCCCGCGCCAGAGGGCTCGCCCCGACTTGGCACGCCTCTCGCTTTAGCAAACCCGTGCAGGAGTCATCACAGGTTCGCGGCACCACAATTTGCAATGGCTGACTAGGGTTCCGGCTCGCAATCGCGAGTGGCTGGTCCGAGAGTTGGCGACCTCCAGTTGAGGTTACACGGCGGGACAAAAGCCCGGGAGACAAGCCACCGTTCGCGGTGCCGCGTTGCCTTCCTGTCCGCCCTCAATCAACTGGAGAATCCGCAATGATCCGACTACGTTTCCCCGCCCTGCTCGCCGCCGCCTTCGCCGCGCTCATCAGCACCCAATCTTCTGCTGCCCAGAAAGATCACTTCAGCGTGTGCTGGACGATCTACGCCGGCTGGATGCCATGGGAATACGCCGGCAGCCAGGGCATCGTCGACAAATGGGCGAAGAAGTACGGGATCAAGATCGACGTCGTGCAGCTCAACGATTACGTCGAATCGATCAACCAGTACACCGCCGGCCAGTTCGATGGTTGCACCATGACCAACATGGATGCGCTGACCATTCCCGCTGCCGGCGGCGTCGACAGCACCGCACTGATCGTCAGCGATTTCTCCAACGGCAACGACGGCATCGTGCTCAAGGGCGCGGGCAAGAAGGTCACGGACCTCAAGGGCAAGGACGTCAATCTGGTCGAACTGTCGGTGTCCCACTACCTGCTGGCCCGCGCGCTGGACTCGGTGGACCTGACCGAGAAAGACCTGAAAGTGGTCAACACCTCCGACGCCGACATTGCCGCCGCGTTTAACACCGACGAAGTCAACGCGGTGACCACGTGGAACCCGATGCTCTCGGATATCAAGGCCAGATCCGGCGTTACCGAAGTGTTCAATTCCAGCCAGATCCCCGGCGAGATCATGGACATGATGGTGGTCAACAGCGCCACCCTCAATGACAACCCGGCACTGGGCAAAGCGCTGACCGGGGCGTGGTTCGAATTGGTCGCTTTGATGAACGCGAAAACCGCCGCGAGCAAATCCGCGCTGGAACACATGGCCAAGGCCTCGGGCACCGATCTCGCCGGATTCCAGGCGCAACTGGACACCACCAGACTGTTCGCCACACCAAGCGAAGCGCTGAGTTTCGCCACCAGCAAACAACTGCCGGACACCATGCGCAAGGTCGCCGAATTTTCCTTCGAACACGGCCTGCTCGGCGAAGGCGCGAAAGACCCGAGCGCGGTCGGCATGTCCTTCGCCAACGGCGTGACCAGCGGCGACACCGCCAATCTGAAGCTGCGTTTCGACCCGACTTACGTGCAGATGGCCGCCGACGTCAAGCTGTAAGCCACGGAGGATTTGGCCATGCGCCTGATCAATCGCCACCCCGATGGCCCGAGTCGCCTGTTGCTGGTGATCCTGCCGTTCGCGCTTGTGCTGTTCGCCTACTTCACAGGCTCGGCCGGGCGCCTGGCAGACAACCCCAACGACAAACTGCTGCCCAGCGCCGTGCAGATGAGCGACGCAGTGAAACGCCTGGCCTTCAACGCCGACAGCCGCACTGGTGAGTACCTGCTGTGGCAAGACACTGCGTCGAGTCTGCGCCGTTTGGCCATCGGCCTCGGCATCGCCGCACTGGTGGGTCTTTGCCTCGGTATTGCCGCAGGCACCCTGCCGCTGTTCGGCGCGCCGTTGTCGCCGCTGCTGACCGTGCTGTCGATGGTGCCGCCGCTGGCGATCCTGCCGATTCTGTTCATTGTCTTCGGTCTGGGCGAGTTGTCGAAAGTCATGCTGATCGTCATCGGCATCACACCGGCGCTGGCGCGGGACTTGGAACAGCGTGCCCGTGACATTCCGGTCGAACTGCTGATCAAGGCGCAGACCCTCGGCGCCTCGACCTGGACGCTGATGCTGCGCGTGGTCCTGCCACAGTTGTTGCCGCGACTGCTGATCTCGCTGCGTTTGATGCTCGGTTCGGCGTGGCTGTTCCTGATTGCCGCCGAAGCGATCGCCTCGACCGACGGCCTCGGCTACCGGATCTTTCTGGTGCGGCGCTACCTGGCGATGGACGTGATCCTGCCCTACGTGGTGTGGATCACCCTGCTCGCCTGGCTGATGGACTGGGGGCTGAAACAGCTGACCCAGCGCGCTTTCCCTTGGTATGAGGGGGCGGCGAAATGAGCTTCATCACAGTAAAAAACGTCTGGCAGCAGTACGCCGATCAAGTGGTTCTGGAAGGCTTGAACCTGAGCGTCAAGGAAGGCGAGTTCTGCACTTTGGTCGGTGCCTCGGGTTGCGGAAAATCGACCTTCCTGCGCCTGTTGCTCGGCCAGGAAAGCGCCAGCCGCGGGGTAATTCTGCTCGACGGCCAGCCCTTGGCCGGCGAACCGGATGCCAGCCGAGGCGTGGTGTTTCAGCGCTACTCGGTGTTCCCGCATCTGAGCGTGCTCGACAACGTCGCCCTCGGCCTCGAATTGCCACGTGCGCCCTTGCTTGGCCGGCTGTTCGGCAGCGCCAAACGCGAGGCCCGCGAACAGGCTGCAGAACTGCTGAGCAAAGTCGGCCTCGGCCATGCGCTGGACAAATATCCGGCGCAGCTGTCCGGCGGCATGCAGCAACGCTTGGCCATCGCTCAGGCGCTGATCATGAAGCCGCGGGTGTTGCTGCTCGACGAGCCCTTCGGCGCACTCGATCCGGGCATCCGCAAAGACATGCACGCGCTGCTGCTGGAACTGTGGCGCGAGACGCAACTGACGGTGTTCATGGTCACCCACGACCTGGCCGAAGGCTTCAGCCTCGGCACGCGCCTGCTGGTGTTCGACAAGGTGCGCCTCGACCCGCACGCCCCCGGCGCCTATGGCGCCCGCATCACTTACGACATCCCGTTGAACAGCGACCGCCGCGCCCAGCGCGCCGCCGTCGAGGCCCTGCCGCTGCCGCTGGCGGGCACCCTTCGCACTGCTTGAGAGGACTGCTCCAATGACTGATTCAATCCAACTCTTCCCACCCTTAGCCGAGGAATTGCTGCCGGGCGGCGGCCACCGTTCGTTCGTGCTCAAGCGCGGCCAATTGCTGCGCCTGACCGACCTGCGCGGTGGCGCCAATGTCAGCCTGACCTTGCTCAACGCCAATGAAAAAACCGAGCGGCTGAACCTGCCCGACAGCCTCAAATGCCAGCACACCGCCAAGCTCACTGCCGGCCACTGCCTGTACTCGGACATGGGCCGCGTGCTCGCCGCGATCACCGCCGACACCTGTGGCTGGAGCGACAGCCTCGGTGGTGTGCTCTGCGCGCAAGAGGTCGCAGAAAAATACGGCCAGGGCCGCTATCAGGAATTGCGCAACGGCTTCTTCCGCAACGGCACCGACAACCTGCTGGTGGAGCTCGGCAAGTGGGGCCTGGGCCTGTCCGATCTGCTGATGACCCTCAATCTGTTCAGCCGCGTTAACGTCGACGAGGCCGGGCGTTTCCACTTCGTCGAAGGCAATTCGAAGCCCGGCGACTACATAGAGTTGTACGCACCGATGGACACCCTGGTGGTGCTCACCGCCCTGCAACACCCGATGGACCCGTCCCCCGAATACGCTCCGAAACCCGTGAAGCTGAGCTGGATGAACGCCGACGCCAGCGTCGCCGAACACTGCCGCACTTCGCGCCCGGAGAACGAGCGCGGCTTCATCAACACCGACCGTTTGTTCGCCTGAGGATCGCGCCATGTCACTCGCAATCGCCACTTCGCACAAGCAACCCGACAGCGCGATCTACCGCGCGACCATTCCCGCCGGTGAACCCTGGCTGATGGAGGTCAAAGCCGGGCAGACCCTGCGCATCCTCGACCTGGAGGGTAATCAGGCAATCGACACTTTGTTCTACAGCCTCGCCAACCCCAGGGAACGCTACGACGTGCAGCGCACCTTGCGGCAGCAGAACAGCGTCTATCTGAGCACCGGCAGCGTGCTGTATTCCAACCTTGGCCAGCCGATGCTGACCATCGTCGCCGACACCTGCGGGCGCCACGACACCCTCGGCGGCGCCTGCGCGCAGGAGAGCAACACCGTGCGCTACGCCCTGGAAAAACGCTACATGCACAGTTGCCGCGACAACTACCTGCGCGCCTGCGCCCACGATGGGCGTCTGGGCAAAGGCGACATCGGGCCGAACATCAATTTCTTCATGAACGTGCCGGTGACGGCGGATGGCGGGCTGACGTTCGAGGACGGTATTTCCGCACCGGGCAAGTACGTTGATTTGCGCGCGGAGATGGACGTGATCGTGCTGATTTCCAACTGCCCGCAGCTGAACAACCCGTGCAATGCCTACAACCCGACCCCGGCGGAGTTGCTGGTATGGAACTGAAATTGAAACGCCTGCGCCAGTTGCTGTTCGCCCTGTGCCAGGCGCGTTCCGGGCAGTGCCTGAAATCCACCGGACAAACCTAAACCCTGTGGGAGCGAGCCTGCTCGCGAATGCGCCGTGTCATCCAGCATTGATGTGGCAGATCCACCGCCTTCGCGAGCAGGCTCGCTCCCACAGGGGGTTTGTGGTGGGTTTGAGTGAAGTGTGTTTTTTCCATCCGGGACGGCCCGGATGTCTGTCGAAAAACAGCGGGACGGCCCGCTTCCCCTTCAGGGGTTATGTCATGTTCGAAAAAATCCTTATCGCCAACCGTGGCGCGATTGCCTGTCGCATCCTGCGCACGATCAACGTGCTGAAGGCCAAAGGCGTCGCCGTGTACTCAGAAGCCGATGCGGCCAGCCTGCACATCTCACAGGCCGCTGAAGCGTACAGCCTGGGCGAAGGCGCGGCGTCCGCGACCTATCTGGCGGTCGACAAAATCCTCAAGATCGCCAAACAAAGCGGCGCGACGGCGATTCACCCTGGCTACGGATTTCTCTCCGAGAACGCAGCGTTCGCCGAAGCCTGCGCAGCGCAGGGCATCGCCTTCATCGGCCCGACGCCGGAGCAATTACGCGTATTCGGACTCAAGCACACCGCACGCGCGTTGGCCAAACAGCACGGCGTACCCATGCTTGAAGGCACCGACCTGCTCGACAACCTCGATTGCGCACTGAGCGCCGCCGAACAGGTCGGCTACCCGGTGATGCTGAAAAGCACCGCTGGCGGCGGTGGCATCGGCATGCGCGTATGCCGCAGTGCAAGCGAGTTGAGCGAGTCGTTCGAAGCCGTGAAACGCCTCGGCCAGAACAACTTCAGCGATGCCGGCGTGTTCATCGAAAAGTACATCGAACGCGCGCGGCATCTGGAAGTGCAGGTGTTCGGCGACGGTCGCGGTGAAGTCATCGCCCTCGGCGTGCGCGACTGTTCCGTGCAACGGCGCAATCAGAAAGTTCTCGAAGAAACCCCGGCGCCGAACCTGCCCGAAGGCATGGCCGATGAGCTGTGCGCTGCGGCGATCAAACTGGCGCAAGCGGTGAATTACCGCAGCGCCGGCACCGTCGAATTCGTTTTCGACAGCGAGGCCCAGCGCTTCTATTTTCTTGAAGTGAACACGCGCTTGCAGGTCGAACATGGCGTCACCGAGCAGGTGTGGGACGTGGATCTGGTGCGCTGGATGATCGAACTGGCCGCCGGTGACCTGCCGCCGCTGAACGAGTTGTATCAGGGCCTGGAACCGCAGGGCCATGCGATTCAGGCACGTCTGTACGCGGAAGATCCGGGACGCGATTTCCAGCCGAGCCCGGGCCTGCTGACCGCTGTGCAATTCCCGCCGGCCAATGGCGTTGAGTTGCGCATCGACACCTGGGTCGAGGCCGGCGTCGAGATCCCGCCCTACTTCGATCCGATGATCGCCAAGCTCATCACCTCGGCGCCGAGTCGCGAACAGGCTTGCGCCGAACTGCATAAGGCGCTGGGCGAAAGCCTGCTGTATGGCGTGGAAACCAACCGCGATTACCTGCGCCAGATTCTCCTCGATGCGCCGTTCGCCAGCGGCCAGCCATGGACGCGTTGTCTGGAAAATCTGCTGTATCGCGCCAACACCTTTGAAGTGCTCAGTGCCGGCACGCAGACCAGCGTACAGGACTATCCCGGCCGCCTCGGTTACTGGGCCGTCGGAGTGCCTCCGTCGGGACCGATGGACAGCCGAGCGCTGCGTCTGGGCAATCGTCTGCTCGGCAATGAACAAGGCGCCGCCGCACTGGAAATCACCATGAGCGGGCCGATCCTGCGCTTCAATTGTGATGCCGTCGTCGCGGTGACCGGCGCCCCGATTGCCCTGACGCTTGACGCGGAACCGATGCCGATGAACACCGCGCTGCTGATCCCGGCCGGCGCGACATTGCAGTTGGGCAGCATCGGTGGCGCCGGCGCGCGCAGTTATCTGTGCCTGCGCGGCGGCGTGCAGGTGCCGGATTATCTGGGCAGCAAAAGTACCTTCACCCTCGGCCAGTTCGGTGGGCATGGCGGGCGCGCGTTGAGGGCCGGCGACGTCTTGCACGTGCCGGCATTGACCGAGCGCAGCGCCGGCCAGCAACTGGCCGAACAGCACATCAGTGCGCTGCCAAGCGTGCGCCAGATCCGGGTGATCTACGGGCCGCACGGTGCGCCGGAATACTTCACTGAAAACTACATCGCCACGTTCTTCGCGACACGGTGGGAAGTGCACTTCAACTCCAGCCGCACCGGCGTGCGTCTGATCGGGCCAAAGCCTGAGTGGGTGCGTGAGGATGGTGGTGAAGCGGGCCTGCATCCGTCGAACATTCATGACAATCCGTACGCGATTGGCGCGGTGGATTTCACCGGCGACATGCCGGTGATTCTCGGCCCGGATGGCCCGAGCCTGGGCGGATTTGTCTGCCCGGTGACGGTGATTGAGGCGGATCTGTGGCAGTTGGGGCAGCTCAAGGCCGGCGATAAAATTCAGTTTATCCCCGTCGATCTCGGTACCGCCCGCGATCTCGCCGTGAAATGGGATACCCCCTGTGGGAGCGAGCCTGCTCGCGAAAGCGTCGGCCCAGACAAATCGATATTGACTGACACGGCCTCTTCGCGAGCAGGCTCGCTCCCACAGGGTTTGATGTCGCCTGTGGTGTTGGAGTTGGGTCAGGGGGATCGGCGGCTTGTCGGGCGGGTTTCTGGCGACACTCATTTACTGCTGGAAATCGGCGAGCCGGAGCTTGATCTGGTCCTGCGCTTTCGTGCCCACGCGCTGATGCAGGCGCTGCAAAGCCAAGCCCTGCATGGGGTGATCGACCTCACCCCGGGCATCCGCTCGCTGCAAGTGCACTACCAGCCGGAGCAACTGCCGCTGGCCGATCTGCTCGGCATCGTCGCCGGCGAATGGGATGCGGTGTGCGCCGCCAAGGACTTGCAAGTGCCGTCGCGCATCGTGCACTTGCCGCTGTCGTGGGACGACCCGGCCTGCCAGTTGGCCATCGAAAAATACATGACCACCGTGCGCAAGGACGCGCCGTGGTGCCCGAGCAACCTGGAGTTCATCCGGCGCATCAACGACCTGCCGAATCTCGACGAAGTGCAGCGCACGGTGTTCGATGCCAGCTATCTGGTGATGGGCCTCGGCGATGTCTATCTCGGCGCACCGGTGGCCACGCCGCTCGACCCGCGTCATCGTCTGGTGACCACCAAGTACAACCCGGCACGCACCTGGACCGCCGAGAATTCGGTCGGCATCGGCGGGGCCTACATGTGCGTGTACGGCATGGAAGGCCCGGGGGGTTATCAGTTTGTCGGGCGCACCTTGCAGATGTGGAATCGCTATCGCGAAGTCGCCGCGTTCGACGGCAAACCGTGGTTGCTGCGCTTCTTCGATCAGATCCGTTTCTACCCGGTCAGCGCCGAAGAACTGCTGCGCATTCGCCGCGACTTTCCCCTCGGTCGCTTCGATCTGAACATCCAACACAGCCAGCTCAACCTCGCCGACTATCAGGCATTTCTCAGTCAGGAAGCCGCGGGCATCAGCGCTTTCCGCGCGCAACAACAGGGCGCGTTCAAGGCTGAACGCGAGCGCTGGATCGCCAGCGGCCAGGCGCATTTCGACAGCGAAGAAGCCGTCCCGGAGGCCAGCGAAGACGCGCCGCTCGAGAACGGTCAGCAAAGCGTCGACAGCCACATCGCCGGCAATCTCTGGCAGGTGCAGGTCGAGGCCGGCCAGCGTGTCGCGGCGGGCGATGTGCTGGTGATTCTCGAGTCGATGAAGATGGAAATCCCTGTGCTCGCGCCGCTGGCCGGCGTGGTGCGAGAGATCCGCGTGCAGCCCGGTTCGGCGGTGCGCGCCGGACAACGGGTGGTGGTGCTGGAACTCGACTGAAGCCATTTCTAAAAAGGATCAACCGATGAATCTGCAACTCGATGCACTGCGCCAGGCCTATCGCAATGGCGACACCACTCCGCGCCAACTGCTGCTGCAACTTCGGGAAAAAGCCGCTGCGCTGAACCCCGACTATCACCTGTTCATTCACTTGCTCAGCGTGGATGAACTGGAGCCATATCTCGCCGCTCTCGACGGTCGTGACCTGGACAGTCTGCCGCTGTACGGCGTGCCGTTCGCGATCAAGGACAACATCGATCTGGGCGGTATTCCGACCACCGCCGCGTGCCCGGCGTTTGCCTATGTACCGCAGCGTTCGGCAACTATCGTCGAGCAACTGTTGGCGCTGGGGGCGATACCGCTGGGCAAGACCAATCTCGATCAGTTCGCCACCGGCCTCAATGGCGGCCGGTCGCCTTATGGTGCGTGCCCGAACAGCGTTTTGGCGGAATATCCGTCCGGCGGTTCCAGCGCAGGTTCGTCACTGGCAGTGGCGCTGGGCGTCGCCAGTTTTGCCTTGGGCACCGACACCGCAGGCTCGGGCCGGGTGCCGGCGGCGTTGAATAATCTGGTCGGCCTGAAGGCGAGCAAAGGCCTGATTTCCACCGCTGGTGTGCTGCCGGCGTGCCGCACGCTGGACTGCGTGACCACCTTTACCGCCACCGCCCGCGAGGCCAGCCAGTTGCTGGCGTTGACGGCAAAACATGATCCACGCGATGAATACAGCCGACGCAATCCGGCATGGAACGACGGCTCGGCATTCGGTGCGCCACGACCGTTTCGCTTCGGCGTGCCACGGGCGCAGGACCTGGAGTTTTTCGGTTGCGCCGAGGGGCCGCAATTGTTCGCAGCGGCCATCGAACGGCTCAAGGCTCTGGGTGGCGAGGCGGTCGAGCTGGATCTGTCGCCGTTTCTCGAAGCAGCGCGTCTGCTCTACGACGGGCCGTGGGTCGCCGAGCGCTACAGTGTCGCCGGTGAACTGATGGCGCAGAATCCCGAAGCGCTGTTGCCGGTGATCCGTGCGGTGCTGGCCAAGGCACCTGCGGTGACCGCCGTGCAGACCTTCCGTGCGCAATATCGATTGCAGGCGCTGAAAGCTCTTTGCGACGAGGCGCTGGAAAATCTCGACTGCGTGCTCACGCCGACCATCGGCCGCCCGGTGACACTGGCCGAGCTTGAGGCCGAACCGGTACTGCGCAATTCCGAACTCGGCTATTACACCAACTTCATGAACCTGCTCGACTACGCCGCCGTCGCCGTGCCCACCGCGTTCATGAGCAACGGTTTGCCGTGGGGCGTGACCTTGTTCGGGCGAGTATTCACCGATCAGTATTTGTTGGGCGTGGCCGATGCGTTGCAGCGCCAGCAGGACACTGCTCCGCCAACTCCGACGAACGCTGCACGCGACGACCGCGCTCGATTGGTGGTGTGTGGCGCGCATCTGCAAGGATTGGCGCTGAACTGGCAACTGACCCAGCGTGGCGGGCGTTTGCTGGAAGCCACGTTCAGTTCGCCGGACTATCGACTCCACGCCCTCGCGGGTGGCCCGCCATTTCGCCCGGGCATGGTGCGGGTCAATGACGGCGGCGTGGCGATTGCCGTGGAGGTGTGGGAATTACCGAGTAGCGAATTGGGCTCGTTTCTTACCGGGATTCCAGCGCCGCTGGGGTTGGGCAAGGTGCAATTGGCGGATGGGCGCTGGGAGAGTGGGTTCATCTGTGAGGCTTATGGCCTGGAGGGTGCGGTGGATATCAGTGATTTTGCGGGTTGGCGGGCGTATCTGGCTTCTCGGAGCTGATCCGAAAGCTCGCCCTCACCCTGGCCCTCTCCCTCAGTAAAGCCAGGGTGAGGTGATTGCCCATGGGTTGCCAAACGCACCGTGAGCATCGTCGCCGGCATCGTGCAACGCGATGACACCTTGCACAGCCTGCTGTCCCGGGCCGATCATGCGATGTACCGCGCCAGGCAATCCGGGCGCAACCGCACCTGCATGGAAATGCCCCACACGAACTATGCCTGATAACAACGTCAAACCCGACCATTGCCCGGCCTGCGGCGCCCGCAACGATTGCAGCCTCGCCGACCCGCGCACTGCCGACCGCGAATGCTGGTGCTACGGCGTGACCATCGACCCGGCGGTGCTCGAAGCGCTGCCGGTCGAGCTGCGCAATCAAGCCTGCCTGTGCCCGCGCTGCGCCAAGGTCGAAGCGCAACTGCAAGCAGCTCGGCCGCCGATCCCGTAAGATGCGCGGCCCATTATTCGTTGAAATCTGAACATGCGTGTCGACCGTTTCCTCAGCAATCTGCCGCGCTACAACCGTCAGCAGGTTCGCCTGTTGCTGGTGGAAAAGCGCGTGCGGATTGACGGAAAAGTCGTCAGCGACCCTCACAGTGAGGTGCTGGAATTCAGCCGGGTCGAAGTCGACGATGAGGTGCTGCAAAGCGGCAAACCGGCGCGCTATTTCATGCTGCACAAACCGCCAGGCTGCGTCAGCGCCACCCGCGATCCGCAGCATGCGACCGTGCTCGACCTGCTCGATGAACCGGGCAAGGACGAGCTGCACATCGCCGGGCGCCTGGATTTCAACACCACCGGGCTGATGCTGATCACCAACGACGGCGCCTGGTCGCGGCGCCTGACGCAGCCACAGACCAAACTGCCGAAGGTGTATTACGTCGAAACCGAGCAGGACATCGACCCGAGCTACGCGCTGAAATTTGCCGAGGGCATCTACTTCGCTTTTGAAGACCTGACTACGCAACCGGCGCATCTGGAGCGGCTCGGCCCACGCTCGGCGCGGCTGAGCATCGTTGAAGGCCGCTATCATCAGGTCAAGCGCATGTTCGGTTTTTTCAACAACAAGGTTCTGCGCCTGCACCGCGAATCCATCGGCGGACTGGCTCTCGATCACGCGCTAAAACCGGGCGAGTACCGCAGTTTGCGCACCGAAGAGATTCATTTGTTCCAAGCCCGCGACCGCTCAGCCGAAGTTGTCGAACAATTTGCCGACGGCACTTGCGTGAACCTGACTCCCCTGCTTGAATCAGGACGTCGGCCGAAATGTGACCGATGAGTCACCACATACTTCCAAGAAACTTTTTGTCGGTCGTCTGCCCTCAGGGGCTGAGCCTCAGCCGGCAATCTGCCCGCCAATAACAACACCCGTCGACCTGCCGTAACGGATCGACATGGGCCAGCAAATTCCAGGCGTATGCCTACCTGTCACAAAGCTCGTGCAATCTCGATTGCGCGCATACCCGCTTGCTTGCCAGGAGTCTTATGACATGAGGCCAGAAATCGCTGTGCTGGATATACAGGGTCAGTATCGGGTTTACACGGAGTTCTATCGCGCAGACGCCGCAGAAAAGACCATCATTCTGGTCAACGGCTCGATGGCCACGACTGCGTCGTTTGCACAGACCGTGAAAAACCTGCACCCGCAATTCAACGTGGTCTGCTACGACCAGCCCTACGCCGGCCGGTCAAAAGCCCACAACCTGCATGAGAAACATCTGACGAAAGAAGTCGAAGGGCAGATTCTTCTGGAGCTGATCGACCACTTCGCTGCCGAGCACGTGCTGTCGTTCTCCTGGGGCGGTGCGGCGACATTGGTCGCCCTCGCCCAGCAGCCCCGGCGCATCGAAAAAGCCGTGATCAGCTCATTCTCGCCGGTGATCAATGCGCACATGCTCGATTACCTCGAGCGCGGCGTCGATTACCTCGGCAGCCGCGACGGCGACCGGGTCGGTCATCTGGTCAACAACACCATCGGCAAACACCTGCCCTCGCTGTTCAAGCGCTTCAACTATCGCCACGTCAGCAGCCTCGCCGAGCATGAGTACGGGCAGATGCACTTTCACATCAATGACGTGCTGCACAGTGATCGGCAGTGCTATCTGAATGCGGCGAAAAAAATCAACGTGCCGGTGCTGTTTCTCAACGGTGAATGGGACGAGTACACCGCCGCCGAGGATGCACGCCTGTTCGGCAATCACGTCGCGCACAGCAGCTTCACCACCTTGCAAGCCACCGGGCACTTTCTCGACATGGAGCACAAAGCCGCCTGCCGCGACAGCCAGAACGCCCTGCTCGGCTTCCTGAAACCTGCGCCGCAAGCCAGCCGAACGCGCTACTCGTTTGTGCAGGATCAACATGCACTGGCCATTTGAAACCGCGTCATCGCGGGCAAGGCTGCAAGCCTGAGGTGCCTTACTGCACCGGCGCAGCACTTGCTCGCGATCGACCGATTTCTGCGTGGCAAAGCCATCGCAGCGAAAAGAAAACTTCAAATCCGTGGCCGAGTCTGGTACAAAGTCAGCCGCTTTGAGCGGGTATAGTTTAGTGGTAGAACGAAAGCTTCCCAAGCTTTAGATGAGGGTTCGATTCCCTCTACCCGCTCCACCGAATATTGATCTCGCGTTGTGTTGTCTGACGGGGGATGCAGGAATGAAAAACCGGCCTTGATGGCCGGTTTTTTTGTGCGTGGGATTTGGTGGAAGACAATTTCCGAGTAAACCTTTCAGCATTAAAAGAAAACATTCCGAAAGAATTAAATCCACTATTTTGTGTTTTATCAGGGTTTTTGGCCTGTAGCATATGTTTTTTTGGATTTAACCTATACTTCAGACATTCGTTGTCAATATGAGACTTTGTCATGCTCGACCTTGATCTCAGTACACCCGCCGAAATCGTCAAACGCATCTGCAGTCGGCTTCGTACAGAACGGCTCGCTCTGGAAATGACCCAGGCTGATGTGGCCGCACGCGCCGGTATCGGAGTAAACACCGTATCGAATCTGGAGTCTGGACGTAACGTCGGGTTCGAAAACCTGGTGCGCGTTGCGATGGTGCTTGGCCGAGGAAAAGAATTCGAAGTCCTTTTCCAGCCGAAGCTCGAAACCCTGGAAGATATCCTGCGTTACGAAAGCAGCGCCAAGCGCCAGCGCATCAAAAGGAAACCTGACAATGCTTGAAAGAGTTGAGGTTTATTACGACGGTTGGGGGGAGCGTTGGCTGTGGGGCTCGCTTGTTTCCACCACAGCCTTGACCGGGCGCCCGCTGGTAGTGTTTGAGTACAGCGATGAGGCAAAGAAAAAAGCCCTGGAACTGTCTTCCCTTCGCCTCCCGTTAGCGGGTGGGAAACTACGGCGAGATTTTCCATCACATCAAATGGGTCTGCCCGGCCCGGTCTATGACGCGTTGCCGGATGGTTGGGGCATGCTTCTGATGGATCGTTTGTTCAAACGTCGCGGCCTCAACGCCGCACGCATCGGCCCCTTGGAGCGTTTGGCCTATGTCGGTGATCACGCGATGGGAGCCATGTCGTTTGAGCCTGTCGCTCTTGAGCTACTGGTTCCGCCTACCCACGGCCCGATTGAACTGCTGGCGGCGGAAGTACGCGAAGTGCTCAACGGTGACGGTGCAGAGTTGCTGCAGAAATTATTGTTGGTGGGTGGCTCGCCGCAAGGTGCCAGACCCAAGGCTTTGGTATATCGCGATCCCGAAACCGGGACGTTTACCACGGCGTCTGCTTCTGGACTCGAAGCCTGGCTAGTGAAATTCCCCGGACAGGGCGAGCATCCCGAAGTCTGCGCAGTCGAAATGGCCTACTCAGAATGTCTGCGTTTGTGCAGCATTGAGACGCCTGATAGCCAACACTTCCGCCTGCCTGACGGGATGGCCGCTTTCGCCAGCCAACGCTTCGATCGACAAGACGGACTGCGCATCCCCATGCAGAGTTTGGCAGCCTTCACGGGCGCCGACTTTCGATCCCCAGGCGCATTGGATTACGTGAACTTTCTCCGCGCTACCCATCACTGCACTAATGACGTCCGCGAGAAATCGCTGGCCTTCGAACGTGCGATTTTCAACGTCGCGTTCAACAACCGGGATGATCATCCGAAGAATTTTGCCTATCTCATGTCGTCTGCCGGCGAGTGGAAGTTGTCGCCTGCCTTCGACGTGACCTTCTGCGAAGGGCCCGGCGGTTATCATCAAATGGATGTCATGGGTGAAGCTTTGGAAATCGGCCGTAAAGAGGTGCTGAAGCTTGCGCAGGAAGCAGAAGTCTCGAGAGATAAAGCGGAGGACCTGATTGATCGAATTTGCGCTGTTGCCAGTCGGTTTTCGACGATTGCTGCCGAGCTGCTTCCGAACGAGATAACCCCAGAGACTTTGCAAATCATCCAGGGCAGGATCGATATCAACGTCGCCCTCCTTCGTTGAAACGACGGCCAAGCTCGCTCTACCAGTCGCAATGACTGGTTGAACGATGTTCTTTCATTTTGCCGGGTAACTCTCATGGCAAAACACTGCAACACAACCATCTCTCGTCGAAATTTGCGCGGCCTAGACTGGATTGACCACCTCGCCGGACGGCCGCAATGACTGGACGGTAGCAAGTCTATTGATCTGCAGAATTCAGTAGGAATAGTAACCACCAAGCACATGACAAGGAGGTGTTGTTTTTCAATCGGGCAACTCGTCGCGGACGGTTGGTATCTGGTGCGCATCAGGGGCAGCCATCATCACTTCAAGCATCCGACCAAACCTGGACTGGTAACGGTGCCGCATCCGAAAAAGGATCTGCTCAAAAAAACGGCCGTCAGTATTTTGCAACAGGCCATGCTCTGAATCCGTTTTGAGCACTGCCACGGAGGATTACGAACATGCTTTACCCGATTGCGATTTCAATAGGCGACGAGGAACACGCTTGGGGAGTTGAGGTGCCGGACATTCCCGGCTGCTTTTCTGCCGGCGACGACCTTGATGACGCCGTCGCCATGGCGCGCGAGGCGATCGAAGGTCATTTCGAAATTCTGGCTGACGACGGTGCGCCGATTCCACCGGCCAGCAAATTGAGCCTGCATGTCGCCAATCCGAAGTACGCCGGATGTGCGTGGGCCGTAGTGGATATCGACGTGGTCAAATACCTGGGCAAAGCACAGAAGCTCAACATCACTCTGCCGGGGCACTTGCTCAATCGCATTGATGAGTACGTCTTGCATCATCCTGAGGAGAAAAGCCGATCGGGGTTTCTGGCTTCGGCGGCGTTGAAAGTTTTGCAGCAAGGTTAAAACAATGCTTACCAACCGGCTCTCTGTAGCCGGTTTTTTGCGTGTGAAGTTTGCGCCAGCACATGTCTTGCAATTCAATGTTGAACGCCCGTCCGCAAAGCGCGTTCACGATTGCCCTTCGTTGGGACTCACGCTCAATACGTCCAGATCAACGCGGAGACCGTTTAATGAACATCAAACCCATTCGTAGCCCGGAAGACCTGAGCGCAGCATTGCTGCGCATGGAACAGCTGTGGGGTGCAGAAATCGACTCGCCGGAGGGCGATGAGTTGGAAATTCTCGCTCTGCTGATCGAAAAGTATGAGGAGCAGCATTTTCCGATGCCGCCTTCTGATCCCATTGAAGCCATCAAATTTCGTATGGATCAGCAAGGTTTGACACCGCGGGATCTTGAGCCCTTTATTGGCACAAGCGGCCGCGTTTCGGAGGTGCTGAACCGCAAACGCAAGCTGAGTCTGGCGATGATCAAACGTCTGCACGATGGCTTGCGCATTCCTTATGAATGCCTGCTCGCCAGTGTCTGAAGAAAATATATCGCACGAAAAACCGGTCACAACGACCGGTTTCTTTTTGCCCGGGAATCAGCGCTGGCTAACCCACCGGCACCACATTATCCAGCACCTGATTCACCGCCAGCTCTCCCAGCATGACGACCTGGGCGATGCCGAGCAGGGTTTTGCGCTGGCTGCCGTCGAGCAAGGCGGCGAAGTCGCCGAGCATGACGCTGGCCGAGCCGAGGGACTCGCTGGCATTGACCAGTAGCGACTCGGTGTCGCTGCACGGGTTGACTTGGAACATGCTGCTGGTCTGGTACGGCGGTGAGGTGGTTTTCGGCGGGATGAGGTAGTGATCGAGGGCGCGTTCGGCGGCTTCGTGGAGTTTTTTCGAATCGAGGGACTCGTACGGAGAGGCCGGATCGGTTTCCGGCGGATTTGGCGTTACTTTGAACACGGGGGCGGTACCTTTAATTTGAGCCGCATCCATCACGCTACTAAACGGAAGGGTGGCGGCTGTACGCAAGTTAGTAGACCGGACCCTACCCCCTATCCGGCGCACCCGAAGGCGCCATGCGCACAGCCACCATAGAATACAGGCACGTGCCTGATTCAACGGAACTCTGCAACCGTTACGAGGAGGACATTACCGGGCTACTAAACCCGATCACTGGAAATCAGTGACGCGAACCAAGTTACCGACCGCCCTCCAGGCGCACAAGCCGGCGGATTCTGGCGTACCGGTAGGCAGCGGCGCAAGGATTTGTAGGCATCGGGACGTATCGCGATTCAACTTTAAACAGCCTTGATTCATCCCGTGTAAAAGCCTCGATAACTGAAAGAAATTTCCGACGAGTTCAGCGAGAAAGAGTTGAACAGCACGCCGCTACGATGACGCAACTGGCACTGATCCAGGATCGCCAGAGGACGATGATGGTGGCGGTAGCGATGATCGGGTTTCGTGCTTCAAGAGGTCCCTCACCCTAGCCCTCTCCCGAGGGAGAGGGGACCGACCGAGATGTTCTCGCGAGTTACGCCGACCTGAAAGAATGCGTCGGACTCAGGACATGAAAGCGAGCCTGGCGAGGGAGTTTTTCAGCGAGTCGCAACAATAAACAAACGCGGAAACGGCAACAGCACCGAGCCGTCAGCCAATGCTGGATAAGCCTTTGCAACTTCCGCCAGATACTGCTTCAGATACTGCGCCCGCTCATCCTCGGTCAACGGGCTCAGAAAAGGAATCAAACCACTGCCCTTGAACCACTCAACCACCCCCGCCGCTCCATCCGCCAGTGGATGATGATAAGTCGTGCGCCACACATCGACCCGCGTGCAGTGCGGGCGCAGCATCGAAAAATACTCGCTGGCACTGGCCATGTCGGTACGTTGTCCCGCAGCGTCTGCCAGCTTGCTCGCCCAAGGACCATTCGCGGCGACTTCGCGCATCAAGCGGTGGGACGGTTCATTGAGGTTGTCCGGCATCTGAATCGCCAAGCTGCCGCCGTCTGAAAGCTTGCTCGCCAAGGCTGGCAGCAACGAAGCGTGATCAGGCACCCACTGCAACACCGCATTGGCGAAGGTCACATCGAACGGACCCTGGTCAGCCCATTTGTCGATCTCGGCCACCTGAAACTGCAAATCCGGCAAGCGCTTGCGCGCGGCAGCAATCATGTCCGGCGAACTGTCGAGGCCACTGACCCTGGCCTCAGGAAACCGCTGCACCAGCAACTCGGTGGAATTGCCCGGCCCACAACCAATGTCCACCACCGCCCGCGCCTGCGTTGTGGGTATTGCCGCCAGCAGATCCCGGGCCGGGCGGGTGCGTTCATCTTCGAAAGCGACGTATTGCTTGGCAGACCAACTCATTGCGTTCTCCTGTCGGGATGTTCTGGCAGCTGCGCACACGATACAGCGATACGCGCGGCACGCCTTCCCTACCAAAGTCCTGCGCCGAAACTTTGTAAACAGAATTTTCAGCGCAACGCCGATGTCTGAATGTCAGGCTCCCAAAACAAGGACTTCCATCATGAAATTCGCAAAGATTGCCCAGAAACTTGCCCTGTGGGCCGGTAGCCCGAAGACGTTCATGGGGGCGTTGATTCTGATCGGGTTATGGGGGCTGAGCGGGCCGATTTTTGGGTACAACGACACTTGGCAACTGATCATCAATACCTCGACCACGATCATCACGTTCCTGATGGTGTTCCTGATTCAGAACACGCAGAACCGCGATACCGACATTCTGCATTTGAAACTCGATGAGCTGCTGCGGGTGAACAAGGAAGCGCAGAACGCGATGCTCGGACTGGAGGCGCTGGATTTGAAACAGCTTGAAGCCCTGCGCCGGCATTACCGCGCACTGGGTGAGAATCAGGTGTTTGATCTTGAGGGTTTGGGTGACAAGAGCAAGCCGAAGCAGGATCTGAACGAGTGCTGAGAAAGTAGACACACCCTGTGGGAGCCAGCCTGCTCGCGAAGTCGGAGGGTCAGTCGAAACATCACTGACTGACACACCGCTTTCGCGAGCAGGCTCGCTCCCACAAGGCAAGCATTGCATTTCAATTGAAGGTCTTGCTCGCGCTGCAACAATACGGCGAAGTTAGCGACTGGCCTGCAACGCTCGAGCTTTCTCCAGATGACTTTGCAGCTTCGGCAAGGTCTCATCGGCAAACGCTTTGATCTCAGGCACGTCGGTGGTTTGTGCCTGTTGTTCGATCTGGGTGATCGCCTCTTCCGTGGCTTTGACCTGACTGGCGGCGTAGGCCTGATCGAAGGTCGCGCCGTCCTTCACTTCCGGCATCAACTCTTTGACCTTGTCGGCGAGCTCTTCGCGGGGGGCCACCGGCAGGTCGAGTTTCTTGGCGATTTTCGCCAAGTGCTGGTTGGCCGTGGTGCGATCGTTGATGACGACGATGGTGTAATCCTTAACCTCTTTCGATTCGGTCTTGCCGTGGGCCATACGGCTGGCTTCGATGTCGGCCATGCCTTTGGCAGAGGCATCGTTGATGAATTCGGCAGGCGACTGGGCGAACGCAGTGCTGGCGCACAGGCCCAGCAGGCTTGCAAAACTGACGTTACGTAAACGGGTGGCCATCCGGCTCATGGTCGCGCCCTCCTTCGTGGAAAATTCAAGCGGGCCGTGTCTCACCCGCTGCTCAAAATGCTCGCGGCGGACAAGCGTCCGCCTCAGTTAGGAATGTTTTGACGGTCAAAGGTTTAGAAAAACTGCCCCGGGCGCGACGAACGGTGCTTCCTCAGCATCAGCCCTTGTTCGGCATCAACCCCGGTAGCGCGTGCACCAGCGCATTGATGGCAAAACCGATAAACATCACGCCGCACAAACGGGTGATCAGCAGTTCATGACGCTGATACACCGTGCGCACCCGCTGTGCGCCGACCACGCCGATAAGGATGGCGTACGCCAGCGCGCCGCCGATAAAGCTCAGGGTGATCAGCGCCGGCAGCATCGACCAGTTGAGCAGCTCGGCGCGGCTCGACAGCAGCGCCGTGAAGGTCGCCACCGCCACCGGGTACGCCTTGGGATTGGTCAGGCCGAAGACGATGCCGTGCCAGAACGGCTGGCGCGCCGCGCCTTGCGCTTCGTCGCCATTGCGGCGCTGGGCACGCACTGCACGCCAGCCGAGCCAGAACAGATACACCGCGCTGAGCACGCCGAGCACATCGAACGCTGTGCTGCCGATCTCCCGCGCGCCGACAATCGCCACCAGCGCCGTGCTGCACCAGATCACATCGCCGAGCAGATGCCCACAGAGAAACCCCGCCCCGGCCCGCCGCCCATGCGCCGCGCCAATGCCGAACACCGCCAGCACACCCGGCCCGGGCGTGATCCCGTAGATGAAACCCGAAGCCAGAACGGCCAACAGCAATGATGGAGTCATGGAAAACCTGCAAGCGCCAGAACACGTGGCGGCCAGTCTATCTCAGCCGATCGCGCCCGATCACTGCGCGTCGTAAAAACGCCAGTCACATGCCCTTGAAACCTTGCGGCAAAACATAGCTTTGCCCGTCATAACGCAACGTGGTCAGCACTGGTTTTTCGTGGGTGGTCTTCGATTCGCAAGTGTCAGGTGGTCCCTCACCGGCAAGACCCGTGGTGACTGAGCGGACAATGATATCGGCATAACCATGGGAACCGGTTTTGCCCATCTCAAGTGTGCGCACCGTCTCCGATCGCTCGCCCGCGCAGTTGCCATCCCATTCACCGCTGAAGCTGTAGACGACCAAGCGATCCAGCACCGGGCGCAGTTTGTCGCCCTCTTTCACGTAGAGCGACAGCAGCGTTTCATCCAGCGGATTGACGCGTGACGAGCCTTTGAAATGGGCGCGTACGCCGAATGCACGCAGGTCGGGCGTGAGTTTATAGCGCGCGGTATCCAGTTCCAGACTCTCCAGCGCGATGGCATCGGAGAGAAATGCCGACGGCTGATGATAGGTCGCCAGCGGCTTGGGGCTGCCAGCCGTGAAGACGGCCAGACTCAGATCATATGAGCCCACTCTGTCACCGTGGCCGCAGACCGGATCGGGCACAAACGTCGACAGCGCGGTGATCGTCAGTTGCGGGTAAGCCGGCCAGTCCTTGCACAGGGAAAAATCCACTTCTGTGCTGACCGCAGGCGGCGTGCAATCCGCCCATGCCTGCCCAGCCATCAACCACCCGCAAAGCGCTGCTGCGCTGATCCACGTGGACTTCATTGTCAATTCCTGCTCCTTGAAGATATTTCCAGGCGAGCACTATCCCTTTCTGCATCGTAGGATTCAACATATCAGGCCAGCCAATCTTCTCATGCGTCTGAAGTCGGAATTCGCGAGCAGGCCCGCTCCCACAGGAAAGCGCATTCCAAATGTGGGAGCGAGCCTGCTCGCGAAGGCGTCATCACAGACGCCGCCAATCTCAATACTTGTCCAGCGTTCGCAACTTCTGCGGCAAGCCCCACAGCAGCAACGCTGCGGCGATCAGCGCGGCGACGCCGATGACATAGAGGGCCGGGGTGGTGCTGCCGGTGAGGTCCTTGATGCGCCCAACCATGACCGGGCTGACGATCCCGCCGAACTGCCCCAGGGTATTGATCACCGCGATCCCGCCTGCCGCGCCGGCACCGGCGCCTGCGAGCAACTTTGGTGGCAGGGTCCAGAAGCTCGGGATCGAGGCGATGATGCCGGCGCCAAGCAGTCCGAGCGCGACGATCAGGAATGTTGTGTGGCTGGCGAATATTCCGGCGCTGAAGAAGCCGATCGCGCCGACGACCACCAGCCCGGCGACAAACTTGCGCCGCTCACCGGTGGCGTCGGACAAGCGTCCGATCACGACCATGCTGATCGCCCCGCAGATGTACGGAATGGCGGTCAGCAGGCCGATCATCACCGGGCTTTCGGTGCCGGCGCTGCGGATCAGTTGCGGCGCCCAGAAGTTCAGGCCGTAGGACGCGACCTGAATCAGGAAGTAGATCAGCCCCAACGTCAGGAAACCGGGAATTTTCAGCGCCGCGAGCAATGAGCCGCCGCTCTTGTGCGGCTCGTGATGGGCGATGCGGCTGGAAAGCAGTTTCTTCTCGTCAGCGGTCAGCCAGTGCGCGTCCTCGATCCGGTCCTTGAGCTGGGTCAGCACGAGAAAACCGAGGGCGATGCACGGCACGCCACCGAGCAAAAACAACCAGTGCCAGCCGCGCATCTGCAATACGCCGTCGAGGTGTTGCAGGACCAACCCGGAGAACGGCGCGCCGACCAGTCCGGCGAACGCCGAGGCGAGAAACAGCATCGACGTGATGCGGCCACGGAAGTGCTGCGGAAACCACAGGGTCAGGTAATACAGCACGCCCGGGGCGAACCCGGCTTCCATCGCGCCGATGACAAAGCGCAGCGCATAGAACTGCCATTCGCTGTTGACGAAGACCATCGCCGCCGTTGCCACGCCCCACGACATCATGATCCGCGCAATCCAGCGCCGTGCGCCGACCTTGTAGAGCATCATGTTGCTCGGCACTTCGAACAGCACGTAACCGACCACGAACAGCCCGGCGCCGAGGCCGTACGCGGTGTCGCTCAGGCTCAGGTCGGTCTGCAACTGGAATTTGGCGAAGCTGATGTTGATGCGATCAAAAAAGGCGAACAGGTAGCAGACCATGATCAGCGGCATCAGGCGCCAGGCGACTTTGCTGACCAGGGCTTTCTCGGCATCGTGATCGACGGACGGACTCACGCCCGCCTCCATTACATTGAGGCTCATGGGTTTTTCTCCAGGCGGACTGCCGATGGGCGTCCGATTGTTTTTGTTGTCTGGTGATGACGCTCACGGTGGAGCGCTTTTGTGTGGAAGCGAGCCTGCTCGCGAAAGCGGTATGTCATTCAGCGTTGATATCGACTGATCCGACGCATTCGCGAGCAGGCTCGCTCCCACAAGGGCTTTGTATCTCCCACAAGGGTTTTGTGTATTCAGGTGGGCATCGGATGCAGGTCGCAATTGCGCCCGGCCTTGGCCAATTGGCCGGGGACTTCGTGGCCTAACAGTGCCGGCAAGCCGCGCGAGAGTTTCAGCAGCAGCGGCAAGTCGATCCCGGTGGGAATGCCGACTTCCTCGCACAGATTCACCAGGTCTTCGGTGCAGATATTGCCCGACGCACCCGGCGCAAACGGGCAACCACCGAGGCCACCGAGCGCCGCATCGAAGCGCCGGGCACCGGCCTCGTAAGCGGCCAGCACATTGCACAGACCGAGGCCACGGGTGTTGTGGAAATGCAAAGTCAGATCGGCCGGCGAAACCCGCTGCAAAACCCGCCGCACCAGGCGATCCACCTGTCGCGGATTGGCCATGCCAGTGGTGTCGGCGAGGCTGATGCCCTGAATGCCGAGTTCCTGATAGGCGTCGACGATGTGCAGCACGCGGTCCTCGTCAATTTTGCCTTCGAACGGACAACCGAAGGTGGTAGCGATGCTGCCGTTGAGGCGCACACCCGAGCCGCTGACAAACGCCACGATGTCAGCGAACGCGGCCAGCGACTCTTCGCAACGCATGCGCATGTTGGCCAGGTTGTGGGTCTGGCTGGCGGACATCACCAGATTCAACTCATCGGCCTTCGCCGCCAAGGCCCGTTGCGCGCCTTTAAGGTTGGGGATCAACGCCACGTAAATTACCCCCGGCTGACGCTGAATGCCGGTGAACACCTGCTCGCCGTCACGCAGGGCCGGGATGGCTTTGGGCGAGACGAACGAGCCGGCTTCGATGCGGCTGAATCCGGCCTGTGAGAGTTGATTGATCAGGGTGATCTTGTCAGCGGTTTCCACCCAGGTCGGCTCGATCTGCAAACCGTCGCGGGGCGAGACTTCCTGGACGATCAGGGTTTGCGAATATTCAGTAATCATTGCACCACCCCTTGGCTTTTCAGACGTTCGATGTCGAGTTCAGTCAGACCCAGCCCGGCCAGAATAGCGGCGGTGTGCTGGCCCAGTTTCGGCCCGGACCACTTGACGCCGCCGGGGGTCTCCGAGAGTTTGGGGACGATGCCGGGCATCTTCACCGTCGCGCCGCCGGGCAACTCGGCATTGAGCAGCATGTCCCGCGCCTGATAGTGCGGATCGGCGACGATGTCGGCGACCGAGTAAATGCGCCCGGCCGGCACTTCAGCGGCTTCGAGGGCGGCCAGTACCTGATCGATCGGCAGGCTGCTGGTCCAGTGAGTGATGGCCGCATCGAGCAAACCGCTCTTGGCGGCGCGGCCGTCGTTGTGGGCGAACTCTTCCGCGTCGGCCAGATCAGCGCGGCCAATGGTCTGCATCAGGCGCTTGTAGATCGGGTCGCTGTTGCCGGCGATCACCACGTAGGCACCGTCGGCAGTGAGGTAAGTATTGGAGGGCGCAATACCCGGCAAGGCGCCGCCGCTACGTTCGCGGACATGGCCGAGCATGTCGTATTCCGGCACCAGACTTTCCATGACGTTGAACACGCTTTCGGCCAGCGACACATCGACGATCTGCCCACCGCCCTGCCCGGTCTTGACCCGCAGCAGCGACATCAATGCGCCGATCACCGCGTGCAGCGAGGCCAGCGAATCGCCGAGGCTGACGCCGACCCGCGCCGGTGGCGAATCGGGATTGCCGGTGGTGTAGCGAATGCCGCCCATGGCCTCGCCAATCGCACCGAAACCGGGACGGTCACGGTAAGGGCCGGTCTGGCCGTAGCCGGAAATACGCACCAGGGTCAGGTTCGGATTCAGGGCATGCAGCACGTCCCAGCCCAGACCGAGCTTTTCCAGCGCACCGGGGCGCAGGTTTTCGATGATCACGTCGGCGTCGCCGGCCAGTTGCCTGACCAGTTCGATGCCTTCAGCGGATTTGAGATTGAGCGCCAGGGATTTCTTGTTGCGCGATTGCAGGTACCACCACAGCGATGTGCCTTGGTGCAGCTTGCGCCACTTGCGCAGCGGGTCGCCCTGGCCCATGGCTTCGATCTTGATCACCTCGGCGCCGAACTCGGCGAGCATGCGCGCGGCAAACGGCGCGGCGATCAGGGTGCCAATCTCGATCACTTTGATCGCACTCAAAGGGGCAGTCATCGCGGGGTACCTCTTGTTCTTGGAATATGTCGCCAAGGCTAGAGGAACGATGTCTGGACAATCCAGCCGTCTCTCGGCAATGAGCGTTCGCGAAATGCGAATGCTCGGGAGTGATGTGGTGGATTCAAATCAGTCTTCGCGAGCAGGCTCGCTCCCACAGTAGATATGTGTTGAGCACAGAATCTGCACCGCTACGAAACCCTGTGGGAGCGAGCCTGCTCGCGAAGAGGCCATCAGCCGCAATGAAGATCTACTGCGCACGCAAATGCTCAAACAACACCCGGCTCACCGGCGATAACCCCGCTTCATCGCGCACCACCACGATCAACCTGCGGTCGGACCAAGCATCGGTCAGCGGCACTGCCCGCAACCCCAGCGCCTGACCAAACAGCTCATAGGCACGCTGCGGCAGAATGCCGATGCCCATGTTCGCCTGGACCATCCGGCACACCGCATCGAATCCCGGCACATGGATGCGAATGCGCAGGACTTTACCGGCCTGCCGCGCCGCCGCATGGGTGCGCATGTTGATCGAACTGGCCGCATGCAACCCGACGTAGTCGCTGTCGAGGGTTTCATCGAAGCCCAGTGATTCGCGCGTGGCCAACGGATGCTCCGGCAGCATTACCACCACCAGTTTGTCCTGCCGATACAACACGCTGTGCAGGCCTTTGGTGTCGCTGTCCTCAGAGCAGATGCCGAGGTCCGCGACGCCATCGAGGACGCCCTGAATCACCCCGGCGCTGGGCCGTTCTTCGAGGTCGGTCTTGACCTGCGCATGCTGCGCAGAGAAATCGCGCAAGTCTTCGGGCAGAAACTGAATGATCGCCGACAAATTGGCCAGCATGCGCACGTAACCGCGCACACCGTGGCTGTGCTCGCCCAGTTCCAGGCCCATTTTCTCCACGTTGAAAAGCATCTGTCGCGCATGGTGCAGCAGGGTTTCGCCGGCCGGGGTGAGGACCATGCCTTTGGCCTGACGCACGAACAGAGCGATGCCCAGCGCTTCCTCCAATTCCATCAGACGCTTGCTCGCGGCCGACACCGCAATGGCCTCGCGCGCCGCCGCACGGGTCAGCGTGCCTTCCTCGTGGACGGCGACGAACAGTTGCAGAGTGATCAGGTCGAGGCGGCGGATCAGGCTTTTTTGCAGCATGGGAAGCTCGAGTACTGAGTGATTTGAATCGGCAGGATAGCCCGGTTTTCGTTTTAGTCAGACATGTGATCAATCCGCGGACTTTCATGGTTTCGCCCTACAAACTAAACTGCGCCGCCTCTCAGGATTGCCGGAAACCGCCGATTTATTCCGGACTTTTTGCTCTGTAAAGTCTTTGCACAGTGGTGATTTCGTAATGCAGGGCAACAAGCGACTGAAAACAGGGACGAGCCATGAACGCCAGCGTCACCCTTTTGATCACTTGCAGCACGGTATTCCTCGCCCAACTGGGCATGAGTATTTATCTGCCGGCGCTGCCGGAGATTGCCCTTTATCTGCGCGCCGAACCTGCGCAGGTGGCGTGGGGTTTGTCGCTGTACCTCATCGGTATGGCGCTGCCGATGTTGTTCTGGGGCAGTCTGGCGCAGCGCATCGGACGCAAACCGGTGTTGCAAGCAGCGCTGGTTATTTATGGGTTGGGCAATCTGGCGTTACCGACGGGTTCGACGCTTGAATCGTTTTTGCTGCTGCGATTGTTGCAAGGCGTGGGTGCCAGCGGTATTTCGGTGATGGCGCGGGTGCTGATCCGCGACAGCTTTCGCGGCGATCTCCTCGCCAAGGCGCTGTCGTGGATTTCGATATCGTTCGTGGTGGCGCTGGGTATCGGCCAATATCTGGGTTCCCTCATCGAGGTGACGCTGGGCTGGCAACCGATCTTCTACTTGCTCGGTGTGACGTGCCTGTTGATGGCGGTGATTGTCTCGCAAGTGACTTTCCCTTCGATGACTGACGAGCCCGCCAGCACCTCATCCTGGTCCGTTTATCGACGGATTGTGTTGCACCAGGCGTTTCTTCTTCCAGCTCTCGCAGGTGGTTTGGGCTACGGCGTGATCATCGCTTTCAACACTGCCGCACCGCTGATTCTGCAGGGGCCGTTCGCGTGGTCGACGGTGGATTACGGACTGCTCGGCTGGCCGATCAGCGCGGCGTACTTTCTCGGCGCACTGGCTGTTAACCGCTTCGTCGTGCGTACCGGTCAGGCGCGGTTGATGACCATAGGGGTGGGTTTGGTCTTGGTGGGCAGTGGCGTGATGTTGCTGGGGAGCCTGACGGCCAGCTCCATCGCCGTGCTGTTTTGGCTGCCCTATTGCGTGGCAGTGTTTGGCCAATCCTTGAACTACCCTATCAGCCTGTCTCGCGCCAACGATGGCGCACCGATCGCCGGGGCTTATGCGATGGCATTGAGCGGTTTTATCCATCAGTTGATGGCGGCAATGATTGGCGCGATGGCCAGCCTGATCGCCAGCCCTCAAGCCTGGCCGTTGTCGCTGCTGTGCGTGTTACTGGCAGTGGGCGCGATGCTCTGCGTGCGGTTCACGCCGAGGGGAGACATCCGTTAGAACGCATTGCGGAAAATTTCCTGCGTAAACGGTATTCGGTTTTACCTGAGCCGCTCATCGACCGCCGGTCTCAAGCGGGGTTGTGCCACTCACAGTCAGCAAGCGGACCAATTGTGCGCTGTCGTCTTTGCGACCCAACACCAGGATTGAAGAGCCTTGCAGGCAGGCGTCGATGGCTGACCATGAAATGTCCTTCGCGCCCTCGACGTCAAACGAATCATCCACTGCGCCATCGACCAGAAAGCCTCCCGTCAACAAGCCTCGTGCGCTGCCAGAGGTCTGTCCGACCGCAACGATCCGTTGGCCGGCGATGTCGTCCAGCGCAAAGCCTGCCCTCCAACTCCTGAGATCCAGTATCTGTGTCGCAGGGCTGATCACAGGATTGTCGAACTCTTCGTCCGTCTCACCGGCGTCGGTGATACCGCTGATAACCGCATGGTGGAGCTTCTCGCCTTCGCTTGATTCGACCGCCGAGCCGAGCAGGAGCAAGCGCTCCGTCGATTGCACAACGATGTGCTCCACCGTGCTTTCCAGCGGTTTGCCATCTCGCTGAATGTTCAACAGCAATATCCCCTTGTCGCCGAACGCTTCTGCAACTTTTCCGCTGTGATCGAAAGCCATGACCAGTCCCTGGTTGGTTATTTCCGTTTTGCCATGCACGAGAATCAGCCCATCGCCGAGCTGGATGATCCCGAACAGAGAAATGGCCACCGTTGGCAACGACAGGGGCAGCCAGCCGTTGCTGGCGAACGATAAATCGTCCGAGCCATCGAGATTGAACCGCGCCAGCAAGCCACTGCCCTTTTGCGAGGTCACGAACAGCAGTCTGTCCGGCTGCGCAATCTGCGGATCGGATTTGCCCAGCAGCATTCGCCCGTGGGTGGCGCCGAACAGTGCGGGCATGCGCATCGGCACAATCCGGTAGCCAGTCTTGTCGCTGCCGAAACCGGTATCCGGCGAGCCGTCGGGCAAGAACCGAGCGATGACTTGTTGGTATTCGATAACCTTTTTCTTGATGTTGCCGATCACCCCGCACATCCAGATCAGCCCGTCCGCCCCCACGATCAGCTGTCCGCCTTGCGAGATCAGATGTGTGCCAAGTTGGCCGGTGAGATAGCCGGTTTTATCAAAGTCGGGATCTGGATCTCCATTGGCGTCCAGTCGCGCAAGGCCGTAGTACGAGCGGTTTTCCAGCTCAACGGTGGCGCTGGCCATGATCTGCCCTGACGGGGTCATCGCCACGCCTTCGCCAATGGTTTCGCTCGCTCCGGGAAATTTCAGCGTTCGCAGACCAAAGAGGGGATCCACCTCCCCGGCTGACTGCGCGTCTGGTGACTTTGGCGCGGTGGATTCCGACATGTTCGCATTCTCCTAAAGAGATCGACGTCGATCCCCTCGCTCGGAGCATTCGACGCGAAGAAGCCGAGCCGGACAACTGACAGAAATGACAGTTTTTTAGAACAAAACGAAATTACCAACCGTGCAAAAAAGACTGAATGACTGGTAGTTCTTACAGGTTCGACTTCACGCACAACATGCCAACCTTTCAGCATTCACATCAGCCGTAGACGAGAAGAATGATGAGCACTGGCGACGAGCAAATTTCACAACCTGCCCCGACGATCACCTATCCCGAGGAGGCCAGCACGACGGGACCTGCGACATTGTTGCTCGGCAGCGGCATACCCGATGCGCTTGTACAGGTCTGGAACATTGAAAACACCCATTCGCTTGGCGCAGGGCTGGTCAGCGCAAAAGGACGATGGGCGTTCAACATCAGCGGCGTCCAGGCTCCAGGCCAGCAGAAGATTCGCGCACACCAGACGTATGCAGGCATCACGTCTGAATGGAGTGAAGAGCGCGGATACGAAGTGCGACTGCGGCCCGCCATCGACGTCCCGGTGGTTTTCGTACCGATTGAGGGAAAGGAGGTAAATGCGCCTCTGATGTTTTCGGGAGATGTCACACGAGCCGAGGGCTTCGTCAGTATTTTCGATCTGGACACTGGCCTGGAGATTGCCAGAGCAGCGGTTGAAAGCGACCGAAAATGGCAAACCCCGGCTGTACACTCGTTGGCAGTCGGGCAGTACCGTATATCCGCCGTCCACAACATTGCCGGCCAGGTTTCAGATTGGGGCCGTGTGCGGACATTTACCGTGGTCGCATAAGCAAGCGCAGGCTTGTTCGACTTCGCTCGTCTGCGTACCTTCATTCAAAACGCGTTGCGAAAAATCTCTTCGATCTGACGCTGATCCGCTGCCCGTGGGTTGGTCAATCCGCAGGCGTCCTTCAAGGCATTGGCGGCGAGCACCGGGATGTCGCTGAGTTTAGCGCCCAGCTCACGCAGTCCGCCGGGAATCTCGACGTCTCTGGCGAGGCTGCGGATGGCGTTGATCGCCGCCTGCGCGCCTTCTTCCGCGCTGAAACCGCGAATGTCCGCGCCCATGGCGTGGGCGACGTCCCTGAGCCGATCTGCACAGACTTGCGCATTGAAACTCTGCACATGCGGCAACAACACAGCGTTGCAGACGCCGTGGGGCAAGTCGTAGTAACCGCCCAATTGATGCGCCATGGCGTGAACAAAACCCAGCGACGCATTGTTGAACGCCATGCCGGCGAGGAACTGTGCGTAAGCCATGTTCTCCCGCGCTGCCAGGTCGTTGCCGTCGCGCACCACCAGGCGCAGGTTGCTGCTGATCAGACTCATCGCCTTCAAAGCGCAGGCGTCGGTGATCGGGTTGGCGGCGGTCGAGACGTAGGCTTCGATGGCGTGGGTCAGCGCGTCCATGCCGGTGGCGGCGGTCAGGCCTTTGGGCATCGCGACCATCAGTTGCGGGTCATTGACTGACAGCAGCGGCGTGACATTGCGGTCGACGATGGCCATTTTCACGTGGCGCGATTCGTCGGTGATGATGCAGAAGCGGGTCATTTCGCTGGCAGTGCCGGCGGTGGTGTTGATGGCGATCAGCGGCAACTGCGGTTTGCTCGAACGGTCGACGCCTTCGTAATCGCCGATCTGCCCACCGTTGGTCGCGCACAGGGCAATACCCTTGGCGCAATCGTGCGGCGAGCCGCCGCCCAGTGACACGACAAAATCGCATTTGCTTTCCTTCAACAGCCCCAGACCCGATTCGACATTGGCCGTGCTCGGGTTCGGTCTGACGCCATCGAAGACCACCGAATCGATGTCCTGCATCGCCAGTTTCTCGGCGATCATCGCCGCCACGCCGGCCTTGGCCAGTCCGCTGTCGGTGACGATCAGCGCCTTGTGAAAACCGTAATTGCGGATGGCGAGCATGGCTTCGTCGAGGCAGCCGCTGCCCATGATGTTGACCGCCGGAATGAAGAAGGTGCTGCTCATCGTGTGTCTCCTGACTGGGCCGGATCGACTGCCTCGACTCGGCGGATGCACACAGGATCGACCGATCGGTCACAAGCAATGTTGATCTGGCTCAATGTCCGCTCGTGATAAAGTCGCCGTCCATCTGCCCTTCGTTCTGAGACCGCCCCCGCAATGACCGATTTTCTCAATGTCGACGCCACCCTCGAAGACTGGAACGCCCTGCGCGCCGCGACCGCTTTCAGCGGTTTGCTGGTGGGCAACGGCGCAAGCCGCGCGGTGTGGGATGACTTCGGCTACGACTCGCTGTTCGAAAATGCCCGTACGGTCGAAGAGAAGCCGCTGAGCCCATCGGAACTGGCGGTGTTCGACGCGCTGCAAACCCGCAGCTTCGAGCAAGTGCTGGGCGCGCTGAAAACCACCAGCCGGGTCAACAAGGCCTTGGCAGTCAGCTCGGCGGCGCCGCGCAATCGCTATTACGCAATCAAGGAAGCGTTGATCAACACCGTACACGCGGTGCACATCCCGTGGCGGCTGGTGCAGCCTTCGACACTGGGCGTACTCAATGCAGAACTGGCGCGCTATCGCACGGTGTTCACCACCAACTACGACCTGCTCAATTACTGGGCGCTGCAACACCCGGGCGCGGCCATCGACGACCTGTTCAATGGGCCGGACGCGAGTTTCGATCTGAGCCAGAGCGCCACCGACAAACCGCGCCTGCTGTACCTGCACGGCGGTCTGCATCTGGTGCGCAATCAGGACGGCACCGCACGCAAACTGACCTCGACCGAGGGCACCCTGCTCGGCAGTTTCGCGATCAACAACACGATCAAAACCCTGGATGACGTGCCGCTGTTCGTCACCGAAGGTCCGAGTGCGGACAAGCTCAAGACCATTCGCAGCTCCGATTATCTGTCGTTCTGCTACGAGCAGCTATTGGCCCATGGCGACAGCCTGTGCATCTTCGGCCACGCCCTGGGCGAGCAGGATGCGCATCTGGTGCGGGCGCTGCGCCTGGCCAAACCGAAGTGCGTGGCGATCTCGATTTACCCGCGCAGCGCCGCGTTCATCCAGCATCAGAAGCGTCATTACGCCAAGGTGTTTGAGGGTACCGGGGTTGAGTTGCGATTCTTTGATGCCAAAAGCCATGCGCTGGGTGATCCGCAGTTGTCGGTACCGGTTGAGGTTTGATATTGGCCGGGCTGGCGCATTCGCGAGCAGGCTCGCTCTCACAATGGAATGCGGTCACCTGTGGGAGCGAGCCTGCTCGCGAAGACGGCATATCAGCCAATCCAAAAGGTGACTGGAACACCGCTTTCGCGAGCAGGCTCGCTCCCACAGGTTGATGTCGGATTTCAAAGCACCGGCAGGGTCTTGTCCTTGATGACTTTGGTCGGGCCGTTGGCCTTCACGCTGGCAATGCCCTTGTCACAAGCGCCGTCCGATGAATACGACTCGCTGCTGCCGATGACCTGATGATTGGCTGACTTGAGGTTGAAGTATGGATGGCCATCCTTGGTCGACTTTTTCTCGTAACGCTCATCCAGCGGGCTGTTGGCCTGCACCGAGGCGATGCCGCCGTCGGCACCGGCGCGGGTGCTGTAGAGCTCGCTGGTCAGAATCGTTTCGGCGTTCGCCGCTTTCAACACGAACCTGAATTGGCCGTTGCTGCTTTTGCTCACTTCGTACCATCCGGACATGCCTGTTCCTCCTTGGGGGCGATCGATAGATCTCGCGCTTGAGAGTAAAGACCAGCACCCGCGATCTGTCGCCTGAGCCGACTACAAGCTGCAAGCTGCAAGCTGCAAGCTGCAAGAAAAAGCAGAATCACCCAAATCAGGCACACCAGCGTCATCCTTCAACTTGCAGCTTGCCGCTTGAAGCTTGCAGCTGCCTCTCAAGGCATATAGCCGTCGGCGCGCAGCAGGGTTTCCAGGCAGTGTTCGCTGATGTGGTAGAACGCTTTCAGCTCTTCGATCTTCGCCAACAGCTGCGACGGATCGACCGGTTCGGTGCGTTTCACCGAGAGAATCATCTTGTTCTTGTTGGTGTGTTCCAGCGAGATGAACTCGAAGACCTTGGTCTCGTAACCACAGGCTTCGAGGAACAGCGCGCGCAGGCTGTCGGTGACCATTTCTGCCTGCTGGCCGAGGTGCAGACCGTATTGCAGCATCGGCTTGAGCAGCGCCGGGCTCTGGATCTGCAGGCGGATCTGTTTGTGGCAGCATGGCGAGCACATGATGATCGACGCGCCCGAGCGGATGCCGGTGTGGATCGCGTAATCGGTGGCGATGTCGCACGCATGCAGGGCGATCATCACGTCCAGCTCGCTCGGCGCCACTGTGCGCACGTCACCGCATTTGAACACCAGCCCCGGATGCTCGAGCTTCGCCGCTGCGGCATTGCACAGGTTGACCATTTCTTCGCGCAGCTCGACGCCGGTGACTTCGCCCTCGGCCTTCAGGGTATTGCGCAAGTAGTCGTGAATGGCGAACGTCAGGTAGCCCTTGCCCGAACCGAAATCGGCGACCCGCACCGGTTTGTCCAACGCCAGCGGCGAGGAGGTCAAGGCGTGACTGAACACTTCGATGAACTTGTTGATCTGCTTCCACTTGCGCGACATCGCCGGGATCAGTTCATGCTGAGCGTTGGTCACGCCCAGATCCTTGAGGAACGGGCGGCTCAATTCGAGGAAGCGGTTTTTCTCGCGGTTGTGCTCGGCGGACGGCGCTTCGCGCAATTGCTGAGGCTTGCTCTTGAACAGCGAACTCTTGCCCTTTTTGCTGTATTCCAGCTGCGCTTCGTCGGTCAGCGCCAGCAAGTGGGCATTTTTGAACGAGGTCGGCAGCAGCCCGGCAATCAGCGCAACGCCTTCGCTCAGCGGCAGGTTCTTGGTGATGTCGCGGGTCTTGTAGCGATAAACGAACGACAGGCACGGCTGCGCCTTGACCGTCACCGGTTTGACGATGACCCGCTGCAGATCCGCCTCTTCACCGACGTACTTGGCCAGCACCAGTTTGATGAAGCCGTTGTCGTCGAGGCTGGTTTGCAGCAGCTCGATGAACTGGGCGTGGTGATCAGGGGCCGGTCTGGCGGACGGCGCGGAAGAAGCGGAAACGGACATGGACAAACGGCCTCGGACGGGCGGAATCGGGAATGGCGGGTATTTTAGGGGGGATGGGGGTTGGGGACACCCTCTTATTTACCCAACGGTCCAGAAGCCCCTCACCCCAGCCCTCTCCCAGAGGGAGAGGGGGCCGACCGAGGTGTCTTGCGCTCGACATCGACCTGAACGACCGAGTCGACTATGGCTGTCAGGATTTGAGTTCGACTCGACATTTCAGGTCGGCGGAACTCGACAGAACACCTCCGTCGGCTCCCTCTCCCTCTGGGAGAGGGCTGGGGTGAGGGTCTGGATCTCAAGCGAGAAGGAATATCAGCCCAGAACCACCAACCGATTCGGCAATTCGTTCCGCACCTGCGTCACCGGCACATGCACCTTCAACAACTCGCCACACGCCTCCACGCACGTGACAAACCCCTCCAGCGTGCGCCCCTGCCGCACCTGCTCGGTAAACGCTGCAACAATCGCGTCCCAGTTGCTGTTATCCAGCCGTTTGGAAATCCCTTCATCCACCAGAATCTCCACATACCGCTCAGCCTCGCAGACGAAAATCAGCATGCCGGTGCTGCCCACGGTGTGGTGCAGGTTCTGCTCAAGAAACTGCCGCCGCGCCAGGTTGGAGGCGCGCCAGTGGCGCACGCGGCGCGGGACCAGGTGGGTGGTGATTTTCGGCAGACGAAACAGCAGGCAGAGGACGATGAACATGCCCCACTGCACCAGCAACAGACTGCGCAGGGTCAGCCAGCCCGTGAGGTAGTGGACGATGCCCGGCAACACCAGCGCCAGCAGACTGGCCCAGAGCAGCGGGATGTACGCGTAATCGTCGGCGCGGGCAGCGAGCACCGTGACCAGTTCGGCGTCGGTGTCGCGTTCGACCCGGGCAATGGCCTCGGCGACTTTGCGTTGTTCGTGTTCAGTCAGTAATGCCATGTCGAAAAGTGCCTGCTCATTATTCTTTTGAACTCACCAGCCGCCGGACGAACCGCCGCCGCCGAAACTGCCCCCGCCACCGCTGAAGCCACCGCCTCCGCCACCGCCGCCAAGGCCGCCGCCACCGCCGAAACCGCCCCCTCCTCCGGAGCCGCCCCGACCGGCAGGCAGGATACCGAGCATCTGGCAGACAAACACCGTCAGGATGAACAACATCACCAGAAACATGAACAGCGCCGGGTGCCGCGAGATGAAATCATCAGCCGGGTCGCCGCTGGATTCGTACACGGTGGACGGCTCATCGAGCGGATTGCCACCGAGCACCACCAGCATCGCCGCGACGCCGTCGCTGATGCCCTTGCTGAAGTTGCCGGCCTTGAATGCCGGGGTGATGACCTGATGAATGATCACCGACGACTGCGCATCGGTCAGGCGATCTTCCAGGCCATAGCCGACTTCGATGCGCAGTTTGCGCTCGTCACGGGCGACGATCAGCAAGGCGCCGTTGTTCTTTTCCTTCTGGCCGATGCCCCAGTGCCGACCGAGCTGAACGCCGAAGTCCTCGATGGTCGTGCCCTGCAGATCGGGCAAGGTGACCACCACCAATTGCTCGCCGGTGGCCTGTTCGTGCGCCTGCAATTGCTGGCTCAGTTGCGCGCGCACCGACGGCTCGAGCATTTGTGCCTGATCGACCACGCGCCCGCTCAGCGGCGGAAACGTCAATTCGGCCCGGGCGCTGACGGCGAACAGCCACAGCATCAGCACCAGGCCCAGTTTCAACACACGCATGGGCAACCTCGAATCAGAATTTCACTTCCGGGGCCTTCTCCGCGCCGGGCGTGGTGGCTTCGAAGGTTTCGCGCATCGGCAGATCGCTGTACATCACGCTGTGCCAAAGGCGACCGGGGAAGGTGCGGATCTCGGTGTTGTATTTCTGCACCGCCAGAATGAAATCGCGCCGGGCGACAGCGATGCGGTTTTCCGTGCCTTCGAGTTGCGATTGCAGGGCGAGGAAGTTCTGGTTGGCTTTCAGATCCGGGTAGCGCTCGGACACCACCATCAGACGGCTCAGCGCGCCGGTCAGTTGATCCTGTGCCTGCTGGAACTGCTTGAGCTTCTCGGGATTGTCGAGGGTGCTGGCATCGACCTGAATCGACGTCGCCTTGGCCCGTGCCTCAATCACTGCAGTCAGGGTTTCCTGTTCGTGGGCCGCGTAGCCCTTCACCGTTTCCACCAGATTGGGAATCAGGTCGGCGCGCCGCTGGTACTGGTTCTGCACCTGGCCCCAAGCGGCTTTGGCCTGTTCGTCGAGGGTCGGGATATTGTTGATGCCGCACGCGGTCAACAGCGTGGCGAACACCAGCAACGTGGCGATCTGTAGCCGTGAACGAGAGGTTGCGCTGATATTCATTGCAGTGATGCTCCATGACACATTTGATTTAAAAACCGAGCGCTGGACATTCCCGGCCAGCGGTTGGGGCATAATCGGCGCCGCCACTGGCATGCGACGGGTTAATCGGCTAAAAAGTGCCCTTCGCGTTCACGTTGCCGCTGTCGGCGCGGTTTTCCGGCTCAGGTTTTGAGCTGGCACCCGAACAACAATAGTCGCTCCCTACATTTTGGCTGGCCGGTGTTGCATCACCGTTTGGGCCCTTGAGAAAAAATTCATGAAGAAGCTGTGTTTGCTGGGTCTGTTCGTCAGCCTGGCCAGTCATCAGGTACTGGCCGCCACGACCCCGGTACCTCTGGAGAACAAGGACGCTTTCATCAGCAACCTGATGAAACAAATGACCCTCGACGAGAAGATCGGCCAGTTGCGCCTGATCAGCATCGGCCCGGAAATGCCCCGCGAGCTGATCCGCAAGGAGATCGCCGGCGGCAACATCGGTGGCACGTTCAACTCGATCACCCGCGCGGAAAACCGTCCGATGCAGGACGCGGCCATGCGCAGTCGCCTGAAGATTCCGATGTTTTTCGCGTACGACGTGATCCACGGTCACCGTACGATTTTCCCGATTCCGCTGGCCCTCGCCTCGAGTTGGGACATGGACGCCATCGGCCAGTCCGGTCGCGTCGCGGCTAAAGAAGCCGCCGCCGACAGCCTCGACATCACCTTCGCGCCAATGGTCGATATCTCCCGCGATCCGCGCTGGGGCCGCAGCTCCGAAGGTTTCGGTGAGGACACCTACCTGACCTCGCGCATCGCCGGCGTCATGGTTCGCGCCTATCAGGGGGCCACGCCGAGCGCTGCCGACAGCATCATGGCCAGCGTCAAACACTTCGCCCTGTACGGCGCGGTCGAGGGCGGTCGCGACTACAACACCGTCGACATGAGCCCGGTGAAGATGTACCAGGATTACCTGCCGCCCTACCGCGCCGCGATCGATGCCGGCGCTGGCGGTGTAATGGTCGCGTTGAACTCGATCAACGGTATTCCGGCCACCGCCAATACCTGGCTGATGAACGATCTTCTGCGCAAGGACTGGGGCTTCAAGGGCCTGGCGGTCAGCGATCACGGCGCGATCTTCGAACTGATCAAGCACGGTGTCGCCCGCGACGGTCGCGAAGCGGCGAAGCTGGCGATCAAGGCCGGCATCGACATGAGCATGAACGACACGCTCTACGGCAAAGAGCTGCCGGGGCTGCTCAAGTCCGGAGAGATCGAACAGAAAGACATCGACAACGCCGTGCGCGAAGTGCTCGCGGCCAAGTACGACATGGGTCTTTTCAAGGACCCGTACCTGCGCATCGGCAAGGCTGAAGATGACCCGGCCGACACCTACGCCGAAAGCCGCCTGCACCGCGCCGAAGCTCGCGAAGTGGCGCGGCGCAGCCTGGTGCTGCTGAAGAACCACAACGAAACCCTGCCGCTGAAGAAAGACGCGAAAATCGCCCTGGTCGGCCCGCTGGCCAAGGCGCCGATCGACATGATGGGCAGTTGGGCCGCCGCCGGGCGTCCGGCGCAATCGGTCACCTTGTTCGATGGCATGAGTGCGGTGATCGGCGACAAGGCCAACCTGATCTACGCCCGTGGCGCCAACATCACTGGCGACAAGAAGGTCCTCGATTACCTGAACTTCCTCAACTTCGATGCCCCGGAAGTGGTCGATGACCCGCGCCCGGCCAACGTGCTGATCGACGAAGCGGTGAAAGCTGCGAAAGACGCTGACGTGGTCGTTGCAGCGGTGGGCGAGTCCCGTGGCATGTCCCACGAATCCTCGAGCCGCACCGACCTGAACATCCCGGAAACCCAGCGCGAACTGATCCGTGCGCTCAAAGCCACCGGCAAACCGCTGGTGCTGGTATTGATGAACGGCCGCCCGCTGACGATTCTCGAAGAGAACCAGTCGGCCGACGCGATTCTGGAAACCTGGTTCAGCGGCACCGAGGGCGGCAACGCCATCGCCGACGTGCTGTTCGGCGACTACAACCCGTCGGGCAAACTGCCGGTGACCTTCCCGCGCTCCGTGGGCCAGATCCCGACCTACTACAACCACTTGAGCATCGGTCGGCCGTTCACGCCGGGCAAGCCGGGCAACTACACCTCGCAGTATTTCGATGACACCACCGGTCCGCTGTTTCCGTTCGGTTATGGCCTGAGCTACACCACGTTTGCCCTGAGCGACATGGCGCTGTCGTCGACCACGCTGAACGCCACTGGCAAGCTCGACGCCAGCGTCATGGTCAAGAACACCGGCAAGCGTGACGGCGAAACCGTGGTGCAGTTGTACATCCAGGACGTCACCGGTTCGATGATCCGCCCGGTGAAAGAACTGAAGAACTTCCAGAAGATCATGCTCAAGGCCGGCGAACAGAAAGTCGTGCACTTCACCATCACCGAGGAAGACCTCAAGTTCTACAACGCCCAGCTCAAATACGCGGCCGAGCCTGGCAAGTTCAACGTACAGATCGGCCTGGATTCACAGGCGGTGACGCAGCAGAGTTTTGAATTGCTGTAACCCTTAAAAGCAAAAGATCGCAGCCTTCGGCAGCTCCTACAGGGTGTACACCATCCCATTGTAGGAGCTGCCGAAGGCTGCGATCTTTTGATCTTGCTCTACCCGCGGCGGTCGAGGATATTCACCACCAACCGATCCACCCACCCCCACAGCCGCTGCTTGATCCGCCGCCACAACGGCCGGCGCTGCCACTCTTCCAGGCTTACCAGCTGACTCAAGCCGAAGTCGTTCACAAAGCTCGCCTGCACCGCTGCCGTCAGCGCCGGGTCGAGGGCCTCCAGATTCGCCTCCAGATTGAAACGCAGATTCCAGTGATCGAAGTTGCACGAGCCGATGCTCACCCAATCGTCGATCAGAACCATTTTCAGGTGCAGGAAGCACGGCTGGTATTCGAAAATCTGCACCCCGGCCTTGAGCAGGCGCGGGTAATAGCGATGCCCGGCATAACGTACTGACGGATGATCGGTGCGCGGCCCGGTCAGCAGCAGACGCACATCGACACCGCGTGCAGCGGCCTTGCGCAGCGAGCGGCGGATTTGCCAGGTGGGCAGAAAATAGGGCGTGGCCATCCAGATGCGTTGCTGGCCGCTGTTCAAGGCGCGGAACAGGGATTGCAGAATGTCGCGGTGCTGACGCGCATCGGCGTAAGCCACACGGCCCATGCCCTCGCCCTTGTCCGGAACGCGGGGCAGACGCGGCAAACCGAAATGCGCGGCCGGGCGCCAGGCGCGGCGGTAACGGTTGGCAATCCACTGCCGATCGAAGAGCAATTGCCAATCGAGCACCAACGGGCCACTGATCTCGACCATGACTTCGTGCCATTCGCTGACATCATGGCCCGGCGTCCAGAATTCATCGGTCACGCCCGTGCCGCCGACCACTGCCAGACATTGATCGACCAGCAGCAATTTACGGTGATCGCGGTAGAAGTTGCCGACCCAGCGCCGCCAGCTCAGGCGATTGTAGAAACGCAGCTCGACGCCCGCCTGGGTCAGGCGCTGCCGCAGTGTCAGGGTAAACGCGAGGCTGCCGTAATCGTCGAACAGACAACGCACGCGCACCCCGCGCTCGGCCGCCGCGACCAGTGCCTGGACGATGGCATCGGCGCAGGCACCGGCCTCGACCAGATACAGCTCCAGTTCGACCTGCTCTTTAGCGTCAGCAATGTGCTCAAGCATGCGCGGAAAGAATTGCGGGCCGTCGATCAACAATTCGAAACGGTTGCCGTCACGCCAGGGAAACACCGCACCGCGCATGTCAGCGCGCCGTGAAGATCAGCACCGCACCCACCGGCACCGACAGACTGATGGCCGACAGATCGGCCAGTTTGCGCAGGCTTTCCAGGCCCGGCGCCAGATCGAAATCCTCGGCATTGATCACCAGCGGTTCCAGCGTCACCACTTGAAAGCGCCGGTCATCCAGCCGCGTGGCAAGCAACTCGGCCGGGTATTCGTGCTGCTTGCCGTGCAGGCTGACGGTCAGTGGCAGGCGTAATTCCAGCTGCGCGCCGGGGGCCAGATCGTTGATCGGGCGCAGGTCGATCTGGGTGGTGATGGTCGCTTCGGGAAACTGCGCAATCTGGAACAGTTCCTTGCGCATGCGCTCATCACGCAGCGGAATGCCGCTGTTGATCGATTCGAGCTCGACTTCGACTTCGGCGCGACCGTTGGGATCGACCTTGCCGTGCAGCACCAGAAAGCGCTGCACTTCCGACACGCTGGCATTTTTGGTGCTGACGAACGACAGCCGCGACGACTCGCCGTCCAGATACCAATTGGCCTGGGCCGGCAGTGCAGCGGCGGTCAACAGCAGACTGGCGAAGACTGTATAGAGGGAGCGGTTGAACATTGAACACTCGTGGGGGCGATAAACCTGCACGAACCTTAACCGCCCGCCAAGTTATTGCAAGCCCTGTGGGAGCGAGCCTGCTCGCGAATGCAATGCTCGCCGCACGGCATGTATTGCGGCTTGCGACGATTTCGCGAGCAGGCTCGCTCCCACAGGGGGTGATCAGATAATTCAGGGATTCAAGCGGCAGCCCTGGCGCTCGCTCAGCCATTGCGCGCTGTTGCTGCGGCCCATGCCGCTGACGGTGATGGTTTTGCTCGATGGGTCATCGGTAAAGCCGCTGGTTGGCAGCCATTGTTTGACATAGCCCCGGCAATACCCGGCATCGTTGTTCATCACATACCGGCACGAGCAATACTCCTTAGCGGTGTAGGCGCTGATGATGTCCGGGAACGCCCAGAGATTTTCCCGTTCATACCAACCCCAACCGAGCAGCACCACCAGCAGCAACAACAGAAAGCGCTTCATGGCCGCACCGCCTGCAACACCCGCTTGAGCAGTTCGTTGTGCTTATAGCTGCCATCGCGATCATCGGCGTAACGCACGATCACCAGTTTTTCACTGGGCATCACGTACAACGCCTGGCCCCAGTGGCCGAGGGCGGCGAAGGTGTCGGGTGGTGCGTCGGGCCATGGCGATGGTGCGTCATCGACAGGCCGATTGAGCCACCAATGGCCGCCGGGCACGGCTTCGTCCTGCTGCGCCTTGTAACCGGCAAAGGGTTTGAGGTTGAACGCGAGCCAATCCTCGGGCAGCAACTGCCGATCGTTCCAGCGCCCGCCGCGCGCCATCAGCAGACCGACCCGCGCCAGATCTCGCGCGGTGAGATAGGCGTAGGACGAGGCGACAAAGGTGCCGCGGGCATCGCTTTCCCACACGGCGTGGCGAATGTCCAAGGGTTCGAACAGTGCTGTCCACGGATAGTCGGCATAACGCTGCGGCCCCACGATAGTTTTCAGCGCGGCGGCGAGCAGATTGCTGTCGCCGCTGGAATAACGGAAAGCCTGACCCGCTGCGGCGTAAGCGTCGTGGTTCGCAGTGAATGCCGCCATGTCGCGATGACCCCGGGTATAGAGCATCGCTACCACCGAAGATTTCAGCGGGGCGTATTCGTAGTCTTCCTGCCAATCCAGACCAGACGCCCAGTTGAGCAGATGGCCGAGGCTGATCGCCGGGTGTTTTTCCAGCGCCGGGTAGAACTTCAGCGCCGGATCGTCGAGCTTGAACCGGCCCTCGCCGTAGGCCACACCGAGCACCGTAGCCAGCAGGCTTTTGCTGATCGACCAGGTCAAATGCGGGCTCTGAGCGGAGCTCGGGCCGGCGTAGCGTTCATAAACGATCTGGCCGTCGCGGATGATCAACAAGGCGTCGGTGCGGATGCCCTTACGGGTGGCGTCGTCACGGGGCGCGAAGGCGTAACTCTCCAGCGCCGCGACGGCCGGACCGGTGATCTGCGCGGCAGCGGGCCATTGTTCGGCGGGCCATTGTTCGGCCTGGGCGGTGAGGCTGATCAGCAGCAGGAACAGGGACAGGCCTTTGAACATGGTTGAGGCTCTGGGGTTGGTCTGCTGAGATTAGGTGGCGTTGATGACAGATGTGTGGTGTTTTTGAGGCCGCCTTCGCGAGCAGGCTCGCTCCCACATTTCGACTGTGTTTCAACTGAAGAAACACGGTCCCCCTGTGGGAGCGAGCCTGCTCGCGAAAGGGCCAGTCAGACTTGCGCCAGAGCCTTGGCCAAGCGCTTCGCCCTCGCCCCCGCCGCCAACTGCATCACGCCCTTGTCCCGCCGCCACATCTGCGCCCATTCCACCGGACCATCCGCCAGCGCCTGTTCCACCTCCCCCGCCAGCGCTTCAAACTGCGCAAACAACCCGCCCAACAACACGTGCCCGGCCGGGTTGTTCGGCGCTTGCCGACTGGCCTCGGCGCACCCGGCCAGCAGCGCCAGCAAACGCAGTTGCAGGGTCTGCGGCCAGTCGCTGTCCTGGCCGACGCCATACAGCCATGCGGTCATGGCGCTCAAGACATAGACATCTTCAAGGCTGCGGAACGGTTTGATGTATGCGTCCCAGCCATCGCCGGCGAGCAGTTCGCACAGGGCGCCGTCGAGGTGCAGGCGACCGTGGCTGATGTCCGGCATCAATGGCAAGGCGGGCAGTTTTTCCACCTTCACACCGGGCTCGCCGGGATACACCACCGCCAGACTCAGGCGCGGTGCCTCGCCCGGCCCTTCACTGCGTGCCGCCACCAGCAGCCAGTCGGCGGCATCGCCTGCGGTGACGAAATCCTTGCGCCCGCTCAGGCGCAAATCGCTCAGCCGCGTGTGCATGTCCGCCGGGCGCAGGCTGCGCTGTTCGGTTGCACACAAGGCGCCGAGGCTCAGCGGCGCGCTCGGCCACAACATGCGCAGCGCCGCCTGATAACCGACCAGAAACGCCAGCCCCGGCGTCGCCATCCGCCGCCCGCCGGCCACCGCCAATTCGAACGGCGTGACGTTGCCCAGCGTCTGCAACAACATCGCGAAACCCTCGGCCAGATCGGCAACGGCGGGCAAGCGTTCACGGTGGTGCAGCAGATCGGGCCAGGGCATAAGCGCCTCCTTGTGGGCTGTCATATAAGCATCACCGAACGTTCATGGCGATGACACCGGGGCTACATAGCCTGACTTTGCACAACACGGCTGCATAAAGAAAGTCGATCGGCTGCAACCCACGACGGGTTCAAGGCCCGTACGGAGATTCACATGACGCAAATCGCCCGCATCAGCGACACCGGCAATGAACGCCGCCTGCAAGCCGAACGCCTGGTCGGCGCCGAAGCCTTGCAGCAAGCCCAGGCCCTGCGCTTCGCCGTTTTCAGCGGCGAGTTCAACGCCAAATTGAAAGGCGCCGAACTGGGTCTGGACATGGATGATTATGATGTTCACTGCAGCCACATCGGCGTGCGTGATCTGAACACCGGGCGTCTGGTCGCGACCACGCGTCTGCTCGATCACACCGCCGCCAGCAGCCTCGGCAAGTTCTACAGCGAAGAAGAATTCAGCCTGCATGGCCTGGCGCATCTGCAAGGCCCGATCCTGGAAATCGGCCGCACCTGCGTCGATCCGGCGTACCGCAACGGCGGCACCATCGCCGTGCTCTGGGGCGAATTGGCCGAAGTGCTCAATCAGGGCGGCTACAGCTACCTGATGGGTTGCGCGAGCATTCCGATGCAGGACGGCGGCATTCAGGCCCACGCGATCATGCAGCGTTTGCGCGAACGTTATCTGTGCACCGAACACCTGCGCGCCGAGCCAAAAAATCCGCTGCCTACGTTGGATATTCCGTCCAACGTCATCGCCGAAATGCCGCCGCTGCTCAAGGCTTACATGCGCCTCGGGGCGAAGATCTGCGGCGAGCCCTGCTGGGACGAAGACTTCCAGGTCGCCGACGTGTTCATCCTGCTCAAGCGCGACGAACTCTGCCCGCGCTACGCCAGGCACTTCAAGGCGGCCGTGTGATGAGCCGGTTGCGGGTGTACGCGCGAATCGCGCGAGTGCTGCTGGTGGTGACGCTGGGGCTGACCATGGCCAGCGTCTTCGGCATGTTCGAACGCATCGGTCTGGCGCACTCGATGGAGCGGCGCCAGCGCTGGTCGCGCTTCTTCATGGCGCGCCTGAGCAATGCCCTGCCCTTTCGCGTGACGGTGCACGGCGAGTTACCGAAACAGCCGATGCTGTGGGTCAGCAATCACGTGTCGTGGACCGACATTCCGCTGCTGGGCATGCTCACGCCGCTGTCGTTTCTGTCCAAGGCTGAAGTGCGCACCTGGCCGGTGGCCGGCTGGCTCGCGGCGAAGGCTGGCAGTCTGTTCATCCGCCGTGGTTCGGGCGACAGCCAGCTGATCCGCAAGCAGATGACCCGTCATCTGCAAACCGACCATGCGCTGCTGATGTTTCCCGAAGGCACCACCACCGACGGCCGTTCGCTGCGCACCTTTCATGGTCGCCTGCTGTCGGCGGCGATCGATTCGCAGGTGATGCTGCAACCGGTGGCGATCCGTTACCTGCGTGATGGTGAGATCGATGCGCTGGCGCCGTTCATTGGTGACGATGATTTGCTCTCGCACCTGATGCGCCTGTTCAGCCATGACTGCGGCGATGTCGAAGTGCATCTGCTCAAGCCGATTGCCTGTCAGGGCCGCGAGCGCGCGGCGCTGGCGTTCGAAGCGCAGCAGGCGGTGCAGAAGGTGTTGTTTGGCGAGGTCGCAAAACCTGCAGAACCGCGTCGCACAGGCGACCTGATAGCCGCCTGAAACACAAATCCCCTGTGGGAGCGAGCCTGCTCGCGAAGGCGGCGTGTCATTCAGCATCTATATTGGCTGAGACACCGCATTCGCGAGCAGGCTCGCTCCCACATTCAGATCTTCAGTGGATCAGAGTTTTGGGCAAAATCCTGCAGCTGCGGGTAAAACAAACTGAAGTCTTCACTCAACGGCTCATACAACCGTCGCAACTCCGCCATCGCTCCCGCCAACTCTTCAGGCCTCGTCAACCGCCGCGAGATCCCGCGCAGGACCTGCTCCAGCACGGCAAATTCGCGATACGAACCCAGCCAGTCATTGGCAACCATATGCGGTGCGATCTTCGCCAGCCGTTCCGGCAATTGCCGTTCTCGGGACAACACTTGATAGACGTCTGCGGTGAACTGCTCCAGCGGCCGGTCGGCATACAGTGTCCAGTCCCGCGCCAGGCAGTGATCGAAAAACACATCGAGGACGATCCCGGCATAGCGCCGGCGCGTTTCGGTAAACCGCCCCAGGGCAATGTCCACCAGCGGATGGCGATCAGTGAACACGTCGATCCGCCGATGCAGGGCAATCGCCGCCTCCACCTCCGGGTCGAACTGGCCTTGCAGCCGACCTTTGACGAAGTCGCCATACAGGCTGCCAAGTAATTGACCGGGGCGCTGGCCGCCGAGATGCAAATGCGCGAGATAGTTCATGGGCGCAGCTTAGCACCGCGTCCGGTCATCCAGCACGCTCATATCGTTATAACCCGATATAGCGATTTACAAGATCCTCAGACTATTTTCATATTGGTATATCGCGATCCAACGATTTAAAGTTCGCTCCATCGCGATATATCGCCACTGCCATCACGAGCCCAAGCCATGAACCTCGACCTCGACGAAATAATAAAAGCCCTGGCGCACCCAGTACGGCGAGACATCCTCAACTGGCTGAAAGACCCGAAAGGCGAATTCCCCGAGCAGTTGCACAACCACGAATACGGAATTTGCGCCGGGCAGATCGATCAGCGTTGCGGCCTGTCGCAATCGACCGTGTCGGCGCACTTGGCGACGTTGCAACGGGCCGGGCTGATCAGCAGCCAGAAGGCCGGGCAGTGGCATTTCTTCAAACGTAACGAGGACGTCATCCAGGCGTTTCTCAGCACCCTCAGTAAAGAGCTCTGACCCTTAACTTCAGCCAGCCGACAAGGAAACCTGCATGCCCCTTTCGCTCCTCATTCTGGCCCTGAGCGCCTTCGCCATCGGCACCACCGAGTTCGTCATCATGGGCCTGCTGCCCGACGTGGCGGCGGACCTCGGTGTGTCGATTCCCGGTGCCGGCTGGCTGGTCACCGGTTACGCCCTCGGCGTGGCCATCGGTGCGCCGTTCATGGCGCTGGCCACCGCGAAGCTGCCACGCAAGGCCGCGCTGGTGGCGTTGATGGGCATCTTTATTGTCGGCAACCTGCTCTGCGCCATCGCCAGCGACTACAACGTGCTGATGTTTGCCCGGGTGGTCACGGCGCTGTGTCACGGTGCGTTCTTCGGCATCGGTTCAGTGGTGGCGGCCGGTCTGGTGGCGCCAAACAAACGTGCCTCGGCGGTGGCGTTGATGTTCACCGGTCTGACCCTGGCCAATGTGTTGGGCGTGCCGCTGGGTACCGCATTGGGTCAGGAAGCCGGCTGGCGTTCGACGTTCTGGGCGGTGACCGTTATCGGTGTGATCGCCCTGATCGGCCTGATCCGCTTCCTGCCGGCCAAGCGTGATGAAGAGAAACTCGACATGCGCGCTGAACTCGCCGCGCTCAAAGGCGCCGGCATCTGGCTGTCGCTGAGCATGACCGCGCTGTTCGCCGCCTCGGTCTTCACCTTGTTCACCTACGTCGCGCCGCTGCTCGGCGAAGTCACCGGCGTGTCGCCACGTGGCGTGACCTGGACGCTGATGCTCATTGGTCTGGGCCTGACGGTCGGCAACATCATCGGCGGCAAACTTGCCGACAAAGGCATGGCCGCCACGCTGATCGGCGTGTTCATCAGCATGGCCGTGGTGTCCACGGTGCTGAGCTGGACCAGCGTCGCGCTGATCCCGACTGAAATCACCCTGTTCCTCTGGGCCACCGCCTGTTTCGCCGCCGTGCCGGCGTTGCAGGTCAACGTGGTGACCTTCGGCAAGGCTGCGCCAAATCTGGTCTCGACCCTGAACATCGGCGCCTTCAACGTCGGCAACGCCCTCGGCGCCTGGGTCGGCGGCAGCGTTATCGCCCAGGGCTACGGCCTGACCAGCGTGCCGCTCGCAGCCGCCGCACTGGCAGTGCTCGCCCTGCTGGTGACCCTGATTACTTTCCGCCAGAACGGCAATGCCGAGCTGGCCGCTGCTTCCCACTGATCAACTTCCTTATTAAGAGAGGCTTTTAGACATGGCGACTATTTTCGACCCGATCAAACTCGGCGACATCGAGCTGAACAACCGCATCATCATGGCCCCGCTGACCCGCTGCCGCGCCGACGAAGGCCGTGTACCCAATGCGCTGATGGCCGAATACTACGTACAACGCGCGTCCGCTGGCCTGATCCTCAGCGAAGCCACTTCGGTAACGCCGATGGGCGTCGGCTACCCGGACACCCCGGGCATCTGGTCCAACGATCAAGTACGTGGCTGGGCCAACGTGACCAAGGCGATTCACGGCGCCGGCGGCAAGATCTTCCTGCAACTGTGGCACGTTGGCCGCATCTCTCACCCTTCGTACTTGAATGGTGAAGCACCGGTTGCGCCAAGCGCCATCCAGCCCAAGGGCCACGTCAGCCTGGTGCGCCCACTGGCCGACTACCCAACCCCGCGCGCCCTGGAAACCGCTGAGATCGCCGACATCGTCGACGCCTACCGCACCGGTGCCGAAAACGCCAAGGCTGCCGGCTTCGACGGCGTGGAAATCCACGGTGCCAATGGTTACCTGCTCGACCAGTTCCTGCAAAGCAGCACCAACCAGCGCACCGACAACTACGGTGGCTCGCTGGAAAACCGTGCGCGCCTCTTGCTGGAAGTGACCGACGCGGCGATCGAAGTCTGGGGCGCCGGCCGCGTGGGTGTGCACCTGGCACCGCGTGCCGACTCCCACGACATGGGCGATGACAACCTCGCCGAAACCTTCACCTACGTTGCCCGTGAACTGGGCAAGCGCGGCATCGCGTTCATCTGCTCGCGGGAAAAAGAAGGTGCCGACAGCCTCGGCCCGCAACTGAAAGAAGCCTTCGGTGGCCCGTACATCGCCAACGAAAAATTCACCAAGGAAAGCGCCAACGCCTGGCTGGCCGCTGGCAAGGCTGACGCGGTGGCGTTCGGTGTGCCGTTCATTGCCAACCCGGATCTGCCAGCACGTCTGAAGGCCGATGCGCCATTGAACGAGCCGCATCCGGAGACTTTCTACGGCAAGGGTCCGGTGGGTTATATCGACTATCCGACGTTGTAAGCACGCTGTAGCGCAGAAATGAAAAAGCCCCGGTCTTGGAAGAGTCCGGGGCTTTTAGTTGTTCGGCCTGGGGCTTGTAGCGTGGCACCCGGCGTAGCCCCTCACCCCAGCCCTCTCCCGAGGGAGAGGGAGCCGATTGGTGCGGGTTTCGAAACCGGCGTTCGGCGGGATGTTCCAGGTCGGCACAGCTTGGGCAAACAACCCGGCCGGTCCACTTCCATTGGGGAGAGGCCGCCGATTTGCGGAGCTTTCAGAACCTGAGTTCGGCGGGGATATTCCAGGTATCTTGAAAGAGCAGCCCGGTCGGTCCCCTCTCCCTCTGGGAGAGGGCCAGGGTGAGGGGAAGGCGGCGAAACACGGTTTCACAAGAGCTACACAATTTCCCTACAAAATGCATGGCTCGCTACGTTTAAACTCCCCGCCGCGATCATCAGCCATGGCGGCTGATTGACATGCCACCAGGCAATTGCGCATTTTGTTTCATTTGCGCAGGCTCGGGCTCAGGCGCAGCATGTCCAGCCCGGTATCGACCCAGCGTTCAGCCTCGGCGTGCAGCTCGAAGCTGTCCGGGGCCAGCAGCCAGCCGTACAGCAGGCCGTCGATGTAGGCATGAATGCTGATGGCCGCGCGGGCGGTGTCGAGGTCTTGCGGCAACTGGCCGCGATTCACTGCATTACGCAAGGTCAGGCCGATGCGCAGGTTGCAGTCGAGGCTGGCCGTCCGGCGCTGCTGGCGCAGATCGCACATTTCATCGGTGAACTCGCACTTATGAAACAGAATTTCGTTGATGCGCCGGGTTTTCGGGTCCAGTGCAACTTGATGAAACAAATGAATCAGCAATTGCCGCATGCATCCCAGCGGGTCCGGTTCGTCCTCGCTTTCGCTGGCCTTGGCCAGTTCATCCAGCGGTTCGTGCAAGCTGTCGAGCATGGCCTGGACCAGATCGGCCTTGTTGCTGAAATGCCAGTAGATAGCGCCGCGCGTCACGCCGGCGAGGGTCGCGATGTCCGCCAGGGTGGTGCGGGCAACCCCCCTTTCATAGAAGGCTTTCTCGGCCGCTTCCAGAATCTGGCTGCGGGTTTCCTGAGCTTCCTCTTTGGTACGACGGACCATGGCAGTAAAACCTCAAACAGGATGTTTCAGGGATGGCTGAATATCCGCTGAATAAAGAGGGGGCGATCTCTCGTGAATCGGCTCCCCGGGCCTACAATTTCAAACCTTGCGCCGAAGTTTGTATCAGGGTGGGTACACGGCGCAGGTGTTTACAAACAACCATGAACGTAAGTATATTACTTAGCAAGCTACTTATCCACCCGGTGCCCGATTTTTACTCTTTCACACTTCTTGTGCGCTTCTCGCGCGCCTGACCCGAGGATCTTCATGCAATTCAAGCCAGCTGTTACCGCTCTGGTCACTGCCGTCGCCCTGGCATCGCTGCTCAGCGGATGTAAAAAGGAAGAAGCGGCCCCTGCCGCTCCGCCCCCTCAGGTCGGCGTCGTTACCCTGCAACCACAAGCCTTTACCCTGACCTCGGAACTGCCGGGCCGCACCAGTGCGTTCCGCATGGCGGAAGTTCGCCCGCAGGTCAACGGCATCATCCTCAAGCGTCTGTTCAAGGAAGGCGCCGACGTCAAGGCCGGCCAGCAGCTTTACCAGATCGATCCGTCGATCTATGAAGCTACGCTGAAAAGCGCCGAAGCCGATCTGCGTTCGACCAAGTCGATCTCCGACCGCTACAAACAACTGGTCGATGAACAGGCCGTGAGCCGTCAGGAATACGACACCGCACTGGCCAAACGCATGCAATCGGAAGCGGCGCTGCAGAGCGCGCAGATCAACGTGCGTTACACCAAGGTCTACGCGCCGATCTCTGGCCGTATCGGCCGGTCTTCGGTGACCGAAGGCGCACTGGTCAGCAATGGTCAGACCGATGCGATGGCTGTGATTCAGCAACTCGATCCGATCTACGTCGACGTCACCCAGTCGTCGGTGGAACTGCTGGAGCTGCGCCGCGAACTGGAAAGCGGCCGTCTGCAAAAGGCCGGCGACAACGCCGCGGCGGTCAAGCTGACCCTGGAAGACGGCAGCCAGTACAAGCTCGACGGCAAGCTGGAATTCTCCGAAGTCTCGGTTGACCAGACCACTGGCTCGGTGACCCTGCGCGCAGTGTTCCCGAACCCGGATCACACCCTGTTGCCAGGCATGTTCGTCCACGCCCAGTTGCAGGCCGGCGTCAACAGCGCGGCGATTCTCGCGCCGCAGCAAGGCGTGACCCGCGACCTCAAAGGCACCCCGACCGCACTGGTGGTCGGCGCCGACAACAAGGTCGAGCTGCGTCAGCTCAAGGCCAGCCGCACCGTCGGCAGCCAGTGGCTGATCGAAGACGGCCTGAAAGCCGGCGATCGTCTGATCACCGAAGGGCTGCAGTACGTCAAACCGGGCGTCGAGGTCAAAGCGACCGAGGCGACTAACGTCGGCACCAAGAACCCGGCCCCCGCACAGGCAGCTGACAAAGCCGCCGGCGGCAAAGGGGAGTAACCCATGTCAAAATTCTTCATCGACCGTCCGATTTTCGCCTGGGTGATCGCCCTGGTGATCATGCTGGTCGGGGCACTTTCGATCCTGAAATTGCCGATCAACCAATACCCGAGCATTGCGCCACCGGCCATTGCGATCCAGGTGACCTACCCGGGCGCATCCGCACAAACCGTGCAGGACACCGTGGTCCAGGTCATCGAGCAACAGCTCAACGGTATCGACAACCTGCGTTATGTGTCGTCGGAAAGTAACTCCGACGGCAGCATGACCATCACCGCGACCTTCGAGCAAGGCACCAACTCCGACACCGCGCAGGTTCAGGTCCAGAACAAGCTCAACCTGGCCACCCCGCTGCTGCCGCAGGAAGTGCAGCAACAGGGTATCCGCGTGACCAAGGCAGTGAAGAACTTCCTGCTGGTAATTGGCGTGGTGTCGCGTGACGGCAGCATGACCAAGGACGACCTGTCCAACTACATCGTCTCGAACATGCAGGACCCGATCTCGCGGACCGCCGGTGTCGGTGACTTCCAGGTCTTCGGTGCGCAGTACGCGATGCGCATCTGGCTCGACCCGGCCAAGTTGAACAACTTCAACCTGACCCCAGTCGACGTGAAAAACGCCATTGCTGCGCAGAACGTCCAGGTTTCGTCCGGTCAGCTCGGTGGCTTGCCTGCCGTGCAGGGCCAGCAACTGAACGCGACGATCATCGGCAAGACCCGTCTGCAGACCGCTGAGCAGTTCAAGGAAATCCTTCTCAAGGTCAACAAGGACGGTTCGCAGGTTCGCCTCAAGGACGTGGCTGAAGTCGGCCTCGGCGGTGAGAACTACGCGATCAGCGCTCAGTTCAACGGCAGCCCGGCTTCCGGTCTGGCGGTGAAACTGGCCAACGGCGCCAACGCCCTCGACACGGCCAAGGCTCTGCGCACCACCATCGACAGCCTCAAGCCGTTCTTCCCGCAAGGCATGGAAGTGGTGTTCCCGTACGACACCACTCCGGTGGTGACCGAGTCGATCAAAGGCGTGGTGCACACCCTGGTCGAAGCGATCGCGCTGGTGTTCCTGGTGATGTTCCTGTTCCTGCAGAACTTCCGCGCCACCGTCATCACCACGATGACCGTGCCAGTGGTACTGCTCGGTACGTTCGGCATCCTCGCCGCCGCCGGTTTCAGCATCAACACCCTGACCATGTTCGGCATGGTACTGGCCATCGGTCTGCTGGTGGACGACGCCATCGTCGTGGTGGAAAACGTCGAGCGGGTGATGAGCGAAGAAGGCTTGTCACCGAAGGAAGCGACGAAGAAATCCATGGGCCAGATCCAAGGCGCACTGGTCGGTATCGCCCTTGTGCTCTCGGCGGTACTGCTGCCGATGGCGTTCTTCAGCGGCTCCACCGGCGTGATCTACAAGCAGTTCTCGATCACCATCGTGTCGGCCATGGCCCTGTCGGTACTGGTTGCCCTGATCTTCACCCCGGCGCTGTGCGCGACCATGCTCAAGCCGATTCCGAAAGGCGAGCACGGTACCCCGAAGAAAGGTTTCTTCGGCTGGTTCAACCGCAACTTCGACCGTGGCGTACGCAGCTACGAGCGCGGCGTCGGCAACATGCTGACCCGAAAGGCTCCGTACCTGCTGGCGTACCTGCTGATCGTCGTGGGCATGATCTGGCTGTTCACCCGCATCCCGACCGCGTTCCTGCCGGAAGAAGACCAGGGCGTTCTGTTCGCTCAGGTGCAGACCCCGGCCGGTTCCAGTGCCCAGCGCACGCAGGTGGTCGTGGACGAAATGCGTGAGTACCTGCTGCGTCCGAACAAGGACGGCGGTGAGGCGGACGCGGTGGCTTCGGTGTTCACCGTGACCGGTTTCAACTTCGCCGGCCGTGGTCAGAGCTCGGGTATGGCGTTCATCATGCTCAAGCCGTGGGGCGAACGTAACGCCGATAACAGCGTGTTCAATCTCGCTGCGCGGGCCCAGCAACACTTCTTCAGCTTCCGCGACGCGATGGTGTTTGCCTTCGCCCCGCCAGCGGTTCTGGAATTGGGTAACGCCACCGGTTTCGACGTATTCCTGCAAGACCGTGCCGGTATCGGTCACGAAAAACTGATGGAAGCGCGCAACCAGTTCCTCGGCATGGCAGCGCAAAGCAAGGTGCTGACCCAGGTGCGTCCGAACGGCCTGAACGATGAGCCGCAGTTCCAGCTGGAAATCGATGACGAGAAAGCCAGTGCCCTCGGCATCACCATCAGCGACATCAACAACACCCTGTCGATCGCGCTGGGCAGTAGCTACGTCAACGACTTCATCGACCGTGGCCGGGTGAAGAAAGTCTACGTGCAGGGCCAGCCGGACTCGCGCATGAGCCCGGAAGACCTGAAGAAGTGGTACGTACGCAACGCCGAAGGCACCATGGTTCCGTTCTCGGCATTCGCCAAGGGCGAGTGGGTCTACGGTTCGCCGAAGCTGGCGCGTTACAACGGTGTGGAAGCGGTCGAGGTCCTCGGGGCTCCGGCGCCGGGCTACTCCACCGGTGAAGCGATGGCTGAAGTCGAGGCGATTGCCAAGAAGCTGCCGGCCGGTGTCGGTATCTCCTGGACCGGTCTGTCCTACGAGGAACGTCTGTCCGGCTCGCAAGCGCCAGCGCTGTACGCCCTGTCGCTGCTGATGGTGTTCCTGTGTCTGGCGGCGCTGTATGAAAGCTGGTCGATTCCGATCGCGGTCATGCTCGTGGTACCGCTGGGGATCATTGGTGCGCTGATGGCGACCAGCCTGCGCGGTCTGTCCAACGACGTGTACTTCCAGGTGGGCCTGTTGACGACCATCGGCCTGGCGGCTAAAAACGCCATTCTGATCGTCGAGTTCGCCAAGGAACTGCATGAACAGGGACGCACCCTGCGTGAAGCGGCAATCGAAGCCTGCCGCATGCGTCTGCGCCCGATCATCATGACCTCGCTGGCCTTCGTCCTCGGTGTGGTACCGCTGGCGATTTCCACCGGTGCCGGTTCGGGCAGTCAACATGCGATCGGTACCGGCGTGATTGGCGGTATGCTCACGGCCACGATCCTGGCGATCTTCTGGGTCCCACTGTTCTTCGTTACTGTGTCGTCGATCGGTCAGCGTAAAAAGACCGACGCGGATGAGACTACTGAAACTCCTAAAGAGGCTGGCCAATGAGCAAGTCGCTACTCTCCATCGCAGTCGCCGCCTTCGTGCTGAGCGGTTGCTCGCTGATACCTGACTATCAGCAGCCTGAGGCTCCGGTCGCAGGCCAGTATCCGCAGGGGCCGGCGTATTCGCCGGCCCAGGCTCCGGCGCAAGCCGCTGCCGAACAGGGCTGGAAGCAGTTTTTCCATGACCCTGCCCTGCAACAGCTGATCCAGGTCGCCCTGGAAAACAACCGCGACCTGCGTGTCGCGGCGCTGAACATCGACGCTTACGCGGCGCAGTACCGCATCCAGCGCGCCGACCTGTTCCCGGCGGTGTCGGCCAATGCTGCCGGCAGCCGCCAGCGTCTGCCGGCCCGTGCTTCGCAGACCGGCGACTCGATGATCAGCAGCTCCTACTCGGCTACCGTCGGCGTCAGCGCCTACGAACTCGACCTGTTCGGTCGGGTGCGCAGCCTGAGCGAGCAAGCGCTGCAACAATACTTCGCCACCGAAGAAGCACGTCGCAGCACGCAGATCAGTCTGGTGGCCAACGTCGCCAATGCATACCTGACCTGGCAGGCGGACAAGGAACTGCTCAAGCTGACTCAGGACACCCTCGGTGCCTTCGAAGAAAGCTACAAGCTGACCAGCCGCAGCAACGAAGTCGGTGTGGCTTCGGCGCTGGACCTGGCGCAATCGCGCACTTCCGTGGAAAACGCCCGGGCACAACTGGCGCGTTACACCCGCCAGGTCGCGCAGGACGAAAACAGTCTGACCCTGCTGCTTGGCACCGGTATTCCGGCCAACCTGCAAGCGGCCAAACCGCTGTCTGATGACCTGCTCAGTGACGTGCCGGCCGGTCTGCCTTCGGATCTGCTGCAACGTCGTCCGGACATTTTGCAGGCCGAGTACAACCTGAAGGCGGCCAACGCCAACATCGGCGCGGCCCGTGCAGCGTTCTTCCCGAGCATCAGCCTGACCGCCAACGCGGGCAGCCTGAGCCCGGACCTGTCCGGTCTGTTCAAGGGTGGTTCGGGGACGTGGCTGTTCCAGCCGCAGATCAACCTGCCGATCTTCAATGCCGGCAGCCTGCGCGCCAGCCTCGACTACGCCAAGATCCAGAAGGACATTGGCGTGGCGAACTACGAGAAGTCCATCCAGACCGCCTTCCAGGAAGTCGCCGACGGCCTCGCCGCCCGCCAGACCTACACCGAGCAGCTGCAAGCGCAGCGTGACTTCGTTCAGGCCAACCAGGATTACTACCGCCTGGCCGAACGTCGCTACCGCATCGGCGTCGACAGCAACCTGACCTTCCTCGATGCCCAGCGTCAGTTGTTCAGCGCGCAACAGGCGCTGATCACCGACCGTCTCGCCCAGCTGACCAGTGCGGTCAACCTGTACAAGGCCCTGGGCGGCGGCTGGAATGCGCAGACCGCGCAGAACGAACCGCTGAAAGAAGAAGCGCCGAAGATGAAGCTGTTCTGATCCTCGGCTGAACACATCAAGCCCACCATTTTTGGTGGGCTTTTTGTTGCCTGCCATAAAACTGCGTTGTCTTGTCTGGCCTCATCGCTGGCAAGCCAGCTCCCACAATGTTCTGTGGTGTACCCAAATTTGTGAGCGATGCAAATATCTGTGGGAGCTGGCTTGCCAGCGATGAGGCCCTCACATTCAGCCAAAAACCGGCTGAATCTTGCGTTCGATAACCGCCCAGAACCCGCTTTCAGCAATTGAACCCGTACACACAGGCCCTTCACCATTCGCCTCAGAAAACCAATAACAACAAGGTTCGACACCATGTTCCAGCGCCCTGCCCCGCCCGGCTGACCGCCACTGCTCCATCTCAAACCAGCATTTCCCGCCTGCGCCGCACCCGCCGCGACAGCGCAGCCGTTCGCCCTAAAAAAACAAGAGAGACCCAAGTCCATGACAGTTTTCCCTGTGCCCTACGCATTGCCCGGTGTGATCGCCCTGGCCATCGCCGGTCTGCCCTTGCCCGCCAGCGCCGAAGAAGGCGGCTTCGTTGAAGGCGCGAAGGTCAACCTCAACCTGCGCAACTTCTACATCAACCGCAACTTCACCGACCCGACCAAGGCCCAGGGCAAGGCTGAGGAGTGGACGCAGAGTTTCATTCTCGACGCCAAATCCGGCTTCACCCAAGGCACCGTCGGTTTCGGCATGGATGTGCTCGGGCTGTATTCGGTCAAGCTTGATGGCGGCAAAGGCACGGGCGGTACGCAGTTGTTGCCGCTGGACCATGACGGGCGCCCGGCGGACAACTTCGGTCGCACCAACGTCGCGTTCAAGGCCAGACTCTCGCAGACCGAAGTCAAGGTCGGCGAGTGGATGCCAGTGCTGCCGATTCTGCGTTCGGACGATGGTCGTTCATTGCCGCAGACTTTTCGTGGCGGCCAGATCACTTCGAAGGAAATCGCTGGCCTGACCCTCTATGGAGGCCAGTTCCGCGCCAACAGCCCGCGCGACGACAGCAGCATGAGCGACATGTCGATGACCGGCAAAGCCGCGTTCACCTCTGATCGTTTCAACTTCCAGGGCGGCGAATATCTGTTCAACGACAAGCGCACGCAGATCGGCGTGTGGAACGCGCAACTCAAGGACATCTACAGCCAGCAATACCTCAACGTGCTGCACAGCCAGCCACTGGGCGACTGGACGCTGGGCGCCAACCTCGGTTTTTTCTACGGCAAGGAAGATGGCAGCGCCCGCGCCGGCGATCTCGATAACAAGACCTGGTACGGGATGTTTTCCGCCAAATACGGCGGCAACACGTTCTACGTCGGCCTGCAGAAACTCACCGGCGACAGCGCGTGGATGCGGGTCAACGGCACCAGTGGCGGCACCCTGGCCAACGACAGCTACAACGCCAGTTATGACAACGCTCAGGAACGCTCCTGGCAACTGCGCCACGACTACAACTTCGCCGCCATGGGCATCCCCGGCCTGACCCTGATGAACCGCTACATCAGTGGCGACAACGTGCACACCGGGACGATCACCGACGGCAAGGAATGGGGTCGCGAATCGGAACTGGGTTACACGGTGCAGAGCGGCACGTTGAAGGATTTGAACGTCAGATGGCGCAACTCGACCATGCGCCGGGATTTCAACAACAACGAGTTTGACGAGAATAGGTTGATCGTCAGCTACCCGATCAGCCTCCTGTAAACCACCGATCACGTGTAGGAGCTGCCGAAGGCTGCGATCTTTTGATGTTGATTTTTTAAAAACAAGATCAAAAGATCGCAGCCTTCGGCAGCTCCTACACGGGAATGCATTCCAAGGTGGGAGCGAGCCTGCTCGCGAAGGCGATGGCTCAGGCAACATCAATCCCGGGATTCAACCCCCAATTCATCCCAAACCGATTCCGCCAGATGAAACGTCGCATTCGCCGCCGGGATGCCGCAGTAGATCGCGCTCTGCATGATCACTTCCTTGATCTCGCCACGGCTCACGCCGTTATTGGCCGCGGCGCGCAGGTGCAGTTTCAGTTCGCCTTCGCGGTTCATGCCGATCAGCATGGCGATGGTGATCAGGCTGCGGGTGTGCCGGGGCAAGCCCGGGCGGGTCCAGATGTCGCCCCAGGCGTGGCGGGTGATCATCTCCTGGAATTCCGAGTTGAACTCGGTCAGCGTGGTCAGGCTGCGATCGACGTGGGCATCGCCCAGCACCGCGCGGCGGACTTGCATGCCTTCGTCGTAACGTTGTTTCTCGTCCACAAATTCTTCCTCACTGAGCCTGCAGAAACGCCAGCACTCGGTCGCTGAAATCGGCGCCGGCCTGCACGTTGGACAAATGCGCCGCATGGAACTCGGCGTACTCGGCGCCGCGCACGTGGTCGCGAATGAAGTGCCCGCCGGACGGCGGCGTCACCGCATCTTCGCTGCCGGCAATCACCAGCAATGGCACATTGATCGAAGCCAGCTGTTCACGGAAATCGGCATCGCGCACGGCGGCGCAGTTGGCCGCATAGCCTTGAGGATTGGTCGCGGCAAGCATGTCGGTAATCTTCTTTGCCGCCTCGGGATGCGCCGCCGAAAAGTCCGGGGTGAACCAGCGCGCGATCGAAGCATCACGCAGCGCGACCATTGCCGCCGGGCCGTCGCGCAATACGGTTTCAATGCGTGGATCCCACACCGATGGATCGCCGATTTTCGCCGCCGTGTTGCAGACGATCAGTTTGTGCAGACGATGCCCGGCGTTGATCCCCAGCCACTGGCCGATCAGCCCGCCCATCGACAGTCCGCAGAAGTGCGCACGCTCGATGTGCAGCGCATCGAGCAGACCGAGCACGTCGTGGCCCAGTTGCTCGATGCTGTACGGCCCTTCGGTGACCAGCGATTGTCCGTGGCCGCGAGTGTCGAAACGCAACACGCGAAAATGCTCGGTGAACGCCGGCATCTGCGCGTCCCACATATGCAGGTCGGTGCCCAGCGAGTTGGACAGCACCAGCACCGGCGCATCGGCAGGGCCCTCAATTTGGTAATGCAGTTCGCCATCGGCGAGTTGAACGAAAGCCACAGCCTTCTCCTTCAGACAGTCAAAGCGTTGTGTTCGGCCACCGCGCGCTCGACCCAGCCTTGCGCCTGACCGAGGTAATGCGCGGGGTCCAGAAGATCATCGAGTTCGGCGCCACTGAGTTCGGCGGTGACTTGCGGCTCGTCAGCGAGCACGGCGCGCAAATGGCGTTGCTCGGCCACCGCGCGTTTGCAGCATTGTTCGAGCAGATGATGCGCCGTGTCGCGGCCGACTCGTTGGGCGAGCACGATGCTCACCGCTTCGGCCAGCACCAGACCTTGGGTCAATTCGAGATTGCGGGCCATGCGTGCCGCATCGACTTCCAGACCATCGGCCAGCAAGCGCGCCTGTTGCAACGAACCGGACACCAGGCAGCAGATCTCCGGCAGGGTTTCCCATTCGGCGTGCCACAAACCGAGGCTGCGTTCGTGCTCTTGGGGCATGGCGCTGAACAGCGTCGACACCAGCCCCGGCACCCGCGTGGCCGCACCAATCAGCACCGCCGCGCCGACCGGGTTGCGTTTGTGCGGCATGGTCGACGAGCCGCCCTTGCCCGGTGCCGCTGGCTCGAACACTTCCGCCGCCTCGGTCTGCATCAACAGGCTGATGTCGCGGCCGAATTTGCCGAGGCTGCCGGCAATCAAGCCAAGCACCGCGCCGAACTCGACGATGCGATCGCGCTGGGTGTGCCACGGTTGCTCGGGCAAGGTCAGTTGCAGCTCTTCGGCCAAGGCCTCAGCGATTGGCAACGCCTGCTCCCCCAGCGCCGCGAGCGTGCCGGACGCGCCGCCGAATTGCAGCACCAGCAGCCGTGGCTTGAGTTCTCGCAGACGCTGGCGGCTGCGCGTGACGGCGCCCAGCCATCCGGCGATTTTCATGCCCAGTGTCACCGGCGTGGCGTGTTGCAGCCAGGTGCGCCCGGCCAATAGCGTGGTGGCGAAGCGTTGCGCCTGAGCGGCTAGGGAGTCGGCCAGTTGCGCCAGTTGGTTTTCGATCAGCGCCAACGCCTGGCGCAGTTGCAGGACCAGCCCGGAATCCATCACGTCCTGACTGGTCGCGCCCAAATGCACATAACGCTCGGCTTCGGCTTCGCTCGCGGCAATCTGTTTGCCCAAAGCCTTGACCAGCGGAATCGCTGAATTGCCGGCCGTGGCAATCGCCTCGCCCAACGCCCCGAAGTCATACAGACCCGCGTCGCACGCTGCAGCAATCGGCGCCACGGCAGATGAAGGAATCAGCCCGACCCGCGCCTCGGCCCGGGCCAGCGCCGCTTCGAAATCGAGCATCGCCTGCACCCGGCCCTGATCGCAGAACACTTCGCGCATATCGTGGGCGGTGAAGTAGGCATCGAACAATTGATTGCCCGGTCGCTGAGTCATAAACAGTCCTTGCCGGCGCGGGCCTGATCGCCCGCGCACATGAGTTTACAGATCGTGGTGCAAATACTTCGCCTGCCTGGGCAACCGCAGGCTGAACAGGAAAGCGACCGCCATCATCGCCGTGACGTACCAGTAGAAGGCGTTTTCCATGCCGCCGGCCTTGAGGCTCAAGGCAACGAATTCCGCCGAGCCGCCGAAGATTGCATTGGCCACTGCGTAAGCCAGACCGACACCAAGCGCGCGGACTTCCGGCGGGAACATCTCGGCTTTCACCAGACCGCTGATCGAGGTGTAGAAACTGACGATCGCCAGCGCCAGGGTAATCAGCACGAAGGCGAGGAACGGGCTGCTGATGCTTTTCAGGCTGAGCAGAATCGGCACGGTGAACAGCGTGCCGAGCGCGCCGAACCAGAGCATCGAATTACGCCGGCCGATCTTGTCGGCAAGCATGCCGAACAGCGGCTGCATGCACATATAGAGGAACAGCGCGCCGGTCATGATGTAGCTGGCGGTCTTGGCGTGCATGCCGGCGGTGTTCACCAGGTATTTCTGCATGTAGGTGGTGAAGGTGTAGAAAATCAACGAGCCGCCAGCGGTGTAACCAAGCACGGTGATGAACGCCGCTTTGTGGTCGCGGAACAGCGCGGTGATGCTGCCAGCGTCCTTGTGCGCGCGGGTTTCTTCGTTGGTGGTTTCTTTCAGCGAACGACGCAGGAACAGCGAAATCAGCGCCGCCACCGCACCGACCACGAACGGAATCCGCCAGCCGTAGGCACGCAGGTCTTCTTCAGTGAGAAATTGTTGCAGCACCACCACCAGCGACACCGCCAGCAGCTGTCCGCCAATCAGCGTCACGTACTGGAACGAGGCGAAGAAACCGCGCTGGCCCTTGAGCGCGACTTCACTCATGTAAGTCGCGGTGGTGCCGTACTCGCCGCCGACCGACAGGCCTTGCAGCAAGCGCGCGAACAGCAACAGCACCGGCGCCCAGACGCCGATGTCCTTGTAGGTCGGCAGACAGGCAATCAGCAGCGAGCCGAAGCACATCATCAGAATCGAGATGAGCATCGAATTCTTGCGCCCGTGCTTGTCAGCGACGCGGCCGAAGATCCAGCCGCCAATCGGCCGCATCAGGAACCCGGCAGCGAACACGCCGGCGGTGTTGACCAATTGCACAGTCGGGTTGTCGGAGGGGAAGAACGCCGGGGCGAAATAGATCGCGCAGAAGGCGTAGACGTAGAAGTCGAACCATTCGACGAGGTTGCCGGACGAAGCGCCGACAATGGCGAAGATGCGCTTGCTGCGCTCTTCCCCGGTGTAATGGGAGGTGGGCGTTGTCATTGTTTTTTCACTCGAAAGGGACAGTCACAGTCTAGACATACTTTGCAACAGTCCCGTTCCACATCCGGTATTGATCGTTCCCCTGTGGGAGCGAGCCTGCTCGCGAAGAGGGAGTGCCAGACGACATGTGTGCTGGTTGACCCACCGCTTTCGCGAGCAGGCTCGCTCCCACAGGGGATGGACGGTGTTCTTCAATAATCGAAGAACACCGTCTCGGCATCGGTGCCCTGCAGAACCACATTCCACTGGTAGACACCCGAGGCATCCTGCTTGGCCAGCAACGTTGCGCGACGCTCTGCCGGCACACACTCCAACAACGGATCAGCAACGTTCGCCGGCTCACCCTCAAAATAAATCCGCGTCAGCAAATGCTTGACCAGACCACGGGCAAACACCAGCACCACCAGATGCGGCGCCTGGGTCGAGCCTTTCAGGCCGGGCACGGTGCCGGGTTTGATCGTGGTGAAACGGAAGCGCCCTTCCGCGTCCACCGGCACCCGGCCGAAGCCCTCGAAATTTGGGTCGAGCGGTTTGTCCTGCTGATCTTCCGGGTGGTCGTACTTGCCAGCGGCGTTGGCCTGCCAGACTTCGAGCATGGCGTCGTTGACGACATCGCCATTGCCATCCACAACCTGGCCGCTGATCGCCACGCGCTCGCCAAGGGTCAGCTCATTGGCCAGGGTTTCACGGTTCAGCCAGGTCAGGCCGATGTGGTAATACGGCCCGACGGTGTGGGACGTGGTCGCATAGAGGGTCATCTTATTTCTCCATCGGCGTGGCTTCACGCCCACGCAGCACGATGTCCCAGCGGTAACCGAGGGCGTAGGACGGAATGGTTTTTTCCAGATCGAAACTGGCGATCAGGCGTTCCTTGGCCGAGGTGTCCGGCACGCAGTTGTAGATCGGGTCATACGCCAGCAACGGGTCGCCGGGGAAGTACATTTGCGTGACCAGTCGGGTGAGGATGCTCGGCCCGAACAGGGAAAAATGGATGTGCGCCGGGCGCCAGGCGTTGTGGTGGTTGCCCCACGGATAGGCGCCGGGCTTGATGGTCTGGAACTGGTACCAGCCGTCGGCATCGGTGACGGTGCGGCCAGTGCCGGTGAAGTTCGGGTCCAGCGGCGCGTCGTGCAGGTCGCGGGCATGGTTGTAGCGGCCGGCGGCGTTGGCCTGCCAGATCTCCACCAGAATCCCCGGCACCGGTAGGCCGTCTTCGTCGAGCACGCGGCCGTGAATGATGATGCGCTCGCCCAACGGCTCGCCAGCGTGCTGCGCAGTCAGATCGTTGTCTTTCTCGGCAACATGTTCGGCACCAATGGTCGGCCCGGTGATTTCCGAGAGTGAATGGGGCAGGTACACCAAAGGCTTGGACGGCGAGCGCAGGTTGGTGGATTGATACGTCGGGTGCAGGTAGTCAGGCTGAGTGCCTGCCTGTGGGCGACGGTAACCAGGCTTGTCAGTCATTTCGCTTTCCTCAGTTCTTGTAAGTGCCGCAGCGCGTCAGACGCGTTCGATGGCCAAGGCCAGACCCTGGCCGACACCGACGCACATGGTCGCCAGACCTTTCTTGCCAGCGGTCTTTTCCAGATGATGCAACGCGGTCAGCACCAGCCGCGCACCGCTCATGCCCAACGGGTGACCGAGAGCGATCGCGCCGCCATTCGGGTTGACCTGCGGCGCATCGTCGGCCAGCCCCAACTCGCGCAGCACCGCCAGGCCCTGGCTGGCAAACGCCTCGTTGAGTTCGATCACGTCGAAATCGCTGACCGCCACGCCGAGGCGCTCGGTCAGTTTGCGCACCGCCGGCACCGGGCCGATGCCCATCACCCGCGGTGCGACGCCGGCGCTGGCCATGCCGAGCACTTTCGCGCGGGCGGTCAGGCCGTGTTTTTTCACCGCTTCGGCTGACGCCAGAATCAGTGCCGCGGCGCCATCGTTGACCCCGGAGGCATTGCCGGCGGTGACGGTTTTGTCCGCGCCGTTGACCGGTTTCAGCTTGGCCAGCGCTTCAATCGTGGTGTCGGCACGCGGATGTTCGTCCTGGCTGACCACGGTTTCGCCCTTTTTATGAGCGATGCGCACTTCGACGATTTCTTCCGCGAAGTAACCGGCGGCCTGAGCGGCAGCAGTACGTTGCTGACTGCGCAGGGCAAAGGCGTCCTGATCTTCGCGCGAGACTTTGTAGTCGTCGGCGACGTTGTCAGCGGTCTGCGGCATCGCATCCACGCCGTACTGCGCCTTCATCAGCGGGTTGATGAAACGCCAGCCGATGGTGGTGTCTTCCAGTTTCATGTTGCGCGAGAACGCCGCGTCCGCCTTGCCCATCACGAACGGCGCGCGCGACATCGACTCGACGCCGCCGGCAATCGCCAGCTCCATCTCGCCGCTGGCGATGGCGCGGAATGCGGTGCCGATGGCGTCCATGCCCGAAGCGCAGAGGCGATTGAGCGTCACGCCCGGCACGCTGTCCGGCAGACCGGCGAGCAGCAATGCCATGCGCGCAACGTTGCGGTTGTCTTCGCCGGCCTGGTTGGCGCAGCCGAGGAACACTTCATCGACGGCGTTCCAGTCCACCGATGGATTGCGCTCCATCAAGGCTTTGATCGGCACGGCGGCCAGGTCATCGGCGCGAACGGCAGACAGTGCGCCGCCGAAACGGCCGATAGGGGTGCGAATCGCGTCGCAGATATACACGTCACGCATCATGCTTCTCCCGGTGCCTGACCATGGGCGGCGGCGGTGCGCGCTTCAAGATCACGCAGCGCCGTCAGCTCGACTTCGGTCGGCTCAGCGGTGGTTTCAACAGAGTCGGCAAAACGGATCGCCCAACCGGTGGCGGCGACCACTTGCTCGCGGGTCACGCCCGGATGCAACGCGGTGACCACGAACTCGTTAGTGCCCTCCTCCGGTTCCATGATGCACAGGTCGGTGATGATCCCCACCGGGCCGGCACCCGGCAGGCCCAGACGTTTGCGCGAATCGCCACCCTCGCCGTGACCGACGGAGGTGATGAAATCGAGTTTGTCGACAAACGAACGCGCCGACTGTTTAAGAATGATCAGCACGCTTTTCGCCGAACCGGCAATTTCCGGCGCGCCACCGGCACCCGGCAGGCGCACTTTCGGCGCATGGTAGTCGCCGACCACGGTGGTGTTGATATTGCCGAAACGGTCGACCTGGGCGGCGCCGAGAAAACCGACGTCGATGCGCCCGCCCTGCAGCCAATAGCGAAAAATCTCACCGGTCGGCACGACAGTGTCGGCGGTCTCGGCCAGCTCGCCGTCACCGATCGACAGCGGCAGCACGCTCGGCTTGGCGCCAATCGGGCCGGATTCGTAAATCAGCACTACGTCCGGCGATGAAGTCAGGCGCGCAAGGTTGGCGGCTTTCGACGGCAGGCCGATGCCGACGAAGCATACCGAGCCGTTCTTCAGGCGACGGGCCGCAGCGACGGTCATCATTTCATTGGTGGTGTAAGTCATTATTTGGCCTCCGAAGCAGCGGCCAACTTGGCCTGGAATTCGCTGAAGTCAGCGCAGCCATGGATGTATTCGTTGATCCACGCGGTAAACGTCTCACGGTCGCGAGCGATCGGGTCCCACGCCTGATAGAAACGATTGTCACGCTCGGTGTAACCGTGGGCGTAGGACGGATGCGCGCCACCCGGCACATGGCAAACCGCGCTCAAGGCCCAGGTCGGCAGTACGCAGGCGTTCATCGGTGCGTTGAGGTCGTCGACGATTTCTTCCACGGTGACGATGCAACGCTTGGCGGCCAGCGCAGCTTCTTTCTGCACACCGAGAATGCCCCAGAGCAACACGTTGCCCTTGCGGTCGGCCTTCTGCGCGTGGATCACGGTGACGTCGGGACGTACCGATGGCACCGCCGCCAGCACTTCGCCGGTGAACGGGCAGGTCACGGTTTTGATCAGCGGATTGACCTTTGGCAGGTCGGAACCGGCGTAGGCACGCAGCACCGCGAACGGCAGGCCGGATGCGCCGGCAACGTAAGCGTTGGCGAGGTCGGCGTGGCTGTGCTCTTCGATTTCCAGCGGGTGCGGCCATTGCTTCTCGACCGCGTCCCGCAGACGGTGCAGCGAGCCCACGCCCGGGTTGCCACCCCAGGAGAAAATCAGTTTGCGCGCGCAACCGGCGCCGATCAGTTGGTCGTAGATCAGGTCGGGCGTCATCCGCACCAGCGTCAGATCTTTCTTGCCTTGACGAATGATTTCATGACCCGCTGCCGTAGGGATCAGGTGAGTGAAGCCTTCGAGGGCGACGGTATCGCCGTCGTTGACGAATTGCTTCACCGCGTCGTGCAGCGAAAGGATCTCAGCCATGGAGCGGGCTCCTGTTCTTGTAAGGAATCGCCAGTGATAAAAAGGCGCGAGGTTCGGCGCCGGAGTCACTGAAGATTAAGCCTGGGAAAATCGCCAAACAATCCGATAATCGACTGAGTGTTCGTTTATCGAACGGATTGTTGTTCACCTAACAATCAGATCAAAAGCTTCGCGAGCAGGCTCGCTCCCACAGGGAAATGCATTCCAGAGTGGGAGCGAGCCTGCTCGCGAAGAGGCCGGCATGTTCAATAAAGATTCATGCCCGGTCAGGTCGCATCCGCATGACTGACCATGCCCTTGATCAGCACCGCCGCCGTGGCCAGACCGGCCGGGATCACCAGTGCGGTCAGCACCTGCTCGAAATTCCAGCCCAGGCCCAGCAACGTCGCGCCCATCCACGCGCCGAGAATCGCGCCAAAGCGGCCGATGCCGAGCATCCACGACACCCCGGTCGCGCGACCCTGGGTCGGGTAGAACCGCGCTGCCAGCGACGGCATCGCCGATTGCGCGCCGTTGACGCACATGCCCGCCACCAGCACCAGCGTCGCCAGCAGGGTGATGTTGCCCAGACTCTGCCCTACCGCGTAGGCAAACACCCCGGCGAGCAGATAGAAAATGCCGATGACCTTGTGCGGATTGAAGCGGTCCATCGCCCAGCCCACTCCGACCGCGCTCAACACGCCGCCAAACTGGAACAAGGCACCGATGAACGCAGCCTGCTCCATGCTCGCGCCACTGTCGCGCATCAGCGTCGGCAGCCAACTGGTCAGCAGGTAGACGATCACCAGACCCATGAAATAGGTCAGCCACAACAGCAGCGTGCCGGTGCTGTAAGCGCCGGAGAAGATCACCGCAAAGACATTGCGTGCCTTGACGGTTTTCTGTTCCGGCACGCTGAAGCTCGCAGCCTGGGCGACGGTAATCGGATCGATCGGTGCGAGGGTCTTGCGTACTTTGTCGGTGCCACGGTTGCGCACCACCAGGTAACGCGCCGATTCCGGCAGCCAGAACACCAGCACCACAGCCAGGATCAGCGGCAGGATCCCGCCGATCATCAGCAATGCGTGCCAGCCGAATGCCGGGATCAGTTTTGCCGAGATGAAACCACCGCCGGCCATGCCGAGGTTGAAGCCGCAGAACATGCTCGTCACCAGCAGCGACTTCTTGCGCTCCGGGGTGTATTCCGAGAGCAGCGTCGTGGCATTGGGCATGCCCGCGCCGAGGCCGAGACCGGTCAGAAAGCGCAACACCAGCAGTTGTTCGACGTTGGTGCTGTACGCCGAGGCCAGGCTGAAGCCGCCGAACAGAATCACCGCACCGACGAGTACGACTTTGCGCCCGAAGCGGTCAGCCAAAGGGCCGGAGCCGAGTGCACCGAAGACCATGCCGATCAGCGCGGCGCTCATCACCGGACCGAGGCTGGCGCGATCGATGCCCCAGTCCTGCGACAGCGCCGGGGCGATGAAACCCATGGCGGCGGTGTCGAGGCCGTCGAGAAATACGATCAGGAAACACAAAATCACCACTCGCCACTGATAGCGCGAGATTGGTTGGGCGTTGATGAAGGTCTGCACATCGAGGCAGTTACCCACAGCGGACTGAGGCTGGTTCATTATTTTTATTCCACGCAAAAAACGCAGTCGAACGGCGGCCGGCCAGAGCACGGCACGGTCACAAGAATAGAAGGTTGTAATCAGGCGTTGCGCGGGACCCGGCAACAACGGGTGAAACACAGACAGACGGAAATCGGGCGCATGATGAGTTGCCTCTTGTCATTATTATAGGGTCGACAGTCCGGCGGGCTCATTCACATCAGCGCCGGATGACGCTGCCGCGACATTAATGATCCGGGGGTTTTAGCGTCAATTCGATAAACGCAACACTGTGCGTTTATCGAACAGGTTCATCAGGCAAACAACTGCGCACTGAGGTCGCGACTGGCGCTGAGCAGGCCCGGCAGAAAGCGCTGCTCCAGCTCGGCACGGCTGACCCGCCCGGCGTGGGTGCTGACATTCAGCGCTGCGACCACTTGCCCGGAGGCGTCGTACACCGGCACGGCGATCGAGCGCAGGCCCTGTTCCAGTTCCTGATCGACAATGCACCAGCCCTGCTGACGCACCTGCTGCAGGCATTCGAGCAAAGCGTCGGGGGTGTGAATGGTGCGACTGGTCTTGGCCACCAGTTCAGCGTGGTCGAGGTATTCGCCCAGGGATGTGTCGTCCAGCGCGGCCAGCAGAATCCGCCCCATCGACGTGCAATACGCCGGCAGCCGCCCACCGACCGAAAGGTCGACCGAGATCAATCGTTGAGTGGTCGCCGAACGAGCGATATAGAGAATGTCATCGCCCTCCAGCGTCGCCATGTTGCAGGCTTCGTGCAATTGCTCGCTCATGCGGTCGAGATAGGGCTGGGCGGAAACCGCCAGTGGCGTCGAGGACAGATAGGCATGGCCGAGGGTCAGCACCTTGGGCAGCAACGAATAGGTGCGACCGTCGGTGGTGGCGTAGCCGAGCTTGATCAGCGTGTGCAGGCAACGGCGTACGGCAGCGCGGGGGATCTCCGTACGATGGCTGATCTGTGCAATGGTCAGGTGGCGCTTGCGCTCCTGAAATGCCTGCACCACCGCCAGGCCACGGGCCAGCGAAGTCATGAAATCCGGATCACCGGTCAGCGCCTGAATGCGCTTGGCCGGCGAGGCAACGATGGGCGGCGCCACCGACGTGAAGGAGTTGCGCATTTGATCGTTCATTTCTTGTCCTTGTCCGGCACGCATCAATGCCTAGTCAAACGGCTCGCCGCGCGATGCACAAGCACCGGGAAGCCAACATTGGGCGATTATCGAACCGCCGACCGATAATCGCAATCCGGCACAGCGGGCTCTTTGCTTGCCTTGAAGCCACTTAATCGATTCTGCGCGCAACTTAGTTGTTCGAGTTAATGGCGCCAAAAACAGAACGCCTGTTCTATAACGCTGTCTTTACACTTAACTAGCGAAGAAACTTGCCAGCCACAAAACCATCACACATTCAGAACCGTTTTTAACTTGGCAAAGATAGTCATTCCCGAATCGACCGCTATAATGCACCTTGGTCACGGCGCTTTAATCAAAAGCCGCGACTTGCTGAAACGAGGCCCTTCGTCTCAGCTCCGGCCAGCGCCCGGCGCTCATTACTCATGCAACGCCAGCGCTCGCTGAAACAGGAAACTGATGCTGCGTCAGTTTTAATCTGGTGCCGTAGCCGCCTGTAACACGGAAGTCTTGATCGCCTCTGCAATGTCACCCTGCCTGATCAGGCTGTGGATGACTGGCGGGGGCGCGCAATTGACTCGTTGCAGTGTGTTTCACCGGATATTCAATTCAACTCATACAGGTAGCACCGTGACGAAAGACGAACTGCGCGCGGAACTAGAGCGCCAGGAACAACGTTACAAGGAAGTTTACGGCGGGGAAGTCACCACCTACGCCGCTCAGCCGGAACCGGAACGCAAGGCATGGCGCAAGCGCCCTACCGTTCAGGATCAGGTGTTCAAGCAGGAAATCGAAAAGATCGAAAAGGAACTCAAAGCCGAAGAGCCATGAGTCACGGCGGTTGAGCATTCGAAAGTCGGCGTCCACCTCGACTACAGCGCGGTGGCAGGACGACACCTCGCGCGCCCGCTACCCGCGGGCAGCGGCTGCATCGCTATTGTGTGGCTCAAGAACGAACGTCCCACAGGTTTCAGAGATATTTCAGACAAACGTTTGAGCCGATGCGGTGTCGGAAAAACCACCTTAAAAATCATATTTATCCAATAAAATCAAAGAGTTGAAAAACCCTGCGGACTGCTCGGTTTTCACGCCCTGCAACAAATTAAATCGAAGAAGCGTGTGACCAGTGAGCAGACGGGGCATCGATTTCCTGTCTTTTCTGGCATAATCGCGCCCCCTTACGACCGGGTCAGAAAACCTTCATGATCGATTTATTCAGCGGACTGGATGCTTGGGTGCTTGTGAGCCTCTTGCTCGCCCTGACGTTTGTCCTCGCCTTCGAGTTCATCAATGGATTTCATGACACCGCTAACGCGGTAGCCACTGTTATCTACACCAAAGCCATGCCGCCGCACCTGGCGGTGTTCTTTTCCGGTGTGTTCAATTTCCTCGGCGTGCTGCTGGGCGGCGTGGGTGTGGCGTATGCCATTGTCCATCTGCTGCCGGTTGAGCTGCTGATCAATGTGAACACCGGCCATGGCCTGGCGATGGTGTTCTCGTTGCTCGCCGCGGCAATCGCCTGGAATTTGGGCACCTGGTACTTCGGGATCCCGGCTTCCAGCTCGCACACCCTGATCGGCTCGATCCTCGGTGTCGGCCTGGCCAACGCACTGATCAACGACATCCCGTTGAGAGATGGCGTGAACTGGCAGAAAGCGATCGACATCGGCGCCTCGCTGGTGTTTTCGCCAATGGCCGGCTTCCTCATCGCCGCGCTGGTGCTGATCGGCCTGAAGTGGTGGCGCCCGCTGTCGAAGATGCACAAGACGCCGGAACAGCGCCGCAAGATCGATGACAAAAAGCATCCGCCGTTCTGGAATCGCCTGGTCCTGGTGATCTCGGCCATGGCCGTGAGCTTCGTGCACGGTTCCAACGACGGCCAGAAAGGCATCGGCCTGATCATGCTGGTGCTGATCGGTATCGTACCGGCGCAGTTCGTACTCGATCTGAACAGCACCACCTACCAGATCGAACGCACCCGCGACGCGACCCTGCACCTGAGCCAGTTCTACCAGCGCAACGCCGATTCGCTGGGTGAGTTCCTGGCCCTGGGCAAGAGCGTGGAAGGCGACCTGCCGGAGAAATTCCGCTGCAACCCGCAGCAGACCGAACCGACCATCACCGCCCTGCTGCACACCCTTAAAGGTGTAGCGGACTACCATGCGCTGTCGTCGGAAAGCCGCATCGAAGTGCGTCGCTACCTGCTCTGCCTGGACGACACGGCGAAGAAGGTCGGCAAATTGCCTGGCCTGGAAGCCCGTGAAAAGGCTGACCTGGACAAGCTGCGCAAAGACCTGACCACCACCACCGAATACGCGCCGTTCTGGGTGATTCTGGCGGTCGCCCTGGCACTGGGCCTGGGCACCATGGTTGGCTGGAAACGCGTGGTGCTGACCATTGGCGAGAAGATCGGCAAGCAGGGCATGACCTATTCGCAGGGCATGTCGGCGCAGATCACCACGGCCAGTCTGATCGGCATGGCCAACATTTTCAGCCTGCCGGTTTCGACCACTCATGTGTTGTCTTCGGGTGTGGCCGGGACCATGGTTGCCAACAAGAGCGGTCTGCAGGGTGGCACAGTGAAGACTATTCTGCTGGCCTGGGTGTTGACCCTGCCGGCGACTGTGGCGCTGTCGGCCGGATTGTTCTGGTTGGCTTCGAAGGCGTTGGGTAGTTGATCGATTGCTGCTTGTGAAGGAGGCGCGATTCTTTGGAATCGCGCCTTTTTTTTGGTTTTGAGATTGTGTGTATATCCGTTGCTGCGGTAAGGGCTTCTTATGGTTTCGCTCTTACAGCGAGTCACCTTTTCCAAACGCCGAAAAGGTAACCCAAAAGGCTTTGCCCCGGCGTACGGCCCGCTCGCTGGGGCTCGGGGTACCTTCGTTACGGGACCGATCCGGGCGCAGCGCCTCCGGTTTGCTTCGCTGCACCTCCTCTCGCTGTGTACGACTGCGTCGTACGGTCGCTGCGCTCCCACGCCCGGATCGATCCCGTAACGAAGCCTGCCGAAGGGGCAAAAGATCAAAAGCCAGAGCAAGAGCAAAAGCAAAAGCCAAATCAAGAGCCCCTCACCCTAGCCCTCTCCCAGAGGGAGAGGGGACTGACCGAGTTGTACATCCGAAGTACGGCGACCTGAGATACCGAGTCGAATGCAATATGCAGAAGATCAAAAGCCTCCTCACCCTAGCCCTCTCCCAGAGGGAGAGGGGACTGACCGAGTTGTACATCCGAAGTACGGCGACCTGAGATACCGAGTCGAGTGCAATATGCAGAAGATCAAAAGCCCCCTCACCCTAGCCCTCTCCCAGAGGGAGAGGGGACTGACCGAGGTGTATAGGCGAAGTACGCCGACCTGAGATACCGAGTCGAATGCGAATATGCAGAAAATCAAAAGCCCCTCACCCTAGCCCTTTCCCGGAGGGAGAGGGAACTGACCGAGTTGTACAGGCGAAGTACGCCGACCTGAGATACCGAGTCGAATGCAAATATGCAGAAAATCAAAAGCCCCCTCACCCTAGCCCTCTCCCGAAGGGAGAGGGGACTGACCGAGGTGTTTAGGCGAAATACGCCGACGTGCGATACCGCGTCGAATGCAAATATGCAGAAAATCAAAAGCCCCCTCACCCTAGCCCTCTCCCGGAGGGAGAGGGGACTGACCGAGGTGTTTAGGCGAAATACGCCGACGTGCGATACCGCGTCGAACACAGATTTTGAAAAGCCCAAAAATCGGCCCCCTCTCCCTCGGGAGAGGGCTGGGCGGGCGGCGTTCCGATGAGGGGCGAATCCAACACAGATCCAAAGCAGACCACACGCTTTTCACCACTCAAAACAATGAGCGCAAGCTCGAGTACCGCTTTTGATCTTGATCCACGGGCGACGTCGGAAGGCTGAGTGGAGGGATTGATCCGGGCGTGGGAGCGCAGCGACCGTACGACGCAGTCGTATACAGCGGAAGGAGGTGCAGCGAAGCAAACCGGAGCCGCTGCGCCCGGATCGATCCCGCAGCGAAGGAACCCGAGCCTGCGAGGGCCGAACGCAGGAGCAAGCCTTTTTGGGTACTTTTTTCTGGGCCGGCATTCCGGGCGTCTGGAAAAAGTGCCTCGCCGTAAGGGCGAAACCGTAAGCCGCCGCAGCAAAACATCCAGATATTCACCCACACCAACCAGAGCCTGGTCGGCCCAAAGGCCGCCAAGGCACAAAAAAAAGGGGCAACCGAAGTCGCCCCAAAATGCCTTGCGTGCCCATCAAATCCAGAAGAACTCACTTGCGCCGCTTATGCGCATCCCTCCAGATAAAAAATCCAAACCCTGCAAAAAACAGCACCATGAGCCCCACCGTCAGAACCCCGGCAAACACCACGTTATCGAAAAACATGACTGGCCTCCTGGCCCTGCTTTGCTGCGATGGATTCAAATTAGCAAACACACAGACGCGCACATTGACCAGGATCAATATCCGCAACGAAGGGAATTAAAGGAGGGGAAATAACTGACCTGCATCAATGGATGCAGCGGGAGATCAACGCTTTTTCGGCTTGTTCTTCGACTTTTTCTTGGCTTTTCCCAACGGCATCGCCTGCTCAAAAGCCTGGCGCACTTCGTTCAGGCGCTTTTCGTTGAGGTCATGCACACGCTTGGCGCGTTCGGTGCTGAGGTCGATCAGTTTGTCGTCTTGGCTCATGGCGTTCGGCACATCGCAAAAGAGATAACAGCTGCCGATCACCGGCAGGATTGCGCCAATCATGCCGCCTGGCGCACGCGCTGACCAGTCACAGCTCAAATCTCGATGTCGACCCACAAGCCCTGACGCGGCTGATCGTCAATCAGCGGCACAACCGGCACGGTGTTGTCGGCGTTCAGCTCAGTGCCCGGCACGGCCAGATGCTCTTCAGGATCCTCATCCGCCTCGCGGCGCCGACGATCACGTTCCTGTTGGCGGCGCTGTTCCTCGCGTGCCAGCAGCCGATCCTCTTCCGGATCGCGCTTTTGCAGGTCGATCGTGCTTTCGTTGGAGCTTTCCTGCACCGGCACCACCGGCGGGATGTCCGGACGCTGGCGGATCGGATCCTGCTGGGAAGTGATCGGCACAGCGCTCAAGGGGAGCATCGGTGGCAACATATAAAGGTCTCCTGTCTGCAGGCTATCGGCTGGGGTGCAGGCGCCTTGAGCCGCCTGTCGCAATTGTGTGATGCACCTCGCACCCGTAGGAGCTGCCGCAGGCTGCGATCTTTCATGGGACAACGCAAAACCCAAGTGTTCCCACAGATCAAAAGATCGCAGCCTTCGGCAGCTCCTACCCCAGTATTCCTTTGGCCTCAGGGTCGCATTCCGTTAAGATAGCCCGCTTTTTCAAGGTGGGAGTCAGGCAGCATGGCGCAGCAGTATCAACCGGGGCAACGCTGGATCAGTGACAGCGAAGCAGAGCTTGGTTTAGGCACCGTTCTGGCACAGGACGGCCGCTTGTTGACCGTGCTTTACCCGGCCACTGGCGAGACCCGCCAGTACGCGCTACGGAATGCGCCCCTGACCCGCGTGCGGTTCTCGCCCGGCGACTCCATCACCCATTTCGAAGGCTGGAAGATGACTGTGCAGCAGGTCGACGACGTCGACGGGCTGATGGTTTATCACGGCCTCAACGGGCAGAACGAAGTCGTCACCCTGCCGGAAACCCAGCTGTCGAACTTCATTCAGTTCCGGCTGGCCAGCGACCGTCTGTTCGCCGGGCAGATCGACCCGCTGCCATGGTTCTCCCTGCGCTACAACACCCTTGAACACACCAGCCGCCAGTTGCAGTCCTCGCTGTGGGGCCTGGGCGGCGTGCGTGCGCAGCCGATCGCGCACCAGTTGCACATCGCCCGCGAAGTCGCCGACCGTATCGCCCCGCGAGTACTGCTGGCGGACGAAGTGGGTCTGGGTAAAACCATCGAGGCCGGTCTGGTCATCCACCGCCAGTTGCTCTCGGGCCGCGCCAATCGCGTGCTGATCCTGGTCCCGGAAAACCTCCAGCATCAATGGCTGGTGGAGATGCGCCGCCGCTTCAATCTGCAGGTTGCGCTGTTCGACGAAGAACGCTTTATCGAAAGCGATGCCACCAACCCGTTCGAAGACACGCAATTGGCGCTGGTCGCGCTGGAGTGGCTGGTCGATGACGAGAAGGCGCAGGACGCCTTGTTCGCCGCCGGTTGGGATCTGCTGGTGGTCGATGAAGCGCACCACCTCGTGTGGCACGAAGACAAGGCCAGCGCGGAATACTCGCTGGTCGAGCAACTGGCCGAAGTGATTCCCGGCGTGCTGCTGCTCACCGCGACCCCGGAACAACTCGGTCAGGACAGCCACTTCGCCCGTCTGCGCCTGCTCGACCCGAACCGTTTCCACGACCTGGCCGCCTTCCGCGCCGAGAGCGACAACTATCGCCCGGTCGCCGAAGCCGTGCAGGAACTGCTCGACAAGGGCCGCCTCTCGGCCGAAGCACACAAGACCATTCACGGCTTCCTCGGCAACGAAGGCGAAGCCCTGCTGACCGCGGTCAACGATGGCGACACAGAAGCCAGTGCGCGCCTCGTGCGTGAACTGCTCGATCGCCACGGTACCGGCCGCGTGCTGTTCCGCAACACCCGCGCCGCCGTGCAGGGTTTCCCCGAGCGCAAACTGCATCCGTATCCGCTGCCGTGCCCGGACGAATACCTCGAACTGCCACTGGGCGAACACGCCGAGCTGTACCCGGAAGTCAGCTTCCAGGCGCAGCCGGATGCCAGTGAAGAAGAACGCTGGTGGAAATTCGATCCGCGCGTCGAGTGGCTGATCGATCAGCTGAAAATGCTCAAGCGCACCAAAGTGCTGGTGATCTGCGCCCACGCCGAAACCGCGATGGATCTGGAAGACGCCCTGCGCGTGCGCTCCGGCATCCCGGCCACGGTGTTCCACGAAGGCATGAATATCCTCGAGCGTGACCGCGCCGCTGCCTACTTCGCCGACGAAGAGTTTGGCGCGCAGGTGCTGATCTGCTCGGAAATCGGCAGTGAAGGTCGCAACTTCCAGTTCGCTCACCACCTGGTGCTGTTCGATCTGCCGTCGCACCCGGACCTGCTCGAGCAGCGCATCGGGCGTCTCGACCGGATCGGCCAGAAGCACATCATCGAACTGCACGTGCCGTACCTGGAAACCAGCCCGCAAGAGCGCCTGTTCCAGTGGTATCACGAGGCGCTCAACGCCTTCCTCAACACCTGCCCGACCGGCAACGCCTTGCAGCATCAGTTCGGCCCGCGCCTGCTGCCGCTGCTCGAAGAAGCCGATGACGGCGAGTGGCAAGCGCTGATCGACGAAGCACGCGCCGAGCGTGAGCGTCTCGAAGCCGAGCTGCACACCGGCCGCGACCGTCTGCTGGAACTCAATTCCGGCGGCGCTGGCGAAGGTGAAGCGCTGGTCGAGGCGATCCTTGAGCAGGACGACCAGTTCGCCCTGCCGATCTACATGGAAACCCTGTTCGACGCGTTTGGCATCGACAGCGAAGACCATTCGGAAAACGCCCTGATCCTCAAACCGAGCGAGAAGATGCTCGATGCCAGTTTCCCGCTGGGCGACGACGAAGGCGTGACCATCACCTACGATCGCAACCAGGCGCTGTCGCGCGAAGACATGCAGTTCATCACCTGGGAACACCCGATGGTGCAGGGCGGCATGGATCTGGTGCTGTCCGGCTCGATGGGCAACACCGCCGTCGCGCTGATCAAGAACAAGGCCCTGAAACCGGGCACCGTGTTGCTGGAATTGCTCTACGTCAGCGAAGTGGTCGCACCGCGTTCGCTGCAACTGGGGCGCTACCTGCCACCGGCGGCGCTGCGTTGCCTGCTCGACGCCAACGGCAATGACTTGTCGCCACGGGTGTCCTTCGAAACCCTCAACGATCAACTGGAAAGCGTGCCCCGCGCCAGCGCCAACAAGTTCATCCAGGCCCAGCGCGATCAACTGACGCCACGGATCAACGCTGGCGAAGAAAAAATCGCCCCGCGTCACGCCGAACGTGTGGCCGAAGCGCGCCGCCGTCTGGCCGCCGACACCGACGAAGAACTGGCGCGCCTGACCGCGTTGCAAGCGGTCAACCCGACCGTGCGCGACAGCGAACTGGAAGCCTTGCGCACTCAGCGTGAGCAGGGTCTGGCGATGCTGGATAAAGCCGCGTTGCGCCTGGAAGCGATTCGGGTACTGGTGGCGGGTTAAACCGCCCTGCTCCACCGCTGAAAACCAAGAGGCCCGCAGTGATGCGGGCCTCTTTTATTTCAGAAGCAAAAGCAAAAGATCGCAGCCTTCGGCAGCTCCTACAGGGGAAACGCATTCACATGTAGGAGCTGCCGAAGGCTGCGATCTTTTGTTCTTAAGCAGTCGCCGCAGAAATTTCAGGCTCAACCACCGCCACCAACCCGTCCTTCATCCGCTGCGCATCCCGGACAAAACACCGCGATGCGAGAAACAGAAAGACCATGGTCAAAAACAGCGCCACCGGGATCAGGTACATCGCGTCATGCAGGCCGACAGCCTTGAACGCCTCGGTCATCTGTTCCGCCCCCGCCGACAGCATCGCCGTGTGCGCGAAGTGATCCGACAGACCACCCACCACCACTGGCCCTAACCCGCCCCCCAGCAAATACAGACCGGCAAAGAACAACGCCATCGCCGTCGCCCGCAGGCGCGGTTCGACCACGTCCTGAATCGCCGTGTACACGCAGGTGTAGAAGTTGTAGGCGAACAACCAGCCGACGCTGAACACCGCAACGAACACGCCGACCTCGACGCGTCCGGCATGCAGCGCCCACGCTGTGCACAAGGTTGAAATAATCAGGCTGAACGCGGCAAACAGCAGTCGGCCGCTGGCGAAACGCTGGTGAATCTTGTCGGCGATCCAGCCGCCGACAGTCAGCCCGACCAGTCCGGTGACGCCGACGATCACGCCCGTGGCCACCGCCGCTTCCTGCAATGGCATGAGGAAATAGCGCTGCAGCATCGGCACCAGAAACGAGTTGCAGGCATACGTCGCGAAGTTGAAGCACAGCCCGGCCATCACCAGCCACAGGAAGGTCGGCACGGCGAGGACGCGGCGGATCGGCTTGTCGACTTTCTCTTGCGAGACCTGCACGGATTCCGCCGCACCGCGCTTGGGCTCTTTGATGAAGAACATGAAAATCGCCAGGATCAGCCCCGGCACGGCGGCGATGAAGAACGGCGCGCGCCAGCTGTCAAAGGCCTTGACCATCGCGCCGATGGTGAAGAACGCCAGCAGCAGCCCCAGCGGCAGGCCGAGCATGAAGATGCCCATCGCTCGCGCCCGACGGTGTGCGGGAAACAGGTCACCGATCAGCGAGTTCGCCGCTGGTGCGTAACTGGCCTCGCCGATGCCGATGCCCATGCGCACGATAAGGAAACTCCAGAAACTGCCGACCAGACCGTTGACGGCGGTCAGCGCGCTCCACGTCGCCAGGCCCCAGCCCATCAGTTTGCTGCGCGAGCCGGTGTCGGCCATGCGCCCCAGCGGCAGGCCGGCAATCGCATAAACCACGGTGAACGCGGTGCCGATGATGCCCAGCTGAAAGTCGCTGAGGTGCCATTCCATGCGGATCGGTTCGATGATGATCGCCGGAATGGTGCGGTCGAAGAAATTGAACAGGTTGGCGAGGAACAGCAGGAACAGAATGCGCCAGGCATTCGCCGCTTGGGTCGAGTTCTGCATGGGTCCGTCTCTTTATTGTTATGAGGGCTTCACTGCCAGCGCATCGAGCCCGGAACCTGCAATCTAGTCAGCCGCGCGGGGGCTGTCTGTCATCATTCGTCAGCCTGATATCGGCCCATCGCACTGTAACGAAACGTAAGCCCTTGATAAGTCAGGAATCCCCCGCCATACGGGGCTTTCGCGGCAAAATCCGGCGACAAAAAAATAGTTTCGCGCCCCCCTTCCCAACGCCATGGCAAAGCCTAGAATGTCCGCCGGATCCGTCCGGATCTTCCGATCAATCCCTTTGATACCCCCGCCCATGTCCGAAGCCAGTCCGTGTCTGAATTGCGGTGCCTGCTGTGCCCATTTTCGCGTGTCGTTTTTCTGGGGTGAGTGCTCATCCTCCGGCGGCACGGTGCCCGATGAACTGGTCACCCAGATCACCCCGAGCCGAGTGGCAATGATCGGCACCGACCGCAAACCGGCGCGTTGCCTGTCCCTGGCGGGCGAGGTCGGCAGTGCGGTCGCCTGCACGATCTATGACAAACGCTCAAGCACCTGCCGCGAGTTCGAGGCGTCGTGGGAGAACGGCGAGCACAACCCTGACTGCGACAAGGCCCGCGCCGCGCACGGCCTGCCGTCCTTGTCGCCACAATGGAACGACCTGCCGCTGGAGCGCATTGCCTGAGCCTTAGCGCGAATGGCTATGAGGCTAATGTCAAAATCATTACCACCAATGTGCCACTACCGCTTGCAGCCGGAAAACCGCCTCTATACTCCTTGCATTCGCCTGCGTTGATTGACGCACGGGCCAAATGAATCCGAGATGGGGCACGCTATGGAGTGGCTTGGTTTGCAGTTTGTTACCGAGCTGCCGGCGAGCGGGCAGATTCTCCTCGATTGCAGTCACAACCCGCTGTTGGTGATGGTGGCCTATCTGGTCGCCTGCGCGGCGAGCTTCGCCACCCTCGACATGGCAGAGCGCGTAGTGCATGCCGAAGATCCGGGCTCGCGGCGCATCTGGCGCTGGATCGGCGCGACCTGTCTGGCCGGCGGCATCTGGGCCATGCACTTCATCGGCATGCTGGCGTTCCAGACAGCGATCGACATTCAGTACGACCTCGGCGTCACCCTCTTTTCATTGCTGATCGCGCTGATCGCCTCCTGGCTGGCCATGCAAACCCTGAGCGAGGTGCAGCCGAGCGCGTTGCATTGTCTGAAGACCGCGTTTGTCATTGGCCTGGGCATCGCCGGCATGCATTACGTCGGCATGGCGGCGATGAAGTCGAGCGCCACCGCCTACTATCAACCGGGGCTGTTCGCGCTGTCGGTAGCGATCGCCATCGGCGCCAGTTTCGCCGCGCTGTGGGTGGCGCGCTATCTGAGTGAAGGCAGTGGCGTGGCGCATCAGTTGCTCAAGTACAGCGCGGCGCTGATTCTCGGCGCCGGCATCATCAGCATGCACTTCACCGGCATGGCTGCGCTGGATCTGGTGCTTCCCGAAGGCGCCGTGGCAGCCAGCGGCGGCGACACCGCGCATCTGCAACTGGGCCTGACCGTAGCGCTGATCATCCTGCTGATTCTCGGCAGTGCGATCAGTGCCGCCCTCGCCGACAAGAAGTTGCAGAACAAGGAAAACGATCTGCGCCGGGTCAACGCCCTCCTCAGTCAACTCGATCAGGCGCGCATGTCCCTGCAGCAAGCGGCCAACTATGACGCGCTGACCAACCTGACCAACCGCCGTGGCTTCAACCAGCTGTTCGCCGAGAAACTCAGCCAGAAAACCAGCGAAGGCGGCATGCTCGCGGTGATGTTTCTCGACATCGACCACTTCAAGCGCATCAACGACAGCCTTGGCCATGACGCTGGCGACGCGCTGCTCAAAGTCATCGCCCAGCACATCAAGAGCTCGGTGCGCAGCCACGAAGACGTGGTCGCGCGGTTCGGCGGCGACGAATTCTGCATCCTCATCAGCCTGCGCGACCGCGAGGAGGCGCGCGGTATGGCGCAGCGCATCATGCACAAGATGAAGGAGCCGATCGAACTGGCGGGCCGGCGCATGGTGATGACCACCAGCATCGGCATCAGCCTGTTTCCCGAAGACGGCAGCACCTGCGAAGAGTTGCTCAAGCACGCTGACCTGGCGCTGTACCAATCCAAGGGTGCCGGGCGCAACGGCTTGCATTTCTTCAACTCCAGCCTGAAGACCCGCGCCAGTTGTGAACTGCAACTGGAAGAAGAACTGCGCGGCGCGCTACGGGAAGACAACGCGCTGATGCTCTACTACCAGCCGATCTTCGAACTGAAAACCGGACGCGTGACCAAGCTCGAGGCACTGATTCGCTGGCAGCATCCGGTCCACGGTTTGCTCATGCCCGATCGCTTTATCGGGATTGCCGAGAACAACGGTCTGATCGCCGAGCTGGACAACTGGGTGCTGCGCCGCGCCTGCAAGGATCTCGGCGAGCTGTCGCGGCATGGGTGTGCAGAATTGAAAATCGCCTGGAACTGCTCGCCGCTGAATCTGGCGCGGGGAGAGCTGGCCGAGGAAATCGAGCAGGCGTTGCGCACCGCCGGTGTAGCGCCGGAACGCCTGGAACTGGAGGTCACCGAAAACGCCTTGATGGGCAACATCGCCAACACCCTGGTGCTGCTGCGGCAGATTCGCGCCCTCGGCGTGTCGCTGTCGATCGACGATTTCGGCACCGGCTATTCGTCGCTGGCCTACCTCAAGCGCCTGCCGCTGAACACCTTGAAGATCGACCGCTCGTTCATCCTCGATATCCCCACCGCTACGGCGGACATGGAGATCGTCCAGGCGATCATCGTCATGGCCCACACCCTGCATCTGCAAGTGGTCACCGAGGGCGTCGAAAGCCTGGAGCAATACGAGTTTCTCGAGCGTTCGGGCTGCGATTTCATTCAGGGCTATCTGCTCAGCCGCCCGGTGCCGCTGGACGAACTACGCGCGGTGCTCGATGAAATCAACCAGCGCAAACCAGTCCTCGGGGTCAATCCTCTGAGTCTGGCGCGCGATACATTTGCACCAGCGTCGCTGGATCCTGCGCTAAAAATCCTTGCGCCCCATGCAGGCGCATCAGTTGTGCGGCCAATCCGCTGATGGGCGTCGCCGAACCCTGTTCGCGAGAGAACTTCACCGCCGTGTCGAGATCCTTGAGCAGCGTGCGCACGTGCCATTTGATCGGCTCGAAACGGCTCTCGGCCATTTGCGGAGCGAGAATCTGCAACGGCTTCGAATCGGCAAAACCGCCGGCCAGCGCCTCGGCGATCAGACTGGCATCGACCCCGGCGTGCTCGGCCAACGCCACCACTTCGGCGATCACCAGCGCATTGCAGGCGACGATCATCTGGTTGCAGGCCTTGGTCACTTGCCCGGCGCCAACGCCGCCCATGTGCGTGACGCGCTGGCCGAGATTGAGCAGCACCGGGCGCACGCGCTGAAGATCCGCCGGCGCACCACCGACCATGATCGCCAGGCTGCCGGCCTCGGCCCCCGCCACGCCGCCGGACACCGGTGAGTCGAGCCAGGCCATGGCGGTTTTCTCGGCCAGCGCTGCGGCCATCTCGCGAGTCGCGGTTGGTTCCAGGCTGGAAAAATCCACCAGCAACTGGCCGCTTTTCGCTCCTTCGGCGATACCGCCAGCACCAAACACTACGTCACGCACAACGGCGGTGTCGGCCAGGCACAGCATGACGATGTCAGCGTGCGCACACAGTTCGGCGGGGCTCGCCACTTGCCGGGCGCCGGCCGCAACCAGTGGCGCGCACTTTTCCGGGTTGCGGTTCCACACGGTCAGCGGGTAACCCGCGGCCAGCAGACGCTGGCACATGGGCAGGCCCATCAGGCCGATTCCGGCAAACCCCAACGAAGGTAGCGTTGACATCATTTTGCCTCTTTTCCATTAAAGATCAGCGAATCATGGCCGATTCATCAACGATCAGGAAAGGATTCCGCCCGGCGATCACACAAGCGAACACCACGACGCCCGGGCCGTATTCGCGCACACAAGACGCGAGATCTTATTCCGTGAGGTTCGCCCGCACTGTTCGGCGAGCCAACCCAGTCCAGGTAAATGGCGCACCATGACCTCTAAAAACAACTCCGCCAGTGCAACAGCCGATCTGACCCTGAGCCCCGCTGCGAACAGCTCGCCATTATCGAAACCCGCGCAGCCTTCGCGCCCGCTGTCGACCCAGCAATACCTGTACTTCACCGAAACCAACACCGACCGCATCCTCGATAACCTCGACGGCCTGCGCGATTCGGTGTTCCCGCGCCCGGCGCATCAGGAAGGCGACAACGAGCAGCACAACGATCAGGAATTCCCTTCGGTGTGCCTGATCGGCCTCGGTCGCTGCGGCTCCAACATCGCCCTCGATGTGGCGGAGCTGGTGTACAACGCGCGCAAGTTCTACCTCAACGAATTCAACAACGAAGACCGCCCGACCGACCGGCGTCTGGCCGACAAGGGCTACAGCCCGGCGCAGTGGATCAAGAACAACCTGCGCATCGGCACCAGCAAATCGACCAAACCGGTATTCCTGGTCGAACCGCTGGTGATGCTCGGCGACCTCGACAAGGACATCGCCGGGCGCATCCGTTTTTCGCGCAAGGGCGAGAAAAGCGGCTTCCTGCGCGACTACAGCAAAATGAAGATCATGGACTTGTCCGAAGTCCACGCCGGTGGCGCCGGCAACGCGCCGATCCTCGGCCAGTACCTGGCGAAGATCATCCTCAACAAGGACACCCAGCGCTTCTCCAGCCCCGACTGGAAAATGATCCACTCGTACCTGATCGACAGCTGCGGGATCAAGGCCAACCAGTCGCGCCTGTACTTCTCGATTTTCAGTGCCGGCGGCGGTACCGGTTCGGGCATGGCCTCGGAGTTCGGTCTGGCGCAGCAGCACTCGTACATGAACAAGACGTTCGACACCAAGCCGATGGACGAGCACGACGGCAAGAGCGGGCATTCGTTTGTGTTCGAACCGATCTTCACCAGCGGTATCTGCGTGCTGCCGAACATTTCCGATCACCGCAGCGAAATGTCCGAAGCACTGCACATCAACGCCGGGCGCCTGCTGTGCAAATACCTGTCGGAGGAATGGGATTTCTCCTACAACTTCGCCAACGAAGACAGCAGCGAAGCCAGCGTCATGGGGCGTATCCGCCCGTGGAACGCGATGATGCTGATCTCCAACGACATCATGCGTTACGCCGAAGAAAGCGATGACGGCAATATCCAGAACATTGATGTCAATGCCATGGAGAAGCACGCCAACCAGTACATCTCGCAGCAGATCTTCAACATTCTGACGGCGCAGGCAGTCACCACTGACTACGACCAGAACTACTTCCGCCGCGCCGGCATCGACATCGGCGAAACCATTCGCCTCGATGCCAATGACCTGTTCATGAGTCTGGCCGGCCCGGTAGCGATTGCCTATGCCGAATCGGTGGTGCCGGAAACCCCGCCGCCGAGCAGCGACAAGTTCAAGGTCTTCGATAAAGAGCCGCAGCGCCTGAACATCGACGACCTGTTCTTCCGTTCGATCGACCTGCCGCACTTCAACAAGGTCACCCAGGCCATCGAAGGCATCAGCCTGTTGCCGATCGAATCCAAGCGTTATCGCGCTTCGCTTGAGCAGTACAAGAATTCCGGTTACGACGCCGCCGCGCTGCACGACCTGCACTTCTTCAAGAACTGCTCGTCGGTGGTCTCGATCGTTTCGCTGCCGAAGGACTACAAACTGTCGTACATGGACCTGAACCGGTTGAAGACCCACCTCAACAGCCTGTTCCCCAACACCACGCTCAAGCGTTACGCGCTGGTGATCGGCGCTTCGGCCAACCTGTCGCTGACCACCCTGATCGCCAAGAGCCCGTGCCTGTCGGACGACTTCCTGACCTTGATCGTGGCGTTCATCAAGCGCTGCTTCGCGAAGAACCCGTACCGTTTCGACGAGACGCTGGACAACTCGATTCTGGATTTCATCATTCAGGAAGACTTCGACGAAGCGCGGATCGACGACCTGCTCAACGAATTCGAAAACCCGGCGAAGATCCTCGACACCAACTGGTACGCGATCAAACCGATGTACGAGAAGAAGTACCGCGAACTGATCAACGACAAGGACAAGTTCGTCTCGATCAATGACATCCGCCTGTCGCGTGATTGCGTGAAGAAGTCGATCAAGTACCTGCGCGAGATCTACCGCCACCGGATTGGCAAGACCAAGGTGATTTCGCTGAATAACCATACCGGGAAGACGTTCTCGGTCTGATCAAAACCGAGTAGCCCCCTTCGCGAGCAGGCTCGCTCCCACAGGAAAGTGCATTCCAATGTGGGAGCGAGCCTGCTCGCGAAGGCGCCCTCAACTTCATCGACAAATTCAGCTCTACGAACATCCAGAAACAATTAAGCGACCGCCCGGCCGCTCAATAAACTGTTCCCGTTACGTTTACGTCACCGTGATGCGTGGTGTTTCTCCACGGCAAGGTGCCATCACGCTACTCCGCTACACACTTGCGGCGTTGCAACGCAGGCACCAAAAAGGTGCGGACGATCAAGTCGTCGCCCTTTCCTGGATCAGAATCCACGGCGAAACCACTACAGCCCAGAGCTGCGGATCACGTTCGAAAATATCCAGCGCCCGCGTTTCAGACAGCTTGGCGACCTTGTCCTCGGCCAGCCAGGCCGCGACTTTCTCGCCTTCGTCCGAGGCCACGGCCTCGGCGGCGGCGATCAAATCCAGGTCAGGGTCGACCCACAATAGGGCACCCTTGGCGAAGAACGGCTCCAGCTCTTTCCAGGTAATAGATGCCGTTTCACCAAGCAGCTTGGCATAGAGGGTGCTAGGTTCTTGATTCATGGGAGCTGTCCGGAAAAGAAATCGACGCGAATGATAACGTCGGTGGTCCGTCAGAAAAACCCGGTTGCAAATCGCTGCACCGAACGAAAAGAGCAGGAACGCCAGGGATTGCTGTCTTTTGGGATATATGCCCCCGATTGCCCCGCCGCAATTCTGTCTCTTTCATTCAAAAATGCGACACCCCCAAGTTTTGCCCCGTGGCGCCCGCTTCCCAGTTGATCAAGCGGCGCTCTACACTGTACCGGTACAGTTGCCGGGGCATTTTCCGGAGGGTATCGCAAAGATATCTGACCCGGTTCTGCTGCTACGGCGCCAGAACTCTAAAAAATACAACAGTAAGAGTGGAGCACTATGACTAAGGCTACTAAGCAGATTTCAAAACTGTTTGCCGCTATGGTTCTGGCCGGGGTTGCCAGCCATTCGTTCGCAGCTGACACCATCAAAATCGGTATCGCCGGCCCCAAGACCGGTCCAGTAGCCCAGTACGGCGACATGCAGTTCAGTGGCGCGAAAATGGCCATCGAGCAGATCAACGCCAAGGGCGGCGTCAACGGCAAGCAACTGCAAGCCGTTGAATACGACGATGCCTGCGATCCGAAACAAGCGGTAGCGGTAGCGAACAAAGTCGTCAACGACGGCGTCAAGTTCGTGGTCGGTCACCTGTGCTCCAGCTCCACCCAGCCCGCTTCGGACATCTACGAAGACGAAGGCGTGATCATGATCACCCCGGCTGCCACCAGCCCGGACATCACCGCCCGTGGCTACAAAATGATCTTCCGCACCATCGGTCTCGACAGCGCCCAGGGCCCTGCCGCTGGCAACTACATCGCCGATTACGTGAAACCGAAAGTGGTTGGCGTGCTGCACGACAAACAGCAGTACGGTGAAGGTATCGCCACCGCCGTCAAATCGACCCTCGAGAAGAAAGGCACCAAGGTTGCCGTCTTCGAAGGCGTCAACGCTGGCGACAAGGACTTCTCCGCAATTATCGCCAAGCTCAAGCAAGCCAACGTCGACTTCGTCTACTACGGCGGCTACCACCCGGAGCTGGGCCTGATCCTGCGTCAGGCTCAGGAAAAAGGCCTGAAAGCCAAGTTCATGGGTCCGGAAGGCGTGGGTAACGACTCGATCACCCAGATCGCCAAGGACGCGTCCGAAGGCCTGCTGGTGACCCTGCCGAAGTCTTTCGACCAGGATCCGGCCAACGTTGCTCTGGCTGACGCCTTCAAAGCCAAGAAGGAAGATCCGAGCGGTCCGTTCGTGTTCCCGTCCTACTCGGCGGTGACCGTGATTGCCGAAGGCATCAAAGCGGCCAAGTCCGAAGACGCGACCGAAGTGGCTGAAGCCATCCACGCCGGTTCGTTCAAGACCCCGACCGGCGACCTGAGCTTCGACGCCAAGGGCGACCTGAAGGACTTCAAATTTGTCGTGTACGAGTGGCACAACGGCAAACCTAAAACCGAAGTTTCGCCTCAGTAAGGCCTTGCCCGACTGACTGCCAATAAAGCCCACGGCGTGCCGTGGGCTTTGTTTTGCGAATGTAAGGGCCGCGCTGGCGTGATCCGCCAGTCTGCCCACCTGAAAATCTCAAAACCGTCATCAGCGGTTCGCTGGCAAAACCCGGATTCGAAGTGGATAGAGATCCACGGGGCCGGGCGGGAAAATGACTCCACCAGTGAAATGCGTACAGGTTTTTAGGAGCGCTGTAATGCCTGACCTCTATCACTTCTTCCAACAGCTGGTTAACGGCCTCAACGTTGGCAGCATGTATGCCCTGATCGCCATCGGCTACACGATGGTCTACGGCATCATTGGAATGATCAACTTCGCCCACGGCGAGGTGTACATGATCGGTTCCTACGTGGCCTTCATCGCCATCGCCGGGCTGACCATGATGGGACTCGACAGTGTCCCGCTGTTGATGACCGCGGCGTTCATCGCCAGCATCGTCGTCACCAGTTCCTACGGTTACAGCATCGAACGGATCGCCTACCGCCCCCTGCGCGGCAGTAACCGTCTGATCCCGCTGATTTCCGCCATCGGTATGTCGATCTTCCTGCAGAACACCGTTCTGCTGGCGCAAGACTCCAAGGACAAAGCTATTCCCAACCTGATCCCGGGCAACTTCGCCTTCGGTCCGGGTGGCGCACAAGAAGTGCTGATTTCCTACATGCAGATCGTGGTGTTCGTCGTGACCCTGATCGCCATGCTCGGCCTGACCCTGTTCATCTCCCGCTCTCGCCTGGGCCGCGCCTGCCGCGCCTGTGCCGAGGACATCAAGATGGCCAACCTGCTCGGCATCAACACCAACAACATCATCGCCCTGACCTTCGTCATCGGTGCTGCGCTGGCAGCTGTTGCAGCAGTGCTGCTGAGCATGCAATACGGCGTGATCAACCCGAACGCCGGTTTCCTCGTCGGCCTCAAGGCCTTCACCGCTGCGGTACTGGGCGGCATCGGCAGCATCCCCGGGGCCATGCTCGGCGGTCTGGTGCTGGGTGTAGCGGAAGCGTTCGGTGCCGATATCTTCGGCGACCAGTACAAGGACGTCGTCGCGTTCGGCCTGCTGGTTCTGGTGCTGTTGTTCCGTCCGACCGGCATTCTGGGCCGTCCGGAGGTTGAGAAAGTATGACTAGGAATCTTAAACAGGCACTGTTCAGTGCCTTGCTGGTGTGGGCGGTGGCCTACCCGGTACTCGGACTGAAACTGACCATCGTCGGCATCAATCTGGAAGTGCACAACACCAGCCCGGCCGTCCTCGCGACCATCGCGATCTGCTCGGTGCTGATGTTCTTGCGCGTGCTGTTCAACCAGCAGATCAGCAAGGCCTGGCGCTCCTCGCCGGGCATGCCGCTGATCCCGGCCAAGGCCAGCAACTTCCTGACCCTGCCGACCACCCAGCGCTATTTCATCATTGCGCTGATTCTGATCGCCCTGGTCTGGCCGTTCTTCGGCTCCCGTGGCGCGGTGGATATCGCCACGCTGATCCTGATCTACGTGATGCTCGGCCTGGGCCTGAACATCGTCGTCGGTCTGGCCGGTCTGCTCGACCTGGGTTACGTCGGTTTCTATGCCGTCGGCGCCTACAGCTACGCGTTGCTGTCGCACTACTACGGCCTGAGTTTCTGGATCTGCCTGCCGATTGCCGGCCTGATGGCGGCGACGTTCGGCTTCCTGCTGGGCTTCCCGGTGTTGCGTTTGCGCGGCGACTATCTGGCGATCGTGACCTTGGGTTTCGGCGAGATCATCCGTCTGTTCCTGCGTAACCTGACCGATATCACCGGCGGCCCGAACGGCATCAGCAACATCGAGAAACCGACGTTCTTCGGCCTGACCTTCGAGCGCAAAGCCGCCGAAGGCCTGCAGACGTTCCACGAGTATTTCGGCCTGCAATACAACTCGATCAACAAGGTGATCTTCCTTTACCTGGTTGCGCTGTTGCTCGCACTGGCCGCGTTGTTCGTGATCAACCGTCTGCTGCGCATGCCGATCGGCCGTGCGTGGGAAGCGCTGCGTGAAGACGAAATCGCCTGCCGTGCGCTGGGCCTGAACCCAACCGTGATCAAGCTCTCCGCGTTCACCCTCGGTGCTGCGTTCGCCGGTTTCGCCGGCAGCTTCTTCGCCGCGCGTCAGGGTCTGGTGACCCCGGAATCGTTCACCTTCATCGAGTCGGCGATCATTCTTGCCATCGTCGTGTTGGGCGGCATGGGCTCGCAACTGGGTGTGATTCTGGCGGCGATCGTGATGATCCTGTTGCCGGAAATGATGCGTGAGTTCAGCGAGTACCGCATGTTGATGTTCGGTGCGCTGATGGTGCTGATGATGATCTGGCGTCCACAAGGTCTGCTGCCGATGCAACGCCCACACATGGAGTTGCGCAAATGAGCCGCGAGATCCTTAAAGTCGAAAATCTGAGCATGCGCTTCGGCGGCTTGCTGGCGGTCAACGGCGTGGCGCTGACCGTCAAGGAAAAACAGGTAGTTGCCCTGATCGGCCCGAACGGCGCCGGCAAGACCACCGTGTTCAACTGCCTGACCGGTTTCTATCAGCCTACCGGCGGCAGCATCCTGCTCGACGGTGAACCGATCCAGGGCCTGCCGGGCCACAAGATCGCCCTCAAGGGTGTGGTGCGTACCTTCCAGAACGTGCGTTTGTTCAAGGACATGACCGCGGTCGAGAACCTCTTGATCGCCCAGCATCGTCACTTGAACACCAACTTCCTGTCCGGCCTGTTCAAGACCCCGGCGTTCCGCAAAAGCGAGCGCGAGGCCATGGAGTTTGCCGAGTACTGGCTGGAAAAGGTCAACCTCAAGGAGTTCGCCAACCGCACCGCCGGCACCCTCGCCTACGGCCAGCAACGGCGCCTGGAAATCGCCCGCTGCATGATGACCCGCCCGCGGATCCTCATGCTCGACGAACCGGCCGCCGGCCTGAACCCGAAGGAAACCGAAGACCTCAAGGCGCTGATCGGTGTGCTGCGCGAAGAGCACAACGTCACCGTGCTGCTGATCGAACACGATATGAAACTGGTCATGAGCATTTCCGACCACATCGTCGTGATCAACCAGGGCACACCGCTGGCCGACGGCACGCCGGAACAGATCCGCGACAATCCTGAAGTGATCAAAGCCTACCTGGGGGAAGCGTAAATGCTGCAGTTCGAAAACGTTTCCACCTTCTACGGCAAGATCCAGGCCCTGCACAGCGTCAACGTCGAAGTCCGTCAGGGCGAAATCGTGACGCTGATCGGCGCCAACGGTGCCGGCAAATCCACGCTGCTGATGACGCTGTGCGGTTCGCCGCAGGCGCACAGCGGCAGCATCCGCTACATGGGTGAGGAACTGGTCGGCCAGGACTCGTCGCAGATCATGCGCAAGAGCATCGCTGTGGTGCCGGAAGGTCGTCGGGTGTTTGCCCGTCTGACCGTTGAAGAAAACCTGTCGATGGGTGGATTTTTCACCGACAAGGGCGACTATCAGGAACAGATGGACAAGGTTCTCGGACTTTTCCCACGCCTGAAAGAACGCTTCAACCAGCGCGGCGGCACCATGTCCGGCGGCGAACAGCAAATGCTCGCCATTGGTCGTGCGCTGATGAGCAAGCCCAAGCTGCTGTTGCTCGACGAGCCGTCGCTGGGCCTGGCACCGATCATCATCCAGCAGATCTTCGACATCATCGAACAGCTGCGCAAGGACGGGGTGACGGTGTTTCTGGTCGAGCAGAACGCCAACCAGGCACTGAAAATCGCCGACCGCGCCTACGTGCTGGAGAACGGCCGCGTGGTCATGCAAGGCACCGGTGAAGCGCTGCTGACCGACCCGAAAGTACGCGAGGCGTACCTCGGCGGTTGAATGTTATCGCTGGACAAAAAAACGGCCTTCGGGCCGTTTTTTTTATTTCCTGAGTATCACCAAGCTAACCCTGTGGGAGCGAGCCTGCTCGCGAAAGCGGTCTGTCATTCAACATTATGGGTGCCTGACACACCGCCTTCGCGAGCAGGCTCGCTCCCACAGAGATACAGCTGAATCCGAAATTTTTATAAATTTCTCGCCCCGCGTGTAACGCATCCCGCCACCCGTTCTCTAGAGGGACAAGCAAGCGCAGACCGCTTGCAGAAACCCTGATAAATCTGGAGAAACATCATGACTGCAACCACCCGTACCTTGTCCGCCACCGCCCTGGTTCTGGCCCTCGGTTCCGCTCTCAGCATCGCCACTGTCACCACCGCCCAGGCCGCCGATGCCAACATGGAAAAATGCTTCGGTGTAGCCCTCAAAGGCAAGAATGATTGCGCCGCAGGTGCCGGCACCTCCTGCGCCGGTACGGCGAAAATGGACTATCAGGCCAACGCCTGGAAACTCGTTCCGAAGGGCACCTGCGCCACCACCGAAAGCAAAACCTCGCCGACCGGTTTCGGTCAGCTCGAAGCCTTCAAAGCCAAGTCCTGATCCACGGCCTGCCTGAGTGACGCCCATGTTCAGTCATCACGAACCGTCCCTGCCGCGCACTCAGGCAGCTCGCACCGAGCTCCCTGCCCGCGCCGGGCTGGGGCTCAAGACCGGGCACTTCCTCGAAGTGCTCGGCTGCGTACCGGACCTCGGTTTCTTCGAAGTCCACGCCGAAAACTACATGGTGGCCGGCGGCCCGTTTCATCATTTTCTCGGTCTGATCCGCGAGCAGTACCCGCTGTCATTGCACGGCGTGGGGCTGTCGATCGGTGGCGAAGGCCCGCTGGACAACCAGCACCTCAAACGCCTTGCCGGGCTGATCGAGCGCTATCAGCCACAAGCCTTTTCCGAACATCTGGCCTGGTCGAGCCACGGCCCGGTGTTCCTCAATGATCTGCTGCCACTGGCCTACGACACGCCGACGCTGAACCGCGTCTGCGCGCACATCGACCAGGTGCAGAACACCCTGAAACGACCGATGCTGCTGGAAAACCCGGCGACTTATCTGGCGTTTCAGCATTCGACGATCGACGAAGCCGAGTTCATCGCCGAAGTGATCAGGCGCAGCGGCTGCGGCCTGTTGCTCGACGTCAATAATGTCTACGTGTCGTGCGTCAATCATCAGCGTGATCCACTGGCCTATCTCAATGCGTTACCGCTGCACGCAGTCGGCGAGATACATCTGGCCGGCTTCGCTGAAGATTGCGACAACCTCGGCGATCGCTTGCTGATCGATGATCACGGCGCGCCGATTGATCAGGCCGTCTGGGATCTGTACCGGCAAGTGCTGCAACGTATCGGCCCGGTGGCAACGCTGATCGAACGTGACAATCACGTGCCGGCCTTCGACGTGTTGCTCGCCGAAGCGCAGCAGGCCGAGACGCTGTTGCGTCGAGCGGAGCGTGCGGCATGACCACGCAAGCGGACTTCGCCGCCGCCCTGCTCGATGTGCACCTGCCCTGCCCCAAGGGCCTGGGCAGCCGCAACGGCGCCGATCCGTCGCGACGTTTTGCGGTGTATCGCAATAACGTGCAGAGCTCGCTGATCAGTGCCCTCGCCGACAGTTATCCGGTGGTGCTGCAATTGGTCGGCGAAGAATTCTTCCGCGCCATGGCGGCGATTTTCGTACGCGGCCAGCCGCCACAAAGTCCGGTGATGAGCCGCTACGGCGAGGACTTCGCCGACTTCATCGGGCAATTCGAACCGATCGCCGGTGTGCCCTATGTCGCCGATGTCGCGCGACTCGAATATTTGCGCACCCTCGCCTATCACGCCGCGGATGCGCAGCCGATCCGGCCTGAACAAGTCAGCGCTGCGCTGGCCGATCCGCAGTCGCTGAGTGCGCTGTGTTTCGAACTGCATCCCTCGCTGCACCTGCTCGACTCTGCTTTTGCGGTGGTGGCGATCTGGGCCGCGCATCAACAGGAGCCAAGTCTGGCCGGCATTGGCCTCAATCAAGGCCAGCATGCCCTGGTGCTGCGCAACGGTCTCGACGTTGAAGTGTTTGCTCTTGAGCCGGGGGCGAGCGTGTTTATTCGCTACCTGACCGAGGGCTCGCCATTGCTCGCGGCGGCAGAAAACAGCCCGCCGTTCGACCTCGCCCAAACCCTCGCGCTGCTGATCGCGCACAACGCGATCACCCGGCTGAATTACAAGGAGTTGCCATGAACACTTTTATCCTGCGCATCATCGCGCTGTTGGAAAAAACCCCGCACAGCCTGATTGCCTTCATCGCGCGTTTTTCCATCGCTGCGGTGTTCTGGAAGTCCGGGCAAACCAAGGTCGAAGGGCTGGCCATCGACTTGATTGAGGGGACTTTCGATTTCGGCTGGCCGCGTTTGGCCGACTCGACGATTCCGCTGTTCCAGAGCGAATACAACCTGCCGCTGCTGTCGCCGGAATTTGCCGCACATATGGCGGCGTTTGCCGAGCATGTATTTCCGCTGCTGATTGTGCTCGGTCTTGCCACCCGGTTTTCGGCGCTGGCTCTGCTCGGCATGACCCTGACCATTCAACTGTTTGTCTACCCGGATGCCTACCCGACCCACGGCACTTGGGCGGCGGTGTTGCTGTACCTGATGGCAACCGGCCCAGGCAAGTTGTCGATCGACCACCTGATTGCCCGCCGTCTCCAAGACTGACCTGAAACTGTAGGAGCTGCCGGAGGCTGCGATCTTTTGATCTTGATTCTAAAAATCAAAAGATCGCAGCCTTCGGCAGCTCCTACACAAGTTCGGTGTCAGCGCTGGAGTCGATCCAGCGCCTCGCCACTGCGCTTGAACCAGCCCATCAGATAATCCGCGAGCACCTGCGTGCGTTTCGGCAATCCGCCCTGATACGGATGCACCAGATACATCGGCATGCGCCGAGTCTGGTAATCGCGCAGCAACCAGCGCAAGCGGCCGTCAGCCAGTTCGGTTTGCAGCAGATACGAGGGCAAGCGCGCGATGCCGGCGCCGGTCAACGCGGCTTTTTTCAGCAGGCTGTAATGGTTACTGGCGAACGGGCCTGACACCCGCACCCGCAGCAGTTCGTGCTGCTGGTGATACAGCCACTCCTCCCGGCCGCTGTAATGGCTGTTGAGCAGGCAACGATGCTCGGCCAGGGCCTGCGGCGTCTGCGGTTCGCCGAAACGTTCAAGGTAGGCCGGGCTGGCGCAGGTCATTTCGTGCCATGCCAACAGCGGCTTGGCCACCAGCCGCTCGTCATTCGCCACATCGGCGCGGATCGCCAGATCAAAACCATCGCGGGACAGATCGCGATAACTGTTGTTCAGCTCCAGCTCGATCTGCACTTCGGGGTATTGCCCGGAAAATTCCAGCAACAAGCCATCGAAGAAGGTCTCGCCGAGCGATACCGGAACCGTCATGCGCACGGGGCCGGCCATATCGTCCTTCAAACGCGCCAACGCCTGCCGTGCACGTTCGACCTGAACCACCAGCGCTTGCGCCTGCGGCAACAGCGCGGCGCCCGCCGCCGTCAGGCTCAAACGTCGGGTGGTGCGTTGCAGCAACACCACACTGAACTGCGCTTCGAGCTGGCTGATGCGCTTGGACAACTGGCCCTTGCTGCAGCCCAACTGCTGCGCCGCGAGGGTAAAACTGCCGGCCTCGATCAGCACGGCGAATGCGGCGAGGTCATCCATTTCGCTCATGGATTGTTTCCAACTGAAAACCAAAGGTTGCCCATTAGTGCGCTTATCCGCGGAAAAAACCACCCTAGACTGAAACCTCATTCACTCAGTTGGGGTACAGCTCGATGAAGATTCTGTTGATAGGCGCCGGCGGCACCATCGGTTCGGCGGTGGACAAAGAGTTGTCGCAGCGTCACGAAGTTATTCGCATCGGCCGCAACAGCGGTGACTTGCAGGTGGATATCAGCGACAGCGCATCGATCCGCAAGCTGTTCGAACAGACCGGCAAGTTCGATGCGCTGATCTGCGCCGCGGGCAACGTGACCTTCGCAGCGCTGGACGAGATGACCGCAGACAGCTTCGCCCTCGGTCTGAAAGACAAGCTGATGGGCCAGGTCAACCTGCTGCTGATCGGCCGCGAGTTCGCCAATGACGGTGCCTCGTTCACCTTCACCACCGGCGTGCTCAGCCACGACCCGATTCGCAGCGGTGCTTCGGCAGCGCTGGTCAACGGCGCCCTCGACAGCTTCGTCCGCGCCGCCGCCATCGAACTGCCACGCGGCCTGCGGGTGAACTCGGTAAGCCCGACCGTGCTGACTGAAGCTCTGGGCAAATACGCGCCCTACTTCCGTGGCTTCAAGTCGGTTCCGGCAGCGGACGTGGCATTGGCCTACGCGAAAAGTGTAGAGGGATTGCAAACAGGGCAGACGTTTCACGTCGGTTAAGAGCAAAAGATCGCAGCCTTCGGCAGCTCCTACACAGGCGTTTATGGTTCCCTGCAGAAACTGCCGCAGGCTGCGATCTTTTGCATTTGGGGGTCAGGCTGCGTAACGTGGCAGCACTTGTCTGGAGAGCCAAAGATGCGTGTTGCCCGTTCGTTCGTCCTCGTTGCCCTGCTGCCGTTGTTTGCCGCCTGCCAGTTGTTCGACGGCCAGCGTGAAAGTGTTTCCCATGCCGGGCAGACGCGGATGCAAGGGCAACTGACCGCCGCCGACGGCAAACTGGTGTTCCAGCCGTGTCAGGATCAGCGGCAACTGATGGTCAATGACATCGGCGGCACCAGCGTCCTGCAAGAGGCCGCCACCCTCGCCGACGAGCAAGGCAAGCTGTTTGCCGATGTGCGCGGCAAGGTCTCCGGCGATCGCCTCGACCTGGGCCAGCTGTATCGCGTCGAACGCTCGGGCACAGCCTGCGATGACCCGAATTTCAAACTGTTGATCCTGCGCGCCGCCGGCCATGGCCCGGAGTGGAGCGCCAAGGTCAGCGGCAAAGGCATGGTCATCGAGCGCGACGGCCAGCCCCCGCTCGCCGTGCCGTACGTGGAAGAGCAACTGGGCGACGGCCGCTTCAATCTCAGCAGCGAAGCCAACAACCAGCGCATCGAATTATGGGTCGCGCCGCAGCGTTGCGTCGACAGCAGCACCGGCAGCGTCCAGCACATGAGCGCCGAGTTGCGCGTCGACGGTCAGGTCCAGCGCGGATGCGGCTATTTCGGCGGCGCGCGCAACGACTGATCGTTTTTCCCCCACGGATCCGCTCGCGGCGGCTTATAATCGCCGCCTTCAAACGCCCTGGCGCAGTTGTGCGCCCCGCGAATCCGGATCCCGCCATGTTACGAATCACTGAACTCAAGCTGCCAATCGACCATCCCGAAGAAGACCTGCGCGTCGCCATCGTGCAACGCCTGGGCATCGCCAGCGATGATCTGCTCGATTTCACCTTGTTCAAGCGCAGCTATGACGCGCGCAAAAAGTCCTCCGAACTGTGCTTTATCTACACCATCGACCTCAACGTACGCGATGAGGCCCGGGTGTTGGGCAAGTTCGCCGACGACCGTAACGTCAACGTGGCGCCGGATGTCAGCTACAAATTCGTCGGCCAGGCACCGTGCGATCTCGGCCAGCGGCCGATCGTCGTCGGTTTCGGCCCGTGCGGCATCTTCGCCGGTCTGCTTCTGGCGCAAATGGGCTTCAAACCGATCATTCTCGAGCGCGGCACCGAAGTCCGTCAGCGCACCAAGGACACCTGGGGCCTGTGGCGCAAAAGCGTGCTCAATCCCGAGTCCAATGTGCAGTTCGGCGAAGGCGGCGCGGGCACGTTCTCCGACGGCAAGCTGTATAGCCAGATCAAGGACCCGAAATTCCTCGGCCGCAAAGTCCTGCACGAGTTCGTCAAGGCCGGCGCGCCGGAAGAAATCCTCTACGTCAGCAAGCCGCACATCGGTACGTTCCGCCTGACCGGTATGGTCGAAAACATGCGCGAGCAGATCCGCGAACTGGGCGGTGAAGTGCGCTTCCAGGAACGCGTAAGCGACGTGCTGATCGAAGACGGCCAACTGCTCGGCGTGCAACTGGCCAGCGGCGAAACCCTGCATTCCAAACACGTGGTTCTGGCCCTCGGCCACAGTGCCCGCGACACCTTCCGCATGCTCCATGGCCGTGGCGTGTTCATGGAAGCCAAGCCGTTCTCGGTGGGTTTCCGCATCGAGCACCCGCAATCGCTGATCGACCGCGCGCGCCTGGGCAAGTACGCCGGGCACCCTAAACTCGGTGCTGCCGATTACAAACTGGTGCACCACGCCAGGAATGGGCGTTCGGTGTACAGCTTCTGCATGTGCCCGGGCGGCACCGTGGTCGCGGCGACGTCCGAGCCCAATCGCGTGGTGACCAATGGCATGAGCCAGTACTCGCGTAACGAGCGCAATGCCAACTCCGGCATCGTCGTCGGCATCACCCCGGAAGTCGATTATCCGGGCGGCCCGCTCGCCGGTATCGAGTTGCAGGAGCGCCTGGAATCCCACGCGTTCATCCTCGGCGGCAGCGATTACAAGGCCCCGGCGCAACTGGTCGGAGACTTCATCAACGGCAAGCCTTCCACCGAACTGGGCGAAGTCGAGCCGTCGTACAAGCCAGGCGTCGCGCTGGGCGATCTGGCTCTGGCGCTGCCGGACTTTGCCATTGAGGCGATCCGTGAAGCCTTGCCGGCGTTCGAGAAGCAGATTCGCGGTTATTCGCTGCACGACGCCGTGCTGACCGGAATCGAGACCCGCACCTCATCGCCGCTGCGCATCACCCGCAATGAGTCGCTGCAGAGCATGAACGTCAAGGGCCTGTTCCCGGCCGGTGAAGGCGCCGGTTACGCCGGCGGGATTCTCTCGGCGGGCGTCGACGGGATTCGTATTGCCGAGGCTGTGGCTCGAGACATCCTCGGCCTCGACGCCTGATCCGCATAAGCTGACACAACACAAAACCCTGTGGGAGCGAGCCTGCTCGCGAAAGCTGTATTTCAGTCGACGATGATGTTGAATGAAAAAATACCTTCGCGAGCAGGCTCGCTCCCACAGTGGTTTCTGCGTTCAGCTTTAGATATTGGCGCGCAGCACCGAGGTCGGCAGCGCCTCTCCGCGCTCGGCACTCGCCGCCACCGCTGCAATCAAATCACCCAGTTCATACCCCTGCGCCTTCAGCCAATCCTGATCGTAATACGTGTCGGCATAACGCTCGCCGCCATCGCACAGGATCGCCACGATCGACCCCGACTGCCCCGCCGCTTTCATCTGCTGCGCTGCCATCAGCGCGCCGATCAGATTGGTCCCGCTCGACCCGCCGACATGCCGCCCCAAACGCTGCGCCAGATAATGCATGGCCGCCAGCGACAGAGCGTCCGGCACCTTGACCATCGCATCAATGACCCTGGGCAGAAACGATGCTTCCACCCGAGGCCGGCCAATGCCTTCGATGCGCGAGCCGCAATCCAGACGCAGGCTGGCATCACCACTCTGATAAAAATCGAAGAACACCGAACGCTCGGCATCGGCACACAACACGCGGGTGCAGTGCTGGCGATAACGCACGTATCGGCCGAGGGTCGCGGTGGTGCCGCCGGTGCCGGGGCTGGAAATCAGCCAAGTCGGCTCAGGGTGTTTTTCGAAACGCATCTGCTGGAAGATCGACTCGGCGATGTTGTTGTTCGCCCGCCAGTCGGTCGCGCGTTCGGCGTAGGTGAACTGATCGATGAAATGGCCACCATGCTCGCGGGCCAGGCGCTCGGATTCGGCATAGATCTGCGTCGGATCCTGCACCAGATGGCTCTGCCCGCCGTAGAAGGCAATCTGGGCAATCTTCTCTTTCGAGGTGGTCGCCGGCATCACCGCGATAAACGGTAAACCGAGCATGCGTGCGAAATACGCTTCGGAGATCGCCGTTGAGCCGCTGGATGCCTCGATCACTGGCGCGCCGGGTTTCAGCCAGCCGTTACACAGCGCGTAAAGGAACAGCGATCGGGCCAGGCGATGCTTGAGGCTGCCGGTAGGGTGGCTGGACTCGTCCTTGAAATACAATTCGATGCCGGCAAAACCGGGCAGCGGCAAGGGGATCAGATGGGTGTCGGCGCTGCGCTGGAAGTCCGCCTCAATGATGCGGATGGCTTCGCGGGCCCACTGTCGGTTGTCGCTCATGGTTTCGGTTCTCGTTGAATCAGCAGGAGCTCGGTCTCCTGAAAAGGTCTGTCGCAAGCTTAGGAAAAATCCGGCAGACGGCAAAGATACAGCTGAGTCTCAATGTGTCAGGCAACTGCTAGGCTCAATGCTGCCCGGGCCAGACAGCTTGTAATGCCATATAACAAAAAAGAATATAACTTTTGTTTTAACAACTAACGGTACGGGTTAGGGTAGCCCACCTTTTTCACCATTCGATGGAGAGCGACCTTGCCTCTGCGTAGCACTTTCACGCGTTTCTTTCAGTTGGAAGCTGCCAGCGGTCTGTTATTGATCGCCGCCGCCATCCTCGCGCTGATCATCAACAACTCGCCGCTGTCGTGGCTGTACACCGGCCTGCTCGACACTCCGGTGGTGGCGCAGATCGGCGCGTTGAAAATCGCCAAACCCCTGCTGCTGTGGATCAACGACGGCCTGATGGCGATGTTCTTCCTGCTGATCGGTCTGGAAGTCAAACGCGAAGTGCTTGACGGCCAGTTGTCCAAGCCCTCGCAGATCGTCCTGCCCGGCGCAGCGGCGATCGGCGGCATGCTGGTGCCGGCGCTGATCTACTGGTTCCTCAACCGCGACAACCCCGCCGCCCTCAGCGGCTGGGCCATTCCGACCGCCACCGACATTGCCTTCGCCCTCGGCGTATTGGCGCTGCTCGGCAAGCGCGTGCCGGTATCGCTGAAGCTGTTCCTGATGACCCTGGCGATCATCGATGACCTCGGCGCCATCGTGATCATCGCGATCTTCTATTCCGGCGAACTGTCGACCCTGTCCCTTGGCCTAGCGGCTGCGTGCATTGCCGCGCTGGTGGCAATGAACCGGCTCGGCGTGGTCAAGCTCGGGCCGTACATGATCATCGGCCTGATCCTCTGGGTCTGCGTGCTCAAGAGCGGTGTCCACGCCACATTGGCCGGCGTGACCCTGGCTTTCTGCATCCCACTGCGGACGAAAAATGCCGAGCCGTCGCCACTGCTGACCCTCGAACATGCGCTGCACCCATGGGTCGCCTACGGCATCCTGCCGCTGTTCGCTTTCGCCAACGCCGGCCTGTCGCTGAGCGGCGTCACCGTCGAAAGCTTCACCCACGACGTACCGATGGGCATCGCCATCGGCTTGCTGCTGGGCAAGACCATCGGCGTGTTCGGCCTGACCTGGCTGGCGGTCAAGATCGGCATCGCCGCCCTGCCCCAAGGCGCCAACTGGGGCCAGGTCCTCGGCGTGGCAATCCTCTGCGGCATCGGCTTCACCATGAGCCTGTTCGTCGGCTCGCTGGCCTTCGAACCGGGCGTGAGTGATTACGCCGGCATGGATCGGATGGGCATCCTCACCGGCTCGATTCTCGCGGCGCTGATTGGTTATGCGGTGACGGCAACGGCGAGTCGCAGGGGCACGATACAAACTTCCTGAGGTTTATTGCGGCCAATGGCATAGCCCCTCAACAGACGAGGGGCTTGGCTCCAAGCCTTGCAAATGTGCTATATCTTGCGCATCAAACAGCCATCTACTCAGCACAGCTTGGAGTCATTCATGTCGCGCAAAGCCGAAAAACGCCCATTGACTGACGATCAGATTGCCGTTCAGGAGTCGCGAATTCCTGACATCGCTCTAAAGGCCTTCAGCAACGCCTATAAAATGGCACTTGCAAACGGCGCAGCGGTGCTTGTCGCTAAAGATGGTCAGCTGCTTGAAGTGACCGAGAAGACTTCCATCGTTTTGCGGTCGATTGGCGCCTACGGCAATCTGAAAAGCGGAACGCGTCTGCACATCAAAAAATCTTCAAAACAGGTTACTTCTTGAGCACACCGAGAATACGGATATTTGCGGGACCGAACGGATCCGGGAAAAGCACATTCAATCGACTTGTGCCTGCGCATCTGCTGGGCAACTACATAAATCCTGACGACATCGAACGCTCAATCAAAGATACCGGGTATTTTGATTTCAGTTCTTATCGCATCGAAGCACACAAAGCCGAGCTGTTCGACTTTCTACGTGCTCACCCCCTTCTGAAAAAATCGCCTCGTTCGCAGGCAAAGCTTGATGACCTCGCAATTGACGGAGTCCGGCTCAACTTTTCGAATACTGAAATCGACTCGTACGTGGCGTCAGCACTCTGCGACTTCATCCGTAGATCGCTGATAAAAGAGCGCATCAGCTTTACTTTCGAAACCGTCATGTCCTCCGCAGACAAAGTCAGCCTTCTCGCTGAAGCGAATAAATCCGGCTATAGGGTCTACGTCTATTACGTCGCAACAGCGGACCCGCAGATCAATATTGCGAGAGTTGCATACCGCGTTTCCCGAGGCGGGCATAACGTTCCTGCTGAAAAGATTGAGGCTCGATACTGGCGATCTCTAGAGCTTTTATCCGAAGCTATCCTGACCTCCAACCGAGCCTATATCTTCGATAACTCTGATGAAGGCAGTGAAGGTCTGACGCAGATAGCTGAAATTACGGATGGAGAACTGATCGAAATCAAATCCGACACTCAGCCGCCGTGGTTCAAGCAGTTCGTGCTGGATAAATTGCTTTAGATTCACTCCGAAATTCACATCGCCAATTGGTAACGATGAGTTTGCGTAGGAGACTGCTCCACGTCTCTTCGGCAGACCTCGTTTGAGTCGAACAATCCCCACGTCATTAGCGACCCGTCCTACAGCCACACTTTCCGCGCTTCGATAACGTCGTGCAGCCCCTTTTCGAGGGGCTGTCGATGGTGAACGAAGGGACGATCAGTGGCGCGGAACAAGGACATCCCCCGGGTGCAAAACCCACCGCAGGGCGACGGACATCACGTTACCTGGCGGTATATGACGGCGGCTGAACTGGCCGAGCGCGAAGCCGGGCAAAATGCCTACGATGCGATGCTGGCGCGGCAGGAGGCTTTCGAGCGCAGCCGGGAAGTGGCGGCGAAAAAACCTGAAGCTGTGCGTGCCGGGTGCGTATTCGCCAAGTCCTGCAAGTTGCCGGATGCGATCATCGATTACAGCAATCCTTCCGGCATGGTGCCGACCGACAGCCTGAAGGATTACGGCGAGCTGATTCTGCTCGGCGCTCGCGAAGCCGACCCAAGCGGCGGCATTCCTCTCAAGAAAATCAGCGCCAACGCCATCCCGGTCGGGTTCGGCAGTCTGGCTTTGGCAGGTTCGGCTTTCGAAGCGCTGCCGGCGCTCGTCTCCAGTGCCGCAGCTGCGCCTTTGCTCGGGCTGGTTGCGCTGCTGATGCCGTCCAGCCTGGGCGACAGCGCGCTCTATACCGACGAGCAACTGAGCACACTCAAACAAGCCCGAACCCGCGTGCGCCTGCGCGTCGAGCAACAGGCCGATGGCAGCCTCAAGGGTTACGGCTTCTACACCGGCAAGAACCGCGATTGGGAAATGGTCGATGTCGTGCAATTCACTGCACGCGGCGACCGGTTCGTTGCGAACTTGGGTGAAGGCATCGAACTGCTCTGGACCCCGGCGGTGGATGGCTCGGACATTCTCGGCATTCCAGCGCTGGAGGCTGCCCCGCAGGCACCGCATATCTGGGTGTATCCGCCGACGAAAGCGGCGGATGGAATTCTGGTGAATCCGGTTTATCCGCCGGAGTACAAAGACTTTATTTTGGTGTTTCCGGCCGGATCTAGTATTAAACCGGTCTACATCGTCATCAGTACTCGCGCTGGTGATCACGAATATCATCCGCCGCCTGACATACTGCCGGCTTTTCCTGATGCCAGAATCGTCGGCCGTAAAACAGTAGTCCAGGGCGGTGGTTCAAAACGCAAAAGATGGAAAACCGCCAAAGGGCATATTCTTGAATGGGACTCCATGCACGGAACGATTGAAAAATATGATCCTCGGGGAAACCACATCGGGGAATTCGATCCAGCGACTGGTGAGCCCACGTCTACAAAAAAGAATAAAAACTCGAAGAAAGGAAAAAAACGGAGCGTTGAGCCTTGAGATTTTTGATAGAAGCTTTTGATAAGCAGACTGATTACCAAGTATCGATAACCGAAATACCCAAAGAGTATGCAGAGCACATTAAGTCGATTATGGGTTGGACGACCAAGCAGCAAGGGTGGGAAGGCTACGATTTGAATCAGAATCAAGTTCAAGCCTTTGAAAAACTGATGCAGATATCAATCGCAGATTCACGCTATTACTTTCAACTGACATGTAACGGCCCCGATTAGCCGTAAGCGAGCAATGTGAAGAGCAAAAAATAAAAGCAACATCAAAGTATCTGCGAGGAAGAAATGGGTCTGGTATTGAGGCTGGAGTGGTACGACACAGCAACCCTAGAAATTCAGGGCGAGGAATCGTCAAAAGATCTAGGGGACGATGAATCAGTTTTGAATGCTCCGAGTATTCCGGTGGAAGGCAGCATCAATAATGGCGGCTTCAACGTCATCGAAAAGTGGGTAGCTAGCATTCAGCCGTACTTTCAACATCAAATCACTCTGAATACCTGCGACTACCAGATTTCGTTTGATTACAGTTAAATAACCGGGATGAGTTCTTCATGCGCTTTCTTTCGATTACCGGATTCTTCCCTGACGAAGCCCAAGACGACTCCTTGCAATTCGAGCTGGATATCACAGGCAGCGAGATGAATGAAAAAATGGCACAGCTCATTGAATCGAAGCCCTTGGATGAGGTGGAACCCGGCGAGCTGTTGTTGACTCAGGATCAGGTAACCGCATTGGAAAACCTGCTCAGCGTCAGTTTTCCAAAGGGCCTCGAATACTTCATGGGCACCTGCGCCACATACTGAATGAGCAATTCACAAGCAAAGAAAAACCCCGACCAGTCACCTGATCGGGGTTTTCTTCAACCGGCTTCCCGCTTAGTGCGAAACGCGGCTGGTCCCGCCAACGGTGGAGATGCGTACCCGCTCGCCAACGCGGAATACTTCATTCTCCTGAACCTGCTGCACATAGGCGCGCATGCTGCCGTCGTCTTCGCGGACGGTGATTTCCACGCCCTGGGTGCGGGTCAGGCCTTCTTCGGTGGCGGAGCCGAGCAGGCCGCCGGCCACTGCGCCGATGACCGCAGCGACGATGCTGCCCTTGCCGCCGCCGATGGCGCTGCCGCCGACACCGCCGACCACTGCGCCTGCTGCGCCGCCGATCGGGGTTTTGGTGCCTTCGATTTTTACCGGTCGCAGGGATTCGATGGTGCCCATGCGAATCGTCTGCACACGACGCGCTTCGTCACGGGAGTAGGAGTCGCCGGTGAGGCTCGATTGGCAGCCGGTCAGCAACATCGCCATCGTGGAAAAGGAAGCAACCAGCAGAACAGACTTACGCATAGCATCAACTCCAAAAGAACATGTGTTCATTAAACTCCGTGGCCTGGCGTCTGTCACGACACCATCCGGATAAAATTGGCTTCCATTCAGGCTGGGTACAGATGCCCGCGAGCGTTCACTTAAAGTAGCGTGAAATCACCGATCCGCCATCGTCCTTCATCCCGCTCGGTAGACTGCTCAGGGTGCCAGACGTTCAAGAATCCACTCGGCGCCCTGCAGCCGGTAGTTGAGGCGATCATGCAGGCGGCTCGAACGGCCCTGCCAGAACTCGATGCGCTCGGGCAGCAAACGGTAACCGCCCCAGTGTTCCGGGCAGTGCGGCTGGCTGTCGCTGAAGCGTTGCTCGGTGGCCTTGAGCAAATCTTCCAGTTCGCCACGACCGTTGATGACCTGGCTCTGCGGCGAAGCCCATGCCCCGAGGCGGCTGCCCAGCGGACGCACCTGATAATAGGCATCGGACTCTTGCGGCGTGACCTTCACCACCCGCCCTTCGATGCGCACCTGGCGCTCCAGGGTTGGCCAGAAGAAGGTCATGGCGGCAAACGGGTTGGCTGCCAGATGCTGGCCCTTGGCGCTGTCGTAGTTGGTGAAGAAGGTGAAACCCTGCTCGTCGAGCCCCTTCAGCAATAAGACGCGGCAATGCGGACGACCGTCGGCATCGACCGTGGCCAGGGTCATGGCATTGGCTTCCACCGGCGCCTGCTCGGTTTTCAGCGCATCGGCGAACCACTGGTGAAACAGCGCAAACGGCTCGGCCGGGGCTTGCGCCTCGGTCAAACCGTCACGGGTGTAGTCGCGACGCATATCGGCCAGAGCCTGGGTCATGGCGGATTCCTTTTCGTTAGCGGATCACTTCTTGCCGGCGTCGGCTGCGGCGACTTTCTTGTCGGTCGCGGCGGCTTTGGCTGGTGCAGTTTTTTTCGCTGGAGCCTTGGCCGGAGTTTTCTTCGCAGGAGCCTTGGCGGCGGTTTTCTTGGCTGGCGCCTTTTTCGCCGCTGGCACAGCGGCTTTTTTCGCCGCAGGCGCCGGGGTAACCGGTTTGGCCACTGGCTTGACGTCTTGCGCAGCAACCATCGTCACCGGCTTCGGCGCTGGCATGTTGTATTTGCTCAGCAGTGCAACCATGGTGTTTTGCGGAGTCACCAGCAGTTCGACACGACGGTTCAAGGCGCGGCCTTCAACGCTGTCGTTGGCCGCACGCGGCGCTTCCGAACCCATGCCGCGCAGCATCAGGCGGTCACGCTGCAAGCCGCTGAGACGGAAGATCGCTGCCACCGATTGCGCACGTTCCTGGCTCAGCTTGATGTTGGCCGGCGCAGCGCCGCTGGTGTCGCTGTGACCGAGCACCAGCACCGCAGTCTTCGGGTCGGCTTCAAGGATTTTCGCCACGCGAGTGAACGGGCCGAGGGTGACCGGCAGCAGCATCGCCGGGCGGTCCGGGTTGAACGAGCCTTCTACCGGCGCCGTCACTACCAGCACGTTGTCGCGACGTTCGAGCTGCAGGTTGCTGTCCTTCACCGCTTCACGCAGACGCGGTTCGTAGTCGTCGAGCCAGGCCTGCGTCACCTTCGGATCCGGCATCGGCACGGCTTTGGCGGTTGGCTGATCCTTGCCGCCGAACGGCCACCACCATTTGCCATTGGACTCGGCCTCGGCTTTGGCCACCTCGACCGGTTTGGCTTCAGGTTTGACCTCGGCTTTCAGATCAGCTTTTACCGCTTCATCGCTGGAACCGAACGGCCAGTACCACGGGTTGCTGCTCTCGGCCTTGGCCACTGGCGCAGTCGCCGCAGGTTTCAACGGGGCTGGGGCCGGGTCTTTGGCCGCGACTTTGTCGGAAGAACCGAACGGCCACCAACTGCTGCCGTCCGCATCGTTTTTCGGGGTCTGTGCGCAACCGGTGATCGCTACACACAGGGCCAGGGCGAGGGTCTTTTTAGATGACATTGAAAATCCACAAGATGAAGTAATGAAAAATCAGAGCACTTTCGCCCGGATAAACAGCCGTTTTGAAACGAAAATCCCTTCGAGGTTCCGACCCTGGAACCTCTGTTGATGCTTTACAGACAAGTGGCAAGCACCCGCGCCAGTTTTTGCGCGCGCGGATCCATCAATACGTAAGGCCCCAAGGTATTTGTCACGAAACCGAAGGCAACGTCGTGCTCCGGATCAGCAAAACCGATCGAACCGCCCGCCCCGGGATGGCCGAACGCGCGCGGGCCGAGGCCGTAGGTGGCGTTGGCCACGTCCGGTTGATCAAGCATGCAGCCGAGGCCGAAACGCGTGCGGGTGAGCAAGGTCTTGTCGTCGCCGAGACTGTGCTCGCGGGTCAGCTCTTCTAGCATCTCGCTTTCGAGCAGACTGCCGTCGAGCAGGCCGGCGTAAAACCCGGCGAGGCTGCGCGCATTGCCATGGCCGTTGGCCGCCGGTTGCTGCATGCGCCGCCATTCCGGCTTGTTGGTGCTGGTCAGCACCGACGGCGGATTGGTGAAGGCGCGGGTAGTCATGGCGGTCGGTTCGCGCATGGTCACTTGCAGCAGGCGCTGGGCCGCGGCGTCGCCGGCGCTGCCCTTGCCACGGGCGATATGCGCCACGCGATGAAATTCTTCGTCGGCCAGGCCCACATGGAAATCCAGCCCCAACGGTTTGGCGACCCGAGCGACAATCGACTCGCCCGGCCCACGAGCGTCGGCGCGGCGCAGCAATTCGCCAACCAGCCAGCCGTAAGTGATCGCGGCGTAACCGTGCCCGGTGCCCGGCGTCCACCACGGCGCTTCGGCCGCAAGGGCGTCGACCATGGTTTGCCAGTCGTACAGGGCTTCAGGGGCGAGCAGTTCGCGCAGCGCCGGCAAACCGGCCTGATGGCAGAGCAATTGGCGCAGGGTCACCGATTCTTTGCCTGCGGCGGCGAATTCCGGCCAGTAGCGGGCAACCGGGGCATCGAGTTGCAACTTGCCTTCGGCGACCAGTTGCAGCGCGGTGACGGCGGTGAAGGTCTTGGTGCAGGAGAACAGGTTGGCGATGGTGTCGCTGTGCCAGGCTTCAGCACCGTCCTTGTCGGCGGTACCGGACCAGAGGTCGACGACGGTTTCTCCACCGACCTTGATGCACAGGGCTGCGCCGCGTTCCTGGGGATCGTCGAACAGTGCGGCGAAAGCCTCGCGCACCGCTTCGAATTGAAGCTCGTAATGTCCCTGAATCTGCACCCGCAACTCCCCCGCGAAAACGCTCTACAAAGTGGTCCGCATTGTTCCAGCCCTTGAGGGATTTGGGAACAGGCGCGGGCCAGACGGTTAAAAGCCAAATCAAAAGATCGCAGCCTTCGGCAGCTCCTACATGGGATCGCGTCCTCTGTAGGAGCTGCCGAAGGCTGCGATCTGTGTGGGCGTCACGCCTTAATGACCATTCCCCGAATGCCCACCCGCCTGCGCAGCCCCCGCCGCCTTGCCAGCCTCGGCCTTGCGCCCGCCTTCAACCTCGGCAGCCGGCGTTTTCTGCGCCTCCTTGCCCAACTGCTCCAGCGCCTGCAAATTGCTTTTGCGCACTGCCTCGACAAATCCCTGATACGGCAGATCGGTGACGCCGACCAGTCCGAAATGGCCATTCTCGCCGTCGAGCAACCGGCCGGTCACCGGTTGGTCGAGATACTGGAACCAGTGCACGCCGACAATCGACGGTTCGCTCAGGGCCTGCTTGAGGAAATTGGCATAGGCCGGGCCGCGATCCTCTTCTTTGGCCAATTGCGTCACGCCGCCCCAGAACGGGCCTCGGTCGGCCGAGCCGAAGTTGAATTCGGTGATCAGCACCGGTTTGTCCAGCGCTGCCAGCGCGGCGAAGTCGTAACCGTCCTGCGGCTTAAGCGTGTACATGTTAAAGCTCAACACATCGCAATACTGCGCGCAGGACGCCACGGCCTCAGGCGTGCTGATAGCGAAGCGACCGCCCAGCAGCATCTGGTTCGGCGCGTGCCATTTCAGCGAATCGGAAATGGTCTTGAAATAAGTATCGGCGAAGACCTTCTGGAAGTATTTGAAATCCGCTTCGATCTCCGGATGCTCAGGATTGGGCAGCGGCGGCACGAAGCCCGGGTCTTCCATCAATTCCCATGCCGGCAGGTCGATGCCCCAGGCTTTGGACAGCCCGGCCTGATTGCGGTACTTGTCGCGCAATTGCTTGAGAAAAGCGCGTTTGGCCGGCACGTCGGTGGTCATTTTCAACGTTCCATAGGCCAACGCGTAGCGAGCCTTCGGATCGTCACCGGGACCGGCCCAGGCCAGTTCGTTATCGGCGTAATAACCGATCAGCCACGGATCGTCACGGTGATCGCGGGCGGCAATGGCCACGGCGCGCTCGGTGGCCATGGCGAAACGCGGATCGAACGGATCCGGCATGCCGCCCCACCAATCGCTACCGGTGCTGATGCTGGCGTAATCACCGACGATCGACAGCGGCAAGGTGTACGGCACACGTTCAGCATCCGCCAGCGACGGCGCGCTCCAGTTGCCGACGGTGTTGAAACCCCAGGCTTGCAGCCGATCAAGGGTATGCCGGGTCCAGCGTTCTTCATCAATCGTGGCTGTGCACGGAGCGGTTTGCGCGCTGGACGCTTGCACCGCATCGGTCTGCGCCGCTTCGGCAATACCCGACTTCGGTTCGGCAGCCGCCGCTGCGGATTCAGTGGCCTGCACCGAACCGGCCTCAGCCGCGCCCGCCTTCGCCGCTTCGGCGATCCCGGCCTTGTTGTCGCTGTCCGGTTTGCACGGTTCACCGTACAGGCGTTGCAGATTGGCGCCATAGAAGTTGTACCAGCGGCCATTGCCGTAGCCACGCCCCTGATCGGCACCATTGCCGCCACGGTTGTCACCCTCACCGAAATGCGCAGCCAGCGGGTCGTCGTTCTTCGGCAGTGATTCGAACATGTACTCGCGACCAGCCACGTAGGTCTGGTTGACCTGTGGGCTGACTGTGTTGACACCCAGCGAGTAGAACGGATGGCCTTCGGGGGTTACCAGATACCAGCGGCCATCGCGTTTTTCCGTGCGGAAGAACCCGCTGGCCTTGAATGCCGGGCCCTTGTTCCAGCCGCCGAATTTGTCCAGCGAGGACTTTTCGCGCTCGGCCAGCCAGTTGTTCAGTTGCTGCTGCTCTTTGTTGGCGGCGCTTTTCAGCTGCTCGTCACTGCTGACTTTTTCCGGCCACTTGCTGCGGGTCGACTGCCCGTAAGCATCGAGCAGATTGCCATACACCGCCTGGGTTACCGATTCGCCGTCCTGCACGCCGAACCGCTCGAGCAACAGGCTCTGCGCAACTTTCGGCTGATCCATCGACAGACTCACCGAAACCACCTGGCTGCGGTCGATCTCGCCCGTGCTGCTGGCCAGCAGAATGCGCTGGCCATCAACGATCATCGGCATCGGCGGTCCGGCCTTCATGCCCTGACTCAGCGGCGTCGAAGCCACCAGCGGCACCAGCAAGGTTTGCGCGGGGCCGGCCGGCAGATCGACGCGGCTGACCAGGGTGCGACCATCGTTGCTCTGGATCTGCACATAAACCGTCACCGCCCAGTTCATCGCACTCTGCAGACGCAGAGTCATCATGCCCGACTGCGACCAGTCCCAGGCGCCAGTCTGCGGTGTCAGGCGCAAGGTTGGCTTGGCGACCGGGTTGAACGTCACCCGACGCAGCACTTCACCTTCTGCGGTCTGTTCGGCATTGGCCTGCGGCAGATCGGCGTTTTCGGTAGCGACCTTGACCACATCGGCCGGACGCACGAAGTTGAACAGCGTCTGCTGACCGGCGGGCGCGGCCAGCAACGGCGCGGCAAAGATCAAGGCGAAAACAGTGGGCAACGAACGGCGGATCATAAGAACGGAGTTCTCCCTAACGACCAGTCAAGGCCAGTGGAAAAGCGGTGGCAGAGAGATAGACAACGCGGTGGGCCATTCGGCCCACCCGTGTCTCAGGATATTTCACGACGGAAAGGAGGCAACGCATTGAGGATCGCCTTGCCGTAGCGCTGGGTGACCAGACGCCGGTCAAGCAAGGTGATAGTGCCGCGGTCTTCTTCGGTGCGCAGCAGACGGCCGCAGGCCTGAACCAGTTTCAGCGAGGCATCGGGCACGGAGATTTCCATGAACGGATTGCCACCGCGCGCCTCGATCCACTCCGACAACGCGGCCTCGACCGGGTCGTCAGGCACCGAGAACGGAATCTTGGCGATCACCACGTGCTCGCAATAAGCGCCCGGCAAATCGACACCTTCGGCAAAACTGGCCAGCCCGAACAGCACGCTGGAATCACCGCCATCGACCCGCGCCTTGTGCTTGTTCAGGGTTTCCTGTTTCGACAGGTTGCCTTGAATGAACACTTGTTTGCGCCAGTCGCGGTCGAGGCCGTCGAATACGTCCTGCATCTGCTTGCGCGAGGAAAACAGCACCAGTGTGCCCCGGGAACCCTCGACCAGATCCGGCAGTTCGCGAATGATCGCTGCCGTGTGGGCGGCGGCATCGCGCGGGTCGGCTTTCAGATCCGGCACGCGCAGTACGCCGGCATCGGCATGATGGAACGGGCTCGGCACCACCGCCGTGACGGCTTTTTTCGGCAGACCGGCGCGCATGCGGAAACGGTCGAAAGTGCCCAGCGCCGTCAGCGTCGCCGAAGTCACCAGACAGCCGTAAGCGACATTCCACAAGCTGCGACGCAAGGTTTCCGCCGCCAGAATCGGGCTGGCGTTGACCTCGATGTCGAACAGCGAGCCGCTTTCAGCGAGAGTCAGCCAGCGTGCCATGGGCGGGCTGTCTTCCGGGTCTTCGGCGGTGAACGCGGTCCACAGCTCCCAATTGCCGGAAGCACGGGACAACAGGCTGCCGAACAGCGGATACCATTCTTCGGCCTGGTTGCTGGCGATGCCGATATTGACCTCGCCATCCATGCCTTCCTTGAGCAGGTCGGTCAGGCGCTGGAACAGGTCGTTAAGGCGCGAATAGCCTTTTTTCAGCTCGATGCCCATCTCGCGCATGTCCTCGGGAATCACCCCGCCGACGAAGCGATGACGCGGGCGCTCACGGCCTTCGACGTCTTCGCCGGGTTTGAAATCGGCGATCTGCTCGCACGCGGTGAACATGAACTGCTGCTGGGTCTTGATCTCCCGCGCCAGCTCCGGCACCTGCTCGATCAGCTTGCCGAGATCGCCCGGCAACGGGTGCTGGGCGAGCAGTTTGGTGAGGTTCTTGGCGGTGGTTTCCAGCCAGTCGGCGGTGGAGCGCAGGCGCGTGTAATGGGCGAAGTGGCCGATGGCCTTGTCCGGCAGGTGGTGGCCTTCGTCGAACACGTAAATGGTGTCGCGCGGATCCGGCAGCACGGCGCCGCCGCCCAATGCCAGGTCTGCCAGGACCATGTCGTGGTTGGTGACGATCACGTCGACCTTGCCCATGCCTTCGCGGGCCTTGTAGAAAGCGCACTGGCCGAAGTTCGGACAATGCCGGTTGGTGCACTGGCTGTGATCGGTGGTCAGGCGCGCCCAGTCGGCGTCTTCCAGTGCGTTCGGCCAGCTGTCGCGGTCGCCGTCCCACTTATTGCCGGCGAGCTTTTCGATCATGCTGGTGAACAGCTTCTGACTGGCCTCGTCGACTTCGATCTTGAAGCCTTCTTCTTCGAACAGCTGCGCGGTGGCGGTTTGCGCGTGGCCTTCCTGCAGCAGCATGTCGAGCTTGGACAGGCACATGTAGCGGCCACGGCCCTTGGCCAGGGCGAAACTGAAATTCAGCCCGCTGTTGCGCATCAGGTCGGGCAAGTCCTTGTAAACGATCTGCTCTTGCAGGGCGACGGTCGCGGTGGCAATCACCAGACGCTTGCCGGCCAGTTTCGCCGTGGGAATCGCCGCGAGGCTGTAGGCCACGGTCTTGCCGGTACCGGTGCCGGCTTCCACCGCGACAATCGCGGGGTCGCCACTGCGCCGGCCTTCGTCGTCGGTGTCGATGTCACCGAGCACCTTGGCGATTTCGGCGATCATCAGGCGCTGGCCATAACGCGGCTTGAGGCTCTTGGCCTCTAGAAAACGCGTATAGGCGCCCTGGATCGTGGTTTTGAGTTCAGTGCTGATCATTGAGTGTCGGGCGCTAAAAACGCTGGATAAATTTTCAGTAGTTTGGTTCGCCGGCTATCATACCTGCCTAATCGATCCTGCGCAGAACGGAGTGCCCGAATGACACCTTTTAGCCTCGTTTATCCCCTGCATGTCCTCGCCGCTCTGGTGTGGGTCGGCGGGATGTTTTTCGCCTGGATGGTCTTGCGCCCCGCGGCTGTGAAGGCTCTGGACGGCCCCGCTCGCCTGACCCTGTGGGTGGAAGTGTTTCAAGGTTTTTTCCGTTGGGTCTGGGTGGCAGTGATCCTGTTGCCGATCAGCGGCGTGGGCATGTTGCATCTGCAACAGGTCGGCTTCGAGACTGCGCCGAAGTACGTACAGGTGATGATCGGTTTGTATGTGGTGATGACCGCGCTGTTCATCCGCATTCAGGGGTTGATGCTGCCGGAGTTGCGCAAGGCGGTGGAGGCGAAGGATTGGCCGGCGGGTGCGGCGGTGCTGGGGCGGATTCGGCGGGTGGTGGGGCTTAATCTGCTGGTCGGGGTGGTGCTGGTGGCGGTGGCTGCGGCTCGGCCGATGTTCTAGGCAGCATCTTGTCAATCAGGACAGATACTGACTGTGGCGAGGGAGCTTGCTCCCGCTGGGGCGCGCAGCGGCCCTGATCCGGACCGCGCGCTTGTTCTGGTTGAAACAAACCCGCTGATTTTGGGCTGCTTCGCAGCCCAGCGGGAGCAAGCTCCCTCGCCACAGTCGAGTAATGTCGTTCTTTAGAGACGTTGCACGGTTACCGCACCCGCCGCCCCTGTCGGCCCAGGCTGGCCATCAGCCCCGGCCTTGCCGTTCTTGCCGCCATCGGCGCGATACACCAGGCAGCCCTTGGATTTGCCGCCCTTCCCTGCTTTACCACCGACACCCGCCGGGCCGCCGGCACCGCCAGCCACGTTGACCTTGATCAGCTCGGCAGGAAAATCCCGGGGCACGGCCAGGCGCACCAGCGCACCCGGCGCGCCTGGCTGGCCATCGCTGCCGTCACTGCCATCGGCACCGTGGCCGGCGGAGCCATAGGTGCAGCCCGGATCTTCACCGTTGCCGCCGTCGAGCCCGACGAAACCCGGCGCGCCGGTGCCGCCACGGGCATCGACGGTCAGTTGCGGCGCGCTCAGGGCCTGAAATTGCAGATTCAGATTGCGTCCGGCGCGAGCAGCTTTTTCATAAGTGCCGGGGGCGCCGCGTGCGGTGATCTGGCTGCCGTCGCTCAACTCGGCGCGTTTCACCTTCATCTCCAGCGCCTGTTCAGCCGGAACGATGGCGATGCGCGCCTCGTGACCCAGGCGCAGTTCATCGATGGTCAATTCGGTGACGTTGGACGGGATCAGCAAGGTGCCGTAATCGGCGACTTCCAGCTTCTCCAGTTGCAGAGTGCTGGTGGTATTGGGCAAGCGCATCAGCGAATTGCTTTGCACGGTGACCACCTGGGCGCAGGCCAGCGGACTGATGAATGCAGCGAGCAGGCAGAGTTTACGCATGGGAAGAAGCCTCCGGAGCGGCCGGGGCCGGGATGGTTTGCAGATGGAAAACGCCGAACAACAGAATGCGGCCACGATCACGCCAGGGATGCGGACGCCCCTTGAGACTGCGATTGCACAGCAGCACTTCGAGTACATGAATCAGCAACAACAGAGCGCCGGCCAGATTGACCAGCAGATGCAGCGGATGGACAAACGGCACCAGTTGATTGGCCAGTACCACGCAGCAGAACAGCAGGGTCAGCAAACGCCCCAGCCCCCAGAAAACCTTCATACGCTCCCCCGTGTTGCGAATTATTCTTTGCACGCACAGTACCGGCTTCTGCGTGGGATAAGCCAGAGGGAAAAATGAATTTTGTGCAAACGCTGATGAAATGGCCGCCGGGGCGACGATCTCGCCCCGGCGGCTCTAGCCTGCGTACTACAGACCCCTCCTAACGATTGATATGCAGCTCGACGCGGCGGTTTTGCGCGCGACCTTCATCGGTGGCGTTATCGGCTACCGGTTCACTCTCGCCTCGGCCCTCGCTGGTGAGCTTGTTCGGCGCCAGGCCCTGACTCAGCAGGTACGCAGCGACACTGCTGGCACGGCGTTCCGACAATGCCTGGTTATAGGCGTCGGAGCCTTTGCTGTCGGTGTGCCCGATGACTTTGATGCTGACCACATCGGCATTGCGCAGCTTGTCCATCAAAGTGTCGAGCTGGGCTTTTGCCGCCGGGGTCAGATCGGACTTGTCGAAGTCGAACAGGACGTTGCCGGCATCGCTCAAGGTGATCACTTCGGTTTGCGGCGCAGGTTCGACCGGTTTTTCCGCGACTGGATATTGCGGCCGCGGGCAACCGCGGTGATCGACTTCGGTGTTCTCCGGCGTGTCCGGGCAACGGTCGCGACGGTCGAACACGCCGTCGCTGTCTTCGTCACCGTCCTGCGCGTAGCAGATCAGCCCGCCGGTGACGATGCCCAATGCCGCGCCGCCGCCGGCCCAGCCAGCGCTTTCAATGGCGCCAAGACCGCCACCGACCAGGCCTCCAAGCAGGCTGCAGATCGGCCACGTACGTTGATTGAGGGGGGCGGTGCCATCGCTGTGAGTGGCACAACCGGTGAGTAAGCTGCCAAGCAGCAGCACCGGCAAGACGGACCTTGAGAAAACACGCATTTGTGAACGCTCCTGTGTACCGGCCCATACCGGTTACTCAGGAGTAAAGACCCGCATCCGCGACTGCACAAGCCGCGGATGCGAGAGGGGCTAGCGGACGATTTTGATTTCGGTACGACGGTTCTGCGCGCGACCATCGGCCGACTTGTTGTCAGCGACAGGCTGGCTTTCACCAAGGCCCGACACCGAAACGAAGCTGGCACGTGGCACGCCCTGCTGGATCAGGTATTCCACCACCGAGTGCGCACGCCGATCCGAGAGTTTCTTGTTGTAGGCATCGCTGCCGACACTGTCGGTGTGACCGGTCACGGTCAATTGTGCGGTGGAGGATTCCTGTTTCAGGCGATCGGCGACCTTGTCCAGCACTTGCTTGTCAGGGCCGGTCAGCGTGGCTTTGTCGAACTCGAAGTGCACATCACGAATGACGATGGTTTCTTCCTTGACCACAACCGCTTCTTCGACCACTGGCGCAGGCGTTGGTGGCGGGCAACCGTCAGCGTCGACCTGCACGCCTTTTGGCGTGCCCGGGCACTTGTCGCGACTGTCCGGCACACCATCGCCGTCTTCGTCACCATCACCATGCACCCAGCAGTAAGCCGCCGCCGTACCGCCGACGATCAGCGCACCATAACCGGCCCACGAAGCGCTTTCCGTTGCACCGAGACCGGCGCCGACCACACCACCGACCGCCGCACAGGTCGGCCAGTCGGTTTTCTGCAAACCTGCACAACCAGTCAACACACTGGTTAGCAGAACCAAGGGTAATGCTGTCCGAACTATGCTCATCTAGTTTTCTCCTGAGGGATCGGCTTGAAACCGATTCAGGGAGTAAAGACCGGAGTTTTAATCTCCGCCAGCAATAGGCCACCGCTGTTTGCGACCCTGTTCACAGGGGTTCAGCTCTTTTGGCGCAAAGCGACGCAACCGGGCGCTTTGCCGCCGCCGTCTGGCAGGCTAGTCTTGGCGGTCTGACTGAGGAGCTTCGATGAACGTCGCCATTTCTTCGCGCACGCCGCAACAGGCGCTGGCCGCTTTGCTGGATCGCTATGCCCCGGCGCGATTGCTGCTGATCGGCGCCAGCGAATTTCCGGCCCTGGATGCTTTCAAGCAGGCCCACCCCGAAACGGTGGTGGCCCATGCGGCGCCCGGGGCATTGCCCGTCAAACTCGCCGCGCAACGCTTCGATCTGGCGCTGGTAGTCGATTGCCTGGAACATTTGCCCAAGCGCGACGGCCTGAATCTGCTGGGCGGCATCCGCAATCTCAACGCCAGTCGCATCGCGGTGCTGGCGGATCTGGCGGCCAGCGGCTGGCAGGAAACCGATTTCTATTCGCTGGCACTGCAGGCCAGCGAGCGTTTCCAGCGCGACGCGCAGGTGCTGACGCTGTTCACTTACGATCTGCTTGACTACAAACAAGTCCCCGACTGGCTCAATTCTCGCTTCTGGGCCAATCCGGAAAACTTCGGGAAATACTGGTGGTGATGCAATGAGTACAGCCATTTGCCCTTGCGGCAGCGGCAATCTGCTGGACGCCTGCTGCGGCCCTTATCACCAAGGCCATCCGGCGCCGTGCGCCGAAGCCTTGATGCGTTCGCGCTACAGCGCATATGTGCTGGGCCTGGTCGATTATCTGGTGGCGACTACCCTGCCCGCCCAGCAAGCGGGATTGAACCGACAATCGATCAGCGACTGGAGTGCGCAAAGCACCTGGCTCGGTCTTGAGGTCGAAAGCTCCGAAGTCTTCGGCGGCCAGCCGGAGCACGCCTTCGTCACCTTCACTGCGCGCTGGCACGACAGCCAGGGCGAGCACAGCCATCGCGAGCGCTCATCATTCGTGCAGAACGCCGGACGCTGGTATTTCATCGATCCGACGGTGCAGATGAAGCTGGGTCGCAATGACGGCTGCCCGTGTGGCAGCGGGCAGAAGTTCAAGAAGTGCTGTGCGGGTTACTTCGGCGCTTGAACTGAAGATCAAAAGATCGCAGCCTGCGGCAGTTCCTACATGGGATTTAGCGTCAATCTGTAGGAGCCGCCGCAGGCTGCGATCTTTTAGCGTCTAGACTGGCAACAAAGGGAGTACAACCATGCTCGGTCGTCGGCGCACATTACATTTCCTGCTGTTGATGCTGATCGTAAATCTCGGCGGCTGTGCCTCGTGGTTCAGCGATGACAGCGTCGAGCCGGCCGTGCATCTGGTGAAGGTCGAGGTGGTGCGGGCCAAACTGCTCGAACAGAAATTCATCCTGCACTTTCGCGTCGACAATCCCAACGACAGCGATCTGACCGTGCGCGGCCTGGAATACCGCATCCATCTGGCGGATATCCTGCTGACCGAGGGCGAGCATGAGCACTGGTTTACCGTCGGGCCCAAGCGCAGCGCTTACTTCAAAGTGCCGATCCGCACCAATCTGTGGCCGAAGGTCAAACACGTGGTGAAACTGCTGAAGAATCCGAACCAGCAGATTCCCTATCGATTGCAAGGGGAAATGGAAACCGGTTTATTCATCGCCCACTACGTGCACCTTGAGCGCAATGGCGTGATAATCCCCGCCGATCTAACTCCGGAGTGACCTCGATGACTCAACAACCCCATGTCCATGGCCCTGACTGCAACCACGATCATGACCACCATCACGATCACGACCATGGCCATGTCCACGGCCCGAACTGCGGCCACGCCCACCAGGAACCGGTGCGCAATGCCCTGAAAGACGTCGGCCGCAACGACCCTTGCCCATGCGGCAACGGCAAGAAATTCAAGAAGTGCCACGGCGCTTGATGCTCTCGGCGGAGATATTCTTAGCCTGATACATCGCCTTCGCGAGCAGGCTCGCTCCCACAGTGACCGCATTCCGATCTCCTGTACGAGTGAGCCTGCTCGCGATGGGGCCCGCACATTCAACATTGTTGCCGCCTGACACACCGCTTTCGCGAGCAGGCTCACTCCCACTGTGAATTGCATTCCTTCTGACGAAATGCGGTCGCGTGTGGGAGCGAGCCTGCTCGCGAAGGCGGCGGCGCCTCCACTACAAAACTTCAGCCCGCCGCCAGAATCTGCGAAGAGCCGACCACCGTCGCATACTCCCCATGCAGATTCCCCAGCGACATCCCGTGCACCTCTTGAGCGGTACGCAACGTGCCGAAATAGTCGGCCTTGTCGAAGGTGAAGCACGCATCCTCCGCCACAAACGTATCGAACCCCAAATTGCCTGCGGTGCGCGCCGTCGACTCAACTGAGTTATTGGTCGCTACACCGACGATGATCAGTTGCCCGATCCCGGCGTCACGCAACCGCCCTTCCAGCCCGGTCGCGCAAAACGCGTCCGGAACGTCTTTCTGGATCAGCCATTCACCGTCCTGCGGCGCAAAGCGTGGCTGGAACTCGACCCCGGACTGCTCGGGCCAGAACACCGAATCAGGCGAGCGCGACAAGTGCTGCACGTGAATTACCGGGCGCCCGCTCCGCCGCCACAGCGCCAATAACTCAAGCATTCGCTCTTCGGCCTGAGGATTATTCCGCCGCCCCAGACGCGGATGCAGAATGCCTTTCTGCTGGTCGATGATGATCAGCGCAGCGTTGCTTTGAAGCTCCATAGCGATCTTTCTCCTGACAGGTCTCGGGACTCATTCCGCAGTTCAACATCAGCTCTTTCCCACAAGCAACTGTCACAGCTCTGACCGATCAGCCGACAACTGCACAAATAACCACTCGCCCCGCTTGCGCGGCCCTCGCGCCGTCACTAACGTAGCGGCTTTATTGCGCCCCCAGCCTTATACCCCCGCAGGAGCTTCGCCATGGCCTCGCCAGCCCTTACACATTTTCTTCCCCGGTTCGGCGTTGCCGCAGCAGTGGCCGGAGTCCTCGGCCTGTCCGGTTGCCAGACCTGGAACGCCCAGGACAGCCTGCCGCCGACCTCCGGGGTGCAAGCGCTCAAGGGCCTGGCGCAGAACGTTTCGGTGCGGCGCAATGCGATGGGCATGCCGTTGATCGAGAGCAACAGCTTCCATGACGCGCTGTTCAGCCTCGGCTATGTCCACGCCAGCGACCGCATCAATCAGATGGTCACCCTGCGCCTGTTGGCCCAGGGCCGTCTGGCGGAGTTGTCCGGGGCGTCGATGCTCGATGCTGACCGCTACATGCGCGCGGTCAATCTGAAGAAGAGTGCCGGCGAGCTGTACAAGGCCTCGTCGCCCCGGCTCAAACGCTTCTTCGAGGTGTACGCACGGGGCGTCAATGCCTACCTGTTCCGCTACGCCGACAAGTTGCCGGGCGACCTCGCCGCCAGCGGATACAAGCCGGAATACTGGAAACCGGAAGATTCGGCGCTGATTTTTGCCCTGCTGAATTTCAGCCAGTCGGCCAACCTGCCGGAGGAAATCCAGTCGCTGGTGCTCGCGCAAACCGTGACCACTGACAAACTCGCCTGGCTGAGCCCGTCGGCGCCTGATGAAAACCTCCCAGTGGCTGAAGCCGACAAGCTGCAAGGCCTCAAGCTCAACGGACAGATTCCCGGCCTGACAGAACTGAGCAGCGCCAGCCAGCAGTTGGCGGCGCTGAACCTGCTCGCCACGCCGACGGCGAACAACTGGGCGATCGCCCCGCAACGCAGCCGCAGCGGCAAGAGCCTGCTGGCCAGCGATGCGCACGGGCCACTGGCCGCGCCGTCGCTGTGGAGTTTCGTGCAGATCCGCGCGCCGAAATATCAGGCCGCCGGCGTCACCGTGGCCGGTTTGCCAATGGTGCTCGGCGGCTTCAACGGCAAAGTGGCGTGGAGCATGACCAGCGTGCTCGGCGATAACCAGGATCTGTTCCTCGAAAAAATCCGCCGTCAGGGCAGCAGCCTCACTTATGAAGTCAACGGCAAATGGCAGCCGCTGGGTGTGCGCAACGAAACCTATTTCGTCAAAGGCCAGCGACCGATTCGCGAAGCCGTTTACGAAACCCGCCACGGCGCGCTGCTCAACAGTGCCCAGGCAGCGGCGCAGGGCAGCGGTTTCGGACTCGCGTTGCAGACACCGAATTTCACCGACGACAAAACCCTGGATGCCTTCTTCGATCTGACCCGCGCGCAAAACGTCGAGCGCGCTTCGGACGCCAGCCGCGAAATCCGCGCCATTACCCTGAATCTGGTGTTTGCCGATGCGAGCAATATCGGCTGGCAAGTCACCGGGCGCTTCCCCAACCGTCGCGAAGGCGAAGGCCTGCTGCCCTCGCCGGGCTGGGACGGTCGCTACGACTGGGACGGTTACGCCGACCCGATGCTGCATCCCTACGATCAGGATCCGGCCCAAGGCTGGCTCGGCACTGCCAACCAGCGCGTGATTCCCGACGGTTACGGCATGCAGTTGTCGAAATCCTGGGCGGCACCGGAACGCGGCGAACGCCTGGCCGAAATGGCTGGAAGCGGCAAGCATGACAGCCGCAGCGTGATCGCCATGCAGTACGACCAGACCACCACGTTCGCCGCCAAGCTGAAAAAAGTCTTCGAAGCACCAGGCATGAAGCAACCGCTGAAGCAGGCAATTGACGCACTGCCGGAAGCCGAACGCAGCAAGGCCCGCGAAGCCTTCACGCGCTTGATGGCGTTCGACGGCAAGCTCAGCCCGACCTCGGCGGATGCGGCGATCTACGAACTGTTTTTGCAGGAAAGCATGACGCAGATTTTCCTCGATGAACTGGGGCCTGAGTCGAGCCCGGCGTGGAAAGCCTTTGTCGCCAATGGCGATCTGTCCTACGCGGCGCAGGCCGATCATCTGTTGGGTCGTGAAGAGAGTCCGTTCTGGGATGACCTGCGCACGCCGCAGAAGGAAGACAAATCCGTGATTCTCGCCCGCAGCCTCGCTGCGGCAATCACTGCCGGCGACAGTCAATTGGGCGGCGATCACCGCGCCTGGCAGTGGGGCAAATTGCACAGCTATGCATGGAAAAACAGCAATGGCCAGACCGTTCGCGGTCCGTTGGCGGCCGGTGGCGATCACACAACCCTGAACACCTCGGCGTTTGCCTGGGGTCAGGACTTCGTCACGACGCGTGCGCCGTCGATGCGTTTTATCGTCGACTTCGGCCAGAGCGAGCCGCTGATGGCACAGAACGGAACGGGGCAGTCAGGCAATCCGCTGAGTCCGAATTATCTGAACGGGATCGATGCGTGGCTCAAGGGTCAGTACATCGGCTTGCCGATGCAGCCGCAGAACTTTGATCGGGTGTATGGCAAGACGCGGTTGACCCTGACTCCTGGAAAATAGAGCGAAGATCAACAGCCCCTCACCCTAACCCTCTCCCGGAGGGAGAGGGGACTGATTGGGGGATGCTCGGGTCTTGCGCCGACCTGAAAAAGAGATGGTGAATCCAACATTGGACCAGGCTCAAGGCTGTGCCGGATCCATAGTCAACTCGGTCTCCCAGGTCGATGTATCTCGCCAGACACTTCGGTCGGCCCCTCTACCAGAGGGAGGTGAATCCAACATTGGATCAGGCTCAAGGCTGTGCCGGATCCATAGTCAACTCGGTCCCCCAGGTCGATGTATCTCGCCAGACACTTCGGTCGGCCCCCTCTCCCTCCGGGAGAGGGCTGGGGTGAGGGTAGCGCTTTAAAGCCAATCGAACTTCCAGCCTCACACCCGCCTCATAGCTAACAAGCCCCCCATTCCGGTCACGACATGGATCTTGTTATTGCCCGACCTGAAGGTCTCTACTGCCCCGCCGGGGATTTCTATATCGATCCGTGGCGGCCGGTCGAGCGTTCGGTGATCACCCATGCCCATGGCGATCACGCGCGCACCGGCAACCAGCATTACCTGTCGAGCAGCGCCAGCGCCGGGATTCTGCGTGCGCGTCTGGGTCAGGATATCCAGTTGCAAACCCTCGACTACGGCCAGCGCCTGACCCACCACGGGGTCACTCTGAGCTTTCATCCGGCCGGGCATGTCCTCGGTTCTGCGCAGGTGCGTCTGGAATACGGCGGCGAAGTCTGGGTCGCGTCGGGCGATTACAAGGTTGAGCCGGACGGCACCTGCGCCCCATTCGAACCGGTGCGCTGCCACACCTTCATTACCGAATCGACCTTCGGCCTGCCGATCTATCGCTGGCAGCCACAGGCGCAGATATTCGACGAAATCAACCAGTGGTGGGCGGCCAATATCGCCGCCGGCAAGGCCAGCGTGCTGTTCTGCTATTCCTTCGGCAAGGCCCAGCGAATTCTCCACGGCATCGACGAAACCCTCGGGCCGATCCTCAGCCACGGCGCGGTCGAACCGTTGAACCGGGTCTACCGCGATGCCGGCGTGTACCTGCCGCCGACGATTTACGCAGGCGACGTGAAAAAAAGCGATCCGATCATGCGCCAGGCGCTGGTCATTGCTCCGCCGTCGGCGGGTGGCAGCACGTGGATGCGCCGTTTCGGCGATTTCAGCGATGCCTTCGCCAGTGGCTGGATGCGCCTGCGCGGCACCCGGCGGCGGCGCGGCGTCGATCGCGGTTTCGTCCTCTCCGATCACGCCGACTGGCCCGGCCTGCTCTGGGCGATCAACCAGACCGGCGCCGAACGGGTCATGGTCACCCACGGCTCGATCGGTGTGCTCGTGCGCCATCTGCGCGAGCAAGGCCTCGACGCCCAAGGCTTCACCACCGAATACGGCGATGACGAGGACGACAACATCGCCGCCGAACCCACCGTTGCCGAGACGCCCGCATGAAAGCCTTCGCCGAGTTATATGCCGAACTCGACGCCACCACGTCGAGCAACGCCAAGCTGGCGGCGATGCAGGCCTACTTCGCGCAGGCCGCGCCCGAAGATGCCGCATGGGCGGTGTATTTCCTCTCCGGTGGACGGCCGCGACAGCTGGTGCCGGTGCGCACCCTCCGTGAGCTGGCGGTGGAAGTCTCCGGGCTGGAGCCGTGGCTGTTCGAAGAAAGCTATCAAGCCGTCGGCGATCTGGCCGAGACGATTTCCTTGGTGCTACCGGAAAATTCGCACAGCTCCGAGGCCGGTCTTGCCGAATGGATCGAAGACAAGCTGCTGCCACTGCGCGGTGAAACGCCGGAGTATCTGGCGCGGCAGCTGCCGATGTTCTGGGCGCAACTGGATCGGCCGAGCCTGATGCTGTGCATCAAGCTGATCACCGGCAGTTTCCGCGTCGGCGTATCGAAGTTGCTGGTCACCCGCGCACTCGCCTCAATGGCTGGCCTGGACAGCAAACGTGTCGCTCAGCGGCTGGTCGGTTACACCGATCTGTCGAACCGGCCGAACGCAGCAAGTTACTTGAAACTGATTGCCCCGGAATCCGCCGACGAACACGCCCAACGCGGTGGCCAGCCCTACCCGTTTTTTCTCGCCCACGCCTTGGCGCAACCGGTCGAGGAATTCGAAGCGCTGCTCGGCCCGGCCAGCGACTGGCAGGTGGAATGGAAGTGGGATGGAATCCGTGCGCAAGTGGTCAAGCGCGACGGCAAACTTTGGGTGTGGTCGCGCGGCGAGGAACTGGTGACCGAGCGCTTCCCTGAATTCGACGTGCTGGTGCACGGCTTGCCCGACGGCACGGTAATCGACGGCGAAATCGTCGTATGGAAGAGTACCCACCCGACCACCGAAGATGCCTTCGATCCGCAATCCGATCAACCGCCGGCAGTGCAACCGTTCGCCCTGCTGCAACAACGCATCGGTCGCAAGACGCTCGATAAGAAGATTCTTGAAGAAGTGCCGGTGGTGGTGCTCGCCTACGACTTGCTGGAATGGCAGGGCGAAGACTGGCGTAATCAGCCGCAAGTGAAACGGCGCGCGCAACTCGAGGAGGTGATCGCGCGCTGCAACAGCCCGGTGCTGCTGCCCTCTCCTGTCTTGACCGGCGAAGACTGGCTCGACCTCGGCCGCCAGCGCGAGGCGTCACGCAAACTTGGCGTCGAAGGCATGATGCTCAAGGCGCGGGATTCGTTGTATGGCGTCGGCCGGACCAAGGACATGGGCGTGTGGTGGAAGTGGAAGGTCGATCCGTTCAGCGTCGACGCGGTGTTGATTTATGCACAACGCGGACATGGCCGCCGCGCCAGTCTGTACAGCGATTACACTTTCGCTGTGTGGGACGGCCCGCCCGAATCCAGCCAGCGCTCGCTGGTGCCATTCGCCAAAGCCTATTCGGGACTGACCGACGAAGAGATGCGCCAGGTCGACAGCATCGTGCGCAAGACCACGGTGGAGAAATTCGGCCCGGTGAGCAGCGTGAAACCAAGTCTGGTATTCGAACTGGGCTTCGAAGGCATCGCCCTGTCGCGCCGCCACAAGAGCGGCATCGCCGTGCGCTTCCCGCGCATGCTGCGCTGGCGCAAGGACAAGACCGTCGAAGAAGCCGACAGCCTCGCCACCCTGCAAGATCTACTCGCCTGAGCGAAACCCTGTGGCGAGGGAGCTTGCTCCCGCCCGGCTGCGCAGCAGTCGCAAAGTCTGCAACCCGAATATTGCAGGATAAACGCTCAGGAGTGCTTCGCCCTCCAGCGGGAGCAAGCTCCCTCGCCACAGTAATGGCGGCGATCAACTCAACGTGCGCTCGCAAACGGTGCAAGGAAAACGCTGCGCCCATTTCTGGGCATCCGGTTGCCCTTGCCCCTTCTTACTGAACCTTTTAAAACACCTGTTCGGCACTCTGGTTCGGAAATTGCTACTTTCTATAGGTCGTAAGCGTTGCAGTAACAATAATTCTGCGCCACAAGCGCTCATATTGGTTCTTAGGGATTGAATAATGAAAAAAGCATTGCTGACCCTTTCTGCACTGGCGTTGTGCATTTCCGCCGGCTCCGCGCTGGCCAAGGAATACAAAGAGCTGCGCTTTGGCGTTGACCCTTCGTACGCACCGTTCGAGTCGAAAGCGGCCGACGGCAGCCTGGTCGGGTTCGATATCGACCTGGGCAACGCGATCTGCGCCGAACTGAAGGTCAAGTGCAAGTGGGTCGAAAGCGACTTCGACGGCATGATTCCGGGCCTCAAGGCCAACAAGTTCGACGGTGTGATCTCGTCAATGACCGTGACCCCGGCGCGCGAGAAGGTCATCGACTTCTCCAGCGAACTGTTTTCCGGCCCTACCGCTTACGTGTTCAAGAAGGGCTCCGGCCTGAGCGCAGACGTCGCGTCGCTGAAAGGTAAAACCGTAGGCTATGAGCAGGGCACCATTCAGGAAGCCTATGCCAAAGCCGTGCTGGACAAGGCCGGCGTAAAAACCCAGGCCTATCAGAACCAGGATCAGGTGTATTCCGACCTGACGTCCGGCCGCCTCGACGCAGCAATCCAGGACATGCTGCAAGCCGAGCTGGGTTTCCTCAAGTCGCCAAAAGGTGAAGGCTACGAAGTCAGCCAGCCGGTGGACAGCGAATTGCTGCCAGCCAAAACGGCTATCGGTATCAAGAAAGGTAACACTGAGCTGAAAGCACTTTTGGATAAAGGTATCAAAGCGTTACACGACGACGGCAAATACGCCGAGATTCAAAAGAAACACTTTGGCGACCTGAATCTGTACAGCGGCAAATAATGCCTCGGCGCCCATCCTCGATGGGCGCCTTTTCCATCCGCTCAGGTTGCTGATTTATGTTTGAAACCCTCCTGCAAAATCTGGGGCTGGCCTCGTTCAGTCTGCAGGGCTTCGGCCCTTTGCTGCTGCAAGGCACCTGGATGACCATCAAATTATCGGCGATGTCGCTGCTGGTGGCCGTGTTGCTCGGCCTGCTCGGCGCCAGCGCCAAACTGTCGAAAGTCAAACTGGTGCGCCTGCCCGCGCAGCTCTACACCACGCTGATTCGCGGCGTGCCGGACCTGGTGCTGATGCTGTTGATCTTCTACAGCCTGCAAACCTGGCTGACCACGCTGACCGACTACATGGAATGGGAATACATCGAGATCGACCCGTTCAGCGCCGGCGTGCTGACGCTTGGCTTCATTTATGGCGCGTATTTCACCGAAACTTTCCGGGGCGCGATCCTCGCGGTACCGCGTGGTCAGGTCGAAGCCGCCACTGCGTATGGCCTCAAACGCGGCCAGCGCTTTCGCTTCGTGGTGTTTCCGCAAATGATGCGCTTCGCCCTGCCCGGCATCGGCAACAACTGGATGGTCATGCTCAAGGCCACCGCGCTGGTGTCGATCATTGGCCTGGCCGATCTGGTCAAGGCTGCCCAGGACGCCGGTAAAAGCACCTATCAACTGTTCTACTTTCTGGTCCTCGCCGCCTTGATCTATCTGCTGATCACCAGTGCTTCGAACTTCATCCTGCGCTGGCTCGAACGCCGCTACGCCGCCGGTGCCCGGGAGGCCGTACGATGATCGAACTCCTGCAGGAATACTGGAAAGCCTTCCTTTATACCGACGGCCAGAACATCACCGGGCTGGCGATGACGATGTGGCTGCTCACCGCGTCGATCTGCATCGGTTTCATCGTTTCGATTCCGTTGTCGATCGCCCGGGTTTCGCCGCACTTCTACATCCGCTGGCCGGTGCAGTTCTACACCTACCTGTTCCGGGGCACGCCGCTGTATATCCAGCTGCTGATCTGCTACACCGGTATCTACAGCCTCGCCGCCGTGCGCGAACAGCCGATCCTCGACAGCTTCTTTCGTGATGCGATGAACTGCACGATCCTCGCCTTCGCCCTCAACACCTGCGCGTACACCACGGAGATCTTCGCCGGGGCGATTCGCAGCATGAACCACGGCGAAGTCGAAGCGGCCAAGGCCTACGGTCTGACCGGCTGGAAGTTGTACGCCTACGTGATCATGCCGTCGGCACTGCGCCGTTCGCTGCCTTACTACAGCAACGAAGTGATCCTGATGCTGCACTCGACCACCGTGGCGTTCACCGCGACCATTCCCGATATCCTGAAAGTCGCGCGGGACGCCAACTCCGCGACGTTCCTGACTTTCCAGTCGTTCGGCATCGCCGCGCTGATCTACCTGACCATCACTTTTGCGCTGGTCGGCCTGTTCCGCCTCGCCGAACGCCGCTGGCTGGCCTTCCTCGGGCCGACTCACTAGCACTGGCTTCAAAAATAAAGAGATAACAATGCGCCACCAGATCCATGACTTGCTGGCCCCGCTGCCGGGGACCGCACGGCAGATTCACAGCTTCCACTTCGGCCCACAGCAGGCCAAGGGCAAGGTTTACATCCAGGCTTCACTGCACGCCGATGAACTGCCGGGCATGCTGGTCGCCTGGCACCTCAAGCAGCGCCTGGCCGAGCTGGAAGCCGCCGGCCGCCTGCGCAGCGAAATCGTCCTGGTGCCGGTGGCCAACCCGGTCGGCCTCGAACAGGTGCTGATGGACGTGCCGCTGGGCCGTTACGAACTGGAGAGCGGGCAGAACTTCAATCGCTGGTTCGTCGACCTCAGCGAGGAAATCGGCAACGCCATCGAAGGCCAACTCAATGATGATGCGCAGCACAACCTTGAACTGATCCGGGCCAGCCTGCGCAACGCCCTCGACCGTCAGAAGCCGACCACGCAACTGCAATCCCAGCGTCTGACCCTGCAACGCCTGGCTTGCGATGCCGACATGGTGCTGGACTTGCACTGCGACTTCGAATCGGTGGTGCACCTGTACACCACGCCCGAGGCGTGGCCGCAGGTCGAGCCGCTGGCGCGCTATATCGAAGCGCAGGCCAGCCTGCTCGCCACCGATTCCGGCGGGCAGTCATTCGATGAATGCTTCACCCTGCTCTGGTGGCAATTGCGCGAGCGCTTCGGTGAGCACTTCGAGATTCCGCTGGGCAGCTTTTCGGTGACCGTCGAATTGCGCGGCCAGGGCGACGTCAATCACCCACTGGCCAGCCGCGATTGTCAGGCGCTGATCGATTATCTGATCCAGTTCGACGCCATCGTCGGCGAGACCAAGCCGCAACCGCCGCTGCCGTACCCGGCCACACCGCTGGCCGGTGTCGAACCGGTGACCACGCCAGTCGGCGGCCTGCTGGTGTACTGCGCCACGCCCGGCCAATACCTGGAAGCCGGGCAGCAGATCGCCGAAATCATCGACCCGATCCACGACAAGGTCACCCCTATTCATTGCACCGCCGCCGGCCTGCTGTATGCGCGCTCGCTGCGACGCATGGCCACTGCCGGCATGGTCATCGCCCACGTCGCGGGCGCCGAAGCCTATCGCAGCGGCTACCTACTTTCGCCTTGAGGATGCTCGTCCATGTACAAACTGACCGTTGAAGGCCTGCACAAAAGCTATGGCGATCATCAGGTGCTCAAAGGCGTTTCGCTCAAGGCCAGAACCGGCGACGTGATCAGCCTGATCGGCGCCAGCGGCTCGGGCAAAAGCACGTTTTTGCGCTGCATCAATTTTCTTGAACAACCGAATGACGGCGCCATGAGCCTCGATGGCCAGGCGATCCGCATGGTCACCGACCGCCACGGCATGCACGTCGCCGACGCCAATGAACTGCAACGCCTGCGCACGCGGCTGGCGATGGTGTTCCAGCATTTCAACCTGTGGAGCCACATGACCGTGCTGGAAAACATCACCATGGCGCCGCGCCGGGTGCTGGGTTGCAGCAAACAGGAGGCCGACGATCGTGCCCGGCGTTATCTGGACAAGGTCGGTTTGCCGGCGCGGGTGGCCGATCAATATCCGGCATTTCTCTCCGGCGGCCAGCAACAGCGTGTGGCGATTGCCCGGGCCCTGGCGATGGAACCGGAAGTGATGCTGTTCGACGAACCGACCTCGGCACTCGATCCGGAACTGGTCGGCGAGGTGTTGAAAGTGATTCAGGGCCTGGCCGAAGAAGGCCGGACGATGATCATGGTCACCCACGAAATGAGTTTCGCGCGCAAGGTGTCTAATCAGGTGCTGTTTCTGCATCAAGGTCTGGTGGAAGAAGAAGGTGCGCCGGAAGAAGTGCTGGGCAACCCGAAAAGCGAACGGCTGAAGCAGTTCCTCAGCGGCAACCTGAAATAACGCCGTGCACATCTCCCCTGTAGGAGCTGCCGAAGGCTGCGATCTTTTGACTCTGCTTCAAAGATCAAAAGATCGCAGCCTCGTTTCACTCGT